>NZ_FOFB01000001.1 GCF_900110645.1 Neolewinella agarilytica
TAGAGCGAACAGTAGAAAATTCGGCAGGATTCATTCTAGCGGCCAATATTCAGATGGTTCTTTCGTCGATCAGTAGAAACCGAGACTCAAATTTTTAGACATGCTCTAAGAAGAAGTCCATCCACACGTA
The DNA here is from genome assembly GCF_900110645.1 of Neolewinella agarilytica. Classification (GTDB taxonomy): domain Bacteria; phylum Bacteroidota; class Bacteroidia; order Chitinophagales; family Saprospiraceae; genus Neolewinella; species Neolewinella agarilytica. Next base: position 131 of record NZ_FOFB01000001.1, read on the forward strand.
GTAAAGGGTTTTGTCTTTGTCAACAGAAACGGAATGCCGGGACCCCAGCGGAATATGGAGCACTGAATAGGGTGGGAAGTTTGTCTGGGCCTCATCAGCATAAACCGTGCAATTGTTTTTTGACAAACCTAAGAATATTTGCTCCAGCATGGGGTGTTCATGAGCGCCAACTTCGTCTGGCCCCTTCGTTTGAACCGTCCCCATTGCTATTCTGGGGATGTATTCATTAGACAGGATGGTCCGGCTTACCGTATTGGGGCTTTTAATGGGTTCGACGTAAGACTGGCAGTCGCTGAATTTGGCGTAGTACACCTTTTGTGTATTATCCTTCGGGAGTGCGTCCAGCTCCTTCAGGTCCTGAGCCGTCAGCTTACACGAAATCTTGAGGTAATGCAGGTTGTCGTCCGTAGCGGCGGTGATCCTTATGCCCTCAATGGCGTTGGGCAGCAGGATCGTTTCCGGTACAATTTCATAATGGTTGCTCTCCGCAATGGCCTCTCCCCTTCCTTTTACAAACAAGTAAACCAGTCTGTAGCCCTTTCTCGAACGGTCCACCAGTGATTGCCCACCGACAAGTGCGACGTGCTCCACCTCAATACCCTCTATTTCATTTTCCAGTATTGGCGTAGTGCGCTGCTTTACACTTTCATCTATTCCAATATTCAAATTAACGATAGAGATTTCCCGAGTCGACATAAAGTTTGGTTTGTTTGCCAGAAGAATGGTCCTGTTTTTGGGCCTGACTTAAAATTCAAATGGGAGAGGCCTACTCTTCCTCTTCTACCCTGGCTTTGTAAGCAGCAGTAGCCTTTTCAAAGTCCCTGATGGTCCCTTTGATTCCAAATCTGTACAACCAACGAAAAAGAAAACCAGGGCCACTACCTGCTCTTTGACCGGGTGGCAGGCTTTTCATATTTCGTTATTCTGTGCGGTATTGCGCCATCAAATCAGGCCATTCTTAATCATTCTTAGTGAAGTATCCTTGATTGGAAATGGCATCATCGCTTACGAATATACTGCCCGTTTTAAACCAAACCTCTGCGTAATTACCATCTTCATACTGCTTCCGGACGTCACCACCGTGTGTTTCTGCGCCCGAGCACCAATTTCTGTTTACTTCAGGCGATTTGCCGTTCGTTTGATTGTAAGCGCCCAGTTTGAAGAAAAGCCCTTCTTCAGAGTACGCATTCTCCCGCTCCACGCCATCCTGGCCGATGGGTACGAATAAGGCTTGAGTCTGCTCAGGGATATCAGCTTTAGTGGTATACTCCGATTCAATCAGGTTTTTAGAAAAGGACTTGGTCTCATGGCCGGGACTGCTAAACTTCAGGGTCATAATTCCATCCTTTACCTCGATTTCATAGCTGAATTCTTCGCCTAAAGCAATACCCTCTTCGGGTTCGTCCGGGTAGCTGTTCTCCTCCGCTCCAACGACCGAAAAGTCATTGCCCCAGACAGTCGTTGAGAAATCCCACCTTTTAGCATTATCCTCTCCTGCCGTATTGATTTCATAATGCCAAAAAACAGAGCCTTTGGTGTGACCGGGGAATTTCTTGTAGAATATTTTGAGCGGTTCGTTCTCGTGGCCGTCCGCACTATGAATTTGTCCTACGACTACTGAGTGGGAGGCTGCGACACGGGCATCACCCGTAGCAGATACATTCATCACCTTGAGGGTTGCATTCAACTTTGCATCCGTTAGCGGAGACCACTTTTTCAGTTGTGCCAACTCTGTTCTTGTGTTATTGGAAGTTCCGTGGGTATCACCTGCGTTAGGTGCTTTGAATACAACCCAATCTTCATCTCCATCGTTGGTGGTGTAAAAGAAGTCTTTTTGTTCAAAATCAATAGCAGGGCCTGCGTTAGAGCCATCTCCTAAAATCAAATTCCAATGGTCAAAAAATGGAATGACACCACTGGCGTAGACGGTTTGGGCGGCATCCTCAACTGCAGGCTCTTTCTCCGCAGTGGTATCAGAACAACTGCTGATTAAAAAGATAGCGAAAAGTGCCAGGAGTGATGGTAAAAATGAAATGCTTCTCATATTCTTTATTTTTTGTTGATCGATTAATCTTAGTCAGGATGTGTAGTGATAGAAAAAGTCAGGTGAGTCCTTAACAGATTAAAAGCAACCGATGCTTTCCTGATTTTTCCTGCGGTGCCCGGTGAAGGCAAGGAAGTACCTCGCTCTGAGGATGGTCAATGGCTAAGCGCCACAAGTGCCCCACACCTAAGCTGATCGGGTTAGCATCTGGCTTAGGCTGGTAATGGAGATCAAAAAAGTATTCCTGCAGGAAAGTCTCGAACCCTTCCTCCGGGCCATCATATAGCTTTTTAAGGGTATCCCGTATTTCAGGAATCAATACCTTCTGCGTAGCCTGCTCATTTGGTAACAGATCACTCGGTTCTCCGTAGTAGGTACACAGAATAGTGTCAGCGGGCACCGGAGATCGGTCTACGTGAAAGGAGTAAACATCCGTTGGGAAAAACGGGTAGCTGTCATCTCTGTCGTAGCACTTTATTACGTTAAGCGTTGGGGCATTACCACTTCCCTCCAGCAGATTCAGGTCATTAAGGAGAGTCTCCCGGGCCAGCTGCCCCTGGTCGCTTAACTCAAGGGCGAGAAGGTCCTGTTGACTCAGCGTAACCATATTTTCGCTTACGGCTGCTTTTTCGACGATTTCAGCAAAATCCCCCGCCAGCTCACGTTGCCAACAAACGGCATTGATAGCTCCACGAAGAGGAGTCGATAGAAATTGCCGGAAACTCGTTACGGCGTGAATTTGATTCGCAGCCTGAAATACATCTGTCATAGTAATGGAACACCTCTTTTAAAACAATCGCTACATATTGTAAACGCCGCCATTGATATCCAGTGTTGCTCCCGTAATGAACCCGTCGTATTCAGAAGCAAGATACAAAACTGCCCGGGCTACATCAGCGGCATTGCCCGCACGCTGAATAGGAATACCAGCCGTTGTTGCGGCCGCTGACTCTTTAGTCGTATGGGTATTGTGGAAAGATGTTCCAAGGATAAGCCCCGGAGCAACCGCGTTAACCCTTGTACCCTGAGGGCCCAATTCGGAAGCAAGGGCACGCGTGAACGTCAAAATTGCTCCTTTGCTTGTGGAATAAGCCAGCGATCCCGGGTGTCCCCCCTTACGCCCTGCCAAAGAAGCCAGGTTAACAATACTACTGCTCTCGTGCTTCGCCAGATGTGGTGCCGCCGCTCTGGTCACAAACATCATGGATGTCATGTTAATATCCATTACTTTATGCCAAAACGCTGTCTCCATCTCACTGAGTAGTTTCCGTGCGACCAGTGAACCGGCATTATTGATCAGAACATCCAATCCACCAAGGGCTTCCACCGTTTTCTCAACGAGGTTGGTTGCGTCGGCTTCTTTCGTCAGGTCACCGCTAATGGCAACCGCTTTTCGACCTTTACCGATCGCGTACGCCGTTAGTTCATTCGCAGTGGCCGCACTCGAAAAGTAGTGTATCGAAACGTTGGCTCCGCTGTCAATAAAATGCTTCGTAATAGACTCCCCAATTCCCTGAGCCCCCGCAGTAATGAGGATGTTCTTTCCGCTTAGTTTGTTACTTGTTTCCATGATGCTAGTTGATTTATGGACTTTGTTTCAGAGTATGACTCCTCATTAGCCCGTGCAGATCGATATTTGCGTCAAAGCTACACAAAAGTTAGAATTGGTTCACCAATTTAGCTTTTTATGTATGAGCTTACAATTCTATTTATCAAAATGCCGGCACTTAGAGGGCCGCAAACAGGGAAGGAAAACGTAAGTTTGCTGGGGATAGCTGAATCCTGCTACTTCAAGGCCAGGCTGAAAAGCGAATCATATGATAGATTCTACGGAGGCAAGCATAAAAGAGCAGCCCCGAAGGGAAAGAAACGCTTTCTCCTACGCTCCGGTCTGGAAAACGTACGCTTGTATGTTCGAGGTTCTAATCATTCGTTTTAGGACGTCGAAGCGTGCTCAGTTATAGAGCCAGAAAAGTAGCCGCTTGGTTCCTTTTAGCGTCCGGTAAGCTTGCGATTACCCTAGAGTATTGTGTGTTCCAAGTACTTTTAAATTATTGTTTAACTACCTTTACGGCTAATAAGATTGCTTAATCTAAGCTGCTGACTGACGAACCCTATTAAGCTTTTCACTCGCGTTCTTATTCATGTCTGTTTTTCGGCTTCTTCTCGCCTGTTTTTACAAAAATCGTGTAGTTGTGGCTGCGCTCAGTTTTATTCACTTGCCCCGAAGCCTGAAGAGTAGATGTTTTTGAAAATTTCAAAGGGTTCATGTTTAAAATCGAACTCAATGAAATATATATTCTCTGTTTTAATTATTTTACTGATTGGAACAATCCACGGTCAGGAGATACCATACATTTCCGGCACTCTCAATAAGTCAACAACCCCACGACAAGGATCAGCGCTGCGCGAAATCCTGGAAACAGACAGTGGCACTTACTTTGTTCATTCGATAAGGGGAGAGTATATCCTTAGTTTTTTTGATGGTGCAACCATAAAAGAACTCTTTAAAAAACCTAAGCCTCTTTCGGTTATCGGAAACACGAGAGAGGGGATACTTCTCCAAGTGAATCCCAGTTCATTTTTAACTGCCAATTCAGAAATTGTTTTGGTAAACAGTAGTGGTATCGTAAGTTTTCTTTTTCAGGAAGATGGCTTCTATCGGTACGCTCTTCAGGAAGACGTCCTGTACTCATTTAGCAGTACGAACGGGGTAAGAAGGTATGATCTAACCGGCGAATTTGAGCAGCTATCTGATGAGTACTCTCATTGCAATTCTTGCGATAAGGATTTTTATTTCTACCAGGATCGATTGTTTTACGAGACGGCTGACAATGTGTGGGTAACGGACGGAACCCCGCAAGGAACAAAGTCAATTTTGGAGTCTAATAGTAGCTCATTTGGAGAGTTATTCGGACTTAACGGGAAGCTATACGTCCGGGGCACTAGTCGCTTAAACGCCTATGATATTGAAAACGACCTCAGCGTAAATTTGCTCAGAGACCTACCGAATACAGAAGGCAATCTTCGAATAAGAAGTGAAGCTGTCCCCTCTGGAAACAGGGTGCTATTCATCGCCAATTCCGATGATTTTGGATGGGAAGTTTTTACTACCGATGGAACTAAAGCCGGTACAGTCCTTGTCGCAGATGTGATTACTGGCCCAGATGACGGAATTACTGAGTCCGGCGTTGGTTTCGAGGGAGTCGGAGGCAGCATCATTTTCCGAAAAACGCCAGAAGAAGGAGACTCAGAATTTTGGATATCGGACGGTACAATCGAAGGAACCTTCAAAATCTTCGACCTTGATGACGAAGCAGTCCTGTTCCGGGGCAGCATGGTTGGTTTTCAAAGATCTGACGGGAAGATCATTCTGGCAGTTTATCCTGAGACAACCAATGAAGCGAATTCGTATATCTACAGTATTGACCCTGCTAATGCAGGACAAGAAGCCGTCTTAGTTGCGACTGTTCCTTTTACTTTAGATAACCAGTTCCCGAGTATGAGAATGGTCGGGGATCGCTTTGTCACAACTGTTGGAAACAGTTTAAATCGACACTTGCTATCCTACGGCACGGAAGTAAATGATATTGATACGCTGGACCATCTTCCAGAAAGTTACGCCTATCTGCTAAGTACCGATTCAATCCTGGCATACTTCAAAAAAGAAAATGGTGTAAATCTGATACGGTTTTCTGACGGAAAGTCAAGCCCCTTCGATTCAACAAACACACTTACCTCAGTAATTCCTACTGGTTTCAGTAAATATGAGGCTGTTTTCAAGATAGGTGATCTTCTTTTTGCCCACATGTTTTCAAGGGTGTATGGAGAGTGTATTTTTAATATCAGTCAGGAGGATTTTACGTCTGAATTTGTAACTGACATTTTTGATTTCACCTTAGGGAGCAGCTTTGTAAATATTGAATCCATAGGGGACCAAGCCTTTGTTTTACCTAGCTCAGGCCCCGAATTTTTGGTGCAGAAAGATGCGTTTTTAAATTTGTCCGAACCTGAAGGTGTATACAGCCCTCCGGGGCTATCTAATTTTGTAGGCCGAATTGGTGACCGGTTCTATTATAGCCCAACTGGAGGCGGGAATTTTTTGACCGAAATAAACATTACCGAAGCTACAATAAATACGATGCGTATGGTGCCTGCTAATATAAATGGTAGCATTGGCAAACCCGTTTTATTGAAGGACAAAATTTATGTTTTTTCAGATCATAATGGTAGCAGCCGTATTAATACGCTACTTGAGATTACGCCTCTCACCAGACAAGTTGATACGCTGTACCGAGAAACCACTGGAATGTTTGCTAACTATCAAAATATTGAAATTGCTTCTGATGGGGAACTGCTGTACCTAGCACGATTAGAAAATGAGGAGACAAAACTCTCTTCTTACAACCCAACAACGGGAGAGTTTTCTTCGATTACGGATCACCGGCCGTTCACCACCTTTACCTTTAGAAAGATTGGCAACAGAATTCTCGTGGAATCAGATGATGATTTGACCAATGAGGCCAAGACCCGCTGGGTTTCCGGAGAGGGTCTTGGCCAGGAGCTTCCCCTTCAATTCACGAATAGGGAAGATATTTTATACGATCTGGGGTTAAACCTCTTAGCCAACAATAATGTCAAAGGACTAAGAAGTATTAACAAAGAATCCGGGGAAGAGACACTCATCGCTAGTGACAACGAGCGGATTGATAATATCATTACGATAAACAACCGGGAAGCTCTATTTTTTCAACGACCGAATTCTACTAGTCCATGGACAATCAAGATCACTGATGGAACAATCGCTGGTACCCGAACCGTTCAAAATGTTCCCGACGCTATTAAAAACGGCATTATCGATATTGAAAAATTCGGAGCCCACCTGGCAATGATTGGAGACGAAGAGACCGGTCTGTTTTTATTCGATCCGGCTAGGGAAGTATTCCAATTAACTGAATTTAAGGAAACAACCTATTTCCGCCAACTAGACATGGTCGGTATAAACGAACTTCTTTATTTTATGGCTGAAGACTCAGTTGATGGATTCGAGTTGCATCATTTGGAGGTAGCTGAGCAAAACGCAATAAATGGTTACGTTTTCAGTGACGACAACGAAAATGGTATACGGGACGAGGGAGAGCCTGGCCTCAACAACATCAACGTAGAAGTTTCAGGAGATCATAATTATACCCTCTTTACGACTGGAGAAGGAAAATTTAGCTTCCCTGCACAGGAAGGGAATGAATATATCGTCAATGCTAATCCGCAAAACTGTATTGATCTGCTAACTACTCCCACTGAAACATACTCATTTATATTTTCGGAAGAAGAAAACGACGAATTGGCGTTCGGATATCGCACAACACAAGGAGCTCCTTCCATCCGTACATTACTCAATTCCGGAACGATTCGTTGTGGTTTTGACATCAACTTCTGGTTCACTATTATCAATGACGGCTGCTTGCCAATGGCAGGCCGAGCAGTCCTTACGCTGGGAGAAGAGGTATCCTTCCTGGGCAGTAGCGAAGTGCCAGAAACTATTGATGACCAAACTATTTCTTTCAAATTTGATACGCTATCACCTGCGGCTTCGCATCAAATTCTGTTAAGCCTACGGATGCCCGATGAGGACTTCGTCGGCCTCCCCGTCCAAATGCAATCTTTTGCAACAGGGTTAAACGGCGAAGTATCCATCGCTTCAGATACGTTTCACTATGCTGAAGAGTTACGTTGCGCCATCGACCCTAACGATAAGCAGGTTGCTCCAAGTCGGCCAGACTCAACAAACAGTAATTTCACACAACTTGACGAAACCATACGATACACTATCCGCTTCCAAAACACCGGGAACGACACTGCCTTCACTGTCCGGGTGGAGGATGTACTGACTCCAGAGCTAGACCTTGAAACCTTTCGCCCGTTAACCGCTAGTCACCCCTACACCGTTAGTATCGAAGATCGTAGAGTAGTATTTCTATTCAAAGACATTTTATTGCCAGATAGCACCACCAACCTTCCCCTTAGCCAGGGGTTCGTAACGTTTGAGATTAAAAGTCTACCAGATTTGGAAGACTTTACTACCGTTGAAAACGACGTAGGTATTTTCTTCGATTTCAACCAGCCAGTTATCACGAATACCGTTTCTTCCAGTATAGTTGAGTTTCTTGATGAAGATGAAGACGGCTTCTTGTTCTTTGAAGAATGTGACGACAAAAACAGAAATATCTTTCCTGGTGCAGCTGAAATCGCGGGCAATGGGATCGATGAAAATTGCGATGGAGATGATAGTCCCTTGTCAGTAATCTCCCACTTACAAGGAACGCTAAATGTTTTTCCAAATCCAACCTCAGGAAAAGTCCATTTACAATACACTGAGACTGGAGCATTATGGGTTACAGTATTAAATGCCTACGGCAGCAAATTGACCAGCGAAAAAGTGAACCAGTCAGGAACGCTTGATTTAGGACGTTTTGCCAGTGGGATTTACTTACTTAAAGTTCATCATTTACGGACAGGTCAAGTAAGTACTTACAAAGTAGTTCGTAAGTAATATAAATGCCTAGAGTCAGGTCAATCGTAAGTTCCTAACTGAACACTCAAAGGAAGGTTTTTTCTCCGCTCCGATAAATGTCCCCTTCGAGGCAGGATGTCCGGTGAGCTTGCGATAGCCCAACTAGAGTTAAGACAGTATGGCTCCGTATTATTTCTGCTGTACCTTTGAATTGAATTCGATGATGGTATATCATATAACCTACCTTAGCCCCAATGATTAGGCAAAAACTTACCCTCCTCTTCCTCCTTATACCTACCCTTCTCTCCGCCCAGCAGCCCAGCATCTTTGACGACGATCCGATGCAGCATTTGCCACTCGGTATGGAGTACAGTAAATACGTGATTCGTGAGCCAACGGGGCTACCGGTAGTGAAACAGCGGGTGGAACCCTTGCACTGGTGGACGAACATGGTCAATCCACGGCTGGAGGTGCTGATCTACGACCGAAAGGTGGCAGAGTTCTCCGAAGTAAAAGTGGAGTATCCCGGGGTAAGCGTGGAGTATGTCCGCAGGCTGGAGAACCCAAACTACCTATTCGTAGGGCTTTACATTGCGCCGGGAACCTCCCCTGGCTTTTTTGACCTTACCCTTGCATCCCGCGTCCGCGCCCTTAGTAGTCAAACAGTCAGGGAGTCAAATAGTCAGGGAGTCGGGGCGACTAAAACGGTGCGCTACGAATTGAAGGCCCACCCCCGAGATGGCTGGAAGGAAAGAGAGTCTCTATCGTCCAAAGACCTGATTTACCTCATTATGCCGGACCGCTTCGCTAATGGCGACCCCGCAAATGACAAGGTCTATGGCATGACCGACACGCTGGTGAACCGGAAGAAATTTCTCTTTCGCCACGGCGGAGACCTTCAGGGTATCATCGATAAACTGGACTACCTGGAGGAGCTCGGTGTAACTGCTCTCTGGCTTAATCCGGTACTGGAAAACGATCAGCCCTACGCCAGCTATCATGGTTATGCGGTGAGCGATCACTACCGGATTGACCGACGATTCGGGAATAATGAAAAGTACCGCGAGCTCGTAATGGAGGCGCATGAGCGAGGCATAAAAATAGTGATGGACGTCATCTTTAACCACGTTGGTGACCAGCACTGGCAAATCAGGGATTTGCCGAGCAAAGACTGGATTCACCAATGGCCTGAATACACCCAGACAACCTACCGCGCGCCTACCATTTTCGACCCCAACGGCAGCGAATATGACCGCAAGCGGATGACCGACGGTTGGTTTGACCGACACATGCCCGACCTCAACCAGCAGAATCCGCATCTGGCTAAATACCTGATCCAGAACAGCATCTGGTGGACGCTGTACAGCGGGCAGGATGCCTTTCGTATCGACACCTATGCCTATCCGGACACCGAATTTATGGCGGAGTGGAACCGACGCCTGCTGGCGGAAGTCCCTCATCTCGGTATTTTCGGCGAAACCTGGGTTCATGGCCCCGGCGTACAAGCCTGGTTCGTTGGCGGAAGCCAACTAAAGCAAACGGTTAACACTCATTTGCCCGGCGTAACGGATTTTCAGGTCTACTATGCCCTCAACGAAGCGCTGAGTAAAGACCCCGGTTGGACGGAAGGTGTCAACCGTCTTTACTACACCATGGCTCAGGATTACCTCTACCCCAACCCACAACGTAACGTTACTTTTCTTGACAACCATGACATCTCCCGGGTTTTCACTTCCGTTGGAGAAGACATGACCAAAATGAAATCGGCTCTCTCCCTACTACTTACCATTCGAGGCATTCCGATGATCTACTACGGAACAGAGCTAGGTTTTACGGGTGCCGGAGGTGCCTTCGGAGAAGCGGGACGGGTAGATTTCCCCGGGGGCTTTGCTGGTGACCAACGCAATCTCTTCAGCCAGGCGGATCGAAACAGCACTGAACAAAAGCTGCATGGTTTCGTGAAGCGTCTGGCTAATTTCAGAAAGTCCAGCCTCGCCCTTACCAGCGGTAAAACCATTCAGTACGTTCCACAAGATGGGGTGTACACCTTTTTCCGCCAACAAGGCAATGAGCTGGTGATGGTCATCTTTAACGGTAATAGTGAGGCCAGAACGGTGACGGACTTATCACCCTTCCAGCAGCAACTCGGTGGCTTAACCAGAGGGTTCGATCTTACGCGCAATGCGGAGGTTTCCCTGAAGGGCATAGAATTGGCAGGGAAAGAAACCCGGGTCATTAGTCTGGTAAGTCAGTAGTCTTATGATCTTGTAAGCTTTCGCACGTTGGGGAAATGACAGACATTGGAGAAGAGGTATTCTGCACATTGGAGGTGCCACGATCTGACACCTATTTCACATTATAGCCTACGACATGCGGTAGCCTACCAGACTACCTACTGTACCTTAAAGTCATAAGTAATCTTACCACACTGCCGTTGGGGGGCAGTTGGGTCAGCCTTAAACTTCCAGGCGCGGGCATTTTTGATCGCAGCAGCGACGAGGTTAGGATCTGCGGTGCTACTTCCTGACTGGGTGTACTTAGCCTCTGAGATCGAGCCATCGGGGCCAACACAGACGGATACGACGACGCGGCCGGACACCTGAGAATTCTCCCGAACGGGCGGGCTTTTGAGTACGCCGCGGCCTCCCAGTCCGCCGGAAACACGACCGTCTCCCGTTGAAATACCGGTCAGGCGATCGGCGTTCGGATCACCATTAGGGTCCCCCTGGTTGCCAGGCTTTCCTGTATTACCGTTACCTCCTCCGGAGCCGAAAAGGCCTCCGATTTGATCACGGGTGGCATTGGCCTCTGCCTGACGGGCCGCTTCGGCGGCTTCCGCGCGGCGCTGAGCTTCAGCGGCTTCCGCTGCCCGACGACGATTTTCCGCATCGATGGCTTCCTGGCGGCGGCGTTCAGCGGCTTCAGCCTCTTGTTGTTGCCGTCTTTCGGCGTCCGCTTCCCGTTGGCGCTGAGCTTCTGCTTCCTGACGACGGGCTTCTTCCTGAGCTTTCTGTTTTCGCAATGCAATTTCGGCCGGTGTCTCCTGTTGCACTACCTCTCGTTGTTGCTCAACCGGTTTAGTTGGAGCTGCAGGTGGTGGTGGCGGAGGAGTCGCTTCCTGTGGCTCCGGAGGCGTAGGAACCGGATCCGGTGGAGTGGGCTCAGCCACAGCCGGAGCGCTGGGGCCTGCGTTTTCACTACCCTCACCCGTATCAACGAAGCCAAGGTTCACCAGAATACCTGGTTGTCCGGGAGGAGGATTCAAGTGATAAAACACCGGAATAACTAACAATAGAATGAAAAGAATGAAACCAATGCCTGCGGCTATTTTGCCCCGGCGGTCTCCTCTGATTTCCGATTCTGACAGTTGAACGTCCATGTTATTTTTTCTTTGTTCTGGGTGGTAGATGTAAAACTACACAGGATTACACAATAGTATGTGGGGAAAGGTGGAAATTGCAGGTTGCGGGTTGCAGGTTACAGGTTACAGGTTACAGGTTGATTCTGGCAACTCCTTAAAAAAACAACCCCGCCTCCTGTTCTGGAGACGGGGTTATTACGCAAACACCGTTTTCTTCAAAACGGTTTGACTTAAGAAGCTTAGCGACGAATCACGACACGTTCGGTATTCGTTTCCTCTTCGGTCTGCACACTCAACAGGTAGACACCGGTTGGCAGCTGACTGATGTCGAGCGTAGTTGTCTCAACATTACCGATGGTGCGGTTCAGGAGAAGCTTACCATCAATGCTGTACAGGCTTACTTCTTCGATCAGCTCATCCGCAGTTACCTGAAGGTAATCGCTGGCGGGGTTAGGCGTGATCTTGAACTCATAGTCTGCCACATCCGGGTTGTCAAAGCGTACTGGTCCACCGACTGGCTCAATCGTAGAGATGGTTCCCGTATTCAGCTTTGAAGTGGAAGAACTGGTGATGATGACCTCGTCGATGTAAATCTGGTCGGCATTAGCACTCGCGTCACACTGGAAGCGGAACTGGGCGCCGTTCACGAGGTTATAATCAGCGGAGCTCAGGGTAACTTCAGCAGAGTAGAAAGACCCATTATTGAAGCTGCTTCCGCTGGCATAGGTGGCAACTGTTTGCCAGCCGGAACCACTATTGTAGCGCAGCCAGAAGTCTTCTCCGTTCTCCATGCTGTTGGGGTAGAAGTAAAAACTAACCGTGACGGAGGATGCACCGGACAGATCAAGACTTGGTGAAGTCATGGAAGATGCCGTACCACTGTTATCGCGAATCCGAACGGAATACTGTCCTTCCCAACTACGGGTAGTGGTTCTTACCCGCGCACAGTCACTACCTCCATCGGCCCAGCCCTGAAGGCCGGTCTCGAAGTAGTAAGCCTCACTGATTCCGCCTCCGCCACCGGTACAGCCGGTGGTTGTTCCGCTTGCGCTTGCGGTGCCGGACTCGTTACCAGCTGCATCAACGGCACTTACCGCGAAGGTGTAAGACGTACAAGCTACCAGTCCTGTAATGCCCGTGGAGGTACCCGTAACCGTTCCGGCCAAGCTACCATCAATGTATACGTTGTAACCAGTGACACCTACGTTGTCGCTGGAAGCATTCCAGCTAAGGTCAAGGGTGGTTTCAGCTTCATTGCTGACGGAAAGACCCGTTGGGGTAGTTGGAGCCTGTGTGTCAGCGCCAGAGCCACCGATACAGAAATCCGTTGCTTCACTGCTGCCGAAGGAACCACCGCTGGCAAGCGTAGTTCCTCCCTGGGTCAGGCTGTAAGAGCCGTTGCCGTAAGAACAGCAAATGCCGTCGCCGTAAGTGTCGTTAATCGTAAAGGTGTAGCAATCATCCACAAGACAAATCGTCTCCGTGTAGTTACCACCATCCGGGATACTACCGTAAGTTCCTCCTGATGCAACCGTCTGACCGGCATCATTAGTCAGCGTCCAGCTGGTTTCCTCAGGGTAGTTGTCCATCGTAATGCTAAGTACAACCTCCGTTCCATTACAGCCGGTTGGGCAGGAAGGACAAGTTGGGCCACCGCAATCAACACCCGTTTCCTGGCCATTTTGAATGCCATCAGAACAGGTTGGTCCGCCGCCGGCACCGGCGGCCTGAAGGGCACCTAGTGCGTTCACCCGTCCGTTACCATACAGGTTATCAAAGCCGGAGGCGCCCATGTCAATAGCAGAGTTGTAAAGGATCGTCTTCAGCTGACCAGAAGTCAGGTTAGGGTTGTAACCCAATACCAGTGCCGCAACGCCAGAGACTACCGGACAAGCAGAGGAAGTACCTCCGAAGGTGTTGGTGTAGTTGGTGCTGGTATATCCGGGGCTACCCATGCGATCCGTCGTGCGGACACCCGCTCCCGGGCCTCCAACATTGTTCGAGGGGGCAACGATGTCAAGCGCAGGACCAGCATTACTGTAAGCAGACTTTACCCCAGTATTGGCGATGGCACCGACGGCGACAACGCTTGGAACGTCGGCCGGGTAGCTGACACAGCTACCGTAGTCGTTGCCCGAGGCGAAAGTGATCAGACAGCCCAGACCTCCGCGACCATTACTGTTAGCGGTATTCAAAGCATTGGTAATGTTGGAAAAACTCGCGGTACAGGATCCGTAGCCCCAGGAATTACTCATTACGTCAGCTCCCTGGTTATTAGCCCAGGTGATACCGTCAGCAATATCCTGAGTAGACTCGCCACCGACAAAAATATTGACGGAGATCAGGTTGACCAGTGGTGCGACTCCGCGAACACCAATACTGTTGTGAGTAGCGGCAATGGATCCAGCGCAGGCAACACCGTGGTTACTTCCGCTTACCGCGTCGCCGTTACCATTATTGGCTGGGCTGAAGCCGGCAGTATAACGGCTTTGGCCGCTGCTGTTGTTCAGGTCTTCGTGATCTTCCAGGCCATCATCAATGACGGCAACCGTGATGGAGGAAGAGCCAAGAGAAATGCCCCATGCTTCCAGAGCATTACAGTCGGCATCATTAGCGCCAGCGACACCGTCAATGGTCTGACCAGTATTGTGCATCTGGAATTGCTCACTAAAAAGCGGGTCGTTAATCTGGAAACGCTCAATGGGAGCGTAGAAATCAGGCTGGGCGAAAATGGCCAGGCCGCTTTCTTCCAGTTTATTAGCGGCCGCGAACACATCGGACAGCTGATTCATTTCCATTCGGTAGGTGCCAAACTTTTTAACGATGGTTTTAACCCCCATGGCCGCAACGGTCTGCAACATAGCGGCGGCATCGTTCTTGTCTTTGAGCTTCACCACAACCGTACGGGTTGGGTATAAGGCGAATCCGTCAGCCTGCAGGTAAGCAGGGCTAACCTGCACCTCATCGGTGTCGAAACCCAGGCTGTTAGCTACCTCATCAGCCCGCATACTGCGCGTAGCTTCAACTACTGCGTAAGGTTTATGCGCCCAGTTGTCATACTGTTTAACGTCAGTTCTTTTAACCGTCGCTAGCGTACTTGCGGTATTGGCCGTAACGATAAACTGGGTGGAAGAAGGGGTGAGTTGCACTTTTTCGCCTGCGGCGTAGTAATGCTTGGTTTGGGCAAAAGAGAGGGATGCCCAGAGAACGCAGAGCGCTCCGAGGAGTAGTCTTTGAAACATAGAAAAGGAAAATTGAATGTGTTTTTATGAGAGATTAAACAGTGAATGGACTAGTAAAAATTGATTTAGGTTTATTCTGTTAATTAAGTGTGAACGCCATAAAAGTAGCCAAAAAAGGCAAATACAGCGAATTTTCGCAATGCCATCAGGGTGATTAACGGTAAAAAATACGGCAATAGACATATTTATCAGATGCTAAGCCCAAATAAAAATCCGATGATCCAAAAATTAATAGAGAACAAAAAAAACAACTATAAATAGCTGACCAACAATGCATTACGAAACATCAAAAAACAAACGAGATGAATGTTAATTCATTTTCATTTAAAGAAAACCAACTTCTCAAAGCAAGCCTCAGGTCGCGGCAAAAAAATTACAATTCAATCAACTTTTAGCCCTCAAAAGGGCTCTAAGCCTAGAATTACCGCCCCAACAGGTAACGAACAGATGCAGGAGGCAAGCGCTTTCCATCCAGATAGACAACTATCATTGCATCATAAAAGCCTGCAGAATTTATTCGTTCTTTTGCGGTTTTAGCATCGGCTGCAGTCCGTAATCCCCTGGCCTGATACTTATTCAGATTGCCCTCCACAATTTTAAGAATCGGGTAAGGCAAACGTTGCCATTGAGGATCATCAAGATTCAACTCCCGTTTAGTAGCAATGATTTGGACGGCGTAAAGAAGTTGTGCGTCCGGAATTCTTTTCAAATCCGGCCCTTTCGGCTTCGGTGGAGCTTCCCGCTTTTTGGCTTCGCCAAAAGTATAGCCCTTGCCCTTTCGCGGGTTAACGGTGTCAGCAGCCATTACCGGTGTACCGTATGTAACCGGAACATACCCACCACGCGGAACTACCCGGTTGGGAGGTGCTACCCGACCTTCCTGAACCTGCCGACGCACAAGATCTTCGTACTGATTAATCGTCGGCTTTGGGGCCTCATTTGGCGGAGTAATCACTGCCGGCGTGTTTGAAGGTTCGGGGGCACTGTAGTAGGGCACCACCGAACTGGAGGGCTTATACACCAGCGGAGACTCCCCAACTCCCTTTGCCGTCCATTGTTGCTGCCGGGCAGCAGGAGGCGGGTTTTCCGAGAGTTGAATCTCTCGTCCAAAGACAGAGGCCTTTTGGGTAAAAGTTGGCGGGCTGACCACCTCTTCCTGCCGGGCTAAAACATTACTTGCAGCGGCCGGCTTGTTTACGGCAACTGCGGGCGATGAAGCAACCACGGCTACCGGTTGAGACTTTCGCTCTATCACGGGGCCCGGCTGTCCGGTAATCCGCTCATGATATTTACCAAAAGCGCGCAGCAGCGAATTGGCCAGTTTGCGTTGACCGGCATCACTCATTAAAAAGGCTTCCTCATCGGGGTTACTCATGAACCCGGTTTCCACCAGTACACTCGGCATGGTGGTTTCTTTCAGGACAACAAATCCCGCTTGCTTAACACCTCGACTTTTCCGTCCGGCATCCGAAAATTCGTTTTCCACCAGTTCAGCAAACTGAATACTGCGCTCCAGAAAAGCATGCTGAAACATGCTCATCATAATATGCCCTTCATCACTGTTAGGATCGTAGCCATAGTTTTGCTCGACGTTATCTTCCAGTAAAATAGAAGCGTTCTCCCGTTTAGCCACACTCAGGTTATGCTTGGCTACGTGTTGCCCCATGACGAAAGTCTCCGTACCATAGGTCGAGGTCCCACCGGGCATTATGTTGGCATGAATGCTGATAAAAAGATCTGCGCCGGCATCATTGGCGATGGCGGCACGCTCGTATAAGGGGATAAAGGTATCGTCAGAACGGGTCATGATTACCTCTACCTCCGGGTAGTTGGTTCTGATTCCAATGGCCAACAATTGCGCGATACTAAGTGCAATGTGCTTTTCCCGGCTATTCTCCCCCATCCCGCCAGGATCTTTCCCGCCATGGCCGGCATCAATAACTACCTTTTCTAGTCCGTTAAAGGTAGTTGACGTACTTTTGAGCTTCCTTTTATTTAAGGAATCGTTAAAGCCCCCTTCAGTTGGCGACACAAAGCCCGGACCTGCCATCATTGGGGAACAGCTCAGTAACGAAAAGATCAATAATAACAGTGCGTAATTACCCTTTGGTATCATCAGTAGTCGTTCGGAATCCGGTAGGGGCCGGAGGGATGAATATTGCACAAATATATAATATTTTTATTGCATCTAAATCACTTAAAACCCCATGGTTAGGGGGGTGTCTCACCATGTTGCTTCTGGTGATGGCGCTGACGCTGGTGCAAGGAAAGCTTATTGGAGCAGGGCTTGTAACAAGCTCCGGCGGGGCTTCGCCCGCCTATCCGACCAGCACTGCCTTTCAACAAACCCCTGCACCTGCGGCCGCGCCTGATACTCTACCGGCTGACACCTTACCCGCTGGCCCCATCCAGCTTCTCCGCCCTGACCTTGACACGCTTCCCGCTCCTGCCATCAGTGGTTCAACGGCCGAGTTCATTATGTCTTCTGACTCCCTCACCGCACCCGTGGATTATGCAGCAGAAGACAGCATGTGGGTAGACTTTGAAGCACAGGAAATTCACCTGTACGGCTCAGCTACCGTTGATTACCAAACGATTAGCCTGAAGGCCAACCACATTGTGCTCAATTACGGCACCAACATCGTTTTTGCCGAACCACTCCCCGACAGCATCGGTCGGCCAGCCGGACAGCCGGAATTCAGCGACGGAGGGCAGAGTTTTGTTGCCAAAGAAATGCGCTACAACTTCAAGACAAAAAAGGGCATTGTCTACGGTACCACCACCACCCAGGACGATATTTTTGTCAGAGGAGGAAAGTCAAAATTCGTAAGCGGTGCCGTGAGGATCGACGATACCACCAGAGCCGACGTTATCTATACCGAAGGAGCCATTTTCACGACCTGTTCTGATGAACATCCCCACTTCGGCATCCGGACGCGTAAAGCCAAAGTGATTCCCAATAAGCTGGCCGTCATCGGCCCCAGTAATCTGGAGATAATGGGCGTCCCTACCCCACTCTGGCTGCCCTTTGGCTTTTTCCCCCTGAAGAGCGGACGAAGTACCGGTCTGCTCTTTCCGTCTGACTATCAATATTCCCCTCAGTTTGGTTACGGCCTGCAGGGAGTCGGCTGGTTCTTCCCCATTGGCGAACACGTCAACCTTCAGGTCACCGCAGACTATTACCTCAAAGGCACCTACGCCCTGAACACGAACGTTCGCTACGTTCGCCGCTATAAATACAGTGGTAGTTTCAATGCCAGTTTCCGCAATCAACAGGTGGAAGATGACGAGCTGAACATCAACACCAACAAAGGAATCAGCCTGCAGTGGAGCCACCGGCAAGACCGCAGTGCCCACCCGACGTTTAATTTCGGCGGCTCCCTCAACTTCCAGACCAACCTGGTGGATCAGCGCTTCATCAACTCTTATGAGGTAGCCAGCCAGAACGTGATCCGCTCGAGCATGAACATGACCAAGCAGTTCCCGGGCATAAAATCCACCCTGACTGCCGGTTTGAACCACAGCCAGAGTAATCAAACGCGACAGATCACGGTCAACTTCCCCGATGCGACCTTCCAGACGCAGACCATTTATCCGCTACGCAACCTGCCCGGAAAGCAATCTGCCTGGTGGAAAAAGCTGTCTATGCGCTATAAAAATGCGCTCCGTACGGAGTTCTCCGGAGCGGACTCCACCTTCTTCACTCAGGCGACACTGGATGACGGTCAGTATGGCTTCCGCCATGACGTGACCGCTGCGGTCAGCCTGAACGTTTTGAAGTATTTCAACGTAAGCCCCAACATCAGTTACGAGGAAGTCTACTACGGCAAGACGAGGGATTATCGACTCGACGGGAATATTACGCAAGATACCATTATCGACCCCATTACCGGAGAGGAGCGGATTGAAGTGTCCAGCCTTGGGGACATCATCAACGAACTCAACCCTGGCCTGGCCAGTTACCGAACCTTTAGTGCCGGAGTGAGTGTAAGTACGCAGCTATTCGGCAAGGTCAAGTTTCGAAAGAAAGGACTATTGGGTCTCCAGGGCTTACGGCACGTGATGAAACCGTCCCTGAACTTTGGTTATCAGCCCAACTACCTCAACGGTAGAGACTACATAAGTGACACACCTTACTTCATCGCTGAAAACGAAATTGACCCGCTGAACGGAGATTCTACTACTTTCCTTTCTCCCTTCGCTAACCAAATATTCGGCGCTCCTACTGCTTCAGAGCAACGCCTTGGCATTGGCTACTCCATTGCCAACCTCTTTGAGGCGAAGGTCTGGAACAAAAAAGACAGTACTTCCCAAAACGTTAAGCTCTTCCAGAACATTGGGGTGAGCGGAAGCTACGATTTCACCCTGGACAGTCTGAAGTGGAGTACCGTACGCTTCAGCGGCGGCACCCAGTTTTTCAAGGGAGTAACCAGGATCAACGTATCGGCGACGATGGACCCCTACATCACCCGCTATGATGCCGCAAAAGAGTCTTACCAGCGGGTAGATGTTTTCAACCTCTCTGAAGGCCGTTTCCCCCTATCGCTTACCAATTTAAGCAGTACGATCTCCACTAACATTACGGTGCAGAAAATTCGCGAACTCTTTCAGGGGGCCGAAGAAGAAGTTGTTACCGATCTGGAGGAAGAACGGCGAAAAAGACGGGAAGAAGAGACCACTCTGTTCGAGGAGACGGACCTGCTGAGTTTATTCGAACGCTTCAGTATCCGGCATACTTTTAACTTCCGCTTTGTCCGCGAGTTTAACACCGACGATCCGGACGTAGACGACCGCGGTACACCGGTCTTCCAGCAGATCGCCAATTCCATCGAATTGCGGGGAGATCTTCAGCTGACCAACAACTGGAGGGTCAACATCGGCCAAATTGGTTATGACTTTACCAGTAAGCGCATCACCTATCCTTATTTAAGCTTTGTACGTGACCTGCACTGTTGGGAAATGCGTTTTAGCTGGGCACCGCAACGTAATACTTACCAATTCTCCATTGCCGTAAAACCAGGTACGCTGGACTTCATCAACCTGCCGGTGAACCAGAACAGGTTTGATGGCGGGCGACTGCTTTCTCAGTAAAGTATTCCAACCGATTACATCGTTTGGCTAACGGACTCTTTTTGATAACGGTTTTTGTTTATCCGGTATCTTAACCACCGAAAGCCGTCTTCTGTATGATCTTCTCGCTCGTGCCGAAGGAAACCCAGCTTTGCAAGCACTTTTTGGCTTCCGACATTTCCCACTGCAGCATTTGCCACAATTTCGGAGAGCTGGCCTTCATTAAAACCATACTCCAGCCAGGCCAGGCCTGATTCCGTAGCATAGCCATTACCCCACTCGCTTTCGTGAAACCGAAATCCCAGATCTACCTCTCCATCCTTCTGCTCCCGCAGGCCGCACCAGCCCAACCACTTACCGTCTGACCTCCGTATAACGGCCTGACGAACAAAGGCTACTTCCTCCGATTTCCGAATATAGCTCTCAAGAAAATGGCTGGCTTCTGCCTGACTACCAAAGAATTCATCCCTGGGCAGAAACTGCATTACCTTCCGGTTTCCATTTAACCGGAAAATGTCATTGCTATCCTCTGGCAGAAAGGGACGAATAATTAGCCTCGAGGTTGAAAAGGTAGGAAGCATAAGTTGTATTAAAACGATGGCCGCCTCCCGGAGGAGGCAGCCATCAAGATAACCTACTTCAAAATAGTCGTTCATCTTTCCACTGAGGAAAGGAAATTTCATTTACACACGACGGTACACCCCCCGGGACCCAACAGAGATTCGAAGTACAAAGACCTCGAATTCTGCATGGGACAAAGGGTAATAGCGAGTAGGTTAATATGTGTGTTCAAGCGCAAATAATTTGAATCTTTAACTAATTACAGATTTTAGTGGTTAAAACAGGTTCACGGTCGGAGGGTCCGTTGAAGGGCATCCGATCAAAGTCCTTCCGAAGAAGGTTTATGTTCCTAGGTACTGATTCAAGCCTCTATCCTGGCGATAGAAGTCTTTGGTACCGGGTTTGAATGGACCGTGGTGACACGGTCTGAAGTAGGGAAAACGTTCAGCTTTTCGCAAAAGAGTCGCGCCGCTGATGGTCGTGAATCAGTAAAATATATCTACAAGATATGCCCTGCCATCTGTTATTCAAAATGACACAGCATCCTTTGAACCCTAAAGATCAAGTCTTAGCCCCAAAAAAAGGCACTTTCGTCCGATAAACGGTGGTTTTGATTCGAATAGTGGTCGAATTAAGTAGTTTAGAACAAAAAACAAAATACGCTATCAGGCTTATTCAGGGAGTACCTTGTACTCCCAGGACACCTCAATGCCACCTGCTTTAAGCATTAAGCTCACCGAGCACATTTTCTCCATACTAAGGCGACAGGCGCGTTCCGCTTTTTTCTCATCAATGTCTCCGATCAGAGTATAGTCAACATGGATAGCGGTAAAGAGTCTTGGCGCTTCGTCCCGACGGGTTCCGGTAACGGCGATTCTGATGTCTTTTAGCTCTTGACGCTGCTTTTTAAGCAGCATGATAACGTCAATACTGGAACAGCTTCCAACGGCTGACAGGACCAGCTGCATCGGACGCATGCCGGCATTATGGCCTCCGATGGCGGGGCTACCGTCGGTTTCCACGGTTAAACCGTCTTCATTGGTGGCTTGCAGGTGGAAGGCATCGTCGAGGCGGTGAAGGTTGATGGTCATAGTTTTAGTTCTTTAGTTTTTGTTCTTTGGGCTGCCGCTTATTGGGACATTGGAGACGGGGTATTTGGGCGCAGACGCAGGTGCAAAGTAAGTTTTAATTAGCCAGGAAGCAGCTTCGTAATTACGCCAGCCCGAAGGATTATAAAGCAAAGACTTACGCTTCAGTACAAGCAAGGAGCTGTTCAGCAGCTCCCTCAATCCTCCAGCACCGGTTGCCCCAGCACCACCCTTACCTCCGGAGAGAGACGGACGATGACCTTCAGAATCAACGGATCTTTGAGGGGGGCTTTGGTCTTCTTCTGCAAACGGTAGGCCGTCCGGATGGTGGAGAGCACCATCGTGATGGACGTCTCCCCTTTATGCGCTTCCAGCCGTTCAGCAATAGCTTCCTCTGACCAGTCTTCATGACTTCCCAGCAGTTCTACATTAAGCGAAGGGCTGATGGCCAGTCCCATCGAAAAGCTGGTGATCTCCAGGCCGTACTCTGAGAGTTGCGGAAATATTTCCAGCCAATCTTCAATTAACTCCAGGGTTTTCTCCCGGGCACCGTCTCCTACGGAGCCCGCCAAATCACTTACGCCCTGCCGGGCAGCATTCCAAAGATCACCTAGCATGGTTACTATTTCTTGAATTTGATTTCCCCGCTCAGCCCAAGGTCTACGATTTCGGGCTTGTCCAGCAGCTCCAAAAAGTCGAAGGCCTGAATAACCTGATTACCGACTACTTCGTGGCCGGGAAAGCCTTTCACCTTTTTCACTTTACCGGGAAACTCCATGGTGTACACCATGACAGCATCGGAGAACATTTCTTTCACCATCTCCATTCCTTCTTCTCCTAACTCCTCGTCTTCAAAGGGATTGTCCATTGAGCTCGCCACGGTACTGGTACGAATCAGTTTCTTGCCCTTCAGAACGAGCGTCCCGGTAGTGAAATTTTTGCCGGCCAGGCCGGACATCATTCCGCCGGCACCTCCCTCTTCCTCGCTGGCCGGTTGGTTCGCCGATGCCAACAGGCTCTTCAATGCTTCCAGCTCTGCTAAGTCCTGAAAAGGAAAGCTCATGGTCATGGCACTTTCTCCGGCAGCCAGATCCATTACCATCCGTCCTTCAGTACGCAGCACCAGCGACCGCTCTTCGTCCGTCCACTGTGGATTGGCCGGCAAAAATTCTTCGTACACCAGAAAAGAAGAATCTATCCGCTCCTCCTGCTCACCTTTTCCTTTTTTCAGTTCTTCTTCCATCGCCATCATCATCAGCGGGTTATCGAACATTTTACTCATATCGATGGTCGTCACCTGCGAGCCGGAGCCATCGCGCCGAATCGTGGTGTGCTCCTCGATGGTCAGGCAGCTGGAGAGGAAGGCCGTGATTACGGCTACTAACAGAAACAAGAGAATTCTTCTCATAAAGCAAAAGGATTTGTAGTTGTCTACCCAACTAATGAGATGTAGCGGTGAAAGGTTGATGTTGGCGGTCTCCCGCTGAGCCTGCACCCTTTCATTGCACCCGCGCTGCGTCGCCCAAAAACGAACAAAGCCCAACTTCCGTTACCGGAAGCTGGGCTTTTGTTACTAAGAAGTGGTGCCGAAGGGGGGAGTCGAACCCCCACGCCCGAAGGCACACGTCCCTGAAACGTGCATGTCTACCAGTTTCATCACTTCGGCAGGCACAATTGGTTGGAATACCTATATACATTGGTTAGTGAACATAATGGCAATCAGGGAGCCAGACGTAATAAATAACCAGATATTCCGATAAAACTCATATCGTTTTATGAGTGGACCGCAAAGGTAATACGGTGTGTGAATTTACCAAGCGATCAGAGAAAAAAAACAATCATCACTAGCGTAAAACACGAAAAAAACAAGTACCGACGGTGGGAATCGAACCCACACTTCCGAAGAAACTGGATTTTGAATCCAGCGCGTCTACCAATTCCGCCACGTCGGCATTTTTGCCATCAACCACCCCGGCGGAAGGGAAAGTTGCGGAGCTTCTCTTTTGAAGCGCGGCAAAGGTAGGAAATAGTCTGATAGTATGGTAGTAAGTTGGTTTGATAGTGATGGTCATTGCGAAATTTCACGCTGCTACTCAACCAGGAAAAGCATAACGCTAACCCGCTAACTCTACTTACTATTTGGCCGCCTGACTATTTGACTACCTGACTATCAGGTTATTAAGCGATCTCTCCCTCCAGGTCATACTCCGTAGCGCCTGTGATTTTCACTTTCACCATATCCCCGGTCCGTAGATAAACGTCTTTTGCGGGTATAAGAACTTCGTTATCTACGTCGGGGCTGTCAAATTCGGTACGACCGACGTACATGTCGTTGTCCTTACGGTCGATCAGCACATCGAGGGTTCGCCCTACCCTTTCTTCATTGAGCTCCAGGCTGATTTCCTGTTGAATCTCCATGAGCCGGTTGGCGCGCTGTGCTTTTACCTCAGCGGGAATATCATCTTCCACCTTATGCGCACTGGTATCTTCTTCGTGGCTGTACTGAAAAACGCCGAGCCGCTCGAAGCGCATATCCCGGACGAAATCACAGAGTTCTTCGAATTCCTCCTCTGTTTCTCCGGGGTATCCTACGAGGAAGGTTGTTCGGATGGCAATCCCCGGCACCCGCTGGCGGGCGTAGCGAATCAGGTCTTCCGTCTCCGCCCGGGTAATCTGCCGGCGCATTCGAAACAGTACGGCATCAGAGCCATGCTGCAGGGGAATATCCAGGTAGTTGCACACCTTAGGCTGCTCTGCCATGACATCAAAAATGTCGCGCGGAAATTTACTCGGGTAAGCATAGTGCAAACGGATCCAGCGAATACCTTCTACGGCCGACAAAGCTTCCAGTAATTTAGGCAGCGTACGCTCCTTGTACAGATCGAGGCCATAATAGGTAAGCTCCTGCGCGATGAGCATCAATTCCTTGACGCCGTTGCTGGCGAAGTGCTCCGCCTGCTTCACCAATTCTTCTATCGGACGGCTAATGTGTTTACCGCGCATCAGCGGGATGGCACAGAAGGAACAGGTCCGGTTGCAACCTTCGCTGATTTTCAGGTAGGCATAGTGCTCGGGCGTAGTGATAAAACGCTCACCAATGAGATCATGCTTGTAATCTGCCTCCAGGCGATTGAGCAAGCCGGGCAGCTCCATCGTACCGAAGTAATCGTCTACTTCCGGTATTTGTTCTTCGAGGTTGTCTTTGTAGCGCTGGCTCAGGCAGCCCGTTACGTAGAGCTTATCGATCTCGCCCTTTGTCTTACGGTCAGCGTAATCCAGAATAGTATTAACGCTCTCTTCTTTGGCCAGATCGATAAATCCGCAGGTATTCACGATCACGATGTTCGCCTCTTCATTGGCATCGTGCTTTACCTCATAGTCATTGGCCTTCAGCTGGGTGATGATGTTCTCAGAATCCACCAGATTCTTGGAACACCCGAGGGTGATGACATTGACTTTGTCCGGACGGAGCGTTTTCGTTTTCATAGGCTTTCGCTTAAGGGCGCAAAGGTACGGCGCGCTGCGCCGTTTTAGACGCACTTCGCACTTTTAGACGACTGCACCTTTTTAGACGCAGCGCGTTTTTAGTCTAAATGGAGCGCAGCGCGCGTCTAGGAATTCCGGAGGAATTCAATACTCTTACCCGCCGAAGCCAGGCTTCCCGTATCGTAATTGCCGTCCTGCTCCACCATACAATAGGTTACGCCGAGTTCTTTACCGTAGCGCATGAGTTCTTTAATGGGCATATCTCCGTCTGGCAGTTCTTCGAAAGCGTTTTCGGGGACATCCGCAATCCGGGTAACGACGGGAGTGCCCCGGTGAAGTTGCTTCAGGTGGAGTAGTTCGAGCCGGTCCCTGGTGGCAGTCATGACCTCCCGGGCATCCTGCCCGGCGATCTGGGCCCAGAAGAGATCGAGTTCCCAGGGGGTAAGCTCTCCGTCCATCCGCTCGGTTAGAATATCGAAGCCCGTGGTTCCTTCAATGGGATCCCACTCAAAGTTGTGGTTATGGTAGGTGAGCTGCATGCCGGCAGCTTTCGTTTTTTCTCCCGCTACATTAAGTTTATCGGCCAGCCGCTTCCAGTCATCGGCCGAGGTACGCTCCTCCGGACGGAGGTAACCGAAAACGAGGTGACTCAGGCCAGCTTTCGTAGCCGCTTCGAGCACTTCACCGAAATCAAAAGGTGTATCCTCCGGGGTGTATTGCCAGCCTCCGGTTACGGTGTTCCAGTTAATGAAAGAACTGTTGATCTTCAGGTCGAGGTCATCACAGATCGGCTTAAGCTCGGCCAAGGTACGGGTGTCACCCAGTTCGACTTGATGGTAGCCCAGCTCTTTGATGGTTTTTAAGGTGGCTTCAGGATCGATGGCCATCTGATCCCTTACGGTCCAGAGCTGAATCCCGATTTCGTCAACGTAAGGCAAGGTTTTTTTAGTCATGGAGGCTGATTCTTTTCCGGAGGTCGTTTCTCCCGTATTACCACCACAGCCCAACACACTGACGCCAGCAGCGGCAATGACGGAGTGGCGCAGGAATTGACGGCGGGAGGTCGAAAGCTTGGACATGGGTCTGTAATGTTTTGGCGTAAGATAGCAAGGAAAAGAAAATGCGGGCGCCGGGGCGCTGGTGCATTGGGAGGCTTGCGGGCCTAGCTCACAGCCTCCAGAAATTGACGTACCCGATGGGCGGTGGTAATTTCTCTTTCGTACTCGGGTAAACCAGGAATCCCCATATAGACATCGGGGTTCTGATGCTCCATGGTGGAAGTTAAGGTATCGAAGGCCGTAGCGTGAAATTCGCTTACGCCCAGATACGCTACCAGCTCCGCCACATTATCCGGCGTGATACCACAGCCCGGCAGGATACCGATGCGGCCTGCGGCTTGATCCACTAACTGGCGCAGCATCTCTTTGCCCTCCGGAACGGTTGCTGCCTGACCGCTGGTCAGGATGCGGCTTACGCCCAGTTCAACCAGAGTTTCCATTGCGGCGGAGGGGTCCAGGCACACGTCGAAGGCCCGGTGAAAAGTAACGGAGAGTTCCCCTGCTGCTTCCACCAGTCTTTGCACCCGCGTCCGCGCCACCTCCCCGTTCTTGTCCAGCAGGCCAAACACGACGCCGGCTACCCCAATTTCCCGGCACACCTTAATGTCTTCAAGCATCACGGCAAACTCCTGCTCAGTGTAATCAAAGTCTCCACCACGTGGCCGGATCATCACCATGATATCAATATCCACAGCAGCCTTACAGGCCCGGATCGTGCCCAGGCTCGGCGTAATCCCGCCCTCCACCAGGGCGGCACAAAGTTCTACCCGCTGCGCACCACCCGCCTGGGCTGCAATAGCATCGTCTACGGATTGGAGGCATACTTCAAATAGCATATTTGTATTTTGGTTAATTGAAGGTTAGGATTTTCTCATCGAATACATCATTCCTGGCTGGCGCAGCCGCCGGAATGTTTATCCGATATGTAAAATCCGGTCATAAGGAGATTGATTAATTCTCTCTCCGACCGAGACAGGCAGCTGGCTGATGTAGCCGCCGTCCGACCGAGACATCGGATGAACTTTTGCCCGACTTCGTCAGGGCAAAAGATACCGCTGATGACCGGTCTATCGCTCTGCTAACCAACATCAGGTGCCTCTATCTTAAATTCCGGCACCAGCATTTCATTGTCGATGGATTCATTTTTCACCGCATAATCAAAGCCTGACTGGATGCAATAAGCTCCCGTTGCCCCGGCTTTGTTCAGAGCAATGAAGCCTACCTGAATATCCTTCCAGTCCGGATTTTTACTGATCACCCTTTCTACGGCCAGTTGGCAGGCTTTGGTGGGGGAATGCCCCATCCGCATAAACTCCACCACCAGAAAGCAACCGCAGGCGCGGATCACGGCTTCGCCCCAACCGGTGGCCGTAGCGCCACCGATTTCGTTGTCCACGTAGAGGCCAGCCCCAATCAGCGGGGAATCCCCCACTCTGCCGTGATACTTAAAGCCCGCACCGCTGGTAGTGCAGGCTCCGGCCAGATCTCCCTTTTCGTCAAGGGTCAGCAAGCCTATCGTATCGTGATTTTCTACGTTAATGGGTGGGCTGTAGTCCGGGTTCTTTGTTTGCCAGTTGGCATACACCTCCCGGCTCCAATCCGTACTCAGCTCGGTTAATTCCATACCCTGCGTAAGGGCAAAATCTTTGGCGCCTTGCCCGACGATCATCACGTGAGGCGTTCGTTCCATCACCATGCGTGCCAGAGAGATCGGGTGCAGAATATCCTGAACAGCGGCCACCGAGCCACAATCTCCGGCGGAGTTCATAATGCAGGCATCCAGGGTGATGATGCCATCCCGGTCGGGGTAAGAACCCCGCCCAACGGTATGTACCTCCGGATCCGCCTCGGTTACCTTTACGCCAGCTTCCGCCGCATCGAGTGCTGACCCTCCGGCAGAGAGCACCTCCCAGGCTTTTGCGTTGGCCAGCTGCCCATGCTGCCAGGTCGAGATAACAACAGGGCGGACCGGCTTACTAACCTCATCAGAAGAGGCATTTTCTCCGGCACAGGAAGCCAGTACCGGAACCAGAGCACCCGCAGCGGGTAGTGAACGTAAAAATTGACGACGGGTAGACATAAGCGGAGGAATTGGTTAGGAGGCGGTAAATATAGGTTTCTCCCTCCACCAACCCGCAACCTGCAACTTGCAACCTGCAACCTGCCCCCCCTGCAACCTGCAACTTGTAACTTGCAACTTGCCCCCCCCCTACCACTTCGGCACCTGCATCGTCAAACAGTGCAATGAACCGTGCTGCTCAATAAAGGGACGGCAGTCGATGGCAACAACTTTATATTTCCCGTACTTCTCGAACGCTGCTAGCGCAGCGGTATCAGCCGCCCTTCCGGGGTGATCTTCTGCTTCGTTAGAAAAGTAAGTTGGCACGAATACCGTACCGTTGCTGATCAGGAAGTTAGCGTAGGTGGCTGGCAACCGATGTCCGTCTTCCCCGTGAATTGCCGGTGGCAACGGAAGCGGAAGTAGCTTGTAGGGCTTATTGTGGGGCGTGATCAGGTATTTCAGGTCTTCCCACATTTCCTTGAGGGAGGAAAAATGTGGATCGGTCTTATCCTCACAACTCGTATAAGCAATGGTCCGCTCATCCAGATAGCGTGCCAGGGTATCAATGTGTGCGTCGGTATCGTCCCCGATCAGGTGACCATCCGTGAGCCAGTAGACATCGGTTTTACGACCGAACCAGGACTGCAGGTATTTTTCAGCGAGTTCAGGGTCATTCCAATCGTTTCGGCCTTCGCTGAAAAGGCACTGGGTGGTCGTCAGCATGGAGCCCATTCCGTCGGACTCGATGGAGCCGCCTTCCAGTACGAAATCGACCCGCAAGCGCTCAACTTCCGGGAAACGGGCCTCCTGAAATCGTTGGGGGAATTGGTTGTCTTCTCCGGCTTCGAACTTTCCGCCCCAACCGTTGAAAGTAAAGTCAAGAAAGACGGGCTGCCGGTCTTTATTGATGACGGTGATCGGGCCGTAGTCCCGGATCCAACAATCGTTGGTCGGGCAATTCATCACCTCGCCCTTAAATTCGGCGGCGAAGCTGGCAAAATGTTCCTGATCACTTACGACCATCAGGACGGGGGTCACTTCGTTCACGGCATTAGCGGCGGCAAGGATGGCGGCAGAAGCGGCCTGCAGTTGCTCGCCCCAGTCTCCATCTCGCTGCGGAAACGTAAAAAGAACGAGCTGTTGATCTTCCCATTCAGCGGGTAAACGCATAGTAATTATTTGAAGGCACGAAGATAGCAGCTTAACTTTGAGCGATGAATCAAGTCCGTCTTTCTTTTTGGTCCTTACTGAAAATTGTGGTTGTTGGCGCTTTCGCAGGTGCCATGGTAAGTTGTGAAGCAGAGGGGGCTCAGCGGCCAACTGATATTCCGGAAGGGATGGTCTGGATCAAAGGCACAGAAGAGCACCCGTCCTTCCTGATGGATGCAACGGAAGTAACAACGGCTGCTTTCGCTGCTTTTGTGGAGGAAACGGGCTATGTCTCCGAAGCGGAGGAGTTCGGTTGGTCCGGGGTATTCAACAAGGATTCTCTGGCCTGGCTGCCCATCGACAGTGCTAACTGGCGCTACCCGCTTGGGCCCGACTCTCTGGCAGCCCGCCCGGAACACCCGGTTACCCAGGTTAGCCTGCGTGACGCTAAAGCCTATGCTGAGTGGGCCGGCAAAAGTCTGCCCACCGAAGAGGAGTGGATGTGGGCCGCCTCCCAGAGCGGCCGGTTTACGGACTTCCCCTGGGGCAAAGAGATGGTCCCCGACGGAAAATACCCGGGCAACTGGTGGCAAGGCCCCTTCCCCTACGAAGACAATGTACTGGATGGATTTCCCGGCATTGCCCCCGTTAAATCTTACCCGCCCGCGGAGAATGGGCTGTACGACATTTCGGGCAATGTCTGGGAGTGGACAGCAACGACCAAGGCCCAGACGAAAGAGTCCGTCATCAAGGGTGGCTCTTTTCTTTGCAGTACTTCCTATTGTACGGGTTTCAACTTCCGCCAGAATCAGTACACCCCGGCGGATAGCGGGTTGAATCACCTGGGCTTCAGGCTCATCATCCGATAGCTAAGTACGTGTCTGAGCTGACACTGCCTTTTAGCCCTCCCCTGCACCTGCGCCTGCGCCCAGCCTCCACAGCCACCAAATGAGGACAAACTGAATGAGTAAACGAATGACTGCTGCCATTTTTGAGCCCATCAGGGGTCTCTCCCTGGCCAGGTCTATGATGTGCAACGGTAAAAAGATAACCATTAGCGCAAAAGCAGCCCAGATAGCGTACTGCCTCGTTGGCCCATAAAACAAAGCCGCTCCAATCAGTATCTCTGCCAGGCCACCCGCTGCATTAGCCAACTGCTTAGGAAACCATTCCGGCATAAACGGGTCATAGAACGCTGGATTGTAAAAGTGATAGATTCCGGCAAGGATCAAAACAATAGCAAAACCGGCAAGTGGATAAGACATGGGCGGGAAGGTAAGGAATCTCTTACCTTCGCCACCGTGAAAGTACACGTCTATTATATCGGCAAAACCAACGAGACTTACCTGAAAGAAGGTGAGGCGATCTACGCTAAGCGGTTGAAGCACTACCTTCCGGTCACCTTCGAAGTGTTACCTGACGTTAAGGGCGGAGGTAAACTCAGCCCGGAGAAGCTAAAAATTAAAGAAGGCGAAATGGTACTTGCCCGCCTGAAAAATGATGATGGGCTCATCCTGCTCGATGAAGGAGGCAAGCAGTTCGGCAGTGTTGAATTTGCCAACTGGATGGACAAACAACTACAGCGGCCCTACCGACGACTGGTATTTCTCGTTGGTGGAGCTTTCGGCTTTTCACCCGCTGTTTATCAGCGGGCGAACGGTAAGCTATCCCTTAGCAAAATGACCTTCAGCCATCAGATGATTCGTCTGTTCTTCGCCGAACAGCTCTACCGTGGAATGACGATACTCCGGGGAGAGAAATACCACAATGAGTAGTACCTACCGGACGCTCATCGCGGAGCAGCCCGGAAGGGAAAGGAACTCAGCCATTTCGCCTCCGGCTCTACATTAGGATTTCGCGGAAAGCCTTCGGTTCCATACTTATGATTTTGCCTTGGTTTTAAACTCTGTATAAACCAGCCCGGTAGTTAACCTTCCCTAAATCGTGATGTCCAGGCGGGTTAAAGTAACAGTCCTGTAAGGCCAATACGTTAAAACTCTGCTTAACCGACTGTTCCTACATCAATTAGGCAGTGAAATGGTGCTGTTTTGTAGCCCCCCATATATCTTTGCGCTCAACTGACGACCTACCGATGAAATTTTGCATCTCTATTATTTTTGTTGTTTTCTCATTTTTGCTCGGTGCTCAAAACACCTACCATGAAATAACGGAGCTAAACGGCGAAGAACGTTGGTTACGAGGAAGTTTGGCCTCCACCAATGCTTCTCATGTCATGATCTACCAGCACGGTGGAGCCACTATAAACCTTGGCGGCGGAGAAACAGGATATGTGAATAATCTCCGTGGAACGGGTCATTATGATTTGAACAAGGTTGTACGAATGGGAGGTGACACTGTGTACCTGGCTAACCCCATCGTCAATGATTATGATCTGTCCAACAGCCAGGTAATCGGTGTTAGTGCCGACAAAGAACTTGCCTTCCCTAACGGTTTAACCGTTAACCAGGCATTTGACGGGCAAACCGGCGGGGTGATTTTTCTGGCAGCGAATGACCAGCTTACACTTGGTGGCACTTTTGACGCCAGTGGCGCAGGATTCAGAGGCGCATCCGGCAATGAATCTGACAGTCAGTGTGGCCGTTTCACCGTAATAAATGGTGAGGTTTACAGTATGGATGATTGGCGGGGATCTCCACGGGCAGAAGGAGTAGCAACAATTTCGATTGGACAGGAACAAGGAAGAGCTCCTGCGGCCAATGGCGGTGGTGGCGGCAACGATCACAATGCCGGCGGCGGTGGCGGTGGAAATACTGCTGAAGGCGGCGGTGGAGGCATCAACGTCGTTAATGGCATTTTCAATCGGGCCTGCCGGGGAGCTTACCCGGGCCGGGGAGGGCGCGGACTGGCCGCTGACAGAGATCGGATTTACTTCGGAGGCGGAGGAGGAGCTGGCCACGCCAATAATAGTGGCAATGCAAACGGTGGAAATGGAGGGGGGATCATCGTCTTATGGGCTGAACAGATCGTGTTCACAGAGGGTTGCAAGCTGATAGCTGATGGTAGGAATGGCAGTACCGTCACCGGAGATGGTGCCGGAGGCGGCGGTGCCGGAGGTAGCATGATGATAATCGCTGATATTGTGAGTGGTAACCCTGACATATCACTGGATGGCGGACAGGGAGGTAGTACTAACAATCGTACTGACCGTTGTTTTGGGCCCGGCGGTGGCGGAGGTGGCGGCAGGCTAATCACCGCAGTCGCTGATCGAAACGCTTATAACCCTATAACGTCCTTTGACGCTGGTGGTAGTGGCCTTCGTCTGGGCTCTAATGAATGCTCTCCTACCGAAAACCCCGCGGGAACAGGTGTTAACGGAGGACAGCAAGTAGTGCAAATACCCGTCCCTTTTCCCGGCCTCGGCATTACTGCTAACACCGTATGCAGCAATGAAACACTTGGCATTACGGACGAGAGTGCCGGTGCTCAGGAAGTCAGTTGGGAAATTACTCCTGCTAACAGTGGGCTGAACATTGTAAGCCCCGACGGGCGCAACCTTATCGTCACGTTTGATAACGGAACCGAAGGTACCTTTACGGTGCAGCAAAGCCTGGTCGCAGACGGTGTTACCTACGAAGGAGCTTCTACTAACTTTACGGTCTTTGCCGCCCCCTATGCTGAAGCTGCCGACATTTCTCCCGACCGTGAGAACGTAACGGCAACCGTTACCAATCCGGGCAATTTCGTCTCCATCATTTATAATTTTGGTGACGGGACGATTCTGGGAGGTACAGACGAATCCAAGGACCACAGCTATACCGAACCCGGTGAATACAACGTCAGCATTACACTGACTAACGCAAACTGTGATCAGATTGTGGTTGCCTCGAGAACCGTCGTTGTTGGTGAGTTTGCCGTAGCCCGAACGGACGTAAAAGACGCCAGTGGATGTTCTCCTTTTTCCGTTACGGTAAGAGATGACAGTGAAGGAACCTACGCCAGCAGACGATGGGATTTCCCCGGAGGCGATCCTGAGACTTCTACTGATTCCGCTCCATCCGTCACCTATACTGAACCGGGCACCTATACCGGCACATTAACGCTGGTGGACGCCGTAGGGGCAGATTCTGTTGCCACTGTAGATATCGTCGTATTAGAATCCGCTGACACAGACTTTGATTTCGCCGTTGATACTGCTACGGTAACCTTTACGGTTTCCAGTAATGCCGAATCCTGGGGCTGGGACTTTGGTGATGGTAACATGAGTGACGAACTAAGCCCGACGCATACCTACACCCGTCGGGGGACCTACTCCGTAGTCTTTACGGCCAGCCTGCCTCCCTGCACCACAAGGATTGTACAGGAAATCACCATCGACGTACTCTCTGACGTAACTACCCTACAACAATTGGGCGTAAAAATATTCCCTAACCCCACTACCGGCGATGTCCGGCTGAGTGGCCCGGCGAGCTTTGTCGATGTATTCGACCCGAGAGGCAGACTCATTAACCTGAGGAACGAGCAGCAACTGGACCTTAGCAACTACCCTTCCGGCATGTACCTGGTTCGGGTAAGTGCAGAAGGGAAAATCTACACCGTCCGGATTATAAAGCGCTAGCGTACCGGCTAATCCAGTATCCGGAAGGTTGTACGACGGTTTCGCTGGTGTTCCTCTTCTGTGCAACGATCACAAAGACAATCTTCAATGGGCTGGTCTTTGCCATAGCCCCGGGCAGTTAGCCGGTCGGCAGCAACGCCCTGATTGATCAGATAATCCACGGCAGCCTGCGCCCGCGCCTGACTTAGGTTTTGGTTGTAGGCCTTTGGCCCCCGACAATCCGTATGGGACCCCAGCTCAATCCGGATATCCGGGTTGCGGTTCAGCAAAGCCGTCAGTTCGTTCAGGGTTGGCTGGGCATCTTCCCGGATGAAACTCTCCTCAAAGTCGTAGTAGATATTCTTCAGAACCACCTCCTGGTTGCGGAAAATCTTTTCCAGCTCCAGCTCCAGTTCGTAGCGTTGTTCGGGTGCCTCCGGATCACGTGGCAGGTCCCGGCTGGAGAAGCGCCCCTCCGCCACCAGGTATTCTTCCCGCTCCGCGCGGAAGGAATAATTTTGGTCATCTACCAGAACCAGACTCAGTATTCCCTCAGCGTTTGTGTTCACCGTTCTGCTCTGTTCACCAATGCTGGCGATGATGGTAGCATTCGGGACCGGCTTAACCCCCAGTACCCGGCTTTTGGGATCGGCGGGGTCCTCGTAGATTTTTTCCACGACGGTAACGTCCAGTACATTTCGGTATACAATTGGCGTAGGGTCTTCAGGGGGCGGAGGAATGACCCGCCTGGTGTAAGCGTAGATATCGTCGCTGCCTGCGCCTCCGGATCGGGCGCTGCTGAAATAACCGGTCATTGTTGCCTCCAGGCCACTTCCTTCGCGACGCAGGATGGTAAAGCCGAAGTCGTCCGCTCCGCTATTTACCGGAGGTCCCAGATTTTTAGGAGCGGAAAATCGCCCGTTAGCCATTGGGTAAGTACGGAAAATATCAAGTCCACCAAGTCCTTCCAAGCCATCGCTGGCGAAATAAAGAGTGTCTCCGTCCAGGCTGGGGAATTGCTCATTCCCCTGAGTGTTAATGGCCCGATTCATGAGAATAGGATCGCCCCACTCACCACTGTCCTGCAAATTACTAACGTAAATATCATATCCACCCCAGCCGTCTTCCATCAGTGCACTAAAGTAAAGACGCTTTCCGTCAGCAGATAGCGCGGGATGCATGTAATTGATGCCATTTTTAATAAAGGGGAGCTGTTTCGCCGGCCCCCAACCTTCACCAACCCGCTCCGAGCGGTAAAGTCCGCACCAGGCATCCTCTTTTTTTGCCGGTGAAGCACAGCGCGTGAAAATCATGTAGGCGCCATCGGCACTAAAGGCGGGTGTTCCTTCATGATCTTCCGTGTTAAGACGAGCATCAAAAGCATCTACGCTGGCGCCACGAGCCTGTGGATCAACGATAAAAAGATCAGTGAAGCCCCGGCCAGTCCACTTAAAGGTTTCCTCTCCGCTGGAAGCACTCCGGTCACTGGTGAAAATTAATCGATCCTCGAAGACAACGGGCGCATAATCTGCCTGTCTGGTATTAAAGTCTGTTGCAGCAACGGTAAAGGGGCGGGGTTTCCCTGCTTCTTCTGCTTCCTTGTAAGCCATCGCCAGCTCGGCACCGCTGATGTCTTTGCGGAACTCATATTTGGACCCAATTTCAAAGCCCAGGTCGGTGTAAACCTGAATGGCCTCTTCGTATCGCTCCAAACGCTTCAATGCAGCGGCTTTCTCGCGTAATGCCGGTGGTCCGGCATTATTATCATAAGCCGTTTGAAACCAGTCGATGGCAGCGGCGTCATCTTCCGTTTCACGGAGAGCTATGCCCAGGTTCAGGGCGATCTCTCCTTTCTCTTTTCTGGACTTCGCTTTCTTGAATTCACGCTTCAGCATATCCACAGCAACATCATACTGTTTTCGGTCAATGGCCGTTGCTCCATCGGTCACTTTAGCCGTGTAACTACAAGAAGACAGGATGAGCAAAAACAAATAAGGGAGATAACGCATCTTCGGGGTCTTTGGGTGAAAACGGACGGCCGGGAGCTTTGTTGTCAGTAGATGCTAATCCCGTAGGTTTTGCACGCGGCGGGACATTTTTTCAGCAACAATCAAATAGCCCGGGTGGCGCCTGCTCCTTCCTCCCGATTCAGGCGCGGACGCAGGTGCAGTGGGAGCTAAAGGAAGCAAGCTCAGGTAGCAAAACACAGCTCCTCATCCCATCAACATGGCACCTGCGGCTGCGCAAAAATTTTCTGAGAAAGAAACAAAAGATACTAAACGCTCATTGTTACCTTACTCACCTTTAAGAAGCAACTACTAATCAATACTCTTTTCCAGATAACAGCCGTGCTTTTAGGCGCCTTCGGGGTGATCGGCACCCTTATGCCCTTTTTGCGCTACAAGGACTGGTGGATCAGAGGCTTTGATTATCCCCGGGCTCAAATGATCATAATTCTTGGGCTTGCTGCTTTTCTATGGATCATTTCGCATAACAATAACGACAGCCTTAATCTGCTGGTCGCTTTTCTACTCATCAGCGCTACCCTGTATCAGTCCTATCGTATCCTTCCTTACACCGGGGTGTGGGTCAGGCAGGTCAAGAACGCACCATCTGACTACCATGAGCGACCGCAGATCAGCCTTATGGTGGCGAATGTACTGCAGACCAACACTGCATATGATCGGCTGATCTCGCTGGTAGAAGAGCAACAGCCGGACCTGCTGCTGACCCTCGAATCTAACGCCGACTGGGAAAAAGCACTGAAGAGCGGTCTCCGGGAACACTTCCCACACAGTATAGATGTGCCCTTGGAAAACCTCTACGGTATGCACCTCTTCAGCAAACTGGAGTTGCAAAACCCCAGCGTAAAATTTCGCATAAAGGACGATATTCCGAGTATTGATTGCAAGGTTGACCTTAGCGATGGCTCCCGGGTAAATCTGCACTTTCTGCACCCAATGCCCCCCAGCCCTTCGGAGGATTACTCCAGCGTCGGAAGGGATGCTGAGCTCGCACTGGTAGGCAAACAGGTGGGGCAGCACCGGGAGCCAACCATTGTTGCGGGAGACATGAATGACGTCGCCTGGTCACATTCCTCGCGGCTGTTCCGGCGGTTGAGTGGCTTGTTAGACCCCAGGCATGGCCGTGGCCTCTTTGCCACCTTCCACGCTGATTACTGGTTTGCCCGCTGGCCACTCGACCATGTGTATCTTTCCACTCATTTTAAGGTAATTGAGCTAAAGCGGCTTACTCATATCGGATCAGACCACTTCCCTGTATTCGTACGTCTTTGCTTCGATCCCGCTTCCCCCGACCCCGCAAGGCCTTCTCCCAGCACAAAGGACAAGGAAGAAGCAGATGAATCAATCAGCTCTGCGAAACAAGGAAATAAAAACGCAACTGTGGGATAAACACAACATTCGCAAAAAGTTGCAAAGAAAATGTTTCATCACTATTGCATTTATGCTACACTAAACTATCTTTGACGGGTCATCACTCGGATATCTACAAACTACAACCATGAATAACGTCGTTTCTCAACGTTTCATTAAGTGCCACAATAAGCTTAGAGAAGAGAAACGGGTTCGTTCCAGTCGTCAGTTCGCTTTATCGCTTGATTACCTGCCACAGTCTCTTTCAGAAATTCTGAAAGGACGTCGGGATGTAACCATCGAGTTACTCCGTAAGGCCATCGCCAAATATAAAATGAATCCGGTCTACATTATGACCGGAGACGGGCCGATGTTCATGACCGAAGAAACCAATCAGAGTTTTCGGGTCCTCACCACTATCCGGTCACCCAACGAGGAAGAGCTCATCGTACACGTTCCCCTGCCGGCTCATGCAGTATATGCTGCCGAACTTGGGGACCCCTCTTTTATTCAGGACCTTCCCACCTACAGTCTCCCTGATTATAAGTACAAAGTGGGAACCCACCGCAGTTTTGACATTCCCGGAGACAGTATGGAGCCTACTCTGTTTGAAGGAGACAAGGTTGTTTGTTCGTTTCTGGAACCTACTCTTTGGGAGTCTGGAGTAAAAGACAACTACGCTTACGTTATTGTCACCCGGAGTGACGTAGTCGTTCGTCGGGTAAAAAACCTTATTGCAGAAAGCAAGGAACTGGAGGTGATAGCAGACAATAACTTTTACGAGCCGTACAAGATCCCCATGTCTGATCTTCGCGAAATATGGTACGTTCGGGCCCGCATTACCCCCTTTCTCCCTTCTCCGCAAAACATTCAGCGCTACGTACAGGAAGAGATGCAGGGCCTGAAGGAAACCATCCAGCAGCAGGGCAAGATGATTAACCGCTTGTCCGGCGCCATTGACCGCCTGGGGAAATAGAATTTATCCTACTTAAGAAATATGAAATTTTTCCGCAGATTACTACTGCTCTTCCTCCTGGCATCTATGGCCATCGGAGGCTTCGCTTATTGGATGTATGCTGCCATAGAGGCGCCGGTTGAGCACGAAAACGCTGATCGTTACCTAACGATTGATCAGGGTCTGGGCTCGAACAGCATTTTACAGATACTGGAAGAAAACAACATTATTCAGGCACCACTGGCTACTAAGCTGTATCTCCGGTTCTTTGATCAGGGGACTCAATTGCAGGCCGGAGACTATCTATTTCCCTCTCCCATCAGTCCGAAGGAAGTTTTAGCTAAGCTGAAAGACGGGAAGAAACGCACTAAAGCTCTTACCATTCCGGAAGGCTGGACCCGCTTTGAGATAGCCAAACGCCTGGCAGCACAGTTTCCCACAGAGCCCGCCATCGATGAAAAAGAGGTGTTGGCCATGATGAACGATGTTAGCCTGATCGAAGAAATGGCTCCGGAGGCTAAGAATCTGGAGGGCTACCTCTACCCTACTACCTACGAAGTTGAGTTAGACGCTCACCCTAAAGACGTCATCATTAAGATGGTCAATCAATTCAAGTCTGTTTGGGAAGCGGACTGGGATGCGCAAGCCGAAAAAATAGGCCGGACGAAGCAGGAGAT
This sequence comes from Neolewinella agarilytica, assembly GCF_900110645.1. Classification (GTDB taxonomy): domain Bacteria; phylum Bacteroidota; class Bacteroidia; order Chitinophagales; family Saprospiraceae; genus Neolewinella; species Neolewinella agarilytica. The sequence continues at coordinate 39,324 of NZ_FOFB01000001.1, forward strand.
CGTTACCATTGCCAGCCTGATTGAAAATGAATCAAAAGTAGCCGAGGAACGGGCTTTAGTGGCTTCAGTGATTTATAACCGCCTGGAACAGGGAATTCCTCTGGGCATTGATGCAACGAACGTTTACATCGCCAAACTACTTAATCGCTGGGATGGCATCATTCATAAAAGTGACGTAGAGGTTGACCATCCTTACAACACCCGGAAAATTTACGGGCTCCCCCCCGGTCCGATCAGCTCAGCAAGTAAGTCTGCTTATGAAGCAGCCCTGAATCCCGCAAAAACGGACTATCTGTATTATGTGCTTAACGTTGAAAAAGGAGATGGTTCTCATCACTTCTATGCTACTGCTGCGGGCTTTGCCAAAGGAAAGGCCGCCTATCAAAAGTGGTTAGCTAAGCAACGATAGAAGCAATGGCTTTGCCATAAAAAACCCGTTCCGCCTGTTGGCGGAACGGGACATATACAGTTCGTGGGATTATTATGGGAAGACTTTAATTCTAGTTGCGCTTAGAGCGGCTGGCATATACATCATCGAAGTTGATGCTCCGCCCATCGATGGTACCCCGTGCTTTCTTAGTCCGGGTTCTTGCTTCGGCCCGGGTATTAGCAGCAGTGCCTGCAGGACGGGTCGTTACTCTGGTAGTTCCGCCAGCCTGGTTAACACGGCGGCTGGTGCCACTGGTCTGCGTGCTGGTGCGTCGGTTGGTGGTCGCCGCTGTTCCACCCGGAGGGCAGTAGTTCGGGTTAGTATTACGGTTTGTGCTGCTGGGCGTACTGGTACGACGACGGGTAGAAGTCGTAGGCGTCGGGTTAGTCCGGCGGGTAGTACGGGTAGTCGCCTGAGGGCGGCTGCTGGTTTGGCGGTTAGTGCTGGCCCGGGTACTACGGGTAGCAGCAGGCTGCGTGTCTGCTCGGCTCGTAGCGGTCGTTGTGGTAGAACCACGGGTGCCGCCTGGGCGCTGTGCATTTGCCGGAAGGGCAAAGAGAGCGACGAAAAGGAAGACTAAAGTAGGGAGAAGGAAATTCTGTTTCATGACCGTTACAAGTTTGGTTACACAATTATAACGGCAGAAGTCACACATTGTCACCAAATGGGTTCTTGATTAACCGCATCTTATGAGGAAGTGGAAGGAAACGTTAACAAACCCGCCAGCCATGAGGGGTTTTTAATATTTTGCGGTGTAGGTAACGCAACGAGAAGCACTGACGGCCAACTGCATTATCCATGCCAGCCAGCGGCACAAGACCCAATAAACGAAGTGGTAGCTCAACGGCTGCGGGAGGGCTAACACATTAATTATGTGTAAGCAGCAGCCGAAGCAGAGAAACAAACCAGGGTGAGGCCTGACGGCACTCTATTTCCATAAAATCCCAAACGAGCTCTTAAATAGCCAATGCCAGGTTTCCACCGTCCTTACTTTCCAGCATAGACTCACCTCCATTCAGGTAAGCATCAACGGCACGAGCGCACTCCCGACCTTCTGAGATAGCCCATACGACGAGGCTCTGCCCGCGGCGCATATCGCCCGCAGCAAAGACTTTAGGTATACTGGTCTGATAGCCGTGCTCCGGGCTGGCAGCCACATTCTTGCGGGCATCAAGGCCAACACCCAGGTTGGTTAACATACCCTCATGTTGGGGATGCAGGAAGCCCGCAGCAATAAGCAACAGCTGGCAGGGCAGTTCCCGCTCACTACCTTCAATCTTTACAAAGGTATTTCTGCCTGCCGGGTTTTTGCCCCAGCGGATGTTTACTGTTTTAATGGCTCGCAACTTCCCGTCCTCGTCCCCCAGGAAGGCTTCTGTAAGCACAGCAAACTCTCGCTCGCAGCCTTCTTCATGGCTGGTACTTGTCCGAAGAATCATAGGCCAGTTAGGCCAGCTATTCTGATCTCTTTCCGTTGGGGGCATTGGCATGATCTCAATCTGGGTAACCGACTTAGCACCATGTCTGTTGCTGGTACCCACACAGTCTGCGCCCGTATCTCCACCACCGATAACGACAACGTCCAGACCTTTTGCGTGTATTTCCTCGGTGCCCGTCAGATCATCCCCGGCCACCCGTTTGTTATTCTGATCCAGAAAATCCATAGCAAAATGAATTCCTTTAAGTTCTCTTCCGGGAGAAGGGATGTCTCTGGGAATCGTTGAGCCCCCCGCAAGGATTACGGCGTCACTATCCCGTACTAACTGCTTGGCATCTACATTACCACCAACATTAGCGTTCACCTCAAAGGTGATCCCCTCCGCTTTCATCAGGTCAACCCGGCGGTCGATGATGCGCTTTTCCAGCTTAAAGTCAGGAATGCCGTAGCGTAGTAATCCGCCGATCCGGGTGTTTCGTTCGTATACCGTCACCGTATGTCCTGCCTTGTTAAGCTGAGCCGCAGCCGCCAGACCTGCCGGGCCAGAACCAACAACAGCCACTTTCTTACCCGTACGACTGCTGGGTGGGTTGGGGCGGGCATAACCACGGGAAAATGCTTCTTCGGCAATGCTTTTTTCGATATGCTCAATGGCAACCGCCGGTTGATTGATGCCTAACACACAAGCTGCTTCGCAGGGTGCGGGGCAAATTCTCCCGGTAAATTCCGGGAAGTTATTCGTCTCACTAAGGATATTCCAGGCGAGCTTCCAGTCTTCCTGATAAACTGCATCATTGAACTCAGGAATAATGTTTCCTAACGGACAACCATTATGACAAAACGGGACGCCACAATCCATACAGCGACTGGCCTGCTGAATCGTTTTCTCTTCTGCCAGGGGCTCATATAGTTCCTTCCAGTCCTGTTTACGAACCGCTACTTCACGCTTTCCGGGTAATTCTCGGGTGTATTTGAGGAAACCTTGTGGATCTGCCATGATAGATTTTTTTTGCTCTGCTATTGCAGGGTTATTTTTTTGGTGGAATTGGGGTGCCGGAAGCCTTAGATAAGTTCTGCAGCCTTGACCTGAACATCAGGCTGAGCGGACTTTTCGGCCAGGACTCGCTTATAGTCTCGTGGCATTACTTTGATGAAGTGTTTAAGCTCTTCCTGCCAGTCATTCAGCATGTCCATAGCCACTTTTGAACTTGTGTACGTAAAGTGGTTCCGAACCATCTGCTGTAATAATTGCTGATCAAAGTCATTAAGCGATTCCAAATCCGCCATATCGCCGTTCAGCTTATTCGATAAGGTTTTATTGGGGTCGTAGACATAAGCCATGCCACCAGACATTCCGGCACCGAAGTTCTTGCCCGTCTCGCCAAGGATCACTACTAATCCGCCAGTCATGTACTCACAGCCATGGTCTCCGATTCCCTCGACGACCGTTTTCACGCCAGAATTACGTACACAGAAACGTTCACCGGCCATACCTTTGATGTAGGCTTCGCCAGCTGTCGCTCCATAGAAGGCAACGTTGCCGATGATAATGTTCTCATGCGGATCAAAAGTGGAAATCCGGTCTGGAACAACAATCAGTCGACTGCCACTGAGGCCTTTGCCGAAGTAATCATTCGACTCTCCTTCCAGCAGGAACTCCAGGCCTTTAGCACCGAAAGCCCCGAAAGACTGTCCTGCAGAGCCACGGAAACGGAACTTAATGGCTCCGTCGGGCAGGCCTTCTCCGTGAAAACGGCGACTTATTTCATTAGAAAGCATTGTACCAACGGAACGATCGGTATTCTTGATCGGGAACTCACTGGCAACGGGCTCCATGTCCTCCAACGCTTGTCTCGCAGCAGAGATCAGTCTGCGGTCAAGGACGTTGTCAAGTTCGTGATCCTGCTCTGTTTTCTGGTATAAGCCAACGCCTTTTTCGGCAATTGCCTTGTACAGTATTGGACTCAGGTCCAGAGCCTTATACTTCCAGTGCTCAATTTCAGCATTAGTCTTCAGTTGCTCCACTTTACCTACCATTTCATTAACGGTACGGTAGCCAAGCTCCGCCATAATCTGGCGTAGATCTTCAGCCAGGAAACGGAAGAAATTAATGACATGCTCCGGGTCTCCGGTAAAACGCGCCCGTAGATCCGGGTTCTGGGTAGCAATACCAACCGGGCAGGTGTTTACGTGACACTTACGCATCATAATACAGCCTTCTACGACCAGTGCGGCAGTTGCCACACCAAATTCCTCTGCTCCGAGGAAAGCGGCAATGGCCAGGTCTCTTCCGGTACGGATCTGACCGTCCGTTTGTACGACGACCCGATCCCGTAGTTTGTTCTTTACCAGCGTCTGATGCGTCTCCGCCAGGCCAAGCTCCCACGGGAGGCCGGCATGTCGGATACTACTGAGTGGGCTGGCGCCCGTGCCACCATCATGGCCTGAAATGAGAATGGCATCGGCTTTAGCTTTCGCGACACCGGAAGCAATGATCCCTACACCGGCCTTGGATACCAGCTTTACGTTAATCCGTGCTTTACGGTTAGCGTTTTTGAGGTCATAAATCAATTGCGCCAGATCCTCAATGGAGTAAATATCGTGGTGGGGAGGCGGAGAGATAAGCCCAACTCCCGGAGTGGAGTTTCTTACCCGGCCAATCCAGTCATCGACTTTGTGCCCGGGCAACTGCCCTCCTTCACCGGGCTTGGCTCCCTGAGCCATCTTAATCTGGATTTCATCCGCATTCGTCAGGTAGTGACTCGTTACGCCAAAACGCCCCGAAGCTACCTGCTTAATGGCAGAGCGCATGTTATTGCCTTTTTCATCAATCTCGAAGCGGACCGTATCTTCTCCTCCTTCTCCAGAGTTCGACTTAGCGCCGATCTTATTCATCGCTATGGCCAGCGTCGTATGCGCCTCCCAGCTGATGGAACCGAAGGACATGGCTCCGGTGGCGAAGCGCTTCATGATTTCACTGGCCGGCTCAACGTCCTCAATATCAATGGGGGTTCCACGACGGAAAGCTAACAAACCACGAAGGGTTAGTGCCCGCTGGGTCTGCTCATTGATTTCATTCTTATACTTCTCGTAGGCCTCCGCGTCATTCTTCCGCGCGGCTAACTGCAGGTAGTGGATGCTCTTGGGGTTAAAAGTGTGCGCTTCTCCCCTTCTTTTCCATTGGAAAACACCCCCCACTTCTAACTGCGGATTGGCGATCGGCTGAGCCGGATAAGCTAATGCGTGACGCACCAGCACTTCTTTGGCGATTCCGTCATAGTCCATTCCTTCAATCCGGCTGATGGAGCCCCGGAAACATTCGTCCACCACACTGCGGCTAAGCCCCAGCACTTCGAAAATCTGCGCCCCCTGGTAAGATTGTAAGGTAGAGATGCCGATTTTGGACATGATCTTAAGCAAGCCCTTACCAATGGCTTTACGGTAGGTGTAAAGCACCTCGCTACGCTCCATTCCGGACTCATCAAAGATGCCAGAAGAATGAAGTTCCGACAAAGCGGCATAGGTCAGATATGGATTAACGGCACTTGCGCCATAACCGATTAGCGTGGCAAAGTGATGTGTTTCCCGAATATCCCCTCCTTCAATGACCAGGCTCGTTTTAGCCCTGAGGCCTTTGCGGACCAGGTGATGGTGAATGGCCCCCGTAGCCAGTAAGCTCGGAACAGGAGCGTTATTGCTATCTGCCGCCCGGTCGCTGATCACCAGAATGTTGTAGCCACTACGAACGAGACTTTCCGCCTGCGCTTTTATACGCTCGATGGCGGCGGAAAGCCGGCCATCCTGCCCGTCAACCTGAAAAACAGAATTGATAACACTGGCCTTAAAGTGCGGATGGTGAATTTCTTTGATCTTGGCCATCTCGTCATTCGTCAGCACAGGAGACGGGAGGTGAATGTTGCGGGCATTCTCAGCCTTCACTTCCATAATGTTTCCCGTACTGCCCAGCATGGCAAAAAGAGACATCACGCTACGCTCCCGAATCGGATCGATGGGCGGGTTAGTCACCTGGGCAAAGAGCTGCTTAAAGTAATTGGCAATGTGCTGTGATTGCAGGCTCAATGCCGCCAGCGGAGTATCTGCCCCCATTGAACCAATCGGATCTTTTCCGCCCTTAATCATTGGTTCCAGAAGGAAATTGAGGTCTTCTTTGGTGTAACCGAAGAGTTGTAAGCGTTCAAACAAGGTCTTCTCTCCCATACTTACGGAAGCCCGGCGACTTAGCGGAAGGTCTTCCAGAGTTGTACGGTGCTCATCCAACCATTCCCGGTAGGGTAATCTTTTACAAATGATCTCCTTAAGCTCTTCATCACCGATGATCCGGTGTTCGTCGAGGTCCGCCACCAGAATACGCCCTGGCTGCAAACGTCCTTTTTGAACAATTGAAGACTGATCAACGGGCAGAGCGCCCGCTTCACTGGCAACGATGAGTACGTTGTCCTTGGTAAGGCACCAGCGACTTGGCCGCAAACCATTACGATCCAGTGTTGCACCAACGAGAATACCGTCCGTAAAGCAAATGGAAGCCGGGCCATCCCAGGGCTCCATCAGGCCTTTAGTGTACTCGTAAAAAGCTTTCTTGTAATCCGGCATTGCATCGTCATGCTGCCAGGCTTCCGGCACCATCATCATTAAAGCATGTGGAATGCTAATGCCGTTCAGCGTAAGAAATTCCAGTACATTGTCGAAGTTAGCAGAATCTGAGAGGCCCGTCCCGCAAACGGGGTAGATCTTGTCCAGTTCTTCCTCCGTAAATTTAGAGGTTTCCCGAATCAGGCTTTCCTTGCTTTTCCACCAGTTTACGTTGCCTTGAATAGTATTAATCTCTCCATTGTGGGCAATCATCCGGAAGGGCTGAGCCAGTTTCCACTTTGGTTCGGTGTTCGTAGAAAACCGACTGTGTACCAGGGCAATAGCTGACTTGAAGTCCTGTGACTTAAGATCCTGAAAATACCCCGGCAACTGCCAGGTGGTAAGTTGTCCCTTGTAAGCAATCGTCTTATAACTGAAACTGGCCAGATAGAACTGATCTCTGGTTTCCGGGTAGGTTAAGTGAATGCTGTGCGTAGCGTACTTACGAAGAATAAAAAGCCGACGTTCCAAAGCGGCTGGCTCCATCTCTTTTCTCGGTTTAACGAAAACTTGTTGAAACCGTGGTTCAACGCTGCGACTCGTGGGGCCTACTTCTTCATTATCAACGGGTACTTTGCGGTAGTGAATTACGTCAAAGCCCATTTCGTCCGCATAATCTTCGAAGGCAAACAGACACTGGTCCATAAGTTGCTTCTCAGCGGGCAGGAAGAGCATCCCCACACCGTACTTCCCTTTCTCGGGTAATTCTTTACCAACTTCCGTCAGTTTACGGGCAAAAAAGTCGTGTGGAATCTGGACCATAATACCAGCGCCATCACCACTGTTTGGCTCACATCCACAGGCACCACGGTGCTCCATATTGGCCAGCATGGTGAGTGCATTGGTAACTATATCGTGAGAGGGTATGCCATTAAGGTTGGCAATAAACCCCGTGCCACAAGCATCTGATTCAAGGTGAGGGGAGTATAATCCTTCAGTAGAAGTAGTATCAGCTACGTAACGCATAACAGCTCAGGTTGACCGCCTGGTTAAGGCGGTGGATTTCAAATGCCCGGCCATCAGTTCTTCTACTACCAAAGTTTCGAAGAACTTAAAATCAGCAAATAATTGGCCGGTTTTTCAGAATCCACAAAGTATAAATTTAGGGTTAGTTAAGCCGGGTCAGGGCCTGCACGTCTTCAGTAAATCACCAGTCGCTAAGCATGAACCCAAAAATGGATTTAGTAAAAATACGAATTTAAATACGTTAATACGCGAACAATACAGTTTTAAAAACTAAACTTCTAAACAAATACGCCATTTAATTTCACTTGCAAGTTTCGGTGTGGTTTAGGGAATTGGGACACAAAAGGAAAAAAGACTGATTTCCAAAAATGAACATCAGGGCGCAAACGCAGGTGCAATGGGAAGATATTAGCGCAAGGAATTCCTTTCCGTAACAAACAGTTAACATCCTTAGCTCGTTATTTCATCACTCAACTACTCATTCGTCCATCGTGCACAAGCTACTCCTACTCTTTCTGTTGCTTTTATTCGTTCCTGTTATAGTTTCTGCACAGGAGGAGATGCCGCCTGATGGCCCCTATCTGGTTTACCGTACCCCAGACTCCCTGGTGGCCCGCATCGCCTGGCCCGAAGAAAGAAGAAAAGAATATCTGGTATGGAATGACAGCATCGCTAAGCAACTTCCGACTTTTCCCTCTTTCCGCCCGGAGTTAGTTAACCCGAAACGTAAGTTTCGCCGGGACCCTCAGATCTCTTTCAGCGGTGTAAAAAAAGTAGTGGCTCTCAGTGATATTCACGGTCAGTACGAAGTGGCAAAAAAGCTGCTGGAGAACTTTGGTGTGATTGATGAAAATCAACACTGGATTTTCGGAAAAGGACACCTGGTGATTGTGGGAGACGTTTTTGACCGCGGAGACGAAGTCAACCAGGCACTTTGGCTTATTCACAACCTGCAGCTCGAGGCCGAAAAGGCCGGTGGAAGAGTTCACCTCTTACTTGGCAATCACGAGACAATGATTCTGGCCGGTGATGTGCGCTATATCCATAAGCGTTATTTGCTGACGACAGCTCTGCTGACAACCCCCTACCAGGACCTTTACGGACCGGACACGTACTTAGGCCGGTGGCTTAGATCCCTTCCTCTGACGATTCGGATCAACGATATTGTTTATGTCCACGGAGGACTGAGCAAATCACTACTCAGGGAAGTGAATACGCTCAGTAAAATTAATGACATCTATCACGACAAACTCATTGACGCCATCCCTTCCCTGGTGGTTGCAGAGTCTGAAAAGCTAAAGGTCTTACAGGGCAGAGAGGGGCCACTTTGGTACCGGGGGTACTTTCTGGACAAAGAATTTGAGGAAAACGATCTTGACAAAATTCTTAAGAAGCTCAAGGCTACTAAAATGGTAGTCGGCCATACTTCATTTGATGCCGTCAAAAGTTACTTTAGCGGAAAGGTTATTGCCGTTGACAGCAGCATAAAGTTCGGCTCAACGGGTGAGGTGCTCATTATTGAAGATGGCCACTACAGCCGTGGCACACTAATGGGCGAGCGCAAAGAATTATTCGTGTCCGAAAAAAAATAACTCAACCTCTCCACTGCTCCTTGTTTTTGCCAGAAGAAAAGGCAAAAAATCGCGGTCAGAGACAATTCTGAGGGTCCATTCTACGGCCAGCAGCAAGCTTTTCATTGCACCTGCGTTCAGCGCCCCTTTTTTTATTGAAAGTTTCTCTCAACTGCCCCTATAAACTTAGGAATGGAGAAAGTATCTTCGCCGCGCAAAAAGACACGCTGGTGGCCAACAAGTACTTTGATCTGATTGATCAAACCTTCTATTTTCCTCAGGAAGGCTTCGACCTGGAAAACGGATATCTGACCTTCAATAAGGTCCCTCTGATTCATTTGATCAGGAAATACGGTACCCCCCTTAAGCTGACTTATCTCCCCAGTATTGGTACTAAGATAAAGCAGGCGCGTAACCTCTTCAGGCGGGCCATGCGCAGTCAGGGATACAGCGGAAAGTATAGCTATTGCTATTGCACTAAAAGCAGTCACTTCGCCCATGTGGTGGAAGAAGCACTGGATCACGACGTCCAGCTGGAAATCAGTTCCACCTATGATATTGATTTGATCAGGACGCTGCACAAATCCGGAAAAATTGATAAAAAGACGTACATAGTTTGTAATGGCTTTAAGCCCACCAGCTACCTGGAAGGCATTGTGAGTCTGATCAATGATGGCTTTGAAAACGTCATTGCAGTCGTCGACAATGGTCACGAGCTGGACTACTATGAAGAGCACGTAAAGGTGAAAGCCAAAATCGGGATCCGGGTGGCAACGCAGGAGGAGCCCAATTTTGAATTTTACACCAGCCGCCTGGGGCTACGGGAAGCTGACGTCATTCCGCTCTTCAACGAACGCATCAAAGACAATCCGAAACTGGAGCTTCACATGCTCCACTTCTTCGTGGACACCGGCATTAAGGACAGCCTTTACTACTGGGGCGAGCTAAAAAAGGCCGTTCGTCTCTACGGTAAACTCAAACAAGAAAGTGAGCAACTTCATGCCCTGAACATCGGTGGCGGGATGCCCATTCGTAACAGTCTGGGCTTTGAGTTTGACTACAAGTACATGGTTCGGGAAATAGTCTCCAATATTCTGGAAGCCTGCGAAGAATTAGAGGTTCCGGAACCCGACATCTTTACTGAATTCGGGAAATATACCGTCGGTGAAAGTGGTGCAACTATCTTTTCTGTATTAGCCCAAAAGCAGCAGAACGATAGTGAGATGTGGTACATGATTGACAACTCACTGATGACTACCCTGCCCGATGCATGGGGCATTGGCGAACGGTTTATCCTCCTGCCGATCAACAAATGGAACAATGACTATCACCGGGTTAACATTGGTGGACTGAGCTGCGACAACTCCGACTATTACAATAGCGAAATCCACGAAAGCCAGGTTTATCTCCCCATGAACAAGCCGGAAGATGAAGAGCTGCTTTACCTGGGCTTCTTCCATACCGGAGCCTACCAGGACAGCATTTCAGGATACGGAGGGATAAAACATTGCTTAATTCCCAGCCCACAGCATATAATTATTGACCTGGATGAGCAAGGCAACCTGACCGACCGGGTGCTGCACCCGATGCAAACGTCGGAGAGTATGCTGAATATTTTGGGGTATTAATCAATTGCCTGAGACATGACGGCCGCGAGGGACAGGCGGCAAGATCAATACTTATGGTCAGGCTCCGAACTGGCCCGTAAGTTTAGCGCGATAGAATGTCGATAATCCTGGCCGTCAGGCTTACTCTTTTAAGTATTACGTCTGTAACACCCTGACAGGACGTAATTTTACCGCCCGTCAATCCATCTCTTACATGACCATTGCCATCATTCCCGCCCGTTATGCCAGCACCCGGTTTCCCGGCAAGCCACTCGCACTTATTGCGGGAATAACAATGATTCAAAGGGTGTATGAACGGGCGAAGGAATGCTCTGCCATCGACAAAGTGGTGGTGGCGACGGATGATGACCGGATCTTTAACCACGTAATTGGTTTTGGTGGCGAAGCCATGATGACCAAAGAAGATCACCCCAGCGGGACCGATCGTGTAGCGGAAGCAGCGCTGGCCTTTCCGGACGCTTCCGTAATTGTCAATATTCAGGGAGACGAGCCCTTCATTGATCCCCGTCAGATCGAAACAGTTGTACGCCCCTTTAGCGACCCGAGCCTGGCCATCGCGACCCTGGCGCACAGAATAACGGATGAGCGGGCGCTACTTTCCCCTAACGTGGTTAAGGTCGTACGGGATGAAACCGGGCGGGCGCTTTATTTCAGCCGGCACGCCATCCCTTACCTGCGCGATGTCCCAGTGGGGCAATGGGTGCAGAAAGGTAAACATTTGCAACACCTTGGCATTTACGCCTACCGCGCGAAAGTTTTGCCGCAGCTAACCGCTTTAGCAAAAGGTAAGCTGGAGAGCGATGAATCCCTGGAGCAACTCCGGTGGTTAGCAGCCGGCTTCCCCATCCAGGTAGCGCTTACCGACCTGCCTGCTTATGGCATTGACACACCGGAAGACCTCCGCAAAGCGGAGGCTAAACTAAAATAGTCGCGCTTTGGTGTTAGATTGCAGTCCAGGCAAAATCCAATTGTATCAACTTCCTCGCCCACCTTACGCTTTCTTATTTTGAACCGGACCTCCAGGTGGGGAACTTTCTGGGTGACTTCGTAAAGGGCGCCAGGGTTCACCTCTTGCCTCCACCCATCAAACGGGGCATCCATATGCACCGGGCCATTGACTCGCTTACCGATCATGACGAAGACGTCAGAGCCCTCAACCAACTCCTCAAGCCCAGGCACGGCAGGTATGCCGGTGTTATAACCGACATCGGGTTCGACTATCATTTGTGGAGAAATTGGGAAGAATTCGGTCCGGCACCTTTCAGTGAGTTCACTCAATCAACCTACGCCAGCCTCTACGGCAGGCGGGAAGAAATGAATGAGCGGGTACGCGGCTATGTCAACCAAATGGTAAAGGATGACTGGCTTCGGCTCTACACCAGCCGAGAGGGCATGGCTAAAGTATTCGGCCGCCTGGAGCCACGCTTAAGCAAACCAGAACTTCTGGAAGGCATCAATGATACCCTCGTTGATTTTCATGAAGAGTTCAACCAGACCTTCCTGGCCTTGTTTCCAAGACTGCAAACTCTCGCTAATGCCTACCGCCCCGACGCCACCCCGACCGATTAATCTCCAGCTGATGCGCTTCAGCTCTCAGCTAAACGTGAAGCAGGAAGGGAACAAGCGACTTGTCTTCGGAAACATCCGAAAGAAATGGCTGGTGCTGCAGCCGGAAGAATTTGTTCGCCAGCTCCTCCTTCATTTCTTTATCGGAGATATGCGCTACAACCGTAACCGCATAACGGTGGAACGAGGGGTTACGGTTAATTCGGAATCCCGCCGGACGGACATCCTGATTTTTGACGCCGATATGCGCCCCTTTCTGCTGGTGGAGTGCAAAGCACCGAAAATTCCGCTGACCACGGATGTCTTCCGCCAGGCCGCCAACTACAATGGCCCGATAAAGGTGCCCTACCTGATGATCTCCAACGGTAGAGAAAGCTACGTGGCGGAAATAGATTACGCGGCCAAAGACTACCGCTTTTTGACGGCAGTTCCGGAGTGGTTGTAGAGACAGGTCAACCGCAAGTTCGAAGCCGAACGCCCATCACCCACTACCTTTACCTCCATGCCCCTCATTCTGGACATTCAGGACTTAACCATTGCCTTCGGAGATAATCCGCCGGTTGTGGACGGTGTCACCTTTACACTGGAAGCGGGAGAGCAGCTGGGAGTTCTTGGTCTTTCCGGCTCGGGAAAAAGTATGACTGCCCTGGCCTGCCTCGGCCTGTTACCTCCGGAAGCGAAGGTGATAAGGGGCAGTATAAACTACTACTCCAGAGAAGGGCAACAGACCAACTTGCTCGCTCTTAGCGAGAAGGAATGGTCCGGCTTCAGGGCCAAAGAAATAAGCCTTGTTTTTCAGGAGCCGCTTACGGCTTTGAACCCCGTGCACAGGGTTCGCAAACAACTTACCGAGGCCATTCAAAAACTGCTCCCCGGCATAAGCACCACAGAGGCAAGAGAACACCATCTTAGAGAATGGCTGGCCCGCGTTGAGCTGCCAACTGAACAGCACGACAGAATTCTGTCCGCTTATCCTCACGAACTGAGCGGTGGCCAGCGGCAACGACTGCTCATTGCCCTGGCCTTGCTGGCGGAACCAGGAATCCTCTTCGCTGACGAACCCACTACGGCTCTGGATACCATCACAGAGACCGGTATCCTCGATCTGCTGGCCCGCCTCCGGCGGGAGCTGAATATGACCACGGTTTTCATTACGCACGACCTGGACGTACTTCGTCGTACTTCTGATCGATTACTGGTCATGCGATCCGGAAAGATCATACGGGAAGGAAAATCAAAAGAACTGATCACTGATAGCCCGGAAGAAAGGTCAAGGCTCTTTCGGGTTCCGGGAGAAGAGAAAGAAGTACCAAGGACTTTGGTAAAGGCGAAGCACCACTCTCCCGCCCCGGCGGCTTCCGCTTTGACCGTTAGCCAGTTGAAGGTCTCCTACCGGGGAAGAGCCGCCTGGCCCTGGTCTTTGCCGGAGGAGTTATTAGCCGTCAGGTCCGTAAACCTGCACGTTGATTGCGGAGAATGGGTCGCGCTGGTTGGCCCAAGCGGCTGTGGTAAGAGTAGTATAGCCCGTTGCCTGGCGGGCCTTGTTCCTAAGCTCAGCGGGGAGATAAAGCCGCCGGCTAACGGGAACATTCAGCTTGTTTTTCAAGACCCTTTCAGTTCGCTCAACCCCAGCCATACGGTATTAACGGCTCTCCGGGAGGTCCTTCAGCTGGGGAGGAGTCAGGACACGGCAGAAAGTTTGCTGGCAGCCGTAGGCTTACCCGCTACGGAATACGGAGAGCGACTTCCGGCGGCCCTGAGTGGCGGGCAGCGACAGCGGGTGGCTATCGCCAAAGCGCTGGCTGCAGGGCCTGGACTTTTAATTGCCGACGAAGCGGTGTCCGCCTTAGATGTCCCGCTGCGAAAAGATATCCTGGCACTGCTCAACACCATTCGCCAGGAAAGAAATATAGGACTGTTGTTCATTAGCCATGACCTTAAGCTGGTGGCTCAATACGCCGATCGGGTTCTGGTAATGGAAGCAGGACAAATAGTGGAAGAAGGCCCGGCTGGCCAGGTACTGGCTAAACCGGAAAGTGAGATGGGGAAACGGCTGGTGGCAACTAAAGAATAATATGATCGTAAAGGTTGTAGTGATAGTATAGTAGTAATTCACAATTGATTAGTTGGGGTACTACCACCATGATAAAACGGAGAATCCTTACGAAAAAGTAAATATGTTAAGGCGGCGTACACAAAACCGCCCGGAATACCGTTTGTAGAAGCATGATCAAGAAAATTCTTCTCGCCTCCTGGCTATTTCCACTATTCCTGACGGCTCAATCTTATGACGCCTCTTTAGGCCTGCGCCTGGGAACGGACTGGGGCGCAACGGCACAGATTAGAGTACCACAGGTGCACAAAAACTTTGTGCTGGAAGGCATCCTGCAGTCCAGCTTGCAACGGGACGAAGGCTCCTTTACCCTACTGGGCAAGCAGCACCGTCCTCTCTTAAGCAGACGGCTGAATCTTTTCTATGGTGCCGGCGTTCACGCTGGCTGGAACAACGAGCTGGACAAGGAAACCGGAGAAGAAATCGGTGGCCCGGTGGGCATCGATGGCGTAGTGGGCATTGAGGCTACCTTTGCCGGCTTCAATCTCTCTTACGATTTCAAACCAGCCATCAATGTTGGAGGGGGAAGCTCCCTCTTATACGCCCAGACGGGTATCAGTATCCGTTACGTGATCGCCAAGCGCAACGTTATCTGGGACAAGAAGAAGGAGCGGGCTAACCGCAAAGACAAGAAACAGCGGCAGCGGGAGAAAAACAGAGAGAAAAAGCGAAAGGAGCGGGAAGCCAGCGGTAAAAAATGGTTTGAAGTCTGGAAGAAAGGGTGACGGAATCAGGGCGCCGGAGCGCAGGTGCAGGGGTTTCCCCGGCTACCACGCGCTCCGGCGCGTGTACGGACTTTGCGCGGTCCCCGCGCTGAGGACAGCTGTTTTCAGGCACGCACGCGGGAGCGTGCTTAGCCCCTTCGCGCGCGGGAGCGCGTGGTGGCCGGCACACTGCCGCAAAACATTCCTCTGCACCTGCGGCCCCGCCCAAAATTTTCCTTTTGTAAAATAAGCACCGGCCGGTAACCGTTCCTTTGTCACTTCCCCGATTTTATTACTTCACACATCCGGTAACCCCTAACTCATGCTCTTGCGGAGACTACTCCTCCTGTGCCTGGCCAGCCTGTTCCTTGCCGCTCTCAGCGCTGAAACCCGCCACATACACGTTATTCAACTCCTTGATGATAACAGCCCGAATTTTCTGATCCGTGAAGGTTGTCGCAGTATTGATTACGGCGTTGCCCGCGAGGTGGATCGCATTCAGACGGCTCTTGGTATTTCAGACGTTCATTATTACCGACTTAACGGGATGAGCTTCAGTGCCGAAGCACTGGACTTCGTTATTGACTACCAACTCTCCTATCAGGAACGGGACATCGTCCTTTTTGTCTATGCCGGTCATGGATTCCGCACCCCCAACAGTACCAATCAACTCCCTAAATTATACTTTACCGGATATGACACGGCTCGGGAAGGCGACGACATCCGGCTGAGATTACTCGAACGAAACCCAAGCGTACTGCTGAATATTGTTATTGCCTGCAATGCTACGCAACAAAACTACCAGGTTCCTCCCGGCCAGCCACAGGATAGCGGACCAACCCAGAACCGACTGGCTGCACGTCCGCGATCCTCCCGTCCCTACGAAGTCTTATTTGCTGATCAGCCGGGCTACACCAAAGTTGTAGACCTGGTGAGTTCTGACCGGGAGTACGAAACCTTCATGAGCCGGGATGGAGGCATTTTCTTTAGTGAAGTCATCTATGCCTTTGAAGAGATATTTGCCGACGAACGATTCAGCAACTGGCCCGCCATCTGCAATTACATCAGTAACCAAACGTTACAACGAACCAACACGCGAAAGCTACCGCAAAAGCCCTATTGTGCCTACAGTGTCTTTGCCGCTATCGCCGAAGCACCGCTGGTAACCGCCAGCCGGCTCACCAGCAGTCAACCGCTGGGCTGCCGCATGGCTGCCCGGGCCTTGCGAAAAGATCAGCGCATGGAACTGAAAATTCTGCGCAGGCGGCACCGTCGGGAGAGTGCCTCTTCGAAGAATCGAGCCGAACGAAAACTGGTCAACGCCAGGCATCGTCAGGAGACCAGCCAGATGAAATATGTGCATTTGCAGGCTTACCAGCGTCAATCCGGCTCCTGCAAATAAAACTATTCCCGTCAGATCAGTCCCTTTACCCCTTATACCGGCCCGCTTCCTAAACCAGGGCGGTCTTAACGGTTAGTTGAAAAAAATAATAGTATTTTTGCCCCCACTTTGAGAAGAGTCAAAACGGATCCCTTCCCCCACGGTTTGCCTCCTTAGTCTCCACGAATAACACCATTTAGTAAACACTTACGACCGTTGACAATAGCGGGCGAAGGTGATCGTTCTGCAATACGTAGGCCGACGCAGCTCCGCCCATTTAAGAATCGTGATCCCATGTCCGTATTGCCCCGGACGGAAAAAATCTGTTTATGAATAATACCCGACTCCTTTGTCTTGGGTTATTGCTGGCGCTGATGGGTGCCGGTAACCTTTTCGGCCAGCAACTATCTCTCTTCACCCAGTATAGGGAAGCAGCGACGCTGATAAATCCAGCAGCGCTGGAAAGTGATTTTCTTACTTACGGCTATAATATGTCAGTTGGCGCCAACTATCGGCGCCAGTGGGCTGGCCAGGAAAATACTCCGGAGACGCAATCTATCCGGTTTTCCTACATTAACCCTTACCAGAGCGGGGCGACCATTACGGCAGGAGGCTACCTGCTTAACGACCAAACGGGGCCTACGGGTTACACCGGTTTTTACGGTCGTATTGGAACGGTCCTGAGCCCGGATCCGGAACAAGGCGGCATCAGTGTTGGTTTGTCAGCAGGCTACGTTGGCTACCGGGTTCGGTCCAGTGAATTGATTCTTCGTGACGTTGGTGACCCTCTCGGCGGTGTTGACCAAAGCCAAAGTCACCCGGATATCGGTCTGGGTGTGTACGCCTATCGCTTAACTGGCGACCATATGTTCTACGGAGGAGTCTCCATTCCCCAGCTTCTTGGTTTTGACCTGACCTTTCAGAACGATGCCGGGGATTTTGAGATCCAACGCCTTCGCCACTACTACGGTATGGCGGGCTGGTACTGGTTTACCGGAGCGGACAGTTACCTGGAAGTCAGCACCTGGGTTAAGTACGTAGACGGTGCTCCGTTTAACGCTGACGTTAACCTGCGCTATCAACTTCCCAGTGCTCCCTACATTGGCTTTGGTATGAGCACGGCGGGTAATTTTCACTTTGAAGCGGGCATCAACGTTGGTCAGTCCTATAATGCAGACACCAACTTCCGGGTAGGCTACGGTTTTGATTACTCCTTCCAGAGTTTCGGCCCAAGTGTTGGTGGCACCCACGAAATCCAGTTGGCCGTAGCACTTAGCCGTTAAACGCCGGCCATTTTATGCTCCAAAGCTCCCCGTACATCTTACATCCCACGATCTCAAGAATTTTACCCATGCGGTACCTACTACTTATCATTACCCTGGCCTTTGGCACTGCTCTTACGGCTCAGGTATCTACTACTTTCATTCTTCCTAATCTGGCGGCCGATAACAATACGGAGGTCTGTTTACCCATCTCGGTGATTGACTTTTCCGCAACGATTGAGTTTGGCTTTGCCCTGCAGACCGATAAGCCGGAAGATGGAGGAGCGTTGACCTTCTCCCGGGTCCAGAATCTGAATCCGGACCTTCCCGGTTTTGGTATGGAAGATTTTGACTTGAGCACCTACCTTCCGGCCGGACTCATCACCGTAAATTGGCGAACCTACCTCGATGGAGAGGACTGTGAAACGGCTCCGATTGTTACGCTCGATGATGGCGCAATCCTCTTTGAGGTTTGTTACAATGTTAGCGGCCCGATTGCCACTCAACACCCTGTTCGCTTCTTCAACAAACCGGACGATGACCCTTTTGACGGTGTTGACGACAGCGTAGACATCACCTTTAACCGGAGAAACACCTGTAATGTCGGTGGTTTCCCTGGTATTGAGCAGGGCTCAGTAACCGTTGGTGTGAGTCCATTAATTCTGACCATTACCGATGAAGAAGGCATCTACCAACCCGGAGACACCTATTGCGTGGAGGTAGTTGCAGAATCTGGCTTTGACAACCTCAAGGGCTACCAGTTCGGAATTCAATTTGATAATACAGTATTACAAGTGATTTCTGCCACGGCGAACACGGACCTGCCACAAAACTCAGATGGTGGCTATAACCTATTCGACGGTGATGCCTTTTATGGGGTCTGGGCTCCCTTTGGAGACCTGGTGGAATCTCTTGATCCAGGAACCTCTCTGGTAACCGTTTGCTTTGAGATCATTGGAGAATGTCGGGGGCGAACCGATATCAATATCGGAGAAATCCCCACCAGTTCGGGCGGAACCCGCCCCGTTGAAGCTAACGGTGATGGCCCTGGACTTGTCGCTATACCCGTAGTTCAGGAAGGTATTCGGTTGATCATCGACGATTGTAACCCAGACGGATTTGACGTTGTTGTTGACTGCCCGGATCAGCCTGTAAACTTTGGTGACGAAGGTTTCTGTGTCGCCATTCGTGCCGGAGACGACTTCGAGAACATGACTGATATTGATTACCTCATTAAGTGGGACCCGAGCATCCTGGAGTTTGCCAATATTGGAGCCCGCAATCCTGACCTATTCATTAATATTGGTGATGACTTTGACGATTCAGGAGTAAACAATGGAGTTCTGAGTTTTGATTGGGACGCCGTTGGCAGCCAGAGTCCTTCCGTAAATGAAGGAGACCTAATCTATGAAATTTGTTTCAACGCCATTGGATTCGGTGGCACCAGCTCGGTGACTATTGCAGATTTCCGAAACGATATTCGAAACACGGACGGCCCCTTCCGTGGCCTCAACCCCACTAACTGTGCCATTACCATTCAGAAGCCGGAGGGTGTAGCCATCCGCTACCCTTCAACCATTGGGTTCAGCTCTACTCAGCAAAACTGCTTTGATTTGGAAGTTGATGGCTTCACGGACGTCACCTCCTTTAGCATATTTGTAACCTACAGCGCTTTCCTGTTTGAGTTTGATGCTTTCACCCCAGACGTTGCGGGCGTGACGGCTACAATGTTAGCCGATGGGCTGTATCGACTGGACTATAGCGGAGCCCCGATTACACTTACGGATGGATCATCACTTGGCTCATTTTGCTTATTGGCAGAAGACGGGGCAACACCCGGGGATTGTGATTTGCTCGGTAACGGAGGCTTCATTGCTGACCAGGTTGTCACCACCGAAAGCGAAGGTAATTCCGTGCCCGTAGAGGTATTTAACGGAGAAGCCTGTGTGCTTTTCCCAAACGGCTTTGGCATTACTATTGAAGATACGGAAGGAGACATTGGAGACAACTTCTGTGTACCGGTATTAGCGCAGAACTTTGTCAATATCCAGACGGCTAACATTCAGTTTAACTTTGATCCAACGCTGGTGGAATTCAGCAGCATCAATATCAGTGGTAGTAACTGGCCAGGACTGAACACTGCTGATTTCGACCTGAGTCAAACGGGTGTGGGTATCATCACCCTTAATTTTGACAGCGAAGGAGCAGGCGTATCTCATGCCGGAGGAGCCGTTGAGTTCCGGGCCTTCAGCCTTTGCTTCAACGCAAGGAACCGGGACGAGTGTTTTGATCTTACGGCTGAAGATGCTGCTACCCCTCCCACCGTTACCGATGATGGAGACGGTAGCATCATATACCAGGGAGGAGAAGTTTGCCTCAATGACCGGTTAATCCTGATCAGCATCGACGCCGTCGACGCCAGCTGTAGTGATGCCGACGACGGAGGCATTCGATTTGAAGTAGCTCCCCGCCCCAATAATGAAGATGTCTTCATCCGCACGGACAACCCCGTCCGGCTCGGTAATAACGGCTCCGTAGACGGTCTTTTGCCCGGAACAACCAACTACGTCCTCTACAACGCTAACGGTACCGTAGCGCTTGAAGGAAGCATAGAAATTGGGGTAAATCAGGATAATGCCGCCTTTGCCAACGCCGGCGAAGACAGAACGCTCAGCTGTGCCGACCCTCAGACTGCGCTGATTAATGGGCGCGATAATATTGGTGAGGCATACGAATTGTTTATCGTTCAGGGAGACGGCACCACCAGAAACGTTGGCGGCGGCAATGTTGGCGGAGGCGGAAACGTCGTAGCCTCCGTAAGTGAACCCGGCACATATCTCCTGGAGGTCTTTAGTGCCAGTGGTTGTAGTGCCATCGACACCGTAGAGGTGTTGGGCATCAACCGCCCCGTTGCAGAGGTGCCAGATGAGCTCATCATTGACTGTAACAACGAAACGGTTGTCCTCGACGCCGCTGGCTCCAGCGAAGGTGGCAACGTCAGCTACCTCTGGGAACGCATCAATGGTGAAGGGACTCCCTTAGATACCGTAGGTACTAACGCGCAGGAAAGTACTGACCGTGGCGGTCGCTACCGTCTGACGGTGACCTTCACCGATTTGCAGTGTTCGAATACGGCTCAGTTGATCGTTAGAGATCAAATCATCCTGCCTTCCAGTTCTTTACCTACTCAGGTGCCCTTGAACTGTAATGGTGACGACGTAGAACTAACCACTGGCGCAGCTGAAGATGGCATCGATTATGCCTGGACCCGCCAGGGAGAAGCTGCTGTGTTGAGCATGACAAGTTCCCTGAGCGTCAATGAAACGGGCAATTATGTAGTCGAGCTCAGCAACCCGGCTACCGGTTGTACCCGCATGGATACGGTAGCGGTTGTACCCAGCTCAGGCGTGCCCACCATTACGGCTCCGGCTAGCGGCCCGGTTAGTATCAGCTGTAACCCCGACACGACTACGCTGACGCCCATTTTTGAAAACGTAGATGCCTCCACCAGTTACTTCTGGGAAACCATGGATGGCCGAGTGGTGGTAACGGACGTAACCAATCCTTCGGCCCGGGTAGTATTACCTGGTACCTACCGGGTTTTTGCTTCTAACGGAGAATGCCGGGACAGCCTCGACATCGTCGTCGGAGAAGCCGTCCTACCGACCGTAGACGCCGGTGAAGACAAGGAAATTGCCTGTGAAGACGACGCTCAACTTACGGGTAGTGCCACCAGCACTACGGGTAACGACCTGACTTTCCAGTGGACGATCGACGGGGAAGAAGTACCGATGGGCTCCGCCGAGACGGTCGTTGTTACTCAGCCCGGCACCTACTTCTTCACGGCAACGGACGCCATCACTGGCTGTAGCGCCAGTGACTCCATCGTCCTCTCCGCTCCCAGCGGGTTCCCGACATACACACTTGCCGATACTATTGGTGGCTTGGGTTGTTCGCCCAGCACCGTTCGTATTCGCGTGGAGACAGAATTTGCCGATGATTACGACTTCGTCTGGAATGATCCTTCCGGCAGTGAAATCAGCACCGAAAGCTTTGCTTCGGCCAGCACCTCAGGAATTCACACGGTAACCATCACCAACCGGGCCACGGGCTGTGTAGCTACCGACGAGGTGTTTGTTGATGACGACCAGTCTGACCCACCCTTCGTTGCCTTCCGCCGCAACAATATTGATATCAGCTGTGAATCTGGCCCGGCCGTCATTGACGCTGAACCATCCGTTGGAGAAGGCGGAGGCCGCTACACCTACACCTGGAGTGTCGTCTCCGGCGGTGAGGAGCCATCGGAACAGGGCAATGATACGCTCACCGTACGTACGGCAGGCGTTTACCGCTTAACGGTATTGGATAACGTGACCCTTTGTGAAGATTTCCGCGATATAGAAGTCACCGATTCCCGGGTATTCCCCGAGGTAACGGCCATAGAAGGCGAGCAACTGGACTGTGACACCCGGGAAACCACCATTGGTATCACCATCGCAGACCAGCCTAACGACTACACCATTCAGTGGGTTGGCCCTCCCGGCGTTGAAGACATTCCCCAGCAGGTAGAGATGATTACTGTCACCACCGGTGGCACCTACAATGCGGTAGTTATTAACCCGGCCACCAGCTGTGTAACAACTGTCCCGATTCGGGTCGACGATCTGATCGACAGCATCGCCAGTATCGTCATTATGCCCGCTGACAGCTTCGATTGCAACAACGCAACGATCACCCTGGACGCCTCTGATACTAACCTCAACGGCACGGATCCTTCGGGCATCAGCTGGCGGAGTTTCGATGGCAATAACATCACACCGGCCACGGGCTCCCTCATCGTTTCGGTGGATGGCCCAGGTGACTATGAGTTGTCCGTCACCGACATCAATGGCTGTACGGTGCAGGATACCGTATCCGTTGCAGCGGCCTTGAATACACCCTTTGCGCAGGCAGGTGATCCGATTGAAGCGGAATGTGGAGACACCCCTCAACTGGACGGAACGGGCAGTTCGCCCGAACCCGGAGGAGACATCATTTACGCCTGGAGTGCGGAGGATGGTGGAGCATTTGTTGGCCGAACAGATGTGGCACGACCATCCGTTACCGGCCCCGGCACCTACCAGCTCATCGTCACCAACCTGAACAACGGCTGTTCGGACACCAGTCGAACAACGGTCACCCTTGCTGATCAGGAAGCGGCTATGCTGCCCGCCAGCTTCACCACTTGTGAAATCCCGACGGTAGTGGAAGGCAATTTGCCCGCCGGTACGACGGGAGTCTGGACTTCCTATAATGATGACGGCGCCGTATTCACGGTAGATAACAATCGGGCCACGATTACGGAGTTAGGAGAAGGCATCAACCTGGTCTGGACGCTTTCCGCCGCGGGCTGTCCTGATTACAGTTCTGATTCCCTCCGGGTTTCTCCGGAGGAAGGCCCGACGGCCAACGATGATGTACTTCAAGTGATCGGCGATGACAACATCGGACAGATTGATCTCTTGCTCAATGATCAACGGACCGGTCCGGTAGAGGTTACCCTGCTGACCGAGCCTGGATTTGGCGAAATTACCATTGATCTCAATGGCAACATCACCTTTGAATCGCCGTTGGGGCTTACCTCTACTACGACGGTGGATTACGAAGTCTGTAGCACCGTTTGTGAAGGCTTATGTGACCAGGCGACGCTGACCATCCGCGCCAGTGCGGATGGCTCAGACCCGACGGTGTTCAATGCCTTCACGCCAAACGGCGACGGCATGAACGATATCTTCGTTTTTGATATCCTCAACCTTCGCCCGGACGAATTCCCGGACAACGAGCTCATCATTTTCAACCGCTGGGGAGACATCCTTTACGAAGCCAAGCCCTACAACAACGACTGGGACGGCACTAGCAATGGTGGAACGCCCGTTCCCGAAGGCACCTACTACTACATTCTGCGCCTGAACGTGGGCGAGGGTGAAATCATCCGGGGGGATGTGACGGTGGTGCGGTAGGCAGGTTGGAGGTTGCAGGTTAGCAGGTTGCAGGTTAGCAGGTTGCAGGTTAGCAGGTTGCAGGTTGCAGGTTGCAGGTTGCAGGTTGCAGGTTGCAGGTTGCGGGTTGCGGGTTGGAGGCAGCATTCAGGTACGGTCCTGAATGCTGCCTTCTTTTTGGGCGCGGGGCCGCAGGTGCAGGGTTTTGCCGGTCACCACGCGCTCCGCGCGTGCACGGGCTTAGCGCGGTCCCCGCGCTGAGGAGCAATGATTCAGGGGCGCGTACGCGGAGCGTACTTAGCCCGTTCACGCGCGGGAGCGCGTGGAGACCGGGGCCTTGCTCCTCTACCCCACTCTGCACCTGCGGCTGCGGCTGAAACTTCTTGCACAACTCATGACCTTTTCTCTTGGCAATATCCCACAAAGAATTACCTTTGCAGCCTACCCGCCCGGATGGCGGAACTGGTAGACGCGCTGGACTCAGATTGCGGCCTTGTTTGCTCATACTTTTTGTTTGTATATTGAAGCATGCGCTACAAATACACAAAACAAGAACTACAAGCCGCTGTTACTGCTTCGTTTAGTATTGCCCAGGTTTGCAGAATGCTGCAAATTAAAGCTGCCGGAGGAAATTACACTACCCTTAAGCAGAAGTTTAAGGATTGGAACATTGATACTTCCCATTTTCGTGGTCAAGGATGGAATGTTGGTTTAAAATTTAAGCCGAATCCCAAAAAGCCTTTGTCTGAGATTATGGTGAAGAACTCGAGTTATCAACCTTACAAACTTAAGCGTAGGTTATTGAAAGAGAAGATAAAGAAACGTGTTTGCGAATCTTGCAAAAACACGAAGTGGTTGAGCGAAGAGATTCCCTTGGAACTTCACCATGTAAACGGAGATAGACATGACAATAGACTTGTCAATCTGCAATTTCTTTGTCCTAACTGTCATGCCCTCACGGATAACTATCGAGGTAGAAACATTGGGTTGCCCGGGAAGAAATTCCCGGAGTAGAACTCGTCAAATTCGGTGAACGCTTCAATGGTGACATTGATGCCAATACCGAGCTAAGCCCCACAACACTGCGGGGAAAGTGTAGAGACTTGACGGCGAGCACCTAACGGCATTCATGCCTATGGTGAAGATAAAGTCCAGACCACAAACGCCAAGGAGCTTAGGCGGCGACGAAAGTCGTAGATGGTAAGTAAAATCCAGTTTCCATTGTGGAAGTACGGGTTCGATTCCCGTTCCGGGCACGGTAAATCGGCCGCTGACGAAAGTTGGCGGCCGATTGTTGTTTTGGGGGAGGCATGGGCTACAACCGGAACGCTCGAAGGTCCCGCAATACTGCGGGACGCTAAGGTTCCTTTGATCAATCAAGCAGCCATCATCTCTTTTACGTGCACCACAATGTTTATCGCCATTATGGCTGCCAGCGCCAGCCCCAACAGTCGCATCCAGAGTGCGTTACCCTTGCGGAATTCTTCCGCACGAGCTTTTGACTCGTCGCTTCCGAAGGAGAGAACTCCCCGGGCGAACAGATAGAGATAAAGGCCAAGGGCAAAGAGGAGAACCTCAAGGACAAGTAGAAAGATAGAAGCTTGCATAGCGCGAAGATACTAGTTTGGGTATTGAACGGGCTGATTCCGGTTGAGGTACTGTGGGCAGTACCTCAACCGATTTAACCCAGCACGAAAAAAGATAGAATTACTATGTTCAATAATCTGCCTAAGAAAAACTAACTTGCGGCAACCGACTAACCAACGGCCTACCACAAAAATTTTAGCCCCTCCGATCATGACCAAAAAAGAACAAACCGCCGCAGCTTACGAAGATGAGATGCACCTGCAACTTTCCCGGCTGAAACACCGACTGGAAAAAATCAAAGAAGGTGGCGGTGCCAAGCGCATCAAGAAGCAACACGACAAAGGAAAACTAACCGCCCGGGAGCGGGTGGATGCGCTGATCGATCCCGATACAGACTTTCTGGAGTTTGGCTCCTTTGCCGGCTACGAGATGTACAAAGGCTACGGCGGTTGTCCCGCCGGCGGCGTAGTGACCGGCTACGGACGTGTTCAGGGCCGTCTCTGCGTGATTGTAGCTAATGACGCGACGGTTAAAGCTGGTGCCTGGTTCCCCATTACCGGTAAGAAGAACCTCCGCGCCCAGGAAATCGCCATGGAAAACCACGTGCCGATCATTTACCTCGTAGATAGTGCCGGAGTCTTTTTACCGATGCAGGACGAGATTTTCCCCGACAAGGAGCACTTCGGCCGCATCTTCCGCAACAACGCGAAGATGAGCGCTATGGGCATTCCACAGATTGCTGCCGTTATGGGCAGCTGCGTAGCGGGTGGCGCTTACCTGCCGATTATGTCTGATGAAAGCCTGATCGTGGAAGGTACCGGCTCTATCTTTCTGGCCGGGCCTTACCTTGTACGTGCCGCCATTGGCGAGCAGGTAGATGCCGCCGACCTGGGCGGCGCAGAGATGCACGCCTCCGTCTCTGGTGTAATTGACTATAAATGTAAAGACGACGGTGCCTGCCTGGAAAAGATTCGCGATCTCGTAGGCCGGATGCCCGAGAAGGTCGTTACGGTTTATGACCGGGCGGAGCCCAAACTCCCCAGCGAAGACCCCAATGCGCTACTGAAGGTACTGCCCGCTGACCGCGCCAAGCCCTACAGCGGCCGTGAGCTGCTGGCGGCGATGGTAGACGGCGGAGAGTTCACGGAATTCAAAGAAGACTACGGACAGACATTGCTCTGCGCTTACGCCCGCATTGACGGTTGGTCCGTCGGCATCGTCGCCAACAATCGTGAGGTCGTCAAGAGCGGTAAGGGAGAAATGCAGTTCGGTGGCGTGATCTATTCTGACTCCGCCGACAAAGCCGCCCGCTTCATAATGATCTGCAACCAGAAGCAGATCCCGTTGGTGTTTTTGCACGATGTATCGGGATTCATGGTGGGCAGCCGCTCCGAACAGGGCGGCATCATCAAGGATGGTGCGAAGATGGTCAACGCGATGGCGAACAGCGTGGTGCCGAAATTCACCGTCGTGATGGGCAATAGCTACGGTGCGGGTAACTACGCCATGTGCGGCCGTGCTTATGACCCGAGGCTCATGCTGGCCTGGCCCACGGCCCGGCTGGCGGTCATGGGCGGAGCCCAGGCTGCGAAGGTGCTGCTGCAGATTCAGGTCGGCAGCCGTAAGGCGAAGGGCGAGGTTGTCTCTGCCGCAGAAGAGGAAGCGCTGCTCAAAAAAATCACCGATCGCTACGACGCACAAACCAGCCCCTACTACGCTGCCGCTCGCCTTTGGCTCGACGAAATCATCGACCCGCGTACTACGCGAAACTGGATTTCAGCAGGAATCGAAGCAGCCACGCATGCACCAGTGGCGGACTGGAAGATGGGGGTTTTGCAGACCTAACAATTCTCGATTCTCGATTCTCGATTTTGGATTCTTGATTTAGCTCACTGATATTTGGTTAGCTTACAATTATCTATATAAATACCACGCAACTCGCAAAAGCCTACAGAATAGAAACAGAAAGACTCGTCATCCGCTGCTATAAGCCGGAGGACGCTGCCTTATTGAAAGCCTCCATTGACGAGAGCCTGGAGCACCTGAAGCCCTGGATGACCTGGGCAATGAATGAACCGGAAGATCTGGAAGCTAAAGTCAATCGAATGAGGAAATACCGGGGGCAGTTCGACTTGGGGATTGACTACGTTTATGGCATATTCAACCCAGAAGAAACCATTTTGATTGGCTCCTCTGGTCTACATACGGGCCCTGGCGAAAATGCCCGGGAAATTGGTTACTGGATTAACGCTAACCACCTTAATCAGGGCTACGCAACGGAGGTTGCTAAAGCGTTAACCAAAGTGGGTTTTGAGATAGAAGAATTGGAACGCATTGAAATACGCTGCACATCTAACAACTTTCGGAGTCAAAACGTACCCAAAAAACTGGGATATATACATGAAGCAACCCTAAGAGATCGCTCCCTGGATTCTTATGGCAAAAAAAGAGACCTGATGATATGGAGTATGTTTAGGGAGGATTATTTGAATAATCCAGTAAAGGATATTAAGCTTGATGTTTTTGATCTGGTGGGGAACTCGATAAACACGTTCTGACAAAGCTTATTTGGGCACCTAAATTCAACGCAGGTGCATCAATCAACTTGCTTATTTAAAAATTTCTTTTTAGCGACTTCACCTCTTTCTAATAGCTGTTTAAATTTTTCCCGATCATTTAGAGTACTGAAGAGGGCATCATCTAGCACCTTAACCGCATAAAAAGAATCTCTTTTTTCTATTTCCAGTAAGAGATCCATAGCTGCGGATTCCTGCTGAGTATTCGCAAAGTATCTGGCCAGGTTCATTTCGCAGAGGGGCCTCATCCATTCCTGTTTAACGTTTCTGATTGAAAGCTGAATAAAAGGTAACGCCTTACTGAACTTACCTTCTCGCATATAGGCTTCAGCCTTGAAGGCGAGGTATTGTGACCTTTCAGGCAGGTAAGCAAGTAAAGTATCAATCGATCTGTGAGCTGACTTAATTTCGTCCTTTAAAATTGCCAACTGGGCCCTAAGCTCTATTTGATCAGTGGGGTCTTCCCAATTAGCATCATAGGCAATTCCATATCCGCTGCCACTCGCCCACCTTCTGAAAGCACTAGCTGAATGCCCGTATCCCAGAAGTATGTACCTATTTTCCATTTTCTCAAATGTCGTAAAAACATTCTCATGATCAGCCCAGGTGGGATCAAAACTAACCCAACCTCGATTATCGAAATAAACTTCTACCCAGTTATGAAACTCAATTCTTTTTTGGCCTTTATATTTTATGGTCGCCCCCATGGCCAGCCTGGACGGAATACCAAGGTTTCTTAGAAGCGCAATCATCAACTCTGCATATTCGGTACAATCCCCTCTACCTTTCCTTAGCGCTTTTTTTGCTCCTTGGCGCTCACTATAAAAGTTGTTGTATTCCAAGTGGTTACGCGTAAAGTCAAATACGTTTTCAATGGTCTCAAGTTTAGATTCACCCTTGAGCTTTGTAGCGACTTCACCTATTTTTTTATCAGTCGACTGAATCATTTCTTCAGGTTGAAGAAAGGCTGACATATCAATGTCATCTTCATTTACAGTTAAGTCAGAATTTGATTTCCTCAATGAATTTTCGGTAAGGATTAAGGTAGATAAAACAATTATTTCCTGCAATTCAGTGCTTCGGGAAATGTTCCAAACAGCTAGTAGTCCACCCTGTCTGCGAAGTGTGTCATCTGGCTGGCGATTATACTTCAGGGTAATTGCTTCTTGCTTCCCCGGACGAGATTCAGGCAGTAGGCATTCTATCTTTCCTGTGGTAAATGGCTGTATGGTAAAAGATTGTGCCAGGGAAACAATTCTTTGGGCATCACACAAAGAAGATTCCAAGGATATAAATGCTACGAGTAATAGAATTAATCTCTTCATTAGTCTTAGTGTATAAGAAGTTATTGGGCATCAAAAAAGAAACAGGCTTTCCAACCCCGTCAAAGCCAATAGATTAGGATTACCAGGATTTTGATAGAATTAATAGGATTGCCTAACTGCTATCATGAGATCCTAAAAATCCTACCCTAATCCTAATAATCCTACTCCCCCGGCCAAAAAGGAAAGGCTCTATCTCAATCCAAAATAATCGCCCCCAGCCCCAGCGCCTTAAACGCCTTATCGTAGGCCATCATTTCGGCACCGAGAATGGCATCCCGGCGGGCGGCTAGTGGCTTCCATTCGGTCATCAGGTCCGTCAGGCGGGCCTTGGCCCCGGCGGTGACGGTGGGGTGCGGTCCGTCGACGTAGTCTTTGAGCTCCATAAGCTCCGCGTTGAGGCGGTTGTGAAAGTTGATAACGTCCTGGAAGGTTTTCTGGTCAGGCTGCACGAGCTCGCGTTCCCAGGCGTCAATGTGAGCAAGCAGGCTATCGGCGAGGGTTAGTACGGTCTCCACAGCGGGCTTGCCTTTCAGTAACTTCTTATGGGCGGATAGTTGCTCTTTGGCGGATCGAAGCTTAGTCACCGACTCATGCAATTCCGTGATGGCGCCGGAGACCTGAGCTAAGACTTCCTGCTGCTCCGCATAGGCTGCCGCAGTGGCCTTGATGGTCGGATTAGCGAGGACATTGGCGGTGGTCTCTACCGTCGTCTCCCCCTGCGTCAGGCGCAGGGTGTAGGTGCCCGGCGCCACCAGGGTGCCAGCGTAGCTACCATAGACGAAGACTTTGTCAACGGCTGGCAATGTCTCTCGTCGAAAGTCCCAGGTAAACCGGTTATAGCCAGCTTTAGCCGGTAGTGCGGCCAGTTTGCCCGGCCCTCCGGGCCAGGATTTGAAACCCTTTACCTCCTTACTGGAATACGAACGGATCACCACACCATTTTCCAATACCTCCAGCGTCACTTCACTGCTATCTCCGGGTTCTGCCAGGTAATAATCGAGCGTAACTCCTGAAGCCGGGTTTTGCCCAACGGAGCCAGCGCCGTTCGTTACCACCAAGGATGAGGTAGCTGTCTTTGGGCGTAAACAAGGACAGGGCATTGGGTTTGGCGGACAAACTCCGCAAGCTCCCTACGTCATCAAGAATCCAGAAGGACCGACCCGCCGTAGCGGCTACGAGGTCATTAGCCTGAAAGACAAGATCATTGATGGGTACTACCGGAAGGTTGAGTTGAAAGGGCGACCAATTATCCCCACCATCAACGGAGAGGAAGATGCCCGTCTCGGTGCCGGCATAAAGCACTCCGGCTTTATCTGGGTCTTCGCGGACCACCCGCACAAAGGTATGCTTACCCGTGATGCCCCTGGTAATGCTACGCCAGCTGGCGCCATAGTCTGTTGTTTTGAAAATGTAGGGTTTCAGGTCCATCTGCTTGTAGCGCATGGCGACCACGTAGGCCGTCGCGGGATCGTGGGGAGACACTTCGATGCTGTTGATGATACCTTCGGGGAGGTTATTGGGGGTAACGTTTTTCCAGTTCGCACCGCCATCGCGGGTGAGGTGAACTAGGCCATCATCACTCCCGGCCCAGAGAACGCCTTTCTCATGGGGAGACTCCACCAGGGCCATGAGCGTATTGTAATTCTCACCGCCAGCGGCTTCGTTCGTGTAAGGGCCACCGCCGGGGCCTTGTTTAGATTTATCGTTCCGGGTAAGGTCGGGGCTCACGGCCGTCCAGCTCATACCACCATCCGTTGTTTTGAACACGACGTTTCCGGCGTGATAGATCGTACCACGATCATGTGGAGAACTAATGATGGGAGCATTCCAATTAAAGCGGTATTTGAAATCGGCGGGGACGTTGCCCAAGGCAAGCTCAGGGTATTCCTTGATGTCTTTCGTCGTCTTTGAATCAGCGAACCATTTCGCGATAATGCCCTGATAGCAGCCGCCATAGACCACCGTTGGGTTATCAGGGTCAAAGGCCAGGAAGGCACTTTCACAACCAGCGACGGTTTCCCAGTCTTTCCAGTCGATACCCCGGCTGCTCGTCTGGCTGGCGATGCGGAGAGCGGAGTTGTCCTGTTGGCCGCCGTAGACATTATAGGGCACCAGATTGTCCGTAATTACACGGTAGAACTGGCTCGTTGCCTGGTTTTGCTGGCTGCTCCAACTCTTACCGCCGTTGTTGGAGACGTTGGCTCCACCGTCATTGGAGTTCACCATCCGTTGGTTATTGTCGGGGTCGATCCACAGGTGGTGATTATCGCCGTGGGGCGTCCCTATCCTGCTCCAACTTTGGCCACCGTCGGTAGACTTCATAACCGGAGCGTTGGCGACGTAGACGGTGTTCTCGTCCTGCGGGTCCGCAAAGATTTCCATGTAGTACCAGGAGCGGGCAACGTTAACGCGGTCTTTGCTGACCTGCTTCCAGCTATCGCCGCCGTCATCGGAACGGTAGACGCCGCCTTCTTCTCCTTCAGCTTCGATTACGGCGTAGACTCTATCGCCGTTGGCGCGGGATACGGAAATGCCCGCCTTGCCGAATGCTTTGGGCAGCCCATCGGCCATTTTCTTCCAGCTTAATCCGCCGTCGGCAGATTTATAGAGCCCAGAGCCAGGGCCGCCGGAAATCATCGTCCAGGGCGTCCGCTGGTGATCCCACATGGCAGCGTAGAGCACCAGCGGATTGGTCATATCCATCACCAGAGAGACACAGCCCGTTGTTTCGTTGACGTAGAGCGTGCGCTCCCAGTTTTTGCCAGCATTCTTTGTCCGGTAGACTCCCCGCTCTCCGCCAGGGCCAAATTGTGCGCCCTGGGCGGCGACAAAAATAGTTTCGTGATCATCCGGGTGAATAACTACGTCTCCGATATGACGGCTTTCGTCGAGGCCAATATGTTTCCAGCTTTTTCCCGCATCCGTGGAACGGTAAACGCCATCTCCCATGGAGGTCATGACACCACGAGCGGCGTGTTCGCCCATACCAGCGACTACAACGTTAGGGTTTTGCTCCGAGACGGCCAGTGCGCCGACGGTGCCAGTTTCCAGGAAACCATCGGAGACGTTTTCCCAGCTGATGCCGTCGTTGACCGTCTTATAAATGCCGCCACCGGTGGAGCCCATGTAGTAAACGCCAGGCTGGCCGACGACACCAGTCGAGGTGACCGAACGGCCGCCGCGGAAGGGGCCGATGTTACGCCATTCGAGGCCGTTAAAGATGGTGTCGGTGAGAGTGGCTACGGTTGGAATAGCCTGACTAGCTCTCTTTTTTTTGCGTTGGGCGTGAGTGGGGATGGCCAGTAGTAGAACAAGGAACAGGAAGAAATAGCGCATGTAAATAGTGTGATTGGGTTGGAAGGTATGGTTTTTTTGGTAGTGAAGGAAACCCCCTTCCCGGCCCTATCCACGGGGGAGGGAGCAAGTAAAACGCTGAGCGTTTTGTATCGCCCCCGGGAAGACCTGCAGTAGTGATGGTAGAGTCACAGACCGAAGACTCGGATGGAGCCTATCACCCATTGGCAAGATGTGATATCCTTATCCCCCGGAGGGCGAGGAGTCCGTACGTGCGCGGGAGCACGTGGTGACCTGGCACCACCTCACCGGCCGAAGGCACCGAAGCCTGTGTGCCTTTCCGTATTAAGGAGATACTGGCAGCTTTGACGGCAAATTCGATGGCCATGCGCCAACGATCGGTTCGCCCGGCTTTGGAAGGCGCTGCGTATTGACAACTATATCGGTGTTGGAAGAATTGATGACAATTGTTATGTCCATTTTAGGAAATTTTTGGATGAGTAATATTATTTACTTCAGCGATAATCAGGAACTGCACTGCTTCTTAAGCATTCCCTTGCACCTGCGGCCCCGCGCCCTTGTCCCGCCGAAACGATCATGCCGAAACGGACCAGGTAACAAAGCAGTCTGATATTAGGAATTGTTTTGTGCATTGGGTGACACACGGCGGCATAGTGACGGGCGTAACCGCAGGAAGAGTGATAGTGTCACAACACCATCAAGTTTCACATTCTGTGTAAATCGGCCGAATCCGTAGTCTATATTTGCGAAATGATGTACGATAACGACCTCTTCCTCCGTGCCGCCCGTGGTGAACAAGTTGATCGCCCTCCCGTCTGGCTCATGCGTCAGGCCGGACGGATACTCCCGCAGTACCGCGCCCTGCGGGCCAAACTGAGCGGGTTTAAAGAGTTAGTTTCTACCCCGGACCTGGCGGCAGAAGTAACCATTCAGCCCGTTGATGAACTGGGAGTGGATGCGGCCATCATTTTCAGTGACATCCTCGTAATTCCGGAAGCACTGGGCCTGGATTACAATATGGTGGAAAAAGTCGGCCCCCGGTTTCCGGAGGTCATCAAGTCGATGGCTGACGTCGAAAAATTACGTCCGGCGGCGGATGCTCCGGGGCATTTGGGCTACGTTTATGATGCACTCGACGCCACCAAAAAGGCGCTCAACAATCGCGTCCCCCTCATCGGCTTCGCCGGTGCCCCCTGGACCATCTTCGCCTACATGGTCGAAGGCGGCGGTAGCAAGACCTTTAGTAAGGCCCGGGCGATGCTCTACAAAGACCCCGCTTTGAGCCATGCTTTGCTGGAGCGCATTGCACGGGCTACGGCGGCTTATCTGAAAGGAAAGATCGAGCACGGCGCCGATCTGATTCAGCTCTTTGACAGCTGGGCGGGGGTCTTGCCGCGTGCCCATTACGAAGAGTTTAGCCTGCGCTACATCCGATTGATCATCGATGAGCTGGGCGGTAAAGTTCCCGTCACCGTTTTCGCCAAAGACGCCCGGCACGCTCTGCCTAAGATCGGAGAACTGCCTTGCGACGTGGTGCAGCTCGACTGGATCGCAGACCCGGTGCAGGCGCGGACGCAGGTGCAGGGGAAAGTCCTGCAGGGCAACCTTGACCCCGTACAGCTCTACGCTCCGCAGGAGGAAATCGTTGCGGCAACGACTAAGATGATCAACACCTTCGGCGGCCGTCACATCGTCAATCTCGGTCACGGGGTTTACCCCGACACTCCGCTCGATGGCGTACGTGCGTTCGTGGACACGGTGAAGGCGCATCGCTACCCGGCGTAAGCTGCCTCCGGTAGCGACCGGCCAAAGCGGCTTCCAGCCATGCTATAAGTTTGTAGCGCGTGCAGAGCACGCTTTGTCCCGTCGTGCGCAGAGCGCGCATACTCCGGAGAACCACCCCACGGATAAATCCGTATATCTACCATGAAACTTCCGCTATTCCTCCTCTTCGTCTTATTTACCTTTGCCTGCGAAGACGATGATGACTTTCAGGACAATATGACGCCCATGGGCCCCACCCAAGACACTCTCCGCCAAATCACTTACCTCGCCCTGGGCGACAGCTACACCATCGGCACCAGTGTCACGGCCCAGGAGCGCTGGCCGGATCAACTCTCGGCCGCGCTGGCCGACCAACATTCCATTGAAGTCTCCGATCTGGATATCATCGCCGTTAACGGCTGGACGACGCGCGACCTCATCAATGGGATCAACGCGGGCGTCCCCCGCAACGAATACGATCTGGTCTCCCTGCTCATCGGTGTCAACAATCAGTATCAGGGGAAATCGATTCGCGAATACGAGCTGGAGTTCTGGGAATTACTCAACACGGCCATCAGTTATGCCGGGGGCGACAAGAATAAGGTCTTTGTAGTTTCCATTCCGGACTATGCCTTCACGCCCTTTGGCGGTGGAAGTCAGCAGATAACGGATGAGCTGGTGGAGTTTAATGCCTCCGGGCGTCGCCTTGCGACGGAAGCCGGGATTCCGTTTTACAACATCACTCCCATCAGTCAGGAAGCCCAGGATGACCCTGAGCTGGTGGCCAGTGACAACCTGCACCCCAGCGGTAAACAGTATGCTCGTTGGGTTGAGGAGGTTATTCTTGCGCAGGTAGCTCGCTTGCTGGAAGAGTAAAAGCACGGGCCGCATTGCCCCAAAACCATCTTTGCCCCTGCGCGTGGCGCCCTGTAAACGCAACCTTTAGGCCCCTTCGGTTATTTCCTTAATTCATCATCAAACGAGGAATCAATATGGCCCATTTTGCCGAAGTCGTTACCGACATAAATAACACTGCCACCCACGAAACCATCATTCTCGGAGGGGGCTGTTTTTGGTGTACCGAAGCCGTCTATGTAGAGCTCAAAGGCGTCAAGCGCGTCGTCAGCGGCTACAGTGGAGGGCCCGAAGAAACGGCTAACTATGAAGCCGTTTGTACTAAAACCAGCGGGCACATCGAGGTGATACTGGTGGACTTTGACCCCAGTGTCATTACCACCCGCCAGATCCTTGAAGTTTTCTTCGCTACCCACGACCCCACTACGCCCGACCAACAGGGAAATGACAAAGGGCCTCAGTACGCCAGTGCGGTATTCTACACGACTGAAGAGCAGAAAGCCATTGCAGAAGAACTGATGGCCGAGGTGGTGCCAGAGCTCTATGGTGCTCCCGCAGTAACGCACGTTCTCCCCCACGAAACGTTCTACGCTGCGGAAGATTACCACCAGGATTACTACAATAAAGTCGGAAGCCGGAACAGCTATTGCTCGTTTGTGATCACCCCGAAGGTGGGGAAATTCCGGAAGCAATTTTCGGCTCTACGAAAGTAAGATAGGTTCGTAAGTCTTTTGGTATTTTGGCGCTTTGAATCTTTACAATATCGTTGAAGAATCTCAGCGCCGTATGGCCAAATACCAAAAGACCATGACCGTCAATCTAACTTCTGACACCGCCACCCGCCCGACCCCGAAAATGCTACAGGCAATGTTCGCCGCCGAAGTGGGCGACGATGTCTTCCGGCAGGACCCCACCGTCAACAAACTGGAAGCCACGGCTGCCGAGCGCTTTGGTATGGAGGCCGCCTTGTATTGCCCGTCGGGCACCATGACCAACCAGCTCGCCATTAAGTGCCATACGCAAGCGCTGGACGAGGTGATATGTGAAGAGAAAAGCCACATCTATCAGTATGAAGGCGGGGTATACAGCATGCTCTCCAGCGTGAGTATGAACCTGATCAAGGGCGAGCGGGGAAAATTATTGCCGGGTCAGATTTCGGCGGCCGTCAAGCCACGCTACGACTGGCTCCCCATTTCCAGCCTGCTGGTGATCGAGAACACCTGCAATAAAGGCGGCGGTTCCATCTATACCAATGAAGAGGCGCGGACGCTGGTGCAAGAGGCGCGTTCCTCCGGATTAGCCGTGCATTTAGACGGTGCCCGCCTGTTCAATGCACTGGTGGAAACCAAAGAGAGTCCCGCCGACTGGGGCAAAACGTTTGATACCATCAGCATCTGCCTGAGCAAGGGGCTCGGTGCGCCCGTAGGGAGTCTGCTGCTGGGCCCTGAAAATCTCATTGACCGGGCCCGCCGCTACCGTAAAGTACTGGGCGGTGGCATGCGACAAGCCGGCTACCTGGCCGCTGCTGGCCTCTACGCCCTGGAGCATCACACCGATCGCCTGGCGGAAGACAATGCCCGGGCCCGCCGCCTGGGCGAAGCCCTGGCTCCCCTACCCTTCGTTGCCTCCGTGGAAACGGTGGAAAGCAACATTTGCATCTTTCACCTTGCCGGTGCCCTTATGGCCGCAGACTTCCTCGACGACCTGGCGGAACACGGCATCCAGGCGGTACCCTTCGGTCCGCAAATGGTACGTTTTACGACTCATCTCGACGTGACGGACGAGATGGTCGACCATGTGATACGGACTTTGCAGAAAATGGCTTGATTACCGAATATAACTACACAGAATCCCCAGCTTGAGCTTATTTCGTCCAAAGTCGAATACCTGGGTGGGAAGCTGAGAGTCGACTACTACGTAAACCTTGGTTTTACCTCCTTCCATCGGAGTCACCCAAATAAGAATTTTCTCGCCAAAGCTCCCCGTTCCCGTTCCGGGAATGCTGGCCTTCAACCGACCGCCATCGCGGTCGCCTGATTCCATTTGCATCCCTGCCTGACGGATGGCCTCCCGGCAAGTGTGATAAGCAGCTCCGTAGCTTTTGTGCAGAATGATGGTTTGATCCTTCATGGAGGGTGAGCCCGTATACTCCACCTCGCCGAAAAAGCCCTTCGTTATCTCTTCTTCCTTTTTTTCCGGTTCGGGGCTAAGGTCCAGTTTAAAGACCTCTTTCTCTTCCTTTGGTGCCTCCTCTTCCACTATCGCCGGTCTTCGTTCAATTTCGTGGACTGAATCCCTCAGTCCGCCCTTAATGCGGTTTTGCACCCGACCAATATCTTCCTTTGAGAGCGTTCCCATTTCTATCCGGTCGCTTAATTCCCGTTCCCGCTTACCGAGTTGTACGATTCGTTTACGATCTGGGTGGCCTTCCGGCAGAAAAGCTGTTAGCTCATCAATTACTGCTCTGTAGTCATCGGCTTCGATGAGAGAAAGGAAGTGGCTTTTTTCGTCTTTGGTCATAGCTTATAGTAGATGGCTTACCAGCAAATTTAGTTTATTGTTGTTCCGCCCCCAGTCAACCACCATGGTTTTCAGCACGGAGTCCACGATTATGTGTACACTGGTCTGTTGGTCATTTACGGGCGTAACGAAGATCAGGACGCGTTCTCCAAAGCTGGTGATAAAGTTTCCTGAAGTACTGGCTTCGATACTCCCGTTAGCGCGGTCTTGCGCATCGAGACTCATTCCCGCCGCAGAAATTGCCCCCAGACAGCGATTCCACGCCTCCTCATACCGTGTTGCCAGCGTGATCTTTTTCTCTTTCATGCTCATCGAACCACGGTACTGAACCGTTCCGAAAAAGCCCTCCCTGCTGCCGGGCTTAGACCGAAAAGCGTCCGCAGGCTTCGGCGGAGGAGAGGGAGTTGCTTCTTCCTTCACGGACACCTTCGGAGGCGGAGGAGTAACAGGGACCTCCTCAATCGGCGGACGGTCCATCGTTTGTACAATATGGAGCAGTGTGTCGGCAATTTGGTTCTTGGCCAGCTTCGCATCCTCCTGAGCGATGATGGCATCCATACTCTGATCGTCGAGTTCCCGGAAGCGACGGGCGAGCTTGATTAGTCGCAGGTAAGAAGGGTGATCAATGGATAGCTTATCCTGCAAGAGTTCAATGGCATCATCCACCTGATCATCAGCTACTAGGTCGTAGAGTTGGCGCTTGAGTTTCTTGTCCATGGGTCCGCGTTTTTCACTTTAAGGAGATGGCGTAGGTTCCCAAAATAAGCCGTTTTGAGCAAAACCCGATGATTCGCCTATTCTCAGGTGTACTCAGCTGGCCGATGGCCCAATACCCGGGGAAGGAGGTGGCGGCCGGCCGGGCTAATTGATTGTGCGACCGATTCTCATTAATGATGCATCTCGCGAAACACAACTCTAAGAGCAGTGTCTATTCGTCAGCGCTTAGCTGACTTCAAGCCCGATCTGCTCTGCCAACTCAAGGGCGATGCGTTTACTGCGGAAATTCTCATCGGCATTTTCCCAAACCATCAGGGCCCGGGAGAGTGCTTGCTGCGCCTCCACGCTTTTGCCCTGCAGGTGCAGCGTGGTAGCATACTCCAACAGAATTTCAGGATGATTCACCTGAGACTTCAACTCCTTCTCCAGTACAGTAATGGCAGAATCATAGCGCCCCGTCCAACGATAGGCACGCGCAAAGAGAAGCGCCTGATCAGGGCTTTGTTTATTGAGTAGAATCTCATCTACAATGGCTGCTGCTTCATCATGTTTATCGGTTAAAACCGCCTTAACCATTTCTCCCAATTGGGCCATTAAAGGCCCCATTTGGGTAAACTTGTCTTCGCATTCTTCGAGTTTTTTCAGTTCCTCCTCTTCCCTTATTCCTTCAGCAATCATCTGTATTGGCAGGTAGCAACGATAGAGTTCTTCCAGCTCAGGGTCATAATCACCCAATTCATCCACCAGCTCATAGACCTTTTCGTAGTCATCCGTTTTAAGGGTGTAAATGGATTTTGCCGGATAGTTCCGGCTAACCAGCACATTCTTGGGCACCACCTTAATTAAGGAGGCCTCATAGCGGTGGAGACGGTATAACCTGATTAAAGCCTGCTCCCGGTTAGAGAGCTCGGCCGCCGTTTGCATAAGGTAAATAGCAGAATCAAGGCCATAGGTTACCTCGTAGTGATATTCCAACGCCTGATAAGGGTAGTATTCGTAGGGATACACCTTCCGGAAAGACTCCATTAACCGGTACAGATTAGTGTAATCTCCCTGCACATTGAACAATATTGATTTATAGCCATATTGCTCCCGTTCCGGCAAGACATCAGCCAGGCGCACCGCCAAACGGAGAAGAAGAATCGAACTGTCTTTTTTGCCCTGACCGTAAAGCTTATCCCCTAAAGCGTAAGCACAGACGGCACAATTCGGATCACTGCGAAGAGATTTTCGGAAGTAAGACACGGGAGCATCCAGTTCTCCGGCATTTTTCCGAAAGGCGATCGTTCCTTTGATGTAATCCTCCAGTGCTTCGACCTTATCCGTGAGGAGTGCAGCCACTGGCAAATCGGTGCTTAAATCATTGAGCTCATCTACTAATGGGAGGTAATTGAGAATCTGTGCATTAAGCTGGTCCACCACGCCGTATATGTCAGCAGATGCCCCCTGTAAGGTTTGTACGGGCTTGCCATCCCGGGTACGGTAGAGTGCTCCGTCCGCCTCGTGGCCTTCCGCTCCGACCTTAAAATCAACGCGGACGAAATAGTCCGTGCTCGCCCGTTCCGCAATACGCCGCTGGGTAGCCAGATTTATGTCAGAAAACTGTTCTGCACTAAAGCGATCATAATAGGTATTGAGCGAAATGGTGCTCGTGGTGATAATCTCCGGGCGTTGGCGGAGATCATCCGTTAACAGCAAGGCATAAGCCGTTCCCCACCAGTCCTGATCAGAATCATCCAAGCGGTTACTGAAATCAAATATGGCAATTCGCTGGACAGAAGAGGAAGCCGGAATAACCCGCTCGGAAGAGTTGCCCGCATCATCAATCACGGCAACGGTTTCCGTAACGGGCGCTGCATCAGCACCAGCGATCAGACAGGCGGATAAAACTACTAAGCCAACATTCAAGCCAGTAAGCCACCGCTTCCACCCACCGAGCCTACTATTACTGGATGGCGGCACCCCCCGGTAATAAATCAGCAGTGCCACCGCGGGGATCAGCCCTAACCATAGCAACAGGTATCGGTCTACCCAGACGCCCGAGAAATCATAGCGGCTCGTCATAAACTCAACGAACTGTAGCACCCCAAAGCCAACGGCCAGGTAAGTACCTAATAGTTGAGGTACCTGCCGGGACCAAAGTTTCTGCATAAAGGAAGTTTCAGACATCTAACGGGTGTTTACGTTGAGAAATACAAATATAGCCTATAAGGTTTCTGTGAATTCCTGCCTGCTGGTCATTTCGGGGCAAACGCATCAAATCCAAAATCGTATTTCGACAGTTTATTTTTGCTCCAATCAAACGCAGGCCTTATCCGGGTTAACTGCGGCGGGCAGCCGCTAAACAATGCCTTTAGTTTTTCCGCGGGGCAGAAAAAATAAAGGTGAAGGAGGAGAAACTTCCGAATGAGGTGTGAATAACCCGCACACCGTAAAAGAACAAAAACTACCTTCACCAGATGAAGATCTATACCAAAACCGGAGACAAAGGCCAGACCGGACTCTACTCCGGTCGCCGACTGAGCAAAGCCCACCCGCGCGTAGAAGCCTACGGTACGGTTGATGAGCTCAACAGTTTCGTTGGATTGCTGCGAGATACCGTGAACGACGAAGCTATCCGGGCCGAGCTATTAGCGCAGCAACACCACCTCTTCGCACTTGGTGCAGCCATGGCCGACGATCGCCCAGGTGAGGCCTACCGTCTCCCGGATCATGCTGCTACGGACCTGGAGACGTCCATCGACCGCATGAATGAGGAACTCCCGAAGATGACCCATTTCATCCTGCCGGGCGGAGCCCCGGCCGTCAGTCACGCCCACGTGTGCCGTACTGTTTGCCGCCGTGCGGAGCGGCGGACCGTTGAGCTGGCCGGGGAGGTAGAACTGGACGACAGCATTATTATTTACCTGAATCGGTTAAGCGACTGGTTTTTTGTGTTGTCGCGGCACCTTAGTCTGAAAATGGGTGTGGAAGAGATTAGGTGGATAAGCTAAACTCCCTACCTTCGCTCCCCTAACCAAGCCAACCAACATGAACATTTCTGTAATCGGAGCCGGCCAGATGGGTGCCGGTATCGCCCAGGTTTTTGCCGTCGGCGGACACACCGTAAGCCTCATTGACATCAGCCAGGAATCCCTGGACCGTGGCCTTGCCGCGATTCGAAAAAGCCTGGAAAGAATCGTTAAAAAGGAAAAGATAACGGCTGAGCAGCTGGAAGCGGCCATGAAAAACATCCAGACCTATACGGACATGGGCGCCGGAGCGCAGGATGCAGAGCTGGTCATTGAAGCAGCAACGGAAAACGTAGACCTGAAGCTCAAAATCTTTGCTCAGTTGGATTCCATTGCACCTGCGTCCGCGCCCCTTGCCACCAACACTTCCAGCATCAGTATTACCCGCATCGCGGCGGCCACTAAACGCCCGGACAAAGTGATCGGTATGCACTTCATGAACCCGGTTCCGGTGATGAAGCTCGTCGAAGTCATCCGTGGCTACGCCACCAGTGACGCCACCACCCAACTGGTGATGGACCTGAGCCGCGAGCTCGGCAAAGTCCCCGTTGAAGTGAACGACTACCCCGGCTTTGTCGCTAACCGCATCCTGATGCCCATGCTCAACGAAGCGATGTACACCCTTTGGGAAGGCGTCGGCGGCGTGGCTGAGATCGACACCGTTATGAAGCT
Organism: Neolewinella agarilytica; assembly: GCF_900110645.1. Taxonomy (GTDB): domain Bacteria; phylum Bacteroidota; class Bacteroidia; order Chitinophagales; family Saprospiraceae; genus Neolewinella; species Neolewinella agarilytica. Next base: position 81,353 of record NZ_FOFB01000001.1, read on the forward strand.
CGGCATGGCCCATCCCATGGGCCCGCTGCAACTGGCCGACTACATCGGCCTCGACACCTGCCTCGCCATCCTCAACGTCATGAAGGAAGGCTTCGGCCGCCAACACTACCAGCCCTGCCCCCTGCTCGTCAACATGGTCACTGCCGGAAAACTGGGCCGTAAATCCGGCGAAGGCTTCTACGATTACTCAGCCGGAGGGAAAGAATTAATCGTAAGTAGTAGCTTTAAGTAACCAAACCAGTTCTTATCACCGTGGAGAATACGACCTGCTTAAACTGCCAAACCGCGTTCTCCGGACACTTCTGCCCCAACTGCGGGCAAAAGGCAAGCACCCGTCGGTACAGCTGGAGCTACGTTTTCTCCAAAGACTTCCTTTCGGATATTTTCAACTTTGATCGTGGCTTTTTGCATACACTAAGGGACCTGTCCTACCGCCCCGGACACCTGGTAAATGACTATCTGCAGGGAAAGCGAAAAACCTATTTTAACGCCGTTGGCTTCCTTCTCATAGTGCTGGCAATCGAAGCCCTGTTATGGAGCTTGTCGCAGAATTCGGTTGCAGAGCTGATGCTGGACAACTTCAATGCTCAACTGCGGGACCAGCCTGATCCAGGTATTACCCTGGAGGATGTAGAGATCATGCTCAGGAATCAAAAGATAATTTTCCTCCTGACGGTGCCATTGGCGGCGTTCTTCAGCTGGCTGGTTCTTAAGCGGCTGCTGTACAACTTTCTGGAGCATTGCATTGCCATTATCTTCCTTTTAGCGATGAACACCATGCTAGGGTTTTCTGCCGGTCTGCTGGGCCTTCTGCCCATAAGCATGGACACCTTCAAGCTTATATATGCACCTATTTCCCTGATCGTGATTGCTTTTGATTTCCTGCTGATATGGCAGTTTAGCCAGAAAGCAGACTACAGTCTGGGCGGCAGGATCTGGAGAACCGCTTTGACCTTTATCCTGGTCATCACCGTCATTGCGGGAAGCCTGCAATTTGCCATGGGCATATCCAAAGGATACCGCGATGCCGGAAAATCTGTTCCTGTGGAAAGCTCAGAATAAAACTTAATCTGGAGATAACCTACCCTTTTCCGGAAGCTTACTATTAAACCTATCTTCGCCTACCAAAAATCATCCGCATGGTGATTTTTTCCTCAAACCAAACCAACCATATGCGCGCGTTTTTCTTCTTTCTGGCTGTCTGCCTGACAGTTTCCCTCTCTGCACAGGAGGTAATAATTACCGGCCTGATGGACGGCACTCAGGGCGGTTCACCCCGTGCTCTTGAAATCTACGTTTCCGGAACGGTCAACCTTACCGGACTCCGCCTGGAACGATCAGCCAACAGTAATAATTTCCCCGATGATCAACTTGATCTGACGGGGAACTACACGGACGAGTTCATCTACATCGTCAATAACAGCGCTGATTTCGCCAGTGCTTTTGGTAGCGCCGGAGACTTTGCCAACGTTACGACGGATCAGGGATTACTATCCGTTAACGGAAATGATGCTTTTCGGATCATCAATATCTCTAGTGGCGTTGTCATTGATCAAACCGGAGGAGAAGAAGGAGACAACGGAGCTGTTCTATATGAAGACGGCTACCTGTATCGTAACGACAATACCGGCCCGGACGGAGGCTGGGTAGCTGCCAATTGGGTTAATTTTCTAAACGTACTTGACGGCCAGACATTTGCAGAAATGGGAGCTACCGTCCCCTTCGGCACCTACTCCACTACCCCTCCCGGCCCCAGCGTTAGTGCTATGGCCAACGGAGATCTTACGGAACCAGCCACTGACGGTGGCTTTACCGTCACTCTCTCTGAAGCCGCCGCCGGTCCCGTGACTGTGATGTACACACTGGGCGGTACCGCCACCGTTGGCGACGACTACAGCGACCCGGGCAGTGGCAGCGTTGTTATCCCCATGGGTATGTTATCCGCTGACATCAACATCGAAGTCGAAGATGATATGGATTCCGAGCCCGCAGAAATCATTGAGATTACGCTCACAGGCGTGAGTGACGCCACCTTTGCCCTTGGCGGCGGAGCGACCATTAATGTTTTTGACGATGAGCCCGTTAGCGCCACACCCATTCATACCGTACAGGGCAGTGGAACCAGTAGCCCCATGACCGGACAAACGGTTAGTATCGAAGGGATCGTTGTCGGAGACTTCCAGGGTGGCACGGGTGTTGGTCTGGGAGGTTTCTTCGTTCAGGAAGAAGACGCTGATGCAGATGCTGACCCATCCACCTCAGAAGGCGTTTGGGTTTTTGACAACTCTGCCGGCATTGACGTCAATGTTGGAGACCTGGTGCAGGTTACCGGTGTGGTCGAAGAATCCAGTGATCTGACCCAGATCAATGTTACGGGTGGCGGTGCCACGGTCAATATTGCCAGCACTGGCAACACCTTACCAACGGCAGCAACACTTGACCTGCCCGTCGCTCAGGAGAGCAATTACGAATCTTTTGAAGGGATGCTGACCGCTGTGGCAGACAATACCTACATCACCGAAACCTTTAGCGTTGGCCGCTTCGGGGAGTTCACCGTTTCTGAAGAAGAGCGGCTTATTCAATTTACCGAATGTAATGCCCCCGACCCAGTCGCCCTGGCCGCTTACAACGACGCGCAGGATTTACGCAAGCTCATCGTAGACGATGGCCGTAGTGGAGACAATGCTTTCCCAATTATTCTCGGTAACGGCTATGAAGTAAACGCCACCAACAGCATTCGCAGTGGAACGGTGGTTACTGGCCTCACGGGTGTAATTGACGAACGCTTCGGCAGCTACCGTATGCAGGGCACCGACTTCACCCTCGCCGGTGGCAATGAACGGCCTACCGCTGCGCCAGCGGTAGGTGGCAATCTCACCGTTGTGGGTATGAACGTACTCAATTACTTTACTACCCTCGGTAGCCGCGGAGCGGATAATGCTGCTGAGTTTGATCGTCAGGAAGCCAAGATTGTAAATGCAATCTGTGAACTGGATGCAGACATTTTTGGCCTTGCGGAAATCGAAAACAACGGATATGGTGCCAGTGGGGCACTGCAAACTCTAATCGACGCCATCAGCGCAGAGTGTGGTATTACCTATGACTTCGTCACCGCCCCTAACAGCGGTATGGACCAAATCCAGGTTGCTCTGATTTACAAGACCTCTACCGTAGAAGAATCCGGAACGGCGGCCTCTCTCAGCACACCGGCGGCGGTATTCAGCAGCAACCGAATTCCCGTCGCCCAAACCTTCCGCATCATCGAAGCAAGCAACGCCAGCTTTGGCCAGCAAGTAACGGTCTGCGTGAACCACTGGAAGAGTAAAGGCGGAAGCTGTGGTGCCGGAGACGACGACACGGGCGGCGCCGGCAGCTGTGATGGCACCCGGACCGATGCCGCTATTGCTATCCGCGACTGGCTCAGCGCCGATCCTACGGGAAGCGGAGAGACGGACCAGCTGGTAATCGGTGACCTTAATGCCTACAGCCAGGAAGCTCCCATTACCACGATGATCAATGCGGGCTTTGTCAATACCGTTCGCGACCAGAACGGAGGCAGCAGCTTTCCTTGCGGTAGCGTTCCTTCCTACGTTTTCCGAGGAGAATGGGGCAGCCTGGACCACGCTCTCGCCAGTGCAACACTCGCCGCTAAAGTGACGGGAGCTACTCCCTGGACGGTCAACGCACCAGAACCAACCGCACTTGACTACGATACCCAGTTTAACGACCCCGCGCTCTACGCTGATGACTTCTACCGTTTTAGCGACCACGACCCCATAGTGGTCGGAATGGACCTCGGCCCAGCATTACCCGTTGAATTACTGTCTTTCACCGGCCAGGAAGACAATGGCGATGTACTATTGCAATGGGAAACCGCTACGGAGCAAGCGACCGATCGCTTTGAAGTCCAGCGCCGCGATGCCAACAACGACTTTATCCTCATCGGTACCGTAGCCGCTGCCGGCAACAGCAGTACTCCACAAAGCTACTCCTTCACTGACGAAGAGCCCTTCAGCGGTGAAAATGCCTACCGGCTACGCATCATTTACCTCGACGGTAGCGAAGCCTTCAGTGACATCGTCACCGTAGAAATTGACCCCACCAATTCCCTTCAGCTGATTCCTCTTTCCGGAGGCCAGGATTACCGCCTCTCCGGCGCGCCCCTGGGCACAGAGTATTTGCTGACTGACGCCCGTGGTGCCCAGTTATCCAAAGGCTCCGTCAATGCGGAAACAACCGACATTAATGGTAACGGCCTGCCTACCGGCGTATACTTCCTGATGGTACGTACACCCAACGGTAAAGCGCATAGCTTCAAGCTGATGCTGCGGTAGAAAAAATCTGCCCCACCTCCGATAAGACCGGTCGATTTGAAAAATCGCTCTAACCCGCAAAGGCGAGGTTAGAGCGATTTTTTTATCCGGAAGATACTGTTTGATCGGGAGGCACTAGCCATCACCATCAATCCTCCACCTTCAGCTCCGTCTTCAGGGCTGCCATTCGCTCCTTCAGGCGGGTTTCCACGGCTTCCAGTTCGGGGTCTCCGATTCGGTTATTCATTTCGTTTGGGTCCGTCTCCAGATCAAAGAGTTCGTAACTTTCAAAACCCGGCTCCGTGAACTGGATGAGTTTGTAACGTCCATCCCGCACCCCTTCATGACGGGCGACCCGGTGGTAGCTATCCATTTGCTGATAGTAGCGGTAGTAGATGTCTTCTCGCCAATCTTCGGGTCTATTGCCTTCCAGTAGTGGCTTCAGGGACGCTCCTTGCAACTCCGCGGGCGGTGAAATGCCGGCATAATCCAGCAAGGTGGAGCTCAGATCGATATTCAGCACCAGGTCTTCGTTGACTGAAGCGGGCTTAACCCCGGCCGGGTACCGAATCATTAAAGGTGTACGATGGCTCTCTTCGTACATAAACCGCTTATCATACCAGCCATGTTCGCCCAGGTAAAAGCCCTGGTCAGAAGTATAAATAACGATCGTGTTTTCAGCCAGACCGGATTCGTCCAGGTAATCCAACACCCGACCAACGTTATCGTCTACGGACTTAACACTGGCCAGATAATCCTGCATATAGCGCTGGTAGCGCCATTCCAGTTCCTTGTCCGTCCCTTTCACCGCGAGCCATTCCTCCCCTACCCGTTTCAGGAAGGGCTCCCAGGCTTTCTGCTGGGCGGGGCTCAGCCGGCCAAGCTGGCGACGAAAGTTTTTCACCTGATCAAATTTGGGGTCTTTAATGAAAGTGGCACCTCCCGTTCCCGGGTCAGGATTTTGATAATCACCGGTTACTTTCAGGTCGTGACTGGTAAACATATCGGCAATTCGCATATCAGCGTTTTCGGCAGCGGGCCGGCCTTCATAGCTATCGCGTAAGTTGGCGGGCACCGGATAGCGCTTATCCAGTAATCCCGGCAGATCATTAGTATCGGGCATCCAGTTCCGGTGGGGTGCTTTATGCCAGTAGAGCATCATAAAAGGCTGGTCAGAATCATCCGTAGCCGCCTTACGCAGCTCCCGAAGTGCGTAGTCGGTAATGACCGTGGAAGTGTAGCCTTCTACGGCATCCAGCGTGTCTCCGTTATGAACAAAAACGGGCGAGTAATAGCTCCCCTGCCCGATGAGTCCGTGGAATTCATCAAAACCCCTCGGGATGGCCTTCAGGTGATGCTTGCCAATCAACGAAGTGCGGTAGCCAGCCTTATGCAGTTCTTCGGGGAAAGTCCATTGGTTCGGATTAAAGGGACTCAGGTTATCGATTTTGCCGTTAAGGTGGCTGTACTTCCCCGTCATGATGGCAGCCCGGCTGGGCGCACAGATCGAGTTCGTAACGAAGCTGTTCCGGAACAGCATCCCTTCTTTAGCAATCCGATCCAGATTCGGCGTTTTGATCAATTCATCAGAGTAGGCCGAAATGGCACGCTGGGCGTGATCATCCGACATAATGAAGAGGATATTGGGCCGGGGCGTTGGCTCATTTGCAACATCATTCTGGGCGCGGTCGCAGGTGCAAAGCAGGATCAATAAAAGCAGGGGAAATGTGTGTCTCATGTGCTAAATGTAGTTATTGAACACTACAATTCTTACCCCATGAGCGCGCAATCTCCTGATTGGTTTATTTCCTGCAATGCAGGTGGCAAAAACAACTCCCTCAGCAACTGGTTACCCCAGGACAATCACAATCTCGAGTAAAGCGAACGCTCGAAGGTCCTTTCAGGCCCCTTCCAGGTCCGTGCTTTGCCTTGCATAAGGGACCTTTGAGCATCTCGTCGGAGAGCTTACGATTCCCTGCTGGTTACCTTTTTTTGCGGATTACAACATTATCCTCTACTGCCCCTGAAATGATTATCATCCCGAAGTGAAGCCTGCTTCCGGTTTATTCATTGCACCAGCGTCCGCGCCGGTTGAAGAACCTGATGCAGTGTTCCGTTTTTCTAAGTTCAGCCAATATTTTACGAAAAGGAAATGGTTAGCTTTTTCCTTCTGCATAGAAGTCATCCAGCTTTCGCTCCTGCGGCTCATTAAGCTTACCGACTGACTTACCAACGAGCATGGCTACCGTTGCATCGCCCGTTACGTTGGCGACCGTACGGCACATATCCAGTGGGCGGTCAACGGCAAAGATGAGCGCCAGGCCTGCTTCCGGGATACCCGCCTGCCCCAGGACGATGACGAGCATTACCATGCCTGCACCGGGCACGGCGGCCGAACCAATACTGGCTGCCAGCGCCGTAGTTATGATGCCAAGTTGAGTCATCAGGTCGAGGTTCATCCCATAAGCCTGAGCAATAAATACGGCAGCTACTGCCTGGTAAAGGCTGGTACCGTCCATGTTAATCGTAGCCCCGATGGGCAACACGAAACTGGTTACTTCTTCGTCCACTCCCAGGTGCTCTTCCACCCTTTCCATGGTAACGGGCAGCGTAGCGGCACTGGAGCTGGTGGAGAAAGCCAACAACTGGGCCGGGCTAATGCCGTTGAAGAAGAATTTCATTCCCTTTCCGGTAAATACTTTGACCAGCGTCGGATAGACCAAAAAGATCATTATGCCCAGGCCCGCTAAAACACAGAGAGAATAGTACAACAATGCTTTAAACAGGCCAGCACTGGGCGCTTCTACCACTAAAGCGGCCAGGAGTGCAAACACACCATAGGGAGCAGCGATCATGATGAGGTCAATGAGTTTTAGTACCACTTCATTGACACCATCAAAGAAATCTTTCACTGGCTGGGCCTTCTTCGGGTCAATCAGAATGAGACCTATCCCAAAGCAGATTACGAAAAAGATCACCTGCAGCATATTGCCGTTACTACTGGCGGCGCCGACGATGTTGTCGGGCACCAGATCCACCAGTGCCTGCAGTGGCCCGGCTTCCCGTTGGGCTTCTGCGTCCATGATGCGTTTTCCGGCGTCAGCGGCAAAGTCGTTCAGGAGGCTATCGCGGGTAGACTCATCGAGCCCACGCCCGGGACCAACCATGTTGACAATGCCCAGACCGATGACGATCGCCAGAACGGTGGTTCCAACGTAGATGGCGATCGTACGGCCGCCCATGGCGGAGAGCTTGGAAATATCCTTCAGGTCCGTGATCCCCTTGATCAGGCTAGCCACGATCAGCGGAATAGCGATCAGTTTGAGACTGTTAATGAAAATGGTGCCGAAGGGTTTGATCCAATCCTTTACGAAGCCGCCCCACTCCAATTGGTTAGCGAGAATACCGAAGAGAATTCCGGCAACCATGCCGAGGAGGATTTGCCAATGGAGCGCAAGCTTTTTCATGTTTCACCTGATTTAGGAGGGGAAAGATAGAAACTCAGGGTTGGACTGGGTAGATATCGGAGCCTAAATCAATAAAAGCCTCGCAAAGTAGGTTTTCGTATCCTGCTTTCTGGCTAAATCAGACTTTGTCTTTTGAAAGATACGGGCGAGGGGCCGCGGGTGCAGTGGGAGTTGATGAGAGCCAGGTCCCCGCCCCTCAGGCAATTACTTTACTTCCATTAAGAACGGCCTCTGGCTGTGGCCGGTCATTTGCCTCCTGATCAGATGGGTTATTTTTGATCTGAGGTCTGTTAACTTCCGTTGCCGGCATGCCTTGACGAACCTTATCAAAAAAGTCAGGAGAAGGTGCATAGCTTGTCCAGCCACCATCAACGAGCAGTGTTTGACCGGTGATATGCCGGGAAACAGGATTGAGCAGGAAGCCAACCGTAGCCGCCACGTCTTCAGGCTGTCCCACTTTACCGTTGGGGTTGAGTTTTGCCCAGATTCCGGCGTAGTCGGGTTCTTCTTCCATGGTTCTTTCCGTCAGGGTCGCGCCGGGCGAAACACAGTTAATGCTGATGCCTAATGGTCCCAGGGGAAGGGTCAGTTGCTTAGCCAGCATGCTGATGCCGGCTTTTGACATACCATAAGCCGCCAGATTATTGTAAGCGCGGGCACCAACGTTAGATCCGATCAGAACGATGTTACCACCACTACCCTGCTCTTTCATCTTTGCGGCAGCGGCCTGCGCCAAAAAGAAAGTCCCCCGCAGATTCAGGTTTACTACCTTTTCAAAGCTTTCGGGGGTGAAGGAAAAGAAATCTCCAAATTCCGTCAGGCCGGCATTCGCCACGATCATTTCCAGGCGGCTATTGGGAATCTCAGCAGCAAAATCCACCATTTCACGGATGAAATTTACGTCTCCGGCATCGCCGGGATAAGCGTGAGCCAGTTTGCCATCGGTTGCTCTGTTTAGCTTTAATGCAGCCTGAGCAGCCACTTTAGGGTTAATATCATTGATGATTACGTTTGCTCCTTCACGGATCAAATGCTCCGCGATGGCGTAGCCAATTCCATTACCTGATCCGGTAACAATAGCGGTCTTATTCGAAAAAGGCTGGAAAATCATATTTGGTTATTTTTAGGGGTATGCACTTGTCTAACTACTCGTCTAAAGCGTAACGAAGACCGAATTGTTTTGAAAAAATCAACGTGTAAACACCGTTTTGACGTGTAAGTATTTTGTTAGGTCACCATCCGACAAGTGCAAATTCATCCTAAGCTGCCCGTAAACAGTCATTAAAAGGTAGAAAGCCCGGGTTGAGTCGATCAAATCATCAAAAAAGGATAATTTGCGAAAATTTTGTCCGCAGAGACTTTAATCTGACCATAAGAAGTCTGTCACAGACCATAAGGACCTTTTTAGTATGCAAAGCTATCTCACCCTTCTTGACCACATTCTCACCAAGGGAACAACTAAAGGTGACCGTACGGGAACCGGAACCAAATCTGTTTTCGGTTATCAAATGCGCTTTGATCTCCGGCAGGGTTTTCCGCTCCTGACCACCAAAAAGGTTCATTGGAAAAGTATCGTTCATGAGCTCATTTGGTTCATCAGGGGAGATACCAACTTACGCTACCTCGTCAAAAATGGTGTGCGAATCTGGAACGAATGGCCCTTTCAGTACTATCTGCAGCAGAACGGATTAGCAGAAAGCTTCCCGAAACACAGCCCGGAATGGAAGTCCGAGATGAAAGCCTTTGTACAACAGATTATCGACGATGCGGATTTCGCCGCGAAATGGGGAGAGCTCGGTCCGGTATACGGACGTCAATGGCGAAACTTCAGCGGAGTTGATCAATTAGCCGGCGTTATTGAATCGATCAAAACGAACCCGGATAGTCGCCGGCATATCGTTACGGCCTGGAACCCGGTGGATATTCCGGAGATGGCCAAAGCGGGGCTTCCGCCTTGTCATACGATGTTTCAGTTTTACGTTGCTGACGGTCACCTCAGCTGCCAGCTGTATCAACGTTCGGCGGATACTTTCCTGGGGGTCCCCTTCAACATTGCTTCTTATGCCCTTTTAGTCCATTTAGTGGCCAGGGAGTGTGAGCTTAAAGTCGGAGATTTTGTCCACACACTGGGAGATGCTCACCTCTACAGCAACCACCTGGAACAAACGAAAGAACAACTCTCTCGTACACCGGGCAAACTGCCCACTTTACGGATCAGAGATGATGCACCGGGAATTTTTGACATCGGGTTCGACGATATCGAGCTGATTGGCTATAATCCGCAGCCAGGGATTAAGGCTCCGATTGCGGTTTAGGGAGTAGATCGATCTCTAATGGTAAGCTGGGCAAAGTTTTCAATTTCAATCAACGATTGAAGAAAGTTATGGCAAAGCTAGTCGTCATGATGCAGAAACTCAGCTGTTCAAGCTGTATAAAGAGGCTTCGAGGACCGCTTAGTCCAATCAGGAGGACCTCGGAGCGACCTACGAGCGCCCCGGCGAAGAGCGTTCGATTGCCCTGTTACGAACGGCGACTCGAAGCCAAACGCTTGAAGTGAGACCTGATACAATTAGCCTCCGGCTGAAGCCGGGGCTACAGCTTCCAGGCGAGCGACCAGATTTCGGACCGTTTTTGCGGGTCCACCGGTCATGACCTCCTTACGGAGCCAATTCGGCAGTCCGGCGCCAGCGGCTGTCCGGACGGTGCAGCTGATATCAATTCCGCCTTCGGGCCGGGGAGCGATGATCCAGACAGCGGAATAAACGCCAATGCGATCGACTCCCTTGTTGGGTGGGATGGCTTCCGGATCGGCCTTGATCGTACGCGTGAGAACTCCCGTCCCGGGGTCAATTAACTGTGAAATAGTGCCAACGACTTCCCGGTCACCAAAGGGGAAAGGCATATCGATGCGTGAATAGTAGGTGTAGGCGTTAGCCTCTCCTCCGGGGAGAACGTAAGCTTCGGCACAGCGATGAACCCATTCCGGGTAATTGGGCGCATCATCGATAATATCCTGAGCTTGCTTTACGGTAGCCTGAGCGGAAGTGGTGACGCGGACGCTCATTTCATCGTTGGCTTCGGAACGAACGTAGACTTTGACACCGCCTTCGGCGGTGCGTAACTCGAACGCACTTTGCCCCCAAAGCCCGCTTTGCACCAGCGTCAGCGCCCAAAGAATCAATAATGACGGTAAAAAACGCTTATGTGTCATAAATACACGTTAAAGGATGACTTAGTTATTAATAAGGTTGCTTACATTTCGAAAAATTCAGTCGATGCAACGATTTACACTAACTATTCTTTGTCTTGCCTTAGCTTTTCCATTGCTATCTCAGGACGGATTCAGCCCATTGTTCAACGGTAAAAACCTGGACGGTTGGGAATCATACGGTGGCACGGCCCCCTTTATTGCCGAAGGCGACGCGATCTTGGGTACCGCAGTAATGAACACGCCCAACACCTTCCTCTGTACGGAAAAAGAGTACGGCGATTTCGTACTGGAAATGGAGTTCAAAAACGAGGCCCCGCTCAACTCCGGTGTGATGGCCCGCGGCCAATGGCGGCAGGAAGAAGACCTCCGCAGAATATTTGGCTATCAGGTAGAAATCGATCCCAGTGAACGGGCCTACACGGCCGGCATCTACGATGAGCGAAGACGTGGCTGGATCTACCCACTACACTACAACCCTCCGGCAAGAACAGGTTTCAAGCAGGGCGCCTGGAATAAACTTCGAATTGAATTTGTGGGTACGAGTCTCAAAACTTTCCTCAACGGCAAACCCATTGCGAACCTGGTGGACGACATGGATGCCAAGGGCATGATCTGCCTGCAGGTGCACAGCGTAAACAAAGAACTGGCCGGTAAAGAAATGCGTTGGCGGAATATCCGGATCAAGGAGAACCCAACGGCTGCTGACCTGATGAAAGGCCCCGCTGCCCCCCAGGTTAATCTGGTACCCAACAGTCTGACGGACAGTGAGCGGCGGCAGGGTTGGCGCCTTCTTTGGGATGGTAAAACAAGTGCCGGATGGCGGGGAGCCAAATTGGACGGATTTCCGGAAAAAGGCTGGGAGATAAAGGACGGCGAGCTGAAAGTGCTACCCAGCGACGGCGGCGAAAGTACCAATGGCGGAGATATCATCACCACCGATCACTTCAGCAATTTCGAGCTGCAGTTTGAGTTTAAACCCACCAAAGGGGCTAACTCCGGTGTGAAGTACTTCGTTGACCCCAAGTTGAATAAGGGAGCTGGCTCTGCCATCGGCTTGGAGTTTCAAATCCTGGACAATGCCGTACACCCTGACGCTAAAAAGGGAGTTGCCGGCAATCGTACAGCGGGCTCTCTCTATGACCTCATCACCGCAAAAGTGCTGGATACGCCCAGAAAGGTAGAAACCAAAATCAATGGCTGGAACCGGGGAAGAATTATCGTACGGGGCGGCCATGTGGAGCATTGGCTCAATGGGTATAAGGTCGTAGAATACGATCGCTTTAGTCAAATGTTTAGCGCCCTGGTGGCGTACAGCAAATATAAAGACTGGGAGAACTTCGGCCGCTGGCCCGCCGGGCCGATTCTGCTTCAGGATCACGGCGACGCTGTTTCTTTCCGATCCATCAAAATCCGGGAGTTCTAGAGCGTATTCCTGCTTTACCTCAACGTTTCATCCCAAAAAACAATTAACGATCATGTCTACCAGAAGAAAATTCATTCGCAATGCTGCCCTGGCCAGTGCCGGTGTGGCCATTGGAATGCCCGCTTACTCGCGGAATTCCATTATCGGTGCTAACCGTCAAATTAACGTAGCCGTCTTCGGCACGAACAGCCGGGGAAATTCCCTGACCGGCACCTTTGCCAAAGCTCAGGACTCTTTAGTCTATGGCATTGGAGATGTGGACACCCGCGCCGTTGCCAAAGGGCAGAAAACGGTATTTGATGCCACTGGCCGTAAGCCAAAGGGCAACCAGGACTTTCGTCGCTTCCTGGAGGACCGTGACGTAGATGCCGTCGTGATTGCCACCCCGGATCACTGGCACGCACCGATGGCCATTATGGCATTGGAGGCTGGTAAACACGTTTACCTCGAGAAACCCTCCAGCCACAACCCACACGAAGGAGAGTTACTCGTCGCCAAACAAAAGCGAGAAGGTAAACTGGTGCAAATGGGTAATCAGACCCGTAGCTCCGTGAGCCTGAACAAGGTCATCAAAGAGATTCATGATGGCCTCATTGGAAAAGCTTACGCCGGTAAAGCCTGGTACAGCAATACCCGTAAAGGTATCGGTGTTGGCAAAGTAACCCGCAAGCCGGAGTGGCTGGACTGGGACCTCTGGCAAGGCCCAGCTCCCCGTCAGGAATACACAGACAACCTGGTTCATTACAACTGGCACTGGTTCTGGAAGTATGGCACGGGTGAGCTCTTAAATAACGGTACCCACGAAATCGATATGTGTCGCTGGGCGCTGGACGTGCACTACCCCACCCGCGTAAGCAGCACCGGAGGTCGCTACCACTATGATGATGACTGGGAAGCTTTTGACACCCAGCTGGCCAGCTATGAGTTCGGCGACGATAAGACCATCCACTGGGAAGGCAAAAGCTGCAACGGAAAGACTTTCTATAACCAGGGGCGTGGCTCCTTAATCCACGGCACCGAAGGAAGCGTACTGATGGGCCGCTGGGGCTTTAAGGTATTTAACCTCAAAGGAGAAGAAATCCGTTCCGAAAGAGAATCCGGCAAGAGCGTAAGCATGGGTACTGCCGGCGGGGGAAGCCTGGACGATCGCCACATCCATAACTTCATCTCCGCCATCAACGGAGACGCCGAGCTCAATAGCCCGATCGATGACGCCAACCCAAGCGTAACCATCTGTCACCTCGGTAATATGGCCCAGCGCCTTAAGATGGATCTACATACGGATCCCAAAACCGGCATGCCGAAGGAAAAAGAAGCCATCGCCATGTGGAAGCGGGAGTATGAGAAAGGATGGGAGCCTAAAGTATAAGGCTGCTATACAGCTTAAAATTTCAGACGCTCCCTGCGCGAACTTGCAGGCGAAAAGGATCGCTAGCGCTTCCTATTCTGGCAGACGCGCTTCGCGCTTTTAGGTGCTCCCCTCGGTCGGACTCAAAAGTGCGAAGTGCGTCTTAATCCAACGCCTTCTCTACGGAGGACTTAACCGCATGGAAAGTAGCGGCGATGGCCAACTCATTATCCATCTGATTCAGGGTGGAGTTGAAGGGCTCGGCACGGACGGGTCCGTCATAACCGATTTTGACCAGTGCCCTGATGAAGCCAGCCAGGTCGATAACTCCGGTGGCACCGGGGAGCTCCCTGGCGACATCCGTCTGATCAATGAGCTTCAGTTGGGCGTTGGCGTCGTTGAGGTCAACGGCGACGATTTCTTCGTTCTTCCATTGCATCAGGTCTTCTACGGATTCCTGGGCAGTATACCAGTGGTAACTGTCAAGAATTACACCAACATTAGGCTCCCCGATCAGGGCAATCATTTCCCGGAGTTCCTTCCCGGTGGAAATAAAGGCAAAACGGGCGTTGTGCCGGATGGAGGGCGTGCCTAAGTATTCCAACCCAAGCTGAATGCCATGTTGACCAAGAATACGGGCTGCATCCCGCAGTCGGTCCGCGTGCTGCTTCATATTCTCATTGTAGGTAAGTTGATCATGGCCGGAGACGATCCAGGTGCCGATTCGGGTGACGCCAATATCTGCCAGATTCTTAGCGTGGACCGGTAATGCTCCAAGATCCGCCTTGAACTGACTTTCGGATTTACGGAACTCGACGGGCAGACCGTTAGCTCCCCAGGCAATATTATTCTTCCTGGCCTTGTCTGCGAAGGCCGCCTTTTTTTTATCAGTCCACCCCTCCACCCATTGAGCGGGTATGGAAAGTGCTCCGTAGCCGTGCTTAATGGCTGCTGCCAATAGCTCATCGGCGGTACCGTTAACACCAATTGCATCGGCTTTTAAACTAAGGGCGAACTTAACTTCTGCGGGTAATGCAGACAGACTAGATTGACTACCGGCGGCAGTAGCCAAAGCTGAAGGAAGGATAAGGCCGGAAGCCAGAAAAGTTCTACGTTGCATGATCAAAAAAATTTTCAGTTAATATCGGCCCTGAAGCGGAGTAACTATTCACAAAAATCACCCACGAAGTCCAGCACCAGGCGGGTGTACTCGTCTCTTCGCCAGATAATGTTGTGGGCGTGCCAGGCTCCCCAATCGAGTGGATGATAAGTTAAGAGTTCTCTTGGAGTCGCAGCGGCGATGTTGTCTGACTGAACGGGCCCCGTCAGGGTGTCTGCTTGTGAATGAAATAACAATAGTGGTACTTCCAGCCTGGAAGCTGCTTCCACGGGGCGAATTTCGTCAAAGTCAAACTCTCCCCGCCAGCCCGCCCAGCCGAAAGCGCCGGGCGTTAGTATCTTAAGAGCGTTTCCGTAGTCTTTCAAGCCGCGTTCCATGATAGCACTTTCCCAACTGTCGAAGGGGCTTTCAGCTACGATCCAGGCGGGCTTTTCTGCCGCCCGCTCAGCGGCCAGAATAACCGTTGCTCCACCCCAGCTTTCTCCGTACCAACCAATCTTGTGCATCGGCAAACCGGTTTCCTGCCGAAGAAAAGCTGATGCAGCCATCAAATCCGTCGCTTCGTGGTAACCGCCGCTGCCGTAGGAGTCAGGGCTGGAAGTTCCGTGTCCGCGATGGTCATACAACAAGAGCGCGCAGCCACAACTATCAAAGATGGGCGCATACTTGAGCATATTTGCCCGATTGACGCTATACCCGTGCGCCATCACTACTCCACAACGAACGGTATCGGGCTGAAAGAGCCATCCCTTCAATTCAATTCCATCATGTGGGCTTTCAAAACTGATATCCTCGGGAACGGGAAGCGTTTGTAACAGACTATCCAGATCCAGCGACCAGCGCTCCTGGTTCATTTGATATACGGTAGCAATATCACGGTCCGGCGTGTGAAGAATCAGGCTACTGAAAAACCAGGTAATACTGATGTAGAGCACGACGAGGACACCTGAAAAAAGTAAGAGTTTACGCATGATGGGCAAATATATGCTATTACAACTCCCCCTGCAGCTCTGCTGAGCCTAGCCGAAGTGCCTGCACTCCACTGCCCCGCTATCGCATCAACATCATGGAACCAGAAAATTCCCGCTCTCCCCCATCGTCCATTAATAAACGAACCCGATAGACGTATACACCCGGCGCAGCTTTACGGCCATGATCAGTGCCATCCCAATCCAGGCCTGAGGAGATAAGACTACCCCAACGATCATAGACCGACAAGTCAAGCACCTCCAGTATGTCCTCATTCCCGAATACTTCATAGCGATCATTAACCCCATCGCCATTCGGCGAAAAGGCCGTAGGGAAATAAACATTGTAGTAATCAATGTCTACTAAAACAAGACTGTCACAGCCGATGGAAGAAGGTATCGAAATAGCGTGATTACCAGCAGTTCTAAGTCGGCGTCCGGCCACTTCAAAGGCTTCGCCGTCAAATATTTTCGCCGAGAGAGTATCCGCCAGATCAACCAATACCCGTAGATCGAGCGTGACGATACTGTCGCAATTATTTACGGATTTAAAGGTGTCGATATAAGACCCTGTCTCCGTTAGTTCCCGCCCTCCAAAAGGAAAAACCTCGGCCGTACAAATGGTCGCACTTGCTTCCCGTTCGATGGGAAAAACCTGGTGGTTGTAAGCAGGGGTAACCCGGCAACCATCCGCATCCTCCACCCGGCATACGTACTGACCAAAACCGTACATGCGGCTGAGCATCGGGGTAATTTCACCCACCAGAGCGACTCCTTCCAGATACCACTGGTAGCTCAGATTATCACGTGAAGGAAGCTGTAAGGTAAAAGCATCGGAACAGAGGTGAGCCGTGCCGCTAATCTTAAATTGAAAAGATTCAAAATCCGCAAGTAGCAAATTGTCGAAGAAGTAATACAATGAAACTTGGGAAGGCCTTTCCTGACAAGCTGGCCCAATGGCAATAGCCCGGATATCCTCCGTTGGTGTAACTTCTATTCCGGATTTTACCCATTGATTCCCACTTCCTCCCTGAACACGAGTGGACCCAAGACGAACCCAGCCGGGTCCGTTGGTAGGACAACCGAGGTCCACCTCGCCCACTCCAAAGGGCAGATTAGCGCAATCTGTAGCTCCGAAAAACGTAACATTGATGGGCGGAGAGTTGATAAGATTAGAGAAACCTAAATCAAACTCAAAGCGATACCGGTTACCGGCAATGAGCGGATTCAGCAAGCAAGCTCCGGCGTATTCCTTCCAATTGGATTGAGGAACGGTCTCTTCCATAAAAGCTGGTCTGCCGTCCCTGAATCCCATAATTCCTTCTCCATCGGGAAATGGCCGGGGCGGCAGGTAGTCGTCCCAACCGGCCCAGCCACAATCGTGGATCAAATCAGTAGTCGGCTCCGAAGCCTGAATCCAGCCGGAAGCGCAGCCCAACTGGCTTCTACTGCCAGGACAACAGTCTGCCTCCTCAAATGAGGGATTAGGGATCAGCGAAACGGGTGCCGCCACCGGGCAGTCGCAGTCAGGATCGTTAAGGTCAATCAAGCCATCCAGATCATCATCAATGGCATTGTCACATATCTCTGCGGTCTGACCAAGAACAACCGGGCTACAAACCAGTATTAACAGCCCCCACAACAAAGACTGCATACGCCTGGAGCGTGAAGCGGTTAGAAACCGTTTAAGGACAATTTTTTTCTTGATCTTCAGTGATAGTTTACCTGCCTAAATATATGTTTTTCCTGATAATTCAAGCCAAACAACAAATAATACATCGCATAGCGACATGAAACCGACTTTCTATTCTGCCAATAACCTTTTTAAGGCGCGGACGCAGGTGCAAAGTAAATACCAATAGAAAGCAGTGAAAATTATAAACATAAAACATTTTATGTTATATTTGCAGTATGAACCACAGAACGGGAGAAAAGCTAAAAATTCTGGCTGACGCCGCTAAGTATGACGTAAGCTGCAGCAGCAGCGGAAGCAAGCGCAAGAACACCCCTGATGGCCTGGGCAACGCCACCGGCATGGGTATATGCCACACGTACACCCAGGATGGTCGTTGTGTCTCTTTGCTCAAAATTCTGTTGACCAATCACTGTATTTTCGATTGTGCCTACTGCGTCAGCCGTAAGAGCAACGACGTGAAGCGCGCCGCCTTTACGGTTCAGGAGGTGGTTGATCTTACGATTAACTTCTACAAGCGTAACTACATCGAAGGGCTCTTTCTCAGCTCCGGTATCTTTAAGGATGTGGACTACACCATGGAGCGTCTTGTTCGCGTAGCTAAAAAGCTTCGTACGGAGCATAAATTCAATGGCTACATCCACCTGAAAGCTATCCCCGGTGCCAGCGACGAGTTGATCCATGAAGCGGGTCTCTATGCTGACCGCCTGAGCGTCAATCTGGAAATGCCCAGTGAAATGAGTCTCAAAAAAGTGGCTCCGGAAAAAAGCTTCAAGGATGCCTACGCCCCAATGAATTTCCTTAAAGAATCCATTGACGGTTACCGGGCAGAAAGCAAGGCCCTGATTAAGTCCGTCCACAAGCCCAACTTTGCGCCAGCCGGCCAGTCTACCCAAATGGTTATTGGGGCCAGCCCGGAAACCGACCAGGACATCCTTTCCCTGTCCGCTACTCTATACGACAAGCAATCCCTGAAGCGGGTCTACTACAGCGGTTATGTTCCCATTAGTGATGACAACCGCCTGCCAACGCTTAGTGCTCCGCCCCTCCGGCGGGAGAACCGCCTCTATCAGGCTGACTGGCTGATGCGCTTCTATGGATTCGACGCCCATGAAATAGTTGATGACAATAACCCGATGCTGGATCCTGACCTTGATCCTAAACTAGCCTACGCTCTCCGGAACCCGGCATTATTCCCTGTAGACATCAACACCGCTCCCCTGGAGATGATTCTCCGCATCCCCGGCGTCGGTGTAAAGTCCGCCCGAAAGATCGTCCAATCCCGTCGTTTCCAGCCCTTACGCCGGGAACACCTGAAGAAAATAGGGATTGTCTGGAAGCGATCTCAGTACTTTCTTATTTGCGCGGACAAGGATTTCCGGCAGCTGGGCTTCGACCCGAAAATTATCCGGCACCGAATTTTGCACGGACGAAGCGCAAGCGGTCGCCACGTCGATACGGGGCAATTGGCACTCTTTGGCTAGACTAGCGCGAAGAGAAAGTCCCCGTCATGTCCAGTGGGAAGCTCGGGCCAAAGTCTTCGGAGATCGTTACAGTTCCATTAATAATCCAGCTGTTGTCAATACTAAGGCGGTTTCCCGTCAGTGTTCCTCCGGTTACACGGCCTACTGGTTCGTTTACCGTCCGCTCACTGGTAAAAGCAAAGGTCTTCAGCCCCGCCCAGTCTCCATCGGAGAAAGAAAATTCCGTCAGGGTATTCGGGACAACGATGTAAATCGTCTGGTTGCTTTCATCTCCGCTTAGCGAAATATCCGGATCTACCGTTCTGGTCTGCTGAAGGATCAAAGTTGAGTCCGTACGGGTAAAAATCGTGAAGGTATCTTCTCCCGGAACGATGTCAATATCGACATCATAGTCATACACCGCCAAACGGGCAATACTAATAGAATTACCGATGACTACGGGATCATCGGGCGGACAACCGTAGAGTAAAACCGACAGAGCAAGTAAAATGAAGTATCGCAAGAGTGGATAATTTTGTGCGAAAGTACCTATTGAGAGGCCGAAGATAGCTCCCGAAACAGGCTATTCCGTTTGTCTGGTAATCAGCGTGTCGGACTTAAGACTCAAAACGCGGAGCGTTTTTAAAAGTTCCTCCCCATAGGACCGCCCCAGACAGGCACGAAGCGCACGGTTAGGGAGGAATTCCAAGCGGTAATATCTCCCCCAATCCTGGCTTGGGTTTCACCCTCACAAACAGATCAACCTACCCTTAGCGTTCAACAAAAAACGAATGGCTGGTGAGCGTCGTGCCACCAGCCATTCGAACTTTATTGGATATAAAAAGGAAGAACTCTCCCTGCTTACATACCCTTTTCCTTGAAGTAAGACTTCTCAACTTTTTCACCAGCCTGAATCTTTTCAATACGGGCTTTGAACTCATTGGAAGTTTCAAACTCACTGTTACGGGCAAACATCTCCTTAAGGGCGATGAGCGTGTTCAGATCATTCGGGTCAGACATTTCTGCCTTCTGGAAGTAAGGAAGTGCTTTGTTGAACTCAGCATCCACCTTGGCCTTCATGGCGTCATACTTCTTCTGTCCTTCCTTAGAGTAATCATCACCAAGCTTGATCAGCTCCTGCGTCATGGCAGCACCACGGTTGTAGATCAACGCACCAAGGCTGTAGATCAGGCGCGTAGCTTCAGCGTCTTTCGTAAGACCTGTTTCGTACTGAGACTGTGCTTTGTTGAAGTAGTCTGTAGCCTTAGCCTCATCACCTTCTTCATTTGCCTTATTGTAAAGCTGCTCGTATACCTGACCGAGGGTAGCGTACAGGCTAACATTGTCTGGCTCTTTGTTGATCGCTTCCTGCAACTTATCCGTCAGCTCGTCAAGGCGACCTTCTGCCAGGTAGTAGTTGATCTCCGTGAACAACAGGTTGGTTTCTTCCGGGAATTTCTCACGGCCTTCAGCCAGGAATTTACCGGCCATCTTCATGTCGCCTTTACCGCTGTAAACCTTGTACAGACCATCGTACAGACCAGAGTCATCGTACTTAGCGTCGTAGAGGTCCTTGAACATAACTTCAGCGTCATCGAACTTCTCGAGGAGAATAGCGGACAGACCTGCGTAGTACTTCTCGTCGTTGAGCTTAGCTTCATCCAGAGCAGACTCACCACCATTTTCCTTTAGAAAATTGTGTAGCATTACGCTCGTCTGAAAAGCTTCGAAACTGGCTTCGTAGTTCTTATCCTGAATGGCGTAGATGCCTTCATTAGAGACATTGCCCTGAATACCGGTCAGACCCTTAAGAGCAGCTTTCTTTCCACCCTTCTTCTCACTTTTTGCAAAAGCCTCCATGTAAGCTTTAGCGCCCAAAACAGCCGCATTTTCCACAAGAGCATTAGCAGTAGAAGGATCGACAACCCGCTGCTGAATGTAGTTGGCAATAAGGCCGGAGTAAATGTCGCCTGCCTCCAGCAGAGCTTTAGGGTCTGCGGCAACTGCGCCGTCTTTCATGGCGACTTGAATCATATCCGCAGCTTCTTTGAGTGCCTCTCCATCCTGATTGAGGGAGTAGCTGTCAAATGCTTTCTTGGCGGCTTTAAGCGCGTCTGCTCCCGTCTGGGCCGTCAGGGCCGTTGCGGAGAGGAGAAGTACGAGCATGCTAAATAAAATGTTACGCATGATGGTAGTTTGTTGGTTTTTCGTAATTGGTTTACGTCCGTGTAGACGTTCACTGCGTGAGTTTGATAACACGGAAACGTTAATTGCTGCCGCAAAAGTCGTTAATACATTCCTAAAAATAAAGGAATCTTGCAGTAGAGTAAAAACCCGTGCCACCATTTTAACGGTAACACGGGTTAATTGATCGGTGTAATTGCGTGTAAAAACGGAGGTTATTCCTCCTCGTTGCTTTCTTCTTCGTCCTCACCTGCAGGTACAACGGCCACATCGGCAATCGCGTCACCTTTTTCCAGGCGAATGAGCTTTACGCCCTGAGTAGAGCGCCCCATTACGCGGAGCTCGTCCATTGTAGTGCGAATCAGTATTCCGGAGCGATTGGTGATCATCAGGTCTTCGTCGTCAGTCACCGCCTTCAGCGCAACGAGTTCGCCGGTTTTTTCGGTCACCTTCATCGTGCGTACTCCCTTACCTCCCCGGTTGGTGATTCGATAGTCATCAAAAGCAGAGCGTTTGCCCATACCCTGAGAGCTGACGACGAGGATCGTCTTGTCAGCGTCCAGCTCATGATCAATCGTAACCATACCGATTACAGAGTCATCTTCGCCGTTGAGCGAAATACCCCGGACACCAGTTGCCGTACGGCCCATGTTCCGGACCTTCTCTTCTTCGAAGTGAATGGCCTGTCCCTTACTGGTTGCCAGGAAAACGTGGCTGCTGCCATTCGTCAGCTTAGCTTCAATAAGCTGATCATCCTCATTAATCGAAATGGCGTTGATACCATTTGTGCGCGGCCGGGAGTAAGCCTCCAGGTTTGTCTTCTTCACAATACCTTTCTTAGTCGCGAAGATGATGGAGTGCTGCTCGAGGAACTCTTCATCGGTCAGGTCAGCTACACTGATGTAAGCCCGGACGTTATCATCCTTCGGCATCGCCAAAATGTTCTGAATCACCCGCCCGGCGGAATTCTTACCCGCCTCCGGAATTTCATAGATACGGAGCCAGAAACAACGCCCCTGCTCCGTAAAGAGCATCAGGTAATTGTGGTTACTGGCGATGAACATGTGTTCCACGAAGTCCTTATCCCGGGTTTTGGAGCCACGGCTGCCGCGGCCACCACGACTTTGGGCGCGGTACTCATTAACCAGTGTTCGCTTGATGTAACCAAGCTTGGAGATGGTCACCACAACGTCTTCATCAGCGATCATATCGGTGATGGAAATGTCTGAGGTGTCGAGGCTGATTTCAGAGCGCCGCTCGTCACCGAAGCGGGTCTTGATGTCAATCAGTTCTTCCTTGACGATGGACCGCTGACGCGATTCGCTGCCCAGAATGTCTTTCAGGTCATCAATAAGCGCCTTAATCTCGTCGTACTCTTCACGGATCTTATCGATCTCCAGTCCCGTCAGTTTCTGAAGGCGCATATCAAGGATGGCCTTCGCCTGCCATTCGGAGAGGACATTGCCATCTTCAACAACAAACTCTCCGGTCTGAACCTCCTTTACAAGGTCACCAAACTTGGCCCAGAAGGCTTTCTTGTCGTCAATGAACTCTCCCTTCATCAAAGCAATCTTAGCTTCTTCAGGAGTGGCGGAGGCACGAATCAGGGCAATTACCTCATCGAGATAATCAAGAGCGATCAGCAGTCCGATCAGGATGTGTGCACGTGCAAGGGCCTTGTTCAGCTCATACTGTGTCCGGCGTTGAATGACCTCGATCCGGAAGAGGATAAACTCTTCGATCATGTCTTTCAGATTCAGTGTCATCGGCCGGCCGTTAACGAGGCAGACGTTATTAACCCCGAAGCTGGTTTGCAGCGCGGTGTACTTGTAGAGATAGCTAAGCACGATGGAACCCATCGCGTCCCGCTTAATTTCGATGGCTATGCGCAGACCGTCCCGGTCAGAAAGGTCCTGTACGTTGCTTACGCCCGTGATTTTACCTTCGTTGACGAGTTCAGCGATTTTAGCCACCAGGGTAGCCTTGTTAACCTGATACGGAATCTCGGTAATGATGATCGTCTCGCGGTCATTGTCATCAACAACGACTTCTGCCCGTCCACGAAGGACGACTTTACCACGCCCCGTACGGAAGGCTTCCCGAACACCGTCGATACCGTAGATGATACCTCCGGTAGGAAAATCAGGTGCCTTGATGTAATTCATTAATTCATCGATGCTGATCTCCGGGTTGTCTACCGTAGCAACGATTCCATCCACCACCTCATTCAGGTTGTGGGGCATCATGTTCGTAGCCATACCAACGGCGATACCAGAGGCACCGTTCACGAGCAGGTTCGGAATACGGGTAGGCAATACGGTAGGCTCCTTGAGCGTATCGTCAAAGTTCAGTTGAAAGTCAACCGTATCTTTATCAAGGTCTCCGAGGATGCTGTCGCTGATGCGCTCCATCCGGGCCTCCGTGTATCGCATGGCGGCGGGGCTGTCCCCGTCCATAGAACCAAAGTTACCCTGACCGTCAACCAGCGGATAGCGGAGAGACCAATCCTGAGCCATCCGCACCATCGTATCGTAAACGGAACTGTCACCATGCGGGTGGTACTTACCGAGTACCTCACCAACAATACGGGCGGACTTCTTGTGAGAACTCCGGAAACTCAGGCCAAGTTGATCCATTCCGTACAGTACCCGCCGGTGTACGGGTTTAAGCCCATCGCGAACGTCGGGCAGCGCCCGGCTAACGATAACCGACATCGAATAATCGATGTAGGCGGATTTCATCTGGTCTTCAATGTTGACCGGAATAAT
Source organism: Neolewinella agarilytica (assembly GCF_900110645.1). GTDB lineage: Bacteria > Bacteroidota > Bacteroidia > Chitinophagales > Saprospiraceae > Neolewinella > Neolewinella agarilytica. The sequence goes on from NZ_FOFB01000001.1 coordinate 105,311, forward strand.
GCGCTGTTTATCTGGCATATTTTTTTATCTGGTAAAAGCGTAAATCTTAGTGTAACGGCCTGAATACGGGCAATTGGGCGCATACGCAGGAGGCAATCAAGGGTTAAGCAGCAAGGTGAAAAAGTGCGGCTCGGAGCCGATGAAATTTACTTTGCCACTCAACTTACATTGCACCAGCGTCAGCGCCTGAACAACTAATTTTTCAGTTCCTGTCGGAGCTGTCCGCGAAGATACAAAAACATGGCTCATTTACCTACTTTTGAGCCCGCCAAATTACGCCTTTTTCAAGCGATCATTCTCCCTGTTTTTCTGTGGGCCAAACGGCACCACTCTCCCCCCTGTCTGGAGTCTGAAATTGCCGTCAGTGCTTGCTGAATACTACATTTTGCACATTCGGCTAAAGCTATCAAACGGGCAGCTTTAGCCGGCCGGTTTACGGCTGGTGTTGCTTGCGGTATTGCAGCGGAGTCAGCTCCATAAAGCGCTTGAACTGACGGTGAAAAAACGGCAAGGACGCAAAACCGCAGGCCGGGGCAATTCTCCCTACGGGCCAGTCTGTTTCTATCAACAACTGGCTGGCTCGGTTCACCCGATATTCGTTCAAAAAGGAAAAAAATGGACGCCCCATTGTTTTGCGAAAGAAGCGGTTAAAGGCTTGTTCTGACAGATGCACTTCCTGAGCGATTTCAAGCAATTTGACCTTTCGCTGAAAGTTTTGCTCCACGAAACGATGGATGCGCTGCATACGACTGCCATGCCCTGAAGATATCGGCTGCTGAAAGCTTGAGTTCGATAATGATGTCCACCGGCAGCTTGTCAGTTGCTGAAGTACTGACAGCAGCTGGAGGTACTGCTCCGCCGGCGGCAAAGTTGGCAGGCGATGGACTTCCATCCGCAGAGATTGGACATCCCGGAGATCAAACAACAAGCCCTTAGCAGCGGCTTGTAATAGTTGGAACACACCGTCCAGTTCCGGAGCCCGGGAGTAAGTTTCAGGGCTCCACTGAATCACCGTAGAACGGCTCCTGCCCGTTCGGGGCTGGTTCTTCCAGCAATGCGGAAGATTGCCCTGCAGCAAGACCAGTTCTCCCGGCGCATAGGCACCTACGTAGTCGCCGATAAACTTGGTACCACTGCTTTCTTCGATCAGGGTCAGCTCGTGCTGGGGGTGAAAATGCCAGGGCGTATTAAAAGAGGCCTCTGCATAATGAAAAGCATTAATGGATTGCCGGTTACCAACCGGAAGATCTTCAAAAACAGCACGCATAATTGCTTTTTTAGCTGAATATCAAGCGCATTTACCCAGCGGGATGATAGAATAAGGTACTTTTTGGTTTGAATGCGCAATATAGTACTTGCCCGAACAGGAGAACTTTGTCAAACTACTGAGTGACCATTCCAAGTATCGATTATGCCCACAAAAAAGTGCCCTTTCAGTGATTTCCCCGACCCTTTTGCCGCCGCTCGTGAAGCGGAAGGTATTCAGGAAATTGACGATCAGGGAGACCCCGTAAAAATGGTTCTGGGCCACCGAAACGTACGCAAAAGCGCCCATGACTGGAAGACTTATCAATCCGGTGCCAAACCCGGTAGAATAGTCGTCCCGTCCGAGGTTAACATCCGTGATATCAGGCAGATCCCCTTTGAGACGGACCCGCCAGAACATACTGCTTATCGCGCTTTAGTGGAAGCGTGGTTTCGCCGGCCACTGGAAGAAGCGTATGAAGCGGCACTTACTGAATTGATCAACAGTGAGCTTGATCGGGCGCTGAACGCAGGTGCCATGGAGGTCGTCCATGATTTTGCCTTACCCTTACAATCCCGTGCACTGACGTTGTTGCTCAACTGCCCCAGGCAGGAAGCCGAGCACTGGATCGGCTGGGGTACCCACGTTTTCCGCAGTGATGATGACCCGCTGGACAGCGGCAAGGCCAATCAGCTCTATGACTACCTGGACGCAGAGATCGCCCGCGCCGGAAAGGACCCGGAAAACGGGACAGACCTTTACGCCCATCTGCTTCGGGCGGAATACAAAGGACGAAAGCTTACAATCGAGGAGATAAAAGGCGTGATGATCCTGACCTTCGCGGGTGGACGGGATACCGTCATCAACGCCGTCACCAACACCCTGGCCTATTTTGCCGGAAACCCCGAGGATTTAGCCCGGCTCAAAGAAAATCCGGACCTGACCACCCGGGCAGTGGAAGAACTGGTGCGCTACTTCTCTCCCCTGACACACATGGGCCGGGTAGCCACCAAAGATGCCGAAGTAAGTGGTTGCCCCGTTGCCGCCAACACCAGAATCTCCCTGGCCTGGGCCGCCGCTAACCGGGACCCCGGCGTGTTCGAAAACCCGAACGAAGTGGTCATTGAACGGAAAGCCAACCCACACCTTGGTTTTGGCTTCGGTATTCACAAATGTCTGGGCGCTCCGCACGCCCGTCAGGTCTTAAAAGTCCTGATCAATGCACTCGCCAGGCGAGTAAATAAAATCGAAGTAACCAACTACGAAGACAATATCGAACAGTGGGGAGAATTCGAAAGGAAGGTCGGTTTTCACCGCCTTCAAATCCAGATATCCTAAACGACCAACGTAAATAAAAAGCAACGAAAATGGCCAACATCACATTCATCACCCAGGCGGGAAAATCGCTGAAACTTGCAGCCGACTCCGGCTCCGTTATGGAGCTTGCCGTTAATAATAATGTACCCGGTATCGATGGTGATTGCGGAGGCGTCTGCTCCTGCGCTACCTGTCACGTACACGTCGCCCCTGAAGATTGGGAAAAAACCGGTGCTCCGGGAGACCTGGAAAAAGACATGCTGGAGTTCGACGATAACGTCAACGAATTTAGCCGACTGAGCTGTCAGATTTCCATTACGGAGGCATTGGACGGTATCACCCTTAAAGTTGCTAACTAATGGTGGACAGAACGGCTCATCAAACCTGCCTCATCATCGGGGCCAGCCATGCGGGCGTAAATGCAGCTTTCGCGCTAAGGAAGCAGGGCTGGAAGGGAAACATTAAGCTCTTTGACCGGGAGCCCGAATTACCCTATCATCGCCCTCCCCTCTCCAAGGTTTTTCTTTCCGGGGACACTGGTGTTGAAGACAGTCTCCTTAAAGGTATCAGCAGTTATGAATCGGAGAATATTGATCTTCAGACGGGAAGGTCTGTAACCGAAATCCTGCCGAAGGATAAAATTGTCCGTTTATCGGACGGAGAGACCTGCTCCTATGACCAGCTTCTACTCGCTACGGGTGCCAGCCCCCTGATGCCTCCGATTCCCGGCTTAAAAAGCAGCCACAAAATTTTCGGGCTACGGACGGCAGCGGACGCCCGTGGTATCCGAAACGCTTTTTTTGCCAGCTCCGGAAAAAGGGTTGTGGTAATCGGGGGAGGATATATCGGGTTAGAGGCCGCAGCCTCCTTACGCAAACTTGGGGGCAGGGTGACCGTTTTGGAAAGAGAAGAGCGGGTTTTAGCCAGGGTTACTTCTCCGGAGATGTCAGCTTTCTTTACGCGCTTACATACTGACAAAGGCGTTAGCATTGCTACCGGGCGGAACGTAACTGCCATCGAAATAAAAGGGAGTGAGCTTGAAGTATTCTGCGGAGACGGATCACGATACGCCGCAGATATGCTTATCGTCGGCGTTGGTGTGGTGGTCAACACTGCGTTAGCACAAATGGCCGGGTTGAAAATCTCCAACGGAATTGCGGTGAATGCCCGGATGCAGACTTCTGATCCGGACATTTACGCCATCGGAGACTGTACTTCCTTTTTTCACCCGCGCTATAAAAAAGAAATTCGCCTGGAATCGGTGCAAAATGCCGTGGACCAGGCCAAAGTTGCCGCAGCGAATATCTGCGGCATTCCAACGGAGTATGCTTCGCTTCCCTGGTTTTGGTCCGATCAGTTTGAGGTAAAGCTTCAGATGTGTGGCCTGGCATCGGGATACGATCGCTTGGTCGTTCGCCGGGAAGAAGGAGATGATCCACACCAGCATTCCTGTTGGTATTTCTCCGGCGACAAGCTGCTGGCGGTGGATGCCGTCAATCATGCCCGCGCTTACATGCTGGGCATGAAGTTGCTCAAAGAAGGCAAGCACCCGGCCCCGGAAAAACTAGAGGACCTCAGCCTGGCGTTGCACCCCAGGACGGTATTGGCTTAGCAACAGGCGCGAACGCAGGTGCTATGAAAGGTTAAACAGCAAAGCAGAAACAACTGCTATTCTTATCGTGAGGCAACTTAAATCTAAGCTTTCACTTTTTTCTGAAACCAAACGCCGCCCCAATCGTTCCTTCTGCATGGCAACAACTGATCACAACGTAATAAAGCCTTACGGCGAAGAAGACTCCAAGAAAGCTGAAGTTGGCAAGATGTTTGACAGCATCGCCCCGAACTACGACCTGCTCAACCGGGGCACCTCTCTGGGAGTGGATACGCTTTGGCGGGCCAAGATGATTAAACAGCTCGACTCCGCCGTGCATAAGAAGATTCTGGACGTAGCCACGGGCACCGCCGACGTTGCCATCCAGACCATAAAGCGGGCGAACGTAGACCACGTCACCGGGCTGGACCTGAGTGAGGGAATGTTGAAATACGGCCGAAAGAAGGTTTCAGCGGCGGGGCTGGATGATCGGATCACCCTGGTTCAGGGTGACAGTGAGGACCTTCCTTACGAGGATGATTCCTTCGATGCCGTCACCGTTTCTTTCGGCGTCCGCAACTTTGAAAACCTGGAAAAAGGCCTGGCAGAAATGCGTCGTGTACTTCGTCCGGGAGGAAAATTAGTGATTCTGGAGTTCAGCCGTATTACCTTTGCGCCCATTCGTTGGGGCTTTAATTTCTACTTCGGTAAAATTATGCCGCTAATCGGACGTTTACAGTCCAAAGATCCCCGAGCATACGCCTATCTCTTTGAGAGCGTCCAGGCATTCCCCAGTGGAAAAGCCTTCACGGACAAGCTTGACAAGCTGGGCTATAAACAGACTGAATGCAAAGCGTTAACTTTCGGAATTGCCTCCATTTATACGGCCGTGAAGTAATCCTCACCCTGCTGCTGGTGGTATTTCTTTGCACCTGCGGCCGCGCCCAATTCGTGGGCGGCAAGAACTACAATTTCCAGGATTTCCAGGCTAAACCTTTCTACTTTGGCCTCACCCTGGGCTTTAACTCCAGCCGGTACACCCCGTTTCGGAGTGAAGAATTTTTGTTCAGCGACACCATCGTGTCCGTCAAAAGTTTATCGGGCCCGGGCTTCAACCTGAACATGATTGCTAACCTGAAGATCGGTAAGTACTTCGACTTCCGCTTCCTTCCGGGCTTCAGCTTCGCCGAGCGCCGGCTGAACTACGAACAGCAAAACCGCGGCCGTTCCGACCTGCAGGAATCCGTCCAATCTGTTTTCGTAGAGCTTCCCTTTCACTTCCGCTATAAGTCGGCGCCTTACCACGACAAACGGCTTTTCCTCATTGCCGGGGTAAAGTATAGCTTCGATGTGGCCAGCGAGAGCCGCACCCGGCAGTCCGATAACCTGGTGCGGATTAGTCCGCACGATTTCCACGTCGAGTACGGCGCCGGAATGCAGTTCTTCTTTGATTATTTCATCTTCTCACCGGAGTTCAAGGTCAGTCAGGGTATCGGCAATACCCTGCTCTTCAACCCTAACCTACCGCAGAGTACGGTGCTGGATAAGGTATTGAGCCGAACGTTTACGATTTCGTTTCATATTGAGGGGTAGGATAGAGCCTTATTGGGGTTACCCCCCGCAGGCAGCCCCGAAGCGAAACCCAACTTGCGTTCCCAGGCTCTGCGAGCTGCCACAACGGGATCCAGTGAACGAAAACCCTAAAAGGCCAGTAGCCACGACCAGAAAACGCTTATTACACGACGTAGCGACGCATTCCTCTACGTACCGCCTCCAGCGTAAGTGCATACACAAAATGCCCGGCAAACTCATTGACAGCGTAAGCTGGCTTTACCTCCGTTGGCCAGGGCTCTAAATCTAGTGCCGGAACAACTGATCCGTGCGTCAGAGCATAAAACCCCAGCCCGAAGGGAGCGCCTAAACCACTCGTTATCTCTGGCACCACTTCACCGGAGACACCGTACAGAACGCCCGTACCAACACCAAAAGTAACGTGGATCCCCATGGAAGCCCGATCCTTTTCTTTATCGCTTAGCGTCCGTTCAGTGATGCGCTGCGCAATTATTGCCGGCGGCGTGTCTGTATCCTCATCACGAACGGGGAAGTAATCTTCCCAGACAGTTTTGGCGATGGTCGCTGCTACTCCGGCAACGAAACCACACAGGGCGCCTTTGAGTAAGTTTTCCGAAGTCATCTTATGCTTTTTCCTCTATAACCTGAAGAATAGCGGAAGATGTTCGTTTTGCCTACGCTTATAGTGCATTTCTCCTCACGACAGGGGAATTTGCCCCGCCTGATTCGTGTACTACTGTCCGTAAAGCGCTTCAAAACGCAAAAACATGAGTCATCCCTAATTTTCGGATTAGATGACGGTGTTTTCTGGCAAAAAATAGGATTTTTAGCGATCAGCGGACAGCATTCAGGCAAAACGGCTCTGAATGCTGTCCGCTGATCGCTTTTTTATACCGACCGAACCAGGTTCCATCCGAGAAAACACAGAAAAGGCTGCCCAAACTCCGGGATGAGCCATGTTTCATGGAATGTACAGGTCAAAACTTACCGCGCCTTAATAATCGGCACAAAGTTCTCCACACTCAGGCTGGCACCGCCCACCAGACCACCGTCTACGTCAGGCATACCAAATATTTCTTCCGCGTTGGCGGGCTTCACAGAACCGCCGTAGAGAATGGTCACATTAGCAGCAATCTCGCTGCCGAACTGATTGTCGATCATCCGGCGGATGTGCGCGTGCATATCCTGCGCTTGCTGCGGGCTGGCCGTAACGCCCGTGCCAATAGCCCAAACGGGTTCATAGGCAATAACCACTTCTTTAATTTGATCACGGGACAGGCTAAAGAGTGCTTCCTCAATCTGCTTACTCACCACCATTTCGTGGTTACCCGCTTCACGGACGTTGAGTTTTTCTCCACAACAATAAATCGGCTTAATGCCTGCAGCGAGGGCTTTCAATACCTTAGTATTGATGAGGGAGTCATCTTCATTAAAGTACTCTCTCCGCTCACTGTGGCCGAGAATAACGTAGTCGATTCCGGCGTCAGCCAGCATCGAAGCACTCAACTCTCCGGTGTAGGCTCCCTTATCTTCGTGGTGCATGTTCTGCGCAGCAACGAAATAGCCAGGGTTGGCAGCAGTAACCGCCTTAACCTGCATCAACTGAATGGCGGGTACACCAAAGACAACCTTTGTGGAGGGTGTTCCAGCGGCAGCAATCACGCCTTCGGCCAGTGCTTTACCTTCTGTGGGGGTAGTGTTCATTTTCCAGTTTCCGGCAACCATTGTTCGTGACATAGTACTGTAGTTTTGTAGTAATGTAGTTTTGTAGAGGCTACCGCACGTTGGAGGAACGATAACTAAAATCAGGGGTTCTTTCTTAAGGGGATATTTATGTAATCGCAATCAGGTAAGCAATAAGAAGCACCTCCAACGCAAGCACTACATTACTACAAAACTACCCGGCTACAATACTATTTTACTTCCGCTTCGCTTCGTTCCGTTCAATTTTATGTCCGGGCCGGCTCCACTTGATCCGGGTTTTCTCTCCGGGGGCACCGGGGTCTTCGGTTATGGCGGGTTTTTCGCCTTTAGCGTAGGGTGCCGTAGGGCGGAGGCCGAGCGCGTTGAACATTTCGAGGTCCTCGAAAGCTTCGGGGTTTGGAGTAGTGAGCAGTTTATCTCCCGCAAAGATAGAACCCGCCCCCGCCAGGAAGCAGAGGGCCTGGCCTTCGGGGCTCATCGTCGTACGGCCGGCGCTGAGACGAACCGTACAGTTGGGCATCACGATTCGGGTGACGGCGATCATGCGGACCATCTCGAAGATGTTCACCTGCTGCTGGTCTTCCAGCGGAGTGCCTTCCACGGCAACGAGTGCGTTGATGGGCACGGACTCTGGCTGGGGCGTCAGGCTGGCCAGGGTAAGGAGCATCTTCAGCCGATCGTCGATGCTTTCGCCCATACCAATGATACCGCCGGAACAGACCGTAAGGCCGGCTTTGCGGGCGTTACCGATGGTGTCCAGGCGGTCCTGGTAGCCACGGGTAGAGATCACTTCTTTGTAGTACTCTTCGGAAGAGTCCAGGTTATGGTTGTAGGCGTAGAGGCCGGCAGCGGCCAGGCGCTCCGCCTGATTGGGCGTCAACATGCCGAGAGTCGCGCAGACCTCCATATCGAGGCCATTGACGGTACGGACGAGATCCAGCACCTGCTCAAATTCTTCGTCATCGCGCACGTTACGCCAGGCAGCGCCCATGCAAAGGCGGCTCGAGCCCAGGCCTTTGGCGCGTTCGGCAGCGGTTTTCACCTGCTCTACGGTCATCAGGGCATTCTCCTCGATGTCCGTGTGATAACGGGCGGCCTGCGGGCAGTAGCCGCAGTCTTCCGGGCATCCACCAGTCTTGATGCTGAGCAGGCTGCTCATCTGCACTTCATTGGGGTCATGATGCTCCCGGTGCACGGAAGCAGCACGGAAGACGAGGTCCATCATCGGCTGTTGGTAGAGGTCACGAACCTCATCAAGGGTCCAGCGGCGGAGAATAGGGTCAGTCTTTACGGTCATACGGATCGTTTTTAGCGCTGGCAAATGTAGGGAATAGTGAAGGAATGAATGGGAGAATGAAGGAATGAGAAAATGTACTAACCATTATCTTCCCCGGGGCAAATGTTTTGTGGGCGCGAACGCAGGTGCAAGGGAAGGTTTTAGAGGGCAATGCTGAAAAAGTCAGCGTACGCTCATTGCTTTTCAACTTTCCACTGCACCTGCGCCAGCGCCCACCTACTCATGAATTCGCCCTTTAATTTTTCCGCCCTTAAGCGCCTGATCCAGCGTATCCGTTTTGGCGTATAGCACGGGGTCTGGCGAAAGGCGGTTCAGGTCCGGCTGTCCGGCGTCTACCCAACAAGTGTACCAGACACTACCGATGGACTTGATAGTTGCCCGGAAACGCTCCTCCACCATGCCCTGCATTTCCTTATCCCAGGCAGCAGCAAACTCTGCCGACTGCGTCTTGATCGTGCGGCCCAGCCGCTCATCAAAAACCATCTGCTGATCCGAAGGATAGGTATCGCGCAGGCGTTGCTCCGTGCGCAGGACACTGTCCACCAGACTGTGGCTCTTCAGAATAACGTCCCAGTAATACTCCCGGGGGTTCTCGATGTATTCTGCCTTCCCTACGAAGTAATCGTAGGTGTCATCCGCAAACAATTCCGGAATGCGGCTTTCCCAGAAAGCATGGATCCCCGTCTGCCCGGTCATCTGCCCGTTATAGTTTTCGGTCGTGTGTAAGGGTACGTGCGCATCGCCTACATAATGGCCCATCTCCGCGCAGAGGCGGAGGATTTTATCCGCATTCTCTTCAGCGAAGGCGTTCGTAATCCGCCGGTGCATTTGCTCCAGGTGGTAGGGCAAAATACCGTAGCCGCTGAAATTGTCGCGAACGGAAATTTTTCCGCCGCCCTCCGGCACGGGGAAGCCGACGGCCCGCAGACTGTCACTGCTCACCACCAGCTCATCCTCGTAATACACTGGCAGCACGTTCCTGATCCAGAAACTCCGGTAACTCCCCAACTGAACCTCCAGCGTTTTCCCGGCGCTACTGCGCAGAATCACCCGGCTGTCATTGTCGAAAAGATAGTCAGGGTCCGCCTGATTGATGGCATCTACCTTCCAGGTAACGGTGTCATTCGACGAATCGATAACCAGCAGATCGGCCTTCCAGAGCAGGGCATCCGTCCAGCGGCGCGGAACATGCTCAAAGTTTTCGCTTACTCCCCAGTGGTCAATATCGATGTAGTGGCGTACGGCCTCGTGTTTAGTGGCGTAGCGGCGTTTATCCGGGTCGACGGCATGGTCCGTGATCCACTCAATGTTGGCCCGAAAGAAGGGCATCATCTCCTGATCGAGCGTAAAAACGGCCAGGCGGTTAAGACGACGATGGCCGAAAAAGCCCCATTGCGGGTCTTCAGCAATCGTCCAGGCGCTAAAAGCAATGAGCGCCAGGAAAAGAGTAACAAAAAAGGTGGTGGTGAACCGCACGGCATTGTTTTTTGAAACCCCCTCCCCAACCCTTACCGTAATACTGCGGGATGAGGGAGTGGGAAAACGCTCCGCGTTTTAATTATCGAGATCGTTTAGTATACAGCCAGATCATTCGGTATTGGATGTAAACTTTCCAGCATTTAAAAAGAGTCATACCCCACCAGTAACGGCAGCGTTGTTTCTACGTTCAAAAGTACCCAATCCTCTCCGTTATTGATGTAGGCTTTAAAGGATTTTATGTCTCCGCTTGTGATCACTTCACCACTCTTAGGGTCGTTTTGGTAGGTGACTTCCTGGTATTGGGGATACAACTCCATCACTTTCTCATCTTCCCCTTCTTCTTTAAGGGTGATGATGGCGAAGGGGAGTTTTTCTTTAGCTTCCTCCATCCCCTTTTCGTCCTCGTTCTGGTAACGGTTTACATAGTATTTTTCGTAGCGGGCCAAAATCCCTTCTGCGACACCACGAGCGATATCCCTACCTGTTTGCTCCGATTCATAAAAGGGTTTTAGCTGGTATTGACTTCCTTGCTTTTCCAAAAGGAAGCTTTTATTCCGGATGGTAGGATATTCGATGCTGAAACGTTCTACCCGGTCGGGGTCTATCCGAAAATAGACCTTATCCCTCCAGTCATCGTCCCAAAGATTGAAGCGAGCCCGAATATTTCCGGTCCAGCCCGTCATTTGCACGATGTAAGGGTTTTCGCTTCCCTCCATGATCGCAAAAGTGCCCATTTCATCGTTGGTGGAGCCCCCGATGTAGTAGCCACGCAATTTCTTACCGGCTTCGTCGAAGAGCTGGACGAGTATGCCCTCCGTTGCCAGGTTTTTCACCATGTTAGGCACGGCTTTACTGGTTGGCAGCGACTGAATGTCTATCTTCTGCAAGGTCGTCATCATATTCTTCATGATGTTCTCATTAGCCGGGCGGCCATCTACCAGCCAACCGGTAACTCCTCCCCGGGTAAAGGTGGCGGTATGCTCTTTCCGGTCAGCGATGAAGATCCGGTGCACCTCGTCAATATTTGAATAACCGAACTGCCGGTCGTTGCCCCGCTCGCTCACTTTTTCAGGTGCAGCGCCTGCGGTGGTAGCGTACCAGGCAATGCCCCCCAAAAGCAGCACGGCCAGTAAAAGAATAAGGGTACGATTCATGGGTATAACTTTAGTTCAGAAGCGCGAAATTGAGGCTAATTATGCAGAGCCCGGCCATTCGACGGCAATATTTTCGGGTTGGGTCGGCTTGCTTACCCCTTCTGTGCATACCGGCGCCGGCGGAGCCAGTTAAACAACAGCCCGAAAATGGCCAGTAGAACCATCGGAACCAAAAGGTTAATGGTTCGCCATTTGTTAGCCTCAGCAATGGCTGCTTCCTTGTCGATCAATCGCAGCTTCACGTCCTTGCCCCTTGCGGCAATCACTCCGTCGGGGTTCATGAGGTACTCGATAGCGTTGAGCATAAGCGCCTTATTGGCGTACTGAAATTTCTCCCAGGGGTTAATGCCTAAGGCCCGGTAGCCCTGGCTGCTAACGCCGTTGGCCAATACATCCCCATCAGCAATAATGATCATGCTGGTGGGCGCAGATTTCCCTTTAAAGTCCATCCCTTGTGCCCGAAGACTCTGTTCGTTCTCCCGGCTCAGTCGGTTAGCATAGGGGCTGGTAAAGCTCCCCTCCAACAGGTAAGCTAAGGGCAAATTGCTTTCATTGAAACGATCCAGGTCCATCTCATATTTCTGGGCGTCCAGGTCAATGGGAGACGGTAGTCGTTGCCGACGGGAGCGGTTACTGGTCGACAGCAGGAGTGTTTTCTTGACCGAAGGGTCTTCGTCGTTAACCGTTTCGATAACGGAAGGGAAACGCAAGTCTACGGGGTCCAGATTTTTAATGATGGGATGATCTCCCTCCGGTACTGCCATCACGTGATAAGGAAAGGGCACCATTGAAATATTCGGTTTCCCTCCGGTACTACCCGTTACGATTCCGATACGGGTACTGACCAGGTCAAGTGCCAAAACGGGATCGAGCCGAAAACCGTATTTGAAGAACATGTCTTCCAGTCCGAGTTCTCTGGCCTGGGGGTAGAACTCATTTCTGCCCTGAAGAGAATCATAGTCCATCCCTACAGCATCAATGGCCCAGAGCACCTTACCACCGTTCATTACGTATTGATCGAGTTTGAAGGCATCAAAGTCCGAGAATGGCTTCGTCGGCTTCGCAACGATGAGCAGTTTTACATCCTGTGGAATGGTAGCGAAACTATCCAGATCAATGGGCCCGAGGTCATAGTCCTCCCGCAGACTGCGGACCAAATCAACGGTGTTAGGCCCGGGCAGTTCTCCGTGCCCCAGGGTAAAGCCGATGAGTGGTTTATCGTTATTGGTTAGTCCTTCAATAGCACGGCTGAAGTTATACTCTAACAAAGCTTCCGCCTGATTTACCTGCCGCTCTTCGCTGACGTTAGGCAGCGCATTGCCGAGGAAAGGAACGACGCGGGTACGGTTGCCGTAGTAGACAATTGCGTAGGGATAAATGGCATTGACCGAACGCTCGGCAGCGCTGGCGGCGGAGAACACCGTGACGGGCGTAATGCCAAGATCTTCCTGCAGTTGCTTCTGCCGTTCCTGTATTTGTTCCGCGCTACCGCCGGAGAGCGGGTCAGCAAATTCCCATTCCAATTTTGGAGAATAACCGGAAAAATCGACCAATAATTCCTCCACCTTATCCTTTAGCCGCTGGTAATTGGCGGGGAGATCTCCGTCCAGCAATACCCGAACGAAGATGGGCTCTTCAATGGACCGCAATTGTTCTGCCGTATTTTCCGTGAGGGTAAACCGCTTATCCTCCGTAAGGTCCCACGCGCCGTAAAGTGATGTGCCACCAATGCGAGTGTTAGCCAACACATTGATGATGATCAACAGCGCTACAGCGAGTAGCAATTGGATCAGCGATTGGGTACGGTTTTTACGTTCGAGTTCAGCCATAATTCTGGAAAGAGAACGCGAAGATAGGGCGTTGGGGTATTTTTGGTGGGGGGAATTTGGTAGCGTGCCCGAGCGAGCGCAAGCTTCACGCAGGGACGCTCGAAGGTCCCGCAATACTGCGGGACGCTTAAAGGTCCAACGGATAGTGGCAGGTAAACCTCGAAGCGTCTTGGAAGGACCTTCGAGCGTTTGCTCTTTTCCGACTTTGCAATTGCCCTGGGTAGCGTGCCAGGGCAAACCCAATTCCGGCATAAAAGCCGGAGAACCAGTCTAGCGCCTCACCAATTCCATCTTGAGCCAGCGAGCCCGGCTGAATTCTTCCCCATCGGTGCCCACGATCCCCTGCACTACAATCTCGTTTCCAGCTTTAATTTTGACGTTCCTGATTCGAAAGTTGAAAGCTTCGCCAGCCTCCCAGGGCTCCGTACTCAGGGGCAGCTTCTTTTTACCAACTGTTTTATCATTGACGAGAATTTCGAAGGCAGACTGTCCGTCACTTTCCCCAATGCCGTAAAAGACAATATCGTAGCGCCCGCTTTGCCCGAGAAAACGATGAGCAATGGCGCCCGTCTTTTTCAAGTTGGGGTTGAGCGCCAACAGCGGCATACCGGTGAAATTATCCAGATAAAAATCGCTGTCTTCGTAAGGGAAATCTTTGGACATCAGTGTGGTGATCGTTCCAGCAGGATCTTGAGGTCCGGTCGTGGTGGTCGCACAGGCGGACAAAAGCACAGCTAGAGATAACAGAAGAAGGAAGCGCATTACAAAGACAATTTCGGTGGTAGATAAAGGGCTAATTTACTGCCTCAGAGAGAGATTGCCGAATTGGATGTTCATTGGCTACTAATTGGCTCTTCGGGGGCTTACTTTCAAACAAATGTCAATTTGTAAGAGACTATGTCACTGGTACCATTCATCAGTGATAGTAACAGACGAAGAACTAAACCTTGTTGCCAGATCAAATTTAGTGCAACTGCTGTGATCAACACGATAGCCTTTAGTCCCGATAGGGACGGGCCAGCTCCTTAGCGAGGTACGCAAGAGCGGCGAAGCCAGCGATGGCGTGCCTCGCAAACAAGCTATGTAATACTTGATTTTCCCGAAAGCAAAGCCCACCTCTAGTAGAAAAATTATTCCCGATCCAAAAGACGATTCCCTTACCTTAGCCCAATGCCACAGCCCCTCATCACCGTTCTGAGTGCGCACCGCCATCCGCGACTTCGTTACACGCTTAAAGAGCTTGGACGAGACCTTGGCTACCAGTTTCAATTGATGACAGACCGGGAAAAGTGGACAGCATCATCGGCTGACGCAAAAGTGGTGTATGGTGAGGCGAAAAAGGGAGAAACAGCCTGGCCGGCGCATCCGGTTTTGCAGGGCGCGGACGCGGGTGCAAAGGATTTGACCGTTGACAGCAAGGAAGGAACACCCCGTTTCTTCGCCAGCGGCGAAGGCCATGACCTCCTGGCCTGCATTTTCTTTGCACTCTCCCGCTACGAGGAATACCAGGCCTTTACCCCTGACCATCATGGCCGCTTCCCGGCCAGCGAAAGCCACGCCCAACAGCATGGCTACCTGGAGCGCCCCGTCGTGCGGGAATGGGCAACGCTATTGGCGGACTCTTTGCGGAGAGACTTCCCCACCCTGCCGCCGCCTAAGCGGCGGCCCTTCACCTTCCAACCCACCTACGACATCGACATCCTCTGGGCCTGGCAACACCGCGGCCTGCGGGGAATCGGCGCAGGAATCAAGGATTTTTTCAGCGGCCGGTTCGGCCGGGCCTGGAGAAGATTCACCGCTCCGAAGGAGCAGGACCCTTTCCAAACCCTTGCCTATATCCGGTCTTTGCACCCGCGTACGCGCCCTCAAATTTTCTGGCTGCTATCCAACGGACAAGACCGCCGCGATACAAACCCCTACCCCATACCTCCCGCTCAGGAGGCTTTAATTCAGGAACTCGCCGAGCAATCTACCATCGGTATTCATCCCAGCTATCACAGTAGTGACCGCCCTGAACTCATCCGGGAAGAAATTGCCCGACTGAAAGGCATCATCGGCCGAAATCCACTGCACTCCCGCCAGCATTTTCTGCGCTTTCGCATTCCCCAAACCTACCGGGAGCTGCAACGCTCCGCCATCACTAATGATCACAGCATGGGGTACGCCGATGCCGTTGGATGGCGCGCGGGCACTAACCTGCCTTTCCACTGGTACGATCTCGAGCGGGAAAGCATGACCGGCCTGCTCGTCCATCCCTTCGCCGCCATGGACGGTACCCTTAAAGATTATCTCCAGCTCTCCGTTCCGGAAGCCCTGAGAAAAGTGGAGACTCTCGCTGAAGATGTTCGCCCCTTCGGAGGGGTTTTTCCGCTCCTGTGGCACAACAGCAGTTTTTCCGACGATTATGGTTGGGCCGGCTGGCGGGAAATGTATGAGGAGTGCGTAAAATTCCTGGGGGATGGAGCGATTATCTCCGGCTGAGGGGCTCCGCCCAGAACGGCCAAGGGAGCGCAGTGACTTTGGCCGTGTGACGCATGATATTACTTTAGCTACCGCTGTTACGCGCTCCGGGAGCCTGCGGCCCCGTTCGCGTTCGGGGCACAGCCCCTCAACCAGAGATCACCTACAGCAAAGGCTGTAAGGTATCCAGCGAGGTCTGGGTCAACTGCGCATAAAATTCTTCCGTAAACGCTGAGCTGCCATGGTCTTCCAGAAACTTTTTCTGCTCAGGAGACAGGCCAACCGGGTTGGTATCGATACTGCCGGGATAAGGGTTCGCCGGCGTGCGGTCCAGGGGCGGGCAGAACTCCACGGAGACGGCGCCATCGTAGCCAATTTCTTTGAGCACACCGATGATGGCCGCCCAGTCCAGGCTCCCCATGCCGGGGGCCATGCGGTTGTTATCGGCGACGTGGAAGCCGTGGAGACGATCAGCACTTCGGCGCAAAGCGGCGGCCCAGTCCGCTTCCTCCAAATTCATGTGGAAGATGTCCAGGCAAACTCCGCAGTTCTCCCCCGTGGCTTCTGCTAATGCATAAGCCTGATCCGCCCGGTTGACGAAGTAGGTCTCGAAGCGGTTGATGGGTTCAATCCCCAGCAAAACGCCCGCTTTTTCCGCATGAGCATATATCTCCTGCATACTGGCGACTGCCCATTTCCACTCCTCCTCCGGACGGCCGTCCGGGACGATCTTACCCACCGTGCCCGGCACGACGGAGACCATGTGTCCATCCAGTTCTTTCACCATATCGACGAGGCTTTTGACGTAGGTGACGGAGTTAGCCCGTTCGTCCGGATCAGCAGAGAGCAGGTTCAAACCGTCTTCCATCAGGGTCACACTACCCCAGCACTTGAGGCCATAATCTTTGAGTTGCTGCCGTACTACTTTGGTATCGTAGAGCTGGGGAGCGCCCATGATTTCAATGGAGCCGTAGCCCATGGAGGAGATGCGACGGAGGGTAGTTTCGAGGGGCTCGGCCCGCATCCAGTTGTGAATGGAAAGGTGCATGAGGAAGGGAGTGAATGAGGGAATGAGAGAATGAGAGAATGAGGGAATGAGAGAATGGGAGAATGAGGGAATGAGGAAATGAGAGAATGACAGGTTCACAGGTTCTTTGAGCGGTAGGTCTTCTAGCCCAGCGCCGCCCCATTAAACAAGTAATGTCGATCAATCGCCTGCCCGTTCAGAACAGCCATGGTATTGCGGACAGAAATTAAGCAAATTTCGCGGTAGGTATTGGCCGTAAGGCTGGCGGCGTGGGGAGTTACCAGTACGTTGGGCAGTGCCAGTAAGGCAGCCCGCGCTTCGCCATCAAGGCCGAGAACGTCCGATGCGTAGCCGCCGATCGCTCCGCTTTGCAGTCCGGAAAGGAGGGCTGTTTCGTCGATGATCTCAGCGCGGGCGGTGTTAATGATCGACGCGCCGGGGCGCAGGTGAGCGAGGGCTTCAGCATTAAGTAACTGTCGGGTGGTGGCCCGGAGCGGCAGGTGGACGGAGATGATGTCACACTCCGCCAGCAGGTCGGGTAGCTGTCGGGCATCCTTGCCGTCCAACTTTGCCGGCACCTGCGGGTGCGCCATGTGCAAGACTTGCATACCAAAAGCCAGCGCCAGGTTTTTCACCCGCTGACCAATGTTGCCAAAGCCCATGATGCCGAGGGTCTTGCCGCGAATCTCATCGCCGCTAAAGGAGGTTCGGAAGGCCCAGTTACCCGCCTTTACGGCGGTGGCGGCGGCGAAGGTCTGCCGTTGCAGGCTCAGCATCAGGTTCAGGGTATGCTCGGCTACGGTGTCGGCATTGCTGCCGGGGGCGTTGATCACCTGGACGCCACGTTTGGTGGCGTGTTTTACGTCGACATTGTCCAAACCGACACCACAGCGGGCAATGACCCGAAGGTTAAAACAAAGATCGATCAGCTCAGCGGAGACATCACCTTTACCCCGGGTCACGATGGCGTGAATGTCGTTAGCACGAGCCAGCTTCGGGCCGGAGCCTGGTGTCTCTGCCATCAGCAAGGTCGCAGACGCCTCGAGCAAGTCATGTGCCTCGGGCGCAATGGTTTCGAGTAAAAGGATATTCATAGTTGCTTATTCACCGGTGTATAAGGTAGCATTCTCTGCCTTATATCCCCGGAAGTCGTTGCGGCCGGAAACATAGAGCCCTTCCTGGTAGAGTTCATCTTCAAAAATAGCCGGGTCGATGGAATCGGCGTCTTCGGGGCGGGAAACGAATTCGACCAGGTTACCGGAGGGATCCCGCACGAATAGTTGCATGACGCCTTTCTGCAGCTGCCGGACCTTACCCCAGGGCTTGATGTCAATGATGCCTAGCTCTTTCATCCGGTAAAAGACTTCGTTGAAGTTATCCACCGTAATGCACAAGTGGCCACGAAATGATTGCTCATCCTCCCATTCGGAGAGGTGAAGCTGTTGTCCGTTCGGGAATTTGAAAAAGGCCGTGGGATAGTCAAAAACGAAGGCAGGGACGGCTTCTAATCCTACTTCTTCCTCATAGAACTTCGCCGCCGTTTCCAGCTGATCAACGATAAGAGTGACGTGGTTGATTTCGGGCATGATCAAGATTTGGAGTAAGATAGGAAGGCGCGGGCGCAGGTGCAAGCTTATCGAGGGGTGCGAAGTGCAAGGGAGGCTCTTTGAAAAGAGTCGAGAAAATTAGAATTTCTATTATTGGGCGGTGGGTTGACAGGGTAAGGAGAGAGACCGTGAAACTTGCACAAAGTGTACAGACCCAACTAACACATTGTATTTTTTAATATTTAACACAACACTGTCACTCACGCATTGTGTTGTTACCAACTACCTACGCACCTCAAACTTAACAAGCACAAGCCTTCCAGCTCTAAAAGCCTTGCGTAATGGCCAATATCATGCGATCTTGAGTTGACGTAATTGACAAAAATATAGCGCAACAAAGTCACTTATCCACGGTTCATGCTGCGTATACCAAGGCAATCGCAAGCTCTCCGCCGAGACGCTCAAAGGTCGCTCCGCGACGCTTTGAGGTCCCTTAAGCGAGGTAAAGCGGACCTCGAAGCGTCCTGGAAGGACCTTCGAGCGTCCGCGTTACCCGAGCTTGCGATTGTCCTACTGCGCATACTCCCCCACAAAATCCCAATCCGGCGTCACCCCCAAGCCCGGTCTGGTGGGTGCTTCGATGTGACCATCTACCGCCACTATTTTTTCGTTCACCAGATCATACATCATCGGGTTGCCGCCGGAGGAGAATTCGATGATGGCCGCAGAGGAACTGGCGAAGGCTACTGCCACCCCCGCCATAAAACTGAAGGCCGAGCCCCAGCAATGCGGGGCCAGCTCCAACTGGTAGGCTTCGGCCAGCCCGGCGACCCGCCGGGCCTCGGTAATCCCGCCAATGATGGCGCAATCGGGCTGGACGACGTCTACGGCCCGGTGCTCAATGAGTTCGCGTACGTTGAAGCGGGTGAACTCGCTCTCCCCCGCCGCAATGGGGGTACAGGTGGAGGCGCGGACTTCCGCCGTACCGATTTTGTTATCCGGAGAGATGGGTTCTTCGAACCAGTAGAGATGGCTATCCTCTACACCCCGGCAAAACTGCTTTGCCTCCGGCACACTGTAGGTACCATGGGCATCGGCCATAATCTTCACCTCAGGGCCAAGGGCCTCGCGGGCGGCGCGGACACGGGCCACGGAGTTGGCCACCGTCTCATCCATCACCCCAACGCGCATTTTCACCGCCTTAAAACCTTTGGAGCAGTAGCCGAGGAGTTGCTCTCCGATATTATCCGCGTCCGCCCAACCGCCACTGGCGTAGGCTTCCATCCGTGGGCGAAGGGCTCCGCCCAGCAGCTGCACGACGGGCACGTTGAGGTCTTTGCCCAACAGATCCCACAAAGCCATATCGACGCCGCTCATGGCGGCGACGTGAATACCCCGGTTACCGAGTACGGGAAAGACTCGTCCGCGTTTGATGGCGTAGTGATCGCGGGTTCCGTTATACATCCGCTCCCAGAGTTCGTTGATGTTGCGGGCGTCACGACCGACCAACATGGGAGCCAGCTCCTTCTCTACGCAGGTAACAATGGAAGAACAGCTGCCGGAGGAACCTACGGCGGCTTTACCCTCTCCAAAACCCTGGCGGCCGTCTTCGGTAGTGACAACAACGAGGGTCATATCAAAATCCGTAAGCAATCCGTAATCCGACCGGTGCTGTTTGGCCTTAGGAATGGGGCAGGAAAGCCAGTAGGCTTCAACTTTGGCGATTATCATGGATGCTAAGGTTTTGTTAAACGCGGAATTTACGGATTTGAGCTGCAACCACGCCTAGCGACTTCAGTCATTATGACGAATAATAGCTTCCCTGCCTGAATTCAACGGACAAATTATGAAACACCTCTCCTTATTCTGTTTATTCCTGATTTCGCTTTCGGGATACGCCCAAACCTTCCTGACCGGAACCATCATTGACGCGAAGAACGGGCAAGCCATCCCCTACGTCAATGTAGGCCTGGTGGGCAAAAACACGGGTACGGTATCCAACGACAATGGCACTTTCGACTTACGCGTCTCTGCGCGAGATGAGAATGCTGAAATCCGGGTATCTATTCTCGGCTATCAGAGTCAATCCTTCACGGTTAAACAGCTCGAGGCCAAACTGGAAGAGAACGCTGCACTCAGGCTTCAGGCCCAGGCCTACAACCTTGATGAGATTGTTGTCGTTCCGAAATTCACAAAAACGAAAAGGTTCGGAAACCGGGCTGTATCCACTAACCTTAATGACGGTTTTGCCGGCGACAAACTCGGGCGTGAAGGAGGCATCGTAGTGAAATTAAAAGAGCGGTACCGCCCGGCAGTTGTCACTAACTTCAGCACTTACATCGTCAAAAACACCTACGATGAAATAACCTTCCGCCTCAACTTTTATACCGTAAAGAATGGACTGCCCGACAAGCCGCTCCCCCGGGAAAGCATCATCATTAGCAGCAAGATCGAGAAGGGCGTACTCAGTGTAGACCTGGAGGAATATGGCATTGTTGTGGAAGATGACTTCGCCGTCACCCTGGAATGGATCAAGGATTTCGGTGAATACGGCAGCCTTCTGTTCGCTATGCGGCTCTTCACCGGGCCAACCTGTGTATACCGCTATACCAGTCAGGCCAGGTGGGATGCCTACACCGGAATCATCAGTCCCAGCCCCTGCATGAACGTTACGGTTGGGTATAAGTGAGGTAACCCACCAAAAGGGATTCACTTCGTGGCTGCTGCGCGGTAGAATGATAGAATGATAGAATTTTAGAATGAGGCCGGGGGAGCTGGATTCCTAGGATGAAAAACAGGATTTTTAGGATTAGAAACAGATTTGTTATCCCTCTCTGTGGACCTCCGTAAAATACCTCTCTGTACCTCTGTGGTAAAAACATCTCCCGTCGCGAAGCGACCAAAATCTGTGGTCCTCTGTGTAAATCTGTGGTTAAAAAAGACGCTGCGAAGAAGCCTCTCCTCGGCTCTGGAAAGAAAACCATGCCCCATCCAAAAGGGATTAGAATGAAAGAATTTTAGAATGAGGCAGGGGGAGTTGGATTCCTAGGACAACAACCAGGATTCTTAGGATTAGAAACAGATTCGTTGTCCCCCTCTGTGAACCTCCGTGAAATACCTCTCTGTACCTCTGTGGTAAAAACATCTCCCGTCGCGAAGCGACCAAAATCTGTGGTCCTCTGTGTAAATCTGTGGTTAAAAAATAACCGCTGCGAAGCAGCCTCTCCTCTACTGCGGAAAGAAAAACATAATCCACCAAAAGAGATTAGAATGAAAGAATTTTAGAATGAGGCCGGGGGAGCTGGATTCCTAGGATAACAACCAGGATTCTTAGGATTAGAAACAGATTCGTTGTCCCCCTCTGTGAACCTCCGTGAAATACCTCTGTGCACCTCTGTGGTTAAAAAATATCTCCCGTCGCGAAACGGCCAAAATCTGTGGTTAAAAAGCCGCTGCGAAGCAGCCCCTCCTACTCCCAATCCAAAGCCCCGCTCCCCAGCACAAACTCCCCAAAGTTCTTCCCCCAAACCTGATAGGTCAGTCCGGAAGGATGCACCCCATCGCTGAAGAAGGCCGTGGGGTCTTCGTCCAGGTTCAGTTCTTTGGCCCAGGGCTTAAGGCGAATGATTTCATCATTAAAAACGACCGTCGGGTACTTTTTTGTCAGCTTACGAATCTCCTTGCCATGCCACTCCACCAGATTACCGATCGTCCATTTTATGAGAGGCGTAAAAGCAGGAAATTCTTTAATGGGCGGGATGTTGGCAAAAGCAATCGGCGTACCCGGAAAACGCGCCTGCAGGAAGGCAATCATGTAAGCTACGTCTTTCCGGAAGTTCCAGGGCTGGGTCAGCTTAAAAGCATCATTTCCTGCGGTTCCAATGACGATCAGGTCGGCCGCTGTTTCCGTAATTTGGGGCAAGACCTCTTCATTGAGCCGGGCTGCCGTATAGCCGCTGCGGGCATATATTTTCCAACGCACGCTGCTCTTTAGTTCTTCGGCCAGCACCTGCGCCAGCGCCGCCGTAAAACCTTCCTCTTGTGTTTCCACCCCAACGCCCGCAAAAGTACTTTCCCCGATGGCCAGTAGCCGAAAGGGCTTCCCCTCCCCCGTTACTCCCTGCGGCCCGGTTGCATCCGGTAGTTTAGGAACAGATGCCAGAATTTTCTGCCCGTGCCAATACATGATGGGAAGCGTAGGAATCGCCGCCATAAGCCCCAACAGGTATCGTATGTACATTATTTCGAATTTAGTAGTTCCAGAGAAACATAATAAGCGCCCCGGGTCACCCCTTGTTCATCCGTGATCCAGGTTTGTAAGTCCTGCGGGCCTTTCAGCAGGTAAACCACCTTCGAAATGGCCTCCGCTCCGGGAGCTACTTCCAATTTTAAGACTTTCTCTCCAACCTTAAGCACGGCATTTTGAGGGTTAATCGTTACGCCCTCTTTATACCCATCTCCGCCCGGAACGGCCGGCATTGAAGGCACCGTTGCCGCAAACTGGCGCGCCACTCCGGGCGGCCACCGGTACAGATTAATGAGGTATTCGCCCGCTTCCGCTACGTCAATGGCCCAGTAGCCGTTGTGGACCTGCCCGGCCCGCACGAGGTTTTGGTTCCAGGGGGAGCCCGTTTCCGTATGCCAGTCGTGTGCCGTAATCAGCGCCGGATTTTCGGCCGGGTGCCCCACGATTATTCGACTCATCATTGCGCTGTCAATGGCCACCTGACGCCACCAGTCTTCATAGGCTTCGTTCAGTTTCCCCGCCAGTTCAGGCTGCGTACTGATCAGGTTTTCCCGCTGCCCCGGATCATCCTTCAGCTTATACAATTCTTTACCGTTAATCAGTCGCCAGTCCTGCATCATCACGCAGCTTCGCTTTCCTTTTTCCAGAAGTTCCTCACGTTGAGTGTCTACTACGACGATGCGATCATTAAGTTCCGGCTGCTCCCCGTTTTGAATGAGAGGCAGCAGGCTCTGCCCGTCTAACGGATAATCTACTTCCAGCGGGTGACCCACTATATCCAACAGTGTGGGCAAAATATCGGTGTAGGTCGTCAGCTCATCGTGAGCGACGGGCGATGGCCCGCCTTTAGGGAAACGCAGAAATAAAGGCACCCGGTGTCCGCCTTCATATTCATCCACTTTTCGGCCGCGCATACCGGCGTTGTAGCCTTTAGTGACGTGCCGGTCCTTTCCGAGGTTTGCTCCGGAAGAGGTGCCATTGTCGGTCATGAACACGATCAGGGTATTGTCTTCGATGTCTAAATCACGGAGTTGAGCCCGCAGTCGCCCGATATTATCGTCCACGTTGGCAATCATACCACAAAACCGGGGGTTGGGTATCTCCGTATTATCACGGTAGGGATCAACGTATTTATCGGCAATGTGATAGGGCCCGTGTGGGGTATTAGTTACGATATAGGTGAAAAAGGGCTCCCCTTTTTCTACTTTTTCCTTCATGAAATCACCGGCTTCTTCAAACCACACATCGGTGCAGTAACCTTCGTATTTTTTGGGCACTCCGTTATGGAAGTAGGTATCGTCAAAGTAGTCGTTCCCCCAGGCGTCAGGGGTTTGCCCGACACCACCGCCACCGTGGATGAGCACTTCGTCAAAGCCCCGGTCCTGCGGCCGAAAGGGATAATTGTCCCCCAGGTGCCATTTGCCAAAAATGCCGGTCGCATAGCCAGCGGATTGCAACTCTGAAGCCAGGGTGGTGAACCGGCTGGCCAGCAGGGAACGGCCGCCAATGGTGTGCCAGGCACCGGCCCGGTTGCAGTTGACGCCCGACATCAAACCCGCCCGGGTAGGCGCACAAGTGGTGGCCACATGAAAATTAGTGAAGCGTACGCTTTCGTCATGCAGCGCATCCATCTCTGGTGTGTTGAGCCAGGGGTTTCCGTGAGCTGCGATATCTCCGTAGCCCTGATCGTCCGTCATGATCAAGACGATATTCATCGGTTGATCTGAGGCTTTGTCAGAAGAAGAAGAAGAAGAAGAAGAAGAAGGAGGAGTCGAGCAGGCAGCCAGACAAAGTGCCAGTAATAAAGCGGGGATTGATCTCATGCCCGAAATATAGCGTCCGGAAAAATAAGCGGCGCTGACGCAGGTGCAAAGAATGTTGTGAGAAGCAAAGTTTGAACCATTACTGGCAGCGACTCTCTGACGGGATCATCCCCTCATGGCCTCCCCCAATTTTTTCATGTACTGAGCGCTGGTCTCCTTCAGGTATATGCCTAAAGATATGGCGGTTTTATCCAGCAGGTTAACGTCAAAGAAAACGTAGTCAAAGCCATGCTGTCGCCCGCTGGTGGCCTCCTCCCGTTGGCGAATCAGCAGCTGAAGCTCTGCATCACTGATATTATTCTTTCCGCCCACATTTACGTACCCACGAATCCGGCGTTCGGTGTCTTCCAGACCCTTTTTCAGGATCTGCAGACTGTTGGTGGCCTCGGCCAAAATCTTCCGCTGCAGGTTAATTCCATCCACGGCACGCTTTTTTTCGGCAGCAATTACCTGATCGGTTTTCTCTACGGAATAGTAGTGCTCATCGATGTCCCGGTTGAACTGCTTTACCGTTGCCAGGTGGAGATCTGCCAGCTCGCGCATCGGCTGAATAATGGTTCTGAATTTGGTTAATTGCAGTTCGTGATACTGCTTCTCTCCGGAGAGAGTCCCTCTTTGGTGAGGATCATCCACTTCAAGAAAAAGGCGGGTGAGCTTCCCTTTCACTTCATGATCAACCACCCGAAGTTCGCTTAGTAATCTTGAAAAAGTGAGGGCTTTTTCATTGAAGGCAGCGACGGAACCCAGCACTTCGTCCAGGGCTTCCGGGCCGTCATCCTGAAAGCGAGGATCGTTCAGGTCAACGGGTTCGTACTGCGGCGTAGCCGCAGCGGGAGGAGGTGTTTCCTCCCGCTGCGGTGTTTTTTCCGGCTCATCGTTGCTCAGTATGTCGTCGTAGGGGTTGGGCATAGTGGCAAGTTAGGACCTGAGATGGAATCCGGCAAAGCCTGCCGGAAAAGTACGGCTGATTAATCCTTCAAACCTTCAGGTATTACTCACGATCAAGCAGTTCATCCACAAGAGCCACAATGTCTCTGAGATGATAGCGCACGATACCACGCTTGTAAGCCGGGGAGGCCACCTTAGCCATTTGCCTGATCTTTTCCAGTTCAGCCCTGGCGGCCGCGCTGACGTCTGTCCGCTTCTTAGCGTCTTCTTCCATAATGTCCGCCAGTCGCTGTACATGTGCCCGTTGCAGGTTACGGCGGAAGGCGTCTACCTCTTTGTTTCCCGGTATTTCTGACCAAAGCCCCATTCTGAGGTCAGCCAGCATGTCCGTTAACAAATAGGCTGTCTCCGGTTCCATCGCTCCATTGTCTATCATGCGCTGAAGCCGGCTGTACCGGAGCAGGTTATTTAGTTGGCGTTCCTGCATCCCACGGATCCGGCTGAGCGTACCGTCGGGGCTAATGTTTCTAACAATATTATCCGGCAATAACCATTTTGGGGTGCTGAAGACGTGATTGTTGAGAAAGTCCATCGACTCCTTTTGGACTTCTTTAGTCGTGGGGGTATACACGAAGCCTGGCTCATCGGTGATTCTACGCTGTTCATAGACACCGCCAACGTTAGTTACTACGTGACCGGCAAAACGGGACCAAACGCCCAGTAATTCGCCGTAGAGTTCTTCCAGATCAGCATAGCCTTCTCCGGGAGTAGCGGTCCATTCCGCAAGTTTTGGAGCCACTCGCTTGAGGTTGGCCAGTGCGTAGGAACTTGCCTTAACCGGGTCATCTCCCACTGACTCCGTTTGAGAACTGGGGTCAAAACTGTTACGGGCGCCAAACAGATAAAACGGGTCGCCTTTTTTGTCTGCAATCCACTTATCCAGGGTTGCCTTCTCCGCAGCCGCCGAGCTTGCCCCGGGGATATAGCGGTACCCCCAGTTGATGGCATAAATATCGTAGGGGCCGAGCATACGGACCCAGCGAACACCTTCATCCCCTGGCTGCGCAACGTAGTTGTAGCGGGTATAATCCATGATGGTGGTTGCCAATCCCCATTTATTGGTAAAAGTGGCTGAACGCAGCGAATCCACCGGGTAAGCGTAGCTGGCCTTCATGTTGTGGGGCAAACCGAGTGCGTGCCCGATCTCATGCGAGATAACCCGGCGCATCATTTCCCCGATTTCCTCTTCGGGGGTATCCAGGGTTCTTGCTTTGGGGTTTGCGGCGCCCGTTTCCAGCAAATAGCGGTTACGGTAGCTCCGCAGATGGTTGTGGTACCAGATAATATCACTCTCGATGATTTCCCCTGACCTTGGGTCACTAACGCTGGGCCCTACCGCATTTCGGGTGGTACTTGCTACGTAACGGACGGTGCTGTAGCGGGCATCTTCCGGGCTCCAGTCGGGGTCTTCCTCCGGGCTGGGAGCCCGTTTTGCAATAATAGCGTTTTTGAATCCTGCAGCCTCAAAGGCTTCCTGCCAGTCTTCTACTCCCTGAATGAAGTAGGGCACGAACTTCTCCGGGGTTGCGGGATCAATGTAGTAGACGATGGGCTTTACGGGCTCCACCAGTTCACCACGCGCATAGGCAGCCTTATCCTTTGGCACCAGTTGCCAGCGACGAATGAAGGTCTTTTCATCTGACTTTAGCTTATCACTGCCGTAGTCTACCTGGCTAACGGTAAACCAACCCACACGAGGGTCATACATTCTTGGCTGCATAGGCTTCTCTGGCAATAGGTAAAATGACTGTGCCATCTGTAAGCTTAGAGTTCCTGTCCGGGAATTGCTCGGTGGCTGCCCTGCATTGAAAGTCATGTCATGCCGAACTTCAATGTTTTCCGGATAACTGGCCATCCGACTGATGAAGGTGCGCTTTTTATCCAGGTTTTTAACCTTGTAGGTCGTTCTGATTCTGGTTGACAGACCGCTTATTGCCGGTACGTCGGAGAGGAAAAAGTCGTTCACCTCCACCACTGCTGCCGTAGAGTCCGGATTAAAAGCTTCAATTTTAAAGGCCATCAGAAGTGGCGCGTAGTTATTGTTCTTGACGGAGATATAGATCGGAAGGCTATCCGCAGCAACGCTGTTGTACGATTCCGAGGTAAGATGAATCCGATCGTTGACCCGGGCAAAGCGCACCAGCTGCTCGTTCGTTTTAGAACCTGCGTTGACGTAACCTCCTCCTAATCCGGAAGGGATTTTAGCGATCCGACTCACCAGTAACATATCCCGCTCCAATGTTTCAAAGGGGATTTCAAAGTAGTACTTCTCCCCTACCCGATGGGTTTTGAAAAGCCCGTCGGTGGATACGGCTTCGGGCGTAATCAGTTCATCATAAGGTTTAAAGGGGGACTTTTTCTTTTCCTCGCTTTTCTCTTTTTCGGTAGTTGGCTTGGCGGGCTCCTGGCCAAAGCTCCATAAAGAACAAGTAAACAGCAGAAAAAACAGACAGGCAGTTCTCATTGGGTTGGGTTGTTTTAAAAAATGGGCGGCGTTCGAAAGATTATTAAAAGAAAATCCCGCGCGCGTGTGTATAACGGCGTAAAGCCTCCTTTGTTAATTCCCCGCCCAATCTGTTTGCATATATTTCATGAACACAATTCGGCAGGCTACGTTTGGAGGAGTAGCATTAGTAATTTTTAAAAACCCAAACCATGAAAAGCTTCTTTTTAACCTTGCTTGCACTTGCAAGCTTCTCACTCGTAGTGCCCAGCTACGCCCAGGCTCAGGACATGAGCGACAAAAACATCGTCGAAATTGCAGCTGCAAACGGTGACTTCAGCACACTGGTAGCAGCCGTAAAAGCTGCTGACCTGGCTACGACCCTAAGCGGAGAAGGACCGTTTACCGTGTTCGCCCCGACCAATGATGCATTTGCGGACCTGCCAGAAGGCCTGGTAGCCGCATT
This sequence comes from Neolewinella agarilytica, assembly GCF_900110645.1. Classification (GTDB taxonomy): domain Bacteria; phylum Bacteroidota; class Bacteroidia; order Chitinophagales; family Saprospiraceae; genus Neolewinella; species Neolewinella agarilytica. The sequence goes on from NZ_FOFB01000001.1 coordinate 133,460, forward strand.
GCTGAAGCCCGAGAATAAGGCAACGCTGCAGAAAATCCTTACTTACCACGTTGTCTCAGGCAAACTCATGGCAGGAGATGTAGTGGAAGGCATTACAACCTCTGGCGGAAACCTGTCTGCCGCAACAGTCGCCGGCTCGAACTTTAACGTGATGACAATGGACGATGCCGTGAAGATCAAAGATGGTCAGGGTGCGGTGACCACCGTGACGGCAACGGACATTACGGGCTCCAACGGAGTTATTCACGTGATTGACCGCGTTCTCCTGCCAGCGGATGTAAACCCCGCAGCCTTGCTTAAGGAAAAAGGAACGGCCATGACCGAAAGCAGAGTCAAAAAGCCGACCAACCGAAGCCAGAATCTGGACAACAGTATTGCAAAAGTTGCCTCTGGTAATGACAACTTCGAAACACTGGTAACGGCACTTGGTGCTGCTGGATTTGTGGACATGTTTGATTCCCCCGGAGAATATACCGTCTTTGCTCCCACCGATGCGGCCTTTGACAAGCTGCCCGAAGGCACCGTTGGCACGCTCGTCAAGCCCGAAAACAAGGAAAAGCTGCAGGGAATTCTTGCTTACCACGTAGTGCCTGCACGAATTACGGCCACTCAACTCATGGCAGCAATTGAGAAGAGCAATGGCTATTACCTCTTTAATACGGTAGCCAATCAAACCCTGGTGGCCAGCATTAAAGATGGCAAAGTAAAGATCACGGATGGCAACGGAAATACTTCTACCGTTATCATGACTGACGTAGATGCTGACAACGGCATCATCCACGCTATTGATAGCGTTTTAATGCCGAAGTAAATCTGCCTTCCGCTGACAAGGCGTTCATAATGGGTGGCCACTCATCAGCTTTAGCAATTCATTGCTGAAGTTCTGGTGAGTGGCCACCTTTTTTCTTTAGCGCCATTCTTTATAGGCATTAATCAGACCATTCGTGCTGCTATCATGACTTTGCACCTGCGCACCGTCGCCCAATTCCGGAAGGATAGCTTTGGCCAGCTGTTTACCTAGCTCCACTCCCCACTGATCAAAGCTGTAAATGTTCCAGATAATACCCTGAACGAAAATTTTATGCTCGTACAGAGCAATGAGTTGCCCAAGAACGTAAGGCGTTATTTTCTTCACCAGAATGGAGTTGGTAGGCCGGTTACCATCAAAAACCTTAAAGGGTATCAGCTTCGCGATTTCATCCTCTGTTTTGCCCTCCTTTTTTAATTCTGCTGACACCTGAGTAGCGGTCTTACCGTTCATCAGGGCTTCCGTTTGGGCAAAAAAGTTGCTCAACAGGATTGCATGGTGGTCTCCCAAAGGGTTATGAGAAACTGCCGGAGCGATAAAATCACAGGGGATGAGACGCGTTCCCTGATGGATGAGTTGGTAGAAAGCATGCTGGCCGTTGGTGCCGGGCTCGCCCCAGATGATGGGGCCGGTTTCGTAGTCTACCGGATTGCCGTTACGGTCTACGCTCTTACCGTTGCTTTCCATATTTCCTTGCTGGAAATAAGCGGGAAATCGATGGAGGTATTGATCGTAAGGAAGGATAGCTTCCGTTTCCGCGCCAAAGAAATTAGTGTACCAGATGCCGATCAAAGCCAGCTTTACCGGCAGGTTATCTTCCGGGGCTGTCCGGTGGAAGTGCTCATCCATGTTGTACATCCCGTCCAGCAAGCCCGCAAAATTATCAAAGCCTACGGTAAGCGCGATGCTCATCCCGATGGCACTTGACAGACTGTAGCGACCACCTACCCAGTCCCAGAAACCGAAGATGTTCTCCCGGTCAATGCCAAATTCCATAACTCCGTCGGCGTTCGTACTCAGTGCCGCAAAGTGCCTGGCTACGTCCGCTTCGCTTCCTCCCTGCTCATAGAACCACTGTCTGGCACTACGGGCGTTGGTCATGGTTTCCTGAGTAGTAAAGGTTTTTGAGGCGACGAGAAAGAGCGTTGTTTCAGGGTCTACCTTTTTTAGGACTTCCGCTAAATGAGTCCCGTCAATATTACTAACGAAGTATACCTCACGGCCCTCAATCCAGTAGGGCTTCAGTGCCTCCGTTACCATGACGGGGCCAAGGTCAGAACCTCCAATGCCAATATTGACAACCTGCGTCAGCGGCTTGCCCGTATAGCCCAGGTGTTTTCCGGAATGAACCCGCTCACAAAAAGCTTTCATCCGATCCAGGGTCTGGCGAACTTCGGGCATCACATCTTCGCCATCCACCAGGATGCTGCCGTCACCACGATTGCGCAGCGCTACGTGAAGGACCGCCCGGTTCTCCGTACCATTAATGATTTCACCGGCAAACATCTTTTCAGTCGCCTCCTTAACGCCGCATTCTTCCGCCAACCGGAAAAGTAAATCCAGCGTAGATTGCGTAAGAATGTTTTTGGAGTAGTCCAGTAAAATGTCTTCGTAAGTCTGACTGAGATTTTCAAATCTTTTGGGGTCCTGAGCGAACAGATCTTTCATGTGCCGCCCCTCCATTTCGTGGGCGTGCATTTCGAGTTCCTTCCAGGCAAGCGTAGAGGTGGGGTCGATTTGAGGAAGCATAGTGGTTGATATTCTTGAATGTGTGGGTATAAAGTCCGATGATATCTGGTTTGCGGCAGGAGCACAAATATGGTTAGCAATCATGAATTAGGCGTACTGTACCTACCTTAAAGTGAAAGAAATAGAAAAACAAATTCATTTTTGATAAATATTTCCGTCTTATATTGGTGATTAATCGCACATATTCCATGACGAGCGAAACTTTAAGATTTGTTCCCTTTCCTTTGATATAAGTTTGCACTTGTACATTACCCTCAGGCACCCCGGTGTCTGGCGTTAATGATTAGCTGTCCTATTGTAAATCGTTTTTTATCCAGCGTATTTGAGGAGGAGCACTGCGACTAGCTCCTCCCTTTTTATCTTTGCTCACTGACCTCAGAAGGAAGTTTACTTTTTGTGAAATAATCATGGTTCCTCTCTGTTCTACTACTATCGAATTAACCTCAACTTCGAGACTTTGTCAGTAAGTGTAAATAAGCTAACCAAACTTTACGGAGAGCAACGGGCTCTGGACGAGATATCCTTTAAAGCGAATCCTGGAGGAATCCTTGGTTTTCTGGGGCCAAATGGCGCCGGGAAGACCACCACTATGAAAATTCTGACCTGTTACTTAAGCCAGACCTCCGGAAGTGCCACCGTTTGCGGACATGACGTGACGACGGATAGTCTGGCGGTAAGAAAGCTCGTAGGCTATCTCCCCGAACATAATCCTTTGTACAAGGACATGTACTTACGGGAGTATCTCGCCTTTGCTGCCGGGGCCAACCGGGTGGAGAATGCCAAATCCCGGATAAAGGAACTCATTGAGGTAACGGGGCTGGGCCGGGAGAGTCATAAACGGATCGGCGCACTATCCAAGGGATACCGCCAGCGGGTTGGCCTGGCGCAGGCGATGCTGCACGATCCTAAAGTGCTGATTCTCGATGAGCCCACCAGTGGGCTTGACCCTAATCAATTGGCGGAGATCCGCTCATTGATCAAAAAACTGGGTCAGGAGAAAACGGTGATTTTCAGTACGCACATTATGCAGGAAGTCCAGGCTCTTTGTGACCGGGTGATTATAATTGACCGGGGTAAACTCGTAGCAGATGACCCCATCGAAAAGCTGAAACGTCGTTTGAGTGGTGACCGCTCCTTACTGGTGGCCTTTGATAAGTTAGCCGATCCCCAAAAATTACGGTCTATTCCCGGTGTTGCCCGGGTAGAAACCAACCCCGAAGGGTTCAGTTATCGTCTTTATCTGGACGCCAAGGCTGACCCACGTGCTGAAGTTTTCCGCTTTGCCGTTCAAAACGAGCTCGTTTTGCTGGGTATGCAAGCGGAAGACCTTAGCGTGGAAGAAGTCTTCAGAGCGCTCACCAATTCGAACGCCGGCAGTAAGGCTACCGTCTGACGTACGAGTTGCTTTCCGCTTAATCAACTTACCCTTCGCTCTCCCCCCCCAATATGGTACGACTCTTACTCCTTTTCTTCTTTCTTTCGGGTGCCTTGCTGTCGGCTCAGGCTGACTCCGCCCGCTTTGACGCCAATTTCCGCTTCGCAGAGGGTATCTATTTCAGCCACGCCTCGCTGCTGGCGAATCAACCGGACCTGGGCTGGGAGGCCATCGACGGGGAAATGGTGCAGCTTCCCGAGGACTTTAAAGTTCAGATTGCGAATTATGGCTACAAGGATGTACGGATCAACCAGGGCATTATTCCCTACGCCATCAGCCTTGACGGCAAGCCCTACTTCTTCGTTCGTCATGACCAAAAGCGGCAATTTCATGAGTTCACCGGGCTAAGGGTTCATGGCTTACTGAGCACGTTGCAGTACGACACTACGATACAGACCCGTCAATTGATGAAAGCTTACAACCCGGCTAACGGCCAACCCTTTCGTCAGGCATGGGTAGAACGCGAGAAAACCCTGCGCCTCCATCGAATACTGCACCTGCGCTCCGGCGCCCGCCTGCCTTTCACCCAAGAGAATATCCTGAAGCTTTGTGCTGATGATAAAGACCTCACCGAGGCTCTGATGAAACAAGAAAAAACAGAAGAGTCTTTGCTTTTACGAGCGGTACGACTCTATGATGATCGCCATTTCCTAAATTTGCCCCTTCGGTAAATCCTTATTTCTAAGTTCCCTTTCATGCTCGCTATCTTCCGTAAGGAAATCAATGCCTTTTTCAGCAGCCTTATTGGTTACATTGTAATTGCCGTGTTTCTGCTGGTGATGGGCCTGTTCATGTTTGTCTTCCCCGATACGAGTTTGCTCAACTTTGGCTACGCCAGTCTGGGACCATTTTTCACCCTGGCGCCTAACGTTCTTACCTTCATCATTCCGGCCATCTGCATGCGGGCTTTTGCAGAAGAAAAACAAACTGGTGCCATTGAGCTGTTGGTTACCCGTCCGCTGCGGGACGTAGAAATCATTATGGGCAAATTCCTTGCCTGCCTGAGCCTGGTGCTCATTGCACTTTTGCCCACCCTTCTATACTATTACACTATTTACCAACTCGGTTCTCCGGTGGGCAACATCGATGCTGGCGGCACAATTGGCTCCTACCTGGGGCTGGTATTCCTGTCCATGGCATTCGTGGCCATCGGCCTGTTTGCCAGTTCACTGACCTCCAATCAAATCGTTAGTTTCCTCATCGCCCTGGCGCTCAGCTTCTGGTGCTACTTTGGTTTTGACCTGCTGGCCAGCCTTCCGGTCTTTTACCTAAATGGTGAAAGTTTCATTCAGTCTCTTGGCATGCAGCACCACTTCCGATCACTGGGTCGTGGGCTTATTGACAGCAGAGATGTCGTCTATTTCCTGAGCCTGTCCGCCTTTTTTCTGCTCTTAACGGTACTCAGCCTGGAACGACGGAAATGGTAATCAGCTTCTGCCCAAATGCCGAAAATTGCTGAGCACAATTCGCCAATCCTCCCCAACGGAGTAATCCCGGGCGTAGAGAAAATTAAGATGTTGCAGCGTTTCCGAATCCGTTATTCGGGATCCCGTCGCGGGGCTTACAACCCCCGCTTTTAAGCCAGGAAGATTAGAACGGGCCTCCTGCACGGCGTAGCTCACCCAATGTTTACTACCAAAAAGAACCCGGAAGATATTTATCAAAAAAGCCCCTTTGTGCTCCACTAACCAGACCAAAACGGGTGACAGGATAAGTAAAAGCAAGGAAAGCCCTCTGTCAAAAAGCCACTTTCCCCTTCGGTTGACGGGCTCATCGATGCGGAGGTTTACGTCAATGGTATACAGCACCCCACGTTGATCAGAGCGGTGGCTGCCAATTATGCTACTACTGGCTTCGGGGAGGATCCGATACTGACAGCCCGGGCCCAACTGGCTCATCCATCCCTGAATATTTTCGTTGCTAAGATCCGCGGAGCAGAAGATGATTTCTTCCGCCCGATAGAGCTCGATCAGGGCCGGCAGACGATCCGTACTACCGATCGCGTCGACGGTCTCCGGATCATCAACGGGAGCAATGCGACCGAGCAGATTGCGTTGCGCGCCCGCTCTTTGCAGCAAGCTCAGGGCGCGTTCCATTTCCGACTCACTGCCCACAATAACAAGACGAAGGTCGTTTTGGGCGCCGAAGCGCAGGTGCCGAAACCGGACTAGATAAGCAATGATTCGGAGGCCCAAAGTCCAGCCTGCTGCCCAGGCAGCTCCCAGTAAGAGCAGGGCCCTGCTGGGGCGAAACTCCTCTGGCAGCAGGCCGTACACAGCGAATAGAATGAGCGTCCCGGTCCCGAGGCTCCGGAGTAACCTCCCCGGTGCGTAGGGGTGGTCGTAGCCTCCACTTAGAAAAATACTCCCCACCCAAAGCAGAGTATAAGCCGGGAAATGGAGGTAATTAATGTTTTCCGAAAAGTAGGTGGGGTCACCAAAGTGATACTCCGCCCAGAGCACCTTTAGTATTCGCAGCCCAACGTATATGCCCGCAGCATCCAGCAGCGGAAATTTAAGCCTGCTCCAAAGGTTAGAAACGACGGTCAATAGTGCTCTGAAGTAAATGGCGAACTGCATCAGTGCCACCAGGAGCTTGCCCTGAGAGCCGGAAAAGTGTTTCCGGGCGAAGATGATCATGGCCTGATAAAATACCCGCACGTAATTCAGGCTTCCCCGTTTTGTGCTTTCCCCCTTGTAGTGAATGATACTTGTTTCCGGAAAGTAGTAATTCTTATACCCTCCTTTAATGAGGCGGTAAGAGAGATCGATGTCCTCCCCGTACATAAAGAAGTCTTCGTCTAGCAAACCAACTTCGTCCAGTGCTTTACGACGCATTAGCATAAAGGCGCCAGCAAGAATTTCCACCTCGTGTACCTCTTCTTCGCTGAGGTACCCCAGATGGTAATGATTGAATCGCCGTGAACGAGGGAAAAGAGTGGAAAGACCAAAGGCTTTAGAAAAGGCCACCCAGGGCGTTGGCAGTCCGCGTTTACTTTCCTTCAGAAATCGCCCCTGACCATCCATCATACGCACCCCAAGGCCGCCAGCATCCTCATGCGCTTCCATAAACTGCAGGCAACGGCTAAAGGTATCTTCTTTTACTACCGTATCCGGATTAAGGAGCAAAACATACTTACCCCTTGACTGCCTGATCGCCTGATTATTAGCGATGGAAAAGCCGGGATTTCCCTCATTAGCGATCAGCCGGACCCACGGAAAGCGCTCACGGACCATCTCTACCGAACTATCCGCAGAGTTATTATCCACGACCCACACCTCTGCTTCCACGCCGGCAATGGCACGCTCTACGCTTAGCAAGGCCTGCTCCAGGAAGTAGCGGACATTATAATTAACGATGATAACGGAAAGCTCCATTAAGAGCAAAGGTAGCTTGGTGTTTTGGTTCCTGGGTATTGAAGGCTGCATGAAAAAGCGGTCAGCGGTCAACATTCAGGCACAAGGGCGCTGAAGGTTGACCGCTGACCGCTAAAGCATTATGGATAAGCCTGACGGAAAAGCCATAGTGCGGTTAAAAGCCTGGCGGGCCATTAGCGCAACAACACAAAGTCTCCTTTGTAAACAATTACTTCTCCGTCAGAGAAGTGAACGGTTGCGGTATAGACCAGCACCTGCGGATTCATCGGCCGGCCATTGAGCATTCCGTCCCAGCCGAAGTCAGGGTCATTGGGCAGGAACCGGCTACCATCACCCGGAGTTGCAATCTGATCTGCAGTGCCTACCTGCCCTCCTGTATAGACAGCTTCTCCCCATCTGTCATAGATGAAGAAGTCTTCGATAAAGTCAATCTCATCCAGATCACCTCCGATGAAGTATATATCGTTGATGTTGTCTCCGTTCGGGCTAAAGGCCGTTGGGAAGTAGATCGGACGATCCTTACGGACCAGGAGCATTTCGCGGTCAGTCGCGGAACATCCAAGTTCATCTACCACGGTTACCGAGATCATCTGAGTCTCCGTAGCCGTAAACTCGATACCAGATAAACCTCCTTCGGTGGTTTTGATACTGTCAGGCTGCCAGAGTAAAGTGTCAATAGCGTTTCCACCATTAACTGAGGCAGTAATAAAGATCTCCTCACCGTAGCTGACTTCAGTACTATCCCCCGGGAAGCGAAGACGGATAGACAGTTCGTCGGGCTCCGTCATGTCAATCAGGATGTTACTGAAACAACCATTCGCATCCGTAATCATCAGATCGTATTCTGCAGGTTCCAAACCAGCAAAGAGTGTCGATTGACCACGTTCCTCTCCATTCAGGCTGAAGGTATAGGGCGCTCTGCCACCATTAACATTGGTAACAAGAATTGCACCATCATCTGCCTGGAAGCAGGTAATCTGGCTGAGTTCTACTTCCATTACGGGGGCCTCTGTTTCCGCCGTAACGATTACATCGTTGGTGGAACTACAACCGATAGCATTGGTAACTTCCAGTTGATATACACCTGGCTGGCCAACGTCAATCATGGGTTGATCCGGATCCATAATCGTAATGTTCGGGTCATCAGTCGTCCAGCGGTAGGTAAAGCCTTCGCCGGAGTCCGAGTTCGTTCCGTTAAGGCTAACCATTCCCATCGTACAGGTAATGAGTTGATCAGGGCCTGCGTCAGCCACCGGAGCTCCTAATAACAAGAGCCCCAGTTCGGTGGTAACCGTTGGGCAGGTCGTTCCGTCAATGGTATATGCGAAGCGGTAATCTCCTGGAGGTAAGCTACCCGCGTCGAAAATTCCGGTACTTAGATTCAGTCCGGAATTGGAGGGGTTGCCACCTGGCGCAAAGTCCCAAACACCGCCCGGATCCTGCCCGGCAATCAATGTGTTCAGGTTAATGGTTTCGCTGTTGCCCGCACAAAGCTGTAAGTCATCACCGACGGCATTACCGGCATTGGCGGGTGCGGATACTTCTACTACCAGGTCCATCCGATCAGTACAACCATTGCTCGTTACCACGAGCTGAACGTTATGCGGCCCGTCCTCAGCCCAGCTGACGGGGAAATTGCTCAGCGCTCCCGTTGCCGTAGCGGGACTGGCTCCGGGGAAAGACCAGCTATAATCAGCACCGGCAATTGTGGGACCGTCAAGAGAAACCAGGGTTTCACTTCCGGCACAAATGACATTGTCAGAGACACGGAAAGCCGCGGAAGGCAGATCGAATAAGCGGACCGTTATTTGGTCGAAAGAATTACAGTTTGCTTCGCCAGTGTAGCTAACCGTGAGCTGATAATCTCCAGCAGAAAGCCCCGTTGGATCAAAGGTGTACATACCATTGCCCATATCTACGACACCGGTTCCAGACCATTCAACAGGCCCCGTCGGAGTTCCCATGTCGAGAGCAGCTTCCAGAGTAATAGCTTGTTCGTCACCATCGAGGCACATGTCCTGGTCCTGGGTGATAGCCTGAATACTGCCTCCCGGGCAGGGAAGCGTTTCACAGATTACGGTTCCGGCAACGGAGTTTCCGCAGGGGCCGGAGTTTAGTGCAACTACGGAAATGCCCATGGTCGTTTCCGGGCTCAATCCGGTCACGGTATAGCCCACCGTATCAATGATGGCAACCGTTTCGTCACTAAGTGTAACCTGATACCCCATTGCCCCTGGCACTGCGTCCCAGAGGAAGGTAATGGATTCCAGTTCTTGTTGACCGCAGCTTACTACTGGCATTGCCAGCGGAGATTCGATAATAACCTCCCGCATTACGGGCAGGCTTTCACAGCCACTAATATTGCTTACTACCGTTGCGATGATGGTTTTTGTGCCTGGGGTATCCCATACGACGAGGTAACTATTGTCGTCAGGGTTATCATCTTCTTGCACAATGCCACCATCCCAATCGACCTGAATATCATCATCAGAGACAAAGTTCGTGCTACCAATGAGGATACTTACGGCACTACCGACACATTCCGGATTAGTTTCTGTGATGAATGCCGCCGGACGTTCAAACACCGTTAAATCAAAATCTCCGGAGAAGGTACATGGTCCTGCTTCAACATAGTTGACGGTAATTGAATGAGCTACTCCTGCTTCACTTCCTCCCGCAGCAGCGGCGTCGAAGGTGGTGCCGGTAACTCCGTTCCCCGAGAACTGATACATTGCCCCCGTCCCGCTGCCTCCGGTAACGAGAACTGTCGTGAGGTCAATGGTTTCATCACCATTGAGCAAGCAAACTTCGTCCACCAATCCAGAAAGGTCGATGGCCAGCGTAGGACACTCTTCTGCCATACAGCTTTCACTCTCTGACGCGGGGCTGTTTCCGCAAGCAGCGGTAGATACCGCTATCACGGTGATGGATACGGATTCTCCGGGCTCAAGCCCGGTAACGACATGCGAGCGTTCAGTTGCCGTAAGCATAGTGCCATCGCTCACGAGATAGCCCTCGGCTCCCGGAACTGCATCCCAGCCGAAGGTAACGGAGTTAAGATCAGCCCCGGTGCAGCTCACAACCGGTGCGGCTAACGGAGCTTCAACGGTTACCGTCAGTCTGCTGGTATCGCTTACACAGTCATTGGCCGTTACCACCAGGCTGATGGTGTATTCTCCCGCATCATCGTAGGAAAGGCTGTAGGATTCAAAATTGCCGTCAGGGCCTCCGGCAGCGGAGGCAAAGCCCCATCCGAATGTTGCTCCATCAGCAGCCGTGAGCCCTCCGGTATAGAGCGCTGTAAAAGATTCTCCTTCACAAACCGTAATGGTTGCCGTCTGCCCGTTAAGGGTAAAGTCACTCGTGGGGACTTCGTTAACCGTCCAGTCGAACGTTGCCGTGCCGGAACAAACCCCTTCGTTGTAGGTAACGGTGATGGTGTGAACACCTGCGCCAGCGGCATCCGGATTGAAGGAATAAACACCGGCGTTTTCCGTAACGCCATTCCCGGCGAAGACAAAAGCTCCGGTGCCGGCAGCTCCCGATTGAGTGGCGGCAAGAACGATATCATTAGTGGGGTCACCCAGACAGAAGGATTCAGCAGCAGGAGGAGTTACGGTAATCGTGGGGCAGCTACCCGCTACACAAGGTTGGGTTGCGGGCTCGCTATTGCCACAAACACCACTTCCCATGGCGATGACAGTGATGGTTACCACATCTCCCTGGCTCAGTCCACCAACAAATAGGTTGGTGCTGTCCTGGAAGAAAGGTGCGCCTCCGTCAACGGAAACCTGGAAACTATCGACTCCGGCTTCCATGGCCCAGGAAAACTCAACGCTCGTTGGGGAACTCACACCACAACCAATGGCGGGAGCCATAAGCGGGGCGATAACATCGATACTATCCGTGAAAATCTCACTTTCACACGTCATGGCGTTGGTAACAACAAGGCTGATGCCCTTGCGCCCGGGTGTTGACCAGGACACTTCACGCACGGTGTTGGACGGTGAGACTACCGTGGCGTCAGCCGCGGCGATGGTCCATTCATAGCTGTTTCCAGCCACCTCTGCACCTGCGTCCGCGCTCACTACTTCATCAATACAGACCGGTCCGGTGGGCAAACTAAAGGACGCAACGGGAACAGGGTCAATCACAATATCGATGAAGGCCGGAAAGGCGCAACCTCCTTCGTTAAAGGTTGCATCAATTCGGTATGAGCCGGCGGCCCGACCAGCGGTGTTAAACATTCCGGTTCCACCGTCAGCAAAAGTGACTGTCCCTGATCCATCGGATCCGGTGACCGTAGTGGCGAGTTGAATATCCACCTCTTCGCCCTCACAGACAGAAGCTACCGGATCAATGCTGAAGGTTATGTTCGGGCAACTCTGGGCCGTACAGGTTTCCGATGCGGCATCCGCATCCCCACAAGCATTCACGCCCAGGGCCGTTACTTCAATGGTTACAGACTCTCCCTCGGCCAGCCCGGTGGCCAGTAGACTATTATTGGTTTGCGTGATCATCGCTCCTGCGGGCTGATCAATAATCGTAACCGTAAAGTTGGTCGCCGTAGGGTGCGTCCAGGAAAAACCTACCTGATCAAAACTCACGTTGGCACAGTCAATGGTTACGGGAGGGATCGGTTCTGCTACAATAATGCTGTCCCGCAGAGTATCGATTTCGCAGAAAGGTCCGGTAATGAGCAGTTGAGCAAACTGCCTGCCAGTACCAGAGAAGCTTACGTCCAGTGGTCCTGGCCCGTTTACATCACCAGCGACCAGCGTAGCGTCAGCGGGTAAAATCCATTCAAAATTGACATTATCCAGGTTCCCTCCCGTAAAACTCACGGTAGCGGTACCATCCTGACAAATATCATCAGCGTCAATATCCACCGTTCCGAAAGGCGGATCCACGACAACCAGCTGGAAGGATACCGGATAGGTACAGGTACCTTCCGTATAAACAACGGTGATAATGTGTTCGCCCGCGCCTGCGGCGGCGGGGTCAAACTGGTTTTGCGTAGCGTCAACTCCCGGGCCAGACCACATTACCGTGCCTGCGGCAGGAACGTTAACGGTCAGATCTACCAGCATTTCAGTTCCATCGGAACAGAAGGTATCAACCGGGGTTGTAATAACCGGGACGATGTTGGCACAAGACTGAGCGACACAGACGATTGTATCAGAAACTACTGGTGAGCAACCTGCTGAATTTGCCGTAACGGCGATTTCTACAGCATCCCCTGCGTTGAGGTTACGGACGATGAAGCCCGTTGTCGTTCGTTCGATCACACCTCCGGCAGGCACATCAATTGGATCAACGGTATAGCTGTCCGCTCCGACGTCCGTCCAGCCGATGGCTACGGAATCGAGCCCGGTGCCTTCACAAGTCAGGGTTGGCCTTGCCGGTGGGCGGACCAGGGTAAAGGGAATGGTAAAGCTGTCTGAGCAGTTAACATTCCCCATGGTCGTTGCCGTCAGGGTAATTTGGTAGGTCCGGAACTCCGTAAACCTGATTTCGTAGAGTTGATTGGCGGGATCTTCCTGAAGGATCGTTGTGCCAGCCGGGTTATCGATACTAATGGCATAGCTGGTATTCGGGTCTGCGACATTTGCCATCGTAAAGTCTACGTCGGCTTGTGCGGCACAAATACTAGCCATTGGCGTACTTATTTCCGGATTGGCCGGAGTCACTACCGGAATATTCAGGATGGTATCAAACGGACAGGATCCGTCCGGAAGCGCAAAAGATGCCGTTACCGTATAGGTTCCCGCAGTAGTACCAGCGGCAAGAGCTGGAAGGCTGACAGCAGTAACGCCACCAGGGCCGGTGCTTACGTCCGTCAGGCTGAGATCAGTACTGTTCAGTAGCACATTACCAGTGAGAGAGGTGTTGATCGTAAAGTCGAAGGCCTGCCCGTCGGTAGTCAGACAAACCGGCTCAATGGCGGTGAATTGCCAGCCAGGGTTATCGCAGGACTGCGTCGAACAAGTTGTTGACTGCTCGGGGCCGGCGCAAGTCACGCCATTGTTAACGGCAATGGGAACGACCCGAATGGTTACATTAGTCCCGGGGGTAATACCGGTTGCTGTGTAGCTCAAATCAGTGTAAGTCGTAGAAATAGTTGTCTCAGGGTTTACTCCCTCCGTCAGGTATACTTCAAAGCGGTCCTGGCCCACATCATTCCAGGAAAAGGTAATCTCGGAAGGAGAATCAGAGACACAGGTACCGAAGTTGACGCTCACCAATGCCGGCAGAATGGTAACATCCGCAAAATTGGAGAAAGCTGTACAGCCATTGGCGTCGGTGACTTCCACATAAATGGCCTCCGTGGTAGTCGAGTTCACGTCTACCGTGAGTGTAGAGGAGGTTACAACATTGTCCGGCCCCCAAAGATAAGTATAGGGTTCAGTGCCTCCGGAAACCGTTGTCATTAGCGTAACCATGCCATCAGCACAAATGGTAGGAGCATCAGGACTAATGGACACCTCTGGCCCTTCAAGCACCCGGAAAGGTTCGGCGACCGTAGCGGAACACATTGAGGGATTGGTAACCACTACTTCCATAGTATAAGGCCCTGGCGGGTAACCAAGGTTTTCAGCAGCGGTAAGCGTATAGGTAGTTCCCGTCCCATCACCGTTGTTCCAGTCAAAGGTCCATCCTGAAGGAAAAAAGGAACCGTCCGCCTGTCGTATCGAAAATTCAATATCTTCTCCTTCGCAGACTTCTCCGTTAGGGTTCATAATAATCATGCCGGTAATCTCGTCGGCAACGAAGACGTCTACCGTACGGGTAACGGAACAGTTGGCATCAGAGATGTTGACGGAGTAAGTCTGAATACCGCCAGGACCACCGGCAGTCGTGGTGATGGTGGCGCTGTTACTCCCGATAATATTTCCGTCGGGGTCATACCACTCGAAGTCTGTCCCTCCGTCGGTAACTTCCATTTCCAGGTCATCCCCAAAACAGAGGTTATCGTTTACTGCATTGGCCTGTGGATCAAATACTAAGTACTCCACCTCTACATCGGTTGGATCACTATCACAACCGTCGACGGTGATAGTCAGCGTATAGGTTCCTTCTACCGCAGGGTCAGCAGTGAAGGCACTTGCTCCGTTTGCGGTAAAACCACCGGGGCCTGTCCAGTTATAATCAATAACGGTCCCCGGTGTAGTCGTTGATCCGATAAGCTCGATAGCTCCGCCGTCGGGGCAGACATCGGAGTGTTCAGCGGTTACGTCTACGGGGTCACCGGGGTCGATGGTACCGGTAGTTACCTGTGGGCAGCCGGAGATAATTCCGATGGCCTCAATCGTATAGTCTCCCGGAGGCAGATCTCTTGTTTGAACCGGAGAAGGGCAGCCATTACAAACGAATACCGCCGTTGACGTTTCGTCACGAACCGTGAAATTGTACAGCAGCCCCGGGGTCAGGCCTCCGTTCGCCTGAATGTCAAAGAAACCGTTTTCGGCACCGGGGCAATCCTCGGCTGTAGGCATTGCGATAGGCTCTAAATCGTCACAGACGATAACACTAGCAATAGTTTCAAACGTTGGCGTACCACACACTTGTTGGTTCCAGGAACCAGAGAAAGCATCACTGAGAACCTGAACACTTACGGTCAAGTCTTCTCCGGTGAAGGTGTTAGAGCCTGGCGGACAATCTTTAACATCGACAGTAAAACACCAGGTGAGCGGAGCGGGGATGGCCGTACATCCTGCACCACCATCACCATAATTATTGCCTGGCCCAGTATTCGACGCATCAGTACAATCTCCTTGACCAGCCGTAGTTTCATAAGCAAACCCTCGGTCGAACGAATCGCCAGAAAAACACCCCGTCCAACCAGCGGGGTACCAGCCCCAACTACCGGAACCACTACAGCTACCAGGTATAACAGTAGGTGTAATGGTGGTTAAATCCCAACCAGGTCCTAAAGTAGGCACCATAGCATGAATCCATTCTACTGAGCCAGCGTCGTTACCTGACCATTCGTAAAGGGTGAAACAAATTTCAGCCGTCGAACCACAAGCATAAGTAGCTGAAGCATTTCTAGGGTTTATGGTTACTTCACCATTATCATCACGTGCGCAAGCGGAACAGTTACTGGAGCTTTCCACCTCAATGTCAAAGGTTCCCTGGTCCGCTAAGTCACCAGGAGCACCAGCCACTAAAATGAAGACTCTTTGACCGGGCTGAGCGATTATACGCATAGTCGCTGTTCGCCCTTCACCACAAGCCCTGAACTGAATGTTATTACAATCGTCCCCTACAAATCCGAAAATTTGCAAACTATTCATGTCGTTAGTCGTAACCGTTATGTCATTGATCGCACCACTGGCTTGAAACCGGAAGTAAACGTCCGGAGAAGCATCATTCGTACAGTTCGGACTGCTGGGAAAAGGTGCAGTAGGTCCAGCATCTATGTTTGTCCCTGAAATGGAAGAAGAAAAGGAGACTCCATCATCTGCCGGACAGGTTTGTAATCTGGCAAAAGGCGGCATCGCTACCGCCAACTCACAAATATCATTCGCCGGAGCTTGTGCGAACAAGGTCAAAGGAAGGATAGCCAATAAAAATGCAAACGTTAAGTAGGTAGAAAACTTCATTCATTTAGCCGGTGGAGGGACGTCAAACACCAATACATACTCTACCACAGGTTCCGTTGTGACGTTGTAGGGCAGTGTAAATTAGGTGAAGATTTTCAACGAACTTTGTTGATAGCTTAAGCCAATCGAAAAGGTTGGTAAAAAGGTGGTTAGGACCTGAGTTGAATAGTAAGCAAAGGGATAAGTCACGAGTAAAATAAAAACGGGCGAAGTAGAACTTAACCCGACAAATCGTCCGCAAAATACGCCAATCATTTACATTTAGCCAACCAAAACTTAATATGAAGCAAACAAACGTCAATTCTGCCTTACCTCTACGGCTCTTTTTAACAGCTATTTTTTTCTTCATCCTCTTATTATTTGCCGGTAGTGGTCTGTCCGCCGCAATTATCAGTTTACTCGGCTTTTCTCCTTATTCAACCCTGGATTTACCCGAAAGGCAATGGTTTCGACTGGCTTTATTAGGGAATAACCTGCTAACTTTTTCTGTATCCGCCCTGCTATCCTTTTGGTGGGTTTATCGCAAAAGGTGGGCAAGTGCCGCGGGCTTTACGCTGAAGGCTAATGACAAGTCCGTTCCTTTCGGGGTTTCTGTTTTTTTACTGTCGCTTCCTTTAGTAGCCTGGCTGGCCTGGATCAACTTACAGGCACCACTCCCCGATTGGGCGGTTCGCAGTGAGGAGCAAACCAATCAGTTCTTGCACAGTATTCTCACCATGGAAAGTGTTCCGGAGCTATTTCTTGCTCTACTGACTGCAGCGGTTACTCCTGCGATAGGGGAAGAATTGTTACTGCGTGGTTTGCTGCAACGCCGGGTATTAGCCCCACTGCTTGGCAATCATCACCTGGCCATTTGGCTAGCGGCTTTTGCCTTTAGTTTTATGCATTTTGAATTTGCGGGCTTTCTGCCACGGCTGCTTCTGGGCGCAACTCTGGGCTATGCTTACCATTGGTCTCGTTCCATCTGGGTCCCCATTGTTTTACACTTTCTGTTCAATGGTATGCAGGTTATGGTCGCCTATTTCAGCGGAGGTTTCACCCCGGACACGGAGATGGAGATCGTGCCGCCATGGTGGCTGGCGCTGGCCAGCCTGGTCGCCATTCTGTACATTGGCTGGAAAGCAGAACAACTGTATGGAAGAGCTGAAGCCAGGCAGGAGACCGCATAAGGGGCGGCGCTACCGCAGGTGCAATGAAAGCTTAAAAAGCAGTGAAGCCCCCCCGAGCAGAGCCTCTTTCCATCGGTGCCCGAAACGTTAAAGTTGGGCCAGCAGCAAACGGTTAAAGACTTTCCTTCGTCTTTTAACTGACCCTTAACTGACACTTGCGTGGCAATTCCATGACATTCGTCTTACTTTTAGGGTAAATATCATCGGTATGAGATCACTTCTTCCCCTTTTAGCCCTTACACTTTCTCTTTTCACCCTCACGGGATGTTTGGAAGAAAAGGTTACAACTGAGACTCCTGCAGGCAATGGATTCAGCTCACCCCAGGAAATGTCCTTTAACGGACAGGAATTCGGCAAGCTCAATGAAACGCTTAACATTGCGCAAACCATTCAAATCCCTTCAACCTCCGTTCCGGACCACATCGGCCGCAGGTCGGGTATTAATCACATTACCCAAAGTGCTTCGGATACCCGTAAGGCTTTGTTAGGCCGGGTGCTCTTTTACGATACCCAGCTTTCCGCTACCGGAGAAACCAGCTGTGCTACCTGTCACGAACAAGACAAGGCCTTCGCCGATGGCAAGGCATTTTCTGATGGCATTAATGGTGCCGTTACCAAGCGCAACTCCATCGCCCTGGGTTCAGTGCCTACTTTCGCCCCCTCAATCAGTGGTTATGGGCGCTCCGGGGACAGCGAGAGTGTTGCAGTTGAAGGCCGGGTCAAGTTCTTCTGGGACGAACGGGCTGCTACCGTGAAAGAACAAAGCGAAGCCACCATCCAGGATGAAATTGAAATGGGCCGTGAACTGCACGAACTCTCGGCAGACCTCCGTAATCAGGAGATGTACAAGATCCTGACGATGAAAGCCTTCGGCACGACGGACCTTACCCCCGACCGGATCACCCTGGCGCTGGAGAAGTTTACCAGTTCTATCTCTTCCATGAATACCCGCTTTGATGAATTAGTAGATGCGGAGAACAGCCACCGCGTTGAATCTTCGGGTTTATTCTCTGAACTGGAAATTGAAGGCCGGGAACTGTTTAACGCCAATTGTGCCTCCTGTCACAGTTCTAACCTAACGGAACCCATTTTCCCCGTAGCCAACAACGGGCTTGATATGAACTACGAAGACAAAGGCGTTGGTTCCATCAGCGGCGAAGTGTGGCAAAATGGACTGTTCAAAGTCCCCTTCCTACGCAATGTTGCCCTTACCGGACCATACATGCACGACGGCCGCTTCGAAACCCTTCGGGAAGTTATTGATCACTACAGCGAAGGCATTCAGGATCACCGTAACCTGCACCCTCTGCTACGAGGCACCAATAACCGCGCCATCCGTATGAACTTTACCGAAGCCCAAAAGGATGCGCTGGTGGCTTTCCTGGAGATGACAACAGACAATGAGGTGCTACAGGCAGAACGATTCTCCAATCCTTTCAGAGAATAAATTCCTCTGAGAAAACCAAAAACAAGAAACATGAGTCATCCCTAATTTTCGGATTAGATGACGGTGTTTTCTGGCAAAAAATAGGATTTTTAGCGATCAGCGGACAGCATTCAGGCAAAACGGCTCTGAATGCTGTCCGCTGATCGCTTTTTTATACCGACCGAACCAGGTTCCATCCGAGAAAACACAGAAAAGGCTGCCCAAACTCCGGGATGAGCCATGTTTTTCTTTTAAACGGGTTCATTTGAAAGTTTGTGGAGGAGGGCCGAAGTGAAGGCATCCTGACGTTTTGAGCAAAAAACAGAAATTGAGGAGTAAAATTTGTTGGGTTAAACCTACTTTGGCCCCTCGGAAGCCAGCGGGTTTCCTTCATCAGGAAAATTGCACTAAGCTCCATCAATGGCTACCACCCAAAGGATTAATCTCTGGTCTTCTCCGCGAAACATCAGCACTGCTTTGATGTACAGTCTGGCCAACCACCCCGATATCCGGGTGGTAGATGAACCGCTTTATGCCCATTACCTTATCCATCAGCGAACGGAGGCCAAACATCCCGGCAAAGAAGAAATACTAGCCAGCCAGCCAAATGACGGAACGGAGGTAGTCAGATCAATGCTGACGGCAGATTTCGAAAAACCGATCGTCATATTCAAACAGATGACCCATCATCTCATTGAGCTTGACCGGGCTTTTATCGGAGAGATGCACAATGTATTACTCATCAGAAACCCACGGGCGATTCTTGCCTCCTTCAGCAAGGTTGTTGATGAAGTAACTGCGGAGGACATCGGACTCCCCCAGCAATACGAGCTCTTCCAGTCCCTTCGGGCAAGCGGGCGGGGGGTTGCTGTTCTCGACGCCCGGAAACTGCTAGAGGACCCCAGAGGCGTATTGAGTCGCTTATGCGCTAACCTGGGGATACAGTTCAACGAATCTATGTTGAGCTGGCCCGCAGGGGCCAGAGTGGAAGATGGTGTGTGGGCCAAATACTGGTACGCCAATGTCCATAAAAGCACCGGCTTCCAGCCCTTCGTACCAAAAGAATATTCATTAACGCCCGCACTGGAAACCATCGCCCGGAGCTGCGAACCACTTTATCAAGAAATGTTGGCGCAAGCCTTCTAAATGTACAATCACTATGCTTCAGCAATTTAACCCTGACAATAAGGACCTGCTCATCTACATTGACGGAGAAATGATTCATCGGGATAAAGCCGGAATCAGTGTTTTTGACAGTGCCGTTCAGGGTGGAGATGCAGTCTGGGAAGGAATTCGGGTATATAAAGGCCGGGTATTCTCTTTGGAGGCTCACCTGGATCGGTTATTTGACTCCGCTCATGCGATGCTCTTTGCCGGCGTGCCGAGCAGAGAAGAAGTTCGCCAGGCCATCTTCACCACACTGAAGGCTAATAAGATGACAGACGGTGTACACATCAGGTTGACTCTCAGCCGGGGCAGGAAGATAACATCTGGTATGGACCCCCGCCTGAACCAGCAGGGCTGCACCCTGATAGTGGTTGCGGAGCACAAACCTCCCGTTTATCCGGAAACCATCACCCTGGCCACCAGCTCTACCCGGCGTAACAGCCCGATGAGTATTGACAGCAAAATCCATCACAATAATCTGATCAATAATATTCTGGCAAAGATCGAAGCCAATAACGCCGGCGCTGATGCAGGTCTGATGCTCGATAAAGACGGGTATATCTCGGAAGCCAATGGCGTCAATGTTTTCTCTATTCGCCGGGGCGTCGTCTACACTCCCCATGCAGACTATTGCCTGCCGGGCATTACCCGGCAGACCATCCTGGATATTTGCAAAGACAATGATATTCCCTGCCAGGAAAAGCGCTTATCACTTACCGAGTTTTACACCGCTGATGAGGTGTTCACAACCGGTACAATGGGAGAACTCACCAAAGTGGCCAGTATTGATGGGCGGGACATTGTCAACAAATCCGAAGGCTCCGTACTTGACCGGCTGAAGCAACTCTTCCGGGAGTTAACGGCTACAAAGGGGACGCCCATTGCCTGAAAAAACTTCCTTTGCACCTGCGTGCTGCGCCCACTGCTTTTTCTACCAGTAGTAGGAATAACCAACGTAGGGCAGCGGCGGTGGAAAGAAGTTGTCTTCATCAAAGAAGACCGTGAAAATACCAAAGTGCCAGCGATGTTTCTTCGCCCCTAAGCTGGCGTTGATGGATGGGAAAAGGCTCAATTCGCTGAACTCGTCATTGAGCGTCATCAGCATCTCCGAATACACATGCCAGCGCGGGCTGATCCGCCCGCCAATACCAAACCGGTGGCCCCAGATAGGGGACCCGGGGTCGTCATTGTTGAAGAGAATACCCGTACCGAAATTAGCAAACCGACGATCGTTTCCAACGGTCAGCATCGCCGAAACATCACCAAGAACCACCGGTCCGTTATTTGGAAAACGTTCAATCAGGGGAAGGAACAGTATTTGACTACTAACTCCCAGGTGGAGATCCGGAGTTATGCTAAAACGATATTTCTGTGTGGTCATTATCCCTAATGGTCCCGCCAATCCGACTCCCAGGCGAAGGTTTTTATTTAGGTTCCACTCGGCTACCGAGTATAAGAGATTAATTACCCGTATTTGCCCCTTTGAATGATGGGGAAGTGCCGTGCGTTCATAGGTAAGATCCGAAAAGCCGGGTACCCCTCTGGTGTCCCGATACGGGCGGCTTTCAACACTGTTGAAGACCCCTAAGAATCGTAACTCCCTGAGAGGAATGGCTGTCGGTTCATTAGTTCCTCTCACCAGAAAATAAATGGAGTCCTTCTCTACCTCCACGGCAGTGCCCAGAAGCTTGGTATAATCCAGTAATATGAGTTGATGTAATTGACTACTGTCTCCCATATTCACTTTGTAATGAATTCTGGACTTGAAGGACTGAGCAGAAAGGCCTACACTAAAAGCTAATAAGGCGAACAAAACGATATGGCGCATGAAAACGGGGTAGAGTGAAAGAAGGTAGGTTAATAAACCTTATTGAATTATCAGACGTCAAGATAGGCATTCCACGTTGGTCTACAAGTTTCAAAATCTCTCTTAACTTGTGAGCGCTCTACATACTGCATTTTTAAAAACTGCTTTCAGACAGATTGATTTGAACGACAAAGAAGCAACACCCCAAAACGTCATTTCTTACCGCCCCAGCCGATTATTTATCGTATTGGCCGGCTTTTTTGTCGCTAACGCCCTGGTGGCAGAATTGATTGGGGTAAAAATCTTTGCGCTGGAAGATACTTTAGGCATCGCACCCTGGAACTTCAACCTATTCGGTGAAAGCGGTGCCCTGCAGTTTTCTGCCGGAGTGCTGTTATGGCCGGTCGTTTTTGTCATGACCGACCTGCTCAACGAATACTACGGCCAGCGGGGTGTTCGGTTTTTAAGTTACCTGGCAGCGGGCCTGATCTCCTATGCCTTTGTGATGATTTATTTCGCCATTGAACTTGCCCCGGCTGATTGGTGGGTTGTACAGTCCGTTGACCGGAACATTGCTGACAGCCAGGCTGCTTTTGCCGTTACTTTCGGTCAGGGCTTATTCATCATTGTCGGCTCCCTGATGGCTTTCCTCCTGGCACAGCTGACGGACGTGCTTGTGTTTCAGCGAATCCGGCGGTCAACCGGCGAAAAATGGCTGTGGCTGCGGGCAACCGGCTCCACGATCGTCAGCCAGCTGGTGGACAGCTTTGTCGTGCTGCTGGTAGCCTTCAAGCTTGGCCCGGAGCTGTTTGGCGGCATCGCTGATCCCTGGCCATGGTCTCGTCTGCTGGCAGTGGCTACGGTGCAGTACACCTTCAAATTCATCATGGCGGTAGGGCTTACCCCGGTCATCTATGGAATGCATCATCTTATTGACCGGTATCTCGGCAAGGAGTTGGCAGATGAGATGAAAGCCTCAGCGGGAACCGCCTGAAACCTCAGCGACCAGCCAACGACAGCAAGTATCTTTGCCGCAATGAATCTGCCCAAAGAAATCGAACGTGCCCGCCAGGAGCACAAGGTCAACAAGAAATTTCTCAGCCGGGTGAAAGCCCGGCCGCCAAAAGACCTGGACCAGCAATTCCACCAACTGCATGATGAGGTCTTCACCGAGGTAGACTGCCTGCAGTGTGCCAACTGCTGTAAAACGACCAGTCCCATATTTAGGGACGTTGACATTGACCGCCTGAGCAAGCACCTTAGCGTAAGACCAGCAGATTTAGTCAATGAGTACTTACACCTCGATGAAGACGGTGACTACGTACTGAACAGTTCCCCCTGCCCCTTTTTGGGCCCGGACAACTATTGCTCGGTCTACGAGGCCAGGCCCAAAGCCTGCCGTGAATACCCCCACACAGACCGGAAAAACATGATCCAGATCTTGCCGCTTACGCTACGGAACACGCTTGTTTGCCCGGCCGTCAGTAAGGTCATGCGCAGGATGAGAGGGGCAGAATAGAACGTCTGGTCGACGTGAGCTCGTACGGAAGATGCATTATGCAAATCCGGTTAAAACCTCACCAATAAACCCTTATCAAGAATCATTCAAAATAAGTTCCAAAAACCTTGCACAGCACATTCGGCTGACGTTACCTTTGCACTATTAAGATTTATTACAGATAAAAATAACCCGCCGAATGAAGCTTTCTATTTACTCCTTTCTTGCTCTTTTTCTGGTTCTTGCTGCTACTGGCTGTGATGACGATGATATCATGACGCCGTCTTTCGTAGTACCCGACACTTACGCCTTTGAGCGGAATGGTACATCCACCGTTAGCTTTAGTGGCCAGACTGAACGCCTTGGTATGGCGCAGGAATTATCCGCAGCTCTTCTTGATTTTTCCAAGAGTGAAGAAGACCTCTTCAATATGTACCAAAACCCTGAAGGAGTAGATCCGTTTAGTGACCCTGCACTCAACGAGGCCACCAAATCCATCAGCTCTAAAGTTGCTGCCAGCCGTGACCTCTTCTTTACCAATGCAACCGCTGCCGCCGCCATTAAGGCAGACTTTGATGCCTGGATTAGCGGGCAGGTAAATGAAGTATTCCCCAACGAAAATGAACTGGCTGCACGTGGCCAGGCCGGACAGGTAGCTGATGGAGGTAGCGTTCGCTACGTCAATGAATGGGGTCTGGAATACAACCAGGCTTTCAGCAAAGCGCTCATCGGCGGATTAATGTACGATCAGGCCGTGAACAACTACCTGAGTACGGCCGTACTGGACGAAGGCACCAATCAGGACGACAACGACATGGGCATTACGGTAGAAGGCGAGTCTTACACCAACATGGAGCATAAATGGGACGAAGCTTTTGGCTACATCTTTGGCCTCTCCGCCAACCCCGCTCAACCGCTCGACGATCTTGGCGAAGCGGATAACTTCCTGAACAAATACCTCAGCCGGGTAGAGGATGACCCCGACTTTACGGGCATTGCTGCAAACCTCGAGTCTGACTTCCGTTTAGGACGCGCCGCCATTGTAGTGGGCGAATACGCAGAGCGTGACGCACGGGCCAATCGCATTAAAGAAATCCTGACCGACGTACTCGTTATCCGGTCCATCTACTACCTCAAACAAGCTGAAGCCCAACTGCGGGCAACACCACTTATGCCGCAGGCAGCTTTTCACGACCTGAGTGAGGCTTACGGTTTCGTGTATTCTCTTCGTTTCATTCGCCTGCAGGTGGATGGCCAGTTAGTGGATTACACCACCTTCTCGGACAACAGCCTCGCGGCTCTCCGTAACGCTGACGATAACGGCTTTTGGGGACTTGAGGCTGACGAACTAGCCACCCTTGCGGAAGATATTGCCTCCGTATTCTTCATCAACCTGGAAGCGGCTGCTAACTAAACCACTCTTCAGGGTTCATAGAAATACCTTCACGATGCGTATTACCTCTCTTGCTTTCCTTCTCTTGCTCTTTATTAGTGCCTGCACCACTAATAACGGGGATGATGACGGCCCGGAACCGGTAGCCTTTGATCGGCAGGCGATGCTGGCGAATTGGGCGGACAATTTGATCGCCCCCGCCTATGAAGCGCTTGAAGCTGCGCTAATCAGTCTTGATCTGGCCGCACAGGTTTATGAGGAAAACCCCAATTCGATCTCCAGGGCACAGCTGGAAAGCAGATTTGAGTCAGCCTACCTGAGTTGGCAACGTGCCAGCCCCTTCTCCCTTGGGAAAGCTGAAGAGATTCGTCTTCGCGGACAACTCAATACCTACCCCACTGACGTGTCGCTAATCGAAGAAAACCTTGCTAACCTAAATGGTATAAACCTGGAGTTACCATCCCAGGCGGCTGCTCAGGGTTTACCGGCACTGGACTACCTGCTTTTTAGCCTTTCAGAGGATGCACTGAATAACAGCCCTGCCTACCGCAGCTATCTGAAGCAACTCACCAGCCGTATGGTCAGCCTTACCCGGATCGTCCGGGATGACCTGGCCGTTAACCGTGATGCTTACATTCAAAACGACGGAAACAGTGCCACGGCCAGCATCGACCGGACGGTTAACGACTACATTTTCTACTTCGAGAAGTTCCTGCGGGCAGGCAAAGTGGGTATTCCCGCCGGTGTGTTCAGCGATGACCCGCTGGCCGACCGGGCAGAGAGCCTGTATGCGGGCCAGTCAAAAGCCCTGTTCTTAGCCGGACTCAACGGTAGCGAACAGTTCTTTAACAACGGCCTGAATGACTACCTCGACGCCCTTGGCGTAGAGCGGAGTGGCGAACTGCTGAGTCAACAGATCAATGATCAATTCGCTGCCATCAAAGCAGCTGCGAACTCATTAAACGACAACTTTTCCACCCAGGTGGAAAATGACAATACAGCCATGTTACAGCTTTACGACGAACTACAAAAGCAGGTGGTTTTTCTAAAAGTTGACATGCTGCAAGCACTAAGCATCAACGTGGATTACGTGGATGCTGACGGAGATTGAGTAGACAATATGAAAGACGGAAAGCCCCATTGAATGGTTTTAAAATGGCGATGCTATGAACGATAAATTACCGCCAGGTCAATCGGGGCTTTCGTCTGTCTTTCTCTCCGGTAATGACACCGTTTCCGCCGCACCACTGGCAACATTCCGGATTGGCTTTGGCCTCATGATGCTCCTTAGTGTCATCAGGTTTTGGTGGAATGGATGGATTGAAAAGCTCTACCTCGAGCCTGAATACTTTTTCAGTTACCGCTATTTTGAATGGGTAAAACCGCTGGGTGACTGGACCTACCTCCTCTTTGGCATCATTGCTCTTTCTGCCTTCCTGATGATGATCGGCTGGCGTTTCCGACTGGCCAGCATAGCGTTTTTCCTCAGTTTCACCTATGTGGAATTGATGGACAAGACGACCTACCTCAACCACTACTACTTCGTCAGTATCCTGGCCTTCACGCTAATCTGGTTGCCAGCGGCCAGTGCTTACTCCGCGGATACAGGTTGGCAAAAGGGACAAGGTGTCCCGGGCTGGACGATAACAGCGCTCAAAGTATTGGTCGGGGTTGTCTATTTCTACGCCGGCCTGGCGAAACTTAACTCCGACTGGCTGCTGCACGCCCAGCCGCTCGCCATCTGGTTACCGGCTAAATACAGCATCCCCCTATTGGGCGATCTCTTGCAGCAGCGATGGGTTCAATATGCTTTTTCCTGGTCGGGTGCCGCTTACGATTTACTGATACCCTTCCTGCTTTTGTGGCGACCAACGCGGATTTTTGCCTTTATCCTCGTCGTCGTTTTCCACCTTTTGACCCGGGTGCTGTTTCCGATCGGGATGTTTCCCTACGTGATGATCGTCAGCGCAACGATCTTTTTTGCACCGGCGGTACATGAGCGTTTCCTGGATTGGGTAAGCCTGACCGTCAGATCAATCTGGCCCGGTAGCCGTTCAACTACCGAGGAAAATATTTCGGCACTTCGGCAAGCTCAGCAGGGGGCGCAAACGCAGGTGCAAGGGAAGGTTAAAAAGCAGAGTGCCCTACCGCCTTACATCGTCGCAACGATCATTGTGCTTCACCTGCTACTGCCCTGGCGCTACCTCCTGCATTCCGGCGAGCTGTTCTGGACGGAAGAAGGCTATCGCTTCAGCTGGCGGGTTATGCTGATGGAAAAGGCCGGCTACACCAACTTCCGGCTCGTAGACCCCGACACGGGGAAAAGCCGGGTCATCAACCCGGGAGACTACCTCACGACCTTTCAGGAAAAACAGATGAGCACCCAGCCAGATTTCATCCTGGAATTTGCACATTTCCTCGCCAGAGAGAAAAAGAATGCTTCGGGTCGCCAACCAGAAGTGTACGTAGAGAGTTACGTTGCTCTTAACGGCAGGGGAAGTCAGGTCTACGTTCGCCCCGACCTTGACCTCACTACCATCACCTTTTCCACTCCGCGGACGGAGTGGCTGATGCCTTTTGAAGATTCGATTTATGGACTGTGATAATAAGTATGATAGTAGTGATAGTATGATAATAGGCACCAGGCTTCGCCTACTACCCTACTATCATTACTACCTGACTATCATACTAACCCTCCTCTGCACCTGCGTCAGCGCCCAGAATGTCCTGAAGCTCAGTTTAGTTAATCAGGAAAGTAAGGCCCCGCTGGCCGCGGTGGAGGTCTTCGCTGAAGAGACCGGTCAGGTGTATGAAAGTAACCGCAAGGGCACCCTCAGTATCAGCAGTGAGTCCCCTACCCTTACGCTGACTATTCTGGCCATTGGCTTCAACAGCCGGCAGGAAGTAGTCAGCCTGAATGCCCCCATCGTTGAACAAACAATTTTCCTGCGTCCGCTACAACAGGATCTGACGGCCGTCACCGTCATCGCCGAAACAGAAAAACGGGCCGCCATGACTCGCCTGAGAGCCGTGGAAGGGACGGCCATCTACGCCGGCAAAAAGACCGAAGTCGTCCGTCTCGAAGCCCTGACGGCCAACAAGGCGACTAACCTTGCCCGCCAGATTTACGGGCAGGTGTCCGGCCTGAACATTTACGAATCAGACGATGCCGGGCTGCAACTCAGCATCGGTGGACGAGGGCTCGACCCCAATCGATCGGCCAGTTTTAACACCCGACAGAACGGCTATGACATTAGTGCCGATGTGCTGGGCTATCCGGAAAGCTACTACAGCCCTCCGGCGGAAGCCCTGACGGAAGTGCAGGTCGTGCGCGGTGCGGCCAGTCTGCAATACGGCACGCAGTTTGGCGGACTGGTCAACTTCATCTTTCGCGAGCCGGACCCCAGAAAAAAGCTGTCTTTTACCAGCCGGCAGACGATCGGTTCTAACGCCCTGTTCACCAGTTTCAATTCCCTGAGCGGAACGGTGGGCAAAGTGGGCTATTACGGCTACTTCAATTACAAACGGGGAGATGGCTTCCGGCCTAACTCCGGTTTCAACAGCAGAAATGCCTACCTGCATCTGGATTACGAAGTGGCCGAAAACAGCCGCATCAGCCTGGAATACACCTACCTCGATTATCTGGCACAACAGGCTGGCGGCCTGACGGACGCACAGTTCTACACCGATCCGCGCCAAAGTAACCGGACGCGCAACTGGTTTGAAGTAGACTGGCAGCTCTTCAACCTTCGCTGGGAACACAGGCTCAGCGATCGCACCAACATTTCCCTGAATATCTTCGGTCTCGACGCCGCCCGCCGGGCGGTCGGTTTCCGAACCAACCGCGTCAGCCAGGTCGATGACCTCTCCGCTCCGCGCGACCTCATCGTGGGCGAATTCAATAACTGGGGAGCCGAAGGCCGGGTTTTACACCGCTACCAAATTGGTGAACGCAACGCCGTTTTCCTGCTCGGCGCGAAGTATTACAAAGCCGACAATACCGCTTTTCAGGGTCCTGGCACTAACGGCGCAGATGCCGATTTCTCCCTCGCCGGCCGCGAGTTTCCGAACTACCCCAATCAATCTTCGTTCATCTTCCCCAACCGGAACCTGGCTTTGTTCGGAGAGCATATATTCTACCTCAACGACAAGCTGAGTTTCACCCCTGGCGCCCGCTTTGAGTACATCCGGACGGAGAGTAGCGGCACCTTCCGAAGGATAGATTTTGACCTGGCGGGAAACCCGATCCGGGATGAAGAGCTGCCTGACAACCGGACCTTTGAGCGCAATATCTTCCTTTTGGGCCTTGGACTGAGTTACCGTTCATCTGAGCAACTGGAGTTCTTCGCCAACATCAGCCAGAATTACCGCTCGGTAACGTTCAATGACATCCGGACCGTCAATCCATCCTTCAGCGTAGACCCTGACATCAGAGACGAAAACGGGTATACGGCGGATGCTGGTCTGAGAGGGACCCTGGGCCAAGTCAGTTATACGGCCAATCTCTTCGGCCTTCGGTACAATGACCGCCTGGGCGAAGTGCTCATTCCCGAAGTAAGCATCAGGGCGGACGGAACGGAAGTCCGGACCGGTCGCATCATTCGCCAACGGGGAAACATCGGAGCAGCCTTTATTTACGGTCTGGAATCTCTGTTGGAGTGGAAAGCCCTGGATAACAAGACGGCCGGAGGGCGGCCCTACACTTTGTCCCTGTTTGCAAACACGAGCATTACCCGTTCGACTTACACCTCCTCCGAGATCGCCGGAGTGGAAGGTAATGAGGTAGAGTTCATCCCGCTGCTCAACCTGAAAACCGGCCTGCGTTTTGGCTACGGAAATTTACTGGGTTCCTTGCAGTACAGCTATCTCTCCGAGCAGTTTACTGACGCCAGTAACGCCCCGCAGGATCGGGCGGACAATCAGTCTGGTATCGTAGGCAGCATCCCCGCCTACGGTATCATGGATCTTTCCCTTTCCTACCGGTGGAAGAAGCTGAGCCTTGAAACGGGTATCACTAACCTGCTGGATGAGGTGTACTTCACCCGCCGCGCTACTGGCTATCCCGGGCCGGGGATTATCCCTTCTGCGCCACGGGCGCTTTATCTGACGGTGGGCGTAGCGCTTTAAGGTTAAAAGGCCCTGCAAGCAGAAAAAAGGCTGGCAGGCAAAAAAAGTAGCCAGCTCCTGATTTCTACCGAATGTAAATATCCGGAGTACCAGAAGCTGACCATCAACGACAATTAAATAATATAAGACGCTCTTTAGCGGACGATTAGCCGCTTTGTATCTGATTCACTACGGAGTAGGTAAATGCCTGCCGGGAGTTCGGAAACATTGAAGCTCACCTGATTATCTCCGGCGCGCAGGGCGTTAGCACTGGACAGCACCACCCGACCGGTAAGGTCTAATAGCTCAACCTTTGTAGCAGAAGTTACGGAGACCCAATCTGTTGCCGGGTTAGGGAATACCTCAAAGCCAGAGATCGTGTTGAAGCTGGTGGATACCACGGGAGAGAACATAAAGCTTCCGTCCAGATCTACCTGCTTGAGGCGGTAGTAAACATCTCCGGTAACAGCCTCCTCATCGAGGAAAGAATAAACCTGTGGCTCATTACTGTCTCCGGCACTGTACACCCGGTCAAGGGGCTGCCAATCTCCGTCGTTCCGGGCACGTTGTATCTCGAAGTAGTCGCTGCCGGTCTCCGTGGCGGTAGCCCAGTCAAGCTGAACTGCCTTACCTACGTTACGGGCAACAAAAGAGATGAACTCAACGGGAAGAAGGGATGAAGCATCAATTTGCTGGCTGGGGATACCGGGACCGTTGATCTCCAGGATAAGCTCTTCACAGAGTAAATCATCAACCGTGGCTGGTACGCCACAATCTGATTGAAAGGCATTTCCGGTAGTCGTTGCCTGACCCGTGCCACCTCCGTTTTCCAGGGGAAGGAACAGGTTACTCACGCCGCAACCAAGGTTACCCTGGAGGGTGTACAAGCCGCCGGAGGGAATATTTGTCCCAGTGAAGGAAATGTCATAATCAAAGACTATATCGTAGTTATAGCCATCCGGACAGGGGTTGTTTACCTGAACACCAACGGGGGTCAACAAAATACTCACGGTGTAGCCCTCACTAGAGACCACCTCAATGGGATTTTGTGCAACAAGCGTCGGAAGTCCACCCAGAAGAAACACTAAGAGGAGAGGTAAAATTCGCTTCATGGGAGAAAAATTGAGTTTGCGATTAAAAAATTACAATTCACTCTTTCCGACGCCCAACGCACCGATAAGTCACAAAATGACACCGTTTCCTAATTAAAACATACCGTTTACCAATTAAAACATCCCGGTCTTCACCATACTAAGTAGTAAGACCTTAACTGTCTCCGCTATTCATCTTTCTCAATTTCAGCTTCCGGATATGACGAAGGCGGAGAAGGCGTCGAATCTCCTCATAGACCAACCAGCAGCCACTGATTACCGAGAGGGTAATAATGGTATAGCCTTGTACAGAAACACATCCTCCATCCTGGCAAAGCCAGGTTCCTCCACTGGTTTTACGAACCATCCCCATGCCTGCGGAGAGGCCAACCAGGACGGTAAGTAAACCAAACCAATCAGAGGGTACCTTTCTCAACTTTCTGATCATAAGATGTCAATTTCTCCTAAACACGGAAGGAGAAAACCAAACATCTTATTTATTCGATGAGGCGTGCCTGGAATAAGACGACAGTCTCCATCAGGACTTCACCTCCACTACCTTAGTTGCCCCCATCATCTCATTACGCAACGCCGTCTGCCGGGCAACGTTTTTGGCAACCTTCATCCAGGCTTCGCGGATGAGGGTGTTCTCTTTGTCCAGGAAGGCGGGTTTACCATCGTCTCCGCCCTCACGGATAGATTGAACGATCGGGATCTGGCCCAAAAGCATGGAGTTGGATTTTTTTGCCAGTGACTTACCACCGTCCTTACCAAAGAGGTAATATTTGTTATCCGGCAACTCGGCGGGGGTAAACCAACTCATGTTCTCCACTACGCCGAGTACGGGCACCTGCACATCGGGGAGGAAAAACATATTCATGGCCTTGATGGCGTCGGAGAGGGCTACTTCCTGCGGTGTGGTAACCAAAACAGCTCCGGTAACGGAGACGGTTTGCACGAGGCTGAGTTGTACGTCTCCGGTACCAGGGGGAAGATCAACGATGAGGTAATCCAGCGGAGGCCAGACACATTCTTCGAGGAACTGCTTGATGATGCCGGAGAGCCTTGGTCCACGGAGAACAACTGCTTGTTCCGGCTCCACAACAAAGCCGGTACTCATGACGGGCATTCCGTAGGCGAAGAGAGGCTTGATCTTAGGCTTACCGTAGATTTTTTCCACCTTGGGCTTTTGCCCCTGCAGGCCAAGCATCGTTGGCGCGCTGGGGCCATAGACATCAGCGTCGAGCAGTCCGACGGCACCACCGAGCTCCTGCAGGGCAAGAGCGAGGTTTACGGAAACGGTACTCTTGCCTACCCCACCCTTACCGCTGGCCACCGCGATGATGTTCCGTACGTGCGGCAAGGGGTTGCCTTTCTTCGGTCCGCCCCCCTGGCCGGCAGCAGCCGTTGCGCCGGGGTTTTGCATGTGGACGTGGACATTTGCCTCGGGGTAAATGCCCATAATTGCCTCCTGGCAGGCGAAGTTGAGTTGCTGCTTATAATCCGCATCAAGCTTCGGAAGCTGAAGGGTAAAAGAAACGTTAGGTGCTTCTACTTTCAGGTGAAGCACCATATTAGCGGTAATGATATCCTGTCCGGTGTTGGGATCCTGAACGGTAGCCAGAGCCTTGACAATTTTCGACGTTTCCATAGGGGGCAAACATACGATGGAGCGGAGAGTTTTAGAAAGGCGCGAACGCAGGTGCAAAAATTGTTCTCTCCGGACTACGCCGCTGACTTCGTCAACTGCTTCGTCCGGAGCTAAAGATGTTTGATTCCCTTCGGGGCTGCTACGCGGTCCTCCGGGTTCTATTCAACTCGTTTATAAAAAACATGGCCATTATTCCTACCTTGCACCCGCGCTTGCGCCCCCCATTGAGCTTGCCGAAGTGTCTACGAATGTTTTGCCCCAAAGAATGACAACCCACTATCAGCTTTCTGATCTTCCCCGTTTCCGTCGTGCCGTTGTCACGATTGGTAGCTTTGATGGGGTTCACCGTGGCCATCAGTCACTCTTAGCGCGCATCCGACGGCTGGCAGAGCGCCGTGGCGGAGAAAGTGTGATGATCACCTTTGACCCTCATCCGCGCTCCGTTCTACGCCCGGAAGATGATAGCCTGCGGCTACTGACCACCACCCCGGAGAAAATCGCCTGCTGCGAAGAAGCCGGCATCGACCATCTGGTTGTTGTGCCCTTCAACATAGAATTCAGCCAGCAAACACCGGAAGAATACATCGAAAATTTTCTCGTTCGCCACTTTCATCCGGATCGTATCGTAATCGGCTACGATCATCGATTCGGTAAAGACCGCATGGGAGATGTTGCCTATCTGGACCATCTAGGGCAGGAACACGGGTATGAAGTCATTGAGATTGACGCCCAGGAAGTGAACGACATCACCGTAAGCTCCACCAAGATCCGTAAAGCCTTACTGGCAGGTGAGGTAAGTGTTGCGGCGGAGCTACTTGGCCGACCGTACGAGCTTACCGGCCGCGTCATCGAGGGGCAGAAAATCGGTCGGACCATCGGCTTCCCTACCGCTAATCTGGAGCCCTTTCACCGGCTGAAGCTCATTCCTGCCAATGGGATATACGCCGTTCACGCCCGTTGGAAAAACCAGGTACTGGGCGGCATGCTTTACATCGGCGATCGTCCCAGTCTGAACGACGGCCGGGGCATCACGGTAGAGCTCAACCTCTTCGACTTCAACGAGGACATCTACGGAGACACCATCA
Source organism: Neolewinella agarilytica (assembly GCF_900110645.1). GTDB lineage: Bacteria > Bacteroidota > Bacteroidia > Chitinophagales > Saprospiraceae > Neolewinella > Neolewinella agarilytica. The sequence goes on from NZ_FOFB01000001.1 coordinate 166,828, forward strand.
CGGTCACTTTCCATGATCACCTGCGTGGGGATATGGAACTCAGCAGCCTGGACGAGCTTAAGGCGCAATTGTCTCTCGATGAAGCCGCCGCCAAAGCTGCCCTGGCAGTCCCCCAAAAAAAAGAAAAAGATAAAGAGATTTACGCTCCGGATACCGCAGTAGTCATCCTGAATTACAACGGACGTAATTACCTGGAAAAATACCTGCCCGGCGTAGTAGAAAGCCTCCCGCCCCATGCCCGGGCCATCGTGGCTGACAACCTGAGTACGGACGATTCCATCGCCTGGCTGCGGGAACACTATCCGGAGGTTGAATGCATTGAACTCCCCGAAAACTATGGCTTCGCCAACGGCTACAACATGGCCATGATGCAAGTGAAGGCAGAGGTCTACGTTTTGCTTAACAGCGATGTCCGGGTGTCTCCGAACTGGCTCGAGGTCATCTTGCCCCTCTTCAAAAAGGAGGACATCGGAGCCGTCCAGCCCAAGATTTTGTCTGAGGCCAATCCTGAGGTCTTCGAGTACGCCGGCGCTGCCGGCGGGTACATTGACTATCTGGGCTACCCTTTCTGCCGGGGGCGTATTTTCCACCATACAGAACGGGATGAGGGGCAGTACGACGGGCGAAAAGAAATATTCTGGGCTTCCGGAGCGGCCTTCTTTTGCCGGGCCGACCTTTTTCATGCCCTTGGCGGCTTTGAGCCCGAGTACTTTGCCCACGCCGAAGAAATTGATCTTTGCTGGCGCATGAAACGCGCCGGATACCGCATTCTTGCCGAACCAGCCTCAGTGGTCTATCACGTTGGCGGCGGCACGCTCAACTACAACACTCCCCGGAAAACGTACCTCAACTTCCGGAATACCCTGACGACAAGCTTTAAGAACGAGCCCATAGCTCGCCTGATCTGGTGGCTGCCGGTGCGGTTAGTCCTTGATGGACTGGCCGGCTTACTCTTTTTAAGCCAGGGCAATGTGGCCCATATCACCTCCATCCTCAAGGCGCACCTGCACTTTTACGGTCACCTGGGGCTGTGGATCGGCCGGCGCAAAGAGCGCCGGGAACAACTCGAAGCCGCCCGCATCGGAAAAGACCGGACGGCCATCGGGCGGGTGGCCGATAGTGTCATTCTGCACTACTACTTACTGGGCCACCGCCGATTTGCGGAGATAGTGAATAAGCAGGTCCCGACTGAGGTGCAGGAAGTAGTTAAGTAAGCAGTATCCGCACCCGGGTACCCACAAATTCTGCTCCGGGAAAAGCATCTTCCACCTGGATGCGAAAGTTCTTTCCGTAATGCAGATTAATGAGCTCCAGCCGTTGTTGACTCGTGGCAATTCCCGTACTACCATGCTTTCGTTGGTTCTCCGTCTTTAGTTCGGCAGATTTTTCACGGCCAATGCCGTTGTCGGTAATGACGATAGCACGGTCGCTGTTGCTCTGGCCTTCAAAGGACAGGCGAAGTCGTCCGCCATCAGGGCGGTAGCGGAGGCCGTGCCAAATGGCATTTTCCACGAAAGGCTGCAGAATCATGGGGGGCAGCTGTACTTCTTCCAATGCTGGCGGTAAGGTATCAACATCGGGTAGCTCATAGTCGAACTTACCCCCGAAGCGCTCTTTTTCCAGTTCCAGATAAAGGCCAAGTTGCTCGAGCTCTTCGCTTAAGGGAACAAAATCCTTCCCCGACTGATCCATCACGTTACGCATCAGCTTGGCAAAGCGACCGAGGTAGCGGTTCGCTGAGCGCTCATCCTGCCGTGCGATGTAATTATTGATGCTGTTCAGGCTATTGAAGATGAAGTGGGGATTCATCCTGGTTTGCAGGTTGCGCAGCAATAACTCCTGGTTCGCCCGGCGGCGCTTACGGACGTTCCGCCAGATGAGTAAGACCGATAGCAACGCGCCCAGCAGCAAGGCCGCCAGCAGGTAGATAAGCCAGCGCTGCAGGCTAACCTGTTGGCTGAGGAGCCGGCCTTCTGTTTCCGCACTCCGGAGGTCCTTCAGACCCAGGTCAACCTGTTGTTGTTCACGTAAAACGGCCACCCGCTGATCGAGTTCTTCCCGTTTTTCGGCGAGCAGGCGGTTATTAGCTTCTGTATAATCACGGTAGACTTCTGCCGCCCGCCTGGCCTGATTTCGGTCCAGGTAAAAATCCGCGCCCTCCGCGTAGATTTTGGTTGAAATTTCAGTCGGCGTTTCTGCATCAATGCGCTCAATGGCTTCGGCCAACTTAGTCTCCGCCAACTTGCTTTCTCCTTTTTCCCGTAAGGACCTGAAACGCTCAAAATTATCCGTCAGCACCAGAGGAGCGGGAGCCGAAGGCAACAGCTCAATAACCGGCTCGGTCACTCCTGCTGACTCTTTGGTTACCGCTTTTCGGAAGTTAACGTTGGCCGTAACCAATTCTTCGGACTCAGCCTCGGGCAAGGTCGTGTTTCTGGGCACCTGCTTAATGGCTTCGTTCAAGGATGCAGCAGAGTTAATAATGTCGTTTTGCTGCAGATAGACATTAGAGCGCTTGGCATTTACCCGTAGCTGCAGCAGGCTATCGGCCGGCTGAGCGATTTGGACCTGCTCGTAATAATTCTGGCTTTGCGCGTAGTTACTTGCAAGAGCTTCCAGGTCGGCCAGGCCTTCACGGCAAGCGATGTTTTGGGCGCTCCCCGCAGGTGCAAGGTCAAGGCAAGCCGTAAACATGGCCCGTGCCTGGGAGGTATTGTTCTGCGCCAGATACACCCTTCCCCGCTTCAGGGAAAGTTGGGCAGCAGTGAGCTTATCACTGGGGTTCACCACTTCCAGCGCCCGTTCGTAACGGCCAAGCGCCAGTTCGGGCTGCTCGATGTCTGCATAAATGTCTCCCAGCAGGATGAAAGCCTCCGTAAGGTCTTTAGTGGCGGGCTTAGACTGGATCAGGTCACTGAGTGTCCGGATGGCCGCAGCAGGGTCAGTTTCCCGCAGGGCGGCAGCCCGCTCAATGGCCGATGGAGCCATCTCCTGCTTGCTCCGCTTCTTGCTCACAGATTGCCCGTTAACACCTGGGAAGGTGAATAGCGCAAAGAGGAGCAAGAGGAGGAGTTTTGGCATGGTGAGTGAAGGTAAGGATTTTGGGATTTTAGTTTGCTTTACTTCTTTATTTGGTCGAACCTGGAGGCCCTTCGCCCAACCTGGTTTGAGGACCCCCAGGTCCGATCGCGAACGGGGCCGAAGGCTCCCGGAGCGGGTTAGCGCGGCAGCCTACAGACGACCAGGCCACAAGCCTACTTCGCCGTTCCCAACGGCAGCGGCACCACCTTCCCCTCCGGCGTAAGGTAGAAGTAGGTATGCTCCGTCACCGTTTTAATCTCTGGTTCAGGAGCCGGAACGGGCTTTTTCTCCTCCGGCAGGATGAACTTCACCTTCATGCTGTAAGTGAATTGCGCCGTGGGTGCCAGCACGTCAGGGTTCAGTACCAGGTCATAGTCATTGAACGGGATGGCATTGTAAAACCGGAGGGTTGGTTTATTTACCTGACTGACGTTGGCTCCCTCCCGATCCTCTTTACTCAGCTTCTGGGAAGCATGCGCAGAATAACTCTCGTAGCGATCCTTTGGGTACACCACCCAGGCAGATTCCGCTACGGAGAGCTTGGAGCTGTCCAGAGCAATACCGTTATCGGAATACATGGCCTTGAGTTCTTCGAGGTACTCGAAGGTGAGCTTTCGCAACTCCGTATAGACCTCCTGAGGCTTTTCAACGATTTCGTCTACTTTGATGATGTCATAGATACCCGCATTGGTGGCGGCAGTCATGATGTCGTCCAGCATACCAGCTTCGTGGTAACGGATGTGGAGGTTCTTCTGCAACTGAAAGCCGGTAGGCTTCTCGGTCAGCGTTTTCTTGGAGAAGATTTTGTTCTCCTCGCTGAAAGCATAGGTGGGCAGGAAGTTTACCATGTCGATATAGATATCCTCTTCCTTTACGCCGATGGCGGTTAGCCCATCTGTCATATCGGTGATTCTCTCGTTGATGGAAGAGTTAACGTCCTTAACCGTCTCCCCCGCCTGGAAAACACTGAAGATTGCGACGAAAGCGCTGGCCCTTTGATTAGACAGCGCGTTAATCGTGAACTCCATCTCACGGGTATTCGGGGCGAAGGCCGCCGTTCGGGGAACAGCCCTGAACTGTGGCCGGTAGTTGATGGCATTCGTTGGTTGCTGGGTGTTGTAATTGCCCATTACCTGAGCGGTAGCTGACGGGCTTAAGAAGAGCAGACAAATGGATAACAGCGTTAAATTTTTAAAGATGTTTTTCATATTGGGAAATTTATGGATGAGTAATTTTGCCAACACCCTGTCGCATTATTTATCCTTCATTCCGGGTGTCTGGCAAAGACAAAATTATGGTCCGGAACCCTGGCTCTACCTTGCCAGGAGCTGGTAAAAGGGTGCATTATGGGCACTTCCCGTAGTCAGCGGTCCCGTTCACAAAGTCAGTGGCTGCTTTGCCAAATTGCGGATAACTGTCCGCAGTATTCCGCCCCAACTTTGTTGTGTAATCGAGCCGGAACGAGCATCCATTGCCTGAAACCGAATCTCCGGCTTATCCATTTAACCCAACCCTCCCCTAGCATGAAAATCCCCACTACTTTCGCCTGGCTCTCAGCAGCTGTTCTGACGGCCATCGGTTGTTTGTTTCTCGCTGGCAACCTTCTTTACGGTAATACGAGCCTGCCCCCGACTCCCCCTGCTCCTGTCAGCTACCCTGCACCTGCGACCGCGCCGCCTTCCGTCTCCACCCGATCCGGTAAAAATCTGATTCAGATCGCCTTCCTGCTGGACACCAGCAGCTCAATGGATGGATTGATCGACCAGGCCAAAAGCCGTCTCTGGAACATCCTTAACGAAATCCTCAAAGCCCAAAAAGACGGCGAAGCACCGGACATAGAAGTAGCTCTTTACCAATATGGCAACAGTGGTTTGCTACCCGAAAAAGGGTACATCGAGCAGGTTGTCCCGCTCACTACGGACGTGGATCTGTTTAGCGATAAGCTCTTCGGTCTTAAGACCGGCGGAGGCGACGAATTCTGTGGCCACGTCATCCTTCGCTCCACTGACGACCTGACCTGGGACGCTAACGACGGCACCATCAAGCTCATTTATATTGCTGGCAACGAGCCCTTCACCCAGGGCGAAGTGAAGCCCGAAGACGCCCTGCGCAAAGCCCGTGGGAAAGACATCATCGTGAATACCATTCTCTGCGGCAACCCCAACGGAAGTGACGGCCCCAGCTGGCGTAGCGGTGCCAAAAACGGTGATGGAGACTTCTTCTTCATCAATCAGGATGAGCGGGTAACTTACATCGCATCTCCTTATGATGATGCGATCGAAAAGTGCAACCTCCGGCTCAACCGCACCTACATTGCCTATGGTGCGCAGGGCGCTACCTTCCAGGCGAATCAGATGCGGCAGGATGTAAACGCCGGCTCGTACAGCAAAGCCAATCTGAGCTCCAGGGCCAGGTTCAAGGCCAGCAAAAAATACAAGAATACTGCATGGGACGTAGTGGATGCCGCCGAAGAAAACGAAGAGGTCGTGCTAAGTCAAAAAGAAACCATGCCGGACAGTTTATCCCGTTTATCCGACGAAGCGCTTAAAGTAAAGATCAAGCAAATGAGCGAGGAACGAAAAGCGCTGCAAGCAGAAATTCTCGCCCTTACCGCTAAGCGCGACGCCTATGTTGCCGAAGCCCGTAAAAAAGCAAGTGGCAATGAGGTAAATACCCTGGGAGAGAAACTTAAGCTCAGCGTTCGTAAGCGACTGTTAGCCAGAGAGTATGAGATTGTTGAATAGTAATTTAAACAGTCCATGTATTCAGGCGGAGTATCACGGGTTAATTCCTGTGATACTCCGTTCACTTTTTAACTTTAAAGTCCCTACTGCTAGCCACCTTTTCCGTTGGAAAATCAGAAGGTATCTCACGAGTCACTTTACCGGTGGCAGTCCATTCTACACCGCGCAAAAAACTTTCAATGAAGCCTACGCCTTCCATGGATACATCCGAATGCCCGAGCGTGGAATGAAAAATCCGCCCTTTACCGTAGGTCACCGTCATCAACACGGGTTCATGACGGTCAGTGGGTGGTTTGTCTGAGTGATCTTTGCCGGTGGCCAGAACCGTTAGGTTCTTAGCCGGGCCACGAAGTTGGGCATAACATTCGTCTACTGTTGTCAGCCACACCGCAGGCATCCCCCGGGTGATGGGGTGGTTAGGCTCACGAACCGTTACCGGGAATTCATGCCTGGGGCCATGGCTGCCCGCTTTACCGTTCGATTCATCACGGATGAGTTCTCCCTCATTGCTGTAATACACATACGGACCATCCTTTTCAGTACGACCTCCCCAGCCCCCCAGGCCAATCATTTCATTGTAGGCTTTCCAGTCAGGAAATGAGTTGTCAGCGGCATGGATGGAGACAAAACCACCTCCTTGTTTCACAAACTCTTCAAAAGCCCGTTGAGTAGCTGCCGGCCAGGCAGCTGCCTTCCAGCCAAAGTTGGAAATAACAACATCGTATTTCTTAAAGTCGGGTGCAAAATCCGGGTCCGTTTGGGGTTGCTCTTTATCTTGTGTAAGACCCACGCCGGCCAACGGAAGATAGTCTGACTGCTTGCCCCCCTTCCAGGTGAACTGGCTACGATTGACCGCAACCTTAAAACCTTTCGCTTCCTCCAGGTACTGCTTCATCATGACGGTTGACTTTGGCCAAACATCATGATTATTCTGTCCGTCAATGATCAGGACTTTTACGGGAGAACAAGAAGAGAGAAGGCAAGTAAATGCCAGTAAAAGGTAAAAGAATGTAGCGTTCATAACTGATATTTTAGCGGCCTGGAAGGCATACAACCTTCTTTGTTTAGCAGGAACAATTAGATACGAAACCTGACAGACGAAGCAAGCAGACAATCGTATCTGATTTGTGCAAAAAAGTAACTTTTTGGGATAAAACAGCCTGATTTTTTCTTTCACACACCCAAGAGGAAGGCTTTCTGTGTATTTTTAACCCAGAAACAATCCACCCATACAAATTGAAGACTTATAAAATTGCGGCCGTAAACGGCGAAAGCACGTGACGAACGTGACCAAGTCGAACACCATGATCCACACCCTCACGCTTTGGGATAATACCATCGCAGAGGTCGCCGCCAACTACCCTGATGCGGAATATCGTAAAATGTACATCGATACGGCTTCGGCCAATTTCGTGCTTCACCCGGAATACTTCGACGTAGTACTAACCACTAACATGCTTGGTGATATCCTGTCTGACTTGGGCGGAGCCATTACGGGTAGCCTTGGATTGGGTGGTAGTGGCAACGTTAATCCGGAAAGAACCTTCCCCTCCATGTTTGAGCCCATCCACGGCTCTGCACCAGACATTATGGGGCAAAACAAAGCCAACCCCATCGGGCAGTTTTGGTCGGCAGCCTTGCTGCTGGAGCATCTGGGTGAAATGGAAGCCGCGGCCGACATTATGAAAGCCATCAATACCGTAACGGCTTCGGGAACACTGACGGCAGAACTGGGAGGTACAGCCAGCACGACGGATATAACGGCGGCGGCGCTGGCGGCTTTGTAGGTTGCAGGTTGCAGGGTACAGGTTGCAGTGTAGCATGCGCGACAGGCAACCCGCAACTTGCAACCTGCAACCTGCAACCTACAACCTGCAACTTAAAAACATGATCAACTTCCAAAACTACCACCTCCACGACCTCACCCATACCTACACCGATGGCCTGCCCGCTATGAGTGGGAACAGGCGCGGACGCGGGTGAAAGATGGTTGGAATGCAAGGTGGTTGCGGCTCTACTCTCACGTAGGGACGCACATGGATGCGCAGAAACACTTCGACGTTGGCAAGCACATCACCTGCCAAAAGCCCCTGGCGCCAACGCTGGCGGAGTCGAAAGAGATCCATCGCACCTGCGTCCGCGCCCAAAAACGATTTATGGTGCACGAAAACTTCCGTTTTCAGCCTTGGCATCGTAAAATAAAGGAACTGATACAGGCCGGAGTGCTTGGGGACCGCCTGCATACCATCACCCAACGAATGCGGACCGGAGACGGTTACGGCCCGGATGCCTACCTTGGCCGCCAGCCTTATTTCAGGACAATGCCCCGGCTGCTGATGTTTGAAACCGGTATTCATTTCATCGATGTTTTGCGTTTCCTGGGTGGCGAAGTAAGCACCGTCTTTGCCAAAATGAGAACACTGAATCCGGTCATTGCCGGGGAGGATGCCGCCATTGTGTTACTGGATTTTGCCTCCGGCGCTCAGGGGATCATCGACGGAAACCGATACAACGAGGCCAATCATCCTGACCCCAGGTACACCTTCGGCACTACGGTGATTGAAGGAAGCAATGGCACACTGCGCCTTTCCCTGGACGGGACGCTGACCCTGCAGCCTCTGGGCGAACAGGAACGAGAAGTAAAATACGCCCACGCGCGACGGGGATTTGCGGGAGACTGCGTCTATTCCATTCAACAACATTTCCTCGAAGCATTTCAATCAGGCAGCCCATTTGAAACCAATGGAGATGACTATCTGAAGAGTCTGGCCGTGTTAGAAGCCTGTTATGACAGTGCAGCCAATAAGCAAATTGTAAAATTATAAAAGGCGGCTTACCTGCTCATCCAGCTACTGCTTTCAATCAATTATCGGAAAGGGCCGAACGGAATTACCTGCAATCGATTGGGAAGAAAAAGTTGCAGATCACGCAGCGTATCCAAATCTCGTTTCGTTATCGGAGTAACGGAAAAATTATCTTCCGTTTTGTTTGGTTCCTTCCATTTAGTGTTGCACATTTGATGGAAAGGAATGCTGCTTTAACAAGTATAGTTAGTGTAACATTCACACATTCAGAACATTAAAGTCTAAATCGATCAAGCGAAACACAAACTGCCTCCCCTTTTTTGGGGCCGCAAACTCCGTAAAGTCTAGTTTGGATGAAAACTGTGCCAGGCAGCAATGCCATGGTATGGGTATCATACATCTTACTGTTACCTCATAATTCAACTTTTCAACTCAGGGTGCTACTTCTGCTGCGCAAGCATCAATCTGTAGTTCCACTTCACAACATTCAATCATACAATTTATTCATCTATGAAAGTGTTTCAACACTATCTGCCCAATCCAGGAGGCACAAAATCAGGACGGTCGCTTTTTGTGACGCTGCTCCTGTTGCTGTGTACCGGTTGGGTCGCCGCCCAAACCGTATCAGGTACGGTTTATGATGAGACCGGTTTTGGTCTTGTCGGTGCGACAATTCTCGTTGATGGTACCACCACCGGTACCGTTACTGACCTTGATGGTACTTATTCCATCCAGGCAGATGCCAACGACGTACTCATCATTTCTTTTACCGGTTATACTACCCAGCGTATTACGGTGGGTAGCCAGAGCAAGATCGACATCAGCCTTGAGCCCGATGTAGCGATTCTTGATCAGGTAGTCGTAACGGGTTACAGCCAGCAGCGTAAAGGTGACATCACCGGTGCCGTTGCCGTTCTGGATACGGATGAGCTGACTTCCATTGCCGCCACTTCGGTCAACCAGCAGCTTTCTGGTCGGGCTACGGGTGTACAAACTTCTACTTCCGGTGCCGCTGGTGACGGAACGAACGTTCGTATTCGTGGTATTTCTTCTTTCACCTCTAATGATCCGCTGACGATCGTTGACGGTGTTCCTCAGGTCAATAACTTCCTCAACAACATTAACCCTAATGATATTGAGTCCGTTCAGATCCTGAAGGATGCTTCTGCTGCCTCTATTTACGGTACACGTGCACTCAATGGTGTAATCATTATTACCACCAAGACGGGTAAGTCTGGTAAGCCAAAGATCACCTACGATGCCTACTACGGTATTCAGGGGCACGAGCGCGGCTGGGATGACATCCTGATTCAGGATCCGCTGGAGTACGCTAACCTTTTCTATGACAGCTACACCAACCAGGGTCAGCTTCCTGGTGAAGCGACTATCTACGGTCAGTCTGGTGAGCCGGTAATTCCACAGTACATTTACGTATGTCCTGATTGCCGGAATGCTGATGGTTCCGTAAACCGCGATGCATACAGCTACCCCAACAACCTGATCATGGAAGCTAATCCTGACGGTACGAACTGGTGGGAAGAAACCATGAGTGCTGCGCCGATTACGGATCACACCCTCGCAATCTCCGGAGGTACGGATGCCGGCTCTTACCGCATCTCGGCTAACTACCAGGATCAGCAGGGTACGATGGATAACACTTACTTCCAGCGTATGTCCGTACGGGCTAACTCTCAGTGGAGTCTGGGTAAAGTTACTATTGGTGAGAACCTGAACATCAGCCGTGTTACTTCTGTAGGTGTACCTGGCGGTGGACAAAACGAGCAGGGTACTCTTATGCAAATCGTAAAGGCCCAGCCCATCATTCCTGTTTATGACATCTCTGGTGAGCGGTTTGCTTCTGGTAAGACGACAGGGCTTTCTAATGGCTCTAACCCCGTTGGCCAAACGGTTTACAACAAGGATGATGTAGGAGAATATGATGCCATTGTCGGTAGCATGTTTGCTGAGCTTGAGATCATTGACGGCCTTAATTTCAAGTCGCTGGTAGGTATTAACTACAGCGTTGGTGGTGCCGTTGACTGGAGCAACCCAACCTGGGAAAACTCTGAGCCTACGACCGTAAACGGTTTCAGTGAGAACCTTAGCCGGAATTACAACTGGGTATGGACCAACACGCTCAACTACAACAAGACCTTTAACGAGCGCCACAACGTAGGTGTTCTTTTGGGCTACGAGAGCTTGCGGGAACGCGGTCGTGGTATCAGCGGCAGCTTTGGTCAGTACTTTATCTCTGACCTATCTGCCCGCTACCTCAGTGCCTCTCTTGCGAATCCGGAAACCCGTAACGTTAGCAGTGGTGGAAGTGAGCACACGCTGCTTTCTCAGTTCGGTCAGCTTTCTTATGCTCTGGATAATAAGTACCTTTTCACGGCTACTATTCGTCGTGATGGTTCCAGCCGTTTCGGACCGGAAAACCGCTTTGGTATCTTCCCCGCAGCGAGCTTCGGCTGGCGCGTGTCTGACGAAGCCTTCATGGACAATGTGAATTTCCTGACGGACCTTAAGCTACGTATTGGCTACGGTGTTGTTGGAAATGAAAACTTCCGGAACTATGGTTTCGTCAACAACTTTGGTGGTGGCACGGGTAGCACCTTCTACGCCATTGGTGGAGGTAACTCCCTTGCGACCGGTTACACCGCTACAGCGCTTGGTGATGCAACAACAGGTTGGGAGGAAAAGACAACTACTAACGTAGGTGTTGATGCCACCGTTCTTGATGGAAAGCTGAGTGTAAACCTTGACGTTTACACTTCTACTGTAGACGGCCTTCTCTTCAACCCTGCCCTTCCTTTGACTGCAGGTACGCCTGCTCCTCCATTCAGCAACGTTGGATCAATGGAGAACAATGGTTTTGACCTCGGTTTGAACTGGCGTCCTGAAATCGGTGACTTCAAATTCAACATCAGTGCTAACATTAGCCAGTACACGAACGAGATCGTTGCTATTGATGGTTCGCAAACCGAATTCTTCGGTCGCGGTGGCCCAGGTACTCGTATCGGTAACATCCAGATTAACCGCTTAGGAGAATCCATTGGTTCTTTCTACGGTTTCCAGCAAAACGGAATCTGGCAGAGCCAGGCTGAAATCGATGCCGCTAACGCAATCGACGGAGACGCTTCTTCTGTATTCCAGGCAAACGCAGCTCCGGGACGCTTCCGCTGGCAGGACATTGACAGCTACGACCCCGAAACAGGTGAGCTGACTGGTGTTCCTGACGGATTGATCAACGATGCAGATATCACCATCATCGGTAACCCACACCCCGACCTGACTGCAGGCCTGAACATTGGTGTTAACTACAAAGCCTTTGACTTCACGGCCTTCTTCTTTGGTAGCTTCGGTAACGATATCTTCAACTCAACGAAGCAGTTTACCATCTTCCGCCAGTTCGATACGAACGCTGATCGTCGCCTGGTTACGGATGCCTGGACGCCACAGAACCCGAATACGGACCTGCCTGCACTGGACATTAACGACACGGAAAGCCGTCGTCCTTCTTCTTTCTACGTAGAAGACGGTTCTTACATTCGTCTCGCCCAGCTTCAGCTCGGCTACACTTTCCCCGGAACTTTCGGTGGTGACGTTCTGAGCAACCTGCGCGTTTACGTACAGGGTCAGAACCTGTTTACCATTACTGACTACTCTGGTCTGGATCCTGCCCTGTCCTCTTTTGGTACGGGTAACTCTGACGCGGATGACCTCTTCATGGGCGTTGACTTTGGCAATTATCCTACCACCCGCATCTTCATGGTAGGTGTAAATGCTTCATTCTAATCAGATAAACTATCACAAACATGAAATCATTATTTAAAATAACCGCCCTGTTTGGGCTCTGCGTCCTTGCCTGGACGTGTAATGAGGACGAGTTCCTCAACACCCCTCCACAGGGGGTGCTTTCCCAGAGTAATCTGACGGCCCGCGCCGGTATCGATGCTGCTCTGATCTCTGCCTACTCTCGTGTTGACGGCTGGGCCGTTGACTGGGGGCAGTCTGGCTGGGGTATGGCTGGTTCCAACTGGCTATTTGGTTCTGTTGCTTCTGACGATGCCCACAAGGGTTCTGAGCCCGCAGATGGTGCAACCATGCAGCAGATCGAGCTTTTCCAGTGGCGTCCATCTTTGCCGGAGATTCAGGGCAAATTTGTAGCTGTTTATGACGGTATTCGTCGTGCTAATGAAACCATTAGCCTCATCAATGGTAATGAGACCCTCAATGATGATGATCGCAACCGCCTAACGGGCGAAGCGCGTTTCCTCCGTGGCCACTACCATTTTGAGGCCTGGAAAATGTGGGAGAACATCCCCTACTACGATGAGACCGACGTAGACTTCCGTAAGCCAAATGATGAGGACATCTTCCCACGCATCGTTGCCGACTTCGAGTTCGCTGCAAATAACCTGCCAGCTACTCAGGGTGAGGTAGGGCGTGCTACCAGTGGTGCAGCCAATGCTATGCTTGGCCGCCTACACATGATGGTCCGCGATTATTCTTCTGCTAAGACTGCCCTTGACAAAGTGAATGGCTACGCACTGCAGGATTGCTACCATGACATTTTCTCCCTCGGCGGTGAGAATGGTTCTGGTATGGTCTTCTCTACTCAGGCTTCCGCAAACGATGGTGACCCGAACGGAGATAATGCCAATTTCTCTGAGCGCCTGGCTAACCCACACGGTGGTTCTCCCATCGGCTGCTGTGGTTTCCACCAGCCAACCCAGAGCCTCGTTAACGCTTACCGCGTAACGGCTGAAGGCCTGCCCCTCAATGAGAATACTTCAACCTCTAACCCAACGGCAACCGATCCGGTAGATCCACGTATTGACTGGAATATTGGTCGTGACGGTGTCCCTTACCTAAACTGGGGAACACACGAAGCCAGCTGGATTCGTGACCGTGGTTATTCTTCTGAGTACAGCCCGAAGAAATTCGTAATGGCCAGTGGAGAAGAGTCTAACGTAGGTTGGGTAAACAAGCAATTGTCTCCCATTAACATTCCACTTATCCGCTACGCTGATGTTATTCTGATGTTGGCTGAAATCGATGTTGAAAACAACAATCTGGATGATGCCCGTGCTAAAGTGAATATGATTCGCGAACGCGCCGGAAACTGCGCCCAGGGCGCTGACCAATTTGGTGTTCCACTGGACGATGCCAGCACTGGCCACGCCAACTACGTGATCGGAACTTACGACGACTCTTGGACCGACCAGGGTGCCGCCCGCGAAGCCGTTCGTTTAGAGCGTCGCCTCGAGTTGGCCATGGAAGGTCACCGCTTCTTTGACCTCAAGCGTTACGGCGAAAGCTACATGATCAGTACGATGACGACTCACTTCAACGTGGAAAAAGAACGTCGTCCATTCATGGCAGCCTTCGAGACTCCTGCTCCATACCACATGCGCTACCCCATTCCAACAGCTGCTATCCAGCAGTCTTTGGTGGACGGTGCGCCGACTCTACGCCAGAACACCGGATACTAATCAAAGGTGTTTTTGTAAGACAATCAGCCCCCCGGTGGAACATTCCGCCGGGGGGCTTTTTGTTGGTATTGACGGGCGAAGGCCACAGGGCAATTGCAAGCTCCACGCAGGTCGCTCCGCGACGCTACAAGGTCCCTTGAGCCAGGCTAAGCGGACCTCGTAGCGGCCTGAAAGGACCTTCGAGCGTCCGCGTTATCTGAGCTTGCGATTACCATGGCGAAGGCCCGTGGAAAGAATGAACTACAGTGACGGATTAATTATCTTCCTATCTTGCACCATGATGAGATTTTGTGCTTCAGCAGCCATATTTATGGCTTTGCTGTTTACCGGCTGCGCCTTCGAAGGGGACCAATGGGTCGCTGATTTCAAGGGCGTTGGCTCCTCCTCCTCCCCCGGAGCTGCGGACTTAAACGGAGATGGGATTCTGGACATCGTTATCGGTGGCAGCGGAACAGAGTTCAAATCCATCGAGCATGCCGTGATGGCCATTGACGGAGCCACGGGCGCGACACTATGGACCGTCGGCGGCCACAATCAAATGGTAGGTTCCCCTACCTTCAAAGACATCAATGAAGATGGAACCGATGATGTCGTCATCGGCGGAAGGTCCGGAATGCTCTTCGCCCTGGAAGGAACAACCGGCGAAAAGCTATGGGAATTTCTCCCCTATCAACCCACCAACCGGTACGTAGACGATACCACCATTCTCAACTTCTTCAATCTTCAGTGGACACCCGACCAGAACGATGATGGGTTCCCTGATCTACTGGCCCCCTACGGAGGCTTCGTGAAAGCTAAACCCGGAGACCCCAACCGACCAGCGGGCTATCTACTGCTCATCAGCGGTAAAAACGGAGCTACCATTGCTAAAGCCCGGGTGCCTGATGGCAGGGAAACTTATCTGTCCCCCCTACTCTATGATTTTGGCCAGGGCCTGGAAGTCATCTTTGGTACGGGTGGTGAAGATCTCCCCGGGTCCCTTTACCGGGCACCCTTATCCGCCGTTAAAAAGGAAGACCTGTCAATGGCAACAAATTTGCTTAGTGGTGGAAGCAAAGGATTCATCGCTCCTCCCATCCTCGCAAAGGTCACGGAGGACGACATTCCGGAAATAATCGTCTGCACGGTAGATGGACGAATGGTATGTCTCGATGGCCAATCGAATTCGGTACTTTGGTCCGCCAGTCCCGGCGGAGACTTTGACACCTACGTCATGCCCGCGCCGGGCCATTTTACGGGCGAGGACGATATCCTCGACTTTTTCGCCAGCTATGGCAAAGGCGCCTGGCCAAACACCGACTATACCTTGCATACTCTGGTAGACGGAAAAACCGGGCAAATCGTCTTCACCGATACGCTGGGAACTTTTCAATATGCCTCCCCGATTGTTGCTGACTTCACAAAAGACGGAAAGCACGATGTAATGCTTTCCATCAACTACTTGTCGACACACGACGTCATCGGTGACCCGACTGATTTCTACAACAACGGTCTCTACATTTACACTGGTGGACAAGGAGCACCACGCCAGGCTTTTGACGCACCGCTGGGTTCCAACCTGGGCTCCACTCCTCTGATAACTGACCTGGATGGAGACGGCAAAATCGACATGGTAACCGCCTATATGAGTGACCCCCAGAATTTCTATTCTTTCAAAAATTTGAAAGTAGAACGCAGGGAAATAAATCGATCGGCCGACGGGATTTTTTGGGGCAACTACATGGGCCCGGACGGCAAAGCAACCGTAGAATGAAAAAGCTTCAGGTATTCATCTTTTTAGTTTTGCTCTCTTTCCTTCTCGTCCGCTGCCAGGAAGAGAGAGTTGACTCTGCGGGAGAAAGGCTGGCCAAGATCTACTGTACCAGCTGTCACCTCTTACCATCGCCAAAGGATCTGAATCGGGAAATATGGGTTACGGAGGTTCTGCCCCAGATGGCCGCATTTTACGGACTATATGGTAATAAGAGTCGGGCCGATTACCTCGGCTCCTCCCAGGAAGCGCCCTTCCTCGCCGATGTATACCCGGAGAGTCCCTTATTGGATGCAGCGGTGTGGGACACCATCTTCAACTACTACGTAGAGCAATCACCTGACCGGCTAGGAAAGCCGACTTCTCCTCCGACGGTATTTGAGTTGAAGCAGTTTCAGCAAAAGCTAATTCGTGATGACAGCGACGAGGCATATCCTGCATTGGCCACCTCGATTGCCGTTGACGAAGGCACGGGGGAGGTAGTTGTAGCCAGCTTATTGGCAGCAAATGGAGGCCAAAGACGGTTCCTTAATCAGCGCGTAAGCACCCGAGAGGACTTCGTCGGGATTCAGCCCACCCTCCGACCAGCATTGACGGGCCGACTAAGCATGGGGAGTCTCATCCCATCGGATGTGCCCCGGGGCACTCTGATCACCGATAAAGACACGCTAAAGCAATTACTGCGCCCACTGGATTTTCTCTACTGGGATGGAAACCAGAACGGCACCCAGGAGCTTATCATCGCCGAATACGGGAATATGACCGGCCGGCTAAGCAGCTACGACGGTGGACAAAAAACGATCCTATCCCCCACTCCCGGCGCTCTCCGCCTTCGGCTGGCAGACCTGGATGAGGACGGCTACGAAGACCTGCTCGTCCTCTTCGCTCAGGGAGATGAACGCATTGAGGTCTGGTACAGCCGCCCGGGTAAACCCGAACGGAAACTTCTCCACCGCTTTCCACCAAGCTTTGGCTCCTCTGACCTGCAGGTAGCGGACATTGACGCGGACGGAGACCTGGACCTGATTCATTCCTGCGGAGACAATTACGACTACCAACCCATTCCCAAACCCTACCATGGCGTTCGGGTGCTGCTCAACGACGGCCGGGGGGATTTCTCAGAAGCCTGGTTCTATCACCTGGACGGCGCCTACGGCGCCGAAGTAGATGACTTTGACGGAGACGGAGACCAGGACATCGCCGCCATCGCTTACTTTATTCCACCCGATAAGCGCGCGCTGAACAGTTTCGTTTACCTGGAGCAAACCGGCCCAATGGAATTTAAAGCACAGGGCTTCGAAAAACAACCGGGCTTACACTATATCTGTCTGGACAAAGGTGATCCGGACGGAGACGGAGACCAGGACATCGTTATCGGAAACTTCAGCGGGTACCTGCCTGATGGAATGCCGAATACAAGGCGTAGTGGAAAGGGGGAGGTCGTTTACGTTTGGCTGGAAAATGTAGGTAAGTAAGTTAGCACCTGCCCCCCTACAACCCGCACCTTGCAACCTGCAACCTGCAACCTGCAACCTGCCCCTTGCAACCCGCCCTCTAATTCACAATCTGCCCCGTCAGCCGTAGCAACTCCGTTTCCGTGTTCTGCAAATTGAGCAAGGAGCTGAGCAGTTGGAATTCAGCGTTTACGTAAGCCAACTGAATTTGCCGATAATCGAAGCTATTAATCGTTCCTCCCTTAAATCGCTCTTCGCTTATTTCAATATTCCGTTCAGCGTTATCAATTAGTCTGCGGGTAATGGCCACTATTTCCCGCTGATTGTTGTAGCGGGCAAGGGTGTTTTGCAATAAAGTGCGCAATTGCTGCTCGGTGGCATCAACGTTGAGGCGGCTAGTCAGTTCCTGCAGCTTTGAGGTTTGCGCGCGCACATCACGGGCGCCTCCATCGAAGAGCAGATAGCTGGCCGTCAGCCCCAACTGCCCGCTCAACGTTGTGGCACCAATCCCCGGGAGATCACGGGCATCGGGCGGAGCATCTCCGAAGACGAAGGTTTGGGTTCCCGTAGCCAGGCTGTAGTCGTAACTGGCCCCGGCTGAGAGGGCAATGGTAGGCTTATTTTCGGCCTCGATGAGGCGGGTATTAATGTCGGCTAATTCCTGGTTAATTCGCAGGGTTCTTAGCTGGCTGTTAGTGGCGAGCATCTTACGATCCAGTTCTTCGGGATCGAAAATCTGCTCTTCCAGCTCCAGTTTGGTCGTCAGCGTAATGGATTGATCAAAATCCTCCTCTCCCATAAGTTGTAGCAGGTTACGAATCGCGTTTTCGTAATTGAGTTGTTGCAACACCAGACTGGTGGAATCCGACAGATAGGCGTCATTCGCCTGCAGCTCATCGAACGTTCCGCCCTGGCCAAACTCCCGGCGCACGGCCTGATAGTCAATCCGGTCACGACTCAGGTCCAGGACCCGCTGAAAAACGGCAATTTGCTCCTGCTGCACCACG
Organism: Neolewinella agarilytica; assembly: GCF_900110645.1. Classification (GTDB taxonomy): domain Bacteria; phylum Bacteroidota; class Bacteroidia; order Chitinophagales; family Saprospiraceae; genus Neolewinella; species Neolewinella agarilytica. Next base: position 185,163 of record NZ_FOFB01000001.1, read on the forward strand.
GCATTATAGTAGGCGTCAATAATATCCGCAATACTGTTTTCCACCTGCAGTTGAAGCTGGCCGGCACTCAAGTCAGCCAGAGTAGCCAATCGCTCTTTATTCATTTCAATGCGCCCGCCGTTGAACAGGGTCCAGTTCAGGCTGGCGCTAGGCGCAATATTGTAAGAAAAGGTGGAGGATTTAGCGACAATGCTGGCGGGGTTACTGTTGTTACGATAAGCGATACCCGGACTAATCCCTAAAGAAATAGTAGGCTTTTTACCGGTCAGGGCATAATTATCATTATTGCGGGCAACTTCCAGTTCATTGGCTGCAATTCGGATTTGGTAGTTATTCTGCAGCCCCTGCTGAATAGCATCGCTGAGGCTGAGCGCAGTTTGGGCGCTGACGCAGGTGCAAAGTAGAGGAATAAAGGAGCAAAGTAAAAGGGTACGCATCTGTCTGTAAAATTTAGTCTTTGTTCGGGGTATGGGCCTCCTGGCTGTCAAGAACCTCCCTTTGCACCTGCGGCCGCGCCTCTTCCGGCTTCCGCTTGCCTTCGAAAACCCGTCGCTTGGCGTAGAAATTGTAGAAGAACACAATGCCCGTGGCCGCCAGTTTGATGATCCATTCTTCGTTTCCCAGCAGCGGGAAGGTGTGTAATCCTACCACAATAGCCCAGTCAATCAACAAGCCGAAAGCACTCACTACCATGCTTAGCGCAAAGGCTGACCGTACGCTACGATTAAGCTCGAATACGAAGTAGCGTTGCAATACGAAGTTGAGCAAAACACTGCTGGAATAAGCGATCACCGTCGCCGGTCCCGGCGGCAAAAAACGATCCACCAGCAGGAGATATACTCCATAGTTGATGCCCGTAGCCACCAGCCCGGTCATGGCGAAAGGGATTTTCTCCCGGATGAATTGCCAGAGTCTTTCCATCATGCCATCTCCGCTGTTCTTTCAGCCCGTTGCCGGCGGAAATAATCTCTTACTTCCAGCCAGTTATTGACCCGGTGATACCGTTTTTCGTCCAGATTGGGGCTTGAGGTAAACAAAAGTCCGGTGCCGGAAAACGTATCCAGGTTTTTAGCTTTGTCGTCAATCATGAAGTCTCCATGAACGATACTTTTGTCACCGCAGAATACGATCCGACTATGGTGAATGAAGGGAAAATGCTCCTCCAGCCACTCGTACTTATCCAGGAAACTGTACCGAAACTCGGTTGCCGTCGTGACAATGTACACCTCGTAGTGGACGTATAGTTCCCGGACGACTTCCACCGCGTTTTCAATGACCGGCAGGTTACGAAAATGGCCCTTCTCGTACAGCACATTTCGCACCTCGGCCAGCCCCGGCAAATCGTAGACTTTTCGCCCCCGATGATCCTCTGGCCCAACATCAATGCCAAAGCGCTCCTTCGCCTCCCGGTAAAAGGAAGGGAAGTTATCCGCCAGGACTTCGTCCATATCGATGATAATACGCATGGTTGGTTCTTTGGTCTTTTGGTTCTTTGGGCTGCCGCATATTGAAGGCGGCAATGTGTAATTGTGCTATGTGTAGCTCAGCAGTATCGAAGCTTGCCTTTCCGGGCTCGTGCGGCAGCCCAAAAGACCAACGACAAACAGACTAAAAAAAACTACTCCGCAGGCTCGTGTTCAAGCTCTGGCACTTCCGCATCCTGATTGATATCGAAGTGCAATTGCTTATAGGCTGGTTCCACATCTCGATAACTCAGGTCTGCGTCAGGGTCTTTAGCCCGGGCAAAATTGTACCGGAACCGATTGAGCAGTACCAACAGTGCCGGTAAAAGGATCAGTAGAATGAAAGTAATGGCCAGCAGGCCAAAGGCCACCGAAATGGCCATCGGGATGAGGAACTGTGCCTGGCGGCTCTTGTTCAGGAGCAGTGGCGCCAGGCCGGCAAAGGTAGTTACCGAAGTAAGCAGGATCGGCCGGAAGCGGCTCCGCCCCGCGTCCGCCAACGCATCCATCATCGGCATTCCATCGCGGAGGTTATCGTTATAAGTAGCGATGAAAACCAGACCGTCATTTACGATGATGCCGATGAGGGCAATGATACCCAGGCCGGAGAAAAGCGACATGGGCTTATCCATTAACCAGTGCCCCCAGATTACACCGATGAAACCAAAGGGAATCAGCAGGAACAGCATCAGGGCCTGAGAGATGGAACGGAAAGTCAATGCAATGACGAAAAACATCAGACCAAAGACTACCGGCATTACCAACGCCAGCGAAGCCCCGGTCTTTTTCTGGTTGCGTACCTGTCCGTCGTCGACGGTACTAACGCCGGGATAACGATCCAGAACGGTCGGCAGAATATCATCCTGCACACGCGCATTTACGTCCGTTACGGATACCGAGTTATTGCTGATATCTGCTTCTACCTTTACTTCTCGTCTGCCGTCTACGTGATTAATGCCAATCACACCGCGCTGGGGGGTAAAGGAGGCAATCTCCGACAGCGGATACTCCGCTCCGCCGGCCAGACGGATACGCATGTTGTTCAGGTCCGCCAGGCTCCGGCGTTCATTTTCGCCATAGCGGAGCCATACTCGAACCTCATCTTCTCCACGTTGTAAGCGCTGGGCTTCGGTGCCAAAGAAGGCGGACCTGACCTGACCAACGATGTCTTGCAGATCAATCCCCAGGTAGCGGGCTTTCTCCTTCAGCGTAATGTTCATTTCGCGCAGGCCTTCCTGGTTATTATCCACCACGTCAGCCAGTTCCGGCATCAGGCTAAGCTCCTTTTTCAGGTCTTCCGTAGCCTTGGCCAACTCATCAATATTACTGCCCGTGAGGCTTACACTTACGGGTTTACCGAAAAAGGAACGCCCTCCGAAGGAAAGCACTTCCGCCTCATCCACCGGACCTACGGCCTGGCGAATAGCGCGAGTCATCTGCTCCTGGGTTACCGGCTCCCGGTCTTCGCCGGGAATCATGGCAACGGTGATACTTCCCTGATAGGTAGTTGGGCCAACCTTTATTTCTATCCGCTCTACGGCCTGCTTTTCCTCATTACCGTAGGTTTCGGCGCTAACCTCTTTACCTACCCGCTCGGCGGTCTCGGCAATGTGATTGAGCAACTCCATTGTCCGCGTTTCGGGCGTACCAGCGGGGAGCTGCAGCGTAATCTGCACATCATCTCCGGGAATAATGGGGAAGAAAGTCGTTTTCACAAACCCACCCGATACCATGCCAAAACTGAGGAAAAGAATGGCCACACATAAGGACAGGCTGATGAATTTATTCCGCATCGTCCAGCGGAGAACGGGGCCGTAGATCGTGTCCCGCATGAAATCCATGAGCTTATCGAAGGTCCGTTGCACCAGGTTCGGTTTGGATCCTTTGGCGAGGGCCTTACTATGGGCTACGTGTGTTGGCAGAATGATGGCTCCTTCCACCAGCGAGAACACCAGAGAAAAGATCACCACTATGGCCATTTCCGGAAAGAAGTCTCCGAGAGAACCATCCAGAAAAAAGAAGCTGGAGAAAGCAATGACGGTCGTTACGATGGCGGCAAAGACCGCACTAAGCACATTGTTTGTCCCGTCGATAGCTGCCCGAATACGGGGAATTCCTTTTTCGTGATAGCTATAGATGTTCTCCCCGATTACAATACCGTCGTCCACCAGAATACCAATCACGAGAATCATACCGAAGAGGCTGATAACGTTGAGGGTAATGCCCAGCGCGTTGGCAATGATGAACATACCGGCAAAACTAATCGGGATGGAAAGCGCCACCCAGAAGGCCAGTCGCCAGTGCAGAAAGACCGCAAGCAAAATACAGACGATGAGGAAGCCCTGCCACCCATTGTTAATCAGGGTGTTGATCCGCTGGCGCAGGGTAACACTTGCATCGCTGATGATTTCAGCGCGAATATCCGTATTCTCTGCGTTGAACTCTTCGATGTAGTTTTTAACCTTGTCCGTGATGGCCAGCATGTCTTCCTCCAAAGTGTTCTGCACGTTGACGTTAACGGAGGGCGAACCGTCTACGAAGGTCCGGTCGGGCGTATCTGCCCAACGGTCCCGCACGGTCGCAACCTGATTGAGGCGTACCGTACCACCATTCGGGGTGGTTTTCACCACAATATCCCGCAGGCCATCGGCATAATACTCCTTGTTACGAGCCCGGAGGAGTAACTCTTCCTCGGTTCCTTTTACCGTACCACCAGTGATGTCAACATTGGTACGGCGGACAGCCGTTGCCGCCTCGGCGAAGGTCATCCCAAAACGTTGCAGGTCTGCTTCACGAAAGGCGATTTCGATCTCTTCGTCCGGAAAACCGGAGAGTTGCACTTTAGAAAGCCCGTCGAAGGCCAGCAGGTCATCCTCGACTTGTCGGGCGGCGCGTTTAAGCGCCGCCAGGCTGACCCCGTCGCCGGTCAGGGCAAAACTGATGGCTCGTCCTAAAGATTCCTGCTTATAAATCACGGGAGGCTCCATGCCTACCGGGAAAGAGTTGATCCGGTCAACTTCATTCTTGACGTCCTGCAGAATAATTTCCGTGTCGTAACCTTTGAGCACCTCCACAGTCACTGTTCCGCTGTTCTCTGAACTAACACTGGTGTACCGCTCAATACCGGTAAGCCCCTTCAGGTTCTCCTCGATCTTATTGATGATGCCTTCTTCCACCTCCTCCGGGCTTGCACCCGGGTAGATGATCTGAATGGAGATGGTACGGCTCTTAAACTCCGGAAAGAAGGTCGCCTTCATCTGAGTCAGACTCACTACTCCGAGAATCAGAATCCCGAACATGATCAGGTTCGCAGCAACGGGATATTTGATAAAATATGCGATGAAATTCTTCATGCAGGCTGGGTTGTTCGACTCTTACTTTCCCTGGGAGGTTCTCCTGAAGACAGGATATAACAGCAGGGTGAATCGTTTGTGTTTTGGATAGTCGCTAAAAGTACCTGACTGGTAAGACCGTTCATCAGAACTTCGCGATAAAGAGTTATTTTGAAACGGGAACTTCCGCCTGAGCGGCTGGCTTTTCACCAGCCGTATCTCCTCGTTTTACAGCACCTGTCCGTTTTACGCGCATGCCATCGTAAGCGCCGGCAACATCACTGGTCAGTAATTCAGCACCTTCGGGTAAACCACTGACAATTACGGTCTCCCGATTGAATTTACGCACCACCACCGGCACCAGAGAGAGCAAAGTATCGTTTTCCACTACGTAAACTTCTCCTTCGTCGATCAGTAAATCACGATCAATTTCAACGACGTTTTCCAGAGTTCGGGCGTCTGCTTCTCCGCGCAAGTACATGCCTTCACGGAGTTCTTTACCGCTTACGCCAATAAAGACGTTTACCGTTTGGGTAGTAGCGTCAATCTGATCGCTTATCCGGCGAATTTTTCCCGTCCATTTGCCGTCAATGTCTTCACTATACAGCTCTACAGAACCACCGGGCTTCAGGAAGTCGAGGTCCGAAAGTGAAACCGTCGCCACCATCTCATAAAATCCTGTTGCCATGATTTCCCCCAACTGCTGACCGGGGCGAACGACGGCTCCACGATCAATTTCGGTGCTGGTTAACACACCGCTGAAAGGTGCACGCAGCGTGTATTTGCTCAGCCGTTCTTCTACACTTTTAATGTTATAGTACTGACTGTACAGATTTTTCCCGGCGATGAAGAGCTTCTCCCGCTGGTTAACGGCTGAGGGAAGTGGCTTAATGGGTGCATTTTCATCAAATTGACCGAGGTAGCTCTCCCAGGCAGCAAAACTCTCGGGGTAATCAATTTTCAGGTCCGGCATGATCATCGCAATGCCGTTGAGTAAAGTTGCCTTCTGAGCCTGCAGACTCAGACGGGCTTCGGCATCATCGATTCTCAGTAAGGTTTCGCCCTTACCAAAGTACACACCCTTTTTAAAAGATTTACCCGTTTCCAATACGGTTCCGCCAACTTCTGTAAACAGAGCAATCTTGTTGTAGGCTTCCAGCCGTCCCTGCACATCAAGCTTAGTGGCTAAAGCGGCGTTCTTCACGGTAGCAGACTCGACGCTCTTAATCCGTTTAGGAATTTCCTTTTTCATTGGCGCAGGCTTCATGCCCGCCAGCGCATTATAGCCCATATAGCCTCCAACCAGAATCAATACGCCTAGTAAAATGGAAAATATGGTTCTTGGAAGATTACGGTTACTCATGACTGGATGTTTGGGGAATACTCAGTTGCTGGTGCAAATTTTGGTAGACGCGTTTCAGTACGTCAATACAAGTGTCGAATTCAGTTTGCTCGATATCGTGGGTCGCAGTTACCATTGTTTCTGTAGCCTTGCTCTGAGCAAATTGCCACAGGCGGTTTCCCTTATCGGTAAGGCGAATTAGTTTCTGGCGGCGGTCATCTGCATCTATCTGACGCATCAGGAGACCGGCGGACTCCAATTGCTTAAGCGCCCGGGCAACCGTTCCCTTGTCTTTGATGGTGGAAATCGCCAAATCCTGCTGTCGAAGGCCATCATTCCCCACAAGATCCGCAACCAGGCCCATATGGGTGCTTTGTGGTAGAAAGCCTTCAAACTCCATTTGTTCAAGCATCAGACGGGATAATTGCCGGCCAACGCGGTTGGTCAGGAAAATGAGGAGGTCGTGTGGTTTAGTGCCGGGCAAACTAGTTGCGTTTGCAACGAATAACCGATGCCGGGCCAAAGGGTTCAGTGACGACCGCCTTTTATTTCCCCCGACAACAGACTCCTTCCTTTGCTTTCCGGTTAAAACCCTTGCAATGGCAGCTCGGAGAGCTTCGTACCACAGTTCCGACACTTGTCAGCGGGCAGGAAACCTGCAAAATTATTGCCTACTCAAACCATCCTGCGCTCCCCCATTTTCTTCGTATTTTCGCCTTCCCCAAATTGCGTTCATGCTATCTGACATTCGATCATTCCTTTTTCCATTTTCCATCCTTCTTTTCCCCTTCCTGTTCAGTAGCTGCGAATCTTCCGATTCAGGCTACCGGGCACCGGCCAATGCGGTGTTCACTGACCTGGGCGGAAGTGCCAGCGGTGTAGACTTTGTCAACAAGGTCGAAGACGGTGAAGATTTCAACGTGCTTTCTTACCGGCTGTTCTACAACGGCGGTGGAGTGGCCATCGCCGACCTGAACGGTGATGACCGCAATGATCTCTACTTCGTCGCCAATCAGGGCCCAAACCGGATGTACCTCAATGAAGGAGACCTTCAGTTTACCGAAGTGGAGGGCGCAGCCGCAGGTGCCATGACCTGGTCAACCGGAGTCACCGCCGTTGACGTTAATGCAGATGGCCGCCAGGATTTATATGTCTGCAACTCCGGCGACAATGAGGGCAGTGGCAGAACAAATGAACTGTTCATTAACCAGGGCAACGACGAAGCGGGCAACCCCCGTTTTGAAGAAATGGCCAGCGCCTACGGCCTGGCCGACGAAGGCTTCGGCACCCAGGCCGCCTGGCTGGATTATGACCGTGACGGCGACCTCGACGTCTACCTGCTCAACAACTCCTATCTCAACCCAGAGCGCATCAACCCTAACGGCGAAAACCGCAGTATCCGCGATCCGGAAGGTGGAGATAAACTGCTACGCAATGACCCCGGACCAGACGGGCACCCCGTATTTACCGACGTCAGCGAAGAGGCGGGCATCTTCGGCAGTAAGGTGGGCTTTGGCCTGGGCTCCGGCCTCGGAGATGTCAATGGTGATGGCTGGACGGACATTTACGTCTCCAATGACTTCTGGGAACGAGACTACCTCTACATCAACCAGCAGGACGGAACCTTCAAAGAAGAACTCACCAGCCGGATAGACCACATTTCCATCTCCTCCATGGGCTCTGACGTAGCAGACCTGGACAATGACGGCGACCTGGAGATCTTCTCCACCGATATGCTGCCCTCGGATAATACCCGCCTGAAATCTGCCACCCTGTTCGACAGCTACAATACCGAAGCCATCAAGTTCGAGGCGGACTACCACCACCAGATCCTGCAGAACTGCCTGCAGGTCAATGATGGCTCGGGCAACTTCATCGAGACAGGCCACTATTCCGGCGTAGCGGCCACTGACTGGAGCTGGGGAGCTCTGCTCTTCGATATGAACAATGACGGGCTGAAGGACATCTTCGTCGCCAACGGCATTTACCGGGACATTATGGACCTGGATTTCGCTGACTTTCTGGCCGATAAGGAAAAGGTGAAAGCCATGGTGGAAGCCCGGGGCCGCTATGACTGGCGCGACTTTGTGGAGAAGCTGCCGCATAACCGGCAGCCCAACTATGCCTTCCTCAACCGCGGAGAGCTGCAGTTTGACAACCAGGCCCACGCTCTGGGCCTGGGCGCACCGTCTTACTCCAACGGTGCCGCCTACGGCGACCTGGACGGAGACGGAGACCTGGAACTGGTCGTCAATAACGTCAACCAGCCCGCCATGATTTACCGCAACAACAGCGTGGAAAATGGAGCTGGATTCCTGATGGTCAAGCTGGAAGGACCGGCGACGAACCCCGCAGGCATCGGGGCAAAAGTCAGTGTTACTGCCGGCGCCCAAACCTTTGTGCAGGAGCAATTCACCAGCCGGGGCTTCCTGAGCTCCGTTGGCCGGGAAATGGTTTTTGGCCTTGGAGACATTGATGCCCCGCTGGAGATCGTCGTTAACTGGCCCGACGGGAGAGTTACGGCGGCCACGGCTTCCGTAAAGGAGACCGTAGTCGTCAGTCATAGTCAGGCAAGCCCTGCTCCTTCCACCAGGCCTGCACCTGCGACAGCGCCCCTTTTTGCGGAGGCTTCCGGACTACTGGATCGGCCCGCCGTTCATGCAGAAAAATTCCACAATGACTTTGACCATGAGCCGCTTTTGCTCCAGAAAATTTCTGACCCCGGGCCTAAGATCGTCAAAGGCGACCCGAACGGAGACGGGCTGGAAGACTTTGTTTTACTTGGTGGGCAAGACGACCCCGACAAGCTCTATCTGCAGCAGCCCGATGGCAGCTTTAAATTTGAGCCCAACAGTTTCTTCGAAGCGACTGCCGAATACGAAAGCAGCTGCGGCGCCTTCTTCGATATCGATGGTGACGGTGACGACGACCTGATGCTTGGCGCTGGCGGCAACGAATTTAGCCGTGGTTACCGGGCCTACCCCATTCGGACCTACGAGAATATTCGCGGCCAACTGGTCTCTAACCACCTACTCTCCCCCACCGCCGGCGGCGAGGTGAGCTGCATCGTACCCGAGGACATTGATTTTGACGGAGACATCGACCTCTTCATCGGCGGCCGGGCGGTGCCCGGCAACTACGGCCTCATTCCCGGTTCCTTCCTCTTCATCCGCGAAGGCAACAGCTGGGTTAACCAAACGCCTCAAGACATCGGTGGCTCAGGCATGGTAACCGATGCCACCTGGGCTGACCTGAACAATGACGGCCGACCGGACCTTGTGATGGTCGGCGACTGGATGCCAATCACCGTCGCTTTTACTCTGAACAACGCCAGCATCAGTCAGATCTTCGAGATTCCGAACAGCTCCGGCTGGTGGAACAGCGTTGAGTCAGCCGACCTGGACGGCGACGGGCGCGAAGACCTCATTGCCACTAATTGGGGGCTGAACTCCAAGTTCCGTGCCAGCGTAGATAAGCCGCTCAAACTTCACGTCAAGGATTTTGACGACAACAAAAAGAGTGACTTCATCATCGAGTGGTATCCACCCGCTGACGAGCAGCCCTACCCCTTCGCCAGTAAGCGGGAACTACACGCTCAGCTACCGCACCTCCGCAAGAAAACACTGCAATACAAAGATTTTGCCGCTGCCACCTACGAGAGCCTCTTCACCGAACAAGAACGGGAGAGAACCCAGAATTGGGACGCAAAGGAACTACGCAGTTGTGTCATCTGGAATCAGGATAAGGGTAACGTCCGTATCGAACCACTCCCCTGGCAGGCACAACTAACCAAGCTGTTCACCGCCGCCATCGGTGACGTAAACGGAGACGATCGCCCGGATCTCTGGCTCGGCGGCAACATCTTCGGCCTGTCCCCACAAGTAGGCCGGGCGGATGCCGGCCGCGGTTGCCTGCTGCTGAACGAAGGCGACCGAAACTGGTCTTACGTAGATAATGAGCAATCCGGAATTTCCGTTAAGGGGCAAGTTCGGGACGCCCAGTTCATTGACCTGGCTAATGGCGGTAAATCACTAATGATTAGCCCCAATAATGAAGCATTACGGGTGTTTATGCTGGGGTCCCCGAAGACTAAGTAGAATTAAATTGCTAAGTCCTGAAATCCTCCCCGTCAAGTCCGGACACTCAAAGGAGTTAGCACTTCCGCCTCCGGCTGCATGGCTATCACCTTCGAGGTCCTCAGTTCAGTAGGACCTCGAAGGTGCTCAACACGGAGCGGAGCGAAGTTTTGAGTTCCTTTGAGTGTCCGGCCAACGAACCATTTTCACCCGCCGCCTGATAAACCACCTTTCCAAATGAAGTACCTCATTTTTCTATCAACGTTGCTGTTTTTGGTCAGCTGCACGGAAAAACAAGTCACCACCTTTACCCGCCTCTCCCCCTCAGAAACCGGCATCACCTTCACCAACCTTACCGGTGAAAGTGACAGCTTCAACATCCTTACTAACGAGTACATCTATAATGGTGGTGGAGTTGGGATCGGAGATTTTGACCAGGATGGCCTGCCCGATGTATTCTTCTCCGGCAGCGACACCGAAAACCAGCTCTACCTCAACCGGGGAGACTGGACATTTGAAGACGTCAGCCAGGTGGCAGGCATTGGCGGTGGTGATAACTGGAACAATGGCGTCACTGTTGTTGACGTCAATAATGACGGGCTGGACGACATTTACGTCTGTTCTACCATGCGGCAGGAAGCCCGTCTACGGGCCAACCAACTTTACCTGAATCAGGGGAAGAATGCCAATGGTATTCCGACCTTCATTAACGTTGCGGCTGCCTACGGCATCGCCGATACGACGCATAACACCCAGGCGGCGTGGCTGGACTATGACCAGGACGGCGACCTCGACCTCTTCCTGCTCGTCAATGAAATGATCGATAGCCGCAAGCCTAACCAGTTTAGCCGGAAAACACAGGATGGTAGCGGGATCCGGACGGACAAGTTATACCGACAGGATGAGGTAGATGGACAGATTAGATTTACGGAGGTGGGCAAGGAGACGGGGATTCTCTTCCAGGGCTTTGCGCTTGCAGTTACGGTGACGGACTTCAACCGGGACGGCTGGCCGGACCTCTACATCAGCAATGACTACCTCAGTAATGACCTGGCCTACCTGAATACGAAAGGCCCGGATGGCGGCCGCTACTTCGTCGACATCGCCAGCCAACTGGTAAAACACACCAGCTACTCCGCCATGGGTAACGATGTAGCCGATATGAACAACGATGGCATCCCAGACATCGTCGCCGTAGACATGCTCCCCGCCGACAACCTCAGACGCAAAATGATGTTAACGGCCAACAACTACACCTATTTGATTAATTTAGAACGTTATGGTTATCATCCACAGTTTACGCGTAACACCTTGCAGATCAGCCAGGGAATACGGTCTGACTCTATGAAAGGTTTACCTCAGTACAGTGAGCTGGCCATGCAGGCGGGCCTGCCGGCCACCGACTGGAGCTGGACGCCGCTGGTAGCCGACTTCAACCTGGACGGCAACAAGGATGTCATCATCACTAACGGCTTTCCGCGGGACATTACGGACAAAGACTTCGGCGACTACAACGCCGAAAACAGTCGCTTCTTTTCGGTGAAGAAGATGCTGGAGAAAATCCCCTCCGTCAAAATTCCTAACGTTGCCTTCCGGGCAAGACCAACGGAAGATGGTGTACCGATCTTTGATGACGTGACGGAGGAATGGGGCATTGACGTCACCAGCTTCAGTAACGGCGCGGCCTACGCCGACTTTGACCGCGACGGCGACCTGGATTACATCGTGAACAACATCGATGACCCGGCGCACGTGTATCGGAACAATACGATTTCGGACAAAAAAGAGAATCCCGGCTTTCTCCGCATTACCGTAGACCCTGCGGTACGGGACGCCGCCATGTTTGGGGCGGAAATTGAAGTGATGTCTGACCAAGGCTCACAGGTCTATTATTTGCATCCGCACCGGGGATACTTATCGAGCACCTCGAAGGAGGTGCTGGCGGCTGCCAGCGGTTCGGTAACCGTGAAGGCCATCTTCCCCGGTCAAAACGCCCGTTACTGGGAAGCAACTGCGGGGAGCACCCTGACCATTTCTCCGGATTCAGGCGCCAAGGGGCCGCTCAGGCCGGATAATTCCCAGGTGAGGACTTTCCTGAGAGCACTCCCCTCTCCTGCCTTTACCCACGTGGACAAGGATTACATTGACTTCAACGTGCAGCCCATGCTGCTGCATAAACTGAGCCAGCAAGGACCGGGCCTAGCCGTGACAGACTGGAACAACGACGGCATTGACGATATCTACGTTAGTGGTTCTTACGAAGAGGCGGGCACCTTCCTGCAGGGCACGGCGGATGGCTTTGAGCCCATCCTTTCCCTGATCGATGGCGAGACCGATGAGCGGCGCGAAGAACTGGGCGCCTTGTTCTTTGACGCCGACGGTGACGGCGATGAGGACCTCTACGTCGTCAGTGGCAGCTATGAGTTTACGCTGGAAGACGGTGATTTTAAAGACCGTTTCTACCGTTTCGAGAACGGGCGTTACGTGCGCGACGATGCGGCCCTGGCCGGCCTTACAACTTTCTCTGGATCCTGCGTCCGCGCCGCTGACTATGACAATGATGGAGACCTCGATCTCTTCGTTGGTGGCCGTGTGGAACCCCACAAATATCCTTCGCCCGTCGCCAGTTTGCTCCTGCGCAATGAATCTTCCAACGGTACTGTGCGTTTCATTCAGGATGAAGCGGCAACGGCAGCCATCGCCTCGGCCCAAAACGTCTGTGATGCTCTCTTCACTGACTACGACAACGACGGCGACCCAGACCTGCTGCTGGCCGGAGAATGGTCTCCCCTCCGCCTCTATGCCAACGACGGCGGTCAGTTCAACGAAATAACCGAGGGTCAGGGGCTCGCGGGAAAATCTGGCTGGTGGAACTCCCTCGCCGCCGGCGATTTTGACAATGACGGAGACACCGATTACCTGGCCGGCAACCTCGGCGACAACAGTATCCTGCGGCCAACACAGGACGAACCCGTTACCGCCATCCTCACCGATCTCGACCAGAACGGTGGCGTGGATTTCATCCCTTTCACCTGGTTCACTGATGCAAGTGGCAAGCGAGGCAACTATCCCTACTTCAACCGCAATGACTTTGCGAAGCAGGTGACCAAGATCAAATCCCTGCACAAGACCCACAACTCCTACGCAGCAGCTGACAAGGCCAGTTACCTGTCAGAATTACCCGACGACTATCAGGAATTCAGCGTCAATTACGCCAAATCCGTCTACCTGGAGAACACGCCGGAAGGCTTCGTCTTTCACGAATTACCAGCACCAGCTCAATCCTTCCCGGTGTTCGGTATGCTCCCCATTGATCTGAACGATGATGATTTTCTTGACCTCCTGGTTATTGGAAATGATCATGGCTCGGAGACGGCTCAAGGGTTTATGGACGCCGGAAATGGGTTGCAGCTGCTGGGGCGTGGAGACGGAAGTTTTTTCAAGGCACTAACTTCAGATCGATATCAATCAAGTGACCAGTTTGTTATCCCCGGCGAGGGACGCGCTTTGGTCTTGGCTAATGCGCCTTCCGGCACGAAAGTAGTCGCCTCCCAAAATTCAGGTCCGCTGGTGGTGGCGCAGCCGCTGGTGCAAACTAAGCTTACCGAAGCAGTGGAGGGCCGGAAATCGGAGGTATACTGGGGCAGCGGGTATTTGGGCCAGTCGATGCGTGCCAGGCAGTAGCAACGGCTTCTGCCGTTCGCTGGCAAGCGAAGACTAATTGAAAAAGCGCTTCGTTAGCCAGCAGATGGCTAAGGCCATCGCTACCACTCCGCGATCAAATACCGCAGCGTAACCACCGCCTTATTCCGCGAGAAGCGCAGCTTCTCCAGATTCAACAGGGCCTTCTGGAAGTTCTGCTGTCGGGCGTTGAGCAAAAACTGGGTACTTTCTCCCAGGGAGAATAACTCCTGTTCGGCTTCCAGCAAGCGACGCGACTGATCGGCGAGCTGCCCGGCGGCGGAAAGTTGCTGGTTGTAGGCGGCGATGGCGTCCTGGTAGGCAGCTGACTTCTGTTCCAGCGACTGGGTTTTAGCGGAGAGCTTCGCGGCTCCTTCCCGGATTTTCAGCTCTGCCTCCTGCACCCCGCCGCGGGCTTTACGGTTGAAGATGGGATAGCTGGCTTTAGCACCGACTTTGAAAGCACGGTCCAGCAGACCGCCGTTTTGATCATCGCCTGCCGGCAGGTCGAAGCCGTCACCCAGGAGGTAGTAACTTACGTCCAGGGTGGGTTTGAGCATTTCGCGCTTGAGGCGTTCCTGAAGCTGGTAATCATTGACGGTCAGGCGGGCCTCCTGCAATTCCGGGTGAGTGGCCGCCCAATTCCCCGTAGGGATAACCATCAGCCATTCGGGGCGCAGGCCATTAGGGATGTCCGTAAACTCCAGCGGCCAGTAGAGTTCGCTCAGGGATCGACGGGCCAGATCAGCATCTACCTGTGCCTGACGGGTCGCCTGCCGCTGGGTGTTGAGGTAAACGCTGGCTTCGAGCGTATCTACGGCGGCTTTGTCTCCCTGCTGAAAGAGACCCCGGGTGTTTTCCAGGTAGACGTTGATCAGTTCTTCGGTCTCCTGATTGATGGCTACTGCCCGCTCAGCGTAGAGCCAGGCGGCGTAGCGGGTGGCCAGGTCGTAGCGCAGTTCATTACGGATCACGTCGGCCATTGCCTGCTGTCTGTCCATTGCCAGCATCCCGCGTTCGCGCCCAATTCTGGCGGCATCCGTAATCAGCCCCTGCAGCAAGGGGAGTTTGACCGCTAAATAAGCCTGCCCGTTGGCAGGAACCGTTCGCTCGTCGTTCAGGTAGGTTCCCCGGGCAAATTGGTAGCCACCGGCAATTTTCACGGCATAAGGGCTTTGCCATTCCACTCCGGCTTCACCATAGTTGAAGTACTCGGTACTCTTGAATTCCTTCAGATCATAAGTGCCGGACAGCTTCGGATCAAAAGCTCCCCGGGCCTGCAACAGGGCCGCCTCGCCCCGTTCTGCCACGGCATCCGCTAACTCCCCCATGGGATGATTAGCTTCTGCCCAGGCGAGCATTTCCTCCAGGGAAATTGCTTTTTGGGCTTTCATCCCGACCGGAGAAATGACCAGCAGAATCAGGAACAGCCATATTTTTTGGCTCCGGGCAACCCACACCCTGCAACCTGCACCCCACAACCTGCAACCTGCACCCTGCACCCTGCAACCCGCAACCTGCACCCTGCAACCCGCCCCCCGCAACTTTCGCTCCATCATTTGATTACATTTTTCACCGGCGCTTTCATTTTAAGCCCCTTTTCTGCTTCCTTTACGTAGCGATCGTCCTGATAATAATCTGGCGGGAAAGCGTTCAGCTGCCTCCATAGTTCGTACCAAACGGGAACATTTCCCAGCAGGACAATTCCTTCGGCGCCGGAGCCGGGCCGCAGGACGGCCGGCCAGTCCCGTCCGTCATCACTTGGGCGAACCAGCACCCGGTACCGCCCTTTGCTGTCAATGATATTATCGATGGCAACGATTCTACCGACGAAGGTGCCGTAGCTAAGTCCCGGCCAACCACTAAAGTTGACCGCCGGCCAACCATCGAAGAGAAAGCGAACTTCCTGCCCCTGACGCACAAGCGGCAGGTTAAAGGGATCAACGAATATCTCAACTGCCGAAACAAAATTGGCGGGTAAGAGACTAATGATCGCTTCTCCTTCTTTGATGGTTTCCCCAATCCCTGGAGTTAATATCCGGGCAACAACACCGGCCTGTGGCGCCAGAATGTATTGAAAGCCCTGCCGGATCCGGTAGTTCGTTTCCTGGGTTTCCAGCTTGGCCACCTCACCGATGCTTCCGTAATAAGCCGTCAGTGCGCTCTGTCGGTCGCTTTCTGCTTTAGCAATTTTGTTAGCGTAGGTTGGTCCAACGGCTTCAATGGCTATCTGAGATTGCTCAACGTCTGTTTTTGCCTGATCGAGCTTGTTTTGGATGGCCGTTAATTTCGCCGCAGCTTCCTGCGCCTTTAGCCGCTTGGCTTCCAGGTCGGTCAGTGGCTTGAGGCCTTTCTGGTAAAGGCTATCCGCTCGCAGGAGCTGGTAATCAGCAATGGCAACCTGGGTTCGCTGTTGGGCAAGATCTGCTTCGTAGGTAGTAACGTAGAGACGGCTTTGCTCCAGTTTATTTCGGGTGGTTCTTTCTTTGAGGTCACGTTCCTGGCGCAGGCTGCTGATTTGTTGCGCCAGCGCACTCGCTTTAGCCAGATAGCCATCGGCACTGCTGGCTTTTGATTCCCGGGTAGTGGCCGTTCTGGCAACAATGTCCGGATCCATGTATTCCGGCTTGATTTCACTCATTCTCGCGATGGTATCGCCTACGGCGACCGTGTCTCCTTCAAAAACGAACCACTGCTCGATTCTGCCCGGGATAGTAGCGTGGATGGTTTGGGGCCTGCTGGCAGGATCGAGGGCGGTGACGGTGCCCTTGGCCCGGAAATTCTGCGTCCAGGGAAGGAAAAGGATAATGAACCCAATGATGGCCAGGGCGAGCATCCAGCGGCGGAACATACGTTGACCAATGGGTAGACTCACCCGGGTAAGTGCAGAAAGATCCATTCCACTTACGTCATTCAAAACACGTTCGGGAGATAAATTCAGCATTCTTCTGGGGGGTTAAGTTTTCCGGGCGCGGGGCCGCGGGTGCAAGGTTTTGTTGGGAAGAGCAGCGAGGAGGACTATTGCTACCGGGGGGGATTCGAGTGGTTCCAGACTTCGGCAATTTCGGGGAGGTTACAGAGGAATTCTGCCGTATCATCATGTAAAATTCTCCCCTTCCGCATAACTAAGACCCGATTACAGGCTTCCGCTACGACGGGATCATTGCTAACGATGACTAAGGTCCACGGCTGTTTTTTATCCGTTAGTTCCTTGATGATCTTCATACGGATCGAAGGCTCCAGTTGCTCCAGCAAACTACCCAGAACCAGCAAGCGGGGCTTGCGGACGATAGCCCGGGCCAGCAACAGCCGTACCCGCACTGACTTAGGAACGTTCTGCCCTTCTGCCACCAGTTCGAATTCATATCCGTCTTCCTGTTCAGAGACCCAATTGGAGAGATTAGATAGCTCCAGCGCCCATTTGATGTCCTGGAATTTTACGTCCGGGTGGCCCAGGCAGATATTGTCGTTGAGGCTACCGGGGAAAATGCTTTCATCGGGGCTGTAGTCACCAATATTACGCCGCAGGCTCTCCATTTCCAGATTACCTACCGGGACTCCGTTGAAGTTGATCATCCCTTCACAGTCGAAGCGAAGCCCCGTCAGCAGTTTTACCAGAGTTGACCGTCCGGAGCGGTTATAACCAGCAATACACACGCGGTCATTAGCTTTCAGGCTCAGGTTTAAGTTCTGGAGCGCAGGCCTGCCGTTGGTGATATAATTGAAGGTGATATCGGTCAGATCAACAGACATTCCCTCTCCGGTGTCAATAGTTTCGAAACGCAGATCACCACCTCGCTCCAGCGGCAGGTCAGTTACTGAGCTGAGTTTTTCAATACCCGTCAGGGTATCGTACACCACATCAAGAGTAAAGATCAGCTTCTCCGCAGAGCTTACAATCGACAGAATAACGATTTCTGCCGCAACGAATTGGCCGATATTGATCTGATTTTCGATAACCAGCCAGCCTCCCAACAACAGAAAACTGGAGGTAATCAGGGCCTGAATTACAATCAAACCACCGTAGTGAAACAGCAGGACGCGAAAATGAGAGGCACGTGCGTCCAGGTAGCCGGTTAGTAAAGTGTTTGTTTTGCGCATCGTTAATCGCTCCCCACCAGCTAACTTGAAGGTATTGTTCGTACGGGCGATATCTTCCAGCCAGCCAGCCACTTTGTATTTGTATTTACTCTCCGTGAGGCTGGTCTGTAATCCGCGGGGAGCAATGGCACGAATCACTAAAAAAAGTAACAGACAGAGCACGAGGCCAAACAGCGCGAAAAAGGGATTGTAGAGAGAGACCAGAATCAAACCAAAGAGAATCTGCATAACGGCCCCACTGAGATCCAGCAATATTTTGGGTAAGCCTTTTTGTATCGTGAGAGTGTCAAAGAATCGATTGACCAACTCTGGAGGGTAGTGCTCCTGTAAGGCTTCCAGCTTTATCCGGGGCAGTCGGTAGGCAAACTCTAAGGCCGCCCGGGTAAAAACCCGGCGTTGCAGGGCTTCCGCAACAACATATTGCATCACCTTTAGTACCCCCACCAGCACCGTTGCCCCGGCAACAACCATTACCAACAGGACGAGTGAAGCATTAAGCGTTCCACCGGCAATAATGTTGATGATTGCCTGAACACCCAACGGAGCAACAAGGGCTAACAAGCCAATCATTACCGCATAGAGGTAGATATAGCTTATTTCTTTCCGGTCAGGTTTCAACAGTCTGAAGAATCGCCGCAAAGGGTGTATCTGTGAGTTCACCATAGTTTTTCATTCGCTGATGATAGTAATACTTTTAAGGTCGAATTGTTTGCTCGCACGGTGCTTTTTTTAATCCATGATCCCTTCGTTACTCGGATAGTGGATTTGACAACAGACCGAACATGTTTTTTTCCCTTCCGTTCTTTCTACCAAACAACAAGGTGGCATAAAAAAAACTGCCATCCGTTAAACATCAATTTTTTATGAGAAGTTATCTACTTTTTGCGATCGCATTTTCTTGTTTCATTTCTTCGCTTTCTGCTCAGCATTTTGGTCTGCGGGTTGGTGCAAATGCAACTGATGCAACCTTTGATCTGGATAGCCGCGAAATTGAGACGGAAGGAGAAACCAATTTGATGCTTGGTATTTTTGTCGACCTCCCACTGGTTACTGACCTGATCAGCATACAGCCGGAAATCAATTACCTCAATCGAGGCTACAGTACCAACTTCGATGTTGGCGCGCTCAGTTTCAGCCGGACACTGGCGTACATTGACCTCGGGGGCATCGTTAAACTAAACCTGGGCGCAGACGATGGTCTCGGCTTTTATCTTGGCGCCGGCCCGATGTACAGCTATGCCGTTTCCGGTACGGTAACCGAAGTAGGCGGAGAGCGGGATGTGGATTTTGACGGGGATCGGCTTAACCGGGGAGAGTTACAGTTTGCCGGTGTTGCGGGTTTGACCTACAACTTCGGTCTACGTTTCTTTGTGGAGGGGCGTTATAATGGCAGTCTGTCTGACCAATCCGATCTGGACAATTCAGAAATCCGCCAGCGATCAATTGGCATCAACGGTGGCATAATGATTCCGCTCGGCAATTAAGCTTACACTCAGGCCAGCCCCAGCTTATCCGCAATTTTCCGGTCATTGCTCAAACGGGGGACTTTGTTCTGCCCACCGAGCTTACCCTGGCTTTTCATGTAATCGCGGAATGCGCCGGGAGCAGTTGGACGCACCACCAGCGGGCGAAGAATCCCGCCCGTAATCAGATCCTTGTAGTAGATGTTCTGTTTTATCAACGCCTCATCGAGGTCTGCTGCAAAAGCAGTGGGGTCCGCTGGTGGGCTGGCGTATTCCACAAACCACTCATGGTAAGGCAGACCACCCTCCGGCGGGGTAACCTGCGGGGCAACGGTAAACTCTGTTACCTCTACCCCATGTTTAGCTACGGCAATACGCATGGCGTCTTCCACTTCCTTACCGATCACGTGCTCGCCGAAGGCGGAGATGAAGTGTTTGATCCGGCCGGTTACTTTCAGCCGGAAAGGGTTCAGACTGACAAACTCAACCGTGTCACCAATGTTATAGCCCCACAGGCCGGCATTGGTATTGAGGAGGATAGCGTAATTAACGCCCGTTTCCACCTGCCCCAGACTCAGCCGGGTAGGTCGTTCATCAAAAATTTCTCCGGCGGGTACAAACTCAAAAAAGATACCGCTGTCCGAATTAAGCAGTAAGCCTTCTTCGGTCTGGCTATCCTGAAAGGCAATGAAGCCTTCACTTGCCGGGTAGGTTTCCACGCTGGGGATGCGGCCACCGACCAGGGCTTCGAGACTCTTCCGGTAGGGCTCGAAGTTTACTCCACCGTAAACAAACATCTCCAGATTGGGGAATAACTCCAGAATAGTGTCTTTGCCGCTTCGGGCCAGCAGACGTTCGTAATACATCTGCACCCAGGGCGGAATACCCGAAATCAGGCGCATATCAGCGTTGATGGTTTCGTCTACGATTCGCTCAAGCTTCGTTTCCCAGTCTTCGATGCAGTTTGTTTCGTAGGATGGTAGCTGATTGGTCCGCAACCAGGCGGGTACCTGATGATTAACGATGCCCGATAGACGGCCGGTCAGAATTCCGTTCGTGTCGCTCATTTCCGGACTACCGCTGAGGAAGATCATTTTACCGTCGAGCCATTTACTCTTACCGGTTTCGGAGATGTAGCTAAAAAGTGCGTTACGCGCCGTTCCAAAATGGTTCGGAATACTCTGCCTGGTGAGCGGGATAAATTTCACCCCACTGGTCGTGCCGCTGGTCTTGGCAAAGTATTTGGGTTTACCGACCCAGCTGATGTTGGATTCTCCGTCGCGAATACGGTCTGCGTAGGGCCGGAAAGCTTCGTAATCAACGATGGGGACACGGGCCTTGAAATCCTCATAAGTCCGGATACCCGCAAAGTCATGGTCCCGGCCGAAGGCTGTGTCCCTGGCCGTCCGGACTAAATCGAGCATGATTTCTTCCTGCGACAGTACCGCCCGCTCGGCGGCCTTACGAACCTTGCGGCGAACGTAATGAGCGTAGGGTTTGAGGAGCGTTGACTTCATGGATTGCTTGACATCAGATTCGGGAGGCGAAGGTAATTATTGTGAAGACAATGAGCAGACGTTACCTTGCCCCTAACCTTTCCTTGCACCTGCGTCAGCGCCTCTACATCTCATCCGGTATACGGATATCGTAGCTATTGCCCGAGCGGATGGGCAACGCGCCACTCACCAACCAGGGGTTGTACAATTTCAGCATGCGATAACTGGTTCCCTGTTCCTTCGCGAAGTCGCCAAGGTTAGCAATACTCTCTGAAACTGTCACCGTACGGTACCGGTCAAGTGCCGGATAAGACTCATTCGCTCCGATCTCATAGCCAAAGGCTCCCGGGTCTTGCAAAATGGTTTTTAAGGCCACGATCCTAAACAGGTAGGCCATGGTTTCACTGTTGATGTCCAGATCAAATACCGTTTCGGCCCGCTGCCGCTCGCGCCATTTTCGCACATTAGGGCCACCCATATTATAAGCCGCTGCTACCCAGCGCCAGTCACCAAACTCCCGATGATACTCTTTCAGATACTGGCAGGCAGCCCGGGTGGCTTTCTCCAGGTGAAAGCGTTCGTCTACCTGCTCATTGATCTCCAGACCGAAGTGCTTTCCGGTAGGCGTCATAAATTGCCAGACTCCCTTGGCACCGGCAACACTGGTGGCTTCTGACAGGCCACTTTCGGCAACTGCTAAATATTTCAGATCATCAGGCACGCCTTCTTCCGCCAAAATCGGTTCAATAATGGGGAAATAGCGGGCACGCCGCTTCAGCAACAGAATGGTATTACGATGAAAGTAAGCATTCCGCAAAAGCTCCTGATCGAGGCGTTCGCGCACGTCAAAATTATCCATCGGCAATTCCTCTCCCGCAAAAGTGAAGGGGCCGCTCAGGTCAACAGAGCGAACGCGCTGTGGCAATTGGGCTGAATTGTCACTCACCGAACTGGTCCGGGAAGAATCATCAACCGGTGATGCTTTGTCAGAGCTGAGCAGGAAGAGCCAGGCCGTCAGAAATACGATACCGATACCAAGGCCAGTTAGAAGATGCTTCATTGGGATGTGGGATTAATTTGTGCAAGATAAACCGTTTCCAGAGAAGAGAAATTTCTTTTCGCCGAACTTCTCCTCTTATTTATTAGATTTGTCACCACAATTAGCCCTGGACCTCAGCAAAATTTTAGTAGTGTCTTCTTAGTTTTTTTTATCCTTCTTCAATACCATGGCTATTAAAAGTAAATCAGATGAGCGTCAGGAAATTGTCCTCCGGTTGCTACGGCAACGGGATGAAGAAGGTATGCGACTATTGTTCCATCACTACTCAGGAGCGTTACTGTCCATTATTCAGCCAATAATCAATCAACAGGAAACGTCTGAAGAAGTATTACACGATACACTTTTAAAGATCTGGACCAATATAGATTCCTACGACGCTGGCAAAAGCCGCTTCTTTACCTGGATGGCCCGAATTGCCCGAAATGCAGCCATTGATAAGATCCGTTCGAAGAGTTTCCGTAAGAATAGAAAAACCGATGTTATTGATGACGTCGTAAGTAAACGTGAGGAGCTTAGTCAGACTCCCTCAACGGACCATATCGGAGTAGTAAAGTTATTGGATCAACTCGATGAACAACATCGGGCCATCATCCTGTTGCTTTACCTCAAAGATTATACGCAATCAGAGGCTGCCAAAGAACTTGGTATCCCTCTTGGCACGGTAAAAACCAGAGCGCGCCGTGCTATCCAGCAACTACGCCAGCACCTTGGTGGTGAAGCGACCTGGTTGCTATTGATTACCTTACTTTCCAACCATCCTCATACCTAAGCGAACGTGGATATTAAGCAATACATAAGCTCCGGCATATTAGAACTATATGTTCTGGGCCGACTACCACCCGAAGAAACGCGGGAGGTAGAAGCCAATGCCGCTGACTATCCTGAGATCAGGGAGGAGATTGAACAGATTGAACTAACGCTGGAAGGTATGGCCATGGCCATGGCTCCGGAGGTATCTCCTGAGCTTCTTGACCGGGTTTTGGAAGACCTTCCGAGAGGCTCCACTCCGAAGCCACCTCCGTCTTCGGGAGGCTCCGATACCAAAACAACTTCAGCGGGTGGTTTCCCGCGCATCCTCCCCTGGCTGCTAGCCCTTGCTGGCTTACTGGGCATACTGTATTACTACTTCACTCATTCCGCCCTCACCGCCGAGAAGGAAAAGCTCGAAGAGCAAATGCAAATGCTGAAACAGGAATGCGAGGAAACGGAGAACATTTTGCTGGCCTCCGAGCAGCGACTGCGGGATCTCACCAACCCCGCCACCCAAAACATCATCCTGGCGGGCACAGAATCCCATCCTGATAACGGAGCTGTCGTTTTTTACAATACGGCTACCAATAAGGCTTTTTTCACGCCCAGCAACCTGCCTCCTCCGCCAGCGGGAAAGCAATACCAGCTTTGGGCTATCGATGCAGATGGGCCAAAAGACCTCGGCGTTCTGGCACTTGACATTAGCGCTGACGACATCATCGAAGTTGATTTTCTCCCTGGCGTAGCTGCCTTCGCCATTACACTCGAAGACGAAGGTGGTAAACCAGCGCCTGATCTGACCCAACTACGGGTGATTGGTAATGTGGGGTAAGGTAGTCTGGCAGGCTCCGCACGTTGGAGGCTTTGGAGGCCAAATAAAAACCTCCTGCTTTGCCGCCTGTAAGCTCCGAAATGCGTCAGCCCACAAAATAACCAGACTATCCCACGTCTTCGCGTCGCACCAGAATATCCCAGGTGTGATCAGCCAGTAGCTTAATGGTCGCCACAAAGGCGAAAGGAATTTTCGGGCCCCATTCTTCCGGAGAAACGAGGCTCAGAACGTTGGTGCCATCTTTGCGGGTATACAGATGGTAGGTTCTGCCAACGATGGGGTCAATTCCCATTTCTGCCTCGTAGATTCTTTCGGAGATAGTCATGCGATTTTGAATCTCATTGGCTTGGCGGGCGAGTAATTCTATCTGAGCTTTGATCTGATCGAGCTGCATATCCGTCTGCTCATACATAGCAGACATAGCCAGCCCAACCACCTTACCCTGGTCCATAGGTTTGATGGAAGCGCCACCACGTTCATGGGCATAGGGCAACAAATGCGGGTTTTCCGCAATCTTTTCACCATCAATGGGGTTGATGATGCTCTCCTCCAGTGTAGGTTTTTTATCCTTATCGGCCATATTAATTCATAACCGCCGATGGCCGGAATGGTTTTACAAGAAGTGCATAAGCAGCATTTTCTGGCGCTGGCGCAGGTGCAAAGAACGTTAAAGAACAGCCATGGAAGCCCTACCTTTAAGCCAAGACCCGATGACGATGAACTGGGAACAAATCCTTCAGGAAACGGAAAAACGCACCTCCCGCGCCAGCGGCGCGGGCGGCCAGCACGTAAACAAGACGGAAAGCCGGGTCGAGATCGTCTTCAACGTCACCACCAGCGAAGCGCTCAGCGCCCGGCAAAAGCGACACCTCCGCCACCATCTCGGTCGCAGAATCGATAGCCAGGGGCGGATTTCCGTCGTTGATCAGTCTGACCGTAGCCAGCACGTCAACAACAAACGTGCTTTGGCACGATTACGCAAGCTGTTGGAAAAAGGTATTCGTCCGATTCCAAAAAAGCATAAGGGCAAAGCCTTTGTTGCCAACAAAAAGAAGCGCTTAGACCGGAAGAAGCGGCGGTCGGAGATTAAGGCGGGACGAAGTAAGAAGTGGGGATAGAGAGAAAGGACGTAAAGGGAAAAAGGAGTGAAGGGCTAAGGCCGGCCTCTTTTGGTATGGGAGCTTGCCCTGGGGTGTTTCCTTTATTGAGCTACAGGCGTGGCGAGTTCTGTGAGCCAGCTCGTCAGAGCTTTGTAGCACAGGTCTGGGGTTCGATTCGCGGCTGCCTACGGCGGTTAGCCCAAATATGGCCCCAACAATCCGTCCCTGCTCAACTCCTATAGACGGACCCCTAGGGCTTACCCAGGGTTGTCGTTTACCGCAAGGCCTCCAACACCAGCTCACCCATAATGGCGTAAGCTTTCATGGTAGGGTGAACACCGTCTTTAGCCAGGTCAGTATCCATGCCATTTTCGTCATTCTTCAGCGCTGAATGATAGTCTATGTAGGTCAGGCCTCTTTCTTTAGCCAACACCTTCAGCGCTTCATTGAGCGCTACAATTTCAGCTGACCGATCCCCAAGTTTAGGCCGCCAGCTAAATTGAGTAGCGGGTAAAACAGAGGCGACAATGGCTTCAATCCCGTTTTTCTCCGCCAGGTCAATCATCGACTCAATATTACCAAGAGTAAATGCCTGATCGTAGGGCCCCGTGTTCTCGGCAATATCGTTGGTTCCAATATGAATGATCACGGTGGCAGGTTTCAGGTCGATTACATCCTGCCGGAAACGGACCAATAGCTGAGGAGATGTTTGCCCGCTGATACCACGACCAACAAGGTTGTTATCCTCAAAAAAAGCTGCATCCCGGACCGCCCAGGCGTCCGTAATTGAATTCCCCAGGAGTACAACCCGGCCGTCAACGTTGACATCAAGTTTTGCATTGGCTGACTTATAGCGATTCAATCCGCCATAATCCGGGGCGGGGGCTTCTTTGTTCTGCCCAATACAGGGTAGTGTAATCAGGGCCAGTAGAAATGTCAGTAGCTGCTTCAAGGTTGCCTCGTTTTGTTTTGGTTTGCTAAATGTAAGGCCAGCGATTACTTTCGGACTAATCCATTTGAGAGTTTAACCGTTTAACTTCTTACATCCATTACTCCCTTCTCCCTTACTCCCCATGCACTACGCCCTTACCGGAAACATCGGCTCTGGAAAATCTACCGTTGCCCGCGAATTTGAGCGGCTTGGCATTCCCGTTTACTACGCGGATGCTGCGGCGAAGCGGTTGATGCTCGAAGACCAGGAACTGCGCGCGGGCTTGAAGGCTGCCTTCGGCGAAGAGACCTATTTACCGGACGGTAGCCTTAACCGCAGCTGGTTGGCAGAGAAGGCTTTTTCGGACGATGAGCAGTTGCGGCGGTTAAATGGCCTGGTCCACCCGGCCGTCCACCGGGATGCCGCCGCCTGGCGGCGGGCCAACGAGACGGCGCCCTACACACTCTACGAAGCCGCCATTGTACTGGAGCTTGGCCGGCAGGCTGATTTTGCCGGCGTTATTGTTGTTGCCTGTCCGGAATCCATTCGGCGCCAGCGGGTTATTCAACGAGACCATACAACTGCTGCGGCCTTCGAGGCCCGCGCCGCCAAGCAGTGGACAGACGATAAAAAAGAAGCCGCTGCCGATTACCTCATTAAAAACAATGGCTACGAATTACTTTTGCCGCAAGTTTTACACTTACACCAGCAGTTGCTTACCCGATAGTAGCTTTTACGCGGTGTGACTTCGCCGACTGCTTTGAGTCTTACTCTCGCAGTAGCTGATAATTAATCATTCGACCTGATGCCAACAAAATTTACCGGAGACGCTTGTCCCATCATCCGTACCATCGATGAGCTTTGGCTCTTAAGCGGACTAAAAGACCTGACGGACACCACCGTTGTCGACATTGACCTGACGGAGGTGAAGGTAAAATGGGAGGACATCAAAATTGACTGCACTACCCTCTTTATCGGTTGTACTCTGTCACTCGAAACGGAGTTGGCCCTGCGTGCCAGAGAGGCCAACTTCCTGCATGTCCCTAAAGTATTACCCTTTCGCCCAATACGCCGCAATCTATACACCTGGCGCGAACTGATGGAGGGCTATAGCCCTGAGCAGGACAATAGCGCAGACCTTAAAATCTACGAACATTTTGAGTTTGGCAAACGATGCCCGAGCATTAACGAAGCGCTTTGGCAACGTCTTCATGACTTCAGCATTGACGAGGGTCTTCGGCGTTTGTTAGATTTTAGCCCAAGCGGTTTACCCAAAAGAAAGGTCGTTGGTTTTATGGGAGGCCACAGCACTGCCCGAACCACAGAAGATTACCGCCGGAGCCTGCTCACGGCCAAGCTATTGACGGAGGCCGGCTATTTTGTTGTTTCCGGTGGCGGGCCGGGCATTATGGAAGCCGCCAACCTTGGCGCCTACCTTGCTGGCAGAAGTGACGAGGACATTAACTGGGTATTAGCAACACTTTCGAAGGCCCCGACTTACAAAGATAAGGGCTTTCAGGAGGCCGCTTACGCTATTCTTGATCGCTTTCCTGACGGTGCGGAGAGTCTGGCTATTCCTACCTGGTTTTATGGCCACGAGCCCAGTAACCTGTTTGCCACTTACATTGCCAAATACTTCAGTAACAGCATCCGGGAAGATACGTTGCTGGCCATTGCGTTGTACGGAATTGTCTATGCTCCCGGCAGCGCCGGCACTACTCAGGAGATATTCATGGACGCTACCCAGAACCATTATGTCACCTTCGACTACGTCAGCCCGATGGTTTTCCTCGGTAAAAAACGGTACACCGAAGACACGCAGCTATTCCCGCTCATCGAACAATTGGCCGCTGGCCGGGATTACGCTAAATACCTCTACCTTACCGATGATCCAGCGCAAGTCGTTAGCTTTGTCGATGCCCACCCACCTTTGTTTGTTGAATAAACAACTTGTTATGCGTACGTTTTTGCTACTTCTGATGGCTGCTTGTTTTTGTAGCTGCTCCTTTTTTCAAAAGATCACGGGTAAGACGCCGGCGGCGTCTGAGGTGGTAGAAGCCCCCACGAACTTAGAAGGTCCGGCGTATGACCCGGCTACCAGTCCCAGGGTAATGACTTCCTCCACACCGCTGCCCACCGCAGCGGGCACGACGACAACTAATAGCGGACAGCCCGCGGCTTATGGTCAGGCACCATCAACAGCACCTGCCAGCGGGCAACCTGCCACCTATAGCCAACCCTCTGCAACACCAGTTAACGGTGGGCAACCAGAGGTCTACGGCCAGGCGGGCAATGCTCCTTCAACTTACTCTGCACCTGCGACTGCGCCCCAAACAGAGGCTAAAGGAGGTGCGGCCCCGACAGCTTACGGTAACACTACAACCATGGCGCCACCTACCGGAGAAGCGGCTGTATTAGCTGCCACCCTAAACGGGCTCTGGGTCAACAGCGTAGACCCCAACGAGGTCGTTGAATTCACGACCGATCATTATTCTACTTTTTACGAAGGGCAATTACTCATTCAGGAACCCATGGAATACCACGCCCGTTGCCCCGGGGATTGTGCAGATGGGCAGGAAATGGAGATCGCCTGTTTTACCATTACCGGCCCCGCCGGAACGGATTGCTATGGCATCATCCGGATGACTCCTGATGTTTTAGAACTCAGTATGCTGGGTGTGAGCACGGAAACAATAGTCTACCGGAAGAAATAAGCTTCAAGAAAGGTCTGCCAAACGTCTAACAAGGCTACCAATGAGGATATATGCGTGTGCGCAGGCCTACGTTACTATCTTCGCGATCCTACTCAAAAAACAACATGAAGCAACTACTATTGCTGGCCATTATGGCCTGCTCCGCCATTCTCTCTGCACAGCTCAATTCCACCCTTCGTTCTAATCTTGAATACGATGACGGTGTTAACGACATCTGGGGCTATGTTGCTCCTGATGGAACAGAGTATGCCATTGTTGGTGTACTCAATGGCGTCTCTTTTGTTAGCCTTGCCGACCCTGACAATCCTGTAGAAGTAGTTCGCGTACCCGGAGACCGCTCCGCATGGCGCGACATGAAGACCTATGGTGATTACGCCTACGTTGTAGCGGATCAGGGAGATGATGGCATCGTCGCCTATGACCTTCGTTTTTTGCCCGACAGCGTTCCTACTCGCCAGAACCGGTATCAGGTTCCCGGCTTTCCGCTGCAATTCGACCAGGCGCATAACATCTACATTGACGAAACAATTGGCCGTGCCTACACTGCTGGTGGTAGCCGACAGATCAATGACGGGGGAATCCTGATGTTCGACCTGACGGAAGACCCAATGTCGCCCGTTTACGTCGGTAAAGGGCCAGAAACTTACTCGCACGATGTATTCGTACTGGGTGACACCATGTACTGTTCCGAAATTTACGATGGTGAGTTAGCGATCTACGACATTTCAAACCTGGACAGTATCATCACCCTCGGGACGACCCTGACACCACTGGATTTTACACATAATGCCTGGACTACTGCCGACGGGCAGACCATCTTTACCACCGACGAACGGGCAAACGCTCCCGTAGCGGCCTATGACATCAGTGATAAAAAAGACATCAAGGAACTGTACCAGTTCCGGCCTTTAGAATCAATCAACAGAGGAGTCATTCCCCATAATGTACACGTCATTGATGACTATCTCTCCATCAGCTACTATACCGATGGCTTACGGGTAGCGGATGCCAGCAAGCCGGACAACATCATTGAAGTAGCCAACTACGACACCTGGCTCGGAGCTGACGGAGACTTCAATGGTGCCTGGGGAGCCTACCCTTTCCTGCCCAGTGGCCTGACGCTGGTATCTGACCGGCAATCTGGTCTTTTCGTAGTAGACGTTGACTACAAACGAGCCGCACGTCTGGAAGGCATTATCACTGACTTTGAGTTCGGTACCCCACTGAACAATGTAGACGTTTCTATTTCTGCGCCACAACTGAACAGCGGCACCACCGATGCCCTGGGACGCTATAAAACAGGACTGGCTAATGGCGGTACGTATGAGGTCACTTTTACCGCTGAAAACTACAATCCGCTTACGGTTGACGTAACCCTTGAAAACGGTGTTTGCACCATTTTAGACACTTTCATGGAAACAACCCTGCCACGCTTTAACCTGAAGGTGACCGTTATTGATGATGAGACGGAAGAGTTGATTTCCTCTTCTACAGTCCGACTTGTTAGTAACGAAGAGGATATGGTAAGCCAGACGGACATCAACGGGGAAGTCCGGGTCAACGGAGTCTTTGAAACCACCTTCGACCTCTACGTCGCAGAATGGGGCTATGAGACCGAGGAGCGTCTCAATATCTCTACCGAAGACTTACAGGATTTAGTCATTCGCCTCCGGCCAGGATTCATGGACGATTTCGTGACGGATGAAGGTTGGGAGGTTGTCTCAGGAGCTAACAGCGGTAACTGGGAAAGAGCCGTGCCACGAGGTACTTTCTTCGGGAATGAGCCCTTCAACCCTGGATTTGACGTTGATGGTGACATCGGCGCAGAAGCCTACGTGACGGGCAACCGTGGCACTGGTGCCGGTGATGACGACGTAGACGGTGATGCCACCATTCTTACCTCTCCGGTTTTTTACTCCCTGCCCGGCCAGGATTCCCTGCGGGTTAAATACCAGTATTGGTTTGCTAATGATGGAGGAGACACCCCGGAGAATGACACCCTGACCATCAGCATCAATAATAACGAAGAGACGGTTATCGTCCGTCAGTACACCGGAATTCAAAACGAATGGACGCAGGATTCTTTCCTGGTCGCTGATTACCTGAGAGAGAGCAGCCAGCTACGACTTATCGTCACCACCAGTGACTTTAGTTTTGCCGGCCACCTCGTGGAGGCTGGCTTCGACAACTTCCGCGCCTACGGGCGGTCCATTCCGGTGAATACCGACGATCTAAGCCTTTGTGCTGACTGTGATCAGGTACACATTTTCCCGAACCCGTCTAACAGCGAATTCCAGCTTACTATCGGCAGGAACCTCTCAGCGCCCAGCCTGCGGGTTCTGGACGCGCTTGGCCGCGTCGTGGAAAACAGAAAGCTCGCTGCGAATACCCGCGCCCTGACCTTCGGCCAGCAGTTACCTACCGGATTATACTTTGTTGAGATTCTCGACGGAGGTACCCGGGTGGAAACGAATAAGGTCATTAAGGAACAATAGCATCCTTTTGTTCATGCTTCCGCTGAGCCTTGCACCGCCTGGCTCGGCGGACGAATGAGGCTAACGGTTCAAATCCTCCCGTCGGGCGAGTAAATTCTAGCGACTGCCTCCGCCAGCCAATACCTGCTGCGCAATGGCATCCGGCACAGGAGAATCTGCCATTACCCGTGCAACGATGGTTCCTTTACGCCGCTCACCATAATGCTCATAGGCTTTATCGTAATACACCAGCGCGATCCTGGCCGCGGTGGCGTAGTCATTTGCCTCCAGAGCTTCCAGGGCTGCTTTCAGGTGTTGGCCGCCAAGACGCTTGCGAATGCGCTCAAAGCTCTGTCCCAGGTCTTCTTTAGGATAGGATCCATAGAGCTCAACCAGCCGGTCCACCCGCCAGTCCAGGGGCTGTTCCAGCACCACCACCGGAGCCGCAATCAGTCGGTCGTAAAACTCGTCTGGTTGATAAACATGACCAATTAGCCGGCTTTCATCCTCCACCCAAACCTGACTGCCTTCAGGGATAGCCCGGAGGGCGGCGAAGAGCTGATTTTCGAATTCTTCCGTCGTCGGCTGGGGTAATTCCCCGATGGCACCAAAGGCGGAGCCTTTGTGGTTGGCGAGCCCCTCCAGATCGATAACCTTAGCGCCCCGCTGACGCATGGCCAGCAGGACGGGCGTTTTCCCGGAGCCCGTAGGCCCGCTCAGTACGCTTAGTTGATGGCGGTCTTCGGCCAGGTACTGGCGAATGTAGTGTCGGGCAGCTTTGTACCCACCGGCCAGTTTCACCACTTCCATCCCGGCTCGTTCCAGCAGCCAGGCGACACTTCCGCTGCGCTGGCCGCCGCGCCAGCAGTGGACAACGACCCGATTGTCTGGTGCCAGTTGCCGGGCAAGTTCCACTAACTGACGCATTTTTCCGCCAGCAATGTCAAGCCCTTCCAACAGGGCCGCATCCGGTGATTCCTGCTTGTACAGGGTCCCGACCCTGGCCCGCTCTTCATCAGAGAATAATGGTAGAGACTGTGCTGCGGGTAGTTTGCCCGTGGCATACTCTCCCGGCGAGCGAACGTCCAGTAACACGTTGTTTTGCCACTTTGGGTCAGTAAAAAATTCTTCCGGAGTAATGGTTTGCATCTGGGAGCGAAGGTACGGTTAAGAGCGGGGACTGTTTTAATTTAAGCTGCTGCCCACCGGGTAATAAAAAGCGGGCCCCGGAACGATTGCCCCGGAACCCGCTTCCAACTGGTTTTAAGAGCTCGGCCTACAGGCTCTGCGTCTTTGGTTCTTTGTGGACAACGAAAGTTTCCGCCAGTTGATCGTGGGCAGCCTGCTTGCGTTTATTGGCAAATAAAAACAGTGCAGAGACAAGGGGCAGCCAGCCAGCCAGATTCTGTAAAATTCGCATAGGCATGCTCATGTTCTCAGCCTGCCATTCAGCCAGCATCATGGAGTATTCCATAAAGCCTTCGGCTTCTTCTATGCCGGGAATCTGAAACATCATCTGAGCGAAATAGAGCGTAACCAGCAAGCCTAGTATCCAGGGTGTGTACCGGATGAAAGCCTGACTGAGCGTGATGGGAGCATAATCTTTGTTTACTACCTTAAGCTTTAGAATCATCTTACCCGGGGTAGCTCCGTACAAGCCCTCCAGCACGGGTTTGTATAGAGAGGCAAGCACCATGATGGCCATATAATTCGTGAGACTTGGCGACATCATCTGAAAGTACATCGCCCCAAAAACCAGGGGGGAAGTGATCAGTCCATCAATAATTGCAGCCCCCAGGCGTGGGCCGAAACCAGCAAAACGTGGTGCCTGATCAAGGAGGCCGGAGCCTCCGTCAAGAGTATCTGTGTACATAAGCGTGTGTTTAGTTTGTGGGTCTAAGATAGTAAGTTGCTTCTGCGAGACAAGGATTTAGAGATGAATTACAGTGACTTTTCGACGAAAGGAAAAAAGCGGAAATATCAGCAACAGGAATACTACCTTCGCGCCGCAATCGGTAAGCCGCTCCGGTAAGTGGAGCGGTTTTTAAAAGGGAATCCGGTGAAAATCCGGAGCTATCCCCGTAGCTGTAAGCCCGTGTGGGCGATGTCATCAGGCCACTGAATCGGAAGATTTGGGAAGGCGACATTGCCTTAGGGTAAGCCAGAAGACCTGCCGCTGCACATAGTTCTTCGCTTTTCGGTGAGAAAGAGGGAGGTTGGAAGCTTGGTCCGCTACCAGTGAGAGTATATCCTCATGGCGCGGACGCAGGTGCAAAATGGGTTGCAGAAGCAAGGGGAAAGGGCATCGTTCTTTCGCCAAAGCGCTTGCCGTGCCCCTGTCAACCGCTGCTCTTTTCTACCGGTTCAACAACCGTTTTTATGCAGCCATTTTCACTCTCTTTACTCTTTGTCCTTTTTCTTTCCTTCGGGGTCTTTGCCCAGGCTCCTTCGATGACAACTACGGCCGACGAAGTCGTCGTCACCGGCAGTCGATTCTCCCGCTCACTGACCAATAGCCCGCAGCGGGTAACCGTCATTGATTCAGTGGAAATTGCTCAGTCGGCAGATCTGGCCCAGCTTCTTTCCGAGCAGGCAGGTATCGTTATCAATGGAGCGTACAGCAACCCCGGCAAAGACAAGTCTCTCTTCCTCCGTAACGGGGCCAACCAGTTTACGCTCATCCTGATCGACGGGCAGCCACTCCTGGATCCTTCCTCGCTGGGAGGGGCCGTTGATTTACGCTTACTCTCCCTGGCGGGTATCGAGCGCATCGAAATTCTGCGGGGCGCCAGATCCTTACTTTACGGCTCGGACGCCGTGGCCGGAGTCATTAACCTGATTACGAAGAAAAACACTGCTCCTGATACCTTCACCTTGCACCTGCGCGCCGCCGCCCAGACCCTCAACACCTACGAGGGAAGCGCTGCCCTCTCCGGCAGTACTGAAAAACTGGACTATCAGCTCGGCTATGAACACTACCAAACGGACGGGCTGAGTGAAGCCCTCGAGCCCGAAGTCAGTCCCATCGCTTTTGGCAAAGATGGCGCTCAGCGCCAAACCCTGACCGCCGGACTCACCTATCGCCCCAACGAATACCTGAGCCTCCGCCCTACCCTGCGCCTGGCTTCCTTTGACGGCGATTACGACGGTGGCAACTTTCAGGATGCTGACAATACCTACACCAACGAACTACTCGCTTCGGGGCTATCCGCTGATTATTCACGAGGGGACAACAGTCTCGGTGCCCGCTTTAACTACGCCCACACCGACCGAAAATTCAACAGCACCTTCGGCACTTTTTCCGGCTTAGGCCGGGCCGCTCAGGCAGAAATCTTCGGCGTACACCGATTCACAGAACGAGCAACCCTGACCGCTGGCGTTCAATTGCGAGACGAAGCTCTCGGCCGCGAAGACGAGCAGCCCGACACCACCTCCGCCACCACCATCAGTCCCTACCTTTTGCTCAACCTGACCGTCGCCGAAGACCTGCTCGTAGAAGCAGGATACCGCTACAACAATCACTCCGGGTTCGGGGGGCAGAGCAATTTCTCGCTGGCCCTGGGCGTCAACAGCACCGACCATTGGAGCAGCCGGCTCAACCTGGCCTCCGCCTTCCAGAGCCCTACTCTGGATCAACTCGCCGGCCCCTTCGGTGCTAATCCGAACCTCGCCCCGCAAGTGGCCAACTCCATTGAAATCAGCACTCAACTGGCGGACCCCAAAGGAAGCTACCGCATCAATCTCGCCATCTTTCAGCGGGAGATTAAGGACGTTATCACCTTCGACTTTGCCGCCGGCTACCAAAACCAGGACGAACTGCTCGACCGGGGCGTAGAGCTCGAAGGTTTCTACCAGTTCAGCCAGCGATTTACCGTTAACAGCTCTCTGAGCCTGGTAAAAGGCCAACTGACCAGCCCCGACGGAAGCGGGGGAACAACGGAGACCGAAGACTTCCCCCGTCGCCCACAAACCAGCGGCCACCAGGGCCTCACCTACCGGGCAAAAGCGCCCTTTACCGCACGGCTCTCCGCTCACTACACGGGCCAACGGCCCGATGTGTTCTTCGACGAAAACTTCAGCCGCATCGATACCGAGCTTGATCCTTATTGGCTAATCAATTTCTACGCCGAATACCAACTCCTGAAAGACCGTCAGCTAACCCTCTTCGCTGACGTGCGCAACCTGACGAACACTGAATTCACGGAAGTAACGGGCTTCAGCACGCTGGGAAGAATGATCCGGGGAGGCTTTAGATTAACCTTATAAAAGGATTTACTTAGTGGCTGTGTAAATCAGCGGTTAAAAGCTGCGCAGCAGCCTACCTCTGTGCACCTCTGTGTAAACCTCAAAGCTGCGAAGCAGCCACGTAGTGAATCTGTGTAAATCCGTGGCAATCTGTGGTTAAAAGCTGCGCAGCAGCCTACCTCCGTGAACCTCTGTGTAAACCTCCGTGCAACTCTGTGGTTACCTCAAAGCTGCGAAGCAGCCACGTAGTGAATCTGTGTAAATCCGTGACAATCTGTGGTTAAAAGCTGCGAAGCAACCTACCTCCGTGCACCTCTGTGTAAACCTCCGTGCACCTCTGTGGTTACCTCAAAGCTGCGAAGCAGCCACGTAGTGAATCTGTGTAAATCCGTGACAATCTGTGGTTAAAAGCTGCGCAGCAGCCTACCTCCATGCACCTCTGTGTAAACCTCCGTGCACCTCTGTGGTTGCCTCAAAGCTGCGAAGCAGCCACGTAGTGAATCTGTGTAAATCCGTGACAATCTGTGGTTAAAAGCTGCGAAGCAACCACGTAGTGAATCTGTGTAAATCCGTGACAATCTGTGGTTAAAAGCTGCGAAGCAGCCACGTAGTGAATCTGTGTAAATCCGTGACAATCTGTGGTTAAAAGCTGCGCAGCAGCCTATCTCCATGCACCTCTGTGTAAACCTCCGTGCACCTCTGTGGTTACCTCAAAGCTGCGAAGCAGCCACGTAGTGAATCTGTGTAAATCCGTGACAATCTGTGGTTAAAAGCTGCGCAGCAGCCTACCTCCGTGAACCTCTGTGTAAACCTCCGTGCAACTCTGTGGTCACCTCAAAGCTGCGCAGCAGCAAAACCTCCATCCCCCATGAAAACCTTCATCCTCTTCGACATCGACGGCACGCTTCTCTTCTCCAACAAAGCAGATAGCCGTTGCTTTGCCAGTAGCTATGAGGTCATTTTCGGGCAGGCCTTCCCCACCATTGACTGGACGAAGTTCCCCGAGGTAACCGATCACGTCATTTTCAGAACGGCTTTCTACGAGCATTTTAAGCGCCACCCATCGGAGGAGGAACGGGAGACTTTCGAAGAGCACTATTTAGCGGCGCTGGCGCAGGTGCGGGGCGAGAATCCTTCGGAGTTCAGGGAAGTGCCCGGCGCCGCCGCCCTCTGGCGGCGACTTGAAGCCGATGATCGCTACCTGACGGGAGTCGCGACGGGTGGTTGGCAACGCCCGGCCGCCCTCAAACTGGCGCACGTCGGCATCCCGCCGGAGCCCCCCTTCGCCGGCTACGCCAACGATAAGTTCAGCCGCCGGGATATTCTGCAGGAGGCCATTGACCTTGCCCGGGCGGAGTACGAAGTCGGCCACATCGTTTATGTCGGGGATGCCGTCTGGGACGTCACGACCACCCAGGCAATGAACCTACCCTTGATTGGCGTTCGCCACCGCGGAGATCACGATAAGCTACTGGCAATGGGCGTGGAAAAAGTTGTTTCGGATTACCTGGATGTGGAAGGCTTTCTCAACGCAGCCTCCGTCGGGCGCTCGTAATGTCGGCTTCAGTCGGCGAACATCAATAAAACAGCCCCGCAATCGCCCCGGTCATCAAACAGGCAGCGGTTCCCCCCAACAGGGCGATCATGCCCAGATCCGTCAGGTTTTTGCGCTGTCCCGGAGCAATAGCCCCGATACCCCCCACCTGAATACCGATGCTGGCAAAGTTGGCAAATCCACAGAGTGCATAAGCTGCAATGAGTACACTTTTTGGCGAAAGGGAAATTCCTTCCG
Organism: Neolewinella agarilytica; assembly: GCF_900110645.1. Taxonomy (GTDB): domain Bacteria; phylum Bacteroidota; class Bacteroidia; order Chitinophagales; family Saprospiraceae; genus Neolewinella; species Neolewinella agarilytica. The sequence continues at coordinate 222,015 of NZ_FOFB01000001.1, forward strand.
TTGCCTGAACCACCCGGAAGGTATCATAGGCAACAAACTCGTTAATAACCGTCTTCAGGCCAAGCAACTGACCAATTACGGTAATATCCTGCCCGGGGACACCAATGATCCAGGCAACGGGTGCAAAACAAAGCGCCAGTAAATAGGTGAAGCTGAAACCATCAAACCGGCCACCGGTAGAAGCTTTGATGGCTTCGTTCCAGTCACCAGCGTCAGGGTTAAGGTAAATGGCAAGACCATTCACAAGGTCAGTACCCGTCAGAAAAATCTCATTGAGCATGAAGATCAGGGCCGTAAAAACGAGGAGCATGGCGCCAACGTTTACGGCCAGCTTCAGGCCATCCGTAGTACCCCGGCTAATGGCGTCCAGAAGGTTATTGCTGTCATCGGCCGCCATGGTGAGGCGGGTGTCTTTTTTAGGCGTAATGGCTTCGTGGGTGTCTCCCTCCATTGCTCCGCCGGTAACTTCGGCCAGGGCTTCCGGTGTTTCCGGAAGCAGGATCTTCGCGCAAACGATGGCGGCTGGTGCGGAGATCATACTGGCCGTCAGCAGGTGCTTCGCGAAAAATTGCTGGGCCACGGGGTCAGAGCCCCCCAGAAAGCCTACGTAGGCCACAAAGACACTGCCCGCAATGGTGGCCATACCCCCCACCATAACACAAAGTAGCTCCGAAGGCGTCATCTTTTCCAGGTAGGGTTTAACGACCAGCGGGGCTTCCGTTTGCCCGATAAAAACGTTGGCGGCGGCGGCCAGGCTTTCCGGGCCGCTCAGGCCCATCGCTTTACTCAGCAGCCAGGCCAGCCCGTAGACGACCTTCTGCAAAATCCCGAGGTAATACAGGATGGCAGAAAGGGCCGAGAAGAATACCACCGTAGGCAATACCTGAAAGGCAAAGATGTAGCCGAAGCTGTCCATATCGTTCACGATGCTGCCAAAAAGAAACTCGGAGCCAGCAGCCGTAAACTCAAGCGTTTTACGAAAACCCGTAGCGATGTAGTCGAATATGACGCTTACCCCCTTCACTTTAAGGATCAGAATAGCCAACACGAATTGCATGGCCACGCCAATGCCCACCAGCTTCCAGTCAACCGCTTTGCGGTTGCGGCTAAAGAGGTAGCACACCCCAATCATGACAGAAAGACCGAGTAAACAGCGGAAAAGATCGTAGGCGAAATTCATGGTTTGGCTTGGGTACGGCGCAATATAGGCTGATTGAAGGAGAGAATGGAAGGATTAAGGGAATGAATGAAAGAATGGAGCAATGATGAAGGTGGAATGAGAGAATAACCCGGCATTCTTCTATCTTCGCGCCATGCAGAAACCTTTCCTTATTGGCATCACCGGAGGCTCCGGTTCCGGCAAGACTACTTTCATCCGTCAGTTACGGGATGGGCTCAATGACGATCAGGTCTGCTACCTGAGTATGGACGATTACTACGTACCCAGGGAACAGCAGAAAGTAGATGACGAGGGTGTTCATAATTTTGATCGCCCGAAGTCTATTTACCGCGACGAATTCGTCCGGGATCTCAAAAAGCTCTGCAAGGGAAAAACTGTCACCCGACAGGAGTACGTCTTTAACAACGAACTGGCGGAGCCCCGGATGCTGGTTTTCAAACCAGCGCCCGTCATCATCGTGGAGGGTTTGTTCGTCTTCCATTACAAAGAACTCCGTAAGATGCTCGACCTGCGCATCTTCCTGCACGCCAAGGACAATCTGAAGGTCGTCCGCCGCATCAAGCGCGACCGTGTAGAACGCAATTACCCGCTGGAAGACGTCCTCTACCGCTACGAACACCACGTGCTACCTGCCTTCGAAAAATACGTTGAGCCATACAAAGAGAAGGCCGATATCATCGTGAATAACAATACAGACTTCAATATGGGGCTGCAGGTGGTACGGGCTTTTGTGGAGGGGAAGGTTTGATTGATCAGGGTAATCGCAAGCTCCCACCTACACGCTTGAAGGTCCAATGAATAGTGGCAGACAAACCTCGAAGCGTCCCGCAGTATTGCGGGACCTTCAAAAGTTTACTCTTTTCCGAGCTTGCAATAGCCCTGTTTAATTGATCCGGTTATCGGATTACTTCCCAAGTTGATAAAAGACGGAGCTCACCGCTTCGACTAAAGAGAGCGTCAGGGTGGCCATCCATGCCCGCCCACCTTCACGTAGTGTTCAAAAGAAACACAATCGATGACAGACATATCGGCGGTAGAGTGATAGTCAACGGCGCGGGCCATGTCGAGGTAATAGCAGGCTTCTCCGGCTTTCACGACGAGGGAGTCGCCATTCCAGATAGCTTCGTCAACGGAGGGAAGGATGGGCTTTTGCCCGGCCATCAGGTGGTAATCGTCTCCTGCGGCCGAGTACTCCAGGCGTAGGAACCAGTTGACGGTGTAGGACTGTTTTTTGCCGCTGCACGCAGGGAGCAAAGTAAGGATGAAGAGCAATGCGGAGAATAGCGTAAGGCTTTGCTTCATTATTCCGGTTTTGGGCGTTTCTGGGCGAGCATCCATTTGTACAGTTCAGGATCAGCGTAAGCTTTCTCCCAGGCGTTGTGCCCTACCCCTTCGTAAAGGGTAAGTTTTGGCTTTGGGTTCATTTTTTTCCGGCGGAGGTTCTCGATCATATCGACGGATTCGGAGGGATGGATGAGGTCGTCATCCGTGCCATGAAAAGCCCAGATCGGGAGGTTTTCCGGGATCCAGATATCGTAGCTGCGAGGCACGGCGCCACAAACGGGCGCCAGGGCAGCAAAGCGTTCCGGCTCATGCATCGCCAGCATCCAGGCGGCGAAGCCGCCACGGCTCAAACCCGTGAGGTAGACCCGGTCCTGATCTATCCGCGGACTAAGCATGAAGTGATCGAGCAATTGGCTCAGGGCAACGTTATCCCAGAATCCGCGCGTAAACCGGTTCTGCGGAGCAAGCGTGATGAACGGAAACTGCCGGCCTTCGGCAATGTGCCTCGGCAGTCCGTTCTTCTTGACTTTCTCCAGATCATGTCCGCCCTCTCCTCCGCCATGAAGGAATAAGACCAGTGGCCATTTCTCCTGATTATTGTTGAAGCCTTCGGGGACGTTAAGCAGATAAAAAATAGTGTCCTTTCCGAGAACATAGCTCCCCTCCGTGAACTGAGCGGAGAGCTGAGTTAAGAAGGTGAGGAGAAAGAAGAAAATTACGGTAAAAAGTTTTTTCATTGTAATAGCTGACGCTGCGTTTAAAAGGAAGAACAGGCTAAAAGTACTGCCGAATAAGCTGGTTTGCTCACTTAGTTTATTAATGATCGTTGTTGAGTCGTCTAACGAATCCTTTTTTCGGTAAGCCCGCGAAGTTGGTTATCAGGAAAAGTTAGTCCGACGATTTCCGCCACGGTATTCTCTCCTAAAAGCAGACCACCTATCTTTGTGACCATGTCCAAGCAAATCACCGATATCATCCGGGGCATCCTCATGGAGGAAGATCAGGTCTGCCTGCCAGGCATCGGCACCCTGCGGCTAACGCCGCAGCCGGCGCTGATCAGCCCGATTGAAGGCAAGGCCACTCCGCCGTCCGAGCAGGTCAGTTTTAATGCTAATCTCGTGCTTGATGACGGACGAATCCTGCGAGGCCTTACCGAGTCTACGGCACTGGACCGCACGGCCGCACAGGCAGAATTGGCGGCTTTCCTGGAGCAAACAAAGGAGAACCTTGACGCCGGACGCTCGGTAACGCTGGAAGGTATTGGCCGGCTGTTTCGTCATTTTGACGGGCAACTTCGCTTCACGGCCGGAGGAGACAACTTCAGCAAGGCGTCCTTCGGATTACCGGCGGTGGACATTCGCCCGATCGCCCGAACGGAGAAAAGAGCCGCTACGTCAGACCCCATGCTGGGCACTCCCCTTGCTGCCTCAACGGACACTGCACCTGCGTCCGCGCCGCAAAAGAAAGCTCCCGGAGGCATTCTCTATGATCCCGAATTGCGTAAAATTCTTTGGTACGTGGCCGCCTTTCTGGGGTCCATCGCCCTGCTTTGCCTGCTCTACTTGCTGGGCACCACCATTGCCTCGGCCCTGAATGACGAGCCCACTCCGATCGTCCAGACAGACGAAGGGCCTGCTCCGCAGCCCCCCATTATCCGTAAGCCATTACCGCCGGTGGACGCCGGACGGGTCGTCCCGGATGACCCTCCACGCCTGCGGCAAACAGACAGCGAAGACAAACCCGACCGCAGCTATCAGCAAACCGAGCCTGCCGCCCAAAACAACACCGATCAAACCACTACGACGACGCCCACTCCTGCCCGATCATCAACGAGCAGTAGCAGCAATGTTGCCCTGATCGCCACGGGCCTGTACGGCAGCAGCCGGAACGTGGAAAAGAACATTGCCCGCATCAAAGCCGCAGGTTACGATGCCTTCTCCTCACCCGACGGGCGCTATACCCGCGTCGGCGTTCGTCTGGAATACCAGACGGAAGAAGAGCGGTTCAACGCCCTGAACCGTATCCGGCGATTATTCTCAGAAGATGCCTTTGTGTGGGAATTGAACGGAGAGCGGATGTCCGTGCAGTAGGCGGATTAGCCAGCCCGGACGCTTAAAGGTCCCACAGTATTGCGGGACGCTTCGAGGTCCTTAGACCTTTCCTACCGTTTCCCCCGAATCACCGATACCGGCATCAGATCATCATAGGTTCCCGTGAGGGTTGGCGTCTGAATGTTGCCGGTGTAACGGCGGACCTCGCGGTGGACGAAGCTGAAGAGTTCCTGAATGGAAACGAGCTGATCGCCATTATCGTCGGCTTCGCCCTTCATACCCCGGATGAGGTAATGGCTAAAGATGCCGCTACGCAGGCCGCCATCTTCGAGGCTGATTTCCTCTCCTTTGCTGGACAGCAACAGTGCCGTGGACGCCTGGGCATTATTGAGGGCATTGTAGTAAGCATTGAGTGCGGCATCCGCACCGCCACCACTTTTGCCAGCGAAGGCGATGTCCTGGCTGCTGGTGCGACCACCGAGGCTGCCGCTATGGCAGGCATCTGCGATGACGAGCTTGTGCTTCGCGCGGCTGGCCAGTAGCTGATCTCTAAGCTGGTAGTGCTCCAGGCGATTGGTGTATCCATCATAATCGACGGGAAGGAAGGCGCCGGGGAGTCCGTGCCCACTGAAGTAAAAGAGGATAACATCATTTTCATCAGCCCGCTGGTATACTTCGCGCATTGCCATGATGATGTTGCGGTGGGTTGCATCTTCGTCGATCAGGACACGAACCTGCTCGTCGGGCAGCGCACCTCCTTCCACGCTTTTGAGGAAAGAGAAGAGGTGATAGGCGTCATCGTCCGTGTAGCGCAGTGTTCGCATGTGGGTATAGCGGGCGGCGCCTACGACGACGGCCCAGACCTTTACAGCGGGGTCATAATCTACGGAGATTTCCTGCGCCGGGCGCCCCGTTGCGGTAAACAGGCGGCGGAACAAGCGGCCATTTCGCCAGAGGCCACCGTGCATCTGGCCGTCGGCGTAATACATGATACCCAGCCCGTCGGGCTGGTGGCTGGCGAAGGAACCATGATAAGTATTTCCGTTCGTGAAGGCAACGGTTCCGTTGCCGGAGGGTAATCCGGACTGGATCATACCGTAGAAGGTTGTCCCGTCCGGAAAGCGGTATTTACCCGGTCCGTCGGGGCAACCAGCACTGCAGTCGGCCACGGTGTTAGGGTTACCCTGAAAGCCGATGCTCGACCAGTCCGCCTGGAAGTTATCGTCTTCCCAGGTGCCGGCGATTTCTGTGCCGTCTTCGAGAATTTGCTTCCCTTGCCCGTGGCGAAGGTTATTCATCCATTCCCCGGTGTAGCGGTCACCGTTGACGTATTCCATCGTTCCCTGCCCCGTAATTTGCGTGCCGACCATCTCCCCCCGGTACAGATCGCCGTTGGCAAATTTGAACTCTGCCTGCCCCTGAATTTTGTCAAAAACCCAGGTAGCTTTTAGTTTATTCGCATTCTTGAAAGTAATCGTCCCGCCGCCATGCCGCTTACCGTTGTGCCATTTGCCGAAATAACTGGTACCATCGGCTTCGGTCATCCGTCCTTTGCCTTCCTGCAGGGAGTTTAACCAGTTACCGACATAAAGTCCGCCGCCGGGGAATTTGAGCAGGCCAAAGCCCGTAAACTTCCCTCGCTTAAAATCACCACTGTAAACCGCTCCGTCCGGGAAGCGGAAGTCTCCTTTTCCGTTGAGGCAATCGCCTTTAATGCATTGTCCTTGCTGAGCGGACAACATAAATGAGAAGAACAGCAAGCTGAAGCAGGTGAGAAAACGTGTCATCGGTTCGGGATTAGAATATGGTCTTTGGTTAAATCGGTATTTATTAAGCAGCTAAAGATGACGAAAAATTGTGTAGCTAAATCTTAAGGTTTTTAGAAGTTGAGGGAGCGGTGGCAAATAAGCGGTTAGCGGCGGGATGATGGCGAATTTAGGCGCGGTCGCAGGTGCAAGGGGGGATTTTTTCAGCAAAGAGATGCCATGCCGCCCTACATATTCAACTGCTTCTTCACCGCATTGAGATCAGAATAGCCGACGTCCGAGAAAGTAAGCCCGGTGATGTTGATAACAGCGTCCTCCGGATTGGCCAACAAATTTTTCTCGTAAGAGATATTAACGTCAGTGGCTTCGGCCGTTCCGGCGGCAGTGGAAGGATCGCTCAGGTCAAGCGTACCGGACAATTGGGCATCGGGCTGTTTAGCGCGCAAATTCGGGTCAAAACTGAAGAAGCCCGTCATGCGGTCTCCATCATTTTTTGCCAACTTCAGTTGCGCCGTCACCTTTTCCAGTTCAAAACTGTCTCCGTCGTAGTAAAGCTGGATGGATTCAGAGCCCTTCTCCAGTTTCTTTTTGAAGGTGATGATGGCCGTTCGTTTTCCACTATTCTTGTGGCGGGAGACGATGCCCGAAGCCTTGGTATAAGCCCAGGCCACCCCGTTAATTTCACAGAGTTTTGTTCCCTGATTAACGTTTTGAGGCAGAGTTTTCGACATTGCGACTTCAGGGGTAAGGGTGGTTTCTTCCACAACTTCTGCAGTGGCTTCCGAATCTCCGCCACAGGCAACGAAGGAGAAAAAACTCAGAAGAATAATAAATCGGAACATGGTCATAGTTTTTCGCCGATCATTTGATCGGTACTCAGGCCTTTATGGCCGAAAGAGACGGCGCGTTACGGATTGGGCTATTTTGCACTCTAATTGCCCCTTGCGCCCGCGCCCGCAATAAAACAAGGATTGCTGCGAACCACCACCGCCACTACTACCTTACTAGGACAAACGTCTTAGATCAAAAGACGTAGTTAAGTAGATGACCTTTGCCCAGCACGAACGTAGTGAGCTGTCACTTGCGGTAGCAAATCAAGAATCAAGAATCAAGAATCGCCAATCGCTATTCAAAAACGCAGTAAACGAAGTTTGCTGCGTTTGCCCCATCTCCTTACATCTTTTTACTTAATTTCGCACTTCTCAAATCCACGACCACACTATGCAGAATCGTTCCGTTATCGACAACGTCAAGCCGCAGATCAACAACGGCCGATTTATGATCCAGCGGGTCGTAGGGGAAAAGGTCAACGTTAGCGCCAGCATCTTTGGGGACGGACACGATTACCTGCGCGCCGTAGTAGAGTATAAAAAAGAGGGTACCAAAAAGTGGACCACCGTTGAAATGGCGGACCTCGGTAACGACGCCTGGAGTGCTTCCTTCACCGTTACCGAACAGGCTATTTATCAGTACCGGATCGTTTCCTGGGTGGATCACCTGCTCACCTGGTACCGGGGCTTCAAGAAAAAACAGGCGGACGGGCAGCCGATGGGCGTTGAACTGGCCATTGGAGGCAACCTGCTCACGGAGGTCGCCAAGTCACTAGCCAAAAGCAAACAGGCACCGGTTCGGGCGGCCATCAAAGAACTGGGCCAAAAGGACGAAGGCAGCGCTACCGATTATGTTCTCGGACCTGTTTTCGGAAAAATTGTTCAGGACTATCCACTGCGTAAGTTCGAAACCACTTACGACCACAATATGCGGGTAAAGGTCGGTCGTCTGCGCGAGCGTTTCAGCAGCTGGTATGAGCTTTTCCCCCGTTCTGCCAGTCAGGACGTCAACCGCACGGGCACCTTCAAGGACGTAGAGCTCTTACTGCCCCGCATTGATGAACTGGGCTTTAATGTGTTGTACATGCCGCCCGTCCACCCCATCGGCCGCAAGAACCGTAAAGGCCGCAACAACGCCACCACGGCGATGGAAGGCGAGCCGGGCAGCCCCTGGGCCATCGGCGCCGCCGAAGGCGGCCACAAAGCTATCCTCCCCGAACTGGGAGACATCAAGGACTACAAAGCCCTGATCCACAAAGCCAAAACAGAGTACGACATCGACGTAGCCCTCGACCTGGCTTTCCAGTGTGCGCCGGACCACCCCTACATCGAGGACCACCCCGACTGGTTCATCTGGCGGCCGGACGGCACCATCATGTACGCCGAGAATCCGCCGAAGAAATATCAGGATATTGTCCCCATCAACTTCGAAACCGAAGACTGGAAAGCGCTTTGGGAAGAACTGCTCAGTGTTGTTCTCTACTGGTGTGAAGCTGGAGTGACCATCTTCCGCGTAGACAACCCCCACACGAAGCCTTACCGCTTTTGGGAGTACGTTATCGGGGAAACCAACAAAAAATTCCCCGACACCATTTTCCTGGCCGAGGCCTTTAGCCGGCCCGCCGTAATGACGGAACTGGCCAAGCGGGGCTTCCAGCAAAGCTACACCTACTTCACATGGCGGACGACTCCGCAGGAAATGAAGGAATACCTGACCGAGCTGACGACAACCGACCTGGCGGACATCATGCAGCCGAACTTCTGGCCCAATACGCCCGATATCCTTGCCTTCGAGATGATGGGTGCCAACAGCAACCAGTTCGTCAAGCGGCTGTTACTGGCCGCTACCCTCTCCAGCTCCTACGGCCTTTACGGCCCGAGCTACGAGCTGATGGAAAACCGGGGCAACACCAACGGTAAGGAAGAATACTACGACTCGGAGAAGTACATGGCCCGCCATTACGACTGGAGTTACCGCAACCGGATTACGGATGCCTACACATTGATCAACCACGCCCGGAATAATAACCCCGCGCTGCAACAGACGAACAACATCCGCTTCACCGGCTCAGAAAACGGCAACCTGCTCAGCTTTGTGAAGTGGGACGAAGAACGGACCAACTTCATCTGGACGATCGTCAACTTCGACCAGCACAATCGCCAGGGCGGTCACGTACACGTGCCCCAGGACCTGCTGGGGCATGACGGCTTCCGGGTAACGGATCTGTTAACCGGCAACCAATACTGGTGGAACGGCCATTCTAACTACGTGGACCTTGACCCCGGGCAATGGCCGGCGCATGTGTTTAAGGTGGAGTTTAGCTAGGTAATTCAACAATGGCGTCAGCCCCAGGCCTTGTCCCGGGCTTTTGTCCGTTTAGGCCTTTGGGGGAAATAACGCCTGATGAGTGCAGACCGGGCCCGCCAGGGAAGGGCCGAAAGAGCTTGATTGAGCAAACTTCTTGTAGAGGGTGGAAATTGGTATGTCCCTGAACAGGCAAATGCGTGCAGTGCCCGACGATCACCAGAACAAACGGAATACTCATTGCTCCAGGATTCTTCTGCATATAACTCCTGCTGCCATTCTGCCCGCTCCCCGTTGGGAAGATAAACCGATAACAGGGCCGTAGCCGTAACGCCTAAAGATTGTTCGTGGGTAGTTACCGTCGCCGTGATGGTTTTAAAATGCTTGATTTCTGTAATCTTAGTTACATAGGTGCTATCGTTCACCTTTACCTTCTTTTTGATCTTTTCGACGTAATCCAGCACCTCCTTTTCATAGACATCACAACTACTACTGGAGTACGGGCCATCTATTCCCCGGCTTAGGTAACTAACTTCTGCAAACAGGTCCACCCGGCGGCCATTATCGGTCATCACAATCTGGGTCCAGCCCCTGTTTGTTTCGTTCAGGCTTTGGGTACTTTCCGCCAGGATGCTATAATAATCAGAGTCCGGGTGGGGAGCCAGCAGAATGCGGAGAGTACCTAATTCTCGTAGCTGGCTGAGCGTGTCTGCTAAAGTTGATGTCCTTTCAGGAAGGTATTTCAGGGCATTATTGTAGTGTTCGAAGGCGGCCCGGGCAGCGGGTTTTTCTCCCGCAAATGCAGCGGGCAGACTTGGTCGGGCTTGCGCAAGGAAGTAAGCACCAGCCTTTCGGCGGGCTTCTTCCCGTTGTGCTTCCAGCACGGCAGGGCGCAGGCCGGGGTGGCGTTCGAGCTCTTTTGTATCCGGCAGGTATTCCACCAAATCGAGGCTTCTGGAATACAGATTTTGATAGAGGGTGTACAAATGTATCCAACGCCGCTCATCGGTCGTTTTTCTGAGTTCCAGAGCGCTGGCGTAGTCGCGGGATTGTACAGCGGCGTAAGCGTCCTCGAATTGCAGGAGTGCCTTTTGTCGGGCCTTACTGTAAGGACGTTGGGCGCTGACGCGGGTGCAATGTTTTAAGGCGACGGCATAGGCGCGGTCGTACTTTCCTTTTTCCAGCAGCCTGGGAACGCCCACACAGCCAAACAGGGTAATGGAGCAAAGGAAGAGGAGGATCTTCGAATAGGACAAGGTTTCAGATGTTGGGGTAAGGCGGGTCTGCAAAACACAAGGTAAGGTGGACAGTCGCTTGCTTTCGTTACGAAAAGATTAAAATGAATGCCTGGCTTTCCAGTTAGAGCGCAAGACAGATTATCGGCTATTCTCGCGGCTCACTGGTTTACTGCACCGGCAAGAAAACCAATCTTCCAGCGAATTTTCGCTAAATCCATTTGCCCACCCCACCCGCATGATTTACCTTTGGTCGTATGCTACAATCGATCATCTTCTGCCTGGTAGCCGCGGCAGCTTTAGGTTACTCCTTTTACCAGTTCCGAAAGGTATACGCTAATATAATGATGGCCAAAGCCGAGGCCGTTGAGGGCCCGACGGGCGAACGCTGGAAAAACATGATCCTGGTCGCCTTCGGCCAGAAGAAAATGTTCAAGCGCATGATTCCCGCCGTACTGCACTTCATGCTGTACGTGGCTTTCGTCTTTACGCAGATTGAACTGATTGAGATCTTCATTGACGGCATCTTCGGCGTTCACCGCTTTTTTGCTGATGGGCTAGGAACATTTTACAACTTCATCATCAGCACCATCGAGGTACTGTCCGTGCTGGCATTTATCGCTACGGTAATCTTCCTCGTTCGCCGCAACGTGCTCTTCATTCCACGTTTCAACAAGCCGGAGATGACCGGCTGGCCAAAGCTTGACGCAAACCTCATCCTGATCTTCGAACTCATCCTGCTCGTGTGCATCTTCACGATGAACGGCACCGATGAAGTACTGCAGGGCATTGACCCGGCGCACTACCCGGATACCAACCTGGCGGTTACCAGCTGGCTCGGCCCCGCTCTCTTTGGCGGTCTGAGCGAAGGCACCCTTAAAGTACTGGAGCGCGTAGGTTGGTGGGGACACATCGCCATGGTCTTCGTTTTCCTGAATTACTTGCCCAAGTCGAAGCACCTCCACATTCTTCTCGCTTTCCCGAATACCTATTTTGCCCGCCTGGGGCAAAAGGGCCAGATGGAAAACATGCCCGAGATCATGAATGAGGTAAAATCCATGATGGGCCTGGGCGACCCCAATGCTCCGGAGCCGGACATGAACGCCGAGCTACCTGAATTTGGCGCTAACGATGTTTTCGAGATGAGCCGCATCGATCTGTTGGGTGCTTACAGCTGCACGGAGTGCGGCCGTTGTACCTCCGTGTGCCCGGCCAACATCACCGGTAAAAAGCTTAGCCCACGTAAGATTGTCATGAACCTCCGGGATCGCTCGGAGGAGGTAGGCGAAAAAATTCGCTCTGGCAACACCGAGTTCTGCAAAGATGAGTCACAGCCTTTATCCGCTGACAACTTCGATGATGGCCGTAACCTCTGGGATTTCATCAGCCGGGAAGAGGTTCACGCCTGTACTACCTGTAACGCTTGCGTGGAAGCCTGTCCGGTATTGATCAACCCGCTGGAGATGATCCTGAAGCTTCGCCGTCACGAAATCCTCACTGAAGCTGCCGGACCGCAAGACTGGCTGCCCCTCTTTAACTCCATCGAGAACCAGCAGCGGGCCTGGAGTGTGAGCACCAGCCGGACGGAGTGGATGAATGAATGAGGGAATGGGAGAATGAGGGAATGCATAAAAAACTAGAAATTCGATAATTACTAAAACTAGCCGTCTGAAAATGGGAAAATTTAAAGCAATGATATTAGACTTGCTATACTTATCCGCTGATGAAGCACCAGACCCTGATTTCAGTATTGAGAATTTCGTTTTCGAAGAGCTTCCTGTAGATAAAAATGACACTCAACTATTGGCAGACCCTCAATCTGAATATGGAAAATCTACAAAGAAGTCTAAGGAAGAATTTGTTACCTGGTTAAAGGCACGAACTAAAAAAGCGGCCATAGAAATTATAAATCTGATGGAAAATACTGGAAATTCTCCGGGACTAAATGTTGTAAGATACCAGCTGATCAAATCTTCAACTTCATCTGCCGCTAATTACCGAGCCGCTTGTCGTGCCAGATCCGTAAAAGAGTTCTACGCAAAAATGTGCATCGTAGTCGAAGAAACTGATGAAACAGTGTTCTGGCTGGAAATTCTAAATGACTCAAAAATTAAAGTTGACAAATCCACCATTAGTAAACTCCAAAAGGAATGGACTGAAATTCTAAAAATAATGGCTAAAGCAAAGCACAACGCTTATCCCGCAACCAAGAGATAGTAAGCTAAGATTGATTCACTCATTCCCCCATCCCCTCATTCACTCGTCCCCTCATTCACTCATTCACACATTCCCCCATTCACTATGACCGTCAAAACCATGGCCCAATTCGCTGCCGAAGAAAAACAGCCCGAGATCCTCTTCTGGGTAGGCTGTGCGGGCAGTTTCGATGACCGCGCCCAAAAGGTAACCCGGGCTTTTGCCGAGATTCTTACCGCAGCGGGTATTGAGTTTGCCGTTTTAGGCGACGAAGAAGCCTGCACCGGAGATCCGGCCCGGCGGGCCGGTAACGAGTTCCTTTATCAGATGACGGCCCTGCAGAATATCGAGGTACTCAATATGTACGGCGTCAAGAAAATGGTGACGGCCTGTCCGCATTGTTTTAATACGATCAAGAACGAATACCCTGCCCTCGGCGGACACTATGAGATCGTACATCACACCCAGCTCTTGCAGCAGCTCATCGACGACGGCCGGATCAAGATGACCGGTGGTGGCGAATTTAAAGGTAAGCGTATTACCTACCACGATAGCTGTTACCTCGGGCGTGCTAATGGCGTCTACGAAGCTCCACGGGAAGTACTGCAGTCTTTAGATGGTCAGCTCGTAGAGATGAAGCGCAGCAAGACCAACGGTCTTTGTTGTGGCGCCGGAGGCGCGCAGATGTGGAAAGAAGATGAGAATGGTGATAAGCGCATCAACGTGGAAAGAACCGACGAAGCCCTGGCCACCGGTGCCGAGGTGATTGCCGTAAACTGCCCCTTCTGCCTGACCATGATGACCGATGGCGTAACCGGCAAAGAAAAACAGGACAGCGTGATGGTTTATGACCTGAGCGAGATGATTGTGCAGCAGATGGCGAAGTAGTTTTAGCCAAAGAATGTTTCAGTCAAGCAGTCAAATAGTCACTTCTGCTCCTTGTTTACTTATTTTCAATTGCAAAAGCTTAGCGCTTTGAGAAGTAGATAAACTGCTCTCATAATAGCTCCCCATTGCACCTGCGGAAGCGCCCAAGTGTGTTCCATATGATTGTTTGGCAGTAGAGACCGGAAGAGCTACCGTGTAAAAGAAGGCAGGCTATCTGAGTCAACTGAATGAGCGAAGCAAGCATCCCAATCGCGGCAGCTACTATTTTGACTCTCTGACTGTTTGACTATTTGCATAAAACCTACAGCACATTCAGCAAATAAACCAGCAGGAAGCTTAGCACCGCCAGTGCCAGCCCGCCTACGAATACATTGTAGCTTATCGTCAGCAACAAGTACTTTTTGTGCATTACCGCTCCGAGATCATAAAGATCTCTGGCGAGATCATCATACAGAGCGTCCTGGTCCATTTTCATGGTGGCCATGTAGTCGATAAATTCTTCCTTTTCCAGTTTAAGGAAGTTACCGAAATACAAGAGACTTGCCTCTTTGCTTCGGATCAGTTTGTCCTTTTTGATCCGATACTCCGTCACACTGGGCCTGGCCGAGAACACCGCGAAAACGACCGCAGTCAGAGAACTGAGCAGCAAACTGATGATCGGGATCAGGAACTCGGGATTTTCGTAAAAGGTTTCTTCAAAAAAGCTAAGACTCGCACCTGACACCGTAATAACGATAGACAGAATGATGGTGTTAATCGAGATCATCATGTTCGCTTTACCATCAGCGATCCGGCTAAGATTGATGTGATTTCTAAAGGCGGTCCGATACATGGTGTCAATGCCACGACCGAAGTTTTTACCTGTTTTTAGTTTTACCTCTTTCTCCCCGATTTTATAGTTTGATTGCTGCTGGTTACTAACGTTTTCCCGGCGGCGATCATCAAATTCTTCTTTTCCTGCGGTGGAGAGATAGTTGAAATTCAGCAGGAACTGCTGCATTTCCTCACCAAATTTCATCGGGTCACCTTCTTTTCCCTTTACGGCATCCCTTTCCAGTTGAAGCAGATCGGAGCGGCGGTCATAGCGTTTACGGCCTAACCAGCTCCAGGCAGCATCGTGGAGCAAGCGGACGGGAAGGGAGTCTTTTTCCCGGGCATTATAGGCTGCAGGGATCCAGCTTAAAACTTCCTGATGGTCGTTCACCAGGGCAACATCTTGCTCCTTTGCCCATTTTTCCAACTCTTTTGCGGAGCGATCAGCAACGTTCTTAGGGCCACCAACATAACCAAGGGGGTAGAAATAGCCTGCGATGGTAAGCAAGTCTGTTTCATCCTCACTCAAGCCGGAAGCCTTAGCCAGACTTTGGGCTTTGTCAGCTACTTCTTCGGCGTAGGCAAAATTATGAAAGAGGAATTTAGGCGCCAGGCCTTCATTAAAGCGCTGCTTTACGTAAGCCGCAGCAGATGAAATAACCTCACTATTTTTTGCCTGATCCTTGTCCTTACTCATCCGTCCGGTTTTTTGTTGGTCCCCCGTCCTTTCGGGTAAAGCTAGCAATTACTGCCTTACCTCCCCGACCTTCGCTACTAATGTAGAGATTTCCCTGCTTATCAAAGCAAATGCCCTCTGGTTGTTTGAAGGTCTTTTCTTTCAGTAATTCTATTTGCTTGATCTCACTTTCCCGGTTAATGACCACCATGATATTGCCAACCGACGCAATGACGTATACGTTTTTTGTCAGTGGATCAACGGCAACCCCACTGGGCTTCAGATGAAAAGGCTTTTGTTTGCCGTAAACGATTTCACCTACGGCATATTCATCAATGTAATAGCTGGGTTGAGGCAACAATTCTTCTTTCTTCAGGTCGTAGCTGTAGATGCCATGCCGGTAAGGCTCCGCCTCTGCCGGATTAAGCTCTTGTTCCTTGGGGACGATGAGCAAGTCTCCCGTTTCAGTATCATAGCAAATACCCTCTGTGTCGTTTCGGTAACTAAAGGCAGTCTCGAGTTTTTTGGCTTCGTATTCCTTTACTCCCTTTTCGTATTTCAATTCATGGATATCTCCATCCCGTTCCAGCACGTAGATATTGTTACCGTTTCTGGCAACACCTTCATAGTCCCGGTCTTTACCAAACTTGAACTCATCTGTGATCTCCCCGGTTCTGCTATTGACGACGAACAGCTTTCCATCTTCATCCTGAACACTGAGCAACTCTCCTTCCTTCATCCAGGGGGTAAGCCCACTGATTTCCACCAGATCTTCCGGCAGTTTCGTAACTAAAGGTCGGTCAAAGTTGAACGGGAAGCTATACTCTTTATCTACCTGATAGTGTTCAAGCTCTGGTGCTTGTGTATAGGTCACCAGGCCATAGCCTCCGGCAACAAGAACTACCACTCCGAGAATAATACCAGAGAGTAAATTGGGTTTATTTAGCAATGACATACGTAGCCTTTGTTTAGAACGGGAATCCGGCAGCGAAAGCAATGCGGGCATCGTCGCTATCCGTAAAGTAAGTCAGACTAAGGATAGTAGCGCCCAGCGGAGCTATCCACACACCACCGCCATAACCGACATGCCAGGTGTCGCTGTCCTCTCCTTCCAGCCATACCCGGCCATAATCCATACCGAGGATGAAACCGCCAAGTGTAGGCGCTTCTCCCTTGCCAAAACTGAAGCCCATAAAGCGCAGGTCAATGTTATGGTAGAACATAGTATTTCCACGGTATCGATCTGCACGGGCGGCGCGGTAGTTCGTCCGGCCGCCCATGGCGGCTAGCTGATAATACTCCGGTGTCCCCTCGTTATGTTCAAAACCAACCCGGGTGGCCAGGTTGATGGCTTTCGTGATCATACGGTAAACGCTTATTTGTCCACCAACACGAAAAGTGGAAAGGTCTTCTGACTTCAGGTTCCAGCTTTGCTGTGCGTACAAGTCGTATTTGAGACCATTATCCGCCATCAGCGGGATCGCCAGGTTGTTGAAAGATAAATGTGCCAGCAGACCACCAAAGGGCTGTTTATCAAATACCCGGGCGGGGATGTTCTGGTCTGCATCACGAATCAGGGCGAAATCGGGTGTATCCTCATCCAGTTCGTAAGAATGGTAGAACGGACCGATGGAAAACGAGGTCCGGTCCCGCTTACCCCGGAAACGGATCAGCGGATAAATGGCTACCTCCTGCCGACGGGCCCGGTTGTACTCCAGTTCTTCGTCTTCTCCCACTCCGGGTATTTCATCTTCTTCTGGCTGACCGGGAGCGTCGTTACCTAGGCCAAAGAAGTTAGCTACGTAGCCCGGGCTGAAATAATGTGCTTCCGTTACCAGATCGATCCTGCGGCCCAGGAGGTGGTTTAACTCTCCGGTGTACCTGAACTGATAAAATTCGTTCGTACTGTAGCTCCCCAGCAGGGAGTGGCGGGCAGCGTAAGGGTCAGGCTTAAAGCCCTGAATGGTCTTTGTAAATCCAGCCCCAAGGAAGAAGCCATCATCAACGTTAAAGCCCAGAGCAGGAATTGGCACCGTGTGATCCGGATAATACTCCTCAAAGTCGTATTGATTCAGTTCCGGATGTTTATTACTACGACGGTCCTTAATTTTTCCTTCGTTGCCCTTGAAATCCATTCCGGTTTTTTCGTCATATGCTCTGGCCTGAAGGTTGCCGTTGGCTTCAACTTCATCCCCGTCCGTACCGCCAATGAGCCGGAGCTTTATGGGACTTCTTTCTCCGTCAAGCACAAAGCGGTCATCCCCGTCGAGGCCATAAATAACCACTTCTCTGGTTTCGCCTTTATGGAACACCCGGTCGTAATACTTTTCGTCGGCCTTACCTTTTTTTGAGGCATCAAATACCTTAACGTGGAGATCGCCGTTGGCCAGGCCCGTTGCCTTGACCACGTCGTCTTTTTCGGTAGCCAATACATTTACTTTTTCGGCCAGCACCTCGTAGTAGTCTCCCGCAAAATCCTCCAGCTGAGTAAGTCTTTCTTTCAGCTTTTCTCCAATCTTTTCCTGCTCGAGGCTGTAAGGGCGGACCTCTTTAGGGAAGCGTTGCATCGCCTCATCGATCAAGTCGTCCGTGATGGTCGACTGAATAGTGCGGGCCTCCGCCAGCATCTGCTCGCGGGTAAGCTGATTGAGGAAGACCCGGTCATTCCATTTACCGTTCAGGGCCCGCCAGCGGGCCTTATTGAGTTTACCGGTGAAGGGCCGCAACTTACGTGCTTCGGGCACGAAAATGCGCGCCGCACCAATGAGTGCGCCATCGAAGTTGGCATACACCTGATCCCGGTCACGCCCCACGGCTACGTAGCGCGTCCGGCCATCCTCCTCCTCGAAGGCGGCCCAGCGCCACTGATCACGGTGGCGATCCCAGTCCCCGATCCAAAGATCAAACAGTCGGGCCCGGGCGTAATTAGGCTGGTCAGCATAAGACTTCCAGCTACTGGTAATTTCCTCGCGAGTAGAAGAGTTACCGATGATGTTTTTACTCCCTCCGAAAAAACGAGTACCACTCCAGTCTTCATCCGGCCGTTGCTCCAGCCAATACATCTCACCACCGAAGTTGGTGTTGAACTGTCCTAAGGCTGGTTGCTTCGGGATGTAGTATAAGTAAGGGTCAGCCCCCAACAGGCCAAGCTTTTGCTGCATGGGAGGCAGCGTAAGTGGCGCAAAGGGGTGAATGGCCGTAAACTGATCCTTCGTCAGGTCTGCAGCAAAGGACTTCTCCAGCAGACTGGGTAGCAATTGTGCCGGGTTCTTACGGACGGATCTTACCTGGTACAGATGTCCGTCTCCTCCCTGAGTATGCAAACTCATGGTGGTTTGGCCACCGCCCCGACGATAAGGCTTAAGGCCGCCAAAGATGGTGTCTATCTTCAGCACGGGTACCTCTACCTGCGTAAAGTACAGCGGGCGGTAATGCTTACCGAAAGTCTTGGTGTAAAATCCGCTTTTATCCACTGCTTCTGTTCCATAGATGGCAGACTTCACAATCCGTTCATTCACCATTTCGGTTGGGGCTTCTTCAATACCCTCGTCCTGGCTTACGTGACGGTCCTCAATGATCCGCCGATAGAAAACTCTTTCTTCTTCACCCTCTTCATTGACCGTATAAAAACCATTATAAACCTCACCGCTGTCATAGAAATCAAGGCGACTGTAGCCAACTTCTCCGTAGATAAAGTTGGCATCGTTTCCCGGCCTTGCAGGCCCTCTGACACTACCCGTTCCAGCCGTAATTTTTATGTACTCTCCCTCATGGGCAAGCATCATATTGTGTTCATGAGCACCGACAAAAATGACGTTTATCTCATCATCAATACCTGCTTTCACTTTATTAATAAACTGCTGATACTGGAGGTTGTGGACATCGTCCGGTCCACCGCCTACACTTTGAACACCGCGGATGATTGAACCGATAATGGGTAATGGAATATAGGCACCGGGAATCACGTCCGCCAGGGGAAATAAATGCTGGCTGGCACTGTATTTACCACCCCGGTTACCGTTACTCTGCAGCGGGTGGTGCATCATTACGATTTTGACCTGATCGCGGTAGCCTTTGATCTCATCCGCCAGGGCGAATAGCATGGCGTCACGGTTGCGGTAATCACAACCTTCACTGACCTCTTCATCGCGGCTCCAGTCGGCCATATACCAGGCAGTATTGATGCCGATGAGGCCCACTTTGTCGAAAATTTCGGTGTCATCAGGTCCGGAACAAGCATTGTTGGGCATGAACTTAACCTTCTTATCAATGTGGTCTTCGAAGTAGTCTTCCAGTCGGTTTAACCGACTGAATTTGGAGGCTTTGCCTAATTCGTTTTCGCCGGGGGTAAAAAATACTTTACCGGGTACCTGCCCCAACATTTTGCCGATAGCGTCCAGGTGCGCTTTCTCGGCTTCTCCGTTTTTACGCAGACCATCAGGGCCGGTAATGTCACCAAGCAACAGCAAAGAGCTATTCTTTTTACCCGGAGGCATAGCCCGCACTATGGCATCAAGAGTAGTAAGCCCGCGAGCATAATTATGGCCAAGATCACCAACCATAAAGGTCGAATACTCTAAGGCTCCGGAAGGAGGTGTTTCGGCAGTGAAACCTTCTAATTCAGCTTCGTGTAGTTTATAGTCTGCACAGTGTGTAAGTAGAAGAAGCAAAGCCGATAAAAACAATAATCGGGATGGGTAGAGTGTACGCTTCAAGTCAATTGATGGTTAATGTCACAGTATAACCTGATAAGTAGTCCGTAAGTTCGTAAAACACATTCTGGCCATCCGGCCTGCTTTGTGTGGGCGCAGACGCAGGTGCAAGGGAGGTTATCGGACGGCAAAAAGAGGCCCTGGGCTTAGCTGAAAGCAAACGTACAATTCAGAACGTCGTTTTGCACGAACAGTGATTCGGGAGACATCATTACCTTAGAGCCATGCGCCCACTATTACTTCTCGTCCTTTCATTGCTCCTTTACGCTTGCTCCGCACCTGCGGCCGCGCCTGAGGAAGACAGCCCCACGCCCATGAGCTCTCCTGCCCCGACCTTAACCCTGGCTGATGCTAATAAGCTGGCGGAATTGCCCCTGGCCTGTATTCAACACGAATATCCCAATAAGCTTGGGCAAACCATTGGCGGTCCCAATGATCTGAGAGAGCCCTCCGCACTCCACCCCGCCTTTTACGGCTGCTTTGACTGGCACAGTGCGGTTCACGGCCATTGGTCTTTGGTGGCCCTGCTGCGCGATTTCCCTGACCTGGCCCGCGCCGCTGACGCCCGCCGCATGCTCACCGAAAACCTCAGCGCCGCCAACATTGCCGCAGAAGTAGCCTATTTCAACGGCCCCCAAAACAAGAGCTACGAACGCACCTACGGCTGGGCCTGGCTGCTGAAGCTGGACGAAGAACTCGCTGCCTGGGACGATCCTCTGGCGCGTGAGCTACACGCTAATCTGCAACCACTTACCCAACTGATTGTGGACCGTTATCTGGCTTTCCTGCCAAAACTGAATTATGCGATCCGAACCGGAGAACATCCCAATACGGCTTTTGGGCTCACCTTCGCGCGGGACTATGCCGTCGCCGCTAACCAGCAGGAGTTATTGGCACTCATCGATGAAACCGCCCGCCGCTTTTACCTGAAGGATCAGAATTGCCCCATCAGCTGGGAGCCCGGTGGGTTTGATTTCCTGAGCCCCTGCCTGGAAGAAGTCAACATCATGCGCCGGGTATTGCCCGCCGAAGAATTCCATCCCTGGCTGGCCGGCTTTCTGCCGGGTCTGGACCAGGCATCTTACACCCTCGCCGTCGGGGAGGTCTCTGACCGGACGGACGGCAAACTGGTCCACCTCGACGGGCTTAACTTTAGCCGTGGCTGGGTGCTCTACGGTCTTGCCAGCCAATATCCTGACCAATACGGCCATCTGAAAAACCTCGCTAATCTGCACGTGAATTATTCCCTGCCTAACCTCGTCGGAGACGACTATGAAGGCGGGCACTGGTTGGGGAGTTTCGGGATTTATGCGTTGAAGGAAGTCAAGTAGTCAGAGAGTCAAGCAGTCAAAGTATAGCCACCGCATTCTGAAGGAGGGGAAGTGGTTCCGGGGAACGAGAACCTGGTAGTTGTGAAACCCGTACTTTGTCTAATTCATGTTTTGGGGCATTGGCATCACCGGATGTCCCCACGCACTACCCCATACAAACCATTAATTCAATCATCTTCTATTCCTGATTATTATGTATCAAAAACCAAATAAGCGGCTGCTGGGCCAAACCTGTATAGTTACCGGTGCCAGCTCCGGAATCGGCGCAGCCGTAGCCCAGGCAATCGGACAGGAAGGAGCCAACGTAGTGATAAACTACCATACCCACGAAGACACGGCTAATGAAGTGGCAGAAAAGATCCGTTCCTTCCACCCTGACGCTAAGGCAATGATCTTTAAGGCCGATGTAAGTAAGGAATCGGATGTAGAAGCTATGTTTGAGGCTACCATCAAAACTTTTGGGACGGTAGATATCCTGGTAGCTAACGCTGGTCTGCAACAAGATGCAGCTACTCACGAGATGACCCTGGACCAATGGCAGAAGGTGATCGACATTAACCTCACGGGGCAGTTTCTCTGCGCACGCTCCGCCATTCGGGAGTTTCTCCGGCGCGGACCGCGCCCTGAGGTCTCTTGTGCTCTTGGAAAGATTATTCATATGAGCAGTGTCCACGAGATTATTCCGTGGGGAGGACACGTAAACTACGCAGCATCAAAGGGTGGCATAAACATGCTGATGCAATCACTCGCACAAGAATATGGCCCCCAGAAAGTCAGGGTCAACAGCATTGGCCCGGGTGCTATCAAAACACCGATAAACCTTTCTGCCCGGGATAGCCCGGAGAAAAGAGCAAAACTGATGGAGGTCATTCCCTATAAACGCATCGGTGTTCCATCGGATATCGGATCCGTTGCTGCCTGGTTAGCCTCTGATGAATCTGACTACATCACCGGAACTACAATCTTTGTTGATGGCGGGATGACGTGTTACCCTGGCTTTTCGGAGAATGGCTGACCGGCATCAGGAAGATTAAACAACTTCTCTTATGGGAACATCACCTTTCAGGATTTCAAAAGTCTGGTTTGTCCTTACTCCCTCATCCAGTGCAGCAACTAAGGTTTTGGCCACGTCAGTTCTTGAAATGTTCCCGTCTCCATCAAGCTTCTCACCTAATTTAATTTTTCCGGTACCATCTTCATTGGTCAGCGATCCAGGTCGGACGATGACGTAGTTTAGATTACTTGCCCGGAGGTATTCATCGGCCTTATGCTTTGCCTCTAAGTAGTCTTCCAGTTCTCCTCCCTGGGCGGGGTTGTCAGCGCCCATTGAGCTCAGCATAATAAACTTTTCAACTCCGGCCTCCTTTGCTGCATCAGTCAGGTGCTTAGCTCCTTCCTGATCAACTTCTACGACCTTTTTCCCTCCGGAACCGGCCGCAAAAATAACCTTTTTGACGCCTGTTACTGCCTGACTCAGGTTGCCCGTCAGGTCTGCCAGGACCGTTTCGATATTCTCATTCTCGAACCGCTCTTTTTGTTCTTCTTTCCGAATCATGGCCACCGGCTCGTAAGTACCGGACTGTTTAAGCACATCGATAATAATTCGACCGGTGGTGCCGTTTGCACCGGCTACTAATACTTTTGATTTTACGTTATTCATTATGACTTTTTTATAGATTTCTAACTTTGTCTGAAATGAGACAACTTACTCCTTCTCCGGAGCGTGACCGTTAGCGTTCCGCCAGCGTATGTGGACAATTGGATAGCATTTACAGTAATACCGTTGCCACAATAGCCAGCGATAAAGCCATATCCCACTTTGCTTCAGGTAAAGATTCAATCACTTTAACTTCGGCTCATTTATCTCAGTCTAACTAACTTCCATAATTGTATAGCAGGTCCATTGTCCACAATGTTCGCTCCTATCATTAGAAACAAGCGGTCGCCATTTCCTCAAAAAACAAATTGGCTCCTCCATTTCCGATTGCGAGACAAGTGATAGCCTTGCCCTTCTTTAATTACCCAATGCCCATACCTCACCAGCAAATATGACCTGCTGAAGGTGCCGCGGCCGTAATCGCCCTTCCAACTCTAAACTTAACAAAACCGGTAGCATTCTGACAGAGAAGCTATTCGAAAAGCATTGTTTCCACCTCTGTATCATACCCACCAATAACCCGTTCCACACGCCCTACCCCGTCGATCAATACAAAGGTTGGAAAGCCCGCTACTCTAAAGTTATCGTTCATCAGGCTTTCCTTACCGAAACTGGTAAACGGAAATTCCTTTTGCTTCAGGTAAGTCCGCAATTTGGTAGCATTGTCCACCGGACTACTATAAAAGAGGTTAATCCCCTTTTTAACCGCAAATGACTTTTTCTTCATCTCGCGCATCGCCAATGCACAACCACTGCAGCCGATGAAACCAAACATTACGACTGTCTTTTGTGCCGACTCTCCGTAAATCAATTTCTCTTCGCCCTCGATGCTGGTGTAATCTGCCCGGTAAAGTTGAGCTCCCGGGCGGATGAGGCCGGAATTCCGCTCTTTCTTGTCCTCAGCCCGGTTAACTTCCCGGTAGGCCAGTGATCCCGGTCGGTCAGAAGCCCCAAAGGCATGTTGATCATCTGAGAAGACATAATCGCTAAAAAAATAATCGATCAGTTGACTTGTGTCCCGCCCGACATGGGAAACAATCTGGATACGGTCTACCACCTTCTGCTTCGGGTCCAGATAATACACCCAGGAAGACACCTGACTTTTCGCCGGTGCTTCAGTTGAAACGAAGTAAGCATACTGGTTTTTACCCCCGATGATGGTGTCCACCGAGCGATCTATTGCTGCCACTTCAGGTAAGGCTTTAGGATCCGCACGAAAACACAGTTTGCTCGTAAAGTAGTCAGTTCTGGTGGCTATTTCAGTGGCGGATACCCGGACGACCTTTCGTTTGACGTGATCAATTTTCAACTCATCCTGCCCATCATAGAGTAGGTCCGTATTCCCTCCTGTCACATGGTAACCAAAGCCCTGCTGACTCTCCGGCAACCAGGAGTAGGTAACCTCCATGGATTCTTCGTAAGTGGAGGAAGCAAAGCGATTGTCCCAGAAAGACCTAAAGCGGTATTGGTGGGTGGGAGTGGTCAGCATCTTGCTGCGGGTTTCTTCTAATACGGAAAGTGCATCAGAATCGCCGCCAGTGACATTGGGGGCTTCGCAGGTCGTCAACAACAAAAGCGTTATGCCGAGAAGTGTATATTTCATTTGTAATAATTGGAGGGGGCTAAGCTAGTGTAGTACCACCAAAGTATTCAGTATTAAATACAAGAACGCTCCATGGCCGTTAAACGGTCATGGAGCGTCTGGGCAGCGACTAATTTAAGCTGTTCACCTTCCCGGGAACTTGCTGCCAACACTAATTACTGAGCATGAGGAATTAATTCCCCTACCCTTGTCCACGGTGCTTCTTTTTTGCCCGTGGCTTGAAGTTACCCGCCTTGAAGTGCTTCTTCTTTTTGCCGCTGCCACCTTTCCAGGGGGCAGAGACTTTAGTGCCGCCCTCAAAGAAACGCACATTAAGGTCAACGCCTTTATCTTCAGCACCTTCGAAAGCAGCGACTACTTTTTTGGCTTCCCGGGCATCTACGCCCACGTAGGTCATGTTATTCTGAATATCGATCTTACCGAAGGCAATCTTCTTACCTGGCAGGCGACGATTCATCATGCCGATGATCTGGGGAACGGTGTACCCGTGCTTACGGCCAACGGCCATGGCAAGAGTTGTGTATTCTTTTCCGCCTTTGTCTGGGCGACTGTCTCTCCGATCCTTGGAGTTGTCATTCTGTACCTGCTTCTGGCCACTGAGCTGACTACTAAGCGCACCAAGACCATAGCCCAGAATTTTCTGGATCAGTTCTTCGCGTTCCATTCCTTCGAAGGTCTCGATTACCTCAGGGAGGAAAGCGGCAACCTTATCGTCCAGTTTAGCTTCCTTTACCTTGTTGGCGAAGCGGAGGGCCCGGAGGCGGTAGACTTCGTCCTGACTCGGGACGTCCTGCAGCTTGAATTCAATCTTCGAGTACTTCTCGATGGCCCGAATATGACGTACTTCGCGGCCGGTAACGATGCTCATGGCACTACCGGCTTTGCCGGCGCGGCCGGTACGGCCGCTGCGGTGAACGTAGACCTCGGGTGCATCCGGCAGGTTGTAGTTGATGACGTGCGTCAGGTCCTGAACGTCAAGGCCACGGGCGGCCACATCAGTAGCCACGAGGATGTTGATCCGGCGGCGGCGGAAACGATTCATTACGTCATCACGCTGAGCCTGGCTCATATCGCCGTGCAGGGCATCGGCGGCGTGGCCGGCAAAGCGTAGATCTTCGCTGACACCGTTTACCTCGCGGCGGGTACGACAGAAAACTACGGCGTAGAGGTCCGGGTCAAGCTCGATCAGCAGGCGCAGTAGCGCAAAGCGATCTGAGCCCCGGACTTTAAAGTATTGATGCTCGATGTTGGAGTTACCCGCATCAGAATGCCCGACGCTGATTTCGGCGGGGTCCGTCATGTAGGTCTGAGAGATCCGCTTTGCCTCCTTTGGCATGGTAGCACTGAAAAGCAGGGTTTGCTTTTCGTCCGGTGTTGCCGCCAGAATAGCATTAAGTTCCTCCTGAAAGCCCATGTTGAGCATTTCGTCCGCTTCGTCAAGGACAACCCGCTTGAGGTTCTCCATCTTGAGCTTCTTACGGTTAATGAGGTCGAGTGTACGCCCTGGCGTACCCACCACGATCTGAGCGCCGGCCCGGATGTCTTTGATTTGGTGAGTAATCGGCGAGCCGCCGTATACTGCCACCACCTTTACTCCTTTGCGGAAACGGCTGAAGGTGCCGAGGTCCTTGGCAATCTGCAGGCAAAGCTCGCGTGTGGGGCAAAGAATAAGGGCCTGTACTGATTTGTCTTCTTCGTCAATTCCATCCACTACGGGCAGGCCAAAACCAGCCGTCTTTCCGGTTCCGGTACGAGCCAGTGCGACGAGGTCGCGGTCGGAGTCCAAAATGAGGGGAATAGCTTGTGCCTGTACGGGTGTGGGCTTGGTGAAGCCAAGCTCGGCTACGGCACGTTTGACATCATCGCGCAATGCGCTGTCCTGAAAGGTTTCCATCTTACCTGAGGGGTATTATCGGGCAAGATGGTTTACTACAAACGGTACCAAAGCATAAGGTA
The DNA here is from genome assembly GCF_900110645.1 of Neolewinella agarilytica. Classification (GTDB taxonomy): domain Bacteria; phylum Bacteroidota; class Bacteroidia; order Chitinophagales; family Saprospiraceae; genus Neolewinella; species Neolewinella agarilytica. Next base: position 248,498 of record NZ_FOFB01000001.1, read on the forward strand.
CCTGACCATGTAAACCGGGTGATGCCCTGTTTGAGGGTGCAAAGGTAGGCATTTTTAAATTGGGAGGCTAAGGTGCCATTACAACCGGCAGGGCAAACGCATCAAACTTCGTTTGCTACGTTTTTGATTGGCGATTGGCGATTCTCGATATTTGATTCTTGATTTGCTACCGCAAGTGACAGCTCACTACGTTCGATCACAACAAAAATCAACTATTGAATTACAGTTTTAGATTTGATGCGTTTGCCCTGTTACAACCGGTGTATTACCGTAATCAAAAACTGATTCCCCTTGCTCTTCCCACCTCCCATTGCACCTGCGGTTAGCGACAAATGATCTTTCAACGCCACCAAACGTTTACTTTTCTAAGAGACGCCCTACCTTCACCTGGCTACTAACTGAATATTTTTACTGCATGCAATTCTCCTCCAAGCTCATCGAAGAAGCCGTAAATGCTTTTGCTGGTCTGCCCGGCATTGGTAAAAAGACCGCCCTTCGGCTGGTACTCCACCTGGTGCAGCAGCCCAAGGAAGACAGCATCTATTTTGCCCGGGCCATCGCCGATATGCGGGAAGGCATCCAGCACTGCATTACTTGTGGTAATCTTAGTGATCAACATGTCTGTAGCATCTGCCGGGATGAACGCCGGGATCAGTCACTGATCTGTGTTGTTGAATCCATCCGGGACGTGATGGCCATCGAAGACACCCAGCAATACCGTGGGCTGTATCACGTGCTGGGGGGCATCATTGCCCCGATGGAAGGCGTGGGCCCTACGGACCTGAACATCGACACGCTGGTAGGTCGGGCCAAGCACCCCGACGTTCAGGAGATCATTATGGCCATCAGCCCTACCATTGAAGGAGAGACCACCATCTTTTACATCAGCAAAATGCTCGATGAGCTCGATGTAACGGTAAGCAAAATTGCCCGTGGTGTTTCTTTTGGCGGAGAACTCGAGTATGCCGATGAGGTTACCCTGGGCAGGAGCCTGGTGGCCCGAACTTCATTATAAGGCTATCTAATCAGACCAATCCATTTTGAACGGCATACATTACCAGGCCAACGATATTTCGTGAGCCGGTTTTTTCCTGAAGACTGCGGCGGTGACCTTCTACAGTCCGGTAACTGATAAAAAGCTTTTCGGCAATCTCCTTGCTGGTAAACTCCTTGCATATCAGTTGCAAAACTTCCATTTCGCGGTCACTAATCCTGGGTTTGATGAGGTTATCGGAATTCATTTTATTACGGCTTTTTTTCAACAAAGCTTTAGAAACATAGTCCCGGAAAAAGATCCCCTCTGCGGCAACTCTTTCTACGGCTTCACAAACAACATCAGGGTCCTCATCTTTGAGCAAGAACCCATTGGCGCCAAGCTCCATTAAATGACTGATTAACCGGTCACTGTCGTGCATTGTGAGCATTATCACCCGGATATTATCGTGGGTCGATCGAAGTCTTTCAAGTGTTTCAATACCATCCATTTCCGGCATTTCAACGTCCAGAATAACGACGTCTACCGGCTCAAAAGCCAGTCTTTCAAAAAACTGCTTTCCGTTTTTGGCTTCAAAGACCACCTCAAAATCAGACCGGTCCGCAAGAATCATTTTCATGCCTCCACGAAAAAGTTTTTGATCATCAACTAAGGCAATACGTACGGGTACATTTTCCATAAATTCTCCATTTTTAATTAGCGTTATTCAAAGAAATATTCACTTCAAGTCCATCGCCCGGAGCCGACTTCCAATCTAAACTACCGCCCACCAGGGTGATACGGCTTTCAATATTTTTCAGCCCAAGCCCACCACTCTTTACGGTCAGGGGGTCAAAACCTTTCCCATCATCCCGATAGCGGAATTTAAACAGGTCTCCCTGCCAGGAATTCACTACTTCAATCTCACTGGCTTTGGCATGCTTCAGAGTATTATTTACCAACTCCTGCAACACCCGGTAAAGCGCAATTTCCTGTTTATCTTCTAAGCGGCGCTGATTGCTCCCTCCGCTGTATATCATTTTCATTCCTCCACTCTTCCCTACCCTTTCGCAAAGGTCCTCGGCGGCAGCCTGGTAACCGAACTTCTCCAGTACGGGGGGCAATAAATCATGGGTAATCCTTCGGGTATTTTGAATTATTTCGTCCAGAATGCTCAGAGATTCCGCTCGGATACTGGCACTTTTCTCCGGGCTGCTGTCCGGTTTCAGTTGTCGCAGATATAAGCGGGTAGCGGAGAGCAAACTTCCAATATCATCGTGCAGGTCCCGGGCAATGCGCCGGCGTTCCGTCTCCTGCACCTCCACTGCTGCGGTTAATAGTTGCTTTTGGTGCGCTTGTTCCTCTGCGAGCCTGATTCGTTGTTGCTCAAAAATTCTCCGTTGGTACACGATAAAAAAGACCACCAGCGCAACGCTTAGCAGCAGCATACCAACAATGCCGGCCAACAATATATTTACGCTTTCAGCGCTGATTTCATTCGTTTCCATGAGGTGTTTTTTTAGATACAGGTATAGGCAGAACCACTTTAGGGTGGCACACAAATGCAATGGTGAAAAATATATTCAGACAAAAACCAAGAATTACACTAATCTTGTAAATTGAAAAAGACAGGCTATAATCCTTCAACAGATAATTCATGGTGAGCCAAAGCAAAAAGTTACCGGAGAAATAGATCAAAACCCCCGAGTTTATCCAGAAAACAGGCTCTTTTTCCAGGCGCTCCAGTTCCAACGTCGTCATTAGTCGTAAAAAATAGCCAATAGCTAAAGACATCATTAAAAAAGCATACAAACCAAGACTTAAGCCGGGAAAGTGAAACAGGCCGTCTCCAAAGCTGGCGTTCCAGATTGAAAAAAGCACAAACAATGCAATAAGCCATATGTCTACTCTTCTGCTGAAAGTATCCCGCAGGAATTTCTGGTAAATAAAAACGAAAAGGATAAAAAGTGCCGGGGTAAAAAAATGATAATACGGGGCGTTTGAACGAGGTTCAAATTGATCGATTGCCCATCTCATTTGAGAGAAATACTCGAAAATTATTGCGGCGACACAATAGAAAAACAGCTTCCTTTGAATGGAGGTATGCCGGGAAAAAGCAAACAGCCCCGCCACTACGGGCAGAATCATTGTCCACTCGTAAAGTGCTTCAAACCGAAATCCCCAAAATTTAGAGTCCAGAAAATCAATCATCGGGAGATCCTGGTGGGATTGGTGCGCCAAAATCATAAAAACTGTCCCCATCGCCATCTAACAGCCCGGTTGCGTTGGCGAATACTTCCGGTGCACTATTGGCTCGTTGCGGGCCGGCCACATCAATTACCGGACGGAAGCTGAAAGGATGCCTGGCAACGGCCAGTCCTCTGCCCAGGTGAATATACAGGCCCTTCGCAGAGGCATCCGGTGTACCCAGATCAGCAGCTATGGCCTTACTTTCAGCGTTGGAAAACTGGTAGGCCTTTACCCGTCGGTCGAGATCATGGCTAACAGATTCAAAGGGAAGAGCAAGGTCTTCCGTGAAGGTTTCCATCCAACTGTGGACGAAAAGGTAGGCCGAAGCAGCCGAAATAGCCTCCGCACCATTGTTGGTCGATTCATCTCTCCCCTGACTAAACTTACCATTGGAATCCCACTCTAATGGGAAGCAGTTTTTGTGCCAGTCCTTTTTACCGTAGAGGGCCTGGATGAATAGCTGAAAGGCTGGTTTTTTAGGCACCTTAGCGGGAAAATCATTATGCAGCAGGCCCAGATGAACGATGAAACGAAGCTCATCCGAGCCCGCCTTGATGGTAGATTGAAAGGCCTTCAGCGCATCCTTATTCATCTTGAAGGTCACCAGGCGTTCGCATTGTTCCTGCTCCGTATCGTAGCCCTGAAAGAGACCGGGAATGTCTTCTGTGCGGCAGCGTTGCCAGTTTTCAGCGTATTCTGCCATCCTGGCATCGGATACAGGTCCTTTGTTTTTCTTTTTCATTATGAGCAGGTATTTTCCAGGTAGTGTTGTGTTCTTAGGTCTTCAAGTTACGCTTAAAGTTTATGAGGCGCAACAAGTACTTTCCCGGGGGTAAGGACGAGTTTCCCTACGTAAATTCCATAAAACATGGAGAACAGTAGGTAGAAACACCTATTGAATCAGGGATAACTACTGTTTCGAGTTTTGAATAAAAGTACGTGGGGCCACTGTGCTGCCGCTCACCCAAATGGGTGAAAACAACGAAAAGATGCCTTGGGGAGACCTCAATTTCCCTGACAAGCATTCTAAAAGGAAGGGGCCGCAGCGCGCAGGTGCAAAGGGAAAACGAAGGGGCAATGTCCGGGAACACCCGGCCCTGACGGGCCGACGGCTGACTAGTCAATCACCCCACTGCTCAGCACCCGGATCTCCACCCGGCGGTTAGCCCGCATTTCATTTTCGCCTCTGGCCTTGGGGTAAATCATCTCAAAATTCGAATAGCCCCGGCAGCTGATTCTGGAAGCAGGAATGCCAAAGTGCAGCAGGTAATCATGCACCAGCTTTGCCCGGCCTTCCGCCAGGCGGAATTGCCAGCTGCCAGGCCCTTGCTTATCTCCCGGACTGTTGACGTGGCCCGCCAGTTCAATCCGGATTTCGGGGCTGGTACGCATAAACTGCAACAGACGCGGTAAGACCGGCAGGGACTCCTTGAGCAGGTCCCGCCGGTTACCAACGAAGTATAAATCAGGAACACTGATTTTTGAGCCAACGGCAGCGGTCTCCAGCCGGGTAACCAGTGCCGTGTCCGTAGCGGAAGCCGCTTCCAGTGTTAGTGTGTGGCTGCTAAAAAAATGGTTGCGGGCGTAAACGTCTAACCGAATGGCTTCGTCCAGTGGTAAAAACAGGGTGTATTCTCCTTCGTCGTTAGATCTGGCAGTGTCCTGTAAATAGCGCCCGTGTGCAATTACGCCGCCGGCCAGCGGATTGCCCGCTTCATCCGTGATCCTGCCGCGAAATCGGGCATAACGTTTAGGCAGCCCTGAGCGAAGTAGTACGCGGCGGTTACGCCACTCCCGATCGGTCGTTTTAATTATGGGGCGTTTTTCACCAAAATGGCGGATCTCAACGGCATCAGCGGGCCAGCCAGCGGCTAAGGCGGCGGCCAGGGTGTTTTGGCTTCTGCGTTCAGCAAGTGCATCATTGAGGGCATCAGAGCCTACGGCATCGGTATGCCCTTCCAGGTAAAGCTCCAGCTCTCCGGGCCGATCTGCAGCAAGGGAGGCTACGGCAGCAGCGGATTGTTCGGTTAGCTCGTCAGAGCCAAAGTCAAAATAAATGGTATCCGTTCGATGTATCTCTACACTGTCCACATAGCCGGTAATCTGAGCCACCAGGCTCATAGTGAAGAAAAAAGTCAGTAGTAGGGTAAACACTTGTTGCACGATACAGGGATTGCTGCCTTAAGATAAGGCTCCCAGCAGAAGAGATAGTGTGGGTGGGCAGAAATTTAATTTCACTGCCTCCCATTGCTCTTATCACCACCCTTCATTGCACCTGCGACAGCGCCGCCCCTACAGACCGTCAGCAAAAGCAAGAATCTTTTGCAGATCCTCAACGTCTCCGGGATTCAGCTTGTGGCTTTTAATGAAGCCCATCACTTCGTTAGAGAAACCAAGATCTTTGGTCAAAGCCTTGGCTTTAAAGGAAGTTTGCTTCCACTTTCCGTCTACGAAAACATAGAGAAAGTCTTTGGGGGCAAAGCGGGTGGCGACGGGACCGGCATCATAAGTCTTGTTCTCAAAAGTGAATACTTTACGATGAATAGCGGCCCGGATATTATCGCCACTAAACAGTAAAACAGAATAGTGCCCCGGATAGTCTGGCAGTAAGCCATAAACCAGTGTCTTCGTTCCTTTTTGCCCTTCGTCAAACTCTATTCTGGGGAAGTAGTCTGGCCGAAACTCTATCCAATTATTCCCGTTTCGGTACTCTACCCTTCCGGAGTATGCATTGTAGTTGAGGTGGCTGAGCGGAAAGGTGGCCATGGAAAGATTGCGGAGAACGCCGTGGCCAAAATCTTTGTGCAGGTAAGGATCTCCGGCAAATGTGCTGTAGCGCTCCACCGCCAGAGAAACGATGGCTCTTTGCAGAAACTCCACCTTATCCATCTCCTCCAGTTCAGAAACATCAGCTGTGTTGCCGGCCATCAAGAAAGTGCCGCTGGCGTCTTGCTCTTCGATCTCGAGACGGAGTTGATCCAGGAGACTTATGTTACTGTACTGGGCGAATAACGGGCAGGAAAACAACAGAAGAGAAACGATTAGGAATTTCATTATTAATTTGATTCAGGTGAAATAAATAAGCCTCGCACCAAGCAGTATGGTACGAGGCTTAAATTACAGAAAAACGCTACGGATTCTAGCAGTTGCAGCAGGCATTCTGCTCTAATGCCGTGTTCGTGTCAATGTTACTCTGGGGCAGAGGCCAAACATTGTCACAGGCTTCGTATCCGGCAGGTCCGAATACCTCTACGGCTTTTCCCGTACGGCGAAGATCCCAGAGGCGATGTCCACCTTCCATAGCCAGTTCGACGTAGCGTTCCTGAAGGATCAGGTCCAGGAAGTTATCAGCCGTAAGGGTAACATCATCCAGTCCGGCGCGGCTACGCACCTGGTTGATCCAATCGCTGGCCTCATCGAAGTTTCCGGCGCGGGCTTCGGTTTCCGCCAGTACGAGTACCATTTCCGCTGCGCGGAAGAGGTAAAGAGGATCGTCCTGGCTACCGGAACCGGCTGCGAAGTTGTCATACTTGATACCATAGTTAGCTCCGGCATCATCGGTTGCGACGGAGAGGTCTTTGCGAAGGTCTCCGTCTTCGTAGGCAGCTACCAGATCCGCACTTGGAGCGATAGAATAGCGGCCGTTCAGGGCCGCCGGGCCAAAGAAGAAAGCGTTGCTGTTACCATCCGTGGAACTGAATTCGAGGTAGAACAGTTCATCTTCCAGGTAAGCTTCTGAAGTCAGGTCGTAATCAGCACCAATTGCTGCGGTTGCAAAGGTATTGGCGTCCGGGTAACGCCCCTGAATGAGCGCAACCCGTGCCAGCAAAGCATTTGCTGCGGCAGGTGACATACCAAGCGAGAGATCGTTAAGATTCGCTGCGGCGAAGGTTGCATCCTCGATGATCTGATCGTAAACATCGCTGGCAGAGCTTTTGGGTACGTTAAGCTCCTCGCCCACACCAACGGTTGGTGTCAGGATCAGTGGAACATCGCTCCAACCCTGAACCAGTTGGAAGTAAGCAATAGCGCGACCAAAGCGGGCTTCGGCAAGGTAGTTGTTACGGGTAGCATCATCCAGCGAAGCATCTTCTACGGTAGGAAGTACGGCCAGCAGGTTATTAGCGGAGTTAATAACGGCGTAGTAGTCAGCCCATACGCTAGCCATAGTACCGTTGGATGGCAGAACATTGTAGTTGTCAAACTGAGCCCGGGTTGGGAAGGTCCCCGTCCAGTCACAGTCATCACTGTAGTACAGAGGCAGCGAGAGGAAACCGTCGAAAGCGAGATCGGCCGTCTGGAGCCCGTCATAGACTCCGGTACGGGCTGCTGCAGCGCCCTGAGCGTTAGTGATGGCCAGTTCCAGCGGAACGGCATCAATTGGAGTGATGGCTTCAAGGCCAAAAGAATCACAAGCGGTGAAGGTTGCGGCAAAGGCCAGCAACGCTGCTCCGCGATATAGTTGCTTAAACATGTTTTATTTGTATTTATTGCTAATAAAAAACGGTTGGCGGGGCAGTGCTTTTGACTGCCCCCGCTCATCGTTTTCTGATTAGAATCCAAGGTTGATACCGAACTGCACAGTACGTGCCAGCGGGTAAGTGAGGAAGTCCGTACCGAGCGCTACGTTATCATCTCCGAAAGTGTTTACTTCCGGATCGTACCAGCTGTAGTCGGTCCAGGTAATCAGGTTGGTACCGTTGATGTAGAAGCGAAGGCTTTCAATGCCCAGCTTATCCTGAACGATGCTGTTAGGCAGCTGGTAGGAAAGAGAGGCCGTTTTCAGACGAACAAAAGATCCATCTTCTACGTAGCGGTCGGAGTCCTGGCGGTTGTTATCAGCAGAAGCACCACCGGTGATCCGTGGGAACATATCGCCGTCGCCTTCCTGGCGCCATGCACCTTCGTAAGCACGTACTGTAGGTGCAAATACACTGTTAAGACCTTCGGCAAAACCAAGGTTATTGTTGTAAACATCGTTACCGAAACTGAACTGGAAGAAGAAATCCAGTGACAGCCCTTTGTAAGTAAGTTTGTTGGTAACACCGGCCGTTACGTCCGGAAGAGCCGAACCGATGAAGGTCCGGTCGTCATCAGTAATGATACCATCACCGTTGTTATCCTTGAAGCGGAAGTCACCGGGCTGTGCGCCAACGATGAAGTCACGCTCAGCATTGAGTGCGTTGTCAGCATCGATTTCTGCCTGGTTCTGGTAGATACCGTCCGTTTCCAAACCGAAGAAAGAGCCTACTGGCTGGCCAACGGCCAGGCGGGTGGCAAAGCCAAAGTCCTGTGGCTGGTCATTGAACAGCGCAGTTACTTCGTTTTTGTTGTAGGCAGCACTCAGGGAGGTCGTCCAGGTGAAATCACGCTCATCCACATTCAGGAAGCTCACACTAGCTTCAAAGCCCGTGTTTCGCATATCACCTACGTTAGAAACGACAGAACCGAATCCGGAACTTGTTGGGATTGGGCGGTTCAGGATGAGGTCACTGGTTTCCTTGATGTAGAAATCAAGCGTAGAAGTGATCCGGTTGTCCAGGAAGGCCATGTCCACTCCGATGTCCACCTGAGAAGTTGTTTCCCAAACCAGGTCAGGGTTACCCAACTGAGACTGGGAAATACCGGGAGTAGTCAGGTAAGAAGCGCCACCGGCGAAGAGCGGAGAGGTCGCAAAGTCACCGATGTTGTTGTTACCGGTCTGGCCGTAGCTGGCGCGTAGTTTAAGCTGGTTGAAGCCGGCAATTTTTTTGCTGGCGGCAAAGTCGTAACCCGCAGCAATACCGGGGAAGTAGCCCCACTTATCGTTCACGAAGCGGCTGGAGCCGTCCGCACGGAAAGAAGCCGTTACGTAAAGGCCGGCCAGCAGGTTGAGGTTAACCGTACCGATGTAAGACTGCAGGGTACTGCCAAACTGATCACCAGCGATGGTGGCCGGCGTTGCCGCAGCATCAGCACTTGGGAAGTTATCACTCGGCAGGTCATTAGTCTTGAAGTAGTTCCGGCGGATATCATCCCGCTGGAAAATAGCTCCAACGGTAGCATTAAGGCTGGCGGCACCAACCTGGCCGTTGTAGGTAGCGGTATACTCATTCAGGATACGCGTCCGAACGTTGCTGCTCTCAACAATAGACCCCTGTGGAGTAGACTGAAGAACGCTTGGCTCGAAAACGTTTTCGCGGAAGTTGACGTTGTCTACCCCAAGCTTGGCGCGCAGGGCAATCTGCTCGATGGGGAAGTAAGTAAGCTGAGTGTTACCAATGATCCGGTTGGTCAGCGCACGGTTCTGGTACTCCTCAGTAGCGGCTACGGGGTTTTCGAGGCCGAAAGCAGAGCCATAGCTGCCGTCTGCATTCCGTACACTGGCTACCGGAGGCAGAAGGATAGCCGTGGAAATAGCTCCGTAAATGTTGTTATCACCCTGGATACGCTTGTTATTACTGTTAACGTAGTTCAGGTTGATACCCGCCGAGAGTTTGTCAGAAATATTGTGGTCAAGGTTCAGACGGGCACTGTAGCGCTTGAAGCGGGTGCCATTCAGAATACCCTGGTTGTCATCGTAAGAAAGAGAAGTGAAGAACTTCGTCTTCAGGTCTCCACCAGACATGCTCACGTTGTGGCTCTGGATGGGGTTACGATCAAAGATCAGGTCCTGCCAGTCACTGTAAGTTGTAGAATCAAGTTGCCCGGAAAGCAGAGAAGGATCACGGAAACCGTAACGCTCTTCGATATAGTCGCTGTAGCCTACGTTGTCAACTACGTCAATGGTCTTAATGGCTTCGTTGAAACCATAGCTGGAATTGACGTTGATTTTGGTCTTACCTGCCTTACCGCTCTTAGTGGTAATCAGTACTACACCGTTTGCCGCCCGGCTACCATAAATCGCCGTAGTGGAAGCATCTTTGAGTACTTCCATAGACTCGATGTCAGCAGGGTTAATGTCCGCCAAAGCGTTTGTACCCTGGCCACCGGTACCTTCCTGAGCGAAAGAACCGGAAATAATCGGCACACCGTCCACTACAAACAGTGGTTCGTTGGAAGCATTAATGGACGTTACCCCACGAACACGGATGTTGTATCCGGCGCCAGGAGCACCATTAGACTGCTGAACGACAACACCAGCAGCCTGGCGAAGCGCTCCCTGAATGGTTGCACCAGCTTCCCGGTTAACGTCCGCTCCGTCAATGGAAGCTACGGATCCTACCAGGTCTTTACGACGTGTAGGAGAATAGCCAACAACAACCACCTCTTCAAGGCCGATGCCGTCGTTATCCAAAACGACAGAATACTTGGTTTGACCATCCACTAAAGGGATAACCTTGGTGGCAAAGCCAGTGTAAGAAACCACCAAACGCTCCACGTTAGCAGGCACGTTCAGGGTGAAATTTCCGTCAATGTCAGCAACGGTACCACTTGTAGTTCCTTGTGCAAGAATTGACGCGCCAATGAGAGGGATCCCCTCATCGTCCATGACCGAACCGGTCACAACGGACTGGGCCTGCAGAGCGGTACATCCCGCTAATAGCATTGCCCAGAAAAAAATGTTAAATCTACTCATGGTTATTATATGAATTAAGGTAAGGAAAGGGTGTAAAATCTTGAGTGAATGAAATGAATCATTCCCTTAACAGTAAAAGTCAAGACGTAATAAATAATAAAAACCATTGCGATATATAAAGACGCAATAGCGGCTGCAAACTTAACGATAAGTGACTCGTATACGCTGCTAATTCATCTACAAGAAAGAGGCAACTGTCAGTTTCATTACATTAAGCTGACATTCCAAAATAAATGTCAGAACGGACCGAACATCGACCCCACTGCTTCTGTTTCGCCCACGTTTTACCCGCAATTTCACAAGCAACTTACTGTCATTCAGACAATTAAATCCGTATTCCAACACCCATTTTTGGTAAGTCCTCCCTTACGGGCGGCGGCTACGCCATATTTGATATCGTCCATCCCGCCCATAGAATGAGCGTCCGGGTTGATGCTTATTTTCACTCCCTTTTCCAAGGCGTAGGGAATCCAGCTCCAGTCCAGATCAAGCCGGTAAGGATTAGCATTTAATTCAATAACCACCCCATGTTCTGCACAGGAATCAATAACACGCTGATAATTAATGGGATATCCCTTCCTGCTCAATAATAAGCGACCGGTCGGATGGCCAAGAATGGTTGTGTATGGATTAGCAATCGCGGTCAGTAAGCGTTCTGTCGCCTTTTCCTCATCCATATTCAGCTGGCTGTGGATACTGGCAATAACCAGGTCAAAGCCCGCTAGAATTTCTTCCGGATAATCCAGGCTTCCATCGGTAAGAATATCACTTTCAATACTTTTAAAAATCCGGAAGGGTGCCATTTCTTCATTTAGAGCGTCAATTTCAGCCCACTGTTCTTTCACCCGTTCTATGCTCAGGCCGTTGGCGTAGACGGCCGTCTTTGAGTGGTCACTCATCACCAGGTAATCGTATCCTTTATCCCGTGCGGCTTCAGCCATCTGGCGGACGGAGTGAATACCGTCGCTCCAGGTGGAGTGGCTGTGCACAACTCCACGAATATCTTCCTGGGTGATCAGCTCCGGCAGCTGGTCGTTAGCTGCCAGCTCCAGGGCCCAATCCGACTCCCGAAGCTCAGGTTCTATATAGGGCAGGCCTGCTTTTGCAAAAACGTCTTCTTCCGTGGCCAGGCCGGCAAAATCAATACCGGGGTGGCGCTCCACGAATGCTTTAAGGAACTCTTCCGAGCCCGTATGGCGGAATTGGCGGGAGCCGAAATTAGCGGCCGAACAGTGATGAATTACAAGAGGAAAGCCATCGACCGTAGCGCTGGTTTTGTCATCAGTAGTTTTAACCTCCTCGATACCGGGAATTGTGGGCGAGGCCGCAGGTGCAAGGGTCGTTAGAAGAGCAAGGTGAGTAAGCGTAGGGCAGGCGCGGCGCAGCGCGCCCGTGCGGGCAAAGACCTCCTCGGGGTAAGCCGCCCTTAGCTGCGAAAGTAATGCCTCCGCTGCCTGGTCCAGCGCCCGGTACAAAAACTGCCCCTGGCTTCGCTGATGAAACTCCAGCTTCTCCTTTAGCGTCTCCTGGGTTTTCGCTCCGAAGCCCTTGAGCTCCACGAGCCGGTTTTCATTAATGGCGTAGAGGAGCTGCCCGACAGAGGTAACGCCCAGGCCATCCCAGACCGCTTTAACCTTCTTCGGGCCAAAGCCCCGGATGGAGAGCATCTCCCGGATGCCTTCCGGAGTTTGTGCCCGCCATTTCTCCAGTGTTTCCATCTTGCCGGTAGTGGCCAGTTCATGGATCTTTGCCGCAATGGCCTTTCCAATACCATCAATACCCTGCAGCTCTTCTTCACTCATTCCCGCCAGCTCCTGATCGTTTTTCCGCAACTTGTTGTAGGCGTTGGAGTAGGAGCGGATCTTAAAGGGATTATCCTTGTGCAGCTCCATCAGCTTGGCTAATTCGTTGAAGTGGCGGGCAATGTCTGGGTTAGTCACGGTTAGAAGTTTATCTTTTTTGGAGTCTTATGCGGCGAAGGTAGGCTTTGCCTCCCGTCCCGGCGAACTATTTGCCGCTACTATCGCGTTTACTGCACGAACAACTATTGACTATGCGATCTCTATTATTACTCTTTATCTGTAGCCTTTTCACCACTGCCTTATCCGCCCAGCTGGTTGGCGATACCGAAAACGGACTGGCCAGCTATTACAGCGACGCCTACGACGGTGCTGAAACAGCCTACAAAGTCATTTACCATAAAGACGAGTTGGTAGCTGCTCACCGCCAATATCCGCAGAATAGCGTAGTACAGGTCCGCAACGTAGAAAATGGTAAAACCGTAAAGGTTAAGATCATCGATAAAGGGCCCTTCATCCGCGGACGGGTAATTGAAGTAAGTGAGCGGGCTGCCGCTATTCTGGGAATGCTGGGTAAAGAAACGGTCCCCGTTGAGGTAACCTTATTGTCTACCCCGGACCAACCCGCCAGTATCCCGAATGAAGCCCCCATTGTAGTTGCTCCTCCTGTAGTCTCCCCTTCGACTTCCGACAGCGAAGTACCTACCCGTCGGGCGCAAGACCCACCCGCCGCTACACCGAGTACGGCTGACCGGACGCCCGTTGCGCCTCCAACTTCCACTGCACCTGCGGCCGCGCCCAAAACCAATACTACTGCGCCCAGCAGAAGTGACGCTACGCAAAGCAAGCCTACCCCAACGGTCACCGCTGCCCGCTCAGAAGTCAAGAATGCTGCCGTTGCCGGCAAAAAGGACTACGCCCGTACCGCCACTTTTGCTCCCGGCACCTACAAAATTGAAATACTGTCCCCTCCGGCAGGCGGCCATGGCGTGCAGGTCGGCAGCTTTAAAGACCTGGAAAAGGCGATGGACAAAATCACCGAACTGCAAAAAAAGTGGTTCGATAACATCCTAATCCAGAAGGTTGACACCAGTGCCGGCGCTATTTATAAGATAATCCTCGGCCCCTTTGACACCCAAAAAAGTGCCCTGCGTTACGCTTCTGACCTGAAGAAGCGCTACAAAATTGCAGGCTTCACGGTGGAGATATAGAATTGTAGACGGTAGTCGGTAGACGGTAGTCGGTAGACGGTAGTCGGTAGACGGTAGTCGGTAGAACTACCGTCGCTGACGCAGCCGCGCAAATGTTCATCCGATACATAATTCGAAATAGCCATCGGATGAACTTTTGCCGACTTCGTCAGGCAAAAGTTACATCCGATGACCGATCTAAGGAGATGCTTTACTTATTCACAATCGCATCCTGGTGATCGATGGATTCCTGGTGCACGGCACGGAGGTAAGACTTCATGAATTCTTCACTCAGGCCATGCTTCACACCCGCCTTGGCTGCTTCAGCCATAATCGCTTCCCAACGGTCAGACTGTAGTACGGCAATGTTACGGGCAGCTTTGAATTCACCGATGGAATCGGCGAGTTGCATCCGCTTACCGAGCATACCGATCAGGTCGCTGTCCACTTCGTCGATTTGCCGGCGCAGCTCGATGAGCTCAGCCATTTCCACTTCGTCCGCCGTAGGCTTACGCAGACGCAGGTTCTGCAGCATTTCACCAAAGACCTGTGGAGTAATCTGCTGAGCGGCATCGCTCCAGGCTTCATCCGGACGCGGGTGCACCTCCGTCATCAAGCCATCATAGTTGAGGTTGAGCGCCTCCTGCGCTACTTCCTGCAGCGTATCCCGGCGACCACAGATGTGGCTGTTATCAACAAACATCTGCAGATCGGGGAACTTGCGCTTCATCTCGATGGCCATCTGCCAGCGCGGTACGTTGCGGTAGCTGGTTTTTCCGTGGTAGCTGAAGCCACGGTGGATGAGTCCGATCCGGGTGATGCCAGCCTTGTAAATCCGCTCAACGGCTCCCTGCCACAGGCCGAGATCCGGGTTAATCGGATTTTTGATCAGGACGGGAATATCCGTACCGTTCAGGGCATCGGCTACTTCCTGCACACTAAAGGGGTTTACCGTGGTGCGTGCCCCGAGCCAAAGCACATCGATGCCCGCCTTCAGGCAGTCGTAAACGTGAGCCGCTTTAGCCACTTCGGTGGTCGTACGCAGGCCCGTCTCTTCCTTTACGCGCTTCAGCCACTGCAAACCTTCTTTACCAACCCCCTCAAAACTTCCGGGGCGGGTTCTCGGCTTCCAGATGCCAGAGCGGAAGAGGTCTACCTGGTTGAGCTTCGCCAGGTCTTTAGCACACTGCATTACCTGACCTTCGGTCTCGGCGCTACAGGGGCCAGCAATAACGAGACCACGACCGGGCGTAGGCGTCAATACTTTTTTAATATTCATTTCCATAATTGAGCTATTTAGTTGTTCGTGCCTTTACGGCTAAACCGGCGCTAAAGGCCAGCGGATTATTTAAGTATTTTTTGAATCTGATTGGCGCGTTCGATGCGTTCATAGAAACCATCAAAATCGCGCTTGATCAACTGCGTTCTGAATTTAGAGAGCTGTTCGATGTGTTCGTCCAGTACGTCCAGCACATTGTCCCGGTTTTGCCGGAAGATAGGCACCCACATATCGGCGGAGCTCTTTGCCAGGCGGACCGTTGAACCGAACCCGGAGCTGGCCAGCTCGAATATCCTGTTTTCGTTTTCTTCTTTTTGCAACACCGTCAGCGCAAGCGCAAAACTGGCAATATGACTGATGTGGCTAATGTAAGCACAGTGAACGTCGTGGGCCTTACGGTCCAGGTGGCTCAGGTGCATCCCGGCGCTTTTGAAGAGGCGCCCGGCGGTTGATACGGCGTCCTGGGCACTGTCACTACCATCAACGATGACACACATCTTACCGTCAAAGAGGTTTGGAATGGCGGCCTCCGGCCCACTGAATTCTGTTCCGGCCATCGGGTGACAAGCAACCAGGCGGGAACGGTTCTTATGCCCCTGAATTTCTTCGAGCAACAGTTCTTTGGTGGAGCCTACGTCAACAACTATCTGCTTCTCTCCTACCCGATCGAGTATTTCGGGTAAGAGTTTGCGCATGGCGTCAACGGGGGTAGCCACGATAATTACATCAGCAACAGCAACGCCTTCGGCCAAAGACATGCCTTCGTCAACGAGACGGCGGCGGATGGCTTTATCAATGTTTTCCGGGCGGTTATCCACGCCAATTACCCGGGTAGCGAAGCCACATTCTTTTAGCGTGATCCCGAGGGAGCCACCGATTAAGCCGATTCCGATTATTGTTATGGTCACAGTGAATGAGGAAATGAGAGAATGAATGAATGGAGGAATGAGAGAATGAAGGGGAGAAAATCAGGGGGGCGCTACCGCAGGATGCGATGATGAGCTTATGAAGCAGTGGAGAGTCGGGCCAGCGCTTCGGCCAGTTTTTCTTCCGTAGAGCAAAGGCTGATACGGATGTAGGCCTCGCCTTCGTCTCCGAAGATGCCTCCGGGGGTGAGGAAAACATCGTGGTCGTAGAGCGCACGGTCGCTGAGGTCATAGCCGGTCTTACCCTCCGGGCAGCGAGCCCAGACGAAAAGCCCTACTTGCTGCCGGCGATAGCTGCAGCCCAGTGTATCCATGATGCGGAAGGCAACCTCCCGCCGGCGACGGTAATGGTCATTAAGGCTGTCATACCAATCCTGGCCAAGCCCCAATGCCACTACGGCTGCTTCCTGAACGGGACGAAACATACCGCTGTCCATATTGCTTTTGAAGCGGAGAACGGTCTTCAGGTATTCCTTTGCACCTGCGATTGCGCCCACCCGCCAGCCTGCCATGTTCTGGGCCTTGCTCAGCGAACACAACTCGATGGCTACTTCCTTCGCTCCTGGGACGGAGAGCAAACTTTTCACCGAATCCGTAAGGATGAAAGCGTAGGGATTATCGTTGCAAATCAGGATCTCCTGGCGGCGGGCAAAGCTCACCAGCCGTTCGTAAAAGCCCTCCGGCGCAGCCGTTCCCGTAGGCATATGCGGGTAGTTTACCCACATGATCTTCACCTTGCTCAGGTCTTGCGCCTCCAGCGCGTCGAGATCAGGCAACCAGCCTTCGGCTTCCGTCAGGCGGTAGTCCCGGATGACGCCACCGGCCAGCTCCGTGGCCGATCGGTAAGTCGGGTAACCGGGGTTGGGAACCAATACTTCGTCTCCCGGATTCAAAAAGGCCATGCTGATGTGCATGATGCCTTCTTTGCTGCCAATCAGGGGCAGAATCTCTGTTTCCGGATCGAGCGTCACACCAAAAAAACGGTCGTACCAGGAGGCAAAGCCCTGGCGTAATTCAGGAATGCCCGCGTAAGACTGGTATCCGTGCTTTCCGGCCTGTTTGGCCGCTGTGGTGAGGGCCTCAATCACTTCCGGAGCGGGTGACATATCCGGGCTACCGATGCCCAGGCTGATAATGTCTTGCCCGGCCTGCCGGCGCTCGGCAATCTCCCGCAGCTTGCTGCTGAAGTAATACTCCTTTACGTCTCCGAGGCGGTCTGAAGTGGGGATTATCATTGTTTTGGTAGCTGTCATTATCGCTTATCTAAAATTGTGGGGCGGCGGATGGAGGGAGGGGGACGTTTTTTTATGGTTTTATGCCCTGATCGTAAACCCCAAGTACCCGCAACTCGCTGCAAATGGGCCGGATGGCTTCCAGCGCCTGCGCAAGAGAGACATGTCCTTCCAGGAGAAAATCGACGTGAAAGCGGTATTCCCAGGGCTTGCCCATGATCGGCTTACTCTGGATTTTTGTGAGGTTAATTTCGTAAGCCGCCAGCACGTTAAGCACTTTGTGTAAGGACCCCGACTGGTGGCTGGTAGAGAAGCTCAGGCTTACCTTATTTCCCTGATCAGCGGAATGATCCCGTCCGCGTTCAAGGACCAGGAAACGGGTGTGATTGAGCTTATTCGTCTCGATGCCGGGGGCAAGGATTTCCAGTCCGTAAAGTTCAGCAGCGGCGCTGCTGGCAATAGCTCCCCGGGTAGGATCACCTTTTTCCATTACTTCACGGGCGCTGAGCGCGGTGTCTACTGCTTCGCTGACTTCAATCTGCGGCCATACCTTGAAGAACTCCCGGCATTGCATCAGGGCCACCGGGTGGGAATACACGTCCCTCAACTGGCTGAGTTGGGTGCCGGGCAAGGCCATCAGGTTTAGTCGGATGCGCAGGTAGACTTCTGCCGTGATGCGGAGATTGGCCGTCTGCAAAAGGTCGTAATTTGCCATCAGGCTGCCCGCCAGGGTATTCTCAATGGCCATCAGCCCCAGATCACTAACCCCGGTCTCTACTTGTTCCACCACATCCGTAAAAGTGTGCGCCGGAACGGTAATCACCTCCCGATCCGTAAAGTGTGCCCGGGCGGCGGCCTCATGAAAGGCACCAGCGTAGCCCTGAATACTAACCCTCAATTGTTTCTTTGCCGTTGTAGTTTCCATGGCAACGTTTAGTTTCGGTGGTGTACAAAAGAAAAGTGGCCCCGATGAATCAGGGCCACTTTTCTTCAATGCAATTGGTACAATGAGCTAGCGTCCCTTACCCGACGGGTAAAAGTAAAAGCCATACTCAAAGTAAAAATTACGATTAATCATTGAATTCCGTTTTGCAAGATTACCTCCTGCATGGGCAAACCTACGGCGGGTATTTGGAACTACAAAATGTTGTTTTGGCAAGTAAACTTGACAGAAGGCAACTTTCCCGTTTCAATGATCGTGCATCACCGCCCGACTGCTACTCGGGCAACTCCCATTCTCTATTCAAAATATTTCGGGTGAGGTTTACCCACCGGATAAAGAAAACTGCCTGATCAACAGGAAGTCGAAACCTCCGGTAAGCTCCTCGGGCGCTATAGATTTTCCTCCGGATCAAGTTTAGGAGAATACAGAATAATGACCTGAATGAGGATAGCCATAAGGATCAGGGCAGCTATCTCTAATTGGGTGAAAAGATGCGCAGTTCCAAGAGCTTTCTTACTTTCGTAAAGCTCTCTTTTACCCTCCTGAACCTGAATGTCAGCTAACTCGTCCAATTGTTCGCGAACGGCCAGAATAGCCGTTTGCAACCTTTCACCAGACTTCTGATCCCGGACTACAGATGCTTCCGTTAACCGGAGGTCTCTCAGCTTTGATTTCAGTTGATCAAAGACCATTTTTTCCTTTGCCGTTAACTTAGTAGTCGCAAATAGTTTGAGATACTCTTCTATTCGGTTGTTTTCAGAACTATTGCCGTCGGGGAATTGGTCGGAGTTGGGTTTGACGTAGCTTATTTCTTTCTTTGTTACCTCTTTAGAGATATCATAGATGATATCCTGCGCGATTATTCGATCCGCATAGATGGTTTCGATCGACGCTTCGATGATCATGAAGTTTTGCCGATCAATCAAGTTGGTAGTAATTACCAGCAGAAATACCAGGACGATTCCAAGTATCCATTTTATTTTATTGAAGAGTGTCATGATCGGCGTATTTAGTTAAACAGTTCATTTAAGCAGAGCCTTCTGCAAGTATCTCGACGAGTCCTTGTTCCGAAGGAGTCTTCGGAAAATCAGCTGAATACCCTCGTTGGTAAAGTGCCGCTGCGGTACGTCCGCCAATGGCAAGCACCCGGGTGGATGCGGCCAGTTCCTGCTGATCCAGGTAAGCTCCGACGTTCATGGGGCTGGTAAAAATGAAGACATCAGCCTCGATTGGTTCCGTTACGACTATGGGCTCGTTGTCATAGCACACGGCATCCAACACGGTGACGTGTTCATCAAGCAGCCGCTGTATGGTAAGCAGGGATTTTTTAGCCCGGGGGAAGAAAACCCGATCACCCTCAGCAATTGCTTTGAATTGCTCCGCCACCCTGACGGGTGAACCTTTGCCTACAAAATCAACACGGCCGGTAAGCTCTCGCAGCGTTTTGGCCGTCCCTTCCCCAATTGCTGCCAGACGAACGTTATCGGGTGGTGTAACCGAGAACAGGGAGAACTCTGCAGCTTTGGAGCTGTAGAAGAACCACCAGTCAGCACCAGCCGGCACTTCGAAGGGAACTTGTGCAAACTTCAGCAAAGAACGCCCCGTGATTATGTTGCCGGATACATCGGCCCAATGCCGTAAGGCACTATCGGCTTTCAGGTTTCGGGTAACGAAAACCCGGCAGGGCGAAGTTGCCGCGCCTAAAGCCTTTTGGGGAGAGCGCCCCAATAGCTTCGTCGTCCAGATCCATAGCATTTCCTCCAGGCGGTCACTAATGTCCTCGTTATTTTCCAGATCGGTAAGCCGGGGAATATGTCTGGCAAAAAAAGGATGGTCGTGGGCCATTTCAAATATTGAAGAGGCTAATGCTTTTGGATGCCTGAACTGTGGATCAATCCGAAGGATCATCTTACTGATTTCTTCGGTGAGCCCTTTATACCCCCAGAAAAGACCTTTACTGTTTTTCTGGTCCACGAGCTTTGTTCGGTAGGCCTTGGTACCTTCATTGACAATCAACTGGTGCAGCTCCGCCTGGTTGATGTAATCTGCTCCCATTTTACTGGAATAGGGTCTGACCAATACTCCAATGGCTGCTTTCAATCGCAGCCATGGATCGCGCTCCTTAACCATTTCCTGAACAACAAGGTGGTGTACCCAATCCCAATACCAATTGGTGAGGTATAACAACAACTGATTCTTGTTACTGAAGTAACGATAGACGCTAGCCTCGGCGGAACCAATATTTTCAGCCAGCTTTCTAAACGTAAAATCTTCCAGGCCCACCTTGTTAATCAGGGAAATGCTATTGGCAAGAATTCTCTTTCCAAGATCCGTTCCCTGCGGGTCAGAAATGAAGAGAGCGGAAGGGGGGAGAATTCTTACCTGAATAGCCATAAATGCGTGGGTGTGAAGCATTATAAATTTCGACCTTACTGAGGACGATGAGACTTAAATCTCCGGTTTTTGTACCGTGGCCCCATCAGTCTTGGGCGGGTCGTACCCGTTTTAGCCGTAGTGTCTGCCGGGACTCTTCCCCGCTTTCTGTTTTTATAGGCAGGTCCGGTTAGTATTTCCTTTCTACTAACGGTGGCTTCAGGTGCGTTGCGGTTAAATACCGCCAACCGGCCGCCTGCATTAGGGTTTTTGTAGTGCGGACTACGGGCTAACTTCTTTTCAATTTGTTCTAACCTGGCCTGATCCGTTCCGTTGGGTAGAGAATCCGTAACCATGAGTACCGGAGAACTACCCGCCGTAAGGCTTACCGTTGAAAGCATGAACACGAACAAAGCAATGATCAACTTGAAATTAAACATGATTCTATCGATTTAAGGTGAATAGTAGTTTTACATAAGGGAAACAAGAATGAAACCGCAATGGACGATAGCATTACTATCACCTTTTGTAAGATTACTGTCAAACCGATTAAATGTGAGAGTGGTCACCCCTATCCAAAACAGTCCTCTCTGACTGATTAAAATCATGAGCACTAAAACCTGAAATTTTCTTTGCCCCAGAACGGGGACCATTACAATCGTCCCGGGATACTCTCCCCTACTCCACCCGCATAAGACGCTTCCCCACAAAAGGGATTCCGTCTACGGAAATACCCTCCACCCGAATAAGATAGTTCCCAGTCCGGTCTCCGGTAAAAAAACTACAGCGGGCCCTTCCGTCAGCAGTTTTCACGTTAGGGTTCCAGTAAAGGGTGGACCGTTTGTCTGGCCTGGAGGCGTCGGTTAATTCATAGTAATCGGGAGCATAAAACGCCCGGGCCTGATAGTAACCCGGATGTACAATATTGAGCATTCCGGGATTCGCTATTTCAATCTCTCCATCCCGCTTGGTGACCAGTGAAAGGACCACCGCATCGTCGTTGGAATAATGCTGTGCCAGAAGCCCTTCCAGAACTTCAATCACCGCTACATCATTCGGGTTCAGGTTATTGACAACAGAGAGCGGGACAACAGAACCATCCACAACAATCAATGGCTCTACCCCAGCCGTAATACTGCCGTACAATAGCCTCGGACGGCCACCATCCGGGACCAGGTGAATACGCGGAACAACCGTTTTAATGAGCTCATAAATACTGGCGTCCCGATAGCCGTCAAACTGAGGATCATCCGCCATAAACTTCTGGGTTCCACCAAAGTAGAAGACGCCCTTTTCCTTCATCCGATCCTTGATCTTCTGTTCCCGGATTTCTGCTTTGTTTCTACCAGTCGTCACGGTGATGGTTTCCAGATCAACAGACCACTCCGAGCCATCCACAGCATTTTCCCGCAAGGAAGTCGCCATCTCGTAAGCGTAAGCCTTCAGGGTCTGCGGGCGGTGAATGGCTGACTGGTACCCAATGGCATCATTGAACGGTAGAGAGTCCGGGGTAATCACCCGGACATCAACGAAACGGCTTCCCGTACGCCCTGTTTCCCCTTCCTCCCGCTTATTCATCACCCGTTCATTATGGGTACTTGCCTGTAGCATGACGTTAGTCGTATCGGCAAAGTCAAAGCCCTTAAAAACAAAGATTCCGTCTTCCTCCGTGCTTACTTCCAAAGACGTAAGATCATCCAGCGAAAGCACCTGCAACTGAACGTCAGCTTTCACTCCTTCCTCCCTTTCCTGCCGGGTAATTTTACCGGCAATGGTCAGGTGTTCTTCAGGTGGAAAGAGCAGATCGGGCAGCTGTCCCGCCAGCGCATCCTGCCAGGTGAATTTTCGCCAGCCATGGGTGAGCATCAGCAGATCAATCAGCGTATTGGTCCGGGTATTGTCTTCAGCGAAATACTGTTGGATATTATTTATCCTGCCGGGAAGGTCAGACTGCAGGAGCAGATAGTTTTCCACCGTTAACTCATTGGCTTCTTCACTGTTCAGTGCATCATCAAAAACAGTAATTGACGCAGACGCTAGCACTGCCTGCCCCTCAAGCAGCGTGGATAAATTCAGCACCACCTCCTCCCGGGGCTTATACTCCTCCTTATCCTTTTCTATCCCCAGAGTTACCCTTTCGTTGGGGTTCTTATTGAAAACCAGCCGTTCACAAACGGGCCGCTGTTGTGCATCAAACAAGGTGAAATGAATAATCCCTGAAGGAACCTCTTTCCTTGGAATCGACAACAACTGAACGCTTTCATCCTCCAATGCCACCTGAAGAACGATCTTGCCCCGAACCTGCGCAATCAGTGTGGTACCAATCAGTGTATTCTTGTCATCAGCCCTTAGCGTGACACTGATCGTTTCGGAAGACCTCGCCGAAGCATGCAAAAGAAAGCCGCTCTCTAATGCCGCTGGTAACTGAAAATCTTCTTTTACGCCCTCATACTCCGTTCTCAGGAAATAAGTCTTCCCGGCCTCCGGCCTCAGTTTAAAAATGCCTATTCCTTCATTCAGGGTCAGCACGTCGCTCAGTTTTTTTCCGGATGCATCGATTAGCATACCGCGTAGAGAAATGTTTTCTCCCCGGTTATTGCGTGCCTTAAAGGCAACGGTAGATTCCATTTCCTTTACTAAATGGCCTCCCTCCGGATAAAATTTGACCGTAAAACTTTCCGCAGTGGGTATTGAATCCGGCGCATCAACAAAGTCAAGGAGCCTGATCTCTTTCTGAAAGAGGTAGGCTTCGTCAAAATTCCGCTGATACTGGGAGTAAGCCCTGAGACGGTAAGTTCCCGTCTTAGCAGTAGTTGGGGTGGAAATATCCAATGGAGCAAAACCATCCTTAAGCTGCAGTGTAAACGTTTTTTCGACCTTCCCCTCAGGATCAATCCAATCAACATAAACCAGAGGAGTCGCATCGTATACCTGATGAGTCGTTCCGTCTACCAGCCGAACACTACACCAGATAGTTTCGCCCGGAGCATAGTAGGGCTTATCGTGGCCTACGTAGACCTTTTCGGTGCGGAAGGAATTAAGAAAGGTGGATAGGGAGTCGGCAAAGCTCTGACCACAAAGAGGAGAAAGTGTGGTAAAAACTGCCAAAAAAAGGGCGAGGAAGAACTTCATGGACGTGAATAAGTGAGAATAATAGTGCAATCCTCGAAAGTCTCTCCTCCATCTCCTTTTCTCCTTCTGCTCCTCCGGAAAAATCTGCCGCATAGCGGCTTCAGGGCTGCTGAATACACTGAACATCAGACTGCATTCGTAAGGTACTTACAGCAGGATAGTTCTCCAAAGGAGTTGGAGAAGTTGAGGAGCCGAAGGAGAGACCATCCCCGGGGCCAGGCACTTGAATCAAAGACTGAGTATAAGTACGTTCAGTACTACTTGATATTGAACCCGTTTAAACTGTTGGACACGAGCAGCTTGGAGTTTGTTTTGAATTTTCCAGTTCAAAAGAAAATTACAAGCCCGCAAAATTAGAAAATCCACCATCCACCCGCACGACGGTACCGGTAACAAAACTGGATGCGTCCGACGCTAAAAACAACAGTGCCCCCTGCAATTCTTCCGGCTCGCCGAATCGGCCCATTGGTGTCTGATCCAGGACTTGCTTCCCGCGGGAGGTAGGCGTACCATCATCATTCATGAGCAGTTTCCGGTTCTGATCGGCGATAAAAAAGCCGGGAGCAATGGCATTTACACGGAGTTTGCCGTCATAGCGTTGGGCCAGTTCAGCGCCCAGCCATCCGGTAAAATTATCGATGGCGGCCTTGGAAGCCGAGTAGCCCCCTACCCTGGTCAGTGGCCGGTCAGCGGCCATACTGGAAATATTGATGATGCTACCGCCCTCCGTCATGGCTTCGCCAAATATTAGGCTGGGTAGCACGGTTCCCATCATGTTGAGATCGATGACCGAGCGCCAATCAGCCGCCGAAGTCGCGAAGATATCCGCATCGGGCATCACGGTGGCACCGGCGCGGTTACCGCCGGCGGCATTAACCAAAATGGTAGGTCGCCCCCAGGTTTCTTTCAGCTCAGACAGGGCTTTCCGCAGAGAGTCTTCATCGGTTACATCGCAGGCAAGCGCAAGGGTCGGGTTGCCGCTGTTGTCCGTTAGCTCCTTACAGGCACTTTCAAGTTTTGATCGGGTTCTGCTGAGCAGGGCCACCTTAGCCCCGGACTGAGAAAGTGCATGGGCCATCGCCATGCCAAGCACACCGGCCCCGCCGGTAAGGACGGCAATGTGGCCGTTAAGATCCACTGATAGATTTGTCATGTCACAAATAAAGGGATATTCGCCGGATTCTTCGTCTTAAAGACACACAAAGATCACAACAATCGGTTCCCGACCAGTCTGCGCTCCAGTTCTGCGCGCTTAGACCGGCTCACGGGAAGTAGCTGCGGGCCAATTCGTAATTGATTACCAACGATGGCTTCCACGGCTTTCAGATTCACGACATAAGATCGGTGAATCTGGAAAAAATCCGCCTCCGGCAGCGCCTGAATCAATTCCTTGAGGGGCAACAAAGGCAAATGACTTCCATTAACCGTGTGGATGCGGCAGTAATTCTGCATACTCTCGGCATAGAGAATGTCTTTAAGCAACAGGCGCTCTACGCGGCCTTCCTGGCGAATGAATATATCTTCAGGCTCCTCCTTATTCGGCGCGGACGCAGGTGCAGTAGCCGTTGAGGAAGCCGTGAGACTCTCCGGTGAAAGCTTATCTCTCGCTTTAAGGGCCGCCCGCAAAAAGCGCGGAAAAGAAATTGGCTTCAACAGGTAATCAATCGCATTAAGCTCAAAGCCTTCCACCGCAAAACCCGGGTGTGCCGTGGTAAAAATCACCGCTGGCGGATGACGGAGACTCTGCATCAACTCCGTCCCGCTCAGACCGGGCATCTGGACATCGAGCAGCAACAAATCAATCTGTTGACTTTCAATCAGGCGGAGTGCCTCCATCCCGTCGCGGGCCTGGCCCGCTTCGGTAAGGAAGTCCACCCGGTGGAGGTAATCACTCAGGCCCGTTCTTGCCAGGGGCTCATCGTCAACGATTAGGGTTTTAATGGTCATTCTGTGGTAGGGATTTCAAGGTGTACAGAATACTGCCCATCCTGTTCTTCCGTTTCCAGGCGGTAATTACCGGGAAAAAGAATCTCTAATCGCCGACGAATATTGCTCAGGCCAATCCCCGAAGCCTCAGAAGCGATTACTTTTTCAGAAACATTATTCTCCAGCGAAAAGAACAATTTACCGTCAGTCACTTTCGCTTCTCCGGATATCCTACCGCCCATTTTCGGGCAATACTTAAAAGCATTCTCCAGTAAAGGAAGCAGTAGCATAGGCGGTATGGTCGGCGTACCAGAGTGAGGAGCCAGGTGAAGTGCAAAATTGAGATCCTCCTCAAATCGCAACCGGCTTAACTCCGCAAATTGCTGCAGCTGATCGAGCTCCTCGGTCAGCGGGACTAAATCCCGCTCAGAACGGTACAATTGATACCGCAGCAAATCCGAAAACCCGCCCAGCGCTTCCTGAGCCATATCCGGGTCTCGTGGGATGAGGACATAGATACTATTCAGGGCATTGAAGAGAAAATGAGGATTAAGCTGACCGCGCAGGTAAGCCAGCTCAGTTTGTGTATGAGCAAATTCCCGTTCCCGTTCCTGCTTCTCCAGATCAAGACGGCGACCAAAAAGATAGATCGCTCCGGTGGTGGCTACTGCCATCGTCATGCCTCCCAGAATCGAACCAAGCCAATAGTCCCGGAATTCCCCAAGAAATTCTTCCGTTGAGCCAGGGGTAAGCACTGTTATGAAAAAGGCGTAAAGACTAGTCCCGCTTAGAGTAGAACAAAAGCAGACCAACAATACCACAGCCAAAATATAAGGTAATATAGACAGTTGGTTATTCGCTCTGGGTTCCAGAAGAAAGCGGTGATGGGAGTAAGTAGCCACCGCCTGCCAACTGGTGAGAATAGCTGTAATGGTCAGGTTGGAAGCAGCAAAGACATTAGGAGAGAAAATCACGTGCCAGAACAGCCCGTAAACAAGCCAGAAGATCAAATCGATCCAGGGGCCACGACGAAAAATGTAGGGAAAGGGCTGATCCATATAAGGTTTTACGAGCTAAGTATACTGCTCTTAAGCTAATGTACAGGGTTGCACTCAATTAGAAACCATCCCATTGACGGTTGGGCGCTCAACTTGACGAATGGTGCCTTTTACTTGACGAACGGGGAATATGCCAGCCGTCAAGTCAATCCGCCCACTCAGCAAGCAAATTTTCGGGGTGATGGAATGGGCTGCTTCTTGCGGACAGTTTCAAAATCAATCCTAAACGATACAACGATGCGTTACCTACCCTTGCTCCTTTTACTTTTTGCCTGCACCTGCGTCAGCGCCCAATGCAACAACAGCACCGAGCTGAACCAACAAGCCCGCACTGCTTACCTGACCAATGACATAGATGGCTGGAAAGAAGTACTCCTCAAGGCAAAAGCATTACCCGACAATTCCGCCAACCAGCTTGAAATGGCTCGCCTCGGACTTGGTGCCGCCGGCACCGCCATGGCCAGCCAAAACGATGCTTTTCTTAGTGAGTGCCTTGACCTGATGGAAGACTCGCTGGACAAATTCTGGGAGTCCGACAAAAAAGACCCCGCTGCTAACGGGCTTTACAGCGCCTACCTCGGTCTGCTCATCGCCCAATCTCCCATGAAAGGGATGCTCTACGGCAGCAAATCCAGCAAATATGCCACCAAAGGAGTCTCCTATGACGCCAAAAACCCCGTTGCGCAATACTGCCTCGGCTCCAACCTCTTCTACACTCCGGAAACCTGGGGAGGAGACCCCGAGCTCGCCGTTGAGCACCTTCAGGCCGCCATTGCCACCAACAACGATGAGGCTGGTTGCGACTGGTTTCATCTCCAAACACTGGCCCTGCTCGGACAGGCACAAAGCAAAGCCGGCGACACCGCCGGCGCCCGGATGACTTACCTGAAAGCCTTAGAGCTGGAACCGGAATTTGGATACGTAGCGAAAGTATTACTCCCCGCACTGAGTAAATAAGAACCGTCGACTGGCCGCCGAAGACAGACATAAGCGCACCCGACGGCACAAACCACCCACCATGCCCAAATTTCTCCTGCTGCTCCTGCTAACGGTAAGCGGCTGCCTCCACGCTCAGATCAGTATCAGCGGCACCATCGTGAGCCGTGCCGATCAGGCCCCGCTGACGGGAGCCTATGTCTACCCGCTTTCCGCCCCCGGGAAAGTAACGACGACCGACCTTGATGGCCGCTTTTCTCTGGAGCTCTCCGAACCGGATTCGGTCCTGGTCAGTTTCCTCGGCTTCAAGTCCTTTGCCCGTTTAGTCACGGCATCGGACACAGCCATTCTCTGGCCATTACAACCAACGGACGCAGCCTCCATGGATGCCATCACCGTTCGTGCCAAAAAGATCCCCAACGGGGAACTGGCCAGTACCCGGATCAGCCAAATGGACATCTACCTCAACCCGGCAGCTAACGCCGATCCTCTGCTGGCCGTCAATACACTCCCGGCAGCAACCAACGTAGACGAAACGGCGAATGTCTCCCTGCGCGGCAGCCCCTCCGAGGCTACGGGCGTTTACCTGAACGACGTGCCCATTCGATCCGCCGTCCGCCTTGACCAAAGCAATGGGGTGGGCCAGTTTAGCATTTTCGGGCAGATCCCCCTGGCCGATGTCCGAATCTACGCCAGCGCTCCTCCCGTAAATTATTCCCAAACGAGTGCCGGAGCGGTCGCTTTGTATACCGCCAGGGATTTACCCACAACGACTAACTACGGCATCTCCCTGAACCTTGCCGGAGCGGGGCTTTCACACAGCAGGCCCCTTGGCCCCAAAAGTGGTATCCGCGCCTTCGTCAACGTGGCGAACCTGGATGCCTTCCGCGCACTGAATCGCAAAGGGTTACCGGAGTTAAAGGCCTCCAATGGGTTTGATGCAGCAGTACAATTCGTGCATAATTTCAGTGAAAAATCCAGTTTTCAGCTCTTTTACCTCGGCTTTCAGGAACGGTTCACCTTCACGACTCAGTCCCCTTACTACGAAGGCGATTTTGAGCAGCGAAAGCCCCGCCATTTAGCGATTGCGAACTGGCAACTGGAGCGAAACGATTGGGCCTGGAGTTTCAATCAGGCGATGGACTGGGAAAACGGGCAGTACCGGTTTGGCAACAGCATTACGGAGCCTCGCCGCCTGAGTGGGCATGCGGCAGTTCATGGCACTTATAACAAGTCTGGTTTCAAGCTAAAAACAGGAGCCAGCACCAACGTTTTTGCCGACCGGGTGAGGGGAAGCTTCCCCTTAAGTGACTACGCTATTTCTCCGGAGGACCCTTCGCAGACCTACTACGTAAAGACTGACCATCAATTAGTGGAAGCCTACGCTTATGGCCAGTTGCGACTGGGAGAAAAGTGGTTGGTGGGTGCGGGCCTGAAGTCGCTTTATGGTTTTTCAACGGAGGAAATCCAATACACCGCTCAGGCTTCCCTGAAGTACCGGGCGGGCAAGTGGCACCGGTTTAACCTGGGGGGCGGACGTTTTGCGCAGTTTCTGTCTCCCGGCCCGCAGGTCCGGGAGTGGCAGTGGCTGGAGCTTCGCCAACTGGCCCTGGAATACACTTACGAACGGCGGTTCTGGACGCTGGAAGCAGCGCTGTTCGACAAGCAGGAACGGTACGAATTAAGCACCGATTTACGGGTAAGCGGAGCAGAAAGCCGGGTAACATTTGACAACAAGAGCTTGCGGGCCTGGGCCAGTCTGGCGATGGTGAGAAGCCGTTCGGAGGCAGCGGGCGTTCCGTCGCGGCGCGACCTTCCGTTTCTGGCGCGGGCGCAGGTGCAAAAATCGTTTGAAGGCAATGTGAGCCTCGGCCTCGCCGCCAGCTGGCGGCGGGGGACATACTTCCTCCCCGTCATCGGTCAAATGCCCATACCCGGCCGGGAGGGCTGGCAATCGCCGGTCTTCGCCGCCGCCGACGACGGTACGCGCTACCCTAACTACCGCCGTATTGACCTGTCTGCCTCCAAAATTTTCCCGCTCGGGGAGGGGCAGTTAATCCTGTACCTCAGCGTCAATAACCTGCTGAACACCGAAAACATCCGAAGTTACGGCTACGATGCCACCTTCGAGAATCGCTCGGAGGAGGTATTCTCGCGGCGAATTGTTTTCGTAGGAGGAGTTTACAACTGGGAGTGATTTTTTATGTCTAAAATATTTATTATTTACAATTTGTTGTTTTTATCCGTTCTAACACCTAGTTTTATCCCTACCAAACCACCCACTACACTATGATTCCATCTAATTTCTGGCTCACCTTCCTGTTTGCCCTGGTTCCAATGGCCGTCGGCATGATTTATTATGGCCCTCTTTTCGGAAAGGCCTGGCAACGCGAAGCGGGCGTTACTGACGCAGAATTGGAAAACGGCAATATGCTGAAAATTCTTGGCCTTTCTTATGTATACAGCGTCATTCTGGCCGCCTTTATTCCAATACTGGTAGTGCACCAAACGGGTCTGTCCGGCATGTTCGGCATGTTACCGGAATGGGCCGAAAGTGGTAGTGCCCTCTGGCAGGACCTGAATGCTCTGGACGACAAATGGGGGATGTACTCCCGCCACCTCCACTTCGGTCATGGAGCGCTGCATGGCGCCATGGGTGCGCTGGCCATCGTTGCGCCCATCATTTGTATCAATGGTCTCTTCGAACGTAAAAGCTGGAAATACATGTTGATCCACGTTGGCTACTGGGCCATTGCCATGGCGCTGATGGGCGGACTGGTGTGTCAGTTTTTGGACTGGCCGCTGCCGCTGTAAAACAGCCAGGTAAGACCTGAAAATCGCCCAATCAAGGCTACCTTTACCAGCATGGACTATCGATTAGGTGCCTACCCGCGTAATCAGCGGTTAGCCTTGCTGGCCGTTCTTATTGTTGCAGTCGGTTGTACCTGGCTGACTGACTTCGGATTGTCATTCGGGGACCATGCTTCGGCTTCATCGGTGGCAGCAGCCAGTAGCCTTCGCCAGAGCCTGATGGTGCAGGAACGACAGCAGTTTGGTCCGGTACCAGAAGCTTTTGCTTTCGACCCGAACACCGTTTCCCGGGAGGAACTCATCCGGCTGGGACTTAGCGACAAGCAGGCGCTGAGTTGGCTAAAATTCCGGGGTAACCGTCAGAATGCCTTTAAGAGTCCGGAGGAAATTGGCAAGTTATTCGTCTTGAGCAGAGATGATAAGGCCAGGTTGATTCCACTGGCTTACGTGGCGGATACAGCAAAGAAAAGGGCGCGGCCGCAGGTGCAAAGTTTTGCTTTTGATCCCAACACCGTTTCTGCGCAGGATTTAGAACGATTGGGGCTAAGCCCTAAGCAAGCAGTTGCCCTTATCAACTACCGTAGTAAAGCAAAATATGGCCGGGCCTTTCGGAAGGCGGAAGACCTGCGTCGACTCGGGACGCTTTCAGATCAGCAGAAAGACCACCTGATCGGCTTAGCGGAGATTCCGCCGGAAGAGCCGGAACCGGTCGTCGCCGCGCTACAATTTTCTTTTGACCCCAACACCATCTCGGCGGATAGCTTCCAGCTGCTGGGCTTCCCGGCCTGGCAGGCAAAGTCCTTACTGCGGTACCGGGGCGACCGGGCAATTACTTTCCGGCGGGCAACGGACCTGCGGCGGGTAAAGTCATTGGATTCAGCCTTGGTGGAGGCCGTTATTCCGCTCGTGCGCCTTGCTCCTCCAACCTCCACTGCACCTGCGGCCGCGCCAACTACCTACACCTACAAACCGAAGGTTCCTCCTCCCCCACCTGGTTCCGTCGACATCAACACAGCAGATACGTCGGTATGGAAGTCCATCCCCGGCATCGGTTCCTATCGCGCAAAACGCATTGTTCGTTTTCGGGAAGTGCTCGGTGGTTTCGTTTCCGTCAATCAGGTAGGAGAAACGCGGGGCCTCCCGGACTCTACTTTCCAGGCCATCATGCCCTACCTCAAGGCCAGTCCCGTTCCCCGGCCGCTCGTAATCAACCGCGCTACTTATGATGAGTTGAAAAGGCACCCTTACATCAATCGGAATCTGGCGAACTCTATCGTCAAAAACCGTGAAAAGTTTGGTCGTTTTAACGGCCCGGAAGATTTACGTCGTCTGCGGCTGATAACTGATAAGAATCTGCCAACCTTGTTGCCCTATTTTTCGTTTGAGTGACTTTGCGGAATGGTCAAGAAACACTCTTGAAGAGCCAACAGACCAAAATACCAACAGACTAACGCGCCAATATGTCCAACCTATTTTCCCTCATCGGCAATACTCCCCTACTCGATATCTCTGACCTAAGCGATAACCCCGCCGTTCAGGTGTTCGGTAAACTGGAAGGGCAAAACCCCGGAGGCAGTGTCAAAGACCGCGCAGCCCTCAGCATGGTACTCGGTGCCTGGGAGCGCGGAGATCTCGACGGTGGTAAATCCATTGTGGAAGCAACCAGCGGAAACACCGGTATTGCCATGGCGATGATTTGCGCTAAGCTTCGGATTCCCATTACGCTCGTCCTGCCCGAAAACGCCACCAAAGAACGGGTGTCTACCATGCGCGCCTACGGCGCGGAGGTCATCCTTACCCCGGCCGAAAAGACCATTGAATACAGCAGAGAGGTGGCCCAGGAGATGCATGACTCGGGCGATTACTTCCAGCTCAACCAGTTCGCCAATGATGACAACTGGAAGGCGCACTACCGAACCACCGGCCCTGAAATCTGGGAACAAACCGATGGCCAGGTTACCCACTTCGTCTCCAGTATGGGCACTACCGGCACCATCACCGGCACGGGCCGTTACCTGCACGAACAGAACCCTGACGTCAAAATTGTCGGCGTTCAACCAACGGACGGCAGTCGTATTCCCGGTATCCGCCGCTGGAGCCCGGCCTTCCTGCCCAAAATTTATGACCCGACGGTCGTCAACCAGAAGATCGACGTTAGCCAGGAAGAAGCCATCACCACCATGCGCCGACTGGCCCGGGAAGCGGGTGTATTTGCGGGCATGAGCTCCGGCGGTTCCACCGCCGCCGCCCTCCGCCTGGCCGAGCAGTTGGACGAAGGCGTCGTCGTTTGTATTATTTGTGATCGGGGGGACCGGTATTTGAGTGGGGGGCATTACTAGTTGCAGGTTACTAGTTGCAGGTTGCAAGTTGCAGGTTGCAGGTTGCAGGTTGCAGAAATTACACTTATATTTGTTTTGCACGCAACACAAATACAACATTTTACACAAGTGCTACCATTAACTTACTTTTCGTGCATCCTTTTTAGTTTTTTAATTACTGGGTATGCCAATGCGCAAATTACCCCTGATTGTAGGTATTGGTGAAGACGGTAAAATTGTTCCCATCCGGCGAGCAAAAAGTGGTTTAAAGTGCCGTTGTTTCTGCCCCGGCTGTGGTGCGGCATTATCCGCCAAAAAAGGTAAGGTCAATGCCCATCATTTTGCCCATCATGGAGCTGGAGAATGTCCGGGAGGAATAGAATCAGGTTTGCATCGTTTCGCTAAAGCGGTTCTACATCACCATTCCTGCCTACTCATGCCTCCTGTGCTGGTTCACCAGCTCACACGGCATGTTCGCGGCCCCAGTCTCTTCAAATATCATAAGACGAGCGAAGAAGTGGGCATCAAGGGCTTTGTGGCCGATGTACTTTTGTATGGCAAGGAAAAACTGGTAGTAGAATTAAAAGTATCTCATGCTGTAGATTCCCTCAAGGAGCGCGCCTTTATCAGAGCAGGGATACCATCCCTCGAAATTGACGTATTGGCCATTTTCAGAGAGCTCGTAAACGAGAGCCGTGGGCAAGACACCAAAGAACTGGCCCGAAGAATCATCAATTTTGGCGGCCGTGACCGTGGCCGGGCGGTTCATGGCCGGTGGTTATTTAACCCGCTTCAACACCAATTTGAGTACCGACGGCGAAAAACGAGTAAGCAGCTTAAAGTCAAACATAGTGAATGGCGGGGCTACCATCACTTTAGGACCATAGGCTGTCCCTGCCCCCGACGACAACGATTTCACGGAGGAGACAACTGGTCTGGATCTTATGCCCGAACCTATCAGGACTGCATTGGATGCCCCCACCTTGTAGAGATGGTATACGATAATGCTTGGGTCGGCTATCAATGGACACCGGTACGGGTTAAAGCTGTACTTTGCGGGTGGTCGGGCGCTACCCCATAAGCATAGGTTACCGCCTTCCGTGAACTACTATGGGTGTTTTAATTCACTTCGTAAAGGTTCATAGCCTCTTTTATTTGTAAAGCTATCTTTTCCCGAAGCCTGGCAGGCGTCAGCACTTCAACGGCAGCTCCGAAACTAAGCAACTGCATCTCTAACTCTGGATTAGGAATAATGGTTAGCGAAAAAATCGGCCGCTCCGTACCAACAGGAGTAAGTTCTTGTTGTGAATGGTGTAATGGCTTAGTCCTGAAATAACAAGCTTGCAAGCGCGTAGTGCGCAGGGTTACCTCTACGGCTTCTTCCGCAGGAGGCCTGATTACTCCAATAATCGGGTCCAACCAATTCAGAGGTTGTAGCCGAGGAGAATCGAAAAACTTAGTAAGGGCAAGTTTTTCTACAGTAATAATCCTGTCCAGGGGAAAGGTCCAGAGTTGTTCAGCATCGTGGTCATAAGCCACCAGAAACCACCTGCGGTTATATTCTTTAAGTAAAAAAGGGCTGAGTGTAAATTCTTTTTGTTCGCTCAAATACTCCTGATAAGTAATGCGAACCGCAGTCTTCGACAAAATTGCATGATGCAATGGCTGCATATTCTCTCTCCCGTCAAGACCACCAGGACGGTCCAATTTGATGCTAGGTACCTGCCGTTGCACCTGGGTATGTAAATGACGGGCCAAACGTTGAATAGCATCCGAAAAATCAGCGGGCAATTGCCCGTAGGTCAGTTGCTCTGCCCAATCGACGAGATTACGTAGCGTAAGCAGATCATCAAACCCTAATGGTTCTGGATTCAGTTCAAAATCACGGTATTCGTAGCGGTACCCACTACCCTTTAGGTATTCAATCGGAGCCGACTGCCCCAATTCACCACTACGCATTGTCCGAATGTCTTCCAGTATCGTCCGGCGGCTCGGCGGTTGCCGGTCTTCCCACCCAAGTGTAACGAATGATTGATAACAAGCCTCAGCTAATTGCTGCCAACTTACTCCATTCGGATTATTACGAAGGGTACGGTCTATGGCCCGGCACCTGATTTCAGCGGTTTTCCCCATATTCTTTTAAAGCGTGCGTGCTTTTTGCACTCTAATTTACTAACTTTAAGCCACTAAGCACAAAATACATTTAGTCCTACTTTTAACTACTCCCGCACTTGAAACCTATACGTTACCTTTCGGTACAATTTGACCAACGCATCAACCAGCAGGAGATTCGCCTCTTTCGCTCTGCGGTTATCGAAAAGACCGAACGCCGCAGCAGTCTGTTCCATAATCATAAGGAGAATACCAAACAGGTGATCTACCGCTACCCACTGATTCAGTACAAGCAACTGGAGCAGGAAAGAGCTGGGATCATTTGCCTGGATGAAGGTACGGAAGACATCCACCAGCTTTTCCAGGTCCGCAACCTAAATTTACGCATCGGGCGCAAACAGCAGCTGTTTAAAGTAGTTGATATGCAGCTCCGCTACTATGATATGGGACTCGCCGAAACCCCGGCGACTTACCATATCTCGAACTATCTGCCTTTCAACCAGCAGCGGTATGCCCGCTGGAAAACACTGGAAGGAGATGAACCCGCCCGCCAGGAACTCATTGCCGCCACCCTGAGAGGTAATATCCTCGCCTTCGCCAAGGGCGTTGACTGGTGGATCGACGGCCGCGTAACCGTAACCCTCGAAAAACTAAAGCCCCCAAAAATGGTACGCTTCAAGCAGCAGCAACTACTCGCCTTTGAGGCCACCTTCACCACCAACGTCAACCTCCCCACCTGGATCGGACTCGGCAAAGGCGTAAGCATTGGCCACGGCACCGTCGAACCCCTAAACAGCTAATACACTATGACCCAATATCTCTACGGAGCGAAAGTGCAGGGTATTCAGTCCTTCATTTTTGAAACCAATAAACTCCGGGAAATTGCCGGCGCGAGCGAACTGATCGAATCGCTCTCCGATAAAGGCTTTTCAGGCTTTTTCAAGGACGTAGGCGTCGAATACCAAGAAGATCAACTCCTGCGCAATGCCGCCGGAGAAATACTATACCTGTTTCCCGACAGGTCTTCCTGCGAGAAGGTAGTCCGCGACTTTGAACGATACGTCGCTACCCAAATGCCCGGGCTTACGGTAAGCCAGGCAGTAGTAGAAATAAAAGATTACCCCAACCTGCATGCCGCCGCTAACAAGGTAAACCGCTTACTCCAGGTGCAGCGGAACCGCCCAAGCCCACCCACCGAACTCGGCTTGATGATCAGCGAGCGGGCCCGTAGAACCGGACGACCAGGGGGGATAACCAAAGATGAAGGTTTGATGGACCGACGTCAGCAATGCAAGAGAGAAGCATCCGGTTATGATCGATTGTACAAAAAGCTAACGGGTAAGAAGCTTAAGGTGAAACAGTTTGCTTTCGAAATGGAGCACATCACCAACAAGTTCCAGCGCTCCTGGCTAGCCGTAGTCCACGCCGACGGCAACAATCTCGGCAAGCTCATTCAGAAAATGTTGCCCGAAATTGAGGATGAGAAATTGCAAGCGGGCTACCGGGCCTTTAGCGAAACGCTGGAGGCAGCCACCCAGGCTGCTGCCCAGGCTGCTTACCGGGTGCTACTTGATCGTCTAGATCCCAAAGAGCGCGGCCAGATTGAAGCGGGCAAGACGAGACTTCCCATCCGCCCGGTGGTGATCGGCGGGGATGACCTGACCGTGATCCTGCGCGCCGAGCATGCTGTCGCTTTCACAGAGGCGTACCTGAAGGCGTTTGAGGAGGAGACCCGTACAGGTTTTGAAAATTTTGCGGGGAACTATGACGTGTCCGAGTATTTTAAGGATGGCCTCACCGCCTGTGCCGGCATTGCCATCGTAAAGCCCAAGTACCCCTTCCATTACGCCGCCCATCTGGCGGAAGAACTATGCAGCTGGACGAAAAAGATCGCTAAGAAGATCGATTCGGAACATACTCCATCATCACTTCACTTCCACAAAGTGCAGGCCAGCTTTGTAGAAGACTATAAGGATATCATCGAGCAGGAGCTGATGACGGCCGATGGTAAACACCTGACGACCGGCCCTTACTTCACCAGCTTAATACCTGACGGATACACTACCACGAAGAAACTACTGAAATACGAGCAAGTTCTCCGGGAGAAAGAAACGCCTACCGGTCCACTGAGAGACTATCTCGGTGAACTACGAGTAGATCCGGAAGCCGCCGCCCAAAAACTGGAGCGGATCAGAGCATTAAATACAATGGCTACCGATAGACTGGATGTTAAGTCTCCATTTACAGAAAAAGAAGAAGATAAAGGTGCGCCCATCCGCCTCTACGACGCTCTCCAACTCGCCACACTATGACCTTACACTACACCCTACAATTCTACGACTACTGGCACACCGGCTCCGGGCTATCCGGAGGTACCTACGCCGATCAGGTGGTCAATAAAACAGGTAAAGGGCTTCCCATCGTACCCGGAAAAACGATCAAAGGCCTGCTCCGTCATGCCGCCGAAGACCTGCTGGCGTTGGGCGACGAAGCCTTTAGTCAGGAACAGATCACCCTCATTTTCGGGGAGAAGTCTGAAGAAAAAGCGGATGAAAAATCGCCCGCGACCAAGGTGGGCACTTGCTGGTTCAGCAGCGCGGAGTTACCCGCTGACATTGCCGGTCAAATCGCCGAAGGAAAACAAACCGAAGCCCTCTACGAAGTACTCGCCGCAACACAAATAAACGAGCATGGAACGACCGCCGACGGTTCCCTACGCCAATTGGAAGTCACCATTCCGCTCACCATCGTCGGGGAGATTTCCGGGGCTACCGAAGCACAACGGGCAATGCTGGAGCGCTGCCTGCGCTACGTCAAACGATTAGGCCAGAACCGCTCCCGGGGGCTGGGCCGCTGTCAGTTTAAAATCATGCCCAATGAGTAAGAAGACCTACCATTTTACCTGTACCCTGCTTTCGCGGCTGGTCCTCTCCTCCCGGGCCGCTACGGAAGGGCAGGTCGATTCGCTGGATTACATCCCCGGTGCCAAGTTTATGGGCATTGTGGCAAAAGGTTATGAAAAGCTCGATGCGACAGCTTGCCGTGACTTATTCCATAGCGGACACGTAAAGTTCAGCAACGCCTACCCTTACGCGAACGGACAGTACTTCTTCCCGACACCGCTTTCCTACTTCACCCTGAAGGGGCAAAAGCTCACGGACGCACCGATTTACCTTGATCACTTGCTGAAGCCAGAAGATCGGAAGAAGCTCTCCAAGGATGGTACCCAAATCAAGCAAGTCCGCAGCGGCTATATCGACGCCAGGGGGAAGCAGGCACTAAAGATCGAAACCGACTTCCAGCTAAAATCTGCCCACGACGCGGAAAAACGCCGTAGCAAAGACAGCCAGATGTACGGTTATTTCAGTATCCCGCGCGGAACGGTGTTCGCTTTTAGCGTGGAGGATACGACGGAAAACCACGGGGCCGCCATCCGCGAGGCTCTCGTAGGCGAGCACGGTGTAGGCCGCTCCCGTACCGCTGAATACGGACGGGTCCGCATTGAAGCGTTGGAAGAGGCAATACCTTCTTTCACTTCGGACGCTTCCACTACGGAAGGAACGCTGGTCTATGCCGTATCCGACCTTTGCTTTTACGATGCGTTCGGACAGCCGAAACGGCCGGAGGCCAAAGATTTGGGGTTTGACCAAGAAGCCAAGATTGATTGGGCGCGGACGCAGGTGCGAAGTGAGGAATACCAGAGCTGGAACAGCCACCGCTGGAACCGTAACGCAGATCGCTGGGTCATCAAAAAAGGGACCGTCTTTTTTGTGAAAGGAGCAAAGTCGGAAACGATCGAGCCCCTGCGCGGGGTGGGTTCCCACCACGAGGAAGGCTTCGGGCAGATCTGGATTGATCCGCCCTTTTTGCAAAAAAACACAGGAGACTACTGTCGTGAGGCACTAACCAAAGCCGACATCAAGCCAGTTGAGACGAATAGTCCCGATACAGCACCAAATACCAACCCGCATTTATTAGCCCTGCTCAACCGCCGGGTAGGCCTGCGCGATGTCGAAGGCACCATTTACCAGAAAGTCAACACCTTCATCGGACAGCATAAAGGCGAGTTCTCCGGCATCAGTGCCAGCCAGTGGGGGGCGCTGCGTAATTATGCTAACCACGCAGCCGATGAAAAAGCCCTGGAGCAGTTGATTTTTAACAAGGATACTGGCTTCCTCCATCGGGGACAGTCGGAAAGCAGCTGGCGAAAAGGACGAGACACCCTGCAAACTGTAGTCAAGTCAGTAGCGGATGACCACCAACCCCTATTCCTCCAAAAGCTGGCCGCCGAAATGGCCAAAGAAGCCCAAAAGCAAACCGCATGAAGAACAACATCATCTATCTGGCGCGCCTGACGGTAGAGACGGCCAGCCCCCTCGCCATCGGCTCCGGGCGGCAGGGCCTCGCTACCGACCGCCTCGTGGCGCGCGATGCCTATACCCTGCCCTACCTGCCGGGTACTTCCTTGGCCGGATGCCTGCGCAGTGCGCTCGGTGAAGACCTCGTCAAAGCCATCTTTGGCAGTCAGGAAGAAGGTAGCCGCCTCGTCGTCTCCTCCGGTCACCTGATCGGCCCCGACGGTAAGGTAGTCGGGGAAGACAACGGAATGCCCGATTTTAGCGATAAATACCTACAACTCCTCTCCGAAGGCGGGCTGCCGCAGCGCGACCACGTCCGCATCAATAGCCGCGGCACCGCCGACGCCAAAGGCCACGGTAAGTTCGACGAACAACTCGTGCCCCGGGGTGCGCGCTTCGTCTTCGAGCTTTGTCTGCAAGGCACCGAAGCGGATGCGGAGCACTGGCAGCAGCTACTCGACCAGTTCCTGCAACCTTTCTTCCGGATCGGTGGCGGCACCCGCAAGGGCTTCGGCCAACTTCGCGTAGTCGAGATTCAGAAGGGCTCCCTGGACCTGCAACAGGCCGACCAGCGGGAAGCCTACCTCAACCTGCCGGCGATGCTTGACGCGCCCCTTCCCCCTGCTTTTCAAACGATCACTGAACCTGCGTCCGCGCCCAAATCTGACAAATGGGAAATCTACACCTTGCGGCTGACGGCCCGGGATTTCTTCCAGTTCGGTCGTGGTGTCGGTGGCGAAACGACTACGGGAGAACGGAATCAGGATGGCAAAAAAGGCTGGGTCAACCAGCTGCCCAAGCGAGAGACCACCATAAGTTGGGAAAACGGTAAGCCCAGGCTACTAACCGAAGAAAAAGCCCCCTACCTGCTCCCCGCCACTTCCATCAAAGGCGCGCTGAGCCACCGGACGGCTTTCTATTTTAACAAACTACAAAAACGGTTCATCGAGCACCAGGAAACGCCTGACGTACCTACTCCGGATTACGATACAATCGTAGCCGAACTGCTGGACGATGACGGGACAATGCCCCGTACCCAGGAGGAAATCAAAGCGACGATCGAACGCCTGCAAGACCAGAAAAACAGAATCGAGGAGCTTGATTTCTCCAAATCTGCTGCCTACAGCTCTTACACGCAGGAGTTGGAAGCAACGCAAACCGACGACCGCCGCCCTCACGTAGGCGAAAATAACGAGGCCGTCCGGGCGCTGTTCGGCTTTGCCGTGGAACGATACGAGGAAGAGAACGGCAAAAAACAATCCGCCCAACGCGGAAACGTCCTGATCAATGATGTCTTCCTCTTTGACGACGAAGTGAAGACCAAAACCTTCAGCCACGTCATGATCGACCGCTTTACCGGCGGGGCCAAAGCTGGTGCACTCTTTAATGAGGATGTTGCCAGCAGCGATAAGGAAATCGAACTGAAAATCCACGTACACGAGGATGCCTTTACCGGAGAGGATGGAGAAAAAATCAGACAAGCCTTTGATGAGGCATTACTCGACCTTAGAAATGGTCGACTCCCCCTCGGCGGCGGCGTAGCCAAGGGCCACGGCCGCTTCTCCGGAACATTGATCCCCCCAAAAAGCCAGAACGCATGAGCACCGAACACAAACACCGCAAAATAGTAAGCCGGATTCCAGCGGGAAACCAGTACGAGGGTTACGTCTGGATGTCAGATGAACAAAAGCCAAAAGTCTATCACCAGGGCGATGCGTTTACGGAGGATTTCTCCCCCGATGCCACCCCCTTTGTGGTAGAAGGCTGGCTTTATGACCAAGCCAACGACACGAGCTACGCCATCCGCTACCTCGACGGGAAATATATCCGGGTAAAGTATGATTTGTCGGCAGCGGAACAAGACGCCATCACCTACCAGGCGCACGACCTGCAACCCGAAACCCACTTTCGGGTAAAGGAATACTGGGCACCGAAACCAGACCCAAACTGCGCCGGCATGGATGTCCTCCGCCACGCCTGGACGGCCTTCGCCGGATTCGCTAACCCACCCAAAAAATAAACCATGACCCTGAAAGTTCCCTACAATTTTGTTCCCCTCAATGAGAAAGTCGTCAAACCCTACTGGATCAACCACATCAGCCATGACATCCCCTTCAAAGATGGCAAGAGCGGTACGCTTACACTTACGCTGACGGCGGAAAGTCCCATTTTCGTCCGTAAGGGCGAGGCCAAAGACGAAAGCAACGAGCAAAAAACCTACGGCTTCGAACGAGATGCCAACGGCAACTACTTCCTGCCCGGTAGCTCTACCCGGGGTATGATTCGGTCACTAGTGGAAACACTCAGCTTTGGGCGGATGATTGGACGGGTGAGTGAGCGGCGGTATGCAGTTCGGGATTTGTCGAATAGTAGACTATACACGAATCATTTTAAGCCTGGAGGCAATGATCCTGTTCAATGTGGGTGGTTGAAGAAAGAGGGGTCAGAGTACTTCATTTATGGATGTGGAGAGCCCGGAAGAATTTCTCACAGATCCATAGAACAGCACACGGGGGTTCCAATGGAGCAGTATTTTACTAAAGGCACGGAAAAATACAGGGACAGCGAAAAAGAACAGAAGTCTGCCCTGTTTAAATATGACCTTTTTGAAAAAAATGGGAGGAAACAATTTTTGGATAAAGAGCACTATTTCGTCCGTGCTAAAAGTGATTTAGAAAAAGATACAGAAAAGGACAAACGAAAAGTCTATACTTTTTCTGATGATAACCAGCATAATCCTGGTAAATTGGTATTTACCGGGCAACCGGATGGACGAAACAATAATAGAACACCCCCAACAGGAAAACGGCTAGAGTTCATCTTTTTTGAAACGGGTCTAGAAAACAAAGTATTAGTAAATGAAGAAACCATGAATGACTTCCGGTTCGCTTACTTTGATCATAGGCCTACAAGAGAGCAGTCAGAGGATTATAAAAAATGGAATAAAATATTAGAGGAAGGTGGCCCAATACCGGTCTTTTACAAGTTCAAAGAAATTAGGAACGGAAGGCCTAATGGAGTCAAACACTTCGGTCTCTCCTACCTCTACAAACTGCCCTACGATAACACCGTGGAGGACAGCATCCGGCACAGCCAAAAAGAAACAGCCGAGAACTACGACCTCGCCGACGCCATCTTCGGCATGGCGGGGACCAACAAAAAGAACGGAGAATCCGACTTTCTCAAAGGGCGGGTGCAGTTTTCCCACGCGAAAGTGGTAACGTCTCCAACCGTGCTGAAAGAAGAAAAAGTCATCTTAGGGGAACCACGTGCGTCGTTCTACCCTACGTACATGGCACAAAAAGTTTCGGCGACTGGTAATGTCGGTAGCTATAAAACCTTTATGGACAAAAGCCCGATTGCGGGGCGTAAGCGTTACCCGGTGTTGAACGGGCCAACCCGTAAAACCAGAACGAAGGACGAAAAAGGAAAAGATCTCAGTGAGAAAGTGTTCACTAAGTTCCTTCCGCTGGACAAAGGCACTCAATTCAAATGTGAACTCCACTACCACAACCTTCGCAAAGTAGAACTCGGAGCACTACTTAGCGCCATCACCTTCCACGGCACCCAACAGAGCCGCCACCAGATCGGAATGGGTAAACCACTGGGCTTCGGTAAGGTAAAAATTGAGGTAGACGGGCTTTCCATCGCCGAGCAGCAGGAGCTGATGCTTTGCTACGAGGCCTACATGGATATGGCACTCGGAGGCGAGGATAACAGCTGGCGGAACAGTGCGCAGGTGAAAGAGGTGATTGCGTTGACGGTGCCGGTTATACAGGACGACATTCCCACCTTGAAACACCGATACCCTTACAACCAACTCAGTGACTTCAAAACGGTCAAAAATAACAATGAAGGCTTGCCGCGCCACTCAACTATGCGGGGTGGAAGTTTTCAGCCAGAGTTGGATTCTGTAATCGGCCAAAAGGCGGACGACATCTCCGAATTTAAAAATGAGAAAGAAGAATTTGACCAGAAGAAAATAATCAGCAGTACTGCTCTAAAATGCGATATCAAAGAAAAGCTCAAGAAGCATATCAAACATCGCATCCAGGATTTAAAAAAGCACGCTGATGATATAGTACGGGCAGCAGAACAAGAGCGCTCCGCCGGAATTGAGGACCGGCGAAAAGCAGAAAAAGAGCAAAAGGAAGCTAAGGCAATAGCAGCAAGAAACGAAGCCCAGAAAAGAAATGCTGAACGGGTGTTAATAGAAGGGCCTAACTATGCGAACCTGTCAGCTGGCCCAACAAGAAAATATTGGCAAAACCTCAATAAGTCAATTTTAGATTTCCTAGAACAGACAGCTCCTGTTTACACACCGCCAATCAATGGCCCACAATTACCAGAGCAACTTAGGGAAGAGCTAAAAGAAAAAATAGCCCTAGTGAAAGCGCGGCAGAAGCCTAAAGAATGGAAAAAGAAGTTTTCCGAAAAGGAAAGTGACGTGAAAAAATGGCTTGGAGAAAGCTTTGAAATTACACTTTAAATTAACCCCGCATGAAACCAAGAAACGTATTTATCTCCTTCCTCGGCACCAGCCCTTACGGCGGATCAAGATACATAGGCGAGAAGCCTCAGGTAGATCGCGCGACTCGTTTTGTCCAGGTAGCTACTTTGGCTAGTGTTGCTGAGCAATTTGGAAAAGATGATCAGGTGTACATCTTCACGACTAAGGAGTCATTGAAGAATTGGGACGATCAACCTATTAAGGGCGACCCCGAGTCCGTTGATGTGAAGCTAAAATCAGAAATTCTGGAACTCAATATTGGATGCAATATTGAAAATGTCATGGTTCCCGATGGGAAAACACAAAATGAAGTATGGGACATCTTCAGCATCATTTTTGAGAAATTAGAGGTCCAAGACAATCTATATTTTGATATCACCCATGGTTTTCGAAGTCTACCGCTCTTGGCACTGCCACTTATTAACTACGCTAAGTTGTTGAAAAACATTACCGTCAGTGGCATCTTTTACGGTGCCTATGATCGCAACAAATGGAAGTCTTCTGTCTGGAATTTAACCGACTTCAGCAAACTCCAAGACTGGACCAACAACGCCAATATCTTCCTCCGTACCGGAAACGCCAAAGGACTAGCAGAACAGATTGAGGGAGATGCCTACGCGGAAATCAAAGAAGGACTTGAGCGCTTCTCAGAGTTCACCCTTGTCAACCGGGGAATGGACATCTACAGCGGGCAAGAGATCATGAAGCTGAGTAAGGACCTTGAACAAGCTAAGGAGTCTGAAGACCCCGCGGAAAAAGCCGTCTTGCCGATCTTGAATAAGGTGAAAGATAGGTTTAAAGACTATCAGGAGGATACGGCAATCAATGGCTTTTACGCAGTTAGATGGTGCATTAATAACGGGTTAA
The DNA here is from genome assembly GCF_900110645.1 of Neolewinella agarilytica. Taxonomy (GTDB): domain Bacteria; phylum Bacteroidota; class Bacteroidia; order Chitinophagales; family Saprospiraceae; genus Neolewinella; species Neolewinella agarilytica. The sequence continues at coordinate 293,049 of NZ_FOFB01000001.1, forward strand.
TACAGCAAGCGGCTACACTTCTTGAAGAATTTATCGTCACCTATTTAATGGATTTAATCGGTAACGAAAAAAAAACGAGTTCAGTTACAAGGGCAGTCATTCTTAGTTTTGCCAAACAGGGGCCGGCCAAATATAAACTCGGCACACGTGCAGGTTATCCTCTTGAAAAAGAGAAAAAGGTTTGCGATGAACTTTCCAAAATCACTGAGTTATCTAGTATTGGAGCAGTAGCAAAAGTAATTAGTGATAAGGTTCGGAATGATGTAAATCATGCTGGGTTCAGAAAAAAACCGGGGCCGAAGTCATACACGGAGATTCGATCTATCATTATCGAACAGTTTAATAACCTATGCGATGTCTTGGCAATACGTGGTCATCAAATCGAAAAACTCTCCCTCTAACCATGCTCCTAAACCTCACCAACCACCCCTCCCCCCGCTGGTCCGATAAACAGCTGGCAGCGGCCAACGACCAGTTCGGAGGCGTTCAGGACCTCCCCTTTCCCAATATCCCCAGCGGAGCGACAACGGAGGAAGTGGACGCCCTGGCCGAGGAATACCTCCAAAAGGTAACGGAGGCCGCTCCCGCCGCCGTTCTGCTACAAGGGGAATTCACCTTTGTTTACGCACTGACGGCGAGATTGCAAGCCCAGGGCGTAGCGGTCGTCGTCGGAACTTCGGAGCGAAACGTCGAAGAGCGGGACGGCAAGAAGATCGTGCAGTTTGATTTTGTGCAGTTCCGGGCGTATCCGTCGACAAGCAAACAGAAAGCATCTACCTGAATCTTAACACACTCCAGAAAAAGAAGGATTAAGACGCTTGGCGTTTGGTATGCTTCCAGTAAATGGACACCAACACATCCCCCAAAACAAGGATCGCCCCTCCCCTCACGCCATGAAGTGAGTGCCCAGGGCCCCGTCCCTCACAAGAAGGATTGATTTATTTCCCCACACGCTGCTAAACAGCGAAAAGCCACTTCCGTGCCCGGGGGGGAACCTCCGTCGTCCTTGCAGAACTACGACGCTAACCGAACCAGTTCGCACAGCGAAGCCGAAAACTGTCCAGAGTAGGCGCATTAATTCTTCAATTTCAGTAATATGAAACGATTCTTTTTTATGGCAGCCATGCTGCTCTTTTCGCTTACCGCTTTTGCGCAGAACATTACCTATTCCAAGGATTTTCAGGGAAATACTGTAGCTAAAGACCAGTATGGTAATGTCATAGCCATTGGCTCCAAAGACTGGCAAGGCAACTTCGTATGGAAAGATCCTTACGGTAAGGTAATCAAGACCGAAGCCAAAGACTGGCAGGGTAATACCGTCTCCAAGGATGTTTACGGCAACACACAAAGCACCCGTTCGCGCAACTGGCAGGGCAATACTGTACAGAAAGATCAGCACGGGAACACGGAGTACACCTACGCCAAAGACTGGCAGGGTAACGTCGTGGTTAAAGACAAGTACGGAAACATTGTCGGTAAGTACGTCAAAGACTGGCAGGGCAACATCGTCTTTAAGCGCGGCGCCTACTAACGTCCACGCTCCCGGCGGCTGAGCCGTCCTTCCATCCGGCGCTCGTCAGTTTTCTGATCAGACCGAAACTGACGACGCCTGGTGGAGGTGGTTTATATCATACCCTCCTCCCCCTAAAGCAATCAAGCTCCTTCAACCATGTTTTCTTCTTTTCCATTTGTTCCCGTTCTGGCCTTCCTGTTCTTAAACAGTTGTAGCCTTACTGATTTTTCGCGGCAGCCTGATCGGACTATAACGGATTCCCATACCGTGAGTGCCTCCACGGCCATCGGCGACGCCAGCTTCCCGGGGGGTGAGGACAGTTCCTTTACCTACACCCGGCTGTATGTCATTGACTCGCTTTATCTGCCTACTGGATATCCGGAGGACTTAAGAACGGGCTTCAACGCTACCGTAACTGCCATCCAACCAACAAGCGGCTCGGCCACTTTCCAAAAAATGGTGGCCGATTCCTTGCACCAGCTTCTGGAAATGCCCCTGGGCGGCCCGGCAAATGAAACCTCCTTCCACCGCTACCTCCAGGTGCGCAAGCAGACCTACCGGAAAGAAATGGAACCCCTGATCGGGAGCGATGACGTAGATTTTGGCGACTTCAAATTCAGAGAAGAGGTCACGATGCGAGTAGCGTTCAACCGTGCGCAAGTGTTCACCTTAAGTACCGACATCTACCAGTACCGGGGCGGTGCCTACGGTGACTTCAGCACTCACCTGAAATCCTTTTCCGAGAATCCGGCACGGGCCATAGGTTTGCGGGACCTCTTCTCCGACGGGACCGATAAAGCCCTCGGTAAGATGATTGCCGCCAGTATTGAGGGCCGCCGCTTGTACGATCCGGACGGAGACTTTCCCGTCACCAACAACTTCGGCTTAACCGCAGAGGGAATCGTGTTTGCGTATCCCAGTTACGACGTACCCGTGGTCGGCAGCGGTCAGCTTGTTGTCACCGTCCCGCTGGATACCCTGCTCCAAAGCAGCCTGCTCACCGCTGCCGGGCGTAAGTTCCTTAGAAGTTTGCGTTAACCCCCGGCCTACGTACCGTTTCCTCGTCAATCCCCACCCCATGTCTTCCCTCCAACTCACCCCTCACCAACAGCAAATCTTCACCCGCCTGCAGGCCTTCGTGGCGGGCAATGATCACCAGGTATTCCTCCTCAAAGGTTACGCCGGCACGGGCAAGACCACCCTGGTCAGTTTCCTGCTGCGACACCTCGAAGCAAGCAAAGCCGGCGTTACGCCGGTGCTGATGGCCAGCACCGGCCGGGCGGCCAAGGTGCTGAGCCGAAAAACCGGTGTGGCGGCCACCACCGTCCACAGCTACATTTACCGCTTTGAGGGAGTGGACGACGGGCAGGCCGCTGAGGACGAAGATTACGACGAAAAGACCGGTCAGCTGATGCTCACTTTCGAACTGCGCGAACCGGAACAGGACGCGAAAGACAACTACCTGTTTATCATCGATGAAGCCAGTATGCTCTCTCACCTGGAGGGCTCGGGCGAAAGCGCCACACGCTTTGGTTCGGGCAGTATGCTGGCCGACTTCTTCCACTTCGTGGGTAAGCATAAAGTGCTCTTCATCGGCGACCCCGTACAGCTGCCGCCGCCGGTAGGCAAGGAACCCTTTTCCAGCGCGCTGGATGCGGAATTTCTACGCGTCACTTACGGCCTCGGGGTAACGGAGCAGGAGCTCCGCCACGTCATCCGGCAGAAGAAAGACAACCCCGTACTCGCCCTGGCCACCGAACTACGGGGCTACGTAGACCGGGGAGAAACCAGAAAGAACTGGCAGCCGGTGCTAAAAAAGCCCGACTCGCCCTTCTTCACCCCCTACACCCAGGCGCTGATGGCCGACCGCTACCTGGCGGCCACAAAAGACGACTTTGCCGCGGCGCTCATCATCACCCATTCCAACAAGCAAACCCATTACCTCAACAACATCGTCCGGGCCAAGCGGTACCCACCCAAACAACTTCACCGTTTGCAGCGCAACGAACTGCTGCAGGTTGTCCAGAATAATCACCTGGTACCGCTGGCCAACGGCGATCAGATACTGGTGCGCGATGCGCGCCCGCTGGGTAAATCGGGAGGCTTCTTCTTTCTGACCATCAAAGCGGAAGACGTCAATACCGGAGAGGTCCACGAAGTGCCGCTGCTCTATGATTTCCTGTTTGATCAACGGGCCAACTTCAGCGGAGAGGACTTTCGTAAACTTCTCGTTGATTTCGATAAGCGGGCCAGGAAAAAGGGCCTGCGGCGCAAATCCGAAGCTTACCTCAATGCCATGCAGAACGACCAGTACCTCAATGCGCTGCGCGCTAAGTTCGGCTACGCCGTTACCTGTCATAAAGCCCAGGGTGGCGAGTGGGACACCGTCTTCCTCAACCTCAGCGAAACGATCAATATGCTGCCTCCGGAAAGCCGATACCGCTGGTTATACACCGCCGTGACGCGGGCCAGCAAGCAACTGGAGCTGAAACACATCTGGAAAGGCAGCAAGCCAGTCAGGAAAGTCAAAATGCGCTGACAATGGTAAACAAGAGGGCGCGGCCGCAGGTGCAAAGGGAAGGACAAGGGCAATGTTACCCGGCTCCTTATCCCCCCACCCTGCACCTGCGGCCGCGCATAAAAAACATCAGATCCGTATAACCAATCCTCCATAAGTGTATGCACATTATCCTGAACAGTTACGGTGCTGCTCTACAGCGGGACCACGGCAATTTCCTGATTAAAACCGCCCAGGCAGAACAGCGGCTTAACCCGGGCCAGGTGCGCAGCATCAGTGTGGGCAAAGGCGCGAAGATGACCTCTGATGCCGTTCTGCTGGCCATCGAACACCAGATTGACGTCGTTTTCGTGGATCACAGCGGGATGCCCCAGGGGCGGGTGTGGAGCGTCCGTTTCGGCTCCGTGAGCGACATCCGCCGCCAGCAGCTCGACTTTTTCTACGGAACGGAAGCCCTCGATTGGGTCAAAGCGCTGGTCTCCGAAAAGATCGACAACCAACTCGCGCTGCTGCTAACGCTGCAGATTGACAGTGAAGACCCGCTGCGGCGACGCATCAACCGGGGCATCCGGGCGATGGAAGATTACCGTAATAAAGTGAAGGCCCTTGACGAAACCCGCCTGGAGGACGCCGCCCCGACCCTGCGCGGCTGGGAAGGGGCCGCCTCCCGGAAATACTTTCAGCTCATCAGTGCCTACCTTCCGGAGGCCTACCGGTTCGAACGACGCAGCCAGCACCCGGCGGCCGACGACTTCAACGCACTGCTCAATTACGGCTACGGAATGCTGTACGGCAAAATCGAAGGCGCCCTGATCCGGGCGGGCGTTGACCCTTACCTCGGCATCTTTCACCGCGACGGCTATAACCGTCCCGCTTTGGTGTACGACGTGATTGAGCGCTACCGGATCTGGGTAGACTACGTGGTGCTCCAGCTCTGCCGCCAGGAGGCGATGACCGAAGAGTGCTTCCGCTGGGACGGCAAAGCTCGGATGCTCGATGGTCTCGGTAAACGGATCCTGATCCAGTCGGTCAACGACTACCTCGCCGAAATCATTCAGCGCAATGGCCTGCGCCGCTCCCGCCGCGAACACCTGCAACTGGAGGCGCACGCCCTGGCCCGGTTCTTTCTGGAATATTCCCCCGTAAAGCTCCCTTCGGAGCAGTAAAAACTCCCGTCGTTTACACGTTGATTAAACTCCTTTTCCATGGACCAAAACACGCCGTCCGCCACGCTGCCTCCGATCATGATCGGCCGACAACTAACCGCTCCTTCCGACCCCCTGGAGCGCATCAGCCTTACCCGCGTTTTTCAGGGGCTCACCCGCCCCAAGCCTGCCTTTCGGGATCTCGTCAGCAGGTTACGAACCGTAGCCTCCGTTGACCTGTCCCAATACCGGCAACTGAAAAAAGGCCTTCCCTACCTGGTCTGCGGCCTGTTTCATCCCGCCATCCGCCGCAAAGCCCATTTTGCGGCCATTCACTATTTTGTACTTGATCTTGATCACCTGGCCGAAGCCGGGTTAACGATTACGGAAGTACGGCGGCGCCTGGAGGGGCTGCGGGAACCGATGCTGGGTTTTGTCAGCCCCGGGGGCGATGGGTATAAAATTCTGTTCCGCCTGCAAACGCCCTGTAGCGATGCAGCCCGCTTTCACGTCTTTTACCAGCATTTTGCCCGGGCCTTTGCCCGGGAGCATGGCCTGGAAAGCGTGGTAGACTACCAAACCTGCGACGTTACCCGCGCCTGTTTTATGAGCTTTGACCCCAAAGCCTTCTTCCGCCCGGAGGCCGAAGCTGTAGAAATGGAGCACTATCTGCAGCGGCAGCCGGAGCCCGAACCGGCCGCCACCACAAAAGTCACGGCACCTCCACCGGAGCGCAAAACGCCCAGGCCGGCTGCCGGCCCGGACGAGCAAACTCTCGAGCACATCCGGGAAAAACTCAATCCCGGACGCCGCAAACCCCGGCCGAAGCAACAGATCGTGCAGCCCGAAGAAATCAGTGCCGCAGTATCCTATTTCAGCGATCACCTCGCAGAGTACGACCTCAAACTGGCCGCCAACGAAGCGATCAGTTATGGCCGCCGCCTGCGCATCGAGGCAAAAAACGGCAGTTGGTGCGAGCTGAATCTCTTTTACGGTAAGCGCGGGTTCTCCATCGTGAAAACCACCAAAACCGGCAGCCACCCCGAGCTGGCCGACCTGGTCGCCCAGGTATTGCGGGAACTCCTCTATGACCGCTTTGAGCAGCGCCATTAATCATCCCCGCGAATGGCCAAAAAGCGACGTCGCAGCCTGAGGGAACGCCTTGACCATATAGCAAAGGCTGGTATTCAGCCTCCGCCAGCCCGCCTTTCTGCGGAAGAGCAGCTGCCCGAACTAAACGAACGAATTGCTCAATTACTTGGTATTCTGCAGGATGCCCCCATTAAAGCCACCGAAATGGTTTACCTGATCATGTATGACATTACCGACAACAAAGTCCGGCGTGAAATTGCCAACTATCTCATCACCGCTGGTTGTACGCGCATTCAGAAAAGTGTTTACCTGATCAAAACCAGCAACACCCGCTTTGAAGAGATTCATATCACCCTGCGGGAAGTCAATGATCTGTACGCCAACGAAGACAGCATCATCCTCGTTCCCGTAAATAGTACCGACGTGCGCGGCATGCAGCTGATCGGGCAAAACGTGGACATAAAACTGATTACCGACCCGCCCAACACCCTGTTTTTTTAGTATTTTTGTTGCTACTATATTTTTGTCCAGGCAAGTACACCTTACAGAAAAGTCACTTTCGATGCTTTCCAGCTACCAGCATCCGCAACAAAACACTCTTAAAGAACTATTTGCCAACCGTTTACGAAAAATACACCTCCGGAGCCTCATCCATCACAAGAAGGATTAAGACGTTTTCACTGTTTTTTGCAAAAGCTCGTAGCTTTAGACCTCCGGAGCCTCATCCATCACAAGAAGGATTAAGACTTATCAAAATCTTCATAACCATTGGCGTAGTAAGCCTCCGGAGCCTCATCCATCACAAGAAGGATTAAGACACTTAGCGCACTCAGCAACTTCATCCATGGTAATCCCCCTCCGGAGCCTCATCCATCACAAGAAGGATTAAGACGTCCTTTTCATAGGACACTGTTGCGTGACTGTTGAACCTCCGGAGCCTCATCCATCACAAGAAGGATTAAGACTAGCTAATACTATTAATGTAATATTCATTTTATGTCAACCTCCGGAGCCTCATCCATCACAAGAAGGATTAAGACTCTTTGGAGCGTTTGGCGTACAGGACAATCAATTGCTTGCCTCCGGAGCCTCATCCATCACAAGAAGGATTAAGACCGGAATTGTCACCAATTTTCCGGTGCCGTTGTTCTTCCTCCGGAGCCTCATCCATCACAAGAAGGATTAAGACAAAGTTTGGCGACTTCCGAAGGTGCTTTTTTTGTGAACCTCCGGAGCCTCATCCATCACAAGAAGGATTAAGACAAACGTGGATAAGGTGTTGAAATGTGTTTTCACCGCCTCCGGAGCCTCATCCATCACAAGAAGGATTAAGACTTACCCATTTCCCGTAAGTGTCGTAAGACCACCAAGCCTCCGGAGCCTCATCCATCACAAGAAGGATTAAGACTAGACGTGCCCATGTAATAGAGTTTATTTTTTCTTCCTCCGGAGCCTCATCCATCACAAGAAGGATTAAGACAAGCCGTTAGGGGCACTATTGTGCTTTGCTAATAGTCCTCCGGAGCCTCATCCATCACAAGAAGGATTAAGACATCTGATTAAACATTCTTTAACATTTGATAAGTTAACCTCCGGAGCCTCATCCATCACAAGAAGGATTAAGACGCATACCTATCCTTCGCCGGGTGTTGTGCTCCACTTCCTCCGGAGCCTCATCCATCACAAGAAGGATTAAGACTCTCCTCCTCCGGTCCACACCTCAATATCTCCGACCTCCGGAGCCTCATCCATCACAAGAAGGATTAAGACAGGTGTTGTTAGGGTGCCACCAATAGTCTTTTCCGTCCTCCGGAGCCTCATCCATCACAAGAAGGATTAAGACCCCTAGTTTTGCGCGAACTTCCTTGGTGTTCGGCACCTCCGGAGCCTCATCCATCACAAGAAGGATTAAGACCGTTACCTTCAGTATCCGTGAAGGTTGTTGGAGCAGCCTCCGGAGCCTCATCCATCACAAGAAGGATTAAGACTTGTTTGAGTATAGCTAACAAGTTCCCAAATGTAATGGCCTCCGGAGCCTCATCCATCACAAGAAGGATTAAGACCCGCCTGATCAGGGAGGTAATCGAATAGATCGACACCTCCGGAGCCTCATCCATCACAAGAAGGATTAAGACTAGAGTTAAGGCCCAATATTAGCTCAAATCCTCTCCGCCCTCCGGAGCCTCATCCATCACAAGAAGGATTAAGACTGGTTCGCCCATTGACCTTCCCAGGTTCAATGTTGGCAACCTCCGGAGCCTCATCCATCACAAGAAGGATTAAGACCCATTGGAAATCCTCATCAATGAGGTTGAAATTAAAAAGCCTCCGGAGCCTCATCCATCACAAGAAGGATTAAGACCGTTTTCGTTTTCAATCTGCTGGCTTCGTCTCATGGCCTCCGGAGCCTCATCCATCACAAGAAGGATTAAGACCCTTTTATTCTCTTTCATTGAGGAAAGATCAACATCCCTCCGGAGCCTCATCCATCACAAGAAGGATTAAGACTAGTTCAACGACGGTCAGCGGTGCATCTGGTTCATGCCCTCCGGAGCCTCATCCATCACAAGAAGGATTAAGACACCGCATTCTTTGTGGAATTGGTTTATTATCAGTACCTCCGGAGCCTCATCCATCACAAGAAGGATTAAGACGTTAATGGGAATGTGACATTACTAGCCAACTCTCCCTCCGGAGCCTCATCCATCACAAGAAGGATTAAGACTGGTTCTTTTTTGGTCCGATGGCGTTGCCCTTCGTGGCCTCCGGAGCCTCATCCATCACAAGAAGGATTAAGACATTTTTGTTCCCAATTATGGAACGTCACCGACGTACCCTCCGGAGCCTCATCCATCACAAGAAGGATTAAGACTCGTCATATCCATTACACTGAAAAACTTCAACATCCCCTCCGGAGCCTCATCCATCACAAGAAGGATTAAGACTTGCAGAGAATAGCGTTGTTAAACTGGAAGCTGTCAGACCTCCGGAGCCTCATCCATCACAAGAAGGATTAAGACTATTCTATTTCAAACCCCAAGGACTCAATGTATTCCCTCCGGAGCCTCATCCATCACAAGAAGGATTAAGACTCGTGCGCAACTTAGGTGATTAGAGTGCTTTAAGATACCCTCCGGAGCCTCATACATCACAAGAAGGATTAAGACTTTAAGACGCTGTTAACGCCTAATGCTTTAACAAGCCCTCCGGAGCCTCATCCATCACAAGAAGGATTAAGACTTCTCATCTTCCGACCAAGAGCGCCAGTCGTACCAGCCTCCGGAGCCTCATCCATCACAAGAAGGATTAAGACGGAAGGCCAGCAGCGCACCACCGGCCACAGGCAACACCTCCGGAGCCTCATCCATCACAAGAAGGATTAAGACCTTCCAAGGTAAGCTGTGTTAGGCTGCACACATCCCCCTCCGGAGCCTCATCCATCACAAGAAGGATTAAGACCATTTGTACCCATCTTCATAATACCGAATCAGGCAGATCCTCCGGAGCCTCATCCATCACAAGAAGGATTAAGACCCCGACCAGGTGGACAACGCAGCCCGAACAGCCGCGCCTCCGGAGCCTCATCCATCACAAGAAGGATTAAGACGTTTGCCGTTTCTAAGTACGCTTTATCGGTTGTAAGCCCTCCGGAGCCTCATCCATCACAAGAAGGATTAAGACTTCACCTGAATAAAGCCGTCCAGCTCATCGAGACCAGCCTCCGGAGCCTCATCCATCACAAGAAGGATTAAGACTTGGCGGGCTGACCCGTTAATTTTTTGAAACTCAACCTCCGGAGCCTCATCCATCACAAGAAGGATTAAGACTCGGGGAGCCGACCGTTCAGCTTGAAGCAGAGCGCCTCCGGAGCCTCATCCATCACAAGAAGGATTAAGACGTGATGCGCAAAAAGATTTGGGTGAATTTGCCCATCCTCCGGAGCCTCATCCATCACAAGAAGGATTAAGACTTGACACCTTGCGCCCAAGATTCAAGGTACACCACCTCCGGAGCCTCATCCATCACAAGAAGGATTAAGACGTAGGCGCAGCCCGGGGGTTAATACATCACTAATTTCCTCCGGAGCCTCATCCATCACAAGAAGGATTAAGACCCAATATGCGCTCGTTACCTTTACGCCCTTGTTCCTCCGGAGCCTCATCCTTCACAAGAAGGATTAAGACAAAGATGGTAGGACCAGCCGAATTAATGATTCGACCCCTCCGGAGCCTCATCCATCACAAGAAGGATTAAGACAGGATGTGACCCATTTTAAGGGTAGCCTGAGCTACTTCCTCCGGAGCCTCATCCATCACAAGAAGGATTAAGACTATTACCTTCTCCGTCTTCGATGGTTAATGCACCATACCCTCCGGAGCCTCATCCATCACAAGAAGGATTAAGACCCCAGTTCGCGCCCGGTGTCCTCATTTACGATTAACCACCTCCGGAGCCTCATCCATCACAAGAAGGATTAAGACACAACCCCCAAATTTTTTCAATCCCCCGCCAAGCACCTCCGGAGCCTCATCCATCACAAGAAGGATTAAGACGCCAGCGTTTATACCTAAAGCCTTAGCTACTTTGCGCCTCCGGAGCCTCATCCATCACAAGAAGGATTAAGACTTCTTCTCCTTCCCGATCAAGGGTTTTGAAAAAGTTCCTCCGGAGCCTCATCCATCACAAGAAGGATTAAGACTAATGTTATAGGATGCTGACGATCTAATCCTGAAAGCCTCCGGAGCCTCATCCATCACAAGAAGGATTAAGACAGCAGCGAAATCGTGTAATCTTCAATCCAATCCCACCTCCGGAGCCTCATCCATCACAAGAAGGATTAAGACGTCGGCGTTCTGCTCTGTTATTACCGCCTCAATACTGCCTCCGGCGCCTCATCCATCACAAGAAGGATTAAGACATCTTTAGATAACGATAAACCATACCTTCACCGTCTCCGGAATATCATCTAATTGAGGTAGGTATCATCCGGGTGCCGGGTGCCGGAAGTTAAAATTTACACGGTGCTTTAGAATGAAACTTCAGAAAATCTTTCTTGATCCTACGCTGTTTTCTCCTCCCTTCTCCTGATCTCTGCGTTCTCCGCGCGCATAATCCCCCCCGCTGCGAAGCAGCCCAAATCCGTGCACCTCTGTGTTAACCTCCGTGAACCTCTGTGGTTAAACTAAATCGCGAAGCGATCCCTCCTCCAAACGCATACCCCCCCGCTGCGAAGCAGCCCAATTCCGCGCACCTCTGTGTTAACCTCCGTGAAACTCTGTGGTTAAAACCAAATCGCGAAGCGATCCCTCACTCCCCCTCCCGCAGAACCCAGTCCTTGCGCCCAAACCACTGCCATTCAACCTTAGTCAAATCAACCGTCTCGTCGATAAACTCTTGTCGTGAACGGCCATTCAGCCGGACCCGGAAACGGCCGTAGACCGCTACATCCTGACCGGCGGCGGCACGTGTATCCCGCAGGTGATGGGCGTACTGCAGAATCATATCCGGGTGGGTAACCATCTTTCGGTATTGCTTGGGGTTCAGATGCTCGTAGGGCAAGACGATTTCCTCCGCGCCGGTGGCGCGGTCCACCAGCAGGTAGTTCCCCCCACCCTGCTTACTGCGCAACATCATCCGCCAGCTATAGCGGTGGCCTTCTTCTGACCAGTTCACGTCGGAATCAAAAGCCCAGTGCCGGAGGGGCAGGTAGCAATGGAAAGCGATGAGAGCGACCAATGCCAAGATGAGCGGGCGGGCGTATCGGGCCTCCCGCTGCCAGAATCTTTGGGGTCTGGCTTCCGCGTGGGCGGAAGCGACTCTGCTTTTCCATCCCCGAATCCAACCCTGCAACTGTCCCGACATACTGCGGGACGCCCAACTTTTTTGGGCCAACCACTCTACCACCCTCTTGGGCCAGTCCGGTGCAAAGAACAGGCTCGTCAGCACCATCGACAGGTAAGGGAAAATACCGATGTTGAAAATGAGGTGATTCGTAGCGTGGAAGAGTAGCAGCAAGCCCAGGGCAAGCCAGCGCAGCCGCTTGTGCAGCAACAAGAACCCCGCCGACAGATCCAGTAACATACCGCCCCAGGCCATCACGTAGGCCGTGGTTTTCTCCGCCCACAAGGCCCCCAAAACGGGCATATCGGCCCGTCGCTGCAACCACATGTGTAATGGCATAGCTTCGATGAGCCAGTCGTAGTTGATCTTAGCAATGCCACCCCAGAAATAAACCAGTCCCATCAGCAATGGAAAAATGTAGACCGACCACGCCGGAGCTACGGGAGACCACTCGGAGGGTTCCCGTCGAACGTCCAACGAGAACTCCCGCCAGGCGGGCGTAAGGGCGAGTAGCCAACTCAGCCAGACAAAGAGGTAGGCATGGTTCAGGTAGTGCGCTTTCTCCAGCAAAAACAGATAGCTAAAGGCAAGCGCAAAAAGAGGTGCGGTGATCCGGAATCGCCAGCCCAGCGCCACTGCCAGCCCCAATAAAAAACCGACGATGTAGAAGATGGACAAGAAAGGTTCCGGCAGTGGGTGTACCCACTCAAAACCGTAATACCGGAAGGTAAAATCACTCATTTCACCCTTATACCAATGATAGTAGATACCGTTACCAAGAATGTCTCCGCCCCCCAGCAAGCCCATCGCTATCCGCAAGAAGACAAGTGAGTAAATGGGAGTAGCCTTGAATAACGCTTTGCGCATTCTAAATGTGCTTCTCCGCATGGTAAGAGCTCCGCACCAAGGGTCCGCTCTCCACGTAGTCAAAGCCTTTCTCTAAACCCATCGCTTTGTAGTGGGCAAAAGTATCCGGCGTGACGAATGAGTCAACGGCTAGGTGCATGGCTGTAGGCTGTAGATACTGCCCGATGGTAACCACGTCAACGCCCACTTCGATCAGATCATCGAGGATCCGCTCGACCTGCTCTTCGGTTTCACCGAGGCCAACCATGAAGCCGGTCTTGGTCCGTTTGCCGGATTCTTTGATGCGACGCAGTTCTTCCAGGCTCCGGTCGTATTTCCCCTGGGGGCGCACTTTACGGTAAAGCTCCCGTACGGTCTCCATGTTGTGGCTCACGACTTCCTGTCCGCCTTCAATCATCCGGTACAGGGCATCCCAGTTCCCGCGCACGTCGGGGATCAGGGTTTCTATCGTCACCTGCGGGGTACGTTGCTTGATTTGGTGAACAGTTTGGTACCAGATTTCGGCACCGCGATCTTTGAGTTCATCGCGGTTTACGCTGGTTAAAACGGCGTGCTTTACCTGCATGAGGTCGATGGCTTCGGCAACGCGGCGGGGCTCATCGGTGTCATACTCCGTTGGCCGGCCGGTTTTCACGGCGCAGAAACTGCACGAACGGGTGCAGGTGTTGCCCAGGATCATGAAGGTGGCCGTGCCGGCTCCCCAGCATTCGCCCATATTCGGGCAGTTACCGCTCTGACAGATGGTGTGCAGCTGATACTCGTCCACCAGTTTACGGACCTTCTTATATTCCGGACCAATGGGCAGCTTTACGCGCAGCCAGTCTGGCTTGCGTTTACGGTCACTTTTCGAGGGGGCAATGGGGAGATCGATCATACAAATAGGCACTTGCGTACAGAAGACAAAAGTACGCCAGATAAGTTGTTCGGAAGGGTCGGTTTTAGGGAAGATTTCCACCAGCAGGTGATGGGGGCGTGAACGCAGGTGCAGAGAGGGGTATGCAGGAGCAAAGATGGCCAACCGGGAAAATATGTCATCGATTGAGAATCAGGCTTTTCCGGAAAAAGCTTCCGTATACCTATCTTCGGGTCAAACAAAAAACCAACGATGAGACTTACCCTGCTCTTGCTACTCGCTCTTTGCACCAGCGTCAGCGCCCAAAAACTATCGCCAGCCAAAGCAAAAGTTGTTGCTTCGATTGACAGTCGGGAAGGGAAGCTGATTGACATGTCCGATAAAATCTGGGTCCTTGCAGAAGTCGCTTTTGAAGAAGGCGAAAGTGCCAAAATTCTGGCCGACTACGCCGAGGAACAGGGCTTCCGGGTAGAACGTGGCGTAAGCGAAATGCCCACCGCCTTCATCGCTGAATACGGTAGCGGGAAGCCCATTATCGGCATTCTGGGCGAGTTTGATGCCTTGCCGGGCATCAGCCAGAAGGCCCAACCCACCAAAGCGCCTTTGCATACCGGTGCGGCTGGCCACGGCTGTGGTCACAATCTCTTTGGAGTGGGCAGTCTGGGGGCTGCCGTAGCGATCAAAGACGCCATGGACCGGGGCGAAATTGAGGGTACCATCCGCTATTACGGTACCCCGGCAGAAGAGAAGTATTTCGGCAAGCTCTACCTGGCCCGTGATGGTAAGTTTAATGACCTGGATGTCTGTCTCGACTGGCACCCCTCCGCCAAAACAAGCGCTAATGTGCAAAGCAGTCTTGCGCTGGTTGATTTTGTCGTCGAGTTCCGCGGCCAGGCCGCGCACGCCAGCTCCGACCCCTGGAACGGCCGCTCCGCCTCCGACGCGATGGAACTCATGAGTGCCGGCATCAATGCTTACCGGGAACACGTGCGGCCCACCGTCCGCATTCACACCCATATGCAACAGGCTGGTGACGTAGTAAACGTCGTACCTGACTACGCAAAATACTGGGTCCGGGTACGCGACTCTAAGCGGGACGGTATGATTCCCGTCTGGGAACGCGTTAAAAAAATCGCCGAAGGAGCCGCCATCATGGCTAACGTAGAATACGAAATCAGCCTGGTTTCCGGGCTCCACGAGGTGCTCGTCAATCGCACCGGGGGCCGCCTGCTGCAGGACAACATGGAACTCCTCGGCGGCATCGAGTATACCCCCGCAGAGATTGAATTCGCCTACGGCATTCAAAAATCAACGGATAAAGAACAGGTTGGCCTGGACGGCAGCGTTCAACCTTTTCAGGAAACCCGGGAGAACCCCGGCGGAGGCTCAACCGATGTTGGAGACGTAAGCTGGCTCGTGCCGGAAATACGCCTGGGCGTAACCACCGCTCCGGTCGGGACACCCTGGCACAGCTGGGCCGTAGTCGCCTGCGGCGGGATGAGTATCGGACATAAGGGGATGAAATATGCGGCTAAGGCTCTGGCCCTTACGGCCTATGATCTCTATCAGCAACCGGAAACGGTAAAGGCCATCCGTGAGGAGTTTGAAACCCGACGGGGAGACGCCAAATACGAGGCTATTCTGCCCGCTGCAGGACCCCCGATTCCGGGTAAGAAGAAGTAAGTTTCACTCAGATTTCTTGTCGGAGACCGCTGGGTATATTAAAATATTTATCACAATGATAACATTCACATTGTAAGGTTAATTAGCAAGGCATTGTTATGAGGACTATATTCGCGGCGATTTTACGACCCTATCATCTCCAAATAAAATAGTCCCATGAAGCAAGATATACTCATTCCCGAAGTCCAGGACGTCCTCGTCGCTGTTGTTCCTCGCGATGGTAAATACGAAGAAGAAATCTGGGATATTTATGTCATCAACCTTCGCAAAGATCCCATGGACAATGTGCTGATCACCAGCCAGGGCTACGGCATGATTGATGGTTCTGACAAAAGCACCACCGTTCTGCGGCACTTTCACCAGCGCCTTGATGCCAGCGTTGCGGTAAAGGTCGAACCCATCCAGAAAGAGCTCTTCGCTATTCAGAATGAATACTGGATCAGTTTCAACGACAAGGAAGTAATGCTCGACAAAAAATTCATCTTTAAGGCCAACACCATTACGCCAGACAAGATGGAAATGATTCCTGTTTTGGGTAAGGTGGGGGTCATGATTAAGTAGATCCCTCAGTACGGGTAGCTGATCAGAGTTACAGATAAGGGTGGTTGAACCTCCCTAGCCAGCAAAAAGCTACCTTTGCGATCGCCAAATCAAAGCGCCCCTATGGAACGCCCCTTGCCAAAGAAAATTGAAGAAAGCCGGACCATTATGTCCGAGCTTGTAATGCCCAATGACACTAACCCACAGAACAATCTGATGGGCGGTAATATGTTACGCTGGATGGACATTGCCTGTGCGATATGTGCGGGCAAGCACTGTGCCAAGCCCGTCGTAACGGCTTCGGTGGACAATGTGGCCTTCGGCTCTCCCATTCGTAACGGGGAGGTAGTTACCCTGGAAGCGACCGTAACCCGGGCTTTCAACACCAGCCTGGAAATTTACGTGCAGGCCACCGCAGCGACCATGCAGGGACTGAATCCCCGTCGGACGCACCATGCCTATTTCACTTTTGTAGCGCTCGATAAAGACAATGGCTCCCCCACTCTGGTACCTGAGGTCGTTCCGCTCTCAGAAATTGAAGAGCAACGGTACGAAGCTGCTATGCGGCGGCGTGAGGTCCGTTTATTATTAGCGGGACGTTTAAAGCCCGAGGAAGCCACCCACTTGCGAAAGGTTTTTGGGTAGATCTTTGATGCTCTACAACATTCCTCCCAGCTTAGCGATCACCTCATCCACTTCTTCTATTGTATTGTGGTGGCTGAAGGAGAAACGAACCGTATGCCGCTTGCTGTCCGGGTGTAAGTGACCGATCACATGGCTGCCCACATCAATACCACTGGAACAGGCGGAACCGCCACTGGCCGAAATGCCGTTGAGGTCTAGGTTCATCAGCAATAAATCTCCCTTAGAGGACTCTGGGAAACTGACGCTAAGCACTTTATAGTGAGCATTGTCGGGATCTCCATTAAAGGCAACCTCGGGGTAAGTGGCTTTTATGCTCCGGATAAAGTGGTCTTTCAGGTTTCTAATTTTCCCGGCGCGCTCCTCTCTTTCTGCCACGGCCAGCTCCAGGGCCTTTGCCAGGCCTACGATGCCGTAGATGTTCTCTGTGCCGCCGCGCATATTGCGTTCCTGAGCACCTCCGTCAAGGTAAGGCTTGATGATATTATCATTACTGATGTAAACAAAGCCCACCCCTTTGGGTCCGTAAAACTTATGAGCTGAACCGGAAAGGAAGCTAAGCCGGGTGGCGTCCAGATCGATGGGGAAATAGCCCATGGTCTGCACCGTATCACAATGAAAAAGTGCGCCGGCTTCTTCGCAGATGGCAGCCACTTCCTCCAGCGGCAGCAGATTGCCGATTTCGTTGTTGGCATGCATCAGACTTACCAGTGTTTTTTCATTGCTGGCGGCGAGAAGTCGACGCAGGTCGTCGAGTTCAACGTGTCCCTTAGCATCAATTTTCACCATCTCGACCGTGGCGGTTTCAGCCATTTTAATGGCGTCCAGGCTGTGCAGCACGCAGTGATGCTCCAGGGGAGAAGAAATAATGCGGGTTACGCCCAGGTCGCGGACGCTGTTTTTCAGCGCCATGTTGTTGGCTTCCGTCCCTCCGGAAGTGAAAAAGATCTCTCCGATGCTACAGTTCAGGGCGTTCGCAACGGTTTTCCGGGCATTCTCGATCAGGGCACGGGCCTGTCTTCCTTCGGCGTGGATGCTGGAAGGGTTACCGTAATTATTGGCCATGACTTCGGTCATGGCGCCCAGAACTACGGGGTCCAACGGAGTGGTGGCGGAATTATCGAGAAATATCCGGGACATGGTAGAAAAATTGTGGTGGAAAATACATGGTTAGCGTGTGTTCAAATTAAAAACTCCTGGCTACCTGCGCACAAAAGCCGAATTCAAACACACAACTGGTGGTAAAGGCTGAGGTCAAAGAGCAGCAAACTTAGGCAGAGCGGACTACACAAGCAAGCCAATTAAACAACCCAGGGGGGACCACCTGCTGCAAACGGGTGTACCACCGCGCAAGATCAGGGCGAGGGACCGCAGGTGCAGTGGGTAGAACAAAAGCAGCAGGGAGGTTCCTGACCGCCAACATTGCTCTTCTACCCTCCCCCTGCACCCGGCGATTGCGCCGCCTTTTTTACAGCATAGTCCGTACGAGACTTACCAAACCGGCAATCAGCATTTCAATTCCGATGGCCATTACCAGGAAGCCCATGATGCGGCTGAGGGCAGCCAGACCACCAGTGCCCAGTATGCGAAATAAAACGGGAGCATAATGGAGTATGCCCCAGATGATGACCGCCATCACGGCAACAACTCCAATGATCAGGCCCCGGCTCACCCATTCACTCTGCTGAGCGAAAAGACCGATCAAGAGTGAAATACTTCCCGGGCCGGAAAGCATGGGCATGGCCATCGGCGTAAAACTGATGTCTTCGCTGTCTTGAGCTTCCTCTTCGATTTTATCCGTGACCCGGCGCTCTTTGAACTTACTGTTCAGCAATCCATAGCCGCTGTTGACAATGATCAGGCCGCCGGCGATTCGCAGCGCATTCAGACTGATGCCGAAAAAATCCAGGATGAAGGTTCCTGCGAAAAAGAAAATCACCAGGATGAGTAAAAACCACATGGCAGTCTTTCGGGCCATCAATTCTCTCATTTCAGTACTGTAGGCCGAGGTCAGCGTCAGATACATCGGAACCGCGCCAAGCGGATTAACCAGAGAAAAAAGCGAGCCAAGGGTGGCAAAGAAAAATGTGAGCATGTTAGTAATCTTAAGTGGCGAGAACAGTACTGCGTTGCCCAAAGTTTCCACTAACGAGCATGAGTTTTTCAAGGGATAGAAGCAGCTGCCCGAAAACATTCTTCTGCCGGGGAATATGCGTCTGATTAGTTGCTTTTTGCCCGGACCGAGGCAATAGTATTTGGTTATAAAGCTACTGGATTGCCGAAGATTTTTTTGGTTGTCTTCTAATCTTCTTTCCGGCTAATGGCTCTTGCGGACCGATCTCCTTCTATTTCTTCGTGAATGTATCTTCGCGCTTGTGACTGCTATTACTATCCAATCCGTTCCCCTTGCCGCCAAAGCTCTGCGCAAGGGTGAGCTTGTTGCCATTCCCACCGAAACGGTATACGGCCTGGGGGCGAATGCGCTTAACCAAAGTGCCGTTGCTAACATTTTTGCCGCGAAGAACCGTCCGTCGTTCGATCCGCTGATCATTCACCAATCGTCCGCGGATCGAATTCTGGCTTACGCCAGGGAAATCCCTCCTGAAGCCCGCTTACTCGCTGATGCGATATGGCCCGGG
Source organism: Neolewinella agarilytica (assembly GCF_900110645.1). Lineage (GTDB taxonomy): Bacteria > Bacteroidota > Bacteroidia > Chitinophagales > Saprospiraceae > Neolewinella > Neolewinella agarilytica. The sequence goes on from NZ_FOFB01000001.1 coordinate 312,382, forward strand.
CCGTTAACGCTGGTATTACCCAAACAGGAAAGCGTGCCGGATCTGGTCTCCGCCGGTCTGTCGACCGTTGCCTTACGGGTGCCCAACCACCCGCTGACGCTGGAGTTGCTGGAGGCCGTTGATTTCCCCGTAGCAGCGCCCAGCGCGAATCCCTTCGGCTTCGTCAGCCCCACCACGGCACAACACGTTAAGGATCAGCTTGGGGATAAGATTGATTACATCCTGGATGGCGGTGCCTGCCGGGTGGGCCTGGAGAGTACCATCGTCGGTTTCCCCAACGGAGTAGCTACCGTGCTGCGTAAAGGAGGATTAGCCGTAGAAAAGATAGAAGAAATTCTGGGCCACTCCGTTGAAGTGAAAACCCACAGTAATAGCCGACCGGAGGCGCCCGGAATGTTAAGCCGGCATTATTCTCCCGGCGTAGCCATGTTAATCGTAGAAGAATCAGCCAGTCTGCCTGCTTACCCTGCGGGGAGTGCTGCCATCATCTTCGGTAAAGACAACAAGCTGGTGGCCGGCGATAGTGAGCTAAACGTTTTTAATCTTTCCCCGAGCGGAGATTTGAACGAAGCCGCCAGAACCCTGTTTGCCGTTCTCCGGACGATAAGCCAGGGAAACTACCCACTTGTGATGGCGTTCTCAGTACCTGAGGAAGGACTAGGCCTGGCCATCAATGATCGACTTCGGCGCGCTGCGGCAAGGGAATAATCCAAGTTACGATGTAACTTTGGCACGAAAATTACGTTATCTGGCTTTCAGCACAAACTGAATTTATGCGTTATCTCTTGTTTTCAGTACTAACCCTGTTATTTGTCTCTTCTTGTATTAATGACGGCAACGCTGTTGACGACACGGTAACGCTCGAAGGCCAGTGGGAGCTCAAGCGTGCCCTGCGTAATAATATGGAAACGGAACTGCTGGATGGCTTGGTTATGAACTTCCAGCCCGACGGAAAGCTGGAAACGAACTTAATGGGGAATGAGACTCCCGGAACCTACACCTGGGAAGGAGACGAAATAATCACCGAAGGGGTTAAGCTGCCGCTGACTTACACCATAAAGGAAATGACAGACAGCACCCTCAACCTGCGTAGCCGCTACCAAAGTTATCAGTTTGACTTTGAGATGGTGCGGTGAATAGTATGATAGTAGTTATAGTATTATAGTAATGGTAGTTATGATAGTAGGGCAGAACTGATTTCGTGCCCTACTATCATAACTACCATTACTATCGGACTATGATTACTAGTTTCCTAGCGCAGGAAAAAGGTCTGAATATCGCCAACCGTTTCAATCTGTGCCATTTCTTCATCCGTAAGGTAGAATTCCAGCTTACTTTCTAATCCGGCGATCAGCAGTTTGATATCCATGGGATCGAGGAAAAGATCGTCCTTAAGGCGTGTAAAAGATTGAAGCCGATGGCCGGGAACCCGTAATTCAGTGCTGAGGTTGTGCATCAGACTTGCAGAACGGGAAACAGGGGCCTGAATAGTAGTATTTGTCATGTTGGTTTTCTTGGAGCGGGGTTATTAGCTACGTCTTGTAGCGAATATTCGCTGAAAAGAACGACGCGAAGCCGTCAACCGTTGCCTCTGTTTAAAAAAAAGAGACTAAAATCTTCAAGAAAAGGGTTTAGACATGGCAATTTGGTACAAACCCCGTCCGCTTTACCCAATACGGGTATCTTTGCGGCCCAAAAAAAAGCAACATGAAAGATTCTCCCGCTCTGGAAAATCACGCTCCCCGCGAGTGGCAAGCCAATGTAACCGGAGAAAACAGCTGGACCATGTTTAAGGTCATCAGTGAGTTTGTAGAAGGTTACGAAGTAATGAATCGGATTGGTCCTTGTGTCTCCATCTTTGGCTCAGCCCGAACCAAACCTGAACACAAGTACTATAAGCTGGCAACGGAGATTGCCCAGCTCATGGTCAAAGAAGGTTACGGTGTAATCACTGGTGGTGGCCCGGGCATTATGGAAGCCGGCAACCGTGGAGCCAGCCTGGAGCAAGGTGCCAGCATTGGCCTCAATATTGATTTGCCCTTTGAAACGAGCAGCAATCCGTTTGTAGACCCTGATAAGGACATTGACTTCCGCTACTTCTTTGTTCGTAAAGTCATGTTCGTCAAGTACGCCCAGGCGTTCATTGCCTGCCCGGGCGGTTTCGGCACGATGGATGAGCTCTTCGAGGTACTAACCCTGATTCAAACCCGTAAGATCACCAAAGTCCCCGTGATCCTGGTAGGCACGGAGTACTGGAAAGGAATGATTGACTGGATTCAGGAGACTATGGCCGACAAGGAGGCCACGATCAGTCCGGACGATATGAACCTGATTCCCGTTGTAGACAAAGCAGAGGATGTGTTGAAGATCATCCATGATTTCTACGAGGAGAAAGGACACGTGCTGGGGCCTAACTTTAAGTTGTAGAACGGGAGCAGTAATGTAATTGTGTAGTCAGTAGTAATGTAGTGCTACCGCAAGTCTCAGGTTTCACATTGCCGCGCGGTAGCACTACAAAACTACATTATTACATGCTGTACGCCCCAAATTTAACCTGTCCGAAGGTCTCCGGGAGACCGTAAAACACTGCTTTTCCTGCTTTTGCCTGCACCTGCGTCAGCGCCCCATCCAGCAGCCGTTTAGTATCTTCGCGGCCGAACCCCAAAATGAATACAAGCCATGGCTAAGAAATCCTTCCGCAAAGGCGTTCTCTACGGAGACGAAGTAACCGAATTGTTCCGCTACGCGAACGAAAACAAGTTTGCCATTCCGGCCGTCAACGTTACCAGCAGCAGCACGATCAATGCTGTACTGGAAACTGCCCGCGATCTGAACAGCCCGGTCATTATTCAGTTTTCCAACGGTGGAGCTCAGTTCTTTGCCGGAAAAGGTCTTGGCAATGAGAACCAGCAGGGCGCCATTGCTGGCGGTCTCTCTGGAGCTATGCACGTTCATACCATGGCCGAGGCCTATGGTGTAACGGTTGTTCTCCACACCGATCACTGTGCCAAGAAACTCCTCCCCTGGATCGACGGACTGCTCGACGCCGGCGAGAAGTTCTACGCTAAGCGCGGCTTCCCGCTCTACTCCAGCCACATGCTCGACCTCAGTGAAGAGCCGCTGGAAGAAAACCTGGAGATCAGCTCTAAGTACTTCGAGCGGATGAATAAGATCGGCATGACCATCGAGATCGAACTCGGGGTTACCGGAGGAGAGGAAGATGGTGTTGACAACACGGGCGTTGATTCGAGCAAGCTCTACACCCAACCAGAAGAGGTTTTTGAAAGCTACCAGGCGCTGAGTAAAATCGGCGACCGATTTACCATTGCTGCGGCATTCGGTAACGTTCACGGTGTTTACAAGCCGGGCAACGTAGAGCTGACGCCAAAAATCCTGAAGAACAGCCAGGATTACCTGAAGGAAAAGCTTTCCATCGAGAAGGACAACCCCATCAACTTTGTCTTCCACGGCGGCTCCGGCTCCAGTCAGGAAGAGATCCGCGAAGCGATCGATTACGGTGCCATCAAGATGAACATCGATACCGATCTGCAGTGGGCTTACTGGGACGGCGTACGCGCCTTCGAAGCCGAAAAGAAAGACTACCTGCAGGCGCAGATCGGCAACCCCGAAGGTGACGACAAGCCAAACAAGAAGAACTATGACCCCCGCAATTGGGTCCGCAAAGCAGAAGTGAGCTTCAGCACCCGCCTCAAGCAGGCGTTTGAAGACTTGAACTGTGTGGATGTGTTAGCCTAGGGCTGACGATTTGCAAGTTGCAAGTTGCAGGTTGCAGGTTGCAGGTTGCAAGATAAACGAGCGTCTTTCTTCGGAGAGGCGCTCGTTTTTTGTTCTAGTGAGAGACATTACCCGCAGGATTCCCCAAGGAGTGAATGCAACCTATGCCCTGCAACTTGCACCCTGCCCCCTGTACCCTGCAACTTGCAACCTGCAACTTGTACCCTGCAACTTGTACCCTGCAACTTGCCCCCCGAAACTTCCCCCCTGCAACATATACCCTGCAACCTGTAACTTGCTCCCCTAAACACACTCGATCATGACACCATTTATCGGCGAAATCGTCGGCACGGCCTTACTCATTCTACTTGGGTGCGGCGTTAATGCAAACACTACTCTTAAAGGAACTTACGGACAGAACAGCGGTTGGATTGTTATTAGTTTTGGTTGGGCAATGGCTGTCTTTGTGGGCGTTTTCGTTTCCGCCGAAGCATCCGGGGCTCACCTGAATCCCGCTATCACCTTTGCACTGGCTACGGCTGGCAAGTTTGCCTGGGCGGATGTGCCGATGTATCTCGGTGGCCAGATGATCGGCGCCATTCTCGGGGCCACACTTTGCTGGCTGCAGTATATGCCTCATTACGCGGCAGAAGAAGATCAGGGAAAAATCCTGGGAACATTTTCTACCGGACCAGCTATTGACAGCACCCCATCCAACTTCATTTCAGAGCTACTGGGCACCTTTGCCTTTGCGCTGGCGGTGCTGTTTCTGGCCGGGCCCGTCTTCGGAGGCCCCGGCGAGCAGCTCGGCTCTCTGGACGCCCTGCCCGTAGCCCTCGTCGTGCTGGCCATCGGTCTTTGTCTGGGGGGAACGACGGGCTACGCCATTAACCCCGCCCGTGATCTCGGACCGCGTATTGCTCACGCCATTTTACCGATCCCAGGTAAGGGAGGAAGCAACTGGAGCTATAGCTGGATACCGATCGTTGGCCCGATCTTGGGCGGTATACTAGCAGCCCTGACCTATGGGGCCCTCCAATAATAACCTACTATGCATCGAAGACAATTTCTTACCGCCAGCGGGGTGCTTTTAGCAGCGACTGCTTGTAAAACACCTGCTCTTACGCAAACCAGTAAGCAGGCCGCCATTCACCCGGCTCCGCCTGAACCCGGTGCGTCCATCGCCCTCATCTGTCCCGGCGGCCCCATTACGCCAGAACGGCTGCAAAAATCGGTCGCGCTGGTCGAAAGCTTTGGCTTCAAAGTTCAGCCCGGTAAAAACATCCTGGCTCGCAACGGTTACCTGGCGGGCACCGACGAAGAACGTTTGACAGACCTGCACGCTGCCTTTAGCAACCCCGACATTCAGGCCGTCTGGGCCATCCGGGGCGGTTATGGCTGCACGCGTCTTCTGCCGCTGATCGATTACGATTTGATTCGGGCCAATCCTAAACTACTCATCGGCTACAGTGATATTACCGCACTACTAAACGCCTTTTACCAGCAAGCTGGCCTGATCGGTATTCACGGCCCCGTAGCGTCCAGCAGCGTTGAAGAGATTGATCGTACAGGACTCGCTCAAGTGCTTGGAATCAAGGAAAGGGACGGCTCCCGGACCAAGGTACTAACCACACCTACCCTTCTTTCAAAGGGGGAAGGAACGGTAAATGGCGTATTGGTTGGCGGCAACCTTACCTTGTTGGCCTCCATGACAGGAACGCCCTATACGGTTAACTGTAAGGACAAAATCGTCCTGTTGGAGGACGTAGGAGAAAAGCCCTACCGCATCGATCGAATGCTGACTCAACTACGGCAGGGAGCGAACCTGGATAAGGCGAAAGGCATCTTGTTGGGAGAATTTGTGGATTGCGAAGCAGACATCGATGATAATTCCCTGGGCCTGGTCGAAACACTTTCCGACCGGCTGTACGACCTCGGCGTTCCCATACTCGCGGGCTTCCCCGCCGGGCATGGAGACCGGAATTATCCGGTTCCCATTGGGGGACGGGTGGAAATGAATGTCGATGAAGGAAGCCTGAGTTGGTCATCTTTCTTCTAAACAGTCTCCCCACGAAGCAATACCTTTGCGATGTGACCATTGTCCTACTTACGGTTCTGTTCGTCTGCCTGATTTCAGTCTTGCACACCTACCTGTTTTACCCAACTTGGGTCGTTTGGCGTGCAAGGCAGGGCAAGTGGGCGCAAACGCAGGTGCAAGAGGAGGTTAAAGAAGCCATGCATTGGCCCTCCGTCCACGTTCTGATGGCTGTACACAACGAAGAGTCCGTGTTGGAGAGCAAACTACAAAGCCTCGCCGCTCAAGACTACGCCGGCGAACTTTTGTTCCTCATCGGTAGTGACAACAGTAGCGACCGAACAAACGACATTCTAAAGGCCTGGGCCGCCAGGGACAAGCGCTTCCGCCCGACCCTTTTCTCTACTCGTCAGGGCAAACCGGGGATAATTAATCAGCTCGCGCTTCAAATCAAGAATCGAGAGCACGAAGTACTGCGCAGTAAATCCAAAATCGAGAGCACGAAGTACTGCGAAGCAAATCGAGAATCAAACATCCTCCTCCTCACCGACGCCAGCGTCCTCCTCCGCCCCAATGTCATCACCGAACTTGTCCGGCCAATGCTCGGAAATGAGCGCATTGGCATAGTTGACAGTACGATGGTTCAGACGGGTGGTAAAGCGGAAGGCATCGGCCTTTCCGAAGTCCAGTACATCAATCGTGAAGTAAACATCAAACGGGCCGAAGGGCAGCTCTGGGGGGCCATGATCGGTCCCTTCGGCGGCTGCTGGGCCATCCGGGCAGAAGCTTTCCGTCCGGTACCGGATAATTTTCTGGTCGACGATTTCTTCCTCTGCATGGCCGCCTACGAAGCGGGTTGGCTTGGTATCAGTAGTAGCACAGCGGTAGTAACGGAAGCCGTAGGCCAAACCATTAAAGATGAATTCCGCCGTAAAGTCCGTATCAGCAGCGGTAACTGGCAAAATCTCTTCCGTTTTCGAAAACTTTGGTGGCCGCCCACCAAAAACGCGCTGTCTTTTGCTTTCTTCAGCCATAAGGTGCTCCGCTGGTGGACGCCCTTTTTCTTACTCACTGGTGCCCTTTGCCTTGGGCTGCTGGTCCTACCTTTGGGCAACCATTGGGCCTTTACTGCGTTTGCTGTTGGTAGCCTCTTGCTGGCAGTAAGCCTGCTGCTTGATCTTATCCTTGCTCCAATGGGCATTAACCTCAAAGGCCTCCGTAGCCTGCGATATTTTCTAGCCATGAACGCCGCCCTGCTGGTCGGTTTTTATCGCTTCCTAACCGGAATCACCACCAATGTCTGGCAACCATCCAACCGCAACTAAGTCCACCCCACCTGCTTCTGACCGCAACGTGGACCTTAACACCATCGAAGAAGCCGTTGCCGATATTCGGGCCGGTAAAGTAGTCATCGTCGTTGACGACGAAGACCGGGAAAACGAAGGCGACTTCGTCTGTGCCGCCGAGCGGATCACCCCCGAAATGATCAACTTCATGGCCACCCACGGCCGTGGGCTCATCTGCACGCCCATTGACGAAGACAAGGCCGATCGATTAGGCCTGACCAAAATGGTGGAGACCAATACGGACGTACACGAGACGGCCTTTACCGTCACCATCGATCTCATCGGCCATGGCTGTACGACGGGAATTTCGGCATACGATCGCGCGACCTGTATCCGCCGCATGACGGAACACAGCGCCAAGCCTACCGACTTTACGCGCCCGGGCCACGTATTCCCCCTGCGCGCGGTCAAGGGCGGCGTCCTCCGCCGTACGGGCCACACCGAAGCCGCCGTTGACCTGGCTCGCATGGCCAACCTCTTCCCCGCCGGGGTCATCGTCGAAATCCTCAAGCCCGACGGAGAAATGGCCCGCCTGCCCTACCTGCTCAACTTTGCCAGAGAGCATGATCTCAAGATTATCTCCATCGAAGATCTCGTTGCCTACCGCCTCCAGATGGAGCGCCTGGTGGAGTGTGAGTTCACTATGGATCTGGAAACCCGCTACGGCCCCTTCAAGCTCTACGCTTACCGGCAAACGACCAACAACGACGTACACCTCGCCCTCACCCACGGGGAATGGCTGGCGGACGAGCCAGTGCTCACCCGCGTTCACAGCTCAACGAGCAGCAGGGACCTGCTGCATAGCCTCCTCTCCGGCTACAGCACGGGCCTCCACGGCCCGCTCGAGAAAATTGCGGAGGCCGGTAAAGGCGTCCTCCTCTTCATGCGTCCCCATCAGGATGGCAGCGAGGTCATCGCCGGTCTACGCCTCCTCAAATCCCGCATGGAAAACGGCGAGAAAGCCAGCATCCGCCAGCCTGCCAGTATGGACCAGCGAGACTTTGGTATCGGCGCGCAGATACTGCGGGACCTGAAAGTTTCCAAGCTCCGCATCCTCTCCAACAACCCGAAGAACCGGGTTGGGCTGGAAGGCTATGGATTGGAGGTGGTGGAATTTGTGGGGATGTAAAGGGGCTGAATCTCTACGCTGATTTCTAGTGAAACACATCTTTAACCTCCATTCAGGAATACTATTTCTGATAACTGCCGGATTGCCAATACTGGGCTTCGTGGGAGGCTTATCCACAGAATTCATCCTGCTTGACCTCAATCAAGGAGCTCCCTTCCACGATTCAGGGATTGGCGCGGACATTTTTATGGTAAGCTGGCTAATCGGCTTTCTTCTATTCCATCTTTGGGCACTTATTGCCGGAATCAGCCTCTCAGCAAAAGGCGATTCTCTGAAGGTAAAAAAATGGGCGATGCTTACTTTCGGGCTGCTAAGCCTGTTGATCTTGCTCTACGTTACCATTGAAAGCTTTTACTATTTATTCAGCCTAACCATTGCCACCGAGAGTAGTGCAGGCTTAAGTGCCATCCGGACTTCAGCCGATATTATTGTTGCCTTCGGGCTCGTTTTGGGTATATGGTTCTTACCCAGAATACTCTTCTTCAGTTTTCTGGCGATTCTACTTTGTCATCGTGAAGGCCACCATCGTTGGGCATCCACTGCACTTCAATTCTTTTTCTGGCCAATTGGGCTGTGGTTTTTGCAGCCTCGGCTACGTAAGGTAATGATGGGCCCGATCGATCGCGCGGTAGCGGACCACTTAATCCATTAGCAATAAACACCTGCCGCCTGAAAAAAACCATTTTACCGGTAGTATCAGATACAAAAAGACCTCGCCGGATCAACTTCCAGCGAGGCCCTCGAATGCTCTTACAAAGGTTTTGTCAGGTATTTTATCTAGACATATTTTCTTTGAGAGACATACACTATGAACAACACAAATTCTTAAAGAAGTTAGCTCGTATAATCAATCACCAACTTCAGTAGTACAAATATAGACAGCAAGAAGGGTTGTGAACTCACCTTTTGAGTCCAGTTATGGACAATCAGCGAATTTCTTCATCTGCCAGAGGGTAATATTGGTTAAGCAACTTGGCCAAAGAGTAGGCACTGTCGATCAAGGGATGCTTGAAATAATCGCGTGCGCTCAACCGGACCCGCTGTTTGTACTTGTTGAGGTTTTCAATATTTACGAGTTGGGGAATTTGTTCTAAAATTGCCCCCTGTGACACCTTCCGCCCTCCGTTACGGTGAATCAATTTCCGGTACTCTAGCATAAACTTAACCTGGCAATCGGATAAAAATTCAGCCATGAACGGCCCTGCCAGATTTTCCGCTTCTTTTTTGAGGGCAGCCATCATTGTGGGATTTATCATACCCTTAGTGGTCAGTTTTGGCATGGATGGCAATTGATTTCCGTACTCCACGCTTTGATGGTAATAGTTCAAATGAGCCGCAAGCCGCCCACGGTCATGAGCTGCGCGAATAGACACCTGATGGTACCAGTAGTATTTCCCTGACCTGTGCCGCATAGGTATTAAACTCGCCGCCGATGCACCTTCAGTATTCACCAACTCGGGGTAAACTGCCGCCAGTTTATACATAGCCCGGGCATAACTGATGTAAGAAAAAAGCCAGGCCGGGTGAACAAGCGTGAAAATATCCTCGAACTGCATGTTCATCAACCCAAAGTGGGCAGCGGTATTATGGCGCCATACCACCTTGGGTTTCTCACCTAACAGCAGTGTAAGATAACAACTAAAGGGGTTCTGTTGGCGCTGACAATTTTCCTGAATACGCTGAAGGTATTCATTATCATCAACAACCGAAGGATCAATCCCGGAGAATAAATCCGAAATTAATCCACCTGTATTTAAGTGAAAAGAGTTTTTCTGTTTCATGAGGACAAATCTGGAAAAGCACGATCTCATTCAAGAATCATCGTTCTCATAATGAGCATTAATCTAACATACACAATAGCTAATAACACTAGCTCCTACTCCCTACAATGCAAAACAATACAAAATTGTTCTGTCTGGTAAACATAGTGTTTTATCCGCAAAAATTCAACCCCACCCACCAGGAATTTTTAAGCCTCCTTTGATCTGAGGAAGTTCCAGTTTAGCTGGTTCGTTAATCATAGGATCCTTAAACTCTTCGGCTTCCGTCCGGTTAAAGTCTCGCCTTTTACCAGTCAGCCGGTCTTTTAGCTCTAGCTTTTCGGTAGTCAGGCTGATTATGTCATAGACGATAAAATAGTCCCGCCCCCGCAGGTACCGCTGGTGGAGGCTACCTCCGGACATAAGTCCGTCGATGGCCAGTGTGATGGTTTGCTCCACCGTATCCAGTACCCAACGGCCGCGCATAAACTGAAATTTTCGGTTTGGCTGCTGGCCGGCATCTTCGGTGAAGTTTTCGTTCAGGTCCAGGGTTAGTACGTAGCCTTCCCGGCTGTCTTTAGTTTTTTCGCACCAATGAGAAGCTACGAGCAAAGGAGCCCACCGACTGCTATCCTGCACCACCACAGAATCTGCCTGGGGGCTAAGACCACCGGTAAACTGGCCGAAGAGCGAAGAAACCGCTAACAACAGAGATAAAGTAAAGAACGAGCGCATAGACCGGAATTTTTCATTAGGACGGTTAATTTACCCGTAGGTGTCAGGCTACGCAACGTTTTAAGGAGGTTTTAACGATCTGACCATGCTCTTTTCATCCTATCGTATAGTGTATTTCTGACGGTCTGGGCGCAGACGCAGGTGCGCAAAAAGGTTGTAAAGCCATGTTGCCAGTCTTTACCACTGTATTCAGAAGAACTTCCCCCTGCACCTGCGGCCGCGCAAAAAAACCTTCCGCAGCCATCGTAATTACTGCTTCAAGAGAGCCCAAAAGCTGATCACCTTGTCTATCTTTGCGCGAATTTGAAAAGACCACTTCCCCATGCCAAAGGACACTTCGATTAAATCCGTACTGATTATTGGCTCCGGCCCCATCATTATCGGTCAAGCCTGTGAGTTCGATTATTCAGGTAGCCAAGCCAGCAGAAGCCTCAGGGAAGAAGGGGTGGAAGTCACGATCATCAACCCGAACCCGGCGACGATCATGACCGACCCGATGACCGCCGAAAACGTCTATTTGCTGCCGCTGACGCCGGAGTACGTCGAGCAAATCCTGAAGGAACAGCCACAAATCGACGCTGTTTTACCAACGATGGGCGGGCAAACAGCGCTCAACCTCGCCATTGAATGTGGTGAACTGGGCCTCTGGGAAAAGTATAACATCAAGCTGATTGGCGTTGACCTTGAGGCCATCGATCTGGCGGAAAACAGGGAACTGTTCCGCCTGCACATGGAAAAAATCGGACTGAAGTGTGCCCCGGCCATGATTGCGAACTCCTTTCTCGAAGGAATGGAAGCAGCTCAGGAAATCGGTTTCCCACTCGTTATTCGCCCGAGTTATACCCTCGGCGGTTTTGGCGGTGGCTTCTGTTTCAAAGAAGAAGATTATCCCGAGATGCTGCGTCGTGGCCTTGACGCCAGCCCCACGCACGAAGTACTCATTGACAAGGCGGTTCTGGGCTGGAAAGAGTTCGAGCTGGAACTCCTCCGGGACGCAGCTAACAATGTTGTCATCATCTGTGCCGTAGAGAACTTTGACCCTATGGGCATCCATACCGGTGATTCCATCACCGTTGCCCCGGCGATGACGCTCTCAGACAAAGCCTATCAGGATATGCGCAACCAGGCCATCCTGGCCATGCGGGCGATGGGCAACTTTGCGGGCGGTTGTAATATTCAGTTCAGCCAAAACCCCGAAACGGAAGAGCTCATCGTCATTGAAATCAACCCCCGCGTTAGCCGCTCTTCGGCGCTGGCTTCAAAAGCGACGGGCTACCCGATTGCGAAGATCGCCGCTAAGCTCGCACTGGGTTACACGCTGGACGAACTCAAGAACCAAATTACCAAGACGACCTCCGCATTCTTTGAGCCAACGCTTGATTACGTCATCGTAAAAATCCCCCGCTGGAATTTCAACAAATTCCCCGGAGCAGACCATATTCTCGGCCTGCAGATGAAATCCGTCGGCGAAGTGATGGGCATCGGCCGTAATTTCCAGGAAGCCCTGCAGAAGGCCTGTCAGAGTCTGGAAAACGGACGCGCAGGCCTTGGCTCCGACAAGAAAGAGTGGATCAAGACGGATGACATTCTTCACCGACTGGAGAATGTCTCCGAAGATCGCATCTTCCGGGTAAAGGATGCCCTTCGCCTGGGCGTCCCCCGCAAGACGATCCACAAGCTTACCAAAATCGACCCCTGGTTTATTAATCAGATTTACGACCTGGTCGAGATGGAAAAAGAATTGCTCAAGTTCAATGTCCCCGACGACATTCCCTCTGACTTTTTCCGCACCCTCAAAGAAAAAGGCTACTCCGACCAACAGATTGCTTACCTCCTTCGGGTAGACGAGGAGGCCGTGACGAATCGCCGCTATGAGCTCGGCATTCGTCGTACCTATAAAATGGTGGACACCTGTGCGGCTGAGTTTGAAGCGAAAACGCCTTACTTCTACTCTACCTTTGATCAGGAGAACGAGAGCATCGTCTCCGACAAAAAAAGCGTGATTGTCCTTGGCTCAGGCCCCAACCGGATTGGTCAGGGTATTGAGTTTGACTACTGTTGCGTTCACGGCCTTCGTGCCGTTCAGGAAGCTGGCTATGAAGCCATTATGGTGAACTGTAACCCGGAGACCGTATCCACGGACTTTGACCAGGCGGACAAGCTCTACTTTGAGCCCGTCTTCTGGGAGCATATCCGGGAGATTATTGAGCTGGAGCAGCCTGAAGGCATTATCGTCCAGCTTGGTGGACAAACCGCCCTCAAGCTTGCCGAAGAATTCCATAACCGGGGCATCAAAGTATTTGGTTCGAGCTTTGAAAGCCTGGACCTGGCCGAAGACCGTGGCCGGTTCTCCAACCTGCTCAAGGATTTGGAGATCCCCTACCCTAACTTCGGCACAGCCAAAAATGCTGACGAAGCCCTGGAGGTTGCAAAGCGCGTAGGCTACCCGGTCCTCGTCCGTCCAAGTTACGTACTTGGTGGTCAGGATATGCGCATCGTTATCAACGATGACGAACTGGAACGCCACGTACTGTCTATCTTCAAGAAAGACCCCACCATGGTGGTCCTCGTTGATCACTTCCTCGACCGGGCTAAAGAAGCAGAAGTTGACGCTATCTGTGATGGTGACGAAGTTCACATCATGGGCATCATGGAGCACATCGAGCCTGCGGGTATTCACTCCGGAGACAGTTCGGCCGTACTACCTACTTACTCTCTGAGCGTAGAGTCCGTAAATAAAATGCGGGAATACACCGAGAAGCTGGCTTTCGCGCTGAAAACCAAGGGACTCATCAACGTACAGTTTGCCATTACGCGCGACCGGGATACGGGCGAAGAGACTGTCTACGTTATCGAAGCCAACCCGCGTGCGAGCCGGACGACGCCCTTTATTGCCAAGGCGTACAAGGTCCCCTACCTGAACATTGCTACCAAAGTGATGCTCGGCAGCCACAAGCTGAAGGACTTTGACATCAACCCGCAGCCGAGTGGTTATGCCATTAAGGTTCCCGTCTTCAGCTTCAACAAATTCCCTAACGTGGATAAGCAGTTGGGCCCTGAGATGAAATCGACCGGCGAAGCGATTCGCTTCGTTAAAGACATGACGGATCCTTTCTTCCGGGAATTAGATCGCAACAGATCTGTTTACCTGACTCGCTAATACTCCTGAATTTGAAATTTCTCGTCCTAAGTCTTTTAGTAACGCTGTTTGCCCTGCCTGCGCTTTCAGCTCAAGCTACCGTTGCTGACTCCTCAAAACTCGTACGGGAATGGCTCTCCGCAACGGACATCAATCTGGACGGTTGTGTTGAGCGGTTTTGCGAATCCATCACCGGTAAGTCACTTTCTGTGGACACCCTGATGCGCCCCAACACTTCTTACATAAGAGCAGCGATAAAGCCCGAGCGGGATAGCTTTCTGGCGAAATACTCCTCTGAATTTCCTCAGGATATGGTACTGGAGGGTATTCAAACTCTCGTCACGCTTAGGGTGGCTGCTGAATGTCCTGACTTCATGCGACAAATGCAGGAACAGTTGGTGATTGCCGTTCACAGGATGTTTAAACTTACTGACGAACAAGCTGCTTTCGTCGACCGCATCGCCCTTACCAGCTGTGGGTGTGGGGCCAAAGAGAAAGACTGTGTTCTTGACCGGATTACGGCTGAGGACAAGAAGGAAGTGGAGAGATTGTTTCCTGAAAAAGGAGAAAAATCCTCTTTTGACCAATTGTATTCGGTCATCTCCATGTGGCATGCCGTCGGGTGCCCATAAACGATGTTCTCCTTATTGGGGTGACTCTGAAGTATGGATGCAATCATTAGCACTACACTTCATAAAGGTTTTCCTAATGGTTAGAGCGTATCTGAATTCCCTGGTGTCTGTTTGTGTAGCCAATCTTCAGCCTCGGCCAGTTGGTCCGGTTTGAAGGAACGTAAACGAATGTGCGGTAAGAAGAAATTCAGACAACGAATAGCAGTTATAAACCATGACTGGTCCGATACGGCTGCATAATGACTAACCCTGCTCAGGAGTTTATACTCATTTAAGAGAAATACCCGTAGGGCCTTCGGGTTAGCGTAACCACGAAAAGCCGAGACGGTAACAAGTATTGCCAGCCTGCCCTTTCGCTGATACTGTTTTTCGAGTTCACAATAATACCTGGTCAAGTCCCCGGCATTGAGTTTTCCGCTGATGACGTATCTAAAAATATGATCTTTGCTGGTATCAATGATAAGCACCTCGTCAAAACACTAGTGCTTAATGACATGTTTTACAATCCGTTCCGATGCGGAAGTAAATACCAGAAAATAAATTCCGGAAGTCAGATCTGTTAGGTCCAAAGAGTGGGTCGTGATCAGTGAGCTCAGCTCTACCGTACGGAGGATCCGCCCCCTGCCGTCCAGTAATTCCATTGCACCTGCGGTCCCGCGCCCATCAGCATCATTCCCGGCAATGGAAACATTGAGGATATCGTCGGCTGGGTTCGGAAACGTGATCAAGGCTAGCCCAGCAGGCTGAATCTCCGCGGAAACAACATCAGAATCTGAACTGCTTCCGTCAAAATCCAACTGTTTAAGTTGGTAGAAATAAGTTCGCCCAGGCAATACGTTCCCGTCTTCGAATTCATATTTACCACTGCCCTGCAATTCCGAAATTGCTTCCACAAAACCAACTTTGCTGAAGCTTTGCTCCGCTACTGATTTTCGCCAAACTTCAAAGCCCGCATTATTGAATTCAGCAGCGGTTGTCCATTCGACCATAATCGTTTTCTCCAGCGGGAAGGCTTCAATGTCAGTATATTCAACGGGTAAAGCCATCGCAGCACCACCCAATGCAAAGCCTGAAAAACCGGTAGAAAATGAACTGGTGAAAATAAAATCTTCGCCAAAGGACACACGGGAAACAGGAGCCTCTTCCAGCATATTGGCATCCGCGATGCTACCCGCTGCTTTTAGCATAACCAAATCATCAAGAGTCTCTTCGCTGGCTGCTAACCAGCCATCAATTTCTGTTGCAGTGTAATACAAGGAAATTGAATACTTCCCTTTATCATCATTGTTCTGCGGCGTAACCCGAAACGATTTATCCGTCAGCATACGAGGGGCAGCCGAACTACTTCTGCGGGCACCAGGATCAATACTGTTTGCATCATCGACTTCAACGCGGGTACAGCCGTAATCATGCTGAGTCAGATTCGTCAGGCTCATCATGATGTTTCCCGTCTGCTGGTCGTAGAAGTAAACGGTTTCTTCGGGGCCAAATTCCAACTCCACAAAACCCTCATCCTGATTAGCCTCTTGCTGAACCTTAGGCTTGCTCAGGCCACTTATCGTAATGTTGTCGAGGATCCAGAACCAGTCATATTCTGCACGGTAAGTAAACCTCAGCTGATTGTCTTCAGCGGCATAGGCGCTGAGGTCAAAACTTTGTTGATCGGGTTCAGCATAATCTCCCAGGCTTCCGTCCGCTTCTTCGTGGTGGAATATATTTTCCCAGCTGCTACCGTTCCATATCTCAATGTCAAAAGTTTCCTCTGTTCTCCGGTTGTAAACCCGGATGTACTGATCGAGGTCAAGGCGCAGGTTGGTAACGGAAGTTCCGTCAAATACGGGCGACAGCAGCGCCTCGTCCATAATAACACCACTACCCGCATCATCACTGTTAGCCATGACGTATTGAGTTCCGTTCAGGCCACCTGCGGCAAGGCTGAGTTGCCAGGTTGCGGCAGAGGAGCCGCCATCAACAACCGTCCAGTCTCCCAGGTCTTCATTAAAATCCTGTTGTAGCAGAGCCACCTCCCGTACATCAGAGGGCAGCCAGTCATCATTGGATATAGTGATCCGAATGGCGTCCAGATTTCCCAATTGAGCATTACTCCCGCTGGCTTCCAGTTCTAGCTGAATGGTGATGGTTTCATCCGTTTCGATTTCACCGTCACCTAATATTTCCAGGAAAACTGTTTTATCCGTCTCGTCTCCCGCCGCAATATCAAAGGAAGTACTGCTTAGGGTATAATCTACTCCCTCCTCAGCATCTCCTGAAATCAACAGATTGACCCTTGCATCAGCGTCCGGCGCTTCGGAAACGCTAACCGTTATGGGAATGGTCCGAAAAGCATCAGTAGTACAGTTGATCGTCCCCTCCGGTAAAGTGAGCGCAGATTCCATAAAAGCAATTCTGGCAGCTGCCGGGCCGGTGACATTGTCCGCATTCGCAATTACGGCAGGCAGGTTGCTGTTCAGATAGGCGCTCATGACGTTCGCTTGTCCGGCAGTGAACATATACATGCAGGCGTCACTGGTGTAATCCATATAGTTCATATGGAGGTCCCGGCTACCGCAGGAGCTGGAGCTGATGTCCGGACAGGCACCATAACTTGAGGCTGATTCCGGGGTGTCTTCCACTCCATCATCGACAGCACATCCATCCCCCCAGATGTGGGCCAGGTCCAAATAATGCCCCAGTTCATGGGTCAACGTTCTGCCAAGGTTGTAGGGGGCCGTGGGTTCAAACCCCGCACAGCCTGCTCCGCTACCGAAGGAATTATTGTCAATGACCACTCCATCTCCATTACCTTCTCCGCCAAGGGGAGAAAAGCCAAGGGCGCCGATATTTCGGACGTATACGTTGAAGTAATTACTCCAGGCCAGGTTATCTTCTCCGGTGGTTTCATTAATGGTAACGGCGGGATCTCCGTTAACCAGGCCAAAGCCGTCCGGATGGTTACGGGTGGCCAGCACGAACTCTACGCAAAATTCCCCGTTAGCTATCCCCGGAAAAAAGGCGGCGGCGTTGTCCGTCCAGTTTGTAATATCGTCGTTAGCGCCCTGGAAGTCTTCATTCAGAATTCTGATCTGATCCGCGGCAAGTGCCCGCAGGCAAGCCACGTCCACATCCGTTACATTCTGATAGTGGACGGCGATGGGGACGATAAGGGGCGTTTCGCAGGCAAGGCTTTTCGTCTGAAAAGCAGCATTCGCCAGGCGCTCCTGCGTTCGGGCTTTCCGGGCCAGGTAAGCTTTCCGATAATCCGCATCAGTATTCATTCTTTCCTCGTGCAGCTCATGCGTCGGGCATGTTCTTTGCTCAACGTTCAGACCCTGTGCCGTAAGCAGGGAAAAACAAAAGAAGGAAAAAGCCACTATAGTGGCGCGAAGTAAATATGTGTTGTTCATTTTCTGACCTTAGAAAGCTGGGGGAAGCAAAAATACCACAATTCAAGTAGAGACATCAATTCGCAAATGAAAGGGCCTCACACCCGTTTTTTAACAAAAAGAATCTTCCCACAATATGAGAATATTCGATTCAAATTCAGATGCCTGTTTATGACGTGCTGTTTGCCATAAGGTAACGGAGGCCCTGTTTGACTGCGTGGAAGATGCAACAACTCCTTTCAGCGGGCATTTGGGCGCCGGAGCGCGGGTGCGGTGGATGGACAGAACAGCTGTGTAAGTGGTTTCCACTGAAAGACGACTGCCCAGGTGTGGTGACCAAAAGCATAAAAAAATCGCTCTAACCAACATAAATAGCGGTTAGAGCGATTATTGAACCTGGCCTCTCGCGGTAGGAGGAGCGCTTGATACAGGGGAATAATGCCCCGGGGGGATTATTTCTTAGTGACCAGTTTGATGTTCAGGTCAAACTCGTCGTAAATGGTTTTGTCTCCGAGGTTTTCAAAGAAAGAACCTGAGCCATAGCGGATGTTGAAATCCGTCCGGTCCAGCTTTACGTCTGCCGTAGCGACATAGCTTCCCTCCTGCTCCGCAACCTGGGCGTTGAAGCGAATTTCTTTCGTAGTCTCTTTGATGGTAATGTCTCCGGTGATACGGTAATCACCGGGAGTGCCCCGGTTAACGACTTTAGTGATGGTAAAGGCCGCCGTTGGGTGCGTCTCAACCCCGAAGAAATCCGGACTCTTCAGGTGACCTTCCAGTTTAGCGGCTCCCTGTCCGTCAATATCCGTCACGTCAATGCTATTCATATCGATAACGAAGGTGCCACCGGTCAGCTCCCCGTCCTTGAAGTCAAGCTGGCCATCCTGTACGGCCAGGGTGCCTTCATGCGACCCCGTCACCTTATAGGCCTTCCAGCTTATCTTGCTGGCCTCCGTATCAACAGAGACAGCAAAGGTGGTGGCGAATAAGCCCAGAAAAGCAACCGTGAGAATAAGTGATTTAAACATCGTAGTAATATTTTAGAAATGATGGATGGTAAATGTAACTGAGCCTTCCCCGCTGCTTCCAACTTTCACTGCACCAGCGGTAGCGCCGGATGCTCTTAAAAAGTCAGGTTATCAGGAAAACATCGTCACAAAATTCAATGTACATACATTAATTGTAATGATATGGTTTAGCTGTTTTCTAAAAAAAAGTGAACAAATGCGCTAAAAACAACGATTGATCGGTCAGAACGCACTAAAATAATATCCCAAAGTCGTTAGCCGACCAGGCATGTTTAATTGGATTCCCCCCTATCTTACCCGCTGATACCTGATAATAGATAACATGGTTGATCAGAATTTTAACCAACTCCCCACGATGACCCCAGTCCACCAATTATACCGCCGGCTATTGCTGCCGGCCCTCACCTTCATTTTAATTCTATCCTCGACGGGTTTGCAGGCACAGGCAACCACCGTTTATACGGAGGCCTGGCGCATGTACAAAAAGGCAGAAGCTGACCAAACTGACAACCTGCTGGCCAAAGCCCAGCGGGAGTACGCAGAGGTTATTGATATGCTTCTTCCCCTTCACCAGCCGGAGGCGGAGCTGCTTCGCATTAAGGCGGAGCTCAACCAGGCTAAGATTGCCGTTAAACTCGGCAAAGTTGAAGGTGAGAAACTCATTTTAGATTTTGTGCGTCGCTACCAACCCGATCCCGTTGCTAACGAGGCCTTACTCGAAATTGCCAATTACTACTTCAACGAAAATGAGCTGGAGAAAGCCGTTACCTACTACAAGCGGGTACCGGCTGAACTGCTGAGTGCGGAGCAGAGGGCGGAGATGAATTTCCGTCTGGGTTACGCCAGCTTTGTACAAAAGAAGTTTAGTGAAGCCAAGCGCTACTTTCAGTTCAGCAAGAGCACGCAGGGTGAGTTTTACTACCCGACCAATTACTACCTCGGCATCATTCAGTTCTTCGAGGGCAACTATGATGGTGCCGTTGGACAGTTTCGCATTGCGGAGAAGAGCAAGCTCTACGACGACTACATCCCCTACTATCTGACGCAGATTTTCTTCGCCCAGCGCCGGTACGATGAATTGATCGCCTACGCCGCCCCCATCGTTTCAGGGCGACAGCGGATTAAGAACGCAAAAGAAATGAAGCAGCTTCTCGGCCAGGCCTACTTCGAGAAAGGGGACTACACCCAGGCACGCCCCTACCTTGAAGAGTATGCCCGTAATAACCGCCGGATGCAGGAAGAGGAGCTTTACCAGCTGGGCTTCACGCAATACAAACTCAATGATTTTCAGGAAGCCGGTAAATCCTTCAAGGAACTCGCCGGCCAGAACAGCCTCGTGGGCCAATCTGCCAGTTACTACCTCGGAGACATTGCCCTTCGCAGCGGTGACGGGCAGGCCGCCCGAACGGCCTTTGGGACGGCTTCCCGGATGAATTTTGACCCGGCCCTCCAGGAAGAAGCTCTCTTCAATTTTGCCAAGTTGAGCTACGAACTTGGCTACCCCGCTGATGCCATTACCGCACTGCAGGGTATTCAGCCCAGCAGCCGTTACTACCTGCAGGGGCAAGAATTGCTCGGCGAAGTATTCAATACCACTGAAGACTACCAGCGCGCGCTCGACATTCTGGAACGAATGCCCAACCGAACGCCGAAACTGGAGGAAGCTTATCAGCGCGCGGCCTTCAGCCGCGGCCTGGAGTTACTTCGCTCCGGAGACGATACCGGTGCGGACGCCCTGCTCGCCAAAAGCCTGCAACGGCCCGTTAACCCTAACCTCCGCGCTCAGGCACTGTACTGGCAGGCCGACCTGGCCAACCGCCGGGAAGACTACCCCACCAGCATTAACCTGACCAACCAGTTCCTTACCCTCGCCAGAGGATTACAGGGTCTGCCACCGCAGTCCAGCCTCTACACGGGTAACTACCTGCAGGGCTATAACTACCTCAAGCAAGACAACTACGCCGGGGCACTGGATTACTTCACTGCTGCGGTGGAAGGCATCGAGCGAAACCTTCCTTACATCACGGATGCTGACGTCCGGGAACGCGTATTGGGTGATGCGGTGCTCCGTGCCGGAGACGCTTACTTCAGCCGTAACCAATACGATCAGGCAGCCCGTTTCTATGATGATGCCATTAACCGCCAGACCAGTGGCTTTGTCTACGCCCTCTTCCAGAAGGCCATGATCGAAGGTCTACGCGGCCGTAACGCGGATAAAGTACTGGCACTGGAGCAGCTCGTTCAACGATACCCCAAAAGCCCTTATGCGGATGACGCGCTTTACCAGCTCGCCCTCACCTATCAGGAACTCAACCGTCCACAACAGGCGCTTGATCCACTACGGACCATCGTGAGAGACTATAAGGTTAATTCCAAACTCGTCAATCAGTCTCTGCTGCAGTTAGGTCTCATCAGCTATAACCTCGGTAACCGGGAGGCGGCCATCAACTACTACAAGCAGGTATTCAGCAATAACCCCACGGCAGGAGAGTCCAGCCGGGCAAAAGACGCGCTGCGTGAAATCTACGTGGACGACATGGGACGTGCCGATCTCTTCTTCGACTTCTTCGAAACCCTGCCCGGTCAGGAAGTGGACTCCGACGGACGGGAGAACATCAGCTTCGAGGCCGCCAAAGGGCAATACGAAAATGGCAACTACGAGCGTGCCATTAGTGCACTGACCGACTACCTCCGTCAGTACCCCCAAAGCCCCAACGCGCTGGCGGCTACCTTCTACCGGGGAGACAGCTACGTAGCCTCTCGCCGCTATAACGAAGCGCTACCTGACTATGAAGCCGTGATCAACGCCGGGCCGAGTAACTTCTACCTGCCAGCCCTGAAAAAAGGAAGTTTGATTGCTTACAACAGCCTTCAGGATTTCCAGCGGGCTTACCGGCTGTTCGCGCTCTTAGAGCAATCCGCGGACACGGAAGACGTACGTCTTGACGCACAGGTTGGTGCGCTCCGGGCGGCCTATCGCCTCAATGATACCGGCGCAACCGAGCAGTATGCCCGCAAAGTAGCCAATAACCCTGCGGCACCTTCTCAGCAGAAAACTACGGCGAACTTCTACCTGGGCAAGATTGCCTACGATCGTAACGATTACAATACGGCCCTTCCGGCTTTTGATCAGGTTATTGCCAATTCGGACGATGAGCAGACGGCAGAAGCCCGTTACCTGAGAGCCAACATCTTCTACCTGCAAAGGGACCTGGACCGGGCACAATCGCTCAGCCTGGAGGCCAACCGGGAAAGCTCGGGCTATCCTTACTGGGTTGCTAAAACGGTAATCCTTCTCTCGGACATCCTCCGGGACAAGAAAGACCTCTACAATGCACGAGCTGCCCTGGAAGCACTACTGGAAAACTATCAGGGTGATGCAGAGATTGTTGCGGAAGCTCGCCAGAAACTCGTTCGGGTTCAGAACGAGATTGACGCCGGTAGCCGGATCAACAGCGCACAGCCGGGTACAAACCCCAACTACCTCGAGCTTGATAACGGAGGAGGGCAGTAAGCGCCTCCACAGTACTCCCCTTCCCCCATTATTTTCCTACAAAGAATCAAAGCAATATGCTTCGCCAAATATTTTTTTCCTTCTTCCTGTTGCTGGCCACTTCTGCTACTCTTCTGGCACAACCAGGTTCAGGCATTGACGATAACAACGTGACGGTTGTCACCAACTTTGAAGCCCGCCTTACGGACGCTAACCGCGTCCGTGTAAACGCCGAAACGCCTCCGGCGGACACCAGTCGGCGACGCCAGCAATACAACATCGTTGACCGGCCGCTCAACATTGACTATCCCGCACCGGTCATCCGACCACGTGGCGTAAGCCGCGAAAAGACGGCACCCGCTAAAAATGGTTTTATTGGCATCGGTGCAGGTTTGCCCGGCGCGCTGTACGGCGACCTGAGTTACGACCTCAGCGGTGTGGACAACGCAGAGCTGGGCGTTTTTGCCCGGCACCATAGCTTTAACAACAACTCGAACGTTGAAAACCAGAAATCCAGCGACACCGAATTTGGCGTCGAGGGTACTTATCTTTTCGATCAGGGCTTTGCCGTCAGTGCAGGAGCCGGGTATGAGTCGCAGAGCCGCTACTACTATGGCTATAACTTCCCGGAGATGGGGTCTGACACGATGATCCCCAGCTTTACGGACGATCAGGTGCGGCAGCGCTACAACATTTTCTCTGTCCATGGAGACATCTTCAATGGCACCCGCACCGCCGCTAACTTCGATTACAAAGCCGGAGTAGCACTCTACCTGATGGACGGCAACCCGGCCGTCAGAGAAAACGGCATTGATATCAATATTGCGGCAACGAAGTGGATTTCTGACGACCAACCGCTTGACTTCAAGCTCCGGACAGATTTCACGACTTACAAAGACACCAGTACGCAGAACCTCAACAACATCTACTTCAGCCCCAGCTACACAACTTCGATTGCGGGAAAATACCGGCTCAAGATCGGTGTCAACCTGACGAGCCAGGACGATGACTTTGATGTATTCCCCGACGTCAGCATTTCGGCTCCCATTGTTGAGGGGCTGCTCTCCGGCTTCCTGGGTGCAGAAGGTAGTCTGCAAAAGAACACCCTTCGCAGCCTGAGCGATTACAACCCCTGGGTTCGTACGCGCCTGCGGGTGCGCAACTCGGAGTACACCCGGTTCTACGGCGGTGTAGACGGCACCATTTCCGGTGTCTCCTACCGGGCGGAGGCCAGCTACAAGCGGGTTGACAACCTGGCGATGTACTTGCTGGATCGCACGCAGGAAATACCTCAATTCAGCGTAATTTATGACGATGGCAGCATCTTCACTTTGAAGGCTTCCGGAACGGCGGAGTTCATTAAGAATCTACAGATCAATGGCTCCATTGCTCAGCGGTTCTACAGCCTTGAAGACGAGGAGAAGCCCTGGCATTTGCCGGCCTTCACCCTGAATGCCGGAGGTTTGTATACGCTGGAGAAGCAGAAGGTTAGCTTCGGGGCTCAGTTCTTTATGGAAAATGGCCTCCCTTATCAGGACAGTGACGGTGTCGCTCAAACCCTCAACGCTTTGCTCGATCTGAGCCTGAATGGCGAGTATGATTTCTCCGATAACTTCTCTGCCTGGCTCCGCGTCAACAACCTTCTGAACAACAAGCGGGAACGCTTCGTACAGTACCCGACGATTGGCACGAATTTGCTGGTGGGGGTTTCGGCGAAATTCTAGGAACGCCTCATTTCTTTCTGCATTTTTTGGCGCAAACGCCGGTGCAGGGAGAGGTTGAAGGAGCAATGAATAAAACCTCATCCCAGAATGACTCCTCTGGGATGAGGTACTCCTGCTCCGAAAAATCGAGCCCGTAGGGCGAGCTGTTTGGTATTCCTCATATTGGAGTTGAGCCGCGACGTACTGTTGTTGTTACCTTATCCGGGCCGACCGCCGGATAAGGTCCCAAAAATTCGTCACGGCTTACCTTCAATAAACGGAACACCCTAACTTCAGACATGCCTACAAAACTCTGCAGGCTGGCCCGTTAAAAGCCTCCTGTAATTAGCCTAAGAGAGAGAATACCCGAAGGCAAGCCGACAGTTACATTACACGCTGCTACGCAGCTCGTTTTTCGGAGCAGGAGCTCCACAACTCAAGATAGTCTTCAACCCAAAAGAAGTAGTTTAGAACCCGCAAACTAAGCCTATTCATTACCTTCGCCGCCATGAAGACCCTACTCAACCACCTCTACGCTCAGGAGCCCCTGTCCCGACAAACCGCCTACGAGACTTTGTCTCGCATTGGTAACGGAGATTGCAACGAAACGGAGATCGCCGCCATGGTCTCTGCCATCAACATGCGCCCGGCTGTTTTGTCTGAAATTCAGGGTTTCAGGGACGCCATGATCGAGCTGGCCAAGCCCATCGACCTCGAAGGGCGGCAGACCATCGATATTGTTGGCACCGGCGGAGATGGTAAAAACACCTTCAACATCAGCACACTCTCGAGTGTAGTCGTTGCCGGAGCAGGATATGCGGTAACGAAGCACGGCAGCTACGGCGTGAGCAGTAATGTGGGCAGTAGTGACGTGCTCATTGCTTTGGGTTACGAATTTAGCAACGATCAGGATCAACTGATGCGATCGTTGGACACTGCCGGCATCTGCTTCTTCCACGCGCCCTTGTTTCACCCGGCGATGAAAAACGTTGTTCCCGTCAGGAAGGCCCTGAAGGTGAAAAGCTTTTTCAATCTGCTGGGCCCACTCATCAATCCGGCCAAACCCAAATACCAACTCTTTGGCACCTACAGCCGGGAGGTATCCCGCATTTACGACTACATCCTGCAGGAGGAGCCCGAGCGGCAATATAACATCGTGCATGCGCTCGATGGCTACGACGAGGTCAGCCTCACCGGCTCCGCCAGTGTCCGCAGCCGGGTGCAGCAGCGTTTGCTGACGCCGAAGGACTTCGGCTTCTCCACGCTCCGCCCGGAACAACTCTACGGCGGAGAAACCGCTGAAGAAGGCAAGGCTATCTTCCTGGCCGTACTCAATAACCAGTCAACGGAGGCGCAGCGGCAGGCGGTCTGCGCTAATGCCGGTCTGGCCATTCACACCATCCATCCGGACAGAAGCCTAATGGACTGTGTTTCGGAAGCAGCCGAAAGCCTGGCCAGCGGGAAAGCTATGGCTGTTTTAACTAAGCTTGTTCGTTAAACCTTTGCTCTTTTCAACACTGCTTGCACCTGCGCTCCGGCGCATAAAATTATTCCCCGATGACCATTCTTAACCGTATTAACGACTATAAAAAACTGGAAGTAGCCCGTCGCAAAGAAAATACGCCACTGTCCAAATTGAAGGATACGGCGCTCTATCATCAGGATCGACGTAGTCTTCGCCAGTCCATTCGGGAAAGCGAGCATTTCGGCATCATTGCCGAATTCAAACGTAAGTCTCCCAGTCAGGACAACATCAACGTGGCGGCTGACCCGGCCGCCGTTACCGCCGGCTATCAGACCGCTGGCGCTGCCGGCATTAGTTGCCTGACGGACACCCAGTTCTTCGGCGCCCAACCGACTGACATTGATATTGTCCGCCAGACCGTTTCCCTGCCCGTCATCCGGAAAGACTTTATGGTCGACTCCTACCAACTACACGAAGCAAAAGCCATGGGTGCAGACGCCATCCTGCTCATCGCCGCCTCTCTTTCCGCTGGCCAGATAGATGACTTTGCCAGCGAGGCCAGTGCCCTTGGGCTGGAAGTCTTGTGTGAAGTTCACAACGAAGAAGAAGTGGGTAAGCTGAGCCCCAACGTCGACATCGTTGGTGTGAACAACCGTAACCTGAAGGACTTCAGCGTCAGCATCGCCAACAGTCTCCAATTAGCGGAGATGCTTCCGCCCAGTATGCTTAAGATCAGCGAGAGTGGGATTGAGGATCCGCAGTCCATCGTCAAGCTGCGGAGTGCCGGGTTCAAAGGCTTCCTCATCGGCACCTACTTCATGCGGGAGCCGGACCCCGGACAAGCCTGCGCCGATTTCATCCGCCGGGTGCGGGAGATTGAGGATTTGTATGATGGGGCCATTGCCTGATGGTTTTGGGTAGTGTTACAACTTTATAGAACGATGGAGTTCAAGGTGTGCGAGCAAACTAAGCGGGGCAATTGCAAACTCCACGCCGGGACGCTCGCCGGTCCCGCAGTATTGCGGGACCTTCGAGCGTCCGCTCTCTCCGAGTATGCGATTGCCCTGACAAACTAAGGCTCCGCCGGCTAATCGAACAATTGCTTATCTACCCCGTCGTAGCCATGCTGCCGCTGCCTCAGCTGGCGCGTCCAAACCTTTTATTGGAGACACCACTTCATCCGGCTGAATTTTTGCCCCAAAAGGCACCTTGTCACGATCTCCGTATACGGAAACCGTAAGCAAAATAGCCGCCCCATCGGAAAGGTAAAATGTTCGATTACCGGTGGAGTAGCCACCGGTGGCTTGCCCGAAACTTCGGCTATTGGGTAAACCCCGAAAGGCTATCGCCACCACTTCGCCCGAGCTGGACGTTTTGGGTCCGTAAAGCACTGCAATACGAGAGGGCTGGCGGAGAGCGTAGGGCTCGGTCAGGACCAGTTGCTGGCGGCGTCTATACCAGCTGGCGCCTTCCCAGTACCACCAACCGCTGGCGGCGGATCCATCGCGCTGCATGAAGTAACCGCACACCCCATCGCCCAATAACGGTCCGATTCCGGCCAGCATCGCCCAGCAATTTCCGCCCGTATTTCGACGCAGGTCGAGCACCCACTCGCTCGTTCCCGGTTGATCCAGGCGTTCAATCAGGCGGGTGAGGCTATCGGCGTAGGCCTGGAGCGTTTTGTCATGGCCACTGGAAACACCAGGCATACTGAGGTAAACCATGTGATCGTCTACCCGGCGGCCGGTGGCGTACTTCAGGTTGGGGTCGATGGCGTCATCGTCGTTGTTGCCCGTGGCCCAGCCCCGGTGGACTGCCGGGGGTTGCAGAGAAGAGTGACGATCAATCCGTCGAAGGGTAAATTCCAGTACATCGTGTATATCAGAGAGGCTATCTGCGGTGACGGATAAAGCATAGGCGTCCTGCCGCAACACTTCCCAGTTAACCGAGTCCCGGTCGAGGGCCTGCCCGCGCACCAGGTCAAAAAATTCATCGATGTAACTGGCGATCTGAGGCGTAGGAGCCATCACCGCCACTGGCCGGCGTTCAACGGCCGGTGGGCTTACTTTGGCCATACCCTCTCCGTAGTGGTAAACGCCAATGATCAGGTCTTCCATATCGGTGGTGGCCAACCCATCAATTTTCAGGATTACACTCGTATCTCCAGTGGCCGTAATTCTGGCGGACTCCCGGTAGCCCAGGTAGTCATTTCTGGGGCTGCGACCATGCATATAAAGGTATACGGTTCCGCCCGTAAGGTAGACAGTGGTTTGGGCGGAGACGCTATCCACGCCAAGGGAAGGTGCCTTTAAGATGTGCTCCAGTTGGCGGACATTGTCCGCGGTAGGCAGGGTACTGACTTCCGATGGCAGCCAGCTTGCCGGGGTCTGAGCCAGCAGTGAAGAAGAAAGGGGTACACCGGTGAGGACGAGCAGGAGTAGCGTAAGTAGTCGGATAGATGGATGAGGTTGAATGTTGATTAGGAGGTTGCGGGTTGCAGGGTTCAAGTTGCGGGTTGCAGGGTTCAAGTTGCGGGTTGCAGGGTTCAGGTTGCAGGGTTCAAGTTGCAGGTTGCGGGGTGCAGGGTTCTGGTTGCGGGGTGTGGGTTGCAGGTTGCAGGAGGCTTTGATCGTCCGGACTGAAATTTTCCGGTGGGGATCATTGCTTCGCTTGATTTCCACGCGAAATTATCAATCTGACCGGCTAGGCCATTGCCAGGACGCCCGCTAGCGGAATTGCTAACCAGTGAGGGCGGGAGTTAAGTTCATAAGCAACTTCGTAAATGGCTTTTTCCAACATGAAGAGGTCGAGCAGGAGCTGTCGGTCTTCGTCGGATTCGGGGAGGAAGGAGGCTTCCCCACAGCGTTCAAAGTAGGCCTTCAGGTAAGTTGTGGATACGGTTTGAAACCAGGCTTCTGCTCTTGCCTTCAGCTCCAGGGGATCGTGATCAGCGTATCGTTCGGGATTTAGGAGTAATTGTCCGAAGGCGGCGTAGTGGAAAGAGCGCACCATGCCGGCGACGTCCTTCAGAGCAGGGCGACGGCGGCGGCGCTCGGGGATACTGAGCAGGGGTTCGCCTTCAAAATCGATGATGTAAAAATCATCATCGGTTACCAGCACCTGACCCAGGTGGTAATCTGCATGAATGCGGATGAGGTCTACGGTCATTCCGGAGTCCTTTAGTTTATTCAGGCGAGTGGTAAGTTTGGGCTCAAGGTCCAGCACTGCCTGCGCCATAGTTTGCAGCTCGGGAGAGAGGCTTTCTTTCTTTGCGGCCAGTTCTGTGACCTGGCGGTGGAGCAGTTTGATGGCCGCTTCGGTAATTTCATTACGGTAAGCGGCTGTCATGGCTTCCGGGGCCATCATGGCACCTGCGTCCGCGCCCCCCGCTATATTTACGGCAGAAAACAACTTTGGTTTTTCTTCCGGTGCCCCTAAGGCCAGGTGCATTTCTGCCGTGCGCTGCCCCAGCAGAACGGCACGATCCAGTGTCTCCTGATCTACATCTCCTCCTTCCGTAAAGTATCGTTGGGTGAGCTCCTGAAAGAACTCCCAGGCATCTCCCCGGTTGTCCACCTTGCCACTGAGCATGCCAAGATTGAGGTAGTTGTCTTCGTGCATCTCCCCTACCCCGAGGCTGCCCCCGTAGGGCGGGCAGCAATCGAAGTCCGTATGCTCCGACAGATGACGCACCAGCTCCAGATCAGGGTTCAGGCCCGGATCCAGTTTCCGGAAGAGTTTGAAGAAGTATTTGTCGTCATAGATAATGGCCGTGTTGCTGGTATCAATAGCCGGAACCACACTTCGGGCATTCGCCGGCGCGGTTTTCAGCATCCTGCCTGCTTCGCAGTTGATACCATCCCGGGTGTCGGCTCCGTCCCGAATCAGTGCGTAAATAGCTTTCCGAAAAGCCGGCAACGGAACGGCATCAACGATGTACGGCCCGCCGGGCACCTGCAGCAACACCATGTTGGCGTTCTCCTTCAGGTAGCGCCGTTGGTCGTCTTTATGTTCCAGTTGAGCCAGAGGCATTTGGTATAGTTGGCTGCTGCCATCCTCGAACTCAAACTGCATTACGGCCAGTACGCTGTCTTCCGTGACACGAAAAACATCTTCCACCCGGCAGTTCTTCAACGATTTGCCCTTTTCCATAAACCAACGCTGGCGTGGCAGGAATTCCGGTAGTTTCTTCAACAGGGCGTAATTGAAACTAGGGTTGGAAAATCGACTTTTTAGGCTTGCCTCGTACTTCATTTTCGCACTTCTGTTTTCTTATCCAGCGTAATAAAGGCATCTTTGTTGAGACTACCGACCGAAAATGCAGATTACTATCTTTTCCCGGGGCCCTTCTTTGTACAGCACGAGCCGATTGGTGGAGGCGGGGCGGACCCGTGGGCACCAAACGAAGGTGATCGATCATGCTTGTTGCAGCCCTTCTTTGCATGGTGAAAAAACCGCTTTACTGCTCAACGGTAAACCGTTGAAGCTACCGGAAGTCGCCATTCCCCGGATCGGTGCCAATATTACCAGTCGTGGAGCAGCCGTTATCCGGCAGCTGGACACTTTGGGTATTCCTCACACGATGGATGTGCAGGCTCTTTTACTCGCACGAGACAAAATGGCCAGCCTCCAGGTTCTGGCGGCTCATCATTTACCCGTGCCCCGTACGGTTCTCTGTTTTTCCGTCCGGGAGGTTCGAACGGCAGCCTTGCGTATGGAGCAGTTTCCCATTGTCGTCAAATTACTGGAAAGCACACACGGCGTAGGGGTAGCCCTGGCCAGAAGCTTGTATGAACTGGAAAGAATAGCCGAAGGTTTTTTGCATTTGCAGGATCGGGTGATTCTGCAGGAGTACATTGAAGAAAGTGACGGGCGGGACATCCGTGCCTTCATCGTCGGAAACCGGGTCGTAGCGGCCATGGAACGAAAGGCGATGGAGGGGGAATTCCGGGCCAACATTCACCGGGGTGCATCTGCCAGGGCCGTCCAGCTTTCTGAAAAAGATAAAGACCTTTGCCTGCGAGCCGCTGCGGCCCTTGGGGTGGAAGTTGCCGGGGTTGATCTTATCCCCAGTAACAGAGGTCCGTTGTTGATGGAAATAAACGCAAGCCCTGGCCTGGAAGGCATCGAAACCGCTACGGAAGTGGATATTGCCGGAGCCATTATTGAATATGCCGTAAACAAGGCCCAACTATGAGTGAGATTCAGCCAATGACCATTGCTGACGGAGAATTTTATGCCGGGCAGTCCGGCACCGTTGAAGTCATTGCCGGGCAGCTGCCCAGCGGTAATTCAGTACAGATTACGGCACATGTATTCCGGGCCTATGAGCCCGGGCCTACGATGCTTTTCCTGGCCGGTGTACACGGCGATGAGATTAATGGTGTGGAGATAATACGCCGATGCCTGCGGCAAGACATCTTTGGCCGAATTACTTCCGGCAACGTTATTGCCATTCCGCTGCTGAACATTTACGGTTTCAACAACTTTAGCCGGGATGTCCCCGACGGCAAAGATGTTAACCGTAGTTTCCCCGGCACCCAGACCGGCTCGCTGGCCAGCCGCATTGCCGGAGGCCTGAGCAAAAACATTCTGCCGCACGTAGACTTAGCCGTTGACTTCCACACCGGCGGCCGGGGGACCTACAACTTCCCGCAGATTCGGTACAACAGTGAAGATAAGCGCGCTGCCGATGCCGCCGAAGCGTTTGCTCCTCCTCTGATCATGGCTAACCGGGCTCCGGCAAAGTCACTCCGACGCACCGCTCTCAAGAACTTTGACCTGCCCGTACTTACTTTTGAAGGAGGAGAAAACCTACGCTATGACGCACTGAGCATCGATACGGGTGTGGCGGGCATTCAACGCCTGCTCAACTCCAGGGACATGCTGGCCAGCGCACCAGAAAAATCTCCTAAGCCTCCTACTCTGGTCAATCAAAGCACCTGGCTTAGAGCTGGCCGCGCGGGGCTGTTTCAGTGGACGAAGAAAAGCGGCTTCCCCGTCAGAAAAGGAGAACCCGTAGGCTTCATTTCTGACCCCCAGGGCATCAGAGCAGATAAGCGCATTCTTTCCCCCAGAGATGGATTCATTATCGGTCATGGAAATGCTGCCGTAGTAAGCCAGGGAGATGCTCTGTTTCATATTGGGTGGAAGTAGGGCAGGTTGCAGGTTGCAGGTTACAGGTTGCAAGTTGCAGGTTGCAGGTTGTAACCCTCAGCCCACACCTTGCAACCTACAACTTGTAACCTACAACTTGTAACCTACACCTTGCAACCTGCACCTTGCAACCTACAACTTGTAACCTGCAACCTTGTATAACAAAAAACAATTACTTACCTTTGCGCTCCATTTTAAAAACTTGGTGCCATGCCTAAGATGAAAACGCACAGTAGTGCAAAGAAGCGTTTTAAGATTACCGCCAGCGGTAAAGTGAAGCGTTTCCAGGCTTACACGTCTCACATGATGCGCAACAAGTCCAACAAAGCTAAGCTTCGTCTTCGTGACGGTGCGATGGTTTCTGTTGCTGACGAGAAGCGGATCAAGCGTCTTTTGTGTAAGTAAGAGAGAACTCTCTCCCCCACCCCAAGAAATTCCCACGCGAGGAATCTCTATTTTCCACGAGAGTACGGGCCTAAAGAACCACACGGTCTCCGTACTGTACAAAAACAGAGCTATATGCCACGTTCAGTAAATGCGGTTGCAAGCCGCGCGCGCCGCAAGCGCATTCTTAAAGCCGCCAAAGGATACTTTGGCGCACGTTCTAAAGTCTACACCGTAGCTAAGAACGCCGTTGAAAAAGGTCTGCAGTATGCTTACCGGGATCGTCGTAACAAGAAGCGTGCTTTCCGCCGCCTCTGGATCGCCCGTATCAACGCAGCTGCCCGCCAGAACGGTACTACTTACAGCCGTCTTATGCACGGCCTCAGCGCCGCAGGTGTTGGTCTTAACCGCAAGGTCCTCGCTGACCTGGCGATGAACCACCCAGAAGCTTTCAAAGCTGTTGTTGACAGCGTGAAGAAGTAAGCGCGGAGATAATCCCATAAACGATAAAAGCCCCGTCGGTCAGTGATGACCGGCGGGGCTTTGTTTTTTAAGAGAGCTCAAAGTGTTCCTCACCTTAATCGGTTTGAGTACTCCTATACTTTTAGATCAGGTTACTACCAGAGCCCTACTTTTCGTGAGACAGCTACCGTACCACCCGCACCGTCTCCCGAATCTTCCCATCCCGGGAAGTAGCCCGCAGGAGATACAAACCAGGTATCAGGCCTCCCGTTTCAATGCGGATTCCGGCACTGGCGGAAAGGGTTTTCACAGACATCTCCCGCCCTGTAGCATCAAATAGACTCAGCTCAGCATTATCGCCGAAGGCGGAAGGGAGAAGGACCGTAAAGGCATCCGTCACCGGATTGGGGAAGACAGAAATCCGGGTATCCGCCGTAAAAGTGATGACCTCCACGGCAGAGTAGGTAATTGTGCCATCGAAATCCGTTTGGTGGATGCGGTAGTAGTTGTCGCCTGCCATGGGGGCTTCGTCAATAAAGTCATAGACATTATCTGATAGTGGCGCCTGCTCACCGATCACGTTCCAATCCAGGCCCTCGTGTGAGCGTTCGATGTGGAAGCCGGCGTTGGCCGGCTCGTGGGTGGTTTCCCACTGCAAAACAACTTTCTTTGCACCTGCGGTCGCGCCAAATGATCGCCACTCTACTGGCAATCTGCTACAAGCATTATTATTAATCGAAAGCCCCGCCGCAGCGGAGGAATACTGCCAGCAATCATCCGTACGATCTTCGGGCGTACTGTTGTCTGCCGTTACGTATACCCGGTAAAGAGACAGGCCTTCCGGATTGGGCAAACTTTCCAGGGAGGGCGTGTAAGTGGCTTCATTGGCCCCCGAAATGGAGACCCATTCGCTAAAATCCGCTGCCAGATATTGCCATTGGTAAGTAAAGGATCCCATGCCGACGGGGCTGGTGAATTCGTTAGCAAAAATCACCTCTGACACCTCTGATGAACATGCCGTTGCGATGGATTCTCCGTCAGCCGTGGTTCTGATCGTCAGCTGATCGGACGCACAGCGTTGGGCAGAAACCTCATGTGCCAACGTAAACAGGGAGAGGAAGGTAAATAAGAAGATTATTTGGTTGGTCCGTACAAACAGACTATCCCCATAATTGGGGAATGGCAGAATAGAAGACATAGGTTTACTTTTTCAGCGTATGGATGAATGAGAGAGAAAACAAAAATAGGGGGAAGAAAAAAACACAAATTGTAACCCTCGTAATGAGTAGGAGGGTTAAAGATGACAAAATCTCATATAATTTCCAATAAAATGTATAGCTGGTCTACAATCAAAGGACAAGATCCGGGGAAGATTGACTTGCGGAACTCAACCGCTACCGGAGCAGCATCTCCTACCCTGTCCGGTTAAAAAAGGCAATGCCCGTTACGAAGGGCCTTAGCGGAATGGAAATGTTTGGAGGGGGCGCGGCCGCGGGTGCAAGGAAAGTCCTGGAAAAGCAAGGTGTTTGGTGGGCCGCAGTAATGACCTGGAGGAACTTTCGATTAACCGTAGCATCGTACACAAAAGCGCTCGGAGTCTATCTACCGATATACTCCGAGCGCTGGCCAATCGTAAACAATGACATTTAGCGAATCACGAAGCCAGTTCGTCCACGCGTCCGGCCGGCTTCATCCTGCAGCAGCATGAGGTAGTAGCCCGTGGGGAGTTCACTAAGGTCCCACCCGCCGGCAGCCTGCCCGTAAGTAGAAGATAGCAGCGGACGGCCCAGGAGGTCAGAGACAACGAGTACATCTTGCGAATTAACTTCTGCCAACGGGAGATTGACGTTCACCCGCCCGGCGGAGGGGTTAGGATAAACACTAATGGCAATTTCCTGTGCAGCCACTGCCCGAACACCTACCGGCAGGCCATCCTTAGCAATCCGGTGCCGGCTCACGTTAGTAATGATGGGCTCGTTGAAATCGAAGTAGATCGCCGCTTCGTTATCAATGATGTCTCCAGGCAGGAGGCTGACATCGTGGTCAATGCTGAAGGATACGGCACCCTGGCTTCCGATTAAGTTCGTAGAGCTGTCAGGCAGCATAATGTCATTGAAGGTAAACGAGATTACCCGATGGGTATCCACGCTGACGGTGTAAGGATGGCTGGCGGCCTCTACCTTGAAGGTGGCCATGTCCAGGGCTGCAGAAAGTGTATCCTGGATCACGACGGTAAAGGCCGTATCCGTACCGGTGTTCTGGAAACGAATCTCGTAATCCAATCGCGTTCCTTCGGGAATGTTTCCACCGCTGTACCCCAGTGGGTAGCCCATCTTATCGTTTGGATCATAAGCCCCTACGTTTTGGCGGCAGGCAATGGACTGAGCATTATTACCAAAGTCAAGCGCCAGAATATTGGCAAAGCCGGTGGAGAAATTACCGTTGGCGTTAGTACCACAGCCTTCCACGACGGCCGTTGGCTGCGGAGCACCCGGCGCGTTAGGTTCCTGATTCGTGATAATCATATAGGTTGACCCGTTAGCCGGCAGGGTAATGATGTAGTCTTCGCTGGGTTCCAGTAAACCGTTTTCAACGGGCGCTGGCGTGAGCATGATGCCATCTTCAACGACGATGTAGTTCAGCGGAATGGTCATGGGGTTATCCCCCACATTGGAAATAGTAAAGGTCAGGCTGTCTCCGGAACAATTGGAGCCGGTAACGTTAACCAACGCGCCATCCCAGTCTTGTGGCGCAACACAAGGCTCATCCGGCGTAATGGCCGCCTCGATACAATGTGTTTGGCCCAGTTGTGCATTACAGCTAACGGTGAATTCAAAGTAAATCCGGACGCTGGTGAAAGGAGGTACGTCTCCGAGATCAAAAGTAAAGGTTTGCCCGACCCGACGGGTCGCCGGAATGCTGGGGGTGGCATTGATCAGGAAATCGTCCAGGGTGACGGTCAGCTCCGCATCCAGAGCCGTTGCAGACCCCGTGTTTTCATATTCCACGTAAGCGTAGTTGTCAAAACAGCGACGCAGGAAGGGGATGGTTACTCCGGTAGACAGTAGCGGGCAGGAAACTAGGACGGGTAAAAAGACATTGACGCCTTCCACGGGCTCATCCGCCAGGGTAACCGTGACCAGATCAGGGCATTGGGTAAAGGGTTGCTCCGGGTCCAGTATCGGCTCTATGGTGTAGGTGCCAGGCACCAACGAAACAGACCATTCGCCCTGGTTATTGGTAAAGGTGTAGTATACATCTCCCGTGGCATCGTTGGTAACCTCAAGGAGGTAAGATGGTATTACTGTATCCTCTGCATCCAGGGTACAATTAGATGCTTCATCGAGCCAGAGGGTTCCTGATATTAGCTGGCAGCTGGGGTTGCCTAATTCATAGGTAAGCCGGACAGTATCACATCCGGGCGCTGACAGGATGGCGGTGTACAGACCGGGATAAGGGGAACACCAGCCCGCGGTATTCACTCCGGGAAATACGGATTCATCAAACTCAGGCGGCCCGTCCCAGTCAATTGTAATGTGCTCATAATCGATGTTGTTGAGTCCCATGATTCCGAAGCAGCCCTGTCCGTCACAAAAGACGGTATCCTGATCAAAGGGCTCAATCGTTAAGCCGGAAGGGATACTCTGATTCAATACGATTACACTTCCAAAGATGTTACAGGCATCGGGTCCTTGTCCTTCAACGTTATACCGGCCGGGCACGACGACCTCTACGGTCGGTCCGGAAAGTATCTGATTCAGCGGGCCGAACCAGGTATAAGTATATCTGGGTAAAGGGTCCGGAACACTCAGGGTGGCGCTGGTGGTTTGACAATCAAGAATGACATTGGGGCCCAGGTCGATGAAGTTGAGCGTGTCTTGAGAAACAACGGTGCGGGCAAGCCCCACGCAGTTATCAGCGTTGGTAACCGTAATATCATAGACTGTACCGATACCGGTAACTGTTATCGTTTGAGTGGTTTCCCCCGTACTCCAGTTGTAGAAAATTTCGTTGGGGTCTGCGCCCTCGACAACGGCCTCTAACACTACTGCCTCGCCGGAACAGAGCGTTCCTTCCGTGAGAATATTGACGGTCAGGTTTTGGTTTACAACCACCTCAAACACCGTGCTAACCATACAGCCTTCCGGGTTCGTTGCTTCAACCGTGTAGGCGCCAGGACCAAGGTCAGGAGTAAAGGTCTCCTCTTCCTGAATCAGAAACTCCTCCACCAGAACGTTTCCGTTGATCGTCAAAATCTGCACCTCGACCGGATAAGTGGAACTGAATACGGTCAGTTCTGAAGCAAGCGTATCTCCACATTCGGAGAAATCTCCGATGGGCTGTGCGAATACGAATAAGCTATCGCAATTAACCCTCCGGACCCAGCCCGCGTCAATGTCAGTAACCTGGTCACCGGGAGGGAGAAAAATAGATGAGTTGGTGGTCAAATTGCCATTAATGTCACTGTTGAGCACATCGTTTCCGGCGACCATAATGGTGGGCTCGAAGGTAAACTCGTCAGAATCCGCTTGAATTTGCAGTTGATAAAAGCCTGCGGAGATTTCATCAAATACAAAAAGACCCTCGCCGTCCGTCCGTGACTCTCTGAAGTCTCCATTTTCACCAATCAGCGTAACGGTTGCCGCAACGGGGGTAGTCTCCTCAGGATCCTGCAGGCCATTTTCGTTTTCATCCAGCCAGCTTCGGCCTTCCAGGTACGAACAGCCCAAAAAGTCCGTAAAGAAGGTGGTGTCTATCAAACAACCGGCGTCGTCTGTTGCCCGTAAAACGAAATCTCCCGGAAATAAGGGTTCCGTGATAAAAATCGGGCTTTGGAAAAACGAATCTCTGTAGATAAGGACATCCCCTGGTGCGAAAATGGATACATCGACGGGGAAATTGCCCCCAATTATCGTTAATTGTACGATATCCTCAAAGCAGAAGCCCGTATTGAAGGAGGCAACATCGGTTAACTCAAAACCGTAGCAAGGATTTTCAGGACATTCCGGGAAAGGGATCTGGAAGTTGAAGGCACAATTTGAGACCGTAAGGTCTCTGAAAATAAGGTTCCTTTCCGTTGTAATATCCAAGGGGCCAATGCGGTATACCTCTCCTGTATTATACTCTCCAACCAGATTATAACGCCTGAGTTCCCAGAGGCTGTCACCGGTGCCCTCAACCGAAAACTCTACGAAATAACTATCTCCGTCTTCCCCGCAGGAACTACTGACGAAAGAAACATCGATGAGACATTGGGCTGATAAAGCCACTGAAAAGAGAAGAAAACAAAGAGAAGTAAACAGACGCATGGGATGGGGGTTTGGGTCGGAGATTAATGGGAAGCAGACTATTCCACACTACAATGATCCGGCGACAAACACAAGTGGCAAAGGACACTTTTTAAAGATTGTTGAAGCTAAAAACAAGACACTATGACCTAAAGCCCAATAAATACAAATAAAAAAGACCCCAATTCCAGTCAAAAATTTAAAACGCCCGTACGATTGCAATCGTACGGGCGCCAAATAACTCAGGTAAAAAAGACAAATCTGCAAGTCATAGTGTCGGATAGGGCAGCTTGGAGAATCCTTTGCTTCTCCAAGCTGCTCTGCATCCTGCGCTCCGGCGCCCTTATTTAGCGATAACGAAACCGGCTCTGCCTTTTGCCTGTCCGTTAGCGTTGCTGACCACCAGGAGGTAGTAACCTGCGGGAAGATGACTTACGTTCCAGTTGCTGCTCAGCTGACCGAAAGTGGTAGCAGCCAGCTGGCGGCCGTACAGATCCGTAACGGTCAATACATCCGTCAGCTCTACGTCTGCGCGTGGGATATCCACCTTAATGATACCGGGCCCCGGGTTCGGAGAAATCCCTACGGCTACCTGACGAGCCAACTGCTGGCGGGTACCGACGGGCAGACCGTCTTTAGCGATCCGGTGACGGCTTAGGTTAGTAACGATGGGCTCGTTGAAATCAAAGTAGATCCGCGCCTCGTTATCAATGACATCTCCGGGCACCAGGTCCGCAGCGTGATCGATGCTGAAGTTAATCACTCCCTGACTGGCCGCAAGGTTAACGTTACTATCCGGCAGTGCGATGTTGGCAAAAGAGAAGGTAATCACCCGGTGGGTATCAATGGACACCGTGTAAGCATGGCTGGCACTCTCCACCTTGAAGCTGGACAGATCCAAGGCCGTGGAAATCGTGTCCTGAATAACAACGTTGAAGGCAGTGTCCGTACCGGTATTCTGGAAACGAATCGCGTAGTCCAGGCGAGTCCCCGCCGCAATGTTGCCACCGTCATAGCCCAGTGGGTAGCCCATTTTATCATTCGGGTCATAGGCACCAACGTTCTGGCGACAGGCGATGGCCTGGGAGGGCACATTGTTTCCGAGAGAAATAATGTTAGCGAAGCCCGATGAAGTATTACCAGCAGGATCGGTATTACAACCTTCCGCCACTGCCGTGGGGGTGGGTGAAGCGGGAGCGTTAGGCTCCTGGTTGGTAATGACGTGATAGGTCCGTCCGTTAGCCGGCAGGTTCACTTCAAAGATTTCTCCCGCAGGCAGCGATTCTACTTCAGTGGGCGCTCCGGACATCATGATGCCATCTTCCACTACCACGTAACTCAGCGGAACGCTCATCGGGTTATCTCCTACGTTTTGGATGGAGAAAGTAACCTCTTCACCGTCACACTGTCCGCTGGAGACATTGACGAGGGCACCGTTCCAGTCTTCTGGTGTGGTACAAGGCTCACTTGGGCTGATTACCGACTCAATACAGTGCGACTGCCCC
Organism: Neolewinella agarilytica; assembly: GCF_900110645.1. Taxonomy (GTDB): domain Bacteria; phylum Bacteroidota; class Bacteroidia; order Chitinophagales; family Saprospiraceae; genus Neolewinella; species Neolewinella agarilytica. The sequence goes on from NZ_FOFB01000001.1 coordinate 351,760, forward strand.
AGGAAGGCCTGGCAGCTAACCGTGAATGTGAAGAAGATTCTATCGCGTTCAAATGGATTCACCGTTCCCAGGTTAAAGGTGAAGGTGTTTCCGTCCTGACTAACAGCGGGAATACTCGGTACGGCGTTGATCAGGAAGTCATCCAGGGTAACGGTAAGCGTTACGTCGTCTACGGAGGTGGAGCCAACATTAGCGTAGTCCACGTAGGCTACGTTATCAAAACAACGGCGCAGGAAAGGAATGGAAACGGAAGTCGTCATTAGCGGGCAATCCAGCAGAGCCGGAAGGAACACGTCGATGTTGGTGACTGACCCGGCCATAACCGTTCCGCCAGCAGGCGGCTCACAAGTACCGAACGGAAGATTAACATCCACCACCGGGCGAACGGTATAATCACCCACCGGAATGGTGAAACCATATTGTCCGTCCGCATTCGTGAGCGCATAATATTGTTCTCCCGTAGCAACGGAAGTAGCCACGATCATGACACCGGAAGCGGGTGTATCTTCTCCGTCAAGAGTACAGTTCCCGGCCTGATCTACGTACAGCACGCCGTTGAGGGCTGAGCACTCCACTGCTCCTTCTAACAGGAAGGTGAGCGTTACCGTATCACAGACGCCCTTCACCTGAGCAGCGTACAGGCCAGGGCCGTAATCACAGACAGGATTCCATGGATTCGTGATGAGACTCTCGCCATTCGGGAGGCTCCATTCAACTTCTGTGTCCGGAGTCAATTCAAAACCAAACTCTTCGATAAGGTAGACACAGTCAGACGCTCCGCAGAGGGAATCGCCGAAAGCCTCAATGCTGATATCCCGGCTGGCCAGAGAAAGCTCCGCCACCCAGGCATTGCCGGACAGAAAACAAGTACCGTTGGGAGAAACCGCAGATACGGCGTAGTTCCCGGGTTCAAAAACATCTACTTCCGGGCCGAAGAGTGTATCGCCGGCGGGCGTAATCCATTGGTACTCCAGAAAATCCGTCAGATCACCCGTTGACAGGGTTACCGGTCCGCCGTCACAGGGCAGATAGAAGGGGGCAAAAAAGTTGATGGTGGTGCCCTGCGGCTCAAATATGCTCTCGGCAAAAACCGTACAACCATTAGCATCGGTGACTTCCAGCGAGTATAAAACCTCTGGGCTTACTTGTTCCAGGCCCGCGGTTGTTGCAATCACTGCCCCACCCGCTGACCAGGTATAAGTGTAGGGAGCTGTCCCTCCCACTACGGTAGCGAATAAGGTCGGTACCTCAGCGGTATCGTTACAATCTCCACCGGATTGTTGAATAAAGACGCGAATGTCAGTTCCTTCCAGAATGGTGCCTGTGCCAATGGCTGAACAACCCAAAGCATCTGTTATGGTTACGGCGTAAGTGCCTGCAGCCAGTTCGATCGCTCTGCTACCTGTCTGTCCGTTGGTCCATTCATACGTATACGGAGGTGTACCACCTCCGGCGATGGCTAACAGCTCTCCGCCATTTTCCCCGGAACAGTCGGCATTGCGAATTATCTCAATCTCTGCAAAACAGTCTGCGGCCAGCCAGCCGGCGTCAATGCTTTCAACAAAGCCACCATTCTCAACGGTAAAGGGATTCGTAAAGCCGCCTTCGTGCATATCATTATCAACGGTGCGGTCGTCACCGGTCTGGTAAGCAGTCGGCTCCCGACCGTCCACTAAAGAGACGAATTCCAGAAAGTAGTCTCCCGCAGGTACGGCTTCAAAGGCGTAGCGCCCGGCCTGGTCTGTGGTAGTGGAACGGAACCTCACTTCGTCCCCTCTCCATAAGGTTACCAGTGCTCTTGCATCCGTTTCATCAGGATCCCGCAGGCCGTTAGCGTTACCGTCTAACCAGCTCCGGCCGGAAATGGCGCCACAACCTTCGTTGATAGTGATGATTTCTACAAGTTGGCAACCATTAGGATCCGTTGCGGTAACAGAATAGGTACCCGGGTCTTCGATGGTTAAAAAAGTTCCGTTAGGTGAAACGAAGCTATCGACCTGAATAACCTCAGCAAAGTCGGCTTCTCTTAGTTCAACCACCATGGGAAAATTCCCTCCTTCAAAAAAGACGGATAGAAATGAGGTGGTGTCACAGGCTCCTTCCAACTCCAGCCCCATAAAAAAGCCGAAGCAGGGATCGGTGTTCAAGCAGCCATCCGGGGCATCCAGATCGAGCGTCTGAACACAATCAGGCTCATCCAAATCACCGATATCAAGCACGACTACCTCCTGAAAAAAGGGCCCGAACGAAACGACGGTGTCAAAGGTTCCGGTAATGGTGTTACCGTCAATACTGGTTATCCAGCCGTTTCCTTCCCCAACAAATTCTACTTCAACGAACCAACCATCGCCATTTTCGCATTCAGCGGAAATGACGTTAGCTTCAAAGCATTGAGCGGAAAGAAAAGCGAGCGAAAAAAAGAAAAGTAAACTGAGTAGATAGCGCATGGGAGCTTAGATTACGATGTCAAAAACAAGGATGAATTGTTGAAGAATTCCTTCAACGCTACAATGATGCGGCCAAAACGAGATCAAAACAAGTACATATTCGATCAATTGTTGAGATACTTTTGGGCGCAAACGCAGGTTAAATGTTTAATTATAGGGCAAAGTGGTTGACAAATTACTATCATTGTTGAAAGCAAATTCCAGATAATGTCACTCCTTCAACAAACAATTCTCGCCCTGAGCGTGCACGAACGTCGCAGAGCCGTCAGTTGGCTGAATTGTGAGCTTCATAATCGCCGGGAAGATGTACGTCTTCTGTTCAAACTCCGGAGTGAGCAGGAGCAAACAGCCACACCACAGGCCGAATATAAGGCCGTTTATGGTGAGGCTGATTATGATGCGGACCGCTTTCGGCAGCTGGAGCACCAATTGTTGAAGCGCCTTGAAGCCTATCTGGCCTGGGAACACTACCAACGTGACACCGTTTCCCCTGACCGCCACCTGTTACTAAGCTTACGGGACCGGGGTCTTGACGATCATCGGCGGACGAGGCTGCGGCGCTACCGCCCCCGGCAGCCCAACGGTACTGACCGCCTTTCCTTCGAGTATTTCCACGCCCGGGAACAGTATGAGATGGAACTCGCCGCCTCCCGCGGCGGCCGCGTAGATTACCTAGGCCCGGAAAAAGCTCTCGAGCACTACGTAATCGCCCTTCGCCTCCGGCAAACCTGTAAGACGCTGGCTCACCAGCAGCTGCACAAAAGTGGTCAGCATTATGAAATTCCCCGCCTGGAGGCCTTATTCGCCGCTGCTAATCAAAAGCCCTTTCGGGAAGCTCCCTTCATTCGGCTATACTACCTCGTCACCCGCCTGCAGCTGGATGAGGCCGAAGCAGCAGAATCCTCTTTCCAGGAACTGATCCGATTGCTGGAATCGTCCGGCGCAAGCTTACCCGCTGAAGACCAGCGAGACTTACTCTTACTGGCCATTAACTACGGACTAAGGAGAGCCAACACCGGTTGGGAACCCGCCATTGCTGCTACCTTCACGCTTTACCGGTTGGGGCTGGACCGTGAAATCCTTTATAACCGGGGCCGGATCAGTCTCTTCGCCTTCAACAACATCCTGGGCCTTGCCCTCCGCCTGAAGGAAGTCGAATGGGCAACCCGCTTTATGGACACAGAAGCAGCAAGGCTCCCCGAAAAGGGCGGCTCCGAGGTCTTAGCCCTGGGCCGGGCCAGGCTGGCCCTGGCCAACAACCAGGACGGTGAGGCGCTGCATCATTTGCAACAAGCCGACTTCAAAGATTTTATCCATCACCTTACGGCCCGGGTGCTGCAGCTGAAAATTTATTTCCGGCAAGACAGCTACACCCTGCTGCAATCACACATCAGCAGTACCCGCAAGCTCCTCACCCGCCGACGCGGCATCGGTTACCACCTGCAGAACTACCGCAACATTTTTGCCCTGGCTAATGCAGTACTTCGCCTCGGCCCCGGAGACGATAAGGCCGCCGAGCAGCTCCGGCAACGTATAATCAGGATGGACCCCTGTACGGAGAAGCCCTGGCTATTGAGTGTGCTGAAGGGCTCATGATTTCCGTCCACTCCTTACCTTCGCCTCATGCCCCAAAACCTTAAACTTATTTCCGCTGGTGCCGGCAGTGGCAAAACGTACCGCCTGACGGAGGAAATGACTGCCTTACTGACGGCGGGCACCGCCCGCCCTTCCGGAATCATCGCTACCACCTTTACCAAAAAAGCCGCCGCCGAACTCCGGGAAAGAGTCCGGGTAAAGCTACTGCGGGAAGGCATGAGCCGTGAAGCCAACGAGCTGAAAAACGCCCTGATCGGCACGGTCCATGGGCTGGGTGTAAAGCTGCTGCGCCGCTTTGCCTTTGAGGCCGGGGTTTCTCCTCAGGTAGACATTATTGCAGAAGAAGACCACCAACGGCTCTTCAACCTCAGTATGGCAGCGGTAATCAGCCTGGAGACCATCGAAGAAATTGAAACGCTTTGCGACAAACTGGGTCTTAGCCGGGACGGGGAAAAATTCAACTGGCGAAAGGAAGTATTGCGGCTGGTGGAGATCATCCGAGGTAATAATTTTTCCGCCGCGACGATTGCCAGAAGCAAGGCCAACTCCTGGTCGAGCCTGGCCGAGTTGTTGCCTCCGGTGAATGAGCGGCTTACGGCGGAAAGCTTCACCAGCCGCCTTAAAATTGCCCTGACGGAAACCATTGCCGCCTTGCGGGGAAATGAAGAAGTTGACGGGACCAAAAAAACGGCCACGGCCATCAGCTATTTACGCCGGCTGTCGGGGCAGTTGCAACGCAGAGGCTACCTGCCCTGGCATGAGTTATGCAAACTTGCTCGTTTTGAAAAAGAGGTCGGGGCCAAAAGCCGGGAGTTTGTGGACATTATCGTCGACATTGGCCTGGCGCACACCACTACCGCTGCCTTCCAGAATGACCTGCATCGCTACCAGGATCTTCTCTTCGATGCGGCAGAGGCTTCCATTGCTGAATATGATCGCTACAAGAAAAGTCGTGGCCGAATCGACTACACTGATATGGAAGTGCTGGTGCTGGATTTGCTGGATCACCCGGGCGTCAAAGCCACCCTGGAACGGGAGCTCGACCTTCTGATGGTCGATGAATTCCAGGACACCAGCCCCATTCAGCTGGCCGTATTCCTCAAGCTGAGCAAGCTCGCCCGCCAAAGTGTCTGGGTCGGCGACCCGAAGCAATCCATCTACGGTTTCCGCGGGGCGGAGCCCCGGCTGATGAAGGCCGTCATGGAAGCCAGTGGCCCGATGGACCCGGCCAACATCCAGAAAAACAGTTGGCGTAGCCGGGAAGACATCGTCTATGCCTGCAATGCACTGTTCACCAAAGCTTTTCCGGAGATTCCGGAGCCAGCGGTGGTACTGGAACCCGTTCGCTTGCGCTCCGGTTCTTCCTTTGCACCTGCGGAAAGCGCCCAAATGGCCGAACGCTCGGGCATCCTGCACTGGCACTTTGAGCTGGAAGGCAAAGCCCGCTACGCAAAATCCTGGAACCAGGCGGTGGTGGCCAAGGCGGTCCGGGAACTGCTGGACAGTCCCCCACCCTGCCGCCCCAAGGGCAGCGAAGAGGAACGGTCTCTGCTCCCCGGCGACATTGCCATTCTCTGCCGGTCCAACTACGGCTGTGTTGCCATGGCCGAAGCACTTGCCGCCCAGGGCCTACCTGCGGCTATTGCCCGGACGGGGCTGCTGGACACCGCCGAGGCGCACCTCCTCCTTGCCTGCCTGAAGTATATGCTGAACCGGCAGGATAGTCTCTCCGTCGCCGAAATCCTCCTCTTCGGGCAGCGCTATGGCCTACCTGACATCATTGAGAAAAGGCTCGACTGGCTGGAATATTACGATACACTCTCGCCGGAGGAAAAACGCAAAGCTATCCGCTGGGGGCACGACGAAGTTCTCATTAAATCCCTCAACGAATTACGGGCGGCAACCTACGAACACTCCACCAGCGAGATGATCAACCTGCTGCTGGAACGGCTGGACCTGCGCCGCATCATCGTCGCCTGGGGCGACGGGGAGCAACGGCTCAGTAACATTGATGAACTCCGCCGCCTGGCCACTGCCTACGAAGACAATTGCCACCGGCAACACCGGGCTGCGTCCCTTGGTGGCTACCTGCTGTACCTGGATGAATTGCTGCGCGGGCAGCGGGATCAGCAAGGCGCCAGCGAACGGATGGACGCCGTCAATGTACTAACCTACCACCGGAGTAAAGGCCTGGAATGGCCGGCAGTGGTAGCCATGGACCTCGACCAAAAGCTACGGGCTGATGTCTGGGGCATCACCATCGTCTCGGAAACCGAAGAAGTGGACCTCGACCAGCCACTGGCTGGCCGCTGGCTCAAATACTGGGTTAACCCCTACGGCAAATTAACCAGTGGTGTTCCCTGGCTGGAAGCGCTTTCTGAAAGCATGTGGCAAGACTCCGCCACGGAGGAAGCCATGGCCGAAGAAGCCCGCCTGCTCTACGTTGGTTTTACGCGGGCGCGTGATTACCTCATCCTGCCCACCGCCAAAACCGGAGCGCCGTGGCTAGACCGGGCTTTTTCCCGGGGCGGGGGCATCATTCCCGTTCTGGATCCTAACAGTTCGGACGCGCCCTTTGACTGGGCCGGCCACGAAGTGACAAAGTACACCCAGACCTGGACGGAGCCCAGAAACCTGCCCTCGGGGGAACTCAGTCACCAGCCCGTTCCGTTTCTGGAAGGCCCTCGGGCCGGCCGGCAAACGATTGAGCCTGCGACCGTTACGGAGCCCTGGCTGCTGCAAACATTCGGTGACAGCAACGCAGCAGCACCATTTAGCTACTATATACCCCCGGCACTCGAACCTTCTATTGACGACCGCCTTTACGGACAAGCCGTCAGTCGTTTCCTGCAGGGAGACTGGTCAATGACGGACGAAGAACTCCGAAAAGAACGAGCTACTACTCTGTTGGCCAGCTACCTGCCTGGTGAGGAGATTGATGTGAAAAGTTTGATTCAGCAATCTACCGTCTTTAAGGATTGGCTCAGTGCAAAGTATGGAATGGAAGTAGCCCGACAGGTTCCACTTTCCACCATCTTCGACAACCGCAGCTTTCAGCGTAGTGTAGACTGGTTGGTGACCACTTCCCCCAACACCTATGTTCTGCTGATGGATATACAGCATGTCAGCCGGCAATTTGATCTTCAGCGTCCACTTTACCTTGCCGAGCTTAGTGCCCTCAGTGCCGCTGTAGAACAAGTCATGGGTGGAAAAGTGACTGATGCCTATTTACATTTACCGGCGATAGGCGTGGTGATTCAGGCAATCCCCTCCTTGCAGTAAACCGATTTACTTTCCAATGAAAATCCTCCTCCTTTCCGCCACTGTTTTCGAGATCGAACCCACGGTAAACAAGCTGCGGGCCCGGGCAGAATCTGAATCCGGCAATGTACTGACCTTTAGCAACGGCGTAACGATCGAAGTGCTGTTTACGGGAGTAGGACTAACAGCTACCGCCTATGCGCTGGGCCATCGTTTCGGCGGCGGCCAGCTGCCAGGGCTGGCCATTCAGGCGGGTGTGGGGGGCGCCATTGACCGGAAGATACCATTAGGTCAGGTAGTACGCATCAGCCGTGAAACCTTCGGCGACCTGGGGGCGGAGGAACAGGACGGACGCTTACTTAACCTTAGTGACATTGGTCTTCACCCCGGGCCACCCTTCGACAAATCAGGGGTACTACGGGCTCCGGCGGGGCTGGCCTCGCTACCCTTCCCGGAATGTGCCGGGCTTTCCGTCAATCAGGTCAGTGGCACGGCGGAGACCATCGCCCGGAGGCGCGAGCGCTTCCCCGAAGCGCAGGTGGAGAGTATGGAAGGAGCCGCTTTTTTCTATGCCTGTTTACAAAGCGGAATTGAGCCGTTACAACTCCGGGCCATCAGTAACTACGTCGAACCCCGCAACCGGGATAACTGGCGAATGGGGGAAGCGATTTCCAGTCTGAACGAGGCACTCTGGCGGGTAGTAGGAGCTTTTCTATAAAACCGCCAAAGTCAGCAATTTCACGGCAGCAGCAGGTGGCGCAGACGCAGGTACCGGGTAAAGGTAAAAGGCGGTGAAGGGTAAACTCATCGTTAACTTTTGCGAAAATTCGCAAAAGTTCTACACAATTTGCACCCCTCCTGTGGAAAACCACCCGGCCGGATTAAGTAAAGTTTAATTTTGTGAGAAATTTCCTCACCTGGGCATTTGGTACAGTGCACTAACCATTGCCCAATGATTACCCCTCACTACCATATGAAACACGTTTACTTATTCCTTTTCCTACTGATAAGTGGAGGAGTGGGCCTGCAGGCTCAAGCCACTACTTCTGCCATTAATGGCAGGATTACGGACTCCGATGCACTAGGACTGATTGGAGCTACCATCGCCGCCGTTCACACCCCAACGGGCACTCAATACGGCACCACCGCGCAGAACGACGGCTACTATTCCCTCAACAACCTGCGTATCGGAGGCCCTTACACCATTACAATTTCTTACATCGGTTACAGCGACGAGAAAATTGAAGGCATCTCTCTAAAGCTGGGTGAAAAGCGGACTCTTGACATTGTCTTGCTGGAAGCCGGTGAAACGCTCGATGAGATCGTCGTTTCTGCTGGCAGAAACAGCCTGATCAATAGTGAGCGTACGGGTGCCGTTACCCAGATTGGCACGGATGAGCTCCAACGGCTCCCTTCCATCAGCCGGTCAGCGAGTGACTTTACCCGCCTGGCTCCCAGTAGCGACGGCAACAGTTTTGGTGGTCGTAATGATCAGTACAACAACTTTACGCTTGATGGTTCGGTGTTCAACAACCCCTTCGGTCTGGATGAAGCTACCGCCGGTGGCCAGGCAAACGCTCAGCCTGTTTCCCTCGATGCCATTGAGCAAATTCAGGTAAACCTTGCCCCATATGACGTGACCCAGGCCGGCTTCACCGGTGCCGGAGTCAACGCGGTAACCAAAAGCGGAACCAATGAATTTTCCGGAACGGTCTACGGTTTCTACCGTAATCAGGACATGACCGGCAGCAAGGTCGATGGAGAAGACATCTTCGTTCCCGAACTAAGTCAGATACAAACAGGCGCCTCCTTGGGCGGGCCCATCATTAAAGACAAACTGTTCTTCTTCGCCAACTTTGAACTGGAACGCCGGCAGGACCTCGGTTCTAACTTCCTCGCCGCCCGCGCTGGCCTTTCCGGTGCGCAGGTAAGCCGTGTAGAAGCTGCAGACCTTGATGCGGTGAGCGATGCTCTCCGCAACCGTTTTGGTTACGAAACCGGAGGTTACGAGAATTACCTTCATGATACTGACAACGAAAAAGGGCTCTTCAAACTAGACTGGAACATTGCCCCGGGCAACACCATCACCGCCACCTACAACTTCCTGAACGCAGGAAGAGATCTGAATGCCAACCGCTTTGCTCTTGGCCGTCGTGGTCCGGATCAGCAGACCCTGCAGTTCTTCAACTCTGGCTACCGGATCAACAATAAGATTCAGTCGGGGATTATCGAGTGGAACAGTATTCTTTCGGATAAGCTGAGTAACAAGCTTCAGGTAGGTGCTTCTGACTATGAAGATTTCCGCGACCCCTTCAGCACGCCCTTCCCCAGCCTCATCATTCAGCGGGACGGAACGAATTACATCGTAGTGGGTCATGAGCCTTTCTCGATCAATAACCGTCTTGACCAGAACGTATTCCAGTTCACGAACAACCTGCAGTACTTCCAGGGCAAGCACACCTTTACCCTCGGAGTAAGCTTCGAGCGCTTTGATTTTGACAACAGCTTTAACCTGGGCGCCTACCCTGGTGTCTTCGGCCCCGTAGACGGAGCTGCCCAAAGCAGCCCGGAAGCATTCGTTGAAGCAGTCAACAATGGTGTCTTTGACTTTGCGGTCAACGGTAGCGATCCGGCCAACTTCGCCTTCGGCGCCATCCCTGCATTTGAAAACGGTAATGCTCCCGGCACCGGCTATAACGGAACCAGCTGGGCCCTGGCAGAAACCAATGTTGGCCAGCTTGGTCTTTACGTACAAGACGAAATCTCCGTTAATAAAGACCTGACGCTTACGTTTGGCCTGCGCTTCGACAAGCCGCTGTACTTCGACACCGCCGAAAAAATTGAAGAGAACATTGCCCGTCAGTGCTGTTATGACCCCAGCATCGTTTACTACGATGAGAACAACGAGGCAATCACCTTCAACCATACCGACTTACCGACAACCAAATTCCTCGTCAGCCCGCGCTTTGGGTTCAACTATGATGTTAAAGGAGACCAAACGGTTCAGCTACGGGGTGGTTCCGGCCTGTTCAGCGGCCGTTTCCCCTTCGTATGGATCGGCAATCAGGTGGCTAACCCCAACTTCTTCTTCTACAACATGACTGCCAGTGACTTCCAGTTCCCACAGGTTTGGCGGACGAACCTGGGGGGTGACTTCGCTGCGGGCAAAGGCTGGACGATCAGTACCGACCTCATTTACACTAAAGACGTCAACTCCATGATGGTCCGCAACTACGGCCTGAGAACGCCGGAAGGAACCCTGCCCGGTGTGGATGATCGCCCCGTTTACCGCTCTGCTGAAGACCGCGCGCAGTTATTCGGCTCTCCAACAAATGCTTATGTATTTACCAATACGGACATTGGCCGAAGCATCAACGCCAGCCTGGAGCTGAAGCGCAACTGGAGCAATGGCCTGTACACCAGCATCGGGTACAACTTCAACGACACCAGAGAAGCTTCTTCCATTGAAGCGGAGATCAGCTCGGACGCCTATGAACGGAACCCTGCCTTTGGCAACGTCAACCAGGCCGTTCTTTCACCAAGTCTCTACGGCAACCGTCACCGCGTAGTGGGCAGCGCCCACCGTGCCTTTACCTATGGAAGCGCAAAGCAATGGACGACCACCATCGCTCTCTTCTTCCAGTACGCCCAGGGCGGACGGTTCAGCTACACCTATAACGGAGACATCAACAATGACGGTTCCGGGCTGAATGACCTTATTTACATCCCCACTGAAACGGAGCTGGCCAGCATAGACTTCGTGGGTGGTGAAAGCCAGCGGCAGGCATTCAATGCCTTCATTGAGCAGGATGAGTACCTCAGCGAAAACCGTGGCAACTACCAGGAGCGCTACGCGATCCTGAGCCCATGGTATTCTAACTGGGATGTTCGCCTTGCGCAGCAGATCAGCCTTTCGGATAAGCGTAAGGTGGAATTCACGCTCGATATTCTCAACGTTGGCAACATGATCAGCAGCAGCTGGGGTGTACGTCAATTCCCTACTACTACACAGCCGATTGGTGTTAGCATTCAGGAGGATGGCACTCCAATTTACAGCTTTGATGAAAGTACCACCAGCACCTTCAATAACGACTTCAGCCTGCTGAGTCGCTGGCAGATGCAAACGGGGCTTCGCTTCCGCTTCTAGCTTTTATCAGACCTGACTGAATGTAAAGGCGGTGACACCTTAGTCGTCAGACCAGCTTTCCACCAACTGAAACAGGAGGAAACGACTCATCAGACCAATACGGTTCCCGCCTTTACATCTGTTGCATTAGCAATATAAAATCCCCGGCTACCCTATAGTAGCCGGGGATTTATTTGTTATGAGCCCTTAAGTATTGGTAGATAAGGTTTTCAGGCCTTCAGAGCCCTGAATTCAATCCAAATACCGCTTCGTCAGCCCTCCGTAGGCATCAATGCGCCGGTCCCGGAAAAACGGCCAGATACGCCGGACGTCCTCCGTACGTTGACGGTCGATGCTGACAACGGCGTGCGTCTCTTCGTCTTCGGGAGCCTGAAAGAGGTACTCCCCCTGTGGGCCGGCGACGAAGGAGCTGCCCCAAAACTGTATCCCTCCGGTAACACCGCTGGGGTCTGGCTCAAAGCCGGTGCGATTAACGGAGATGACGGGCAAACCATTGGCCACCGCATGAGCGCGCTGGCTGATGATCCAGGCATCCCGCTGGCGGGCTTTTTCGGCGGCATTATCCGTTGTTTCGTAGCCGATGGCGGTAGGGTAAATCAGCAGTTCTGCACCTGCTAAGGCCATGAGGCGGGCGGCTTCGGGGTACCATTGATCCCAGCAGACAAGGACGCCCAGCTTGCCAACGCTGGTCTGGATGGGCGTAAAGCCAAGGTCTCCCGGGGTGAAATAGAATTTCTCGTAGTAAGCGGGGTCGTCCGGAATGTGCATTTTTCGGTACTTCCCGGCGATGCTGCCGTCGCGTTCAATGACGACGGCCGTATTGTGGCATAAGCCAGGTGCTCTGCGTTCAAAAAGAGATAATACAAGGACACAATCCAGTTCTTGTGCTAACTCTCCGAAGTACTCAGTGCTTGGCCCGGGAATGGGCTCAGCCAGCTCAAAAGCCGCCGTATCCTCCGTTTGGCAGAAATACAATCCGGTATGCAGTTCCTGGAAGACAATCAATTGGGCACCACCTTCCCTGCACCTGCGTGCTGCGCCCGCACTCTTCCTGAGGTTATCCTCCCGGTTACCGGTGTTCGACTGTTGGACCAAGCCAACGCTAAGTGTAGAATCTTTACTTTCAGACATTTACTGCATCAAAGAATGGTGAAACAAATAACAAGAACCATAAATCTTCGTTTATGTGACCAACCTTAAACATCCTGTATTTCCGGATTAGTTTAGCTCATCTGAAAATAAAAAGCCATCGAACTGCCTCTGATTCTTAAGCTTATTCTCTTATTCTTTCTGCTGGCCATGCTTCCTGCACTCTGGGCCATTGGGCATTACGTCTATTTCTGGCTTACGGGGCAGGTAAGCCGGAACAGGGCAGAACCAGGGGAACTGCTCGACACGCCCGTCAGGACGAGTCATAACACGAAGTGGGGATGGTCCATACGGGAGATTTTAGGCCGGGTATTGCTTACCCTCCTGCTGGCTCCGGTAGTATTGATTTTCGTACTTATCGTAGTAGGCGGACTGCTAAGCCTGATGGAAAGCCTGCAGTAAAACCTTAGCGTAAGGCTGCTTGCCTTCTCTTAGTCCTCCACCTGATAATCATAGGGCAGCAGCTTACTGTCCTTTACCGTAGAGAGGGTCATGAGCGTCTTCAGACGCTCGATTTCATCAATCTGCTGCAGTGTCTTAAAGAGTAATCGCTCGTAGGTCGGGATGTCCTTACAGACAATCTTGATCAGGAAGTCTGCTTCACCAGTAATGATGTAGCATTCCGTGATTTCTTCAATACTCTCAACCTGCGACAGGAAGTTTTCGCGGGCCATATCTTTCCGCCAATCCAAAGAAACCAGCACGAAGGTTTTCACCATAAGACCGATGGCCTCCGGGTTTACCTGAGCGTGGTAGCTCTGAATGGTATCGTTTTGCTCCAGCTTCTTTACCCGCTCCAGGGTTGGAGCCGGGCTGAGGCCAATACGCTTGGACAGGTCCAGGTTAGTAATCTTACTGTTATCCTGCAAAATCTTCAGGATGTGCAAGTCTATTTTATCGAGTTTATCGGACATAGGGTAAACTATAACTGTTGGTGCGGCGAAGATAGCCGCACCAACAATTATTTCAAAATTTCGCCGTAAAAAGTATTTTATTTTACAAAAAAGCGATTATGGCCAAATTCCGAGCGCTATGTAATCACTGGATATCTTACTGATTGCCAGTGCAAAAGCGGCTGTACGCAGATCTTTGATCTCTGCGTTGTCACTATACATTTTATATACCTGGTTGAAGCCCTGAATCATAGTTTCCTCCAATCCGGACCGCACGAGGTCGATCTCATCCGCACCACGGATGATCAATTCCTTGTCTCTTTCGCTGATCGTTTTGCCCGTTGTGGCTTCAATCTGATCAACGATCCGTCGGTAGGCGCGCTCATCAAATCGCTTCTCCAGACGGCCGAAGCGCATGTGGCTAAGGTTCTTAAGCCACTCAAAGTAGCTAACCGTTACCCCGCCCGCATTGAGGTAGATATCGGGAATGACAATCACGCCGCGCTCAGCGAGAATTTTGGCTCCATCAGCCGTTACCGGGCCATTGGCAGCTTCAGCGACAATCTTAGCCTTCACGTTGGGAGCATTCTCGCCGTCAATCTGGTTTTCCAGAGCGGCGGGGACCAGAATGTCACAATCAAACTCCATCACGGCCCGGCGCTTGTCTTTGCCATAAATGCGGGCGTCCGGGTAGCTCAGGATGCTACCGTGATGCGCGCGGTGACGCAGAAGTGCGTGAATGTCGATACCATCCGGGTTATAGATAGCGCCTTCAACTTCAGAAACACCGATGATTTTCACGCCGCCTTCGTCCTGGCTAATGGTAGCCGTGTGCGAGCCCACATTACCTAGCCCCTGGATGACCATCGTCTTGCCCTCAATGCCCATACTGAGGCCGAGCTTATCCATCAACTCTTTGTTGTTGCAAGCTTCGCGAATGCCATAAAAGACACCACGACCGGTCGCTTCCGTACGGCCACGAACACCATTTTGATTAACGGGCTTGCCGGTTACACAACCTGCAGCGTTAATATCATCCGGGTGAAAAGAGCGATAGGTATCGTAGATCCAGGCCATTTCGCGGCTGCCGGTTCCGTAGTCAGGAGCGGGCACATCAACGGCGGGGCCGATGAATTTGCGGCGAATCAGTTCGGTGGTATAGCGGCGGGTAATTTTTTCCAGATCCTGTTCGCTGTACTCCCAGGGGTTGATTTTCACTCCGCCTTTCGCGCCGCCAAAGGGCACATCAACGATGGCACATTTGTAAGACATGAGTGTTGCCAGGGCAACAACTTCGTCCTGATTTACGTGATTCGAATACCGGATACCACCTTTGGTGGGGCTTCGGTGGTGGCTGTGCTGGGCACGGTAGGCTTCTAACACCTCCACTTTTCCGTTAATCTTTACGGGGAAGTGAATCTGGTAGACACCATTACAAACTTTAATTTGCTTAAGAAGGCCTTCGTCCAGGCCGGTGTGCGGCGCAGCCGCGTCAAAATAGCGATTTACGCTATCAAGAAAAGAAACATTTTTAGACATGATCATCAATTTGGTTCTCTAATCTGGTCAGTTTGCGATCCAAGGACCACAAGTAAATAGCAAGCCCCAGAAATACAAGGACGATTACTGCCACAACTACGTATAGTTTACCCATGCTACGCAGAAAGTCCGCTGGTGGTTCAGAAGCAGATTGTGCACAAAGTTGTGCAACGGTACTGGTAAACAGGAAAAGGGTAAGTGCAAGGCGCGTCATTGCCCGGGGAATTTGGTTAGGCCACAAAGGTAGCTCTGCGGTAGGGGCTAATGTACGCTTTGCTGCAACGCTTTTTCGGGAAATTACCGGAATATTGCGCCAGGTAACGGATCACGGCATTTTTAGGCACGTTGGTCACCAGATGAAGTGGGCGACGGCGCGCAGGTGCAGAGGGAAGTTGGAGGAGCAGGGATGGGGCGGACAACCCCCTGCACGACTCAATTCTCAACGCGGAGGCCGAAGAATAAAGGTAAAAACGGAGAACGGAGCTGGACGAAGTTGCCTCCGGATACGAGCAGTAGCGAGCCACCTCCGGTGGTGAGTTGACTGACATATACGGGCTTTTCCCGGAAGCCGCTGCGCGACTTTAACTACAGATCATCACAGATTCACACCAATTACTGCACAGATTTTGGACGCTACGCGACTTTACTTTCCGAAGGAGCGGAAGGAGAAGAGGAGTTGAAGGAGGTCGCTGCGCGACGTCTACCCACATTGTCGCCTACAAAATGTGTTAGGCCGCCAGATTACAAGACTACCAGGCCATCCATCTCCGTTCATCGAGTTCCCATCCCGTTTCATCGAAAGGATTTCTACCTTGGCTAAATCTGCGCTTACTTAGTGGTATCACTTTAAAAGCTGCGAGCATGAAACTTATCTCTTTCAATATCGACAACGACATCCTCGAGGTACACAACAATATGTGGACCGGCGTGGAAACCGTCACCTTTAATGGCTATGAAGTGAGCCGGCAGTTCAATTGGTTCCGTGGTGATCACGATTTTGCGATCTCTACTGATGACGGCAATGGCACCGACTATTACCGGGTAGTAATCCTGATGGGTATGGCCGGCATCACTGTTGATGTCTACCGCAACGAAGAAACGCTACTGGCCCAGAGCTCTGAAGCTAAGCGACGCAGCCGCCCCAACCGCTCCCGAAACGCCCGACGGAGCCGGGTCACGAATCCGGAAGCATTATACCACGAAGAAGACCTCGTTTAATGTTAAGAATCAGCATGCCCATTGGTAATGATCTACTGGAAATCCACCGCTACGGCTGGAAAGGAATCGACGAAGTACGTTGGAACGGCGAAGTGATGAGCCGCAAGAAACGCTTCTTCACCAGCAAGCACACCTTCGCCGTAGCGGATGAGTATGGAGAAGTTGCTGACTTCTTCGTCCGTGTTGGCGCTGGCCTCAACGGCACCTCCTATGGCATCAAACGTAATGGTAAAGTTTTACTGGGCACCTGGCGGGATCAGCTGACACACGTCAAGCGGGAAAAAATGCCCGAGCCTCCCGGCTTAGACCTCAACTCTTCTCCTCGTCGCCAGCGGGAAGCACCGCCGATGTCTGCTGATGACTGGCAGGAGAGCGAACTTGTATAGACCCTATTTATAACCCCAAAGGAATTTAGATGCGTGTTCTTAGTCTTCCCATTGGCAATGACCTGCTGGAAATCCATATAAACCTATGGAAAAGCCAGGAAACGGTCTACTTCAACGGGCAGCTGGCCAGTAAAAAGACGCATTTCATCGGCACGAGCCACCACTTCACCACAGACGCTGTTCACAGTTTTGGTGTCGATCATTTCCGCGTCGTCACCAGCTATGGCTGGATGGGCTTTCGCTATGATGTTTTTAAAAATGACCAATGTTTGCTGGCCAGCGGCCGGACGAATGTCAGTGCGCCGAAAATTGTCACCCAAATCAAATCCCGGAGTAAAAGCGTACCCCATATTTCCCGGTTGGATGATCCGGGACTTCCGGACAAAGAATTAATTGAGGACCTTCTGGTTTGATGGGCTCGGTTTCGGCCAGGCTTTCGTTCCTATCGGAGAACCCGCGAATTTCTACTACTCCCTCCCCAATTACCATCGTAACTTCGCCGCCGAAATAAGGTCAGTAGTCTTCTACTAAATGGAACGACTGCCTGACTGCTTGACTCATTGACTATCTGACTACACATGCCCGGCAGCACCTACGGTAAAAACTTCCGCATCACCACTTTCGGCGAAAGCCACGGCGTTGGCCTTGGTGTCATTATTGACGGTTGCCCGGCGGGGGTCGACTTTGACGAGGACTTTGTCCAGGCGGAACTCGCCCGGCGGAAGCCCGGGCAGAGCCGCATCGTTACCCAGCGTAAAGAAAACGATGGTGTACAGGTGCTCTCCGGCGTATTCGAAGGTAAAACGACCGGTACGCCCATCGGCATGGTCATCTATAATAAAGACCAGCGAAGTAAAGACTACGGACATATCTTCGACAAATTCCGGCCCAGCCACGCGGATTACACCTTCCACGCGAAGTACGGCATCCGTGATTATCGGGGAGGCGGCCGCAGCTCTGCGAGGGAGACGGCGGCGCGCGTAGCTGCCGGAGCAGTGGCGCAATTATTCCTGCGCAGCTACGGTGTCACCGTTAAAAGCTACGTTAGTCAGGTAGGGCATATCACCATCGACAAACCCTACCAGGAGCTGGACCTGAACCTCATCGAATCCAACGATGTGCGCTGCCCCGATCCGAAAGTAGCGGCGGCAATGGAAAAAGAGATTCTTGCCGTCCGTAAAGACGGAGATACTATTGGCGGCGTCGTCAGCTGTGTCATCACGGGTGTACCTGCTGGCTGGGGAGAGCCTGTTTTTGATAAACTACACGCTGAGTTAGGCAAAGCCATCCTGAGTATCAACGCCTGCAAGGGCTTTGAATATGGCTCTGGTTTTGCGGGCGTCACGCTGCGCGGCAGCCAGCACAACGATGCCTTCTATACGGAGGAAGACGGCACCGTCAGAACCCGAACCAACCGCAGTGGCGGGGTGCAGGGCGGCATCTCCAACGGAGAAGACATTTACTTCCGGGCGGCATTTAAATCCGTAGCGACCATCATTCAGGATCAAACCAGCGTCAATGAAGCGGGGGAAGAGGTCACCGTGAGCGGTAAAGGACGACATGACCCCTGTGTATTACCAAGAGCCATTGCCATTGTGGATAATATGGCGGCGCTGGTTTTAGCTGACATGTGCCTGAGGGCTCGGGGGAATCGGATGTAAGGCCTATTCCACTATCCAGGGATACGCCTTCTTAAAGCCCTTCTTCCAGGTAGCGTGCCAGTGTCCTTCACCGGGTTCGATATCGAACAAGAGCTGGTCTTCGGGCAGCCCGGCCACCAGGAGCCGGTCGCGCAGACGTTCGGAGCCTTCTACAATGGGCGTTTCCAGTTCACCGGAATTGATGAAAACGCGGAGTTTACTTACATCGGGGTGAGCATCCACCAGATCTAAGGACTGGGGTTCATCGACCCAGAGAGAGGGACTAAAGATGATGCCCAGACCGTAGACATCGGGGTAAGTCATCAAACTGTAGTGGGCCATCAGCCCACCCAGGGAGCAGCCACCGATGCCCGTAAATTCCGGTTCGGGCTTTGTGCGATAATTGGCATCCACCCATTGCTTTAGGCCCCTGGCGTACCATTCGGCGTGCTTTTTACCGAACACTTCGCCTTCTTCCCGTACCTGATCCGATGGATAGGGTTTGTATTCTGCCGAGCGGTTGTCTCCGCTAGAGACGCCGACCACGATGCAGGAAGGACCACCAAGAGAATCTGTTCGGTTGATCCATTCATCCACTTCCCACTCACTGCCTTCGCCGGTGATTTGATCAAACAGGTTATCTCCATCATAAAAGTAGAGGACGGGATAGCGGACGGAGTCATTGTCTTCATAGCCTTTCGGCAAGAATATTTCTACGTCTTTTTGCTCGCCGAGGTAATCCGCAGTTACCGCGGCCGGGAGGTGATGAGCGTTTTCGGCGAAGGTTGGTCTGGCAGTTTTGAGCCACTCTTCCAGCCACTGTTCGTGCTTCCAGTCGCGGTAGCCGTATACGATGTCTTCGTCAAAGCCGAAAGCAAAAATGATGATGGCCAGAAGACCAAGGACCAGGGAGGTCCAGCCGAAGAAGCGTAGCATAGTGAAATAATTCTGATATAAGTGTGAATCAAAAGACGTACAAAAAGGCGCCTGCTTGCTTCTGTTTTCCACCAACAGAAGCCATTTCTTGTTAGCGTCCCATCAAGATAAGGTAATTTTGCTCCCATCCGGTTAACAAGTAAGAAGATTGCCTTATAGCAAAATGTCTACCTTGTCTTAAGTTCTTACTCATTAGGAATTACTCATGATCACAAATAAATCGCTAATCTATCTTGTCGTAGTGGCTTTCCTTTTGCAAAGCTGTGTTGGCACGACCATTGATTTCATTTCAACCAGCAAGGAGGAAAGTCCAAAGGCTATGTTGTCTAAGTCTTCGATGATTGCTGCGGGGATAGATCCTGAAAAAATTGATGAACTGACGGATTATTTACGCCCATATCTAAGCTCCAATTTAGGTGACAGAAGACTGGAAAACTGGTACATCAACAGAACTAATTGGATCGATCTATTTACGGATCGACAAAATGTATTATACGCAGCTGAAATCGTTTTCGAAGAATGCCTTCAGGAGGGTAATCTTTCAAAGGCTGCCAACGTAAAAAATGCCATTAGCCGGATTTATTCAAATGATGGTGATTTCCCCGAAGCACTTAATGCCTGTGAGGAAAGTTTGAAGCTAGCCAAGCGCGCGCAAGATTCTATTGCTATTGGTTGGACTATGATGTCCATAAGCTCAAATTTCACCCTCCTTCATGACTTCCCTTCAGCAAAAGAATACGGATATAAGACACTGGCTTTTGCGCGCAGCATCGAACATCCAGCCATTGAAGCTGGAACTCTAAACGTATTAGGGGGAATTATTGCGTACCAGTCAAAGTACGATAGTGCTATTGCTGTTATTAATCAAAGCATAGATATTGCCCGACAGCACGGCCTGAAAGAAATAGAAAAAAGAGGAATCTTAAACGTATCCTACAATTACAACAGGCTTAATCGTTTTGACGAATCCATTGAATTTCTCAACCAGAATATCGACTTTAAAGAAATCTCGACTTCGATCTCTAACATCTTTCTCTGTTTCAATCTGCAAAGTGCTTACCTGGGGAAAAATGAATTTGAGATGGCCACCTTCTATCTGGACCGAGGGTGTGAAATGGCTGATGAAGTAGGGTTTGTTTACGCTCAAATGTTTTGTGAGAAATACCGAACGGAACTCTTAAAAGCACAAGGTTTATATAGCCAGGCTTTAGCTGCCATGGAGAAAGTAAACCAGATCCAGACCAAATTGATGGGAATAGAACAAACCAGGTCCGTTCAATCTATGAAAACCCGGCTAAAATTATTAGATAAAGATATTGAGATTGAAAAAAGGAAGGAGCAGGAAAAATTTTACCAAATACGACTAAGGGGCTCCGCTGCGATAAGTGCCTTTTTAGCCTTATTCATTCCAGGCATCTACTTTTTCATGCGCAATCGGCAAAAGCGAAAAACCGCCGAACAACAAAAACTAATTGCTGAAACAAAGTTACAGGCTCTTCAGTCTCAGATGCACCCCCATTTTATCTTCAACGCATTAGGAGGTGTTCAGAATTACATCTTAAAATCAGAAAAAATTGAAGCTTACAAATACTTAGGAAAGTTTGCGACATTATTGCGTTCCATTACCAAAAGTACGACTCAGGTCCACATTGAACTTGACCAGGAAATCGAATTCATTCAATCTTATCTTGACATGGAAAAACTTAGGTTCAGGGAGGATTTCACCTATTCTCTTTCAGTAGCCCCTTCCCTGATTAATTCCAAGGAGGAAATTCCAAGTATGGTCATTCAACCCGCAGTGGAAAACGCAATCCTTCATGGCTTAGCCGGGCTTACCCGGCAGGGTGAGTTAACCGTAGAGTTCAAGCCTGATGAAAACGGAAAGGGAATTTGGTGTGTGGTCACGGATAACGGGCGGGGGCGAGTAGCCGCCAAAAAAAATTCGCAAGACCAACAGGTTCAGGGTCACCTATCCATCGCGACGATCAACACCAGTGAAAGAATAGCCTGCCTTCGCCTTTTAGGCTACGATAATGTTGACGCCAGCATTGAAGACCTGTATGAGCATGGAGAAGCTTCCGGAACAAGAGTCACCATTTTCTTACCTTTTATGCATGCGGATCAACTGGTTACACCATAAGTCAATCGCCATCTAATCAGCACTGCTCATTCTAGCCACCCTACCCTTTTCTTCCATTCTTCTATTTCTTTCTCCCGACTGGCGAAGCTAACCGGTGCGGACTCCTTCTCCGCTACAGCTCGTTTTCTCATGACCTCCGTCTGCTGCTCCAGCGTGTTGAGTCCAATCGATTTTCGTCTTTGGTCAACCTTCACCAAATTATCACAGGGTTTTGGGCTGAGTTGCCCGTGTTCATCCCAATCGAACTGGGTTCCGTATAGCTGCGGCTTGCCTTCGAAGGTGGCGATACGGTCCGTCAGGTAAGCAAGGCTGACGGCGCTGGCCTCCTTTCGCCCAACGGCATGCTCGAGGAGTTGGGCGCATTTCTTCATAAAAGCTGGCCGGCTAATCGCGTGTTGGATCACTAACCAGGCCGCTTCACTCCCCTCTTCCCCGACCTTGTCTAGGGTCGGATAACCGATCTCGTTGATGATTACGTCAAGTGCCGCAGCATTACGATTATGCAGCGCCTCCATTTCTTCATCATAGCCCTTGCCCAGTTGACCGTTTTGAATGAGTTCCTGTCGTCGTTGCAAGTCCGCCTTCTTTAAGGCGATAATTCTTTGAGCGAGGATAGGATGCGTCCCGCTGTTATTTTCGCCTAAAACCCGAAGGCTCTCCCTCACTTTAGGGTCAAGCTCTCTGATTAGTTCATCCTGCCAATAAGTATATACATCCGGTACGCCCAGGACCACCATTTTGCTATTGTAGCTAAATGCTGTTGCCTCATTAATCAAATTTAGATGATGCGTTTCCATTACATAAACAACGGAGGCCCACTCAAGCATTTCTTCCGACAAAAAGGTAGTCTTGTGCTTTGTACAGCTCTTCTGGTTGGTACCTGCTGATTGGAATTGACAGCCGGAGAATTCTTGTTTACAATAGTCCTGTGCTGTTTTTGACCGATGAAGATTAGAGGAGCAAACGAATAATACATTCATAACATCTTTTTTCGTCCTCCTGAAAGGGAAGGAAAATTAAGGGTGGAAAAGCCTGCAGCTTTTGGCAGAAAGATAAACTTATGGCGTAAAAAGATCTCCCCGCCACTTTTCATTCGTGGCTACAGCCATTGGCCTACGGTAGCACCATTGACCTTACGAATACTCACCACCTCTCCACGGATTCTAGATCCCCTCACCCTGCACCTGCGGTTGCGCCCACCTTTGCAATAGAGCGTGTTTAAAATTAACCCATTGGGCTACCTGCGCCTAATATCGTTCTGGATTACGTTGCTTCATCAGTCACTTGGCTACGGCCAAGCTCCTTCTTCGCGCCTTATCCAAAACGATATCAGTCAGCAGTCGCCTCAAAAGTCAATTTCAATCACGCTCTTGAACAAACCCACCGTACTATGCTCCTTGAAAAAATCAAGAATCGAGAATCGAATTTAACTACCTTCGCGCCTATGACCGACAATGGAACCTTCATCGTTGAAGGAGGGCATAAGCTCTCCGGCGAAATCATCCCACAGGGCGCTAAGAACGAAGCGCTACAGATCATCAGCTGCTGTCTGATGACGCCCGAGCCCGTATTACTTGAGAACCTACCTGACATCCTAGACGTCAATAAACTACTCGACCTGCTGGCGGGCCTAGGCGCAGAGGTTGATCGAATAGACCGGCAAACGGTGCGCATCACGGCTAAGAACATCGACGTAGAGTACATGCTGAGCAAGGAATACGTGAGTGATGCCCAGCGCATTCGTGGCTCCGTCATGCTCATTGCGCCCATGCTGAACCGCTACGGCCGCGCTACCCTGCCCAAACCTGGCGGCGATAAGATTGGCCGCCGCCGACTGGACACCCACCTGCTCGGCCTGCAGGCCCTCGGCGGAGACTTTCAGTACGACGCCGACCGCCACATCTATACCTTCACCACCAAGGGGTTAAAGGGCACGTACATCCACATGGATGAGATCAGCGTCACCGGCACCGCCAATGTCGTAATGGCAGCGGCCCTGGCCGATGGCGAAACCACGATCTACAACGCCGCCTGCGAACCTTACCTGCAACAGCTCTGTAAGATGCTGAACCGGATGGGCGCTAAGATTGAAGGCATCGGCTCTAACCTCCTGAAAATCCAGGGCGTCGACAGCCTCGGCGGCACCGAACACCGGATGCTGCCCGACATGATCGAGATCGGCTCCTTCATCGGTATGGCCGCCATGACGGGCTCGGACATTACGATCAAAGACTGCTCCATACAGAACCTCGGCATCATCCCCCGCACCTTTGAACGGATGGGGATTACCCTGAACATGAAGGGCGACGACATTCACATTCCCGCCCACGACCATTACGAAATTCAGAGCTTCATTGACGGTGGACTGATGACCATCTACGATGCTCCCTGGCCCGGCTTCACGCCGGACCTGATGAGTATCTGTCTCGTCACGGCCATTCAGGCTCGCGGCTCCGTACTCATCCACCAGAAGATGTTCGAGAGTCGGCTCTTCTTCGTCGATAAGCTCATCGACATGGGTGCTCAGATCATCCTCTGTGACCCGCACCGAGCCACCGTGATCGGGATGGATCGCCGGGCGCCGCTGCGCGGCATCTCGATGTCCAGCCCCGACATTCGTGCCGGTGTCTCTCTCCTCATTGCCGCCCTCTCCGCTGAAGGCACCAGCCGGATCGATAACATCCATCAGATCGACCGGGGGTACCAGGATATTGACGGGCGACTGCGGGCTTTGGGAGCTTCTATAGTAAGGGAGTAAGGGAGTAAGGGAGTTAAAGGGAGTAAGGGCAATGCAAACTCGAAACCGGACGCTCTCCGCTCAGCAGCCCCATGAAAGGGTGAAAAGAGAATAAGAGATCTATTTTACCTTTACGCTCCGGTTTCTTTAGCCTCCTTTACTCCCTTAATCATTTATTCCTTTAATCCCCTTCCCCTTTGCTCATCTACAACGTCACCTCCAAAATCGACCACCGCATCCACGCCGAATGGCTAAAGTGGATGGAACGCGCCTACCTGCCCGCCGTTATGGAAACAGGGACGGTGGAGCGCTACCAGCTGACCCGCTTACTGGGCGTTGACGAGACTGACGGACCAACTTATGCCTTGTTGCTAACCTTCAACTCCCGGCTGGTCTTCAATATCTATCAGGAAAAGCATCTCCTGAGTAATCAGAAAGCCATTAAGGATAGGTGGGGAGATTCCGTTCTTAGCTTTCCGAGTATGCTGGACGTGGTGCTGAAGGGATAATTCTTTAGTTCGCCGGTCTTTTGGTATGTTGGGCCTCCAAATCGCCCATGCATTAAAAGATCGACATGCCTATACTCATTACTTTCCTCGCCGTTTTGGCCCTGTTGGTGCTCATCATCTGGCTGAAATGGCACCCTTTTATTGCGCTCATTCTGGTTGCCATTGGTGCGGGCCTGGCGCTTGGTATGGGAACGACGGGAACCATGGAGGCCATTAAGGGCGGCGTTGGAGGTACGCTGGGAGGCCTGGCGATCATTCTGGGTTTAGGAGCTGTCTTGGGCGGCGTCATTGCCGAAACCGGCGCGGCGCAGGTCATCACCAACCGGCTGGTGGAAGGACGAAAAGGGATGGCGGTCCTCTGGGGCCTTTGTCTGGTGGGTTTTCTGGTCGGCATCCCTTTGTTCTACTCGGTGGCTTTCGTGATGATGGCCCCGATCATCATCAGTGCTTCTGAGAAAACGGGGCTTCCGCTGGCGATGGTGGCCGTGGCTACGGTGGCCTCGCTGTCGGTTACCCACGGTTTTTTACCGCCGCATCCGGCACCAGTATTGATTTCAGACACCTACGGGGCCGACATTGGCAAAGTGCTTTTGTATGGTCTCATCCTGGCCATTCCGTCGGTCATTCTGGCTGGTCCGTTACTGGCCCGGACGCTTAAGAATATGCCGCAAACGAAGGGCGCCTTAGCCTTCGACAAAGTGAAACTCCCCGAGCAGCTTCCCGGCTTTGGAACCAGCCTTTTGTGCGCCTTACTCCCTGTGTTGTTATTGGGGGCGGGGACGCTGGTGCAAAGCTTTGTTGGAGGAGCAGCGGACGGCAGCACGGCGGGCTTCAGCCCGCTCAGCCTCATCACCGATGCCACCTTCGCCCTGCTGGTCGGGGTACTGTTTGCCATGTTCGTGCTCGGCCGGCAGACAGACATCTCCATGGCTCACCTCATGAAGCGGGTCGGCAAACAACTCGCGCCCATGGCGGCGGTTTTGCTCATCATTGCCGGAGGTGGTGCCTTCAAGCAGGTACTCGTTAATAGCGGTACGAGCGACTACATCGTCCAGTCCCTCGAAGGCTTCAACGCTAACCCTATCCTCATCGCCTGGCTGATTGCGGCGGCGCTGCGCGTCACCCTCGGCTCTGCCACCCTGGCGGCCATCACCGCCGCCGGCATTGCCCTGCCCCTGGCGCAGAGCGGCGCTGCCAGCCCGGAACTCCTCGTGCTCGCTACCGGTGCCGGCAGCCTTACCCTGAGCCACGTCAACGATACCGGCTTCTGGCTATTCAAGGAATACTTCGGCCTCACCGTCCCGCAAACGCTGAAGAGCTGGACGATGATGGAGACGATTGTGTCCGTTATTGGGCTGGTGGGGTGTTTGGGGCTTTCTTATCTGGTGTAGCCACGGCTTTAGCCGTGCGCTAATAACCTACTCCACAATCTGCAAAACCAAAGGCGCATGGTCTATCTCCGTCCAGGTGCCCATCTGCACGTAGCTATCGGCACCTCCTACGTAGTTGCCAAATTCTCCGATATCCACCGGCCGCTCCCCAATAAAAAAGACCATTTCGTGATCACTGTATCCATGTTTATCTCGCATAGCGAACAAGTCATCCATCATTTCCGGACCAGTCGACCGGTAGATATACGACCAAAATCCACGATTAAAAAAGGAAGGTAGCGTATTGGATTTGCATTTGAGCGATACTTGTGCCGGAGGAGGATCGAGCGTAGCTTTATTATAAGGTTCCACCGAAGATTCATGAACCCCCACGTAAACGCCATCCACAATCAAAATAATTTCGGCGTTACCAATATCGCTGTCTGGAACTTCGGGTTTAAACATCTCCACGTCTACCGCCCCGGAATTACTGCGCTTAAGCTTAAACCGGAGTGGCTTCTCAAAAGACTCACCAACGGTAACCTTGGAAAATCCTTTCATCGATCCATGAGCATCACCTAGATACAGGGTATAATTGCCGAAGGGGTAATTACAATCCTGGAAAACCCTCAGGTCATAGCCAGGGAAACCAGCAAGATAGCTCCGGATGCTTTCCACTTCAGCCGGTGTTGGTAGCCTCTTGAAATAAAAGTCGATTTCCTCAATGCCAGAAAGATCCATTGGGTCCTCGACCGTTGGCACCTTTATCTCAACCAAAGTCACCTGATCATACGGACTATCATCAATCACCTGCACCGCATAGCGTCCCATATGCGTATCGTAGACGACCCCGGTACTTAGGAAAGCTTCTGGCCCAAACTCCGTGTCCAGCAAAAAGTCAAGGCTTACCTTACGATCATTATAATAGGCAACTATTGATTGCCCTGGAGGCCAGTCTATGTCTTCGAAAGCTTGGCGAAACGTGCCCGTTTCAACGGTGTGTGTGAGGAACGAACTCCCAACACCCTCAAACGAATCCTCCCCAAGTATTTTTCTTAATCTATCCACTGGGCGGGGCATCTGCCGGCCTTCAACTACGATTTTGGGCCAGTCTTCTACTCCTAACTCATTGAGAGGATAGCCGTTTACAGTAAAACCATCGGTAGGCCCATCTTCGCCTGCAATGAAATTTGTACCAGGAGGCAATAACTCCAACGGCTCCTGATTGACGAGTACGCGTAATTTACCTTCAGATAATTCTGGAAGGGTGGCTTCTAATACTCGGCTAAAATAACCTCCGGAGATTATGGGATGTTTAATCTTATCCCCAATCATTGTTTCTACAATTTTTTTCTCCACATCATAAGTTACAGATAGGGGAATAAAGCCTTTTACCTTCTCTTCCAAAGAACTATTTCGGTCCAAGCCAATCATACGAACCATTTTATGATCCGGCACAGGCGGTAAATAATTCACCCTAGCAGGACTATTTTGGCCGTACTGCAACTCCAGCGAATAGTTTTTATCAAATGGTGCTTTGTATAGATACAAGCGAGTACCGGGAACTTTACTTAAAATGGCCCGTAATTGCAGATACTCATCTACCGTAACCATCCTGTCTGTATATACCTCAATGCTCGTTATCTCCTGCGGCAATATCCCCTGATAATAATCATAGTAGGGGTCTCCCTTTTCCGCATAAGCGGCCAGATAGCTACCGGAGGAAGGATGTGTTAGGTCCGTCATCGTCCCATTCAACGTCACCATTGCAATACCCAACCATAACAGTAGGCCAAGAGCGGCAGCAACGCCCACCAGTCGGTATTCCGGCATCCCACTCAGGCGAACGATGCGGCTTTTCAGGCTGGGCTCGGAGAAAGGCAGCGCGAGTGCCAGCCCCTGGGCAGCCTGGCTTTGGCGGACGAGCGCCAGCTGGTAACTGCGACGGTCAGAGCCGCGCTTGACGACTTCCTTATCGACGAGATATTCCAGGTTAGCGCGCATTTTGGTGCGCAGCCACCAGGCCGTCGGGTGAAACCAAAACAGGCAGAGGAAGACCTCGCTGATCAGGATATCCACGGTGTGAAACTGCCGGGCGTGGACCCGCTCGTGGGCCAGGATATGCTCGAAGTCACCGTCATCCGGCACGTCAATGCTGAAGTAGAGCAGATGACCGAAGGTGAAGGCCTGGCCGGGTTTCGCCGAGGGGTGCAGCAGTCGGTAGCTTCCATCACCATTTGGGCGCGAACGCAGGTGCAGACGCAGGATAAAGGCGAGGCGGAGACCGAGCAGGAGAAAGGACAGCAAGCTCACAACTCCGTAAATCAGGTACAATTTGGGCACCGGAGCCTTGGTCACCGGAACGTGTATTTCCGGCTGCACGGAATCATCAACAAAGAATGTCTCCGAGGTGGCTGGGGGCAATGCTTCTATTGGCGCAATGGTTTCTTCCATTAACGTAATCGTTCCCTGCACCGACTGGGTTACCACCGGCGCCGGACTCTCCAACTCCACAAAGGGTAAGGCGCAAACCGCCACCATGGCCAGAAGCAGCAACAGGCGATTCAGGGAGTATCGCTCTGAATAGCGCAGCAACAGGTAGTAGGCAGGCCACAGGGCGAAGAGGAGAATGGTGGCGGTTAAGAGGTAATTCATAAGGCGTTAGTTTTAAGGTGGGTGTTTATTGCTGAACCTGGACCTTGAAGCGTCCCGCAGTATTGCGGGACGCTTCGAGGTCGGCTTATTCCTGCTCGTCAATCATTTTCAGGATATCCTCCAGGTCTTCACGGCTGAGCTTCTTGTTGCGGGCGAAGTGGGATACGAGGGCTTTGTGGCTGTCGTCAAAAAAGTCAGCGACAACACGCTTGATGTCACGCCCAAAGAACTGCTCCTTCGGGATAGCCGGGAAATAGCGGTAGGTCGGCCCGAAGTCTTCATGGTCGACGTAGCCTTTTTCCTCCAGCTTTCGAATGACGGTAGATACCGTAGTGTAGGCGGGCTTCTTGCCCTCCATCTCAGCAATGATCTCCTTGACGAAGGCTCGCTCCAGGCGAAACAGAATGCGGAGAACTTCTTCTTCTTTGCGGGTTAATGGTTCCATACCGACAAAGCTATGCCTAAAAATATCGTCGTGCAACTATTTTTATAGTTGAACAGCTATTTTAACAGTTCACTGCTCCTCCAACTCCCCCTGCACCTGCGATTGCGCCCTAAAATATTCAGCTCCGCAATAGTAACTTAGCCCCATGAAGCATCTACTTCCCCTCTGCCTGTTCCTGCTGCTGGGCTCAGTCGCATTAAATGCCCAATCCAGTGAGCAAATCACCAGCGACGCCCAAAAAGCACTTGCTGCGTTCGACACCCCCGGCTTCGCCATTGGCGTCATCAAAGACGGTAAAGTCCTCCTTTCCGAAGGCTTCGGCACCCGCACGGCCGGCAAAGAAGAGACCGTTGACGGCAACACCCTCTTCGCCATTGCCTCCAACAGCAAAGCCTTTATTTCCACGGCCATCGTCAAATTACACGAAGAAGGGAAGCTGGACCTGGACGCTCCGGTCCAGACCTACCTCCCCTACTTCCAGCTCTATGACGAGTATGTGAGCCAGCACACCACCGTCCGCGACCTACTCTGTCACCGGGTTGGGCTGGGTACTTTCAGCGGCGACGCCATCTGGTACAAAAGTGATAAGAGCGCGGAGGAGATTGTCCGTCAGATTCGTCATTTGCCGCAGGCTTACGGCTGGCGCGCGGGCTATGGCTACACCAATCTGATGTTCATCACGGCCGGAGAAGTGATCCGCTCCGTCACGGGCCAAAGCTGGGCGGAATACGTGCGGGAGAACTTCCTCACCCCTCTTGGGATGAGCCGCACCCAAACCTCTGTCCTCCCCCTATCAAAAATGGACAATGTTGCTACGCCCCACGTCACCCATCGCAACAACCTTCCGCTCAAGATGGCGCCCTGGGAGGCTTCCGGTGCCGCCGGCGGCATCATCTCCAGCACCAACGACATGCTGCAATGGATGCGGGCACAACTTGGCGAAGGAACGATTGAGGGCAAAGAGATTTTCCCGGACAAAGTACAGGATCAGACCTTCAAGGTTCACAATGCCTACGGCGGCCAGCTATCTTTCTCCGCCACTGGTTTAGGCTGGTTCATCTACGAGCGGGAGGGCAAAGCCATCGTTACCCACGGCGGTGGCTACGACGGGATGTATTCCCGGGTACTGATGATCCCTGAGCTGGAGCTGGGCATCGTCGTTTTATCGAACAGCATGACTGGTTTGTCGTCAGCCCTGGCGAGCCGGGCCCGCGATCTGGCCCTGGGCCTGGATGATGCCAACTGGCTGGCAAAAGCCACTGAAGGGGAGATGATCGGACGGGAAAACTGGGATCAGAAATTCGAAGAGCCGAAAGCAAGTCGGGTGTCAGGCACCAGTCCATCCCTAAAGGAAGAAGACATGATCGGCACTTACACTGATCCCTTGTTCGGAGAATTTGAAGTAGCCAAAAGCGGTAGCGGCGAGCTGGAACTCCGCTTTGCCGGCAGCCCCCGCCTCAACGCCAACCTCAGCCACTGGCACTACGACAGCTGGAAGCTCGAATGGCACGAGCCACACGCCTGGTTTGACTTTGGCACGGTGCAATTCCTGAAAAACAACCGGCAGCAGGTAACGGGGCTTCGCTTTGATGTGCCGAATGATGATATTTTCTTTGAGGAGCTGGAGCCGGTGAAGGAAAGGAAGTGATGTAGTCGGTAGTGATGTAGTCGGTAGTAATGTAGTCGGTAGTGCTGTAGTAATGTAGTATTGTAGGCGGTAGTGCTGTTGGGCTAGCAATGCCAGAGCAAGGTTATCTTACTGCCGAAAAAGAACTTCTATGAAACAACGTTATTCCCTTCTCCTTTTCGCCCTTTTCCTCCCTTTACTCAGTTTCGCCCAGGATACCGCTTTGCCTATTTTCCCCGACGACTTCGTCGGCGACTGGGCCGGCGAACTGGAGATTTTCAATGCGGAGGGCAAACGAATGTCCGTCTCGATGGAATTAATCATCCAGCCGATCAACGACACGAGCTACACCTACACCATCATCTACGGCGAAGATAAAGTGGCGGGTAAGCGCGACTATATCATCGTCCGGGGGGCTGACGGCCCGCACCATTGGGTTTGTGATGAGCAGAATACCATCTTGCTGGACGGCTACTACCTCGGTGGCGTATACCAGAGTGTATTCACCGTAGCGGGCAACTATTTGACCTCTGACCTGGAATTCCGGAGAGACCAGCTCCTTTACTCTATCCGCAGTGGAGAAGAAGCCCCGGTCAGAACCACAGGCGACAGCGGTAGCGGTGAGGAAAAAATACCCGCTGTTAACTCTTTTTCGGTGAAAGGATTTCAACGTGCCCGCCTGAGTAAATTAGACTAGTCAAGACCGAACATTCGCCAGAAGGCCATGCGTTACAGGGAAAACCAAATAACGATCATGACCAAATTCTTCCTGGCTTCTGCCATTCTCCTTCTGGCTACCACTATTTCCTATGCGCAGGTAAACGCTTCAGTCGGTGAGGCCTCTGACCGTCCGGCCACCACCTACCAGAATGCTCCTGCCTTGCAGAACTTCGTGGCAGGTTTCCCTGAGATCAACGTAGGCTTTCTGCACGTCTACGCCAACCCCTCCATTGACCCCGAAGAAACCTACCTGATGCGGGGAACAGAAGCCAGCAGCACCCTGAAGGCGCTTCTGCCCGTAGACTTTCAGAAAATGGCCAGAAATATGGACGCTAAAGTGTACGGCGCGGCGGCCATTCGTGGCATCAACGAAAATATGTACATCGTAAGGATGGACGGCGCAGAGCAGGACCGCCTGGAATTGTTTGCCATCCGGGGAAACAAAGTGGTACACTTAAAAACCCTCGCTTACCAGTTCTGTGAAAGCGGAAAGTGTGAACAACTCGACAGCTATATCACTGATGTTGACGGCGATACCAATCTGGACCTTGTCCAGATTTCCCGCGTTATGCGTAACAGCGGAGTGACCGCGGAAACCAAAAAAGTATTTACCCTTCAGGAGCGGAACCGGGAGTGGAAAAAAACAAACCAACTGGAGGTGCCGTGGGAGAGTATCAAATTTTACGACTCCCGCACGGACGACAAGTAAGCAACTTCCCCTTTAGGGTCAGTACGACCGGTGATCCTCCCTTAAAAGCGGGAGGATCACCGGTCTTTTTTTAGCCCCTACTCTTCTTCCGGGTCTTTTATGCCCAGAAACGGCTTCAACTCTTTCCAGAGTTTTTCGGAAGGTTCGCTCAGTTGAGGACTCTCTTTGCCTGCCCGATAATTGCTTAGAATATCAAGCAGTACGTTAATGCGTCCTTCCGTATCGAAGAACTTATTAACGATAGCTACCCGCCGGCTTTCCACCAGGCAATAGCCGGATTGGAAGTTGCCCTTTTCGTAACGGACGGTATAGCCCAACTCTTTGGAGAGGGTTTCTAGCTTCTTGAGGCTGTGTTTGGTCATGGATACCATGGGGGCGAAGATAGTAATGATAGTAGGATAGTAGGGATAGTATGGTAGTAGACTGTAGGGCAGGGTCAGCGGGTTGTTTCTTGTAGAAGTGGGGTTCACTCCATCTTTTTCCTTTGTGGGATTAAGGAGACGGCGTACCTGGGCGCAGCACGCAGGTGCAGAGAAGGTTAAGAAAGCAATGTAGTGGCATTGTCAAGCGTATTACTAAGGTTGGGCCTCTACAACAAGCCCGGTTATTTTTTACCAAACTATCTTTGCCCCATGCAAAAGTGGATAATCGTACTACTTGTTTTTCTGGCGGGCACCGGCCTCTCCGCCCAGACCTTCCGGGGTTC
The DNA here is from genome assembly GCF_900110645.1 of Neolewinella agarilytica. Lineage (GTDB taxonomy): Bacteria > Bacteroidota > Bacteroidia > Chitinophagales > Saprospiraceae > Neolewinella > Neolewinella agarilytica. Next base: position 384,590 of record NZ_FOFB01000001.1, read on the forward strand.
GGTGGTGGCGGGGATGAACATCAGCCAGATCGACGGAGACGCGCTCTTCGGCTTTCACCAGCCAGGTGTCAACGCAGGCCTAAGGGTAGTAGCGATCCTGAACGACCGTTGGCGGGTCGGGCCGGAGATACTGTTCAGTCAGCAGGGCGCCCAGCGCCCTAACACGAGCGCCAACATCAGTATTTACGACAGCTTCCGGCTCAACACCCTGGAAGTACCGCTGATGGCTTACTACAAAGACTGGCGCCTCACGGCCGAAGGCGGCTTCAGCTACCAGCGATTGATCAACTATGAGGTTATTGGCGACAATGGCGAAGACGTAACGGCGCAGACGGATTTGCAGGACAATCTCTTCGCTCTCAAACTCGGGGCAACGATCTACTTTTCGCCCAATTGGGGCTTGAACGTCCGCTGGTCAAAGCATATTCTGGATATTGACGTAGACAACGGCATCAATACTTCTTTCAAGGGGCGTTCGGTAAGTGTCCGCGCAGTATATACCTTTGGCGCTGGTGAATCCTTGCCCAAACCAATTGATCCGGAATGATACAACGATGTCTTGCCTCTCTGCTTTTTATAAGCCTTCTTTGCACCTGCGGTCCCTCGCCCGAAAACGAAACGGTGGCTGCTGATCCGGTGGCTGCTCCTACAAGCGCAACCTCGTCACAAACCGCCTTCCCCTCCATTCCCCTGGAACGCCTGCAGTACATTTTCGAGAACGCGACCTATATGGATGCGACTTTTTACAATCTCCCCATCTCGATTAACCAAAGCGAGCTGCCCCAGATTCAGGCCACCATCGGAGGTATTGCCGAGGCGACCATGCCACTGGAAGCCGGCTGTACCGCCATCGGCCACATCTGGTTTCAGGTGAATGGCAAGAATATTGAAGAGGCCGATATTTTCTACAACGAAAAGTGCGTCGGTTATCTGTGGTACGAGAATGGCAAGCCTGCTTATTCGAATATGATGACCGAGGAAGGCTTCAACTTTTATGCGAATATTTTCGCGCAGGTGCAATCACAAACGCCGCAGTAGAACTTTGGCATGTTGGTATTTTGGTTCTTTGGGCTGCCGCCTACAAAATGCGGCAGCCCAAAGAACCAAAATACCAAAGAACCAAAACACCAACTGACCAAAGAACCAAACATGCCCACCCGCCGCGCCGTAATTGACCTCGGCAGTAACACCTTCCACTTATTGATTGCCGACCTCGATGAGGAAGGCGTTCTACGGGATGTATATCGCGAACGGATTTACGTTAAACTTGCCTCGGAGGGTATTGCCACCATCGGAGATACTCCTTTCGCGCGCGGAATTGCTGCGCTCCAGCATTTCCGCCGGGTCCTTGACAAATACGGCGTCAGCCAGCTGAAAGCAATCGGCACAGCGGCGTTGCGGACGGCCTCCAACGGGCCCGCCTTCATTCTCTTAGCCAGGCGCGAAGCCAATATTTCCATTGAATTGATCTCGGGCGACGAAGAGGCCCGCCTGATTACCCAAGGGGTGCTGGCGGCCATTCCTCCGGTTCAGGAGCGGGTGTTGATTATGGACATCGGTGGTGGATCTACGGAGTTCATCATCGCCGGCCCGGCCGGCGTGCACTGGCAACAGTCTTTCCCCATCGGGGTGTCCGTGCTGCATAATGGTTTTCACCATTCCGACCCCATATCGGCGGGAGAAATCTATCAGCTTGAGGACTTCCTGCTGGAGCAAACTGCCCCGCTCGCTGCCGCACTGCGGCAGTTCCCGACCCATCACCTGATCGGTGCAGCGGGCACCTTTGACGTATTAGCCGAGGCCCTCAAAGACCCTGACGCCCCACTCCACCCCAGCAGTCATCAACTTAATCTTTCGGGGCTGGACGAGCTCTCCGACCGCATCATTGCCGCCAACATGGCAGAGCGCCTGGCCATGGAGGGTATTCCCGATCAGCGGGCCGACCTGGTCGTAGTAGCCATGATTCTGCTACGGTTTACTTTCAAGCTCGCGAGCATTGACCGGGTGACGGTGAGTGACTGGGCGATGAAGGAAGGGGTGTTGTTGGGTGGGTAGAGGCAGGACCGGACGCTCGAAGGTCCCGGAATCATCATTACCTCAAGATATTTTTTAGTTCCCAGCAACCCTATTACCACGGTGGCGCGTTACTCAAAAGCAAAGAACCCCGTTACATGGCAACTGAAAACGAATTAAACGAACTGCGAAGAGCATTGGAGGCATCACCGGACAATGTGTACCTCCGCCGTCTTCTCATCAATAAACTAAGGGGAGTAGCTGGCTACGAGCAGGAACTGGAAGGACACTTGAACGTCCTTATCCGCAAAGAACCCCGGGATCTGGAGCTGAAGGAAGCCCTGATCGAGGTCTACTTCGCCCAAAAGAAATACTCTACCTGCCTGATCATCTTCGAAGAGATTGGCAATCCGGATTACATCAGTCCGGAAACCCGGTTACTCGTTGCCAAAAGCTACCTCAAAGACGGAGACCAGGGCCGCGCCGGAGAGGTCTACCGCTCCGCCATTGAGGAAGACCCTACGCTGGAAGACGAGGAGCTCGACAAAGAATTTCGCCTCAGCGGAGACTTCGATTTGGGAGAGCTGGAGCTCGAAGAAGACGACCTGCGTGTAATGGACAAGCCTACGACCAAGTTTGCCGACGTTGGCGGCATGGACGGCGTGAAGCGGGAAATTGACCTGAAGATCATTCAGCCGCTGCAACATACGGAGCTGTATAAAAGCTACGGTAAAAAGGTGGGCGGCGGCATTTTACTGTACGGGCCTCCGGGATGCGGGAAGACTTTCATTGCCCGGGCTACCGCCGGGCAGATCGACGCCAACTTCATCAACGTTGGCCTGAACGACATCCTCGACATGTGGGTCGGCAACAGCGAGAAACAGCTGGCCGGATACTTTGAATTAGCCCGGGAGAAAAAGCCCTGTGTACTCTTCTTCGACGAAGTGGATGCCCTGGGAGCTAAGCGCAGCGATATGCGGCAGAGCGCCGGGCGCAACGTCATCAATCAGTTTTTGTCGGAGCTTGACGGCGTAGACAAAGACAACGACGGCATCCTCGTTATCGGCGCCACGAACGTACCCTGGCACCTGGACACGGCCTTCCGCCGGCCGGGACGCTTCGACCGGATCATCTTCGTCCCGCCGCCCGATGAGGCCGGCCGGGAAGCGATCTTCAGACTCAAGATGGAGGGTAAGCCACAGGATAAAATCGACTACGCGAAGCTGGCCAAAAAAGCCAAAGACTTCAGTGGTGCTGACATCAACGCCGTAATCGACATTGCCGTAGAGGGAATCCTCGAAGAGGCCATCCGCACCGGAGCTCCCCGCCCCGTAGGCACCAAAGACCTGTTGGGAGGCATCGAAAAGCACCGCCCCTCAACGGCCGAATGGTTTACTACTGCCCGGAATTACGCTATGTTTGCCAACAAAGGCGGGCTATATGACGATATTCTTAAATACATGAAATAGCTTTTTGGTTCGTTGGTCTTTTGGTTCTTTGGGCTACCGCACGTGGAAGACGTGACAGGCGTACTAATGAACCGTCCATTGCCGCCTACAAAATGCGGTAGCCCGAAAGACCAACAGACTAAAAGACCAACGAACCAACAGACCAAATCCTCCCCCTTGCCCCTCTCCTTCCCCGCTCTAATTGAACGCCTCAACATCCTGCAACAGCAATCCCGCTGGCAGGACTGCAAGGAATTGCTGGAATCCTACCTGGCGGACTCTCCGGATGACAGCATAGCACAACTCTACTACGTCAATACCCTGACCAATCTCGGCGAGAAAAAACTGGCGCGGGAGCTCATTGAGCCGATGCTGGAAGAAAGCCCTGATGACCCGCACGTATTGCGATTGGCGGCGATCATTGAGTTGAATGACGACAAGCCTAAAGTGGCCGAAAAGTTCGCCGCCCTGCTGGTGGAAATGAACCCGGAGGACGACGATGCCCACACGCTGATGGCGAAGGTTAAGCTAGACCAGCGGAACTACGACGCCGCCCTGCAGTATATCGATCAGGCACTCGCGCTCGACCCCGAAAACCAGGAAGCACTCAACTTCAAAATATACATCAGTGGTTTCCTCGGTAAATCCGACACGCATCAGGCCCTGCAGGACGCGTTAAACCTCAACCCGGAAGACAGCGGTACGGTGGCCAACCATGGCTATCAGCTGCTGCGGGAAGGAAAAGTAAAGGAAGCGCTCGAGCGGGTTAAATATGCCCTCAGCCTCAACCCGGAAAACCAGCTGGCGAAATACGTCATGGTGGAGGCGCTGAAGGCCCGCTTCTGGCCCTACCGGATGTACTTCAAATACAAAGAAGCGATGGCCAAGTTGTCGGGTGGTGCCAGTTTTGGCGTCATGATTGGTCTGTGGTTTGGAGTCAACTGGCTCAACCGCCTGGGCGCGAACAACCCGGATCTGGCTCCCTTCACGACGCCGGTGGTTTACTTCATGGTGGCACTCTTTTTACTGACCTGGATCATTGATCCAATCATGAACTTCTACCTGCTAACCAACCCCTACGGCCGGTTTTTGCTGGACGACGATGACAAGCTAATGGCCCGGTTGGTAGGTGGCTCGCTGGGGCTTGCTCTCCTGTCTTTAGCCGCCTGGTTTGGCACAGGTCTTTTCACCTTTCAGGCGCTGGCTTTTGCCTTCCTGGTGCTTACCATTCCCCTGGGCAGTTTCCTGCGGCCCATCCGCAAGAATCAGCGGATGATTCTAACGGTTTACACCATCGCCCTGGCGGTGACGGGCATCAGCGCCATCCTGCTGGAGCAAGGTTTCCTGATCAACGTCGCGCTCTTCGGCCTGCTGGCCTACCAGTTCATCATCAACGGAATGATGGCGCGGGAAGGAGGACGGACGTTCGGGGAGTAAAGAACGTGGGCGACGGAGCGCAGGTGCAATGAACGCCCGGCGAACGCTGCTTCCAGCAGCGACCGGACAAAGCGGCTTCCAGACGCGCTACCCGCTTACCGCGCGTACAGAGTACGCTTCGGGCCGATGCGTGCGGAGCGTACGCCGGGCACGTTACCTTTCAAAGAGGTACATCCTGCAGTTAATATCGTCAATAATACTCCTTCTGGAGATTTGAAAATTCATAAAACCGTCCCAGCGGATATTGAGGCTTTTAGTCGGTCGGGTGAAGGAGTTCAGCACAAGCTGCCCTTCTACGTAAAAGAAGGTAAATCGGCGATTAAACCTACCCCGGGTATCACAGTTAAAGGCAAAGGTTCCTTCGTCTTCGTAAAAAATGGTTTCCGTGGAATCCGCACTAACTACGAAGTAGGTCGATTCGATGTGATAGGTACTGTCTTCTCTGAGTTCGAGCAAAAACTGAAAACAATTGTCCCCGATACATTCCGGTGTGTCATCGCAGGTCAGACCAGCTGTATACCAGCTATTGATTAATACTTCAGGTAATTCACCAGCACAGGGAGTCGAGGAGTTTTCATTAATCGTCATCTCTTCCTCTTCCTGAAAGAGGCTGCAGGAGATTAAGGAAAGCAGCAGGACGCCCAAAGAAATACGAATAATGCTCATTCCTGTAAGATAAGCCCACGGTTCGCTTATAGTAGAAAGATTAAAGTGTCCGAAACTAATTTGTCGGTTATTCGACAATGATAAGTCAACGGGTAGTCAGGGCTTATCCTCGCCAAAGCGGCTTCCAGCTGCGCTACCCATTTACAGCGTGTACGGAATACGCTTTGGCCCGTCGCGCGCGGAGCGGCGCGTACGCCAGACCAACCTTTCCCCGCCAGAACCGTTCCCTTCTCGTAACTCCACGGAATCAATTATCCTCATGCGTATTTCTTTTTTCTCTCTGCTTTTTGTCCTCCTCTGTATTAGCTGTAGCCCTAAGACGGCAACTGTGGCTAAAGCAGCCGAAAAAGCTCCTCAGCAGACGACTTCCACTGCACCTGCGCCAGCGCCTCCAACCACCTCGGCCGCTACGGCACCTATTCTCTCAGGTCTCGCCCCTGGCGTCAATGACACCTCCCTGCTTTGGAAAATCAGCACTCCGGGCATCGCCCAGCCCAGCTATCTCTTTGGCACCATTCACATCATTCCGGAAGAGGACTACTTCCTGCCCAACCGGGTAGTGGCCGCCATCAACGACAGCGAAGAGTTGATCTTCGAAATTGATCCGCGTGACATGCAGAACCCCGCCAAACTGATGGGGCTGATGACCAAGATTAACATGCGCGGAGACACTAGTCTGGAAGATCTGTTACCCGCAGAACAATACGCAGAAGTGGAAGCCTACTTTACGGAATCCGGCCTGCCCTTTTTCATCTTCAAGCGGATGAAACCTTTATTCCTCTCCGCCATGGTCGGGCAGGACATGGCCGCCATGGCCGAAGGCGGCGGTATGGAAGGTGGCGGCATGAAAAGCTACGAGATGGAGCTTACCAAGCTGGCGGAAGCCGGAAGTAAGGAAATCGGCGGACTGGAAACGATGGAATTCCAACTTAGTCTCTTTGACTCCATTCCCTACGGTGCTCAGGCGACTATGCTTTACCAGGCCATTCAATCCGAATCCGCAGGTAAAGCGGGAGATGCACCTAACGAAATGGACGAACTCGTCTCCCTCTACCGTCGCCAGGCTATTGCCGAGATGGCCAGCACCATCTCCGACGAAAGTGCGGGCGTTGCCCGCTTTGAGGAGCTGTTGCTGACCAAGCGAAACGAAAACTGGGTGCCGCAGATTCGCGACAACATCAACGCCGCCAATGCCGGCGGCAAGTTCTACGCCGTCGGTGCCGGCCACCTGGGCGGAGCCCGGGGCGTAATTGCGCTGTTGCGGGGAGCAGGGATTACGGTGGAGCCGGTTTATTGAGTAGGGTATCAGGGTGCAAGTTGCAGGGTGCAGGTTGCAGGTTGCAGGTTGCAGACGTTGCAGGTTAATCTTGCAACCTGCAACCTGTACCTTGCAACCCGCAACCCGTACCTTGCAACCTGCAACCCGCAACCTGATACTTGACCCCATGAACCTATCCGTAATAAAAATCGGCGGCAACATCATCAACAACCCCGCCGCCCTTCACGAAGCCCTGGACTATTTTGCCAGTCTGGTGGAACCTGCCATTCTCGTCCACGGCGGCGGCCGCAAGGCCAGCCAGGTTATTACCGAAATGGGCCGGGAACCGGTTATGATCGACGGGCGGCGTATTACGGATGAGGCTACGCTGGAGATTGTCACCATGGTCTACGCGGGCTTATTGAACAAGAATGTGGTGGCTCAGCTGCAGCACCGTGGCACTAATGCTATTGGGCTTAGCGGGGCGGATGCCAACGCCATCCTGGCCGAGAAGCGGCCGGTTAAAGACATTGACTATGGATTTGCGGGCGACGTAAAGGCCGTTAACGCTCCCCTACTCGATGGTCTGCTCCGCCTTGGGCTCAGACCGGTAATGTGCCCCATCACCCACAATCATAAAGGCCAGCTGCTGAATACTAATGCGGACACCATCGCCAACGAAACAGCTACCGCAATGGCTGCTCACGGATACGAAGTCTCCCTGCAGTATTGCTTTGAGTTCCCCGGCGTAATGCGGGACATTAAAGACTCCGATTCTGCCATCCCTTCATTGACTCCCGGGAGTTACGCCGACTTTAAAGCCGATGGAACTATTGTGGGCGGGATGATCCCAAAACTGGACAATGCCTTCGCCGCTGTGGGAGCAGGGGTGAAAGAGGTGGTCATTGGTGACCTGGCAGCTTTGCGCGCCGGCAAAGGTACCCGGTGTACGCGTGCATAGCCAGGAAGCGGAAGAGTTGGGTTTTCAGGAGACCGTTTTTCCAGCCCGGAAACTTCTCATTCTGCCTTTCTCGTCCCGCACCCGTTCTTTCTAACACAAAAAAGGGCCGCCACTTTCGCGACGACCCTGGGGACAAAACCAAATGTGTCTAAGGTGTATTCTAAAAGGATAACCTTCTCTTAGCGAAGAACGATGCGGGATATACCGTTTGCTCCATTGGCGGAGGTAAAACGTAACTGATAAACACCCGCCGGCAAGCCCTGAATGTCCATTTGGTGCGTTGCTTCCGCAAAGCGAATGGACTCAGCCCGGAGCATGCGACCGGAGGCATCGAAAAGCTCTATTGTCCCTTCGGTGGTGTTAGTGGGAAGTTCTACAGTTACTAAGCCGCTCGTCGGGTTGGGGTAAACTTTGAGGTGACTTACGTTGAGTGTTCGCGGGCTAAGCAGGGAGGTGGTAATTGCCTCCAGATCATGGCGAACAATGTAGCCGCCGTCGCCCCCCGTAAAGTAGTATTTACCGTCAGGGGTCATCTCTCCCGAGCGGTGGCCAAAACAGGTTCTGGCGGGTGTCGTCCAGGTTTGTCCATTGTCCGTGCTACGCATCAAGAGTCCGTCGTTGCCACTCCATTCACTAACGTAGATATCTCCGTTACTGCGGCGGCGGTAATCGTACCCTCCGGCGATAGAATTACCAGTACCCCAGGTCATTCCACCATCGGAAGTAATATAACGGGTAGAGGCATTAGAAGCCCACCCATTTAGCTTATCGGCAAAGAAAATGCCCCGCAAATTTCTGCCAGGTGAGGCCGTCATTGTCCAGGTAGCGCCTCCATCCTGTGTGATCGCCGCTTCAGCGGTGGTAATTAAGGCTCCGAAGTTATTGTCCAGAAAGAAAAGCTCGGAAGCAGAAAGCCCAAGGTCATGCTGAACAGGATTAAAGCTGTTTCCGTCCGCAGAAACCGTTACGGAATAATTGGTTCCGTGGAGGTAAAGCTCTCCGTTGGGCTTAAGGTAGAAATCCGAGATACTTTCTCCGTCCGGAATGACGCCAATGGGGAGCAGGTCAACAAAAGAGTCTCCACCGTCCCGACTAATTCGGACATCACCATTTACAATAATGATCAATTCATTAGCGGAGAGTGCCAGTAATCTGAAGGTACGGATTTGTTGCCCCGTAGGTATCCAGGTTTGGCCTGCGTCGGTTGTTTTGATGAGATTAGGGGTGCCGTTCGCGGCTGCATATCCAACGGTGGGAGTAGCGAAGCTGATTTCCTCAATAGTGCCACGGGGATGTTCATTTACGTCTATCCATTCAGCGGCGCCTTCGGCGAGGTACATAATCTGATTGTAAGAGTTGGCCGCGAAGAGGTCATTGCCCCGGCGGTGAACGCCTCTGTTGAATCGTTCTGCTCCGGAGGGAGAAGTACGCGCCCAGGTAACTCCTCCGTCGAGGGTTTCCTGAATAACACTGACGACGGCTCCGCCGAGAACACGATCCGCCGAAAGGGCTTCCATCCAGACGAAACTGGCTGGTAATCTTTCGGTGTTACGCTTGGTGAAGGTCTGACCTCCGTCCGTAGTACCATAAAAGTCTCTGGGAGAGTCGAAAATAAAGCCGGTATTTTCGTCTAACCAGGTGATCAGACGAATACTTGCGGGGTGATCGTAGCCCGTAGCGGTCCAGGTCACGCCACCATCGGTGGTTTTATAGAGTCGTTCGTTAGTTCCGTAGAAGCCGATGTTGCTATCGAGGAAATAGAAGTTGCTGGAAGCAAATTCAGGCAGAGTGATGTTTACCCAGGTATTCCCGCCATCGGTAGACCGTAAGGCATTAGAAGAGTTTCCGGACGCGAAGACGGTAGTATTCGTCAGCCAGTGCAAATTTCCGGCTTCAACCTCTGTTTCAATGGATCTCCAGGCTCCGCCGTTTTGCTGGCGGTAGAGGTCAATGCCACCAACCACTACCAAAGCGGCGGTAGCACAACCACCGGGAGGACAGGCTACGGAAGAATACTGCTCATCACCGCCGGCAGGGCCATCAACCAGTTGCCAGTCAGCAGCATTGCCGCTGGAGTAAAGGAGAACACCACAGCTGCCGCCGGCGTAGCCGGCGCCCATGTCATCGACGTGTACATCCTGTAGTTTAGAGGCATAGCCTACCGGATAAACGGATGGATCTATTTGAGAGGATAATGAAGTAGAGAACAACAGGATTCCCACAAGAGCAAATAAAGGAGACTTCATAATAATTGAGTTGATAGGTTATAAAAAAGAGCGATAAAACGAATAAAATGAGGCGGGGTAAGCGGACATCCGATTTAGCGCGTCCGAACCGGTTTTCCCTTCTATTTGAAAAGACGTTCCTGACGGTCTAAATCCATATATGTTAGCGGGCGACGACCCGCAGAACGGCACCAGACGCAAGCATCCGGAGGGTGTACACCCCGCTCTTCAAATCCAGATTCTGCACCTGCGCTCCGTCGCCCAAATGTTGGAAACGTGCAACTTCCCGCCCCTGAAGGTCCAGTACCTGCACCTCGTCCGCGACGGCGGAATACACGGTCAGCGCCCCGGAGAACGGATTGGGGTAAGCCCGCTCCTGACCGAAGGCAACATCGACTAACAGCACTTCGCTAAAGCTGAAAGTCCCGTTAAAATCGACCTGACGGATCCGGTAATAATTGCTCCCCGGCAGCGGGCTTTCGTCCAATAAGGTGTAGGTGTTTTCTCCGGACCCACTATCAGCCATTATTTCGCCAATGGAAGCCCAGTTGCGGGCATCCGCACTTCTCTCCACCAGAAATTTTTCGTTATTGATTTCTTCGACTGTCACCCAATCGAGGCGAACGGTCTTACCGTCCGGCGTGGCCACAAAGCTTTTCCAACTCAGGGGTAGTAATGAACAGGCAGCTTCTACCTCTGCGTTGCTGGAACAATCGAAACCATTATTGGCAAAAGAAGTCGATACGGAAGGGTCAGCGACTGCATTACAAAAGCTCTCGATGGCACAATCAGACAGATCGGTGTTGCCGGAAACAATCAATTCATCGAGCACGGTTTTGTCCTCCAGCCCGCTCAGGTTGGCCAGCGCGGTATTATTTTCCATCTGCATATTAACGACCGAGCCACCGCTCGCCAGTCGCCCTCCGCTGGGCGGGCCAAGAGCACTGATATCCGTAAGCAGATTATTATTATCAATTGCCAGATTCTGCAAATCTCCCACTACGTTGTCAAGTCCATCCAATGAGGTTACTGATAGATTATCAATGATCAGACTTCCCGTTGCAGCCTCACCACTACCGCTACCGATTGTGGTCAGGTTAAAAAACGGGGTAAGCGACCTGACGCCCGCGAGGTTTTGCAGCATCAAACTCTCTACGGATTCCAGATTAAAGAAAGGCGAAAGCGTGAGGAGGTCAGCCGCATCGACAATATTTAGCGAAGCGGGCAGGTTGACACAATTAGGGTAATTCTGAAGGAACTCATCAGCATCCGCCTGGCTGCCGATCATCACATCCTCCTCCGGGCAGATGGTACCACAGGGATTTCCGTTCGAGCAGAATTCTGTTTGAAAAGAAGCAGCGGATCCCCCCAGCGGTAAGCCGTCATTTCCAGAAAAATTGGTAGTTACCCCGGAACAAAGCGAGGAGTAGGCTGCCGGATAGCACCCCGTCAGTGCATTATCGTTGAGAAAGAGTTCCGACAGAGATGAAAGATTCCCCAGGAAGGCGGGCAGCGGCCCGTCGAAGGAATTCCCCGCAGCCCGGTATTCGGTCAGGTCCGGGGCATTCAACACGGGTAAGGGGCCGGCGAAATCATTGTCAGAGATGTTGAACTCCTCCAGATTCACCAGATTACTGACGTTAGTCGTCACCAGGCCCGTCAGGTTATTCCCATCCAGGCGTAAGAAACGGAGCGTTGTTGTAGCCGCAATACTCACCTGGAACGGTCCGATAAAGTTATTCTCTCCCAGCAAGAGGCGGTTAAGCACACCATTATCATCAAAAGTACCGGGCAGTAAGCCATTCATGTTATTGTTCTGCAGGTTGAGGGACTCGAGCGCAGGGATCGTTAACAGCTCTGCAGGGATGGCCCCCGTAACATTAGTATTAGAAATTTCGATGGACCGAAGCTTCACCATTGCCTGCATGCCCAGGGGTAAATTTCCGGTGATTTCATTTCCACTCAGCCCAAGTAACTCCAGGTTGACCAGATTAATAATAGAAGCGGGAATCGTACCCTCAAGTAATGAGTTAGAATTCAGGTTGAGCCCAATCAGTTGGGTAGCGTTACCAACGTTAGTCGGAATGGAACCCGTGAGGTTATTGGTGAAGAGCGAAAGCCCCTCCAGATTGGGCAGATCAAATATTTCAGCAGGGATTGGTCCGGTAAGGTCCGGATTCAGGGTGATACTTATGGTGCGCAGGCCCGTTAGTTGGCCAATCTCGGGAGCGATTGTACCCACCAGGTTATTATTGCCAAAGGTCCTGATCTCCGTTACCTGGCCATCGGTACAGCTGATGCCAAACCAGGTGCCGTCGCAGGGGGTGCAGTTGGTGCCGGCAGCACCGGCCGCCCAGCCGGTATTATTAGTCCAGTTGGGTCCGCCGGCGGCGTTGTAGAAGGCTAACAGAGGAGCCAGTTCAGACGCACACTCAGCCTTGATTTCCGCTTCAGAATTGCATCCGGTAGCGTTATTCGTGAATGCATTTAAAGGCAATAAAATCGCAGGGTCCAAAATGGCAGTACAGATCGACGAAATACTACACTCGGAAAGATTTGTGTTCCCCTGAAAATTGATGAAGGGGCCGACAATAACTATATCATCAACTTCGCTAATATCCTCCAGCAGAGGGTTATTTAATATGAGAAGTGTATTAAAAACATTCCCCTCTTTATCAAATGGAGAAAGAAAATCAAGGGTTTCAATAGTAGAACAACCGGTTATGCTAATTGAGCCATTTAGCTCTGCACCAGCCATGGCGCTGAGATCATAGACTTCACTGGTAAAAGATATCGAAATGCCTCCAAGCGAGGTGACGGAGTTAAAGGGCACGAAGTTCACTCCGGTCAGGCTGGCTAAAACCAACTTCCCGCCTACGGTCTCCAGTGGGAGAAATCCATTAGCCATTGTTGATTCCAGGTTATGAAGGCGCTGAAAAAGGAGGTCTCCCCCGACAGAAACCAGTCCAAAACCATCAATGTTCTGCAAGCTTGAAATGTCACGGTATATTGCATTCCCCCCTACGGTGACTAAGTCCAGTGCTTGCAAATTATTGGCATCATCTTCCACGAGCAGATCCCCTGGCAGGTTTACGCAGTTGGGATAGGCGGCCACAAAATCAGCAATTTCCTGATTAGTGGTAAGTGTCAGGTTAGTGGGGCAATCCGGATTACCGAGGCAGGCCGCCTGGGCTTCGAAAAAGTTAGCGCAGTTGCCCGTGTTCCCGGAGATGGTCAGGCTGGCTACCGGGGCGGTGATGGCAGCACAGATGCCCGAGGCGGCACAGTCGGACAATACGGCGTTATCGGCAATAGTCAGGGCGGTGGAAACAGCTACGTTTGCCAGGCCATCCAGGTTTTCCAGATTGGGGTTATCGGAGATGACAAGTGAGCCGGCCGACTCAACATTGTCCAGCACGTTAATCGTTTTCAGGCCGGGGTGGTTGCGAATAAGAAATTGATTGCCAACTGTTTCCAGGGAAAGGGCGACAGAGGCCAGGTCGCTGGTAAAATCGAGGTCAGAAAGGCCGAAGGAGCCATCAACTACCTGCAGTTGGGCCAGGCCCTCCAGGTTATCAATGGGGGTGCTGCGGATGGTCAGGTCGCCGGCTACGTAGACGACGTCTTTGAAGGGGATCAAGTCCGTGACGTTATTCTGAATATTCAGGTCGCCGTTGAATTCGGTACAATCAGGGTAAGTGGCGAAGAAGGCAGCCACTTCAGCGTCGGTTTCCAGCACCACGTTTCCGGCAGGACATTGGGCGCGGCCGCTGGTGCAAAGGAAGGCTAAAAGGCAGAGGAGGAAAAGGAGTCGGACTAACTTCATAGCAGGTTAGATTATGGGATGTTGGTTTGTGTCTACGGCAAAGTTGGGCCCACCCTCACCTCCTTTTCCTCACCCAAATGGGTGATTCCGGCACCATCCGCTGTCTTTTGTGCAAATGGAGGCTTTATTAATTCACCCATTCGGGTGAGTTGTTTATCCCTGTTAGCGGGCTTACTTTGTGACCATGACTCCTTCACCTAAGAGTATATTAATTATTGAAGACGAGGCAGTTATTGCCATGGAGATTGAAGCCGCCCTGCGGTCTCTCGGTTATCGCATCGCGGGTAAGGCCCGTAATGGCGACAAAGCTCTCGACCTGCTGGCCAGCACAAAGCCCGATCTTGCGCTGCTGGACATTGAACTTAAGGGCACCCTCAACGGCATTGACCTGGCGCGCATTATCCGGGAGAAGTACAACTTCCCCTTTGTTTTCCTGACCGCTTTCTCTGACCGGGCAACACTGGACTCCTTGCGGGACACCCTACCCTACGGCTATATCGTCAAGCCCTTCAACGAAAGCGACCTGTACACCACCATTGAAATCGCCCTGGATAAATTTGCCGCTGAGCAAGCCCCCGTTTTCCCTACTATCCTTTCTCTCAACGAGCGGCTTAAGGAGCCGCTCACCGAACGGGAATACGAAACACTTCAACTACTCGACGAAGGTCTCTCCTACCGTGAAATCGGCGAGCGGCTCTTCCTGAGCGTCAACACCGTAAAATCTTACCAGAAAAATCTGTTTGCCAAAATCGGGGCTTCTTCCCGCCATCAGGCAGTCAGTTGGGTGAGAGGGGGGCGGTAGTATGGTAGACGGTAGTGTTGTAAGTGCAAATGCGGGACTGGACTATTCATCCAGGTCTCTACCGTTCTACCGTCTACAGTTCTACCGTCTACCGAATCCAAATTCATCTTCTATATTCTAGTCATGTCCGCCATCTTCACCCACCGGGGTCTCTTCCACTGCTCTGTTATCCTCTTACTCTGCACCTGCGGCAGCGCCTCTTTATTCGCTCAGCTGAACAAGGATCCGCTAAAGATATTTCGGGACAGCGTGCACCTGCGCATCAGCACGCTGGAAAGTGATTCCTCTATTCTGGTAGAATACATCACGCTGGCCGCTCGCCACCGCAACCCGGATACGGCCCGTGCCCGGGCATACCTTGACACCGCTGCGCAGATGGTTAACCGCAATCCAAATCCTTTTGACATCGGTGGCCTGGAATACGAAAGAACCCGTTTTTTACGCCGGGTGAATGAAGCCGGGAAGGCCAGAGCATCCATTAACAAGGCCATTGAGGCTTACGCCCAGATTGATTCGACGAAGTTTTTATCTCAGTGTTACGGAGTATCCGCCGAGATGCACCTGCGGGCCGGAGAAGTTGATAAATCGATTGAACAATACCAAAAATCCATTGAGCTGGCCCGCAGCATTAATGACCCGCGGCAGGAGGCTACGATGCTCAATTCACTGGGGTTGCTACACCGGCGGGTTGGCAACCTGGATGAAGCCTTAGAATACCTTGTTGTAGCCGGTGAAAAAGCGGAAGAATTGGGAGAATCACGTGTTGTGGCTTCTGCCATTAATAACCGGGCCATTATTCATAAAACCAGGCGGGAATTCCCGGAAGCCCTGCTACTTTATAAAAGAGCGATGGAACTGGCGCTGGCCGAGACACCGCTCGATGAAATGGGGGTTGGTTATGTCCACAACAATCTCTCCGGGGTTTACAAGGAAATGGGACAACCAGAACGTGCGTTGGTAGAGTCCCGCCTGGCCTACGATATCTTCTCCCGCCTCGGGGGGCCGAGGGAGCAGTGTGCTGCCCTCATCGGTATGGGAGTGAACCTGGCGGATCTGGATCGGTTTCAGGAGGCCATTCCCAGCTACCAAAAAGCCATTACTATTGGCAAAGACTACAATATGTTTCAGGTGGCGGCCCTGAAGGGTATTGCTCAGGCCTACAAGGGTTTACGCCAATTGGACAGCACGGTACACTACCTGGAACTGGAAGCCAATCTACGACAGGAGATCAAGGAAAAAGAGCGTATCAAGGTACTGGCCGATATGGAAGGCAAATACCAGACCGCAGAAAAACAACGGGAAATTGATAAACTCGAATATGAGGAAAAACTCAGCCAGGCCCGCATTCAACGGCAGGGATGGATCATTGGCCTTGGTCTTTTGGCGCTCAGTATTGTTTCCTTCCTGCTCTACCGGGTGTTTCAGCAAAGGCAACGAATTTCGGAACAGCGCCAGCAGTTGTCCAAATCACTGAAGGATAAAGAGACGCTGCTAAAAGAGATCCACCATCGCGTGAAGAACAACCTTCAGATGGTGAGCAGTCTGCTCTCTCTGCAAAGTCGGTATGTTTCGGATGACACCGCCGTAGCGGCCCTGAAGATGGGCAACAGCCGGGTACGGAGTATGGCTCTGATTCACCAAAAGCTTTACATGAGTGATGAGGTGAGTACTACCGTAAAAGCAGGAGAGTATCTGCAAAAATTGCTGGATGAGTTGGTGGGGAATCTCACCCCTCCCGGATTAGCCTTAACCACCAGTACGGATTTAGAAGACCTTGAGTTAGACATTGATACTATGATTCCGATGGGCTTAATTGCCAATGAGCTGGTAACGAACTCCTTGAAGTACGCTTTCAAGGATCGTCAAAAAGGAACGATTAGTTTATCCCTGAAAAGGCTTGACGGCAAGATCACACTCCATCTGTCAGACGATGGCATTGGCACTGCTAAAAACCCCGCCGAAGCGCCTGAGTCTTTTGGCTACCTTCTCATTAATTCTCTCAGCGAACAGCTGGAGGGTGAACTTGCGGTAGACGGAAACGACGGTATGAAAGTGACGCTTACCGTCCCTGATTAAAGAATTTAGAAATGGATACTTTAAGGCAATGAGATTAGTGTACCCCTTTCTTCTTCACCATTCCGCCGTAAGTATCATTGATACTGCTCATGGTAAAGAAAGCAGACTCATCGACGCTGCGAACGAGCCTCGTCAGTTTACTTATTTCCAATCGGGTAATCACGGTATAAATGATATCTATTTCATGGCCTTCTTTACTGCTGCGATAACCTCCCCGCCCGCGGTAGATAGTCACGCCGCTTCCTAATTCCTCCACGAGGATACGGCGCACCTCTTCTGACTGCTGACTAATGATGGTTACTCCCGTGTATTCTTCGATTCCATCGATTACGAAGTCAAGGGTCTTGGAAGCTACGATGTAAGTAAGTAAGGAGTACAGCGCCTGTTCAACGGAAAGCAGGTAGGCAGCAGCTCCGAAAATGACGATGTTAATCAGGATGACCCAGTCGCTCACCTTCAGCCCCAGTTTTCTGCTCAGAAAAATGGCCAACACCTCGGTTCCGTCCAGCACACTGCCCCCACGCATGGACAAGCCGATTCCCGCTCCCAGAAAAAAGCCACCAAAAACGGCAACCAATAATTTATCATCAGTCACCTCCGGGAAGTGGACCGTGTAAATGGTAATCGCCAACAGGGTAATGGCGATGGCTGTTTTCACCGCAAAACGCTTTCCAATAACCCAACGGGCCAGCACCAAAAAGGGTAAATTAATGGCCACCAGTAATACGGAAAGTCGCCAGCCAGTCAGGTTGGCTACCAAAAGAGAAATCCCCGTTACGCCACCATCAATAAATTGATTGGGCAACAACAAACTTTCCAGCCCGAAGGCAGCGGAGGCGACGCCAAGGATTATAAAAATCAGATCCTTCAGGTTGTTAAGAAGATGGGTTTTACTCATGCGCAAAGAACGCGATACTATGGTGAACAGTTCTTACCAATCGTTAAAGGTTTCAACTACAATCATACCCGGCAGATATGTTTTGTAACTTTCCTCTTATCCCAAAAACACCCCTCCGATTTAATGCTATCTCCCTTTCGTTTTCTCACGACGCTCTTCGTTCTTGCTTTTTGTCTCCCCCTGTTTGGTCAGTCCGGAGAAGAGCACCTTAATTGTGCTACCGATGAGCTCCACCAAAAGCTTCGGGCGACTGCCCCTGCTTACGGTGAGGACCTCGACGACCTGGAAGCAGCGTGGTCCCGGGAAGCCCGAAAGGCAAGGCTCCAAAAGTCCAGCCCGCCCCCGTTCGTCCTTCCCATTGTTTTTCACATCGTCCACCAGAACGGGACGGAGAATATATCTAACGCAGACATTCAGCGTAGCCTTGACTTTACGAATCAGGCCTTTGCCAATACGGGCTACTACGATCAGGGCACAGGTTCCCCTACCAACATTGAGTTCTGCCTGGCGCGAAGAGACCCTGACAACCAGGCCACCAACGGCATCAACCGCATTGTGTCCCCGCTAACCGATCTGGATAGTGATAACGATCGGGACCTGAAAGACCTAAGCCGTTGGGAACCCCGCGACTATGTCAACGTCTGGGTCGTCAAAGAAATCTGCGGGCTGGGGCTGGGCTGTGGCGTGGCGGGCTACGCCTACTACCCCAGCGCACATGGCGGCCGGGTGGACGGCATCGTCGTAGAAGCCCGCTGGCTGGCGGGCGATGAAGCCAAAGTCGGTGTCCTCATTCATGAGCTCGGTCACTACCTGGGCCTGCGCCACACCTTTGACGGCGGCTGCACGAATGATGACTGCACGACCGACGGAGACCGGGTTTGTGACACGCCTCCGGATCAGTCTAAAGTAGCCGTCCCTTGCTCCGGAACGTCCAATAGCTGTACGACGGATACTGACTCCGGGTTCGCTACTGACCAGAACGACATGTTCATCAATTATATGGACTACGGCTTCTTCAGCTGCTACTCAGCCTTCACCGCCGGACAGCGTGACCGGATGCACTTTTTCCTCGACGGCAGAAGAAATAGCCTGCTGGAAAGCCTTGGCTGCCTCAATCCCTGCCCGGCCGTAGTCGACGCCAGCTTCAACGGTGGAGACGTGACGGTAGAAGCGGGTACTACCCTCAACTTCACTAACCTGAACAGCAACGGCGACAGCTATGAGTGGAGCAGCAACGGAACGACCTTCTCCACCAGCTTTAATGCCAGTCGGCTGTTTGACCAGACGGGCACTTTCATCATTCGTCTCAGGGCAGAGAGTAATGACAATCTCTGCCTCTCCGATGAGTTTGAGCAGCGGGTCACCGTTATCTGCAGCGTTACCGCTGGCTTCACCCCCCCGGATACGCTGGAGGTCGGCAGAGAACTCCTTTTCATCAATACCTCCAGTACACAAATGAATACAAGTTGGACGGTCGACAACAGCTCTGCGGGCAATGACCCCGACCTCGTTCAGACTTTCGACAGTCCGGGATTATACAATATCTGCGCGGAGGTTGACAATGGCTTTTGTGATGACCGGTTCTGCCGGCTGATTTTCGTCCGGGAACCTCCATGTACCGGCCCGGGGTGCCCCGGGCAGGGAGCGGACACCTGTACGGCAGCTTTTGTCCAATCGTACATCCGCCCGGACGATGAAACGGAGGGTACATTCACTACTGTACTCCCTCGTAAAGACGGGCAGTTTGTTGGTGGCAGGCTCTTTAATTCTCCCATCGTGCTTTCCCTTGCGGAAGACGGAACACCGCTTTGGCAGACGCAGCTTTTCCCGGGAGGGGACCAGGGCACGATCATCGAAATGATGCTCGATGGAGAAGGAATGCTGGCCGGAATAGGTCGAACGGAAGAAAGAGAGGGAGGATCAACGAGCACCAGAAACGCCTTTGTCTTCAGGATTGACCCGGCTAACGGAAACCTGTTGTGGGGCCGTAGTTTTTCGTTCTTTGAAGGAGCCGATTTCAGGGCAATCCTTCAGCCAGGCCTGATGGAAGATTATACACTTATCGGCAATCATGCCACCCCAAACAGCGGCACAGAAAGTGGTCTCTTCCTTCGTATCGACCCCGCTACAGGAACCATCACTGATCTGCCTAAACTCTTCAGGTCTAATGGAGTCACCTTCGAGCGTGCCCTGTATGATTCCGCCGCCGGATTATACCAGGTGGTGGGTGATGCGGCTGTTTCCAGTATGAGCGCCGGGCTGCTATACGTGACACTGGACCTGGGCGGAGAAGTTTTCTCTTCGGGTATATTAGACAACGTAACCGCCCGTGGCTTTTTCTACGATCTGATTCAGGAGGGTAATCACCTGGTGGCAGCCACCGATCGGTTCCCCGCCGGGGTGAATGGGTTTACTACTCACTTATATAAGATTGGTCCGGAAAACGAGCTCCTCTGGAATCGTTTTTATACTGAAGGAGGTAGCCCACTCCCCATACTTGACCTTGACCAAAACGGTATCGGATACCTGCTGCTGGCCAGGGGCCTTGGCGCTACGCTGGTGCTTATTCAGACGGATCGGGATGGAAACGTCGTCTGGGCCAGACGATACTCCGGGGTCAATTTCAACAATGCGTTACGCTCTGAACTCATGGCGGTGGCCGGAGAGAATATTTACCTGGCCACCCAAAGTGGTGGGCAGCTGCCTACCCTGCTACGCCTGGAGGCAGACGGGAGCAGCGCCAGCGACTGTGTACCCGATGAGCTGATTGACGTTAGTAGTCAGCGAGTGGAAGTTCAGGGAAGCAATCTGGACCTTTCCACGATCGATCTGCAAGCACAGGGGCAACGGTTTTTTTCGGAGCCTTTCAGCCTGGTGGTCAATGGGGAGAGTTGCCGGGAGCCCTGTGACACGATAATGGTAACTGAGCCCGAAATCTGCGACAATCAAATCGACGACGACGGCAACGGCTTCACCGACTGCGAAGACCCCGCCCTGATTAATACCTGTTGCTGTATCGACGGGCCAAGGCTGGGCCTCGGTCCGGACACCCTGCTGTGCCGGGGCGATACGCTGCGGGTAGCCATCGACAGTTCCATCGTCAACTACCTCTGGAGTAACGGTGATACAACGGCAACAACTGAGATCACGGAGCCCGGGAGGCTCTGGCTGACGGTTACCGACAGCTGCGGTCGCACGGCTACTGACACCATCACCCTGCACCTGCGGCAGCGCCCCCAACTGCTACTTGGCCCGGACACTACGCTGTGCAGCAACGCCGTCATTCCGCTGCTCGCACAAGACGGTTTTGCCAGCTACCAATGGGTGGATGGCAGCGATGAAAAGAGCTTCACGGCCTACGATGCGGGCAGCTACTGGGTCATCGCGACTGACTCCTGTGGCGGCGTACAGACCGACACCGTAAACGTGACGATTGACCCCGTCACCGTGATTGATTTGGGGCAAGACACCACCATCTGCCCCGGCGATACTCTGACCTTTTCGGTGAGTGGGTTCAGTAATTACCAATGGTCACAGAGCAGCTTTATTGACTGTACGGACTGCCCGGAAGTTCGCTTTGCCCCCACCAGCGATACGCTACTGCTCGTAGCGGCTGATGCCGGCCCCGGTTGCTTCAGTTCTGACAGTATTCGTATCCGGATGGCACCAACCGCCGGCCGCCGCGACAGCCTCTTTATCTGCGCGGGCGACAGCACGATTTTTGCGGGAGACACACTTACTACTGAGGGGCAATATTATGGTGCGAACCAAAGTCTGACCTGCGCCATCACCGATACGCTCGACCTGTTTTTGCTCGATACCTTCTATCGGCTGGATACCCAATTCATCTGTGCGGGCAGTTCCACCATGCTCTTCGGCGAAATGGTCAGCGAAGCGGGAATTTATTCCCAAACCTTGCCCGCCATCAACGGATGTGACAGTACACTGGCCATCGAACTCCTGCTGCGGCCCACCTTCGAAAGCTTCGACACCCTGCGTATTTGCCCGGGAGATTCGGCCCGCATTTTCGGAGCCTTTGAACGGGAAACCAATGATTTTTCCCGGACCTTACCCAGTCAGTTTTTATGCGACAGCACGGTGAACATCCGATTGGAGGTGAGTGGAATTGACTTCAGTGTCCGGCAGACCAGCAGCAGTTGTGAGGGCGCGGCCGCAGGTGTAGGGGAGGTTATTATCAGCAATGGATTACCGCCTTATCGCATCCGCTGGAGCAGCGGAGACAGCAGCCTCCGCGTCGAAGGGTTGGCAGCCGGTGATTACACCCTTACCGTCACCGACGCCGCCGGCTGCGCCGCGGCCAGCACACTTTCCATCACCGCCTCCTCTTCCGCGCAACTCAGCCTCTCCCCCACCGCCGAAAGCTGCCCGGGCGAGAACGACGGCTCACTGCGCATCACGGGTACCCAGGCCGGGCTCAGCTTCAGTCTGGATGCTCAATCTTTTAGCCCGGACTCCACCCTTCAGAACCTTGCTCCGGGCGATTACACCCTCTTCGTCAATGACACCACCGGCTGCGATCAACAGCTGACTTTTACCATTGATGCCGCCACCGGGTTTTTCCTTGATTTGCCACCGGATCAAAGCATCCGTTTTGGGGACTCCCTTACCCTGACTCCGAATACGAATCTTCCCGCCGAAGTCCCCATCCTCTGGCTCACCTCCGAAGGAGCCGGCTGCCCCGGCTGTGATGAGCTCACGCTCCGTCCCCTGGAAACCGTGACGGTCTTTGCCTCTGCCAATGGTGGCAGTTGCCCCGTTGCGGACTCTACCACCATTAGCGTTGTGCGCGGAGAACTCTTCTACGTGCCCAATGCCTTCAGCCCCAACGGCGATGGTGTCAATGATGAATTCCGGCTTTTCCCCGGCCCGGCGGTAGACCGAATCCTGTCCTTCAGCGTCTTTGATCGATGGGGAGGACGCGTCTTCTTTCGGGAGGACCTCGATCCCGCGGCAGCCCTCGCTGGCTGGGATGGTAGCCGCGAAAACGGTGGCACCGCACCGCAGACGGGCGTCTTTGTCTACCTCGTCGAAGTCCGCCTCCTCAACGGAGAGATCGTCAAAAAAGCCGGGGATGTTACGATGATGCGGTAGTGGTTCCTGGGCCGACACGAACGAGGCCAAAGGTTCCCGGTTTGTGAATCAGCGGTAGCTGCCTTAACCGTAAAGGTTTCACAGCCAAAGTCGCTGCACTCCCTTGCCCAGATCGGAGCTGGAGCTCCTCCTCCCAAGGAAAAATCAAACGTTAGTGGTAGCAAATATCCGCCGCAGCCGGTATTTACCGGAAACGTGGGTGGCTGCGATGAGCAGGCCGCCCATAATGGCAATATTCTTCATAAAAAGAATGCTTTGCAGCCGGTACTCCGTGGAATCTGCCGGTTCTGTCCAGAAATCGTGTACGACAAAAGTGAGCGGAATCCAGTAAATCAGTAGCAAGACCGCACCTGTCCGCATCCGGTAGCCCAATAGTAGCGTAATGGCCCCCACCAGCAATAAGAATATGGCACCGTAAAGAAAAAAGTCCTGGTTCCAGGTCAACCCGTAAATGGTCATCGCTTCCTTATTCAATCTCTCATAGGCAAAGTAATCATATGCCTCAAAAAAGAAAATGAAGGAGAGAAGGATCCGGCCAAGGAGATCGAAGATGTCTTTCATTGTGGCGAAGGTACGACGGGGGAATCAGACGATGAATTGATCGTCCGTAATGCGAAGCCATTTTCAGTTTGCCATAGCCCTGCTTATGGTATGCTTCCTCTCTAAATCTCTCCTCCTAAACCCTTACCTTTGCGCCCTCTAACCAACCACCACGATCATGAACTTGGATTTCCTTCAGGAACTAGGCCTCAAAGCTGACAACGACGGCACCAGCACCGGCCAAACCAGCCACCACAATTCTGCAGAGCACATTGCTTCTTACAGCCCCGTTGACGGTAAGCTGATTGGCAAAGCAAGCGTTACGACTAAAGATCAGTACGAAGCGGTCATTCAGACGGCTCAGACCGCCTTCAAACACTGGCGCACGGTACCGGCTCCTCAGCGGGGGGAAATCGTTCGTCAATATGGTGATGCACTACGCCAACACAAGGATGCTCTTGGCCGCCTGGTTTCCTACGAAATGGGCAAAAGCCTGCAGGAAGGTTGGGGTGAAGTACAGGAAATGATTGACATCTGCGACTTTGCCGTAGGCCTGAGCCGCCAGCTGTACGGTCTGACGATGCATTCCGAACGTCCTATGCACCGCATGTATGAGCAGTGGCACCCGCTGGGCATTGTTGGTATCATTTCTGCCTTCAACTTCCCCGTTGCCGTATGGAGCTGGAACAGCATGATTGCCCTGGTTTGTGGCGACGTGACCGTTTGGAAGCCTTCCGAAAAAGCCCCCATGTGTGGCATTGCCTGCCAGAACATCTGGGCGAAGGTGGCTAAAGACAACGACCTGCCCGAAGGCATTAGCAGCCTCGTGAATGGCGATTACAAAATCGGCGAATACATGACCAAAGACGGCCGGGTTCCGCTGGTCTCTGCCACCGGCTCTACCCGAATGGGTAAGATCGTAGCACAGACTGTTGGCGCACGCCTCGGAAAGTCTCTTCTCGAATTGGGCGGTAATAACGCAATCATCATCACGGAGACGGCGGATATGGACCTCGTCCTGACCGGCGCGCTCTTCGGCGCCGTAGGTACTTGTGGTCAGCGTTGTACTTCCACCCGCCGCCTCATTGTTCACGAAAGCCGCTACAACGAAGTTCGCGACAAACTCAAGGCTGCCTACGGTCAGCTTCGCATTGGAGATCCGCTGGACACCAACAATCACGTGGGCCCGCTGATCGATAAAGACAGTGTCAATACTTACCTCAAAGCCATTGAAAGCATTAAGGCCGAAGGCGGCAAAACGGTCGTCGATGGTGGTGTATTGGAAGGCCCCGGTTACGAGAGTGGCTGCTACGTAAAGCCCTGCTTCTTCGAAGTAAAGGCTGACAGCAAAATGGCTCAGCACGAAACCTTCGCTCCCATTCTGTACATCATGCCTTACTCTACACTGGAGGAAGCCATCGAGATCCAGAACAGTGTGCCCCAGGGGCTCAGCTCTGCGATCATGACGACCAACATGCGGGAGAGCGAACTCTTCCTCAGCACGGCTGGCTCTGACTGCGGAATTGCCAATGTTAACATCGGCACTTCCGGTGCCGAGATTGGCGGTGCCTTCGGTGGTGAAAAGGAAACTGGTGGTGGCCGCGAGTCCGGCTCCGATAGCTGGAAGGCTTACATGCGCCGGCAGACGAATACCATCAACTACTCAACGACCCTGCCATTGGCGCAGGGGATTAAGTTTGATTTGTAGCAGGTTGCAGGGTGCAGGGTGCAGGTTGCAGGTTGCAAAATTTACGGGTTGTAGTGCTACAAAGGCATTACAACCCGTCTTTTTTTTGCTTAACTCTCCTCAAATAAAACAATGCTCAAAAGGTGAGTAACAGTGGCAACCTGCGAACTCGCAACCTCCCACCTGCCCCCCCTAAAAAAAACTGCCCCGGTCATCGTAGAAACGACGCCGGGACAGTCCACACACTATGAGAACACCCATTAAGTCTTGAAGCGGCGGGCACGTTAAACCGGAGTAGCTCCGTGCGTTCCCGCTTTCGTTAGTATAGACGCTTAAAACGCGAAAAGTATGCGTCGCAGAACGTTAAAGAAAGTTAAAAGGAGCTGAAAGCCCCGTAAACATTAGGCCTGCGAAAAAAGACTTTCACTTAATTGACGTGGAGGTGACAGTCGATAAAGGACAATCTGCTGCGTAAGCGAGCGCAGAGCCTACCTCTGAATCTGTATAAGACCTGGCTAATTGGGGAGTCATTCAATTGGAGAGATTAGATATTCAGAAACGTTGAGCACTTTATTCTTAGCTCCACCCGCAAAATTGCTGGTGTTGTAGCTATTTGGCAATTTCCAGTCGCATTCTACTCTGCCATTACCAACGGCAATACTTCCCGATTTTTGCCAGAACCAATGGGCTAACGCCCGAAACTTCCGTTTTCCTGCAACACTGTCTTTTTCCAGCGAATCCATTCGAAGGTCATACTATACCATATCCGCTTTTGGCCGATCACAAATCAGTGCTCAACGGACATCGGTAGTCAATCCGTGTACTGCCCTTAAAATTTGATAACAGGTCACATAGCTACAAAACGTAGAGGCCGTTTCTCATTGAGGCCTCTTTCGGCTCAATTTTCATAACAAATGAGCAAATCAGCCACTGTCGGTTGCTTCCCGGTAAAGAAATGCACTACTTAAGGTCCTCAAATCTCTTTACTCAAGCAATAGTAAATTCAATGCGACCTGTCTTATGGTAAACATAACTACTGATCTGACCTTGCGGGGCCTCACTACTTATAACGGTGAATGGACTACTACCCAGGCCAGTCACTTACTACGCCGAACAGGGTTTGGCTTACGCCCGGAAGAAGTGACTCAACTGACGGGTATGGACATGGAAGCAGCGGTGGACTTACTATTAGAAGAACGCCCGCTCCCCTCTCAACCCATTAACTATAACTTCGAAGGTGACCCCAACGTAGGAATAGGGGAGTCATGGATTGGGAAGCCTCTGATTGCCGGAGTTAATGTAAATCAGTACCGCTTACAATCTTTACGGGCCTGGGTCTATGACAACATCCGTAAAGAACGACTCTCGGTGAGAGAACGAATGTGCGAATTCTGGGTCAATCATTTCGGAATTGCAGGCGGTGGGCAGGCGCAGGTTCGCTATGACTTTCATATTCTATTGAAGGAGTTTGCGCTCGGCAACTTCAAAGAACTGATGAAGAGAGTTACCATTGATAAAGCCATGTTGGTGTTCCTTAATGGAAACCAAAGTTTTGCAGCTTCTCCCAATGAGAACTACGCACGTGAGTTACTTGAGCTTTTTACTGTTGGCAAAGGACCTCAAATTGCTCCGGGAGACTACAGCAATTACACCGAGCAGGATGTGCGGGCGCTTGCACGGGCACTGACGGGATGGCAAACCAGGCAGTTGTTCAGTACTAACCCAATTCACTCCCCCGAAGCATATTTTGATCTTAGTCGACATGACATTTCGGATAAAGAATTGAGCTACCACTTCAATGGAGATGTGATCACTAATGGGGGTATTGATGAGTACAAGCACGTAATTGATCGAATTTTCGAACAGTCAGCCGTTGCAAGGTTCATCTGCCGGAAACTATACCGGCATTTTGTCTACTACAAGATTTCTGACGTCGTAGAGACTGAAATTATTGAAGGTCTGGCCCAGATATTTGAAGAGAACAACTTTGAGATCAGACCCGTATTACGCGCTCTGTTCACCTCTGACCATTTCTACTCTACTGATTATTTGGGGCCAATGATCAAAAATCCTTTACAAATGGTGGCGGGAACCATGAGGACTTTTAATCATGACCATCAATTTGAAGCCTTACAAACAGATCAGAAGCGACGACTCTTCATCTACTACTATTACCGGGCAGCCGTAATGGATATGGATTACTTCAACCCGCCTTCCGTAGCAGGTTGGGAAGCGTACTACCAACAACCTGGTTTTTACCGCATCTGGATTAATAGTAGCACCCTGCAGGAACGAACTCGTTTTACCCAGACTATGACAAGTCTGAACGGAGTAGGCATAGGAGAAGGTGGCTTTGGTTATTACGATTACCTAGAGTGGATAGAGCAGATTGAAGAATCTACTAATCCGGACCAACTGATAAAGGGGATATCGGATATCCTATTACCCATACCACTTTCAGACGAACAGCGGGTCATTCTTAAAGAGGCTCTCATTCCTGGGCTACCAGACTTTGAATGGACCGTTGAATACGGGAACTATTTAGCTAACCCTAATAACGGGGATGTTAAAAACAGTGTAGCGGCCAAGCTTCGCAATTTGTTTAGAGCCTTTTTCGGCCTGGCAGAATTTCAATTAGTTTAAACACAACGTATTCCAGGAGTAGGCTCCAGAATAGGCAAACAAACATCAATGAATCGTCGCAATTTTCTTCGAACTGGCGCAGCTCTGGGTATTCCTGTTTTAGCGGGAGCCCCACTTAGTGCTTCTCTGACCAATGGATTACGTTCCTTAGTAAATCCGGATTCAGACCGTGTCCTGGTCCTCATCCAACTGAATGGAGGAAATGACGGGCTAAGTACCCTGGTACCCGTCAATCAATTTGACAAATTGATGCGGGTAAGAAGCAACCTGATGGTTCCCCAAAACCAACTCCTTGGCATTGATGGTGACCTGGCTTTTCACCCGGCTGCCGTAGGAATGCAACGAATCTATCAGGATGGAAAGATGACCGCCATTCAGGGTGTTGCTTATCCTGACCAAAACAGATCCCATTTCCGGTCTACAGACATTTGGACGTCCGCATCCGACGCTAATGAACTGGTGACCAGTGGCTGGATCGGACGCAACTTTGAATATGACAATCCCGGATTTCCGGAAGGCTATCCTAACGAGGAAGCACCCCACCCATTTGCCATTGCCATGGGGAGTCAGGTTAGCCAAACCTGTCAGGGAATAGGCACCAATTTCAGTATGGCCGTTACGGACCCGTTCAACCTACTGACTCTGGCAGGTGGAGGTAATGCTCCATTACCCGATAACTTTTACGGAGATGAATTAAGCTTTCTCAGAACCAGCATTGTACAGGCCAACGCCTACGGAGACGTGGTTCAGCAAATAGCCGAACGGGGCCAAAGCACCGCGACTTACCCGGACACCAGATTCGCCCGTGAACTAAAAAACGTTGCTCAACTCATTAGCGGAGGCTTGCAAACGAAGGTATACGTAGTTAGCCTTGGCGGCTTCGATACACACGCCAATCAAGTAGTCGGAGGCAACCCTGCCAATGGGATCTACAGCGATCTTTTAACCACATTAAGTGAAGGGCTTGCAGCCTTCCATCAGGATATTCGCGCGTTAGACCTTGAAAACCGGGTGTTATCCATGACTTTCTCTGAGTTTGGTCGCAGAATTCGGTCTAACCAAAGCATGGGCTCTGACCATGGTACGGCAGCGCCACTATTTCTCATGGGGGCCTGTGTTAAGGCGGGCATCCTTGGTAACAATGCAGAGATCGGAGACGCTGTAACCACCGACGAAGGAGTTGCCATGCAGTACGATTTCCGTGACATCTATGGTACTGTCTTCCAGGATTGGTTTGAGCTCGACCCCGAAAGAGTCCGAGAGCTTCTGTCACACGACTACGTTCACCTGCCGATACTGGGCGGCTGTGGCGCCACCAGTACGGAAGACAATAGCTCTCCGACAAACCTGGAAGTCCGATTATGGCCAAACCCTACAGCAAATAACGCTCAAATAAGGTTTGCAATTCCGGGCGGAGAGACTGTCGACTTGAGTATCAGTACCTCCTCCGGCCGGTTGCTTAAAACTATCTTTAAAAGAAAGCTGGCAGCGGGGAATCATCAGTTCTCGTTGGATATCAGTAGCTATCCGGCGGGGGTGTATTTCGTTCGCCTGCAATCTGGTGCAACAGTGACAACGCAACGGATGGTTAAGCTCTAAGACGCACAAAAATTGCGGTAAGCTTAAGGAAGGAGCACCTTTCCTGAAGGTTTGATCCCATGATGGATTTTATTTGGGGCATCATTTCCCATCCTTCAGGTTCAGACCCGTATCTTGGGCCGAGCATGATTACCGACGAAAGCATTCAATTGGTCAAAGACACCGCCCGCATCGAAGATGTGGTGGGTGACTACGTGAACCTAAAGCGACGGGGACAAAACATGCTGGGCTTATGCCCCTTTCATAATGAGAAGACCCCAAGCTTCAACGTTAACCCTGCCCGTAACATTTACAAGTGCTTTGGCTGCGGGGAGGGAGGTGATCCGATCAAGTTTTTGATGACCCTGGAGCAACTCTCCTACCCCGACGCCATCCGTAAAATTGCCGCCCGCTACAACATTAAGCTGGAGGAAAAAGAAGTAAGTCAGGAAGTTCGGGAAGAACGGCAGGAGAAGGAAGCCCTTATTCTGGTCAATGAATTTGCGCAGCAATGGTTCGCAGACCAGCTGTACAACACGGACGAGGGAAAGAGTATCGCCCTGAGCTATTTCAAAAGCCGCGGCTTCCGCCGCGAGGTTATGGATAAGTTTGGCCTCGGCTACGCCCCGAACGCCCGTAACGGTCTGCTGAAAGCCGCCGTTGCGGCGGGCTACAAAGAAGAGCAACTCGACAAGCTTGGACTTACCCGGAATAAGAAAGACTTCTTCTGGGACCGGGTAATGTTTACCATTCACAACCTGAGTGGTAAGCCAATTGCTTTTGCCGGGCGTATCCTGAAAAAGGACGTCAAAGCGCCGAAGTACGTCAACAGTCCGGAATCAGAAATTTACTACAAGTCAGAGGTGCTCTACGGCCTGCACCAGGCAAGGCAGTCGGTGCGAAAGCTCGATAACGTCTATATGGTGGAAGGGTACACCGACGTGATCAGCCTGCACCAGAATGGCATCGAAAACGTAGTGGCTACATCGGGCACCAGCCTGACGCCGGGCCAGGCCCGGCTGGTGAAACGGCAGACCGAGAACGTCACCTTGCTCTATGACGGGGATAAGGCCGGCATCAAGGCCGCGCTGCGTGGCGTGGACGTACTGCTGCTGGAGGGGCTCAACGTCCGGGTAGTCATCCTGCCCGACGGCGAAGACCCTGACAGCTATATGCAGCAGGTGGGCACAACGGCCTTTCAGGAATTTCTGGAGAAAAAGCGGCGAGACTTCCTCTTTTTCAAAGCAGATCTTTTACTGGAAGAAGCCGGGGACGACGTGGCGGCGCGCAGCGACGCGATCCGGTCAAGCATCGCTACCCTTGCTCTGGTGGAAGACCCGCTGAAACGAGCGGGCTACCTACAGCAGTTCACCGGTCGGCTTGGGCTGGAGGAGAGCTTACTCGTCAACCTGGTCAACCAGGCCATCGCGGATCGTCGTGTGCAGGCCCAGAAAGAAATGGAGCGGGAGGAGCGCCGCCGGGAACGCAACGCCCGTGCGGAGCGGCAGCAGCTGCCGCCGGTTCGCCCACAGCGCCCGCCAACTCCAACGGAGTCCACTCCTCCGCCGCCAAAAGCAGACCCAACGGACGACGAATGGGCCGGCCTCCAGGAACCTTCCTGGGACGGTATGGAAGAGCCCTCCTGGGGAGGAATGGACGTAGCTGAAATGCCACCGCCGGATTTACCGGATGTACTTCCAGAACGAGAAGAAGACACTGCTTCCGCTGGTGGAGACTTACTGATGTCCGGTCATTCTTATCTGGAACGAGACCTGGCCAAACTGCTCATCAATCATGGCAGTAAGATTTACGAGAAAGAAAAAAATCAGTCCATAGCCGCTTTTCTGACGGCAAACGTGGCTGACGTACTGAATGACTTTGACAACGATCGGTTTAAGAAACTGGTGGTGCTGGTAACCGACTACGTAGGCCAGCATAAAAACGGACCTGCCCCCGAATGGTATCTCAACCATCCGGAAGAGTACGTTCGTATTCTGGCGCAGGAGTTCATGAAAACAGCGCACACCCTGAGCCCGAACTGGAAAGACAAATATGGTCTTCGCCTAAGTCAGAAGCCCCCCGAGGAGAATCATAAGCTGGCCGCTGAGATATTCCTGCGGATACTCCGCATGGCCAAGGTTGACCGGAAGCTACGGGAGAACACCCGCAAGATTGCAGATTTTCAACGGCAGGGAGACGAAGCGAACATCATACGGCATATTCGTTTGCAGGATAAACTCAATCAGATAAAAAAGGAACTGGCAGCGGGTCTTGGCACGGTGGTGATCACGAAGTAGCCCTCTACCCTGCATTCATCAACTTTCCATTGCATCCTGCGGCCCCGCGCCTGATGAACTGTCGATGTCCTGCTTCATCCAACGCACAGCGTCTCCTTCATTGCCAACAAAAATATTTCGGGCTAAACCACTACCTTGCCGCGAAGGTTAACACAATAGCTCCGGCCGGCAAAATGCAGCAGCGCCAAAAGGCCAACAAACCAAAAGACCAAGCATGCTTTCCCACATTAAGAATCGTCGCTCCGTATATACCCAGTTTTTCACGGATAAGCCCGTTGACAAAGCCATTATCAGTGCGCTCCTTGACGCGGCTAATCACGCCCCTAACCACAAGAAAACGGAACCCTGGCGTTTTCGGGTGTATACTGGTGATGGAAAGAAGCAACTGCACCAGGAGGTCGTTTCTGTCTTTGAAACCTTGCGCGGCCCGGATACCTGGAGTGAAAAACTGGAGAAAAAGTTTAGCGGTTTCTTTACCAAAGCACCAGTAGTAATCGCCATTTTCCTCCACCGGGACCCGGCGGAGTCTTTACCCGAGTGGGAAGAGGTCGCTGCGGTTGGCTGCGCCGTTGAAAACCTCTGGACCAGCCTCGACTCCTACAACCTTGGCGGTTATTGGTCAAGCCCCACCTTCCTGTGTGACAGCTACGGGCAATGGCCTTCTGCCGCCGATAACGAAAAATGCCTTGGCCTCTTCTACCTGGGCTACCATGAAGCTCCCGAACTACCACGGCAGCGCGGAGACTGGGAGGAGAAGGTTACCTGGATCGAGTAAGCATTAAACGACAGCCCTCAATTCCAGCCTCGTAGCAGTATACCGCTCTCTTTGGCGGTAACTACTACAATACTACCGGACTACATTACTACACTACTAAAGAATGCGCCCTCAACTTTTCAACATCGATACTGCCCTGCTTACGAGTAACTGCGTGGTCCGCCGTTTCCGGGAAAATGAGGGAGGAGTATTCCGGAATCTCATTGAGCAAAACAAGGACTATCTGCAAGATCATTTCCCGATCCTGGTAGCGGAGGTCGGGGCCGATGACGATAGCGCCGAGTGTTTCCTGCGCGAACGAATTGCTGCCTGGCTGTTGCAGCAGGATTATGCTTTCGGCATCTGGCACAATGAGTCAACGGAGCTGATTGGTTATGTACACATCTTCGACATTAATTGGGAAGTCCCCATGGCGGAAATCAGCTACTTCATTGATAAAGACCACATGAAACAAGGGCTTATGACTGAAGTACTCGCCCGGGTGCTTCGCTTTGTTTTCCGCCAGCTGGAGCTCGAAAAAATTTACCTGAAGACCCTGTCAGACAACTTTGCCAGCCAGCGGCTGGCCCGCCGGGTAGGTTTCAGCCGGGAAGGAGATCTCCGCAACGAGTTTCGTAAACCCGGTGGCATGATTGCCGATCTGGTGCGCTTCGGCTTTAGCCGGGAGACTTATGGAGAGTGAGGGGTGGTCTTGTAGTCTTGTAGGCCTGTAAGCTACCGCACGTGGGAGGCCTTGGAGGGTACCGCTCATTGGAGGCGATCAAATTTACTGATTCGGGCAATCAACATGAGATTTGCTCAAGGGATAAAACATCCTCTGCGTCCTCCCCTACCTCTGCGTACATCTGCGTGAAAACATCCCGTCGCGAAGCGACAAAAATCTCGCTTCCAAAATGCGGCAGCCCACAAGCCTACTCCTTGATCAGGTAATACTCTACCGACCGCGTCTCAAAAAACACGCTAATAACTTCATCAGGTTGTTCCTGTAAAATCACGGGCACACTGTTCCGACCATCCTCGTTTCGGAGGTTCTCCAGGTCAGCCACCAGGCTAAAATCACTGGCATTAATACTTTCGTAAGCCGTTTGGGGTACGCTTACCCGCAAGCTCACGGTGGAGGGGTTGATACGATAGCTATCCACTTCAGGGGCATGAACGACCGTTACGGGAACCTCGATATCTTTCTGAATAAAGGCCTCAACGTTCAGGGTGTAGTTGATTTCATTCCGGCTCAGGGTCAATCCTTCAGCGGGTTTGGCCAGGGTAACAATTCTTTTGATAGAGTTATTTACCCCCGTCAGGGTTAGCTCTTCAGTGGGCCAGTACGCAATGTCGTCCAGTTCATCCGTTGAGCCGCTAACGGTTACACTGTCAGGCTCCAGAATAGGTAGGTCGGCCGCCAGGAAACCGTTGGCGAAGGACAGAGATACCTGCGACCGGACGGGGACGCGCTTGCCTTCCT
This sequence comes from Neolewinella agarilytica, assembly GCF_900110645.1. Classification (GTDB taxonomy): domain Bacteria; phylum Bacteroidota; class Bacteroidia; order Chitinophagales; family Saprospiraceae; genus Neolewinella; species Neolewinella agarilytica. The sequence goes on from NZ_FOFB01000001.1 coordinate 418,294, forward strand.
TCGGGGTGGTTAAAATGGTCACTGATTCAAAGCCGAGGTTGTCTACCGCCAGGGCTCCGCTGGAGAGTCGGCGCTGTACCTGTTGCCGGAGTTCTGCGTTGGTGAGGCGTAGGTTATCCCGGTTACGAATATCGATCGTTACGGGCAGAGGACCGGGCACGAGACTTTCCCAAACGAGGTTCCAGCCGGTGCCACTGACGTCCGCTTCCAGTGTTTCGGGCATTCGCCCGACCAGCACTCTTTCCGGATCAACGATATACTCCAGGGTAACCTCACGCCGGATGCTGTACTCCTGCGAAAGATTCAAAATAAGCCAGAAAACAAAAGCGGCCGTCATACAAATAGCGAGCACCTTGCGGTCCGTATCGGCCATTTGTTTCAGCGGGTTTCTACTAATCAGTCGCCGGAGGGTAGATAGCATCGGTAAGTTCCTTGGAGATCGCGTTTTTGGTCACCCGAATATAAGTTTTATTACCGACGTTGATGGTGACGATCTTATCCTCTATTTTATCGATCCGCCCCAGAATTCCGCTGGCGGTAACGATCTCTTTACCCTTTTCGAGACTATCCATGAAGGAAGCCTGCTCTTTAGCTTTTTTACGCTGCGGGATAATCATAAAGAAGATCAGCACCACCAGCATGGCAATCATGAAAAAGCCGTTGGTGAATAGTGATCCGCCGCCAGCAGCTTGTAGGAGAATAGAAGGCATAATTATTTTTTTTCGTTGATGACGGTTCCGTCCATGTAGATCGTCGTCATAGCCGGATAGGTATTGGCAATGATGGTGACGGGCTTACGCTGGCGGCCGTATTTATTTTTGGTATCAAAAGCAACACTGACGATGCCTCCCTCGCCGGGGGCGATGGGCTCTTCGGGGTAACTGGGTACCGTGCAGCCGCAGGTACTGCGGGCTTTAGTGATCAATAAAGGAGTTTTGCCCGTGTTGACGAAAGCGAAATCATGCTTGACGATAGTGCCTTCTTTCACTTCTCCGAACGCGTGCTCGACAAGCTCAAACTCAATTCTTGCGGTAGTAACGGTATCCGGCTCTTCGGCGCTTTCAGCAACGGGGCTGCGAATAATGGACGCATTAGGGCCGAGTTCTTCCGGAGCTTCATATCCAGGCGCGGACGCAGGTTCAGAGGAACAGCTCAAGAGCAATGACCAACAAAGAAGCGCGGCCAACGGCCGCCAGGAAACACGCATCAAATGGGGTAGAATTTTGCTTTGGGGCAAATGTAGGGAGGTTTTTGGTTCTTTAGTTCGTTGGCTCGTTAGTATTTTGGAGCTACCGCACATTGAGGCCTTGGAGGCCATTACGCCTGTAGCACCCAGCCTCCTACAAAATGCGGTAGCTCCAAAGACCAAAGAACCAGAGTACCAAATCTACTCTTCGTACGGCCGTGCCCCTGAGCTCCGGATATTGACCAGCTTCTTGAGCAGATCAAACCAGAAAGGTGCGCCAAGGCTGACGGCTAGTGCGGTGAGAATGTAGCCGAAGAATTTTGAGATCAGATCAAAAAGGGACAGTTCCCGCAGGCTTACCCCTTCCCAGCCAAGGCCCAGAGGTCGGCGGATTTCGGCGATCTCGTTGTTGAGCAGGCCCTTGAGCTCTTCGAGGGAGGTTTTAAAGTCCTTATCCGATACATCCTCTCCGGAATAGAGGTAAGTTGCCGGAGCGGGCTGTTCCACCGTAGTGGGGGGCTGAACGGTGGTGGAAGTTCCGAAGGGGTCAGCCGGGGCACGATCTCCGAAACTGGGGTCAGCGCTGTTTGGGTCAGTTGAAACCGGATCCACCGGGTCGGTCGTTGTTGGAGCGGGGCTTACCGGTTCCGGAGCAGTGGTTTCCTGTGGTAACTGATTGACCCGTTCACGGGCAGCGACGTACTGCTCAGCGGCATTGGCGAGTTGTTCCAGCGTTTCTGGGTCATTGCTCAGGCGGTCGTAGAGGGAAAGAGTGTCAGCATTGAATACCACGGCAATGCCGAGGCCCATAAAGAGGAGAATCTTTTGGGTGTAGCGTTTGTACCAGCCGGCGGCACGGTCCATAACACTGTTGTACCAGTTTTGTACTTCCAGGCGGAAGAGATCCAACTGGCCGCCGCTTTCCCGCAGAAGTTGCTTTAACACATTGCGAAGGTCTTCATCCGGCAGGGCATCAAGGCGGGCCTCCAGATTACTGATATCATCTCCCTTCAGGATCACATCAAACAGGATACTTTGAAAGGTTTCTGCGTTCATGTAACTCGGGCCCACTGAACTCGTCCGCCTGCGCCCATACTGCTGGGTCAGATGACGATAGAGGCTGTTACGTTGGAATTCATCTACTAGCACTTCGTTCGGGTCGGAACTGGCCAGCATATTGCGCAGGGCCTTGATCAGGTTGCGCGACCGCAAACTAAAGAGTGAAGACAAAAGCTCCATCATAGTAGTAGCCAGCAAGCTGAGTAGCAAGAGGACAAAGATGATGCCAATGACGATGGTGAGAATTTGCATAGGGCGAATATAGTACGGTAGTATGGTAGTGTGGTAGTATGGTGGTAGGATAGTCAGGGCAGGCGTAAGCTCATCAGACACCCGAGCTTACGATTGCCCTAGAGTATACCCTACCGATAGACTCCATTATCCTCGTCCCGCCATCCTCTAAATGCAAGAAATGCTCGCACCCCGGCGCCTTCTCCCTGCTTTTCAGGCCCCTCCTTTGCACCCCGCAGGAGCGGGACCATTAGCCTGCGTTTGCGCCAGAACAAAGACGCAATTCTAATCATTCTGTTTTTACTCCTTTCCCATTATCTTTGCCGACCAATCTATAAATTACAATTCCATGGGACGCGCATTTGAATATCGCAAAGCGGCAAAAATGAAACGTTGGGCCGGCATGGCCAAGGCCTTCACTAAAGTAGGTCGTGAGATCAACATCGCCATCAAGGAAGGCGGCCCTGACCCTGACTATAACCCCCGCCTCCGCCTGGCAATGAACAACGCCAAGGCCGTTAACATGCCTAAGGCCAACATCGAGGCTGCCATTAAACGAGCTACCGACAAAGACACCTCCAACTACGACGAGGTGACCTTTGAAGGCTACGGCCCACACGGTATTGCCGTCTTTGTGGAAGCCACTACGGACAACAACAACCGAACCGTGGCCAGCATTCGCCATGCCTTCTCCAAGTACGGCGGCAACCTGGGCACGAATGGCTCCGTGGACTATATGTTTGAGCGCAAAGGGCAGTTCATTGTCAAAAGTGAAGACCTGGAAGGAAAGGACCTCGAAGAACTGGAACTGGAACTCATCGACGCAGGGCTGGACAGCATCGTGCAGGAAGACGATGAAGTATCCTTTTATACTTCTTTCGAAGACTTCGCCGGCTTTGGCCCCGCAATGGAAAAACTGGAGATTACGGTCAGTAAGGCCGAGCTCGTCCGTATTCCTACCCACACAAAAAAACTATCCGACTCGGAGGTAGAAGAAGTGCTTGCCCTCGTAGAAAAGCTGGAAGAAGACGATGATGTCTCCAGCGTTTTTCATACCATGGACGAAAGTGAGTAAATACTAACCTCCAGCCCATGCTCTCCCACATCGTTGATTACCTGGCTACGAATAGTATGTCAGACGATTCTTTTTCGCTTCGCCTCCATTCCCCCGGTCGGATCAACATTATCGGTGAGCACACAGACTACACCGGCGGCTGGGTAATGCCCGCCGCCATTGACAAGGGCATCGAGTTCTATGCCCGTAGAATCGAAGGAAGTTCCCTGATCCTCCACGCTGTGGATCTGGATAAAAGTCAGCAGCTCCCCCTGCCCGTCACCGGTAAAACGGGCGAACTCTGGGTGGATTATCTTGCTGGCATCGTGGAGCAATTTCAGCAATTGGGGCATGAGATCCCCGGGCTGGAAATTGTCTTCGGCGGCAACGTGCCCCGTGGCTCCGGCATGAGTAGCTCCGCCGCGCTGGAAGGCGGCATGGCCTTTCTCCTGAACGAAGTACTCGCCGCCGGGCTAAGCCGCCCGGAGCTCGCCCGGCTAAGCCAGCGAAGCAGTAATGAGTTCATCGGTGTCCCGACTGGCATCATGGATCAGTTTGCCAGCCTTAACGGCTCACCCGACGGCCCCATTTTGCTTAATTGCGACAGCCTCGACTTCCAGCCCATCTCCGCCGACTTACCCGGCTACCGCTGGTTATTGGTCAATTCCATGGTCACCCACGAGCTGGGGAGCAGTGAATACCCCGTCCGCGTGGCCGAATGCCAGGAAGCCCTGGAAGCGCTGCAAAAAATATTCCCGGACCTGGCAAAACTCAGCCATGCCTCTCAGGATCAACTCGAAGCCGTCATTGATGACCTTCGCCCGATTGTCCGGAAGCGCGCCAGCTACGTCGTCGGTGAAAACATCCGGGTACGGCAAATGGCGCAGGCGCTGAAGGCTGGAGACGTCAACACCGTTGGTAAATTACTCAACAAGACCCATCAGGGCCTCCGCGACGATTTCCAGGTGAGCTGCGAAGAGGTTGACCTGCTGCAATTTTTGGCCAGCGAAAATTTCAGAGGTGCCGTGGCCGGCTCCCGTATCATGGGTGGCGGGTTTGGCGGCTGTACCATCAATTTGGTCAAAGCGAGGGAAGTCAACTTCCTCAAAGCCTTTCTCAAAAGATCCTACCGGGAGGCTTACGATAAAACACCGGAGTTTTATGAAGTCAATATTGGGCCGGGGACGCGGTTGATTTAGAGAAACTAAGAACTTGTCTGGTGCGACCAGCAAGCTAAATTAACCATCATTAACCACCCCACCCGCCCCCAATCCCTTACTTTTGTGGCAGCACTAAAGAAAAACGCTCCCCTTGGCACAGCCCCGTCCTAATCAAATCTACGTCGTCTTCAGCCTGGCCCTCGTGCTGTTCCTGCTGGGACTGGTAGGCTTATGGACTTTCCAGGCGAGCTATCTGACCCGGCAGCTGCAGGAAAATCTGGACATCATCGTGGAGCTCGAAGCGGATCACACAGAGACACAACGGAGTGAACTGGTCAGCTATCTTGAGTCGGCTGACTTTCACAAAGCCGGCAGCCCGGTCAATTACATCAGTAAAGCTGACGCACTGGCGGATATGGGCGAAGACCTTCGCGAAGACCTCAGTGACCTCGGCCTCAATAACCCCTTGCTGGACGTGATAACCTTTAATGTTCCACTGGAAGAAATGCAGGAAGAGCGCCTGGCCGCCATTGCTGCCGAAGTGCAGGCCGTGCCCGGTGTATCCGGCGTTTTCTATCAGGAAAACTTCGTTGACCGCATCGCGGCTAACGCCCGCAAGCTCGGTTACCTGCTCCTGGGCCTTGCCGCCCTCTTTGCACTGGTGGCCGGGCTCCTGATCCACAATACCGTTCGCCTCTCCCTGTACGCTAACCGTTTTACGATTAAAACCCAGGAGTTGGTAGGAGCCAGTTGGGGCTTCATCAGCCGCCCTTACCTCTGGCGGGCCGTGGGCCAGGGCTTGCTAAGTGGTCTGCTGGCCATTGGGGCGGTAGCGGGCCTCTTGTTCTGGCTCAACAGCGTATTACCGGAATTACAATTACTGGGGCAGCCACTGCCCCTGCTTTACCTGGCTGGTGGCCTCCTGCTGCTGGGGGTTATCATTAACTTCCTGAGCCACTATGTCGTGGTTCGTCGCTACCTTCGCCTTAGACTCGACGATTTATACTAAGTGATATTATGAGTAAACGCAAATCCAAAGCCGACCAGAAGAAGGCACAGAAAGCCGCCGCACGCGATAACACCCGCGTTGCCGCTACGCCCGTAAAGACCGCCACTCCACGAGCAGCTGCCAGCAGCAAGTCCAGTGGTCCGGCCAGAGCCATGACTTTTGGGCCCGAAACCTTTAAGTGGATGGGCATCGGCTTCGCACTCGTCCTCATCGGGCTCCTGCTGATGGCTGGTGGCCGTGGCACGGAGTACAATGAGTTTGACATCGACAAAATTTACAGCTTTCGCCGGATTACCCTGGCGCCCATCGTTATCCTCAGTGGTTTGGGCGTAGTTATATTTGCCATCCTCAAGAAATAATTCATGACGGACATTTTGCGTTCGCTGATCCTGGGTATCGTCCAGGGTCTTACCGAGTTTTTGCCCGTGAGCAGCAGCGGCCACCTGGAACTGGCTAAATGGTTGCTCAATGACGATAGCCTCGCCGCTGAGTCGATGCTCATGACCGTCACGCTGCACGCCGCTACGGCGCTGGCTACACTGGTGGTCTTCCGCAAAGACGTACTGGAGATCATTCGCGATCTGTTCAAATTCCAGTGGAACGACGGAACCAAGTTTGCGGCGCTCATCGTGGTCAGTATGATCCCTGCCGCAATCGTTGGGGTACTCTTTGATGATCTGCTGGAAGCACTGTTTGATCGCCAGATCGTCCTCGTTGCGGCCATGCTCATCATCACGGGCCTGCTGCTCTTTCTGGCGGACCGCGCCAGGAGTACGGAGAAAGCCGTAGACTGGAAAGACGCCGTCATTATCGGTCTGGCACAGGCCGTGGCCATCCTGCCGGGCATCAGCCGTTCCGGAGCAACGATTTCCACCAGCGTTTTGCTGGGCATCGACCGGGAAAAAGCCGCGCGCTTCAGCTTCCTGATGGTCGTTCCGCTCATTCTCGGGAAGATGGCAAAGGACCTGCTGGACGGTGAATTCACGGCGAATACCGTATCGGTTACGGAGCTGGGAATCGGTTTTGTCGCGGCCTTCGTTACGGGTATCCTGGCTTGCGTCTGGATGATCAGCCTCGTGAAAAAAGCCAAGCTTCGCTGGTTCGCTTACTACTGCTTTGCGGTGGCGGGGCTCGTGCTGGCCTGGAAGGCGATTAATGGGTAATGGAACATTTGGGCGCTTACCGCAGGTGCAAGGGAAAGAATAAAGGAGCAAAGGAAAAAGGGAGTAAAGGCATTGCTCGTTTAACATTGCACCTAAAAACCGTTCTTTGCACCTGCGCACCGGCGCCCCTGCGGCAGTCCAATCAAGAGCACGAAGTACTGCGCAGCAAATCGCCAATTCAAAATCGAGAATCGAGAATCAAATATGCTCCCTCCCACCACCACCCCACCCTTCACCTTTCAGGACGGTTGCCTGCTGCTCGTTGACAAGCCAAAGGGCTGGACGAGTTTCGACGTCGTCAACAAAGTACGTTGGGCGATCCGTAAGCATCTGGGCGTAAAGAAAATCAAGGTCGGCCACGCCGGCACGCTGGACCCCATGGCGACCGGCATGCTCAATATCTGCACCGGCAAGTGGACCAAGCGCCTGCAGGAGCTGCAGGGCATGGACAAAACCTACACCGGCACCATTACCCTGGGCGCCACCACGGCCAGCTACGACGCAGAGGAACCCATCAACGCTACTTTCCCAACCGAGCATATTACCGAAGAGATGATCCGGGCGGCGGCCGAATCTCTGACCGGCGATCTGGAGCAACTACCGCCCATTTTCTCCGCCATCAAGGTTGACGGACAACCGCTCTACAAAAAAGCCCGCCGGGGTGAGATGGTTGAAGTAAAAGCCCGTCCCGTCACCGTCCATGAATTTAACATCACCCGCATTGAGCTGCCAGAGGTGGACTTTATCATCAGTTGCTCCAAAGGCACCTATATTCGCTCGCTGGCTTATGATATGGGTAAGGCGCTCAACTCCGGTGGGTATCTGACGGCGCTGCGGCGGACAACGGTGGGGCCTTTTGAGGAGAAAGATATGTGGAATCTGGAAGCACTCTTGAAAGTAATTCCCGAAAAAGAGGCGTGAGTGTACACTTATTGTAAGAAAATCAATCCCAGTTCCCCAGAAAAAACCTATAATAATAATCTTTGGTCTCGAAAATAAGACAGTATTGTCCAAAGGTAGAATTGCCTAAAAAATCATTAAGCGGCAATCGGTGAACGGCATCAAACCCTTCATAAGCTATCGCATCGATTGCACGAACTATTCGCGAAATTGAACGCTTGAGGCAACACCCCCATTCTTCTTCTTCGCTAAAACCATGCTTCTTTATATGCTCACCAAAGTCTGAGTTAATTGTTAAAATCTGAACCAACTTCTCCTCCAGATTTTCTTGCCATTTCTCCAGATTAGTCAGAGAACTAACATTGTTTTCTCCATTCCAATAAGGATTAAATGAAATATTAGCCAACTCCAGTAATCCAATATTTCTCTTTCCGTGTTTGTCAAACCTAAAATGGAACTGATCATCAGAACAGCCAGAGAAGAAGTTTCCTATGGATAAAAACAAGGCGCTCATTTCTGCCCGCACATAAGTGATCTTTGCTAGGTCTTTGAACGCGATCATCTTAAACTCATCACAAACTTCAATTCCTGCAGCCAAGAGTTTGTGAGAAAATTCAGTTACGGCCCAGCACCTCTTCAGCATAAAATCAGCGTAAGTATATTCTTTATCGAACTTCAGGTAATTAGGTAGTAAGGGAGGAATTTCTAAATCAATTTCTTCAATGTTGAATTCTACCTTGTCAGGGCTACAAAACATTGTCTCAGAATCAAGTAACAAACTTTCTTTTTCTTTAACTATAACGTTTACAGGATATTTATCATCGTTCAGAATAAAATAGGATTCGTTCTCTTTTGAAATGACTTCATAGTTTTTTCCCTTCTTAATTTTCCGTCCTTTTATGTCTCTATCGAAAACTATCTTCATAAGATGCTCTGTTTATTTCTAGTAACTTACTGCGCTAAAAACTAGTGTAAACGTTTCAAAGATATTCATTTAATAATTACTAATGTGGCTCCCACAAACTAAGGTCCAAATAATTAAATACGCGTCGCTCACTTACTTGCTGAGAAAGGTTACTTAGCTCAGCGTTGAAGCCAGACAATAGTTCTCGTCGTTCTTTTCTGCCGGGCGTATTCAACAATTTCCCTAATAAGCGGAACAAGGCCTTCTCGGTAGTATATATCGGTCGCCTAGACTTCAGGTATTTGGGCGTAGACAATAGCAGAGAGCCCAGCAAGTCCTCGTTTCCTAACTCGAAGTGGATCAACAAATTCAGTACCCGAGCGAAGTAGTAAATCTCCTTAACCACGTCTTCTTTAGCATCGTTGAGGATAAGATTATTCCACCTAACAGCTTCGTCGCTACGCTTATTCAAGAAGAGTAAGTAAGCCAGCAGGTAGTAAAAAGTAATGCGATGATGCTTCTCAATTTTATCTCCGAACTTTTGGAGACCTGCTTCAATTTCCGGAATCCACGCCAGCACTTTTCCGTAATCCTTTTGGCTCAGACTCCAGTTAATGAGCAATAGATAACGCTGCCGGAAAACACGAGACTCCATGTTTTTCATGGACTTGAATTCGGGTCTCTTAAGCGTCATTTCCAGCCGGTGAATCCCCTGCTCCAGTACATCATACTCCTTAATGATCAGGCTATCGATCAACATATTATTCAGCGTAGCCAGGTAGTTCTCCGTATAAAGACTCAGGAAATGAGGGTTTGCCTCCAGGAGGTCCAGAAACTGACTATTGATTTCGTAGGCTTTTTTCACCTCTCCATTCATAAACTGAAAGGTAGCGTTGGCCTGATAGAAATAGAGTTTGCTCCTGAAGTTAGTCGCCAGCTCCGGGTTGACGAATGGTGCGGACTGAGACAGTTCCACCAGGTGTTGCTGTTGCTCCTCATTCTGGCTTTTCTGAAATTTCATTTGGAAGCGGGCCACCCGCTGAGCCAGATACCAGTATTCATTGATGTTGGCTAGCTGTTTCAGAGCATTCGTTTCCAGCTCAAAGAGTTGCTGCAGGTCATCCTCCCTTAGCATCACCCTCTTCTGTTTATTGCTGAGTTTTTTCTGTAAGCCACAAAGCGAGATTTGCAGTTCGAATAGCTCATACTGGGTAGCTAGCTTTTGTCCTTTTTTCAACTCTTTCAGCGCTGCGGGGAATAGGCCCTTTTTCATCAACACCCTGGCAGCATCCAAGGTAGTACGGACCTGGTCTTCCACTGTTTTCTGCCCATACTGAGCCAACAGCCGGAGTAAAAGTGCATAGAGGTATCGCTTATTTACCGCCAGGTACTTCAGAAAATTAGCCCCTTCGTTGTCTTTGATCAGCTTAGCCTCATCATAGGTCTTCTGCGCAAGCAGGGCCTCCAGCAACCCCAGGTAGTCTTTGTTCCTCCCCCCCGCCTGCACTTTGATGTAACGCTTTTCTGACTTTGTCAGCCCTAAGACCAAGTCATGCAAAAACGTTGAGGGGATTTTCATTTAGCTTTTTTGAATTCTTATTTATTCTCTTCAAAAATAAGCTATTAAATGCCATTTATATTAAAAATAAATTTTAGAAAACTTATTTACGGCTTTACCTCTACTTGTCCTCCCATGAATGTACCGGTAAATTTGAGCATACTTAAGGGCAAGAGTGCCAACATAAGCCCCCATGACATCCCTAACGATCCCCTTCAATGACTGCTATGACATTTTCAAAATTCTCCCTTCTTCTCCTGACTGCCCTCTTTTTCCAGGGTTTTCTTTCTGCGCAGGAGTGGACTTCTTACCAAAGCGCTAACCAGGTCAATGATCTGGTGGACACCGGCACCGAATTACTGCTGGCCACCGACAACGGGCTAATCGTCGTTGACAAATCTACGCTGGAGCGCACCATATTTACCAAGGATAATTCCAGCCTCAGCAACAACCACATTCAATCCATCACCAGAGGGCAGAACGGTAGTGTCTGGATCGGAACCTACGACATTGTTTTATCTACATTTGATGGTTCCGACTTTCAAAATTCTACTTCCCTGGACGAGTCAATCGTTCTGCCTAATACCGAGATGTACGACCTTAAGGTCGCCCCGAATGGTGATTTATGGGTCGGGACGACTAAGGGACTTTTTCACCGGACGGGCGAGAGCTGGTCGCGCTATGCCGAGGCGGAGTTCGGCCCCGATTACTTTGAGACCTGGGACGTGGAAGTAATGGACAATGGAGATGTTTTCGCAGCGGGAACAGACCTACATCAACTGATGGATGGGCAGTGGGTCAACCTCACCGAAGGCACCCAACTTTCAGGTTACCGCAGTGCAGACTTGTTTACCAGTAGCGCCGGAGACCTTTACCTTGCCGGAGACCTGGAACAGATCGGCAGGTATGATGGAGAAAACTGGCAAGAATACAACATCGACTTCAACGGTTCTGAAGTCCTTCAGTTTACGGAAGACACTGACGGCAACGTTTACTTTTCCACCATAAAAAACGGCATTTTCAAACTGGAAAACGACAGCTGGCTACTGCAATCAGACTTACAGACCGAAGCTGTAAACAACAATATGGCCTACTTCCATATTGACGAGCAGAACAATCGGTGGCTGAACACTAACATTCACCTTTCGGTAAACGAAAGCGGGAACATTCGGTCAACGCTGATTACTGACAATACCCTGGAGAGTAATAGCATACAAGACGTCCATAAAGGCGCTAATGGTAAGATGTATTTCATTACCGGGTCTCAGGAAAACTTCTCGGTCTTGGACATGGAAGGCAACTGGTCCTTCCTGCCCAAACCACCCACAGCAATGCCCTTTGAGTTGATGTATGACATTCTCGTTCTTGCGGATGACAATATCTGGCTGGCTTCCCAGCGTGGGATTTACCAATACGATGGCAATGAATGGGCCTTTACTAATCTGGATGCCTGCTACAAGCTGGACATTGACAGCCAGGGTAAACTCTACGCTATGTCCATCGATAAAATCTACCTGATCGACAACGGAATGCTAAGTGAGTTCAATACCACCAACTCAGCGCTATCCCCCAACACCGTAGTTGGCCTGGGCGTAGACAGCGATGACAACTTATGGATATCCACTGGAGATTTTGAACTACCCAATGTTGTTCAGACCGTTACTCCTGAGGGCACCTGGACCACCTACACCGCAGCAGACCACCCCGTAATTGGTCGCTTAGGCAGAGATTTTCATTTCGATAAAGAAGGAAATGTTTGGGCTGTGAACCATCCATCGGGGGCACTAAAGTTTGATGGCACCTCATGGACGAATCCATTGCAAGAGAACAGGGACGAGATTACCAATATCGCCGTACACACCATCAAAAGCGACGAAGAAGGAAAAGTATATTTCGCCCACGAATACGGTATCACCACCCTTCTGGATGGTGAGTGGGAGAACTTCATCAATGAGGAAGTGACTACTAACAACACTCAGGATACTAGCATCGACTTTGATCCGCAAGGGACTCTCTGGTGGGGAAATGCCCGTACCGGTTTATTCTCCTTTATGCCGGAACCGACGACTTCCAGTTCTTCTCCATTTGAAATAGTAGCGGACTTCAAGGTTTTCCCCAATCCCGCTCAGACCTACACGACCGTTGATTTCACTACCCAGCAGAACGCGAACGTAGCCGTAGCCATTTATAATCAGATCGGGCAACTGGCCTCCACCATTAACCTGGGTCAATTCTCCGAGGGCACTTATCAACGGGAGATCAACCTGGATCGCTTAGCTGCTGGCTTTTATACACTTCAACTACGAGTTAATAAAAGCATTAGCACAAGAAAATTAATTATCGACTAATTTTTCGGACTTACCGAACTGGGATTTACAACCTTTTAGATTGACACCCAAACGACGCCCCGCTCCGCTCAATGTGGGGCGGGGTTTTTAGTTGTAATTGGCATGGTGACAGGTCCCTACTCTTCCACCCAATCCATACTCCGCTTCACGGCTTTCTGCCATCCACGATAGAGCTTAGACCGCTTATCTTCTTCCATTTCAGCGGCGAAGCGGCGATCCAGCTGCCAGGTTTTTTGCAAGTCGTCTTTGGTCCAGAATCCAACGGCGAGTCCTGCGAACATGGCTGCACCCAGCGCAGTCGTCTCCACTACCTGCGGGCGCTCGACGTGGGTGGCCAGAATGTCAGACTGGAACTGCATCAGGAAGTTGTTGTTAGAGGCACCTCCGTCTACGCGCAGGGTGCTCAGGTCTTTACCCGAGTCTTTCTGCATTGCATCGAGTACATCCCGAACCTGGTAGGCTAATGACTGCAGGGTAGCGCGAACGATGTGCGCCTTGTCCGTCCCCCGGGTAAGGCCGAAGATGGCACCACGCGCGTACATATCCCAGTAAGGCGCTCCGAGGCCGGCAAAGGCCGGGACGACGTAGACGCCGTCGGAGTCCTTTACCTTACGGGCATAGAATTCGGAGTCCGGCGCTTCGTCGATAATCTTGAGCCCGTCCCGGAGCCATTGGATGGCAGCACCGGCGATGAAGACGGAGCCTTCCAGGGCGTATTCCATTACGCCGTCCACTTCCCAGGCGACGGTCGTCAGTAGTCCGTTTTCCGAAGCGACGGCCTCGGTGCCCGTATTCATAAGCATAAAGCAGCCGGTGCCGTAGGTATTCTTCGCCTGTCCGGGTTCAAAGCAGGCCTGTCCGAAGAGAGCACAGTGTTGATCGCCGGCCATGCCGGCGATGGGGATCTGGCTGGAGAAGAGGCCTTCCTCCGTCTTACCGTACACTTCGCTGCTTCCCTTCACTTCGGGCAGCATGCTGGCGGGTACGTTGAGCTCCTTCATCAGTTTTTCGTCCCAGCGGCGGTTTTTGATATCGAAGAGCATCGTCCGTCCGGCATTGGTAACGTCGGTGACGTGCACTTCGCCGCCGGTGAGTTTATACACCAGCCAGCTGTCCATGGTGCCAAAGGCGAGTTCGCCGGCCTCCGCGCGGGCGCGGCCCCCCTCGACATTGTCAAGTATCCAATTGATTTTAGTACCCGAGAAATAAGCGTCAACCACCAGCCCGGTGGTATCCTTCACGTGTTGCTCAAGGCCACGAGCCTTAAGCTCATCACAAAAGGCAGCCGTACGCCGGTCTTGCCAGACAATGGCGTTGTAGATCGGCTCGCCCGTTTTGCGGTCCCACACTAGCGTTGTTTCCCGCTGGTTGGTAATGCCGATTGCCGCTACGTCAGCGGACTTTATTTTCGCCTTTACCAGCACTTCCTGGGTGACAGCGAATTGAGTACTCCAGATTTCACTCGCGTCGTGCTCTACCCAGGCAGGCTGTGGAAAAATCTGCGTAAATTCTTTCTGAGCGGTAGCAACGATGTCTCCATCATGGTTAAAAACGATGGCGCGGCAGGAGGTGGTTCCCTGATCAAGGGCGAGGATGTATTTTGGCATGGACTTTAAGAATATATGGTTGCGGGTAAGGTAAGTCTACAAGTTGTAAGTTCCGTAAAATGTCCGTAGTCTTCTGTGCTATAAGGCGTCATTCCGCCAAATGTGGACGAAGCGGTGCTCGTCCCAACCGATGCTGACGATGTCAAGGTCTCCGTCTCCGTCCAGATCATAGGCCTGGGTGCCGAGGTGAGATTCTTTGCCACGATCAATTTCCTGTTTCGTGAAATGCCCCTCTCCATCGTTGAGCCATAGCTGAAGGGCCAGATCAGGGCCTTTGTGCTCAGCGGTGAGCAGATCCTGATCGCCATCCTTATCTATGTCTGCGACATCGAGATTATTCATAGAGTATTGGGTGACGATTTTTTGACGGACAAAACCAGTGTCTGACTGCATAAAGACCCAAAGGGACGCATCGGGCTCCAGGCCGGGATAGCGTTCTTCGGCGACGACTACGTCTGGCCGGCCATCTCCATTAAGATCGGCGGCTTCCACCCGGTCCGTAGCGTATACGGAATGACCAACGGGATGTCGGGCCCAGTCTTCGGTAAGTGCACCCGGGTTTTCAAACCAGACAACTACGGTTGGAACTTCAGCATCCGCTCCGGGGGCACGGTAGCCGGAGATGAGGTCGAGGTCTCCGTCACGGTCCATATCCGCCACGCCAAAGCCTTCATCGCTGGCGTCTTTGCCGACCAGAGTAACGGGCCAGGGTTGACCGCCAGCGGGGTCAATAAGGTAGAGCCCACCCTGGCTGGCGTAGATAACTTCCTCTCCGCCGTGGTCCGGCAGCAGATCAGCCGTTTTATAGCCCTGACCGTTATGGTGCCCGGTGGGGGGCACCTGGGCCACAACCTCACTTTTGTAGCCAGCTGAAGGGTCAAAGGCGAAGCGAATAACATCGGGCAGGCTTTCTGCCAGTACAGAGGGGAATGGGGTATCTTCCAACTGAATGACCAGGTTAGCGTCCACATTCTGGCCCAGATCGAGCTTACCCCAACTCTGGCTCATGTCTCCCTTCGGGTTAAAATAGACGTTTCGTCCGCTGATGATTTCCATAAATCCGTCTCCGTCCAGATCGGCGGCAGCGAGACCAAAATAGCGGAGCCACTCCGGCTCATCGTAATCGCCCCACATGGCTTTAGCGGAGTCCACTTCAATGTAGGTCCATTCGGTGGTGCTAAGGGGGGAGTTTTCAGTTGAAGACATTTTCCTGGCAGATTTATCCCTGGTCGGACCTCCACAGC
Source organism: Neolewinella agarilytica (assembly GCF_900110645.1). Classification (GTDB taxonomy): domain Bacteria; phylum Bacteroidota; class Bacteroidia; order Chitinophagales; family Saprospiraceae; genus Neolewinella; species Neolewinella agarilytica. The sequence goes on from NZ_FOFB01000001.1 coordinate 433,717, forward strand.
TCATCAGGATAAACATTGCACCTGCGGCCGCGGCTAACAAGCCGGCTACTGATCGGATACGCATTACTTCGTCTGGTTTTCAATGAAGAATAGCTCTTTCGCCTCATGGTTGGGATAGCGGAAGATGTCATAGTCTCCGTCTCCCTCAAAATCCGCCACCCGGCCGTTGTAAATTCCCTCGTTATCGATCACTTTGCTTGTCCACTTATTATTGCCTTCATTGAGTAGAACCATCACTTCATAGTGCTCTACTTTGGGCTCCAGGTTAACCGCCCGGGCAAAGTTTATGCCCGTAACCACGTCCAGGTCTCCGTCCAGATCCATGTCAAAAACCTGCAGGGTATGCGCGGCCGGCAATTCCTTCAGGATGACGTGCTCCGTATACGTTCCATCTTCATTTCGGGAGTAATAACTCAGGGGATAACCAGCTCGCTCACTGTGCGAAATGAAGATTTCCGGCGTACCGTCTTCGTTCAGGTCAGCGATGAACTCCTTAGTGCCGTTAGCACTCCAGTCTCCTTCCTGATTGTGCCATTTATCGTCAATGCTCGTCATCGTCCAGGGCGCGGTCAGGTCTCCGCCCGGATTATCAAAAATGAAGCCATTGGCTACAATATCTGCATCACCGTCGCCGTCGAGATCGCCAACATCCATACCCTCGTGTAAGCCTTTCTGCGTGATGTCCTGTACCATGACGAAGCTGCCATCCTTTTGCTGCTGATGGATGCGGAGGTTGGATTCATCAAAGGTCAGAACGGCCAGATCGGCCAGTCCGTCACCGTCAAAATCACCGATACTCATGTCCTTCACGGCATCTTTGGCTTCGCCGATGGCGTGAGCCTCCCAACCGGGGTTTTCGTAGTAGAATATTTCGGCGGCCTCTCCTGCATTGTCCCATTCACCAGTGTGTTTTACGGCCAGAATGTCAATGTCGCCGTCTCCATCCATGTCTCCGGCTTCCAGATCTCCGGCGGCGAAAGTGCCGCCGGCAGGCGGCGCAGTGGCTACGATGGTCTCCTGCCAAAGCCCCCCTTCCTTGCTTCCGGCCCGGAAACCGAGATGGCCGCCATTCGCGTTGTTATTGATGTAAATGATATCCTGAAGACCGTCATTGGTTACGTCACCGATGGTAAGTGCCCACCACCATTTGGCATCATCGACCACCCGGTGGGCGGTGAACTCCATGGCTTTCCTGACGGCTACAGCCTCTGGCTTGGGTTCTGTCTCTGCGGCCTGGTCAGCATCGCCGGAACAGGAAAAGAGAAAAAACAGGGGAAACAGGAAAAGGTATTGTTGGCAGCTCATTGACAAAAGATTGATCGATCGGGAGTAAACTTAAGGCTTTGGCACTCAGCACTCTCTTTATTCAGGTGCATAATTAGCATAAAGCGCTAAATCTCCAGCCAAAAGTCCGGCCCCGGATTCATTCAGAGCGGCTAAGGGAGCTAAGGGCGTTTCTGAAATTTAGCGCTCAACGTGGGGCAAGTTCAACCTAAGTTTGGGCGAGGCGTTCCCTGTGAAGAAATGTCAGCAATCACCTCCTGGGCCCAACGGCTCAACGATCTTGGCCGCCGGTCTTGTCCTTGCTTTTTCCTGATGGATTTTGAGCAAGAGTTTCCTCGCGTATGGGAGTTGGCCGAACGGGAGTGGGATATGCCCCGTTTTTCTTTTCCCCGACATCCGGAGACGGGTACTCCACCCATCGGGCTGCGCGCGCCCAAGTTACTGGCCGACCACATTGACGCCAAAACGTTCGAGCGGGCTTTTTCTGTCGTGCAGGCAGGTCTCCGACGGGGAGACAGCTTTCTGACCAACCTCACCTTTCCGGTGCCCGTGCAGCTAACCACTGCCCTGGAAGAAATCTACTGGCAGAGTGATGCGAAGTATCGCATTCTTTGGGAAGGCCACTTCGTTTGCTTTAGCCCGGAGACCTTCATCACCATTGATAAAGAAGGCTACATCGAAAGCCGGCCAATGAAAGGTACAGCACTGGACACCCCCGCCGCCCGGAATGCCCTGCTTAACAGCCAAAAAGAAATTGCGGAACACGCCACCATCGTTGACCTGATTCGTAACGATCTCAGCCAGGTAGCCAGGAAGGTACGGGTTACGGATTACCGCTATTTCCATAAGATCGCAACCAGTCGGCGGGGACTGGTGCAAACGAGTAGTAAAATCGGCGGGCAGCTACCGGAAGACTGGAAATCCGGACTGGGCGATATTCTGACCAAACTCCTGCCAGCAGGCTCCGTCAGCGGTGCCCCTAAGCCCGCCACATTAGACATTATTCGTCGGGCAGAAGGACAAAAAAGAGGCTATTATTGTGGCATAGGCGGGTACTTTGACGGAGAAACCGTGGACACCTGCGTTCTCATCCGTTTCATCGAAAAAACGGATTCAGGAGATTACCTTTTTCGCTCTGGCGGAGGGATTACGGCGCGCTCTGATTGGGAGGAAGAATACAAGGAATTAAAGGCAAAAGTGAGAATTCCGCTTTCCGGTGTTACATTTACTTTACATTAACCCTGCTGAGCCTGGTGTAACTATCAAATCAGCTGAAGGATACCCAGACAAATTGAAAGTAAAGAAAACCGATTCTAAACTACTGTTGGAATCTATCCGAGTTGTTGATGGGAAGGCCCCGCTGCTTCCCTACCATCAGCGTAGGATGGACCGGGTTCGACGTGTCCTGTTCGCCAAATCCTCCCCCATTAAACTGGAGAAAATCCTGGGTGAGCTTGAGCTTCCCAGCAAAGGATTGTTCAAACTACGGATTGAATATAGCGACGTAGTAAAACGCCAGGAACTGGTTCCTTACCTGATCAAGCCCGTGCAAAGCATCCGGCTGGTCAACGCAGATAAAGTTATTTACGGCAAGAAATATGCCGACCGCACCGGCATCCGCCGTTGTCTGGAAAAAAAAGGGGACTGTGATGATATCCTGATGACGCAACGGGGGCACCTTACGGACGCCAGCTACGCCAACGTCGCCCTATTCGATGGGAAGCACTGGTATACCCCCTCCTGGCCGCTCCTGCGGGGCACCCGCCGGGAAGAACTGCTGGAAAAGGGTATTATCCGCCCTTCCGTCATCCGGGAAAAAGATCTCGATTCCTTTCAGTGTATCCGGCTCATCAACGCCATGTTACCCTGGGGAGAAGGACCTACGCTCGACATCTCGGCGATCAGGCGGTAGACGTTTACGCGGAAGCAAAACAACAGACGGACAGCTTTTTTGGGCGGGGGACCGCAGGTGCAGGGGGAAGCTTTGGGAGCAAAGACGTTCTCTACATATACACCGTCCCTAAAATCTGGAGCGCACGCGCCAGCGCTGCTGCGTTGTCCCGGATTATTTCATCAGCCATCTCCACCTTATCGTTGAGGCCGATGAGGTAGCATCCGGCGGCTTTAGCGGACAAGCCACCCGGGGCACTGTCTTCAATGGCTACACAGCCCCCCGCATGGACGCCCAGCCGTTCGGCCGCCAGCAGGTAGATATCAGGTGCGGGTTTGAGGTTGGGCACATCTGTAGCCGTCACGACAACATCCGTAAAGCGATCCAAGCCAAGAGCCGGCACGACAACATCCGTATCCCCCCGCCCACTATTGGTGGCAATTGCCAGTGGGAATTGTTCGCTAAGTTTCGCCAGCTCTTCCAAAACTCCCGGGAAGCTCTTCCCAGCCTTACGAACCATAGCATGAAATCGTTGCTGCTTTTGCCCGATGAGGGTATCGACTGAAACGGAGAGCTCATGCTTTTGGATCAACCAATCAGCAACAACCCGGTCGCTCGTCCCTATCCACTGCTCAAACCAGTGGACGTCATAACTTAACTGATAGTCTTGCTGCAGCATTTCCAGCCAAGCAGCACAATGCTGTGGCTCCGTATCGGCAAGGGTTCCGTCCAGGTCGCACAAAAGTGCCAGGTATTGAGACATTGGTGTTTGTTTGAACCGCAAAGGTAATCACTCTCTTTACGCCAAAATCAAGGCCCGTTCGGAATTTCTCCGAACGGGCCTGTGAATACTGGGTCTATGTTTATTATTGGTGCTTTTCTAGCGTAACTATTTTACCAGCAGGCGACGAACAGCATCAGCACCACGGCTGATGAGTGCTCCACTGGTTTTTACCTGATGACTCATATTTTGTAATTGTTCCGTTGCCGTCGAATCAGAACTCAATTGATGGCTCCGCCCAAGTAAGAAACCAAAACTGGCTCCACTGAGAGCAAGTACTGCCACAAATACAAAAGAGGTTAGCCGGGTTTTCTTCAAAGACATCGCGGGTATTTTCTGTTGCCTACAATATAAGGGCTCTTAACGCTTCTTTAATTGAAAAAGCCCCGTTTGTCGACAAACGGGGCTTTTTTCTCGACGAAATGAGGTGCCCTAAAAGGATTTCATCACATCTACCAACGCCTGAACGCTGGATTTTGGCATACTATTATAGATACTGGCCCGGAATCCACCCACTGAGCGGTGGCCCTTCACCCCTACACAACCGGCCGCCTCGCAGGCGTCCAGGAAGGGCTGTGCGTCAGCTTCATCAACGGGTTCAAAGGTCACGTTCATCAGGCTCCGGCTGGCTTTGTTAGCCACCGTACCCCGGAATTTAGGGTTACGATCAATCTCATCGTAGAGCAGTTGTGCTTTGTCCGCATTATGCTTTTCCATTGCCTCCACACCGCCTTGAGCTTTAACCCAACGCATCGTGAGCATACTCACGTAAATCGGGAATACAGGTGGTGTATTGAAGCTGGATTGTTTCGCGATGTGGGTCCGGTAATCGAGCATCGTAGGAAGCGTCCGCTTCACTTTGCCCAATAAGTCTTTACGAACGATGGCCAGGGTAACTCCGGCCGGGCCCATGTTCTTCTGAGCACCTGCGTAGATGAGGCCAAACTTCTCCATCGGCAAACGACGGCTGAAGATTTCACTGGACATGTCCGCCACCAACGGAGCATCTGTTTCGGGGAATTCCGCAAACTGTGTTCCGAAAATGGTATTATTGGCCGTCAGGTGAACATACTGCAGTCCGGAAGGAATCTCGATGTTCTCCGGAATGTAGTTGTAGTTTCCGTCCTTGCTGCTGGCAAGAACATTGACTCCGCCGAAGTTTTTAGCTTCCTTGATGGCCTTAGCGGACCAGGCACCGGTGTCAATGTACCCGGCGGTCTGGTCTTCGTTCAGCAGGTTCATCGCCGAAACGAAAAACTGGCTGCTGGCACCTCCGGTAAGGAAGAGGACCGCGAAATCGTCCGAAACACCAAGTAGCTCACGTACGAGCGCTTCTGCTTCGTTCAGTACCGCAACGAACTGCGGAGAACGGTGACTGATTTCCAGGATGGATAAACCCATCCCTTCAAAGTCGGACACAGCAGCAGCGGCTTGTTCCAAAACGGGAGCGGGAAGAATGGCCGGACCGGCGAAAAAATTGTGCTTTTTCATGTAAGGGGCTATTGAGGGGGCAAAAATAATCCATTTTCCTTCACCGTTCTCCCTTAACATTACATCGCTTTAGCATCTTTATACTACTAATAACCAATTTTCCCTACTCTATGAAATTTCGCCAACTCCTTTTTCTACTTCCATTTTTTGCCGTCCTGGCCTGTACTCCTAAGGCTGCCGGCCCCGCCAGCAGTGATTCTTCCGCCAGCCAAACTACGACCCCCAAACCGGTAAAACCCGTAGATGACAACCTAAGCCCCTGCCAAAAATTCTCCGACACCAGCAACCCGGACGAGGCAGAAACGCAATATGTCATCTATCGGCAGATGTTGAAGGCTAAAGAAATGGACAAGGCCTTTGAGACCTGGCAAAAGGTATACGCTAACAGCCCGGCGGCTGATGGCCGCCGGCCAACTGTCTATACCGATGGTGTAGCGTTTTATAACAACTTTATTCAGCAAGACCCCTCTAAACAACAGGAATACGGCGCTAAGATCATCGAACTCTACGAGGAAGCCCGCCGCTGTTACCCCGGCAATGGCTACATGGCCGCCATTCAGGGCTTCGACAGTTACTACACCTACCCCGGCACGGCTACTGACGAGGAAGTCTATGCCCTGTTTAAGGAAAGCATAGAAATTGACGGCCCCGAAAAGCTGCAGTATTTCGTTATCAACCCCATGTCCAGCCTCGTTGTAAAAATGCACCGGGAGGATAAAATCGACGAAGCGGAAGCCAAAATGATTACCTCCGCATTGAACACCCGCTTAGCCAAGGGCCTCAAGGAGTGTGTCGCTTCGGAGTGCGAAGCCTGGAAGACGATCGAGAACTACGCACCGGACGCCATGCGCTATTTTGAAACCGTCGAGGGCTACTATGACTGCCAGTACTACATTGACCAGTATTACGCAGACTTCAAAGAAGACCCTACGGACTGCGACGCCATTCGTACCGCTTACAGCCGCCTGCGCTACGGCAAGTGTGCCGAAGGGACCGCTGAGTTTGACGAAATCAAAGCAGCCTACGACAACAACTGCCGGGTAGTGGTAGACGCAGGCCCATCCACGCTCAAAGAGGCGTTTAACTGTCTGGAAAGTGGAGACTACGACTGCGCCATCGAGAAGTTTGAAGCCGCCGCTGACGAAACGGATGACGCCGCGAAAAAGAGCCGTAACCTGCTCTACGCCGCCAAGGTATACTACAGCCATAAACGCAACTTTAGCCAGGCGCGCGCCTACGCGCGCAAGGCCGCCACAGCGGACCCCAACAACGGAGAACCCTATATGCTGATCGGGACACTCTATGCTTCCAGCGGGCCGCTTTGCGGGCCGGGTACGGGCTTTGATTCTCAGATCGTTACCTGGCCGGCCATTGACAAGTGGCAGCAGGCCAAGCGGATCCAACCAGACCTGGCGAGCAAGGCCAACAAATACATCAATCAATACAGCCAATACATGCCTTCTAAGTCCGACTGTTTCCAGCGGGGCATCAATGAAGGAGATACCTTCAGAGTTGGCTGCTGGATTCAGGAAACGACGCGGGTAAGAAATCCGTAGCTTTTTGGCGTGCGCGGGTGCAAAGAGTAGTAGTCTTCAGACTAAAAGGATTGGTCGGACGACTTTGGTGCGACTACGCCTCTGAGGAGTCCACTTTGCTCCTTCAACCTTTACCTTGCACCCGCGTCCGCGCCCAAACCATTATGGATCTTCTCCAAACCATCACGCATTACTCCCTCCACTTCCTCGCTCCGGGACTAATCGCCTGGCTTTTCTTCCCCGATAACTGGCTCAAAGCCTGGGGCATTATGCTGGCTACCATGCTGATTGATCTCGATCACCTGCTGGCCGATCCACTCTTTGATCCTGATCGCTGCAGCATCGGTTTTCACCCCTTGCATTCCTATTATGTAATGCCCGTTTACGCAGCTCTGCTCCTGTCGTCTAAGACCCGAATTGTCGGCGTCGGTTTGCTCTTCCATCTACTGACGGACTACCAGGATTGCCTCTGGATGTGGCACCTCACCTGTGATCAATGCTACATCCAGAGCGCAGCTTTTAAGATCAGCTCTTTGGCATAGAGGCGGCCGGATCTCCACTCCTGACGAGGGGATGCCTGACTCATTCAGCGAAAATTCGCTAATTTGCCGGCCTAAAGATTACAAGTCATGCAACAATACGACAGTCTGACCATCGCTCTTGAGGAAAGCCTGGCCACCGTAACCATCAATAACGGCAAGGTAAACGCCATCGACACCCGGCTTTCGGAAGACCTGTTGGCGGCCTTCACCGCACTGGAAGAAGACCAGGACGTATCTGGCGTGGTGCTGGCGGGCAGACCTGGCTGCTTTTGTGCCGGACTGGACATCAAGCACATGGCCACCTTTACCGATGAGACCCTGCGCAAATTCTGGCACGCCAACCTCGGCGCCATCGCGGCGATGGTCCGCCTGAGCAAACCCTACGTTGCGGCAATAACGGGCTTTGCCCCGGCCGGAGGAACGGTGCTGGCCCTGACGGCGGATTACCGGGTCATGGCCATTGGTCCCAAGCACACGATGGGGATGAATGAGTTCAATATGTCCTTGCAGATACCCGAGCTCTACGCTGATTTGATCACTTATCATCGGGGCGAGCATGCTGGCTGGGTAGACGTGCAACAGGCGACCATGTACCACGCAGAGGCGGCGGTAGCCGCCGGCCTGGCCAACGAAGCCGTCGCCGAAGACGAAGTCCTCGAACGCGCCACCAGGTATTGCCGCAAGCTCATGAATGTCTACGCCCCCGTCTACGCCACTACTAAGCGCTATCAGCGCCGGAAGTTATTGGAACGGGTTAACCGGGATATTCCCGCTCAGGTAGACGAAATCTCGCGCAACCTCGATGATCCTCGCTTCAAAATGATGCTGGAGATGTTTGTGGCTAGCTTGAAGAAGTAAAGGCTGCTGCGCAGCGATTCCGATAGGCCCGCAGCCCGGTCCGTCAATCCAAGCCTCGCCATACCTTCCCCACCTCCCGGGCAATATCGTCCATTCGAACGTTTTCGGAATTATCCAGCAATACGAGCAGGGTTCCTTTTTCGGCGTTTCGGCCGACGTAAGTCCCGGCTCCCAGCCAGGAGCCGTTGTGCCAGTGAAAGCCTTTTTTGTCGATCAGCCAGCCAAAGCCGTAATAGGATATCTTTTGCCCGGGCAGATTTACCGGTTGAAAAGCCAGTTGCAGCAGTTCGTTGTCGATCAGGTCATTGCCTGACCAGAAGCGGTCCCAGATCAAAAAATCGCTGATGCTCGAAAAAACAGCGCCATCACCTGCCACTCCATCAATAAAGTCAGGCTTTAGCGCACGAGCCTGCCCACCGATCAACCTAAAGCCTTCCGTTTTTCCGGGGAAGGTTTCATCCGGAGACAGGAGGTTCCAAACCCGGGTCTGCTTCATTCCCAGTGGTTGGAACAGTTCTTTGTTCATAAAAGCTTCAAAGCTTTGCTGACTTACCGCTTCGATGATACCCGCCAGGAGGACATAGTTGGTGTTGGAGTAGGTAAATACTTCTCCCGGGGCGTGTTTGGGTGTTTCGGCCTCTTCTGCCACCAGCCGGACGACATCATTAATGCTAAGCGGCCCCTTCAGGCTTTCCACGTTTTCCTGAGCCAGACGCATATAGTTATCCGGCACGCCCCCGGTCTGGTTCAGCAGGTGGCGAATCGTGACCGTTGGATATGGGAAAGTCTTCAAATAATCCGCTACGTGACGATCAATATTGAGCAATCCCAGCTCCTGAGCACGCAAAATTCCGGCCGCCGTAAATTGCTTGGAAACGGAAGCCAGCCTGAAGGAGGAATTCGTTGTGAGTGTCTCTTTTCGCCAGGCATCCGTAAAGCCGTAGGTTTTCATCAGTAGTGGCTCATGGTTACGGGCGAAGAGAACGGCGCCATTGAACTTACCTTCTTCCTGCAATTTGCTGAGGTAATTATCCACATAATCGAGCTTCTCTTTTTCAGAGGCCGTAGCGGGCAGGTCGATACCCGGCGTCCTGGCGTAAATCAGGAAAAACCAGGCAAGGAGCGCCACAGCAATCAAAACCAACGCAAGAATAACGTAAAGAAGGATCTTCATTGGTGTAAAATAAGAAGTTCAGGAAGCATTAACAGGCCAATTCGACGGGAATCCTGCCTGCCTCGACGTTTTGGCGCGCTCGCAGGTGCAGGGGGATTGTTTTTTGCAGCAGAAACTTTGCGCCCGTCAACTTAACTTGCACCTGCGTCCGCGCCGCCCCTACTTTTTGTAAAATACGGCAGCGCCAATCGACCAGCAAACCAAAAGACCAACCATGCTCCTTGACCGTTTCCTCCGCTACGTACAAATCGATACGCAATCAGACGCCCACTCCCCCACCCAGCCCAGCACAATGAAGCAAAAGGACCTGGGGAAAGTCTTAGCGCAGGAATTACTTGACCTGGGCCTTGAAGACGCTCACCTGGACGAGCACGGCTACGTCTACGCTACTCTGCCCGCTACTCCGGGTAAAGAAGGTGCGCCCGTCATCTGCTTCTGCAGCCACATGGACACCAGCCCGGATGCCAGCGGGAAGGACGTTAAGCCATTGGTCCATAAAAACTACCAGGGGCAGGATCTGGTCTTACCCGACGATCCATCCATCGTTATTCGTATGGCGGACCATGCGGGGCTAGACCAGTGCATAGGCCACACCATCATTACGGCCTCGGGCACTACCCTGCTCGGAGCGGATAATAAATCCGGTGTAGCGGCCATCATGACCGCCGTGGAAACCATGGTTAACAATCCCGGCATCGAACACGGACGCGTGCGAATCCTCTTCACCCCCGACGAGGAGATCGGCCGCGGCGTCAACGCCGTCGACATGGATAAACTCGCCGCCGACTTCGGCTACACCATCGACGGAGAAGAATTCGGCAGCCTGCAGGATGAGACCTTCAGCGCCGACGGTGCCCGCATCACCATCACCGGCGTAAGCGCCCACCCCGGCATGGCCAAAGGCCATATGGAAAACAGCATCAAGATCGCGGCGGACATCATCGCCGCCCTGCCCAAAGATCGCCTCAGCCCGGAAACTACTGAAGGGAAAGAAGGCTTTCTCCATCCCGTGGAAATGGAAGCCAAAGCAGAGTCTGCCCGCATTGATTTTATCCTCCGCGATTTCGACACCGCCAAACTTACCGACCTGGCGAATGACCTGGCGGATATCATCATCGCCGTTGCGCCCAACTACCCTAACTCAGAAATCAAGCTCAGCATCACGGAGCAATACCGCAACATGAAGGAGGTGCTCGATGAGCACCCCCACGTGATGGCCCTGGCCGAAACCGCCATCCGCAACGTCGGCATCACCCCAAAGCCAGACAGCATCCGGGGCGGCACCGATGGCTCCCGCCTGAGCTTTATGGGCCTGCCCTGCCCGAACATCTTCGCCGGGGAGCATGCTTTCCATTCAAAGTACGAGTGGGCCAGCCTGGAGGAAATGGAAGCAGCAGCAAAAGTGGTGGTGGAGATTTGCCGCTTAGGGGCAGAGTGAATGGGGGAATGAGTGAATGGGAGAATGGGAGAATGAGCGAATGGGAGAATGATTGGATAAATAATTTCTTTCAACAATTTCCACATTCTCTCATTCAATCATTCCCTCATTCAATCATTCCCTCATTCACTCATTCAGCAAGTATCTCCCCAACCCATGCCAACCCTCCGCCTGATCCTCGGTGATCAACTCAACGAAAAACACAGCTGGTTTACATCCGTAGATCCGGAGGTGACCTATTGCCTGTTCGAGACCTGGTCAGAGAGCAACTACACCCGACATCACATTCAGAAGATCACGGGCTTCTTTCTGGCCATGCGGGCTTTTGCGAAGCGGCTGGGCGAAATCGGACACACCGTAGTCTACCGGACACTGGACGACACCCGCGAGCTGCAGCTGGAATCCATCAGCGATAATCTCGGGCAACTTGCCTCCGAGCTCGGGGCCGGCACCGTCGAATACCAGCTACCGGATGAGTGGAGGCTTGATCAGGAATTAAATAGATTTTCAGAAAACTTTGGAGGAGTAATAAATGTCTTTGACAGCGAGCATTTCCTGAGTGAGCGGATGGACGTTCGCGATCTGTTTCAGGGGAAGAAGACTTACCTGATGGAGACCTTTTACCGCATGATGCGCCGGCGCTATGACATCATGCTGGACGCCGCTGGCGAGCCCGAAGGCGGGCAATGGAACTTTGACCATGACAACCGGGGTAAGCTGCCCAAAGACATCACCTTCCCTGAGGCAAAGACCTTCCCCAAAGACGCGGGTGCAATCGTTGACTTACTGGATCGCCATGGCGTAGAGACGATGGGCCGGATGAAGGACAACCGTTTTGCCTACCCCACTACCCGCGGCGAGTGCCTCGAAGCCCTGGCGGACTTTTGCGCTAATCGCCTGCCCCAATTCGGAACGTATCAGGATGCCATGACGGTTAAGCATCCGCTGCTCTACCATGCCAACCTCAGCTTTGCGATGAACACAAAGATGATTTCCCCGAAGGAAGTCATTGATGCCGCCATCGCTGCCTGGCGGTCCCGGCAGGAGGAGATAACGATCAATCAGGTAGAGGGCTTCGTCCGGCAGATTCTCGGCTGGCGGGAGTATATGCGGGGTGTGTACTGGGCGAAAATGCCCGCCTTTGCCGCCAGCAATGACCTGAACCATCAGGCAAAATTGCCCGACTGGTTCTGGACCGGCGAAACGAAGATGAACTGCCTCAGCCACGCCATCAACCAGAGCCTGGACCAGGCCTACGCTCACCACATCCAGCGGCTGATGGTGACGGGTAACTTCGCCCTTGTATTGGGCGTAGACCCGGACGAGGTAGACGCCTGGTACCTCGGTGTTTACATCGACGCCATCGAGTGGGTAGAGATCACCAACACCCGGGGTATGAGCCAGCGGGCGGACGGCGGTCTGGTCGCCACCAAGCCGTACTGCAGTAGCGCGAACTACATCGATAAAATGAGCGATTATTGCAAAGGCTGCCATTACAACAAGAAAGAAAAAGTCGGCGAAAGGGCCTGCCCCTTCAACAGCCTCTACTGGGATTTTCTGGATCGCCACCGGGAAAAATTCAGCAACAACTTCCGCATGGCCTTCATGTATAAAACCTGGGACAAGAAGGACGGAGACGACAAGGCCGCTATTCTGGAGCGGGCGGCCTGGGTGAAGGGAAATAGCCATCAGCTGTAAAATTTCCTGTATTTTGTGCTACCTCTAAAACCCAATATTATGTCTTTACGCTTGCTTCTCCCGGTATCTCTTACCTTCTTAGCGACCAGCCTTCTGGCCCAATTTACTTCCATCGAAATATATGGCGGCATTGGGACTTTTGACGCCCCAAAATCAACCTCAATCTCAACTTATGAAGCGCTTTTTCCCATTAGCGGCCAATTTGGAGAAGATTTTTTCCTGAGGCAACTGACCTCCGTCACTGACTTTTCCGAGACGACAATTGCTGAAAGGGTCAGCGGTCGGCTCGGTGTTGAAGTGCACTTTCCGATTGGTGGGTCAGGGAGTATTTATTCCGGATTAGGCATCCAGTCGCTTAACTTTTCCTACAATGAGATTTCCATACAAACGGCAACGACCGAAATTGGCCCTGTAGATACTGTCTTTATTGAAGCACCCGACCCGGGTACTATCGGTGATCCGATTTCTGCTTGCGACGGAAATGGTTTCCAAGGCTTTTCCAATGAGCCTCCGCGGGGCTTTCTCATTGACGTGGGGGTGCCCGTAGGATACCGCCAGGAGCTGTTTAATGGGAATCTTTCGCTGCGGGCGCAGGTATCCATTAACGTACCGATCTTAGTTAGCCTGAGAAGAGAGGCCCCACAATTTGAAGTCTTACCCGAAGGCTGCTTTCAATTAACCAACCGGTCCATCAATCTGCGTGATGCTCACCAAGTTTCTTCGATCCTCTTCCGGGCCGGCGGTGGTTTCGATGTTCACATCGGTCATTCGTTCAGCATTGGGGTGCTGGTTGAAAAACAATTGAACGACTATTTCACTTCCACTCAGGGTTTCGTTTTCAATGAGAATACTTCTGCGCAAGTGCCGGCGATAACGACCTTCCGTCCGCTTACGGCGCAGCTGGTAGGGCGCTATCGGCTGCGGTAGCCTCCCTTGCTTTTTTAACGTTCCCCTCCACCTGCGCTCCGTCGGCTCCTCTTCCTGTTCTTCAGGGCGCCGGAGCGCAGGTGCAGTGTTTGACCAAGCAGAGCCATGGCACTAAGCCGAAATAACCACCAGCAAACATGAGGTACAAAGGCTGGCCAGCACACCACTTGCGTCACTGAGGGGGATCAATTTTCGAAAAGCAGATCAGACAGTAGCGGTAATCGCTAACTTTCCTATCTTCGCACCAAATTCAAGACCTCAATATGAACCTCCACGAATACCAAGGCAAGAGCATCCTCGTCAAGTACGGTGTCCCGATTCAGAATGGCTACGCTGCCGACTCCGTCGAAGAAGCCATGACCAAATACGATCAGCTCGCTGAAGAAACCGGCAGTAAATTTGCCGTGATCAAAGCACAGATTCACGCCGGTGGCCGTGGTAAAGGTGGCGGTGTAAAGCTGGCCAAAAACCGGGATGAGGCAAAAGAGCACATTTCTAATATTCTGGGAATGCAGCTGAAGACGCCTCAGACTCCGGGTGGCATGGAAGGCCCCGGTAAGAAAGTTAACAAAATCCTCGTAGCTGAAGATGCTTACGCACCGGATTTTGCTGCTTGCAAAGAGTACTACATCTCTATCCTGATGGACCGCGGTCGTAAGCAAAACGTCATCATTCACTCTACCCAGGGTGGTATGGACATTGAGGCCGTAGCGGAAGAAACCCCTCACCTGGTACACAAAACCTACATCGATCCGGAGTTGGGCATGCAGCCTTTCAACGCTCGTGAAGTAGCCTTTAACCTGGGCCTCTCCGGTCTGGCGTTTAAGAACATGACCAAGTTCATCTACAAGCTTTACGCGGCTTACCTGGGTGCGGACTCGGCCCTGATCGAAATCAACCCCTGTTTGCACAAGCCAGACGACAGCATCATCGCCGTTGACTGTAAATTCAGCATCGACGGTAACGCACTCTACCGCCAGAAAGAAATCGCCGCTATGCGCGACGTGACGGAAGAAGACGCTACCGAAGTAGAAGCACAGAGCTATGGCCTCAACTTCGTTAACCTCGATGGTAACGTAGGCTGTATGGTAAACGGTGCCGGACTGGCCATGGCCACGATGGATATCATCAAGCTCTCCGGTGGAGAACCCGCTAACTTCCTCGACGTAGGTGGTACGGCAGATGCGGCCCGGGTTGAGCAAGCCTTCCGGATCATCCTCCGCGACCCGAACGTAGAAGCTATCCTGATCAATATCTTCGGCGGTATCGTTCGCTGTGATCGTGTGGCTCAGGGTGTTGTGGATGCCTACAAGAATATCGGCGATATTAAAGTGCCAATCATCGTTCGCCTCCAGGGAACAAACGCTGACATCGCCAAGAAGCTCATCGATGAGTCTGGTCTGAACGTACGTTCTGCCGTTGCCCTTCAGGAAGCCGCTGACGTGGTGAAAGAAGTGCTGAGCTAAACAAGCATTGTCTTATGACGACGGGCCGGGCCGCTGGAATTCATTTTCCGGCGGCCCGGTTTTTTTTGCCCAAATCCGCCTATGGCGGAGAGTAGCAGTGAGCGCCCGCTGGTCTTAGGCTAACTGAGCCATGGAATCATTACCAACAAACTCTTCTTAGTGCTCTGTGTGCCTGTGTGCCCTTTGCGTCAAACAGCGCGAAGCGCATACCAATGTTATTGCTACGCAATTCTACTGGCTACACACAGGACACAAAGTCCACACAGAAGAGATGGGCGTAAAAGTCAAGTTCATTAAAGACATAGTAGGCTCGGTCACTTCAGGTGATTTTCAAAACTTCAGTAATTATGACGTTCAAACGCTTCGTTCCCGACCTGAAGTGACTAAGCCGCCTGCTTCGTTAAAATTGGTTCTTAAAAGTTTTTCACTTCTGGTGACCGAGGAGACTATATCTTCAAAGTAGAAGGCTATGAGTGCATACCTCAACTCCTAGCCGGAGGCTACTCGCAGCCGCTCTCTGCCCGAGGCAGATTCGACCATGGCCAAAACCATCGCCCCGGCTAAATCGTTAAGCTGCTCAAACATCGGTATTATGCGGCTTGCAGTCTTACTTACCTTTCTCTTTATGCTATCTGTTGCCTGGGCCACCGATTATCGCCCCGCTGATGATTACGCCATCCAGTTTGCTACGGAAAAAGCGGAAGGAAACTTTAAGGGCCTGGAAGGTACCATACGTTTCACCCCGGATGATTTGAATTCCTCCAGCTTCAACGTCTGGGTAGACGCCAGTACCATCAATACAGGTAATAAGAAAAAAGATAAACACGCCCTCGGAGAAAGTTGGCTCGACGTTGAAAAGCACCCAAAAATCAGCTTTGTCTCCAGCGATTTTCAAAAGACTGCGACAGGATATTCTGTCACCGGTCAGCTAAGTATCCGGGGGGTTAGCAAGCAGGTCAGCATACCTTTCACCTTCGAAGGCAACGTATTTAAAGGCTCAACCACCGTACTTCGTGAAGACTACGGCATCGAAGGCCCCTTCCTCTTTGGCGGCCTGGTGGGGGATGAGATTAGCGTGAGGCTGCGGGTTCCGGTGGTGGGGGAGTAAGGGGAAAAGGTCAATGGATTAGAATTAATGGAATTAGAGTAGAATTTTTAGAATTAATCCTACCGTTTGTCCATTTAATCTGTGCTCTAATCTGTGTGAATCCGTGATAATCTGTGGTGGGTCAGCTGTGCAGCAGCCATTCTGTGAACCTCTGTGTCTACCTCTGTGCACCTCAGTGGTTCAACTCTAAAGCTGCGTAGCAGCCCCCACTACCCATAGGCCTCCCAATACAGCTTCGCATGGTGCAACACATGCCCACTCAGCATAAAGCCTACCGCTCTTACGGAGACACTACCACCGCTAACGTGGCCCATCCGAATCAAATCCCCCGGTGTGAAGCCTTTGAACAATTGCTCCGTCGTCAGGCGGAGCAGGCGAAATTCTTCGACCATTTCCTTAAAATCCCGTTGGGAGACATCCACTACACTGGCGAACTGGTCCTGATCGAAGCCGGGAAGTGGTGTTTCATCTCCACGCCCGAGCCGCAGTGCCCGGTAGGCAAAGACGCGTTCGGTATCAATGATGTGCTGCAAGCACTCCCGGATTGTCCACTTTCCCGGGGCGTAGGCATGATTGATGCGATCATCGGGCACTTCCGTCAGGTAGGCCAACAGCTCCTTACGGCTGTGTTCCAGGGCGGGCATCAACTCCATTTCCCCTACCCGGGCGATGTATCCGGCGTAAAACGGAGCGTATTCTTCGGGTTTCAGATCAGTAGTTGTCATATTTTTTTCCGTAAAGTTAGTAGATATGGTTTCTGCAATCGATAGCACGCAAGGTAGCATCGGGAGAAACCAGATTTGGGGGTCCGGAGTCCATAAATCAGACGGACCAGCACCACGAGTTTTTGTTATCTTGCCTCCCTGAGATTTCCGTTAGTGGATTTACCAGGACCAGATCACGCAATCAAAATAACCACAGACAAAAGACCAACCCATGACTACGATTCAGGGCCCCGCCATTTTTCTCGCACAATTTATGGGTGACGAGCCTCCTTTCAACAATCTTGACGATATCTGTAAGTATATGGCCGGCCTCGGCTATAAAGGCATTCAGGTTCCTAGTTGGGATGCCCGGTTGATCGACCTGGAGAAAGCAGCAACATCGAAGACCTACTGCGACGAATGGAAAGGCAAGATTGCCGAGCATGGTCTGACCGTCACGGAGCTGGCCAGCCACCTGCAGGGACAACTCGTAGCCGTTCACCCCGCTTACGCTAAAATGTACGAAGGCTTTGCTCCCAAGGAAGTAGCCGGCAACCCTAAGGCCACCCAGGAATGGGCCGTGCAGCAGATGAAGTGGAACGCTAAGGCGAGCCAGAATCTGGGCCTCACCGCCCACCCTTCTTTCCCCGGTGCACTGCTCTGGCCCTACCTCTACCCCTGGCCGCAGCGGCCTGCCGGACTGGTAGAAGAAGCCTTCGGCGAGCTCGGTAAACGCTGGAAGCCCATCCTCGATGTATTCGATGAGTGCGGCGTTGACGTTGGCTACGAACTTCACCCAGGGGAAGACCTCTTTGACGGCACCAGCTTTGAGCGCTTCGTGGAAGCCGTTGACGGCCACCCTCGCGCTCAGATCAACTACGACCCGAGTCACTTCGTGTTACAGTGCCTGGACTACCTGGAGTTCATTGATATCTACCACGAGCGCATCTGTGCTTTCCACGTTAAAGACGCGGAGTTTAATCCTACCGGCCGCCAGGGAGTCTACTCCGGCTATGCGGGCTGGGCGGACCGGGCCGGCCGCTTCCGCAGCCTCGGCGACGGGCAGGTCGACTTCAAAGCCATCTTCTCCAAACTCAGTCAGTACAACTACGACGGTTGGGCCGTGCTGGAATGGGAGTGTGCCATTAAGTCAAGCGACCAGGGTGCCGCCGAAGGAGCCCCCTTCATCTCTGAGCACATCATTAACGTTACCGAGCGCGCCTTCGACGACTTCGCCGATGCCGGAACGGATGCGGAGACGAACCGGAAGATTTTGGGGCTGAGTTAGATTACAACTTCCCCTTTATGCCAATAGATTAGGATGAATAGGATTAGCGTAGGATGTATAGGATTAATCCTAAAAATTCTATCAAAATCCTATTCATCCTAATCTATTTTTCTTCAAACATTATCCCTTTCCACTTGAAATACGCCCTTTCTGTCCTACTCTCCTTTCTATTCTTCAACTGTGGTCAGGACACGCCTACAATGGCGGAAGCGGAGTGTTTTCAACTGCCAAAGGGTACTCATTTACCACGGTTGTTCCTTACTCCTGAGAACATCCAACTCTCCTATGTTCTAAGCGAACAGGAACAACACAATCTTCTCGCCTTTCCGATTCCACCTTCGGAGAATTCGACACAGACTACGGTGTTCCAAAGCGGTAAAGAATGGTTTGTGAATTGGGCAGACTTTCCTTCCATTAAGTACGTCGACGAAGGGCTTCACGGACATGTTTTCTTTTCACACGCTCTCGAGTATAGTGCGGGAGGCACTTACGATTATGATATTAAATACTCGTTTAGAGACGATAATGGGCCACTGTTTATCCCCCGCAAGCTCCACCAGGACACCGTTTCCGCCGAGCACGGCTTCCTCTCTTCGGCGCAATTGCCGGAGGGTGGTTTACAGGTGAGCTGGCTAGACGGCCGCTACACCAAACAAGCAGGCGCGGACGCGGGTGCAAAGAAAGTTGCAGAGCAAAGTGATGACCATGGTCACGGTGGCGGAGGCGCCATGACCCTCCGGACCAAAGCCCTCACCGATTCCGTCAGCGTAGAGCTCGACCACCGCGTCTGCGACTGCTGTAACACGGCTACGGTGGCGACGGACGATCTCGTGATGGTCGCCTACCGCGACCGCTCCGAGCATGAGATCCGCGATATCGGCTACGTCATCAAACCTACCGGCAGGGAATGGTCTACGCCCAAGCTCGTCCACGCCGACAACTGGGAGATCAGTGGCTGCCCGGTAAACGGGCCGGCCCTGGCCGCCAACGGAGCCGGAAACATTGCTATTGTATGGTACACGGCACCTGCGGACCGCGCCCAAATCCTCTTCAGCCGCTACGATGCGGCCCTCGACGCCTGGCAACCACCTACCCTGCTGGATGACAATGCTCCCCTCGGCCGCGTCGACCTGCAACTCGCCGAAGACGGCACCGCCTACGCCACGGCCCTCACTACCAGGGAAAACATCGACGATGCTTTCCTCACTCTGTGGGCCATAGCTCCTTCCGGCGAAGTTGAGCGCGAAGACCTCGTCTCCACCTCCCCCGCCCGCTCCTCCGGCTTCCCTAAAATTGCTTTATTTGAAGACAAACTCTACTGGGCCCGCACCGTAGTTGGTGAAGAAAAAGGGCAACATCACGTAGAGGTTTGCTGGCGCTAATGTTTATGCGCCGCGGAGCTTATCCAGCAAGTGGCTTAATTGATTAGCTTCTTCATCCGTCAGTGTATTAAAGGAGGAACTACGGCTCCTTTCCACAGCCTGACTGGCTCGCTCAATAACATCGAGCCCGGCCTCCGTAATGAGAATATCCACCCTGCGGCGATCTTCCGCACATTCTTTACGCTCAACGTAGCCCTTCTCTTTCAGCTTATCCACCAGCCGGCTGGCGTTACTCATTTTATCAAGCATCCGTTCGGTCAGTAACTTGATGGTTGATGGCTGGCCACCACGACCCCGTAGGATGCGCATGATGTTGAATTGCTGCAAGCTGAGACCATATGGCTTAAGGGCTTTAATCGTTCCATGGTTCAACCAGGCGGCCGTGTAGATGATGTTAACCTGGGCCCGGTGACTGGAGGTTTCAAATTTTGGTTGTTGAATAGCTTCTTCTATGGAGTTCATAACGGGTTTCTTCTCAAAATTAAATACAAAAGCACTTAATACAATCTATGATGAAAAGTTTAACGAAAGTCTTACTATAACACTTTCATTTCGGTTAACGACTGGAATTCCGTCACCTTTGAGTTTCGTGCTACCCCAATGCGAGGGCTATGTTTGCACCCTGAAATTTAAGCAAATATGAAAATCCTTATCATTGGCGGCGGGAATATGGGTAAGACCTACGCCCGAAGTTTACTACGGGCACACTTGGTTAAGCCGGAAGACCTCATGGTGCTGGAACGTAGCCCTGAACAGGCGGAAAAGCTTCGCGGAGAGAATATTGGCGTTGTGCATACTGACCCGGCCCACTGTCTTAATGCCGCAGATCTGATTATTCTGGCCGTCAAGCCCCAGGATTCGTCCGCCTTATTTGCCACACTTCGCCCGTCGACCGATCCTCAACAAGTGTACCTCTCCATTATGGCCGGGGTGACCATTGACACGATCAGAAAAGGACTTGGAGTAGAGAAAGTCATCAGAGCTATGCCGAACCTTCCGGCTCAAATCGGGCTCGGCATGACCTCTTATACGGCCAGTGATGCCGTTACCCGCATCGAGCTTGTCCTTGTGCAAAACCTGCTGAACACAACGGGAAAAGCTATTTACGTAGACAATGAATACGCCATTGATGCCACTACGGCCATCTCGGGCAGCGGCCCTGCTTACGTGCTTTATTTTATGCAGGCAATGATAGAGGTAGCGCAGGAGATGGGCTTCAACGCCAGCCAGGCTGAGTTACTGGTGGCGCAAACCTTTCGGGGTGCCGTTGAATTGCAAATGAAAAACGACGCCAGTTGTGAGGAATGGATCAGGCGTGTGTCCAGTAAAGGGGGAACAACGGAGGCAGCGATCAACTCCTTCAAGGCAACCTCCGTCTACATGGACATCAAGAACGGAGCCAAAGCAGCCCTGGCCCGAGCCGAGGAATTGGGACGCGAATAGCCGTAAACCATCTTTTGGTCGATAATTAAGCAGTTACTTATTGCTGAACTAACAGTCTAATGGGCTAACTGTCTAACTTCGCCCATTAGTGAAACTAAGCACCTCATATCGCGACATCTGGAAAGTCTCCATTCCGATCATCATCGGGAGCGCCGCCCAGAATGTTGTGGCGATGACGGACAGTGTGTTCCTCTACTACAAGAGCGAAGACGACTTTGCCGCCATTGGCTTCGTCGCTACTTTTTACATCATTGTTGCCGCCATCGGTTTTGGTTTCAGCCGGGGCGGCCAGATTTTGATGGCCCGGCGATCCGGGCAGGAGAAGACCGAAAGCGTTGGCAGAACCTTCTACAGCACCATTTATTTCGAGCTGCTGCTGGCCCTTGCTCTGTTCTTTTTCATGACCTACGGGGCTTATTGGCTTTTCGCCAGTCTGGTGGACTCCGACGTCATTTTCTATAAATCGCTAGAATACCTCGAAACGCGCAAATGGGGCGTATTCGCCAGCTATATCGGCGTGGCCTGTGTTGCTTTTTACACCGGAATTGCCAGGCCGGTCTTCATCATTATTGACACCTTCATCCTCGCGATCACTAATATCTTCCTGGATGATGCGCTCATTTTCGGGCACTACGGCTTCCCCGAAATGGGAATTGCCGGAGCAGGATTAGCCAGCACAGTATCGGAATATATCGCCCTGTTTGTGTTCCTTATTTATATGGTCTTCGACAAGAAGAACCGGAAATATAACATCTTCCACTTCCCGAAATGGGACCCGGTTATTATCCGGGAAATCATTGGCTTATCCGTCCCTATCGTTGGTATGTCGGTAGTTGGGCTGGGGAGCGGATTTATCTTCTTCGGTTTGGTAGAGAACTTCGGGGAACGTGCGCTGGCAACGACCAACATAGTGCGTATTGCCTACTTGATTTTATCCATTCCGGCCTGGGGATTCTGTACGGGCATCAACACTATGGCCAGCTATTTCATTGGCTCCGGGCAGCGGGAGAAAGTGCCCATTGTGCTCTGGAAGACAGCCTTTCTGTGTCTGGGAATCACGACGCTGATGATCCTGCCATTATTACTCTTTCCCAATCAGGTGCTTTACCCCATCCTCGGCGATGAACGAGCCTACCTCATCAATGCAGCCTATCCGGTATTCTGGGTTTTATGGGGCATCCTGACCACCTTCAGCTTTGGCAGCATCTTCCTCAACGGGCTCATCGGAGCTGGTGAAACGGGTCTGGCGCTCAAGATACAGGGCCTTTGCGCCACTGTTTACGTGGTACTTATATTCTGGGTGGTACACAGCTCATGGGGCAGTATGACGCTGGCCTGGTCAGTAGAAATTCTGTATTGGATAGTGATTTTCATCATGGCTTTCTTCTACTTCAAACGACCGGGGTGGCAATTGATAAAACCATCTAAGAAAAACGAAGAAGAATAGGACGAGGGATCGTGTTTGCTGAGCGAAGCCGAAGTACAGGAGCAAGCCCGGGGAGATAAAAGAGCAAAGGAGGCAGGGACGAAGTTTATGCTTCATCCCTGCTCTTGCTTATCCCTTAGCATACCTTATCAGCACAGGCTGAAGAGGCGAAAGCATCGGGCTTGGCTTTGAAGACGAAGCCCATACCGAGAATGTACCCCATAGCCTCTTTCAGGGCGGTGTTGGACTTAAAGTGAGGGTCGGTATTGATGTCAGCGTGCACTTCGAGTTCTACCTTATGCTCATCGAGCAGGTTACAGAGTTCGTAGGCGATTTCTACCGAGCGGGCGACCTCCAGAATCATCCGTTCGCGGATGCTCATTTTTTGCTCCGTCTTGTAGTTGGCAATGAACATGAAGCCCCCCTTCTTTTCCCGGAGGAAAACGATAACGGTGGCAAACTCCGTCACTTTGCCCCGTACCTGGCTATCGGTACCAATACAGACCTTGAGGCGGTGGCCTTGCTCCCGCTCCCGCAGGATGGTTTTACGGACAGCTTCGCTGATGGGGTCAGTGATCTTGCGGCCGTCATAACGACGCCACTTCATCTCCGTTAATGGTATTTGATTCATCATGGGGTAGTTAATACGTTTGCCAAGATAACCTTCTGAAAGCTAAGCTAAGTTGCACTACCCAACAATTGTGATAAACTTCATATTGAGAAAATACACGCTTAATCGGCTGATTGGCCGTAGTTCGCCCGCCCGTCCCACTGCTTTTAGTGAGGCAAATTTTGCACCTGCGGCCGCGCAAAAGACACTTCTCCAAAAAAAACCGGAATAATCTCGCAACCTTATTTCTAAATCGCAGTTTATCCCTCGACCGTCAGGTTTAGGGGCTGTAAAACGCATAGCCCCTAAGTTTAGATAGGTGGTTTTGAGGTGCTCCGAATATATTCGGAGCACCTTTTTTCACGTCTTCATCATAGTTTTTAGGGTGCTAACAATTAAAGCCCGTAAACCGGGTTTGGATAGTTTACCGTTATGGTGTTTCTTTACTTAAATGACCGTAAGCCAGGATAATGATGAAGTAGTATCAGCCTTTAAGTTCAAAGAACTTAAAGTGTACAACTCTACGGAATATCTCTGGGAAAATGTGAAGAAGTACCGCCAGGTTTTTGATCGGTACGAGACAGCCTATATCTACGCAGAACTTTCTCTCTATAATAAAAAGTTTGATCTCGAAGACTGGTCCTTACGCGTAGACCTGAAGTGCTTTAGCATTGAAGGAAAAGAAAAAACTGAAATCTGTAATCTGACGATAGAGAAAGAGGTCAGTAAATTCGATAATGTCATCTTCCTAAGGGAAGGATGGGGCAATCAAAAGCGCGGGACTTTCTGGAAGAAAGGCACTTACTTCTGGGAAGCCTACATTGATGGTAAGAAGGTTGGCAGCAAATACTTTTACGTCATTGAGCACGCTGACTCAGCGGAGGGCATTCAGGATCTGGATTGGATGGACATGGAATCCATCGAAAAGTACCTGAAACTGAAATCCGTCCGTCTTTACGAAGGCCCTTACGATGATGTACTGGAAGACGACCGGGTCTTTCTGAAAGAGTTTGCCGTTAAAGAAACCCGCTACATATACGTCGAGCTCCTGTTTGACAACCTCCAACCCCATGAAGACTGGCACCTGGAGCTGTACACCAAGTTTCATAACCAGGCCCGCGAGCTAAAGGGACAGATTGTTCGCCTGCAACTCGTCAAGCAAGATCAAAAAGAAGTGAAGGTTACCGCTGGCTGGGGTGCTGCGAATCCGAACCTCTGGCGGGAAGATGCTTACACGGCCGATATTATCTTTCTGGATAAACTCATTGCCAGCGTTCCCTTTCTCGTCGATGATGAAGCCGTACCGGGTTTACCACCCGTTTACCTTCCCGGGGAAGACAACGGGATGGTTCTTGCCCCTCAGGAAGAATCATCAGAAACCTTTGACACCATTATGGCCCGCCTGAATGCACTAACGGGCCTGCAGGAAGTAAAGCAGAAAATAAACGAGCACGCCATCTACATCCGCTTTCTGCAACTACGGCAGAAGCGGGGGTTTGATATGGACAAAGGCATTGACGTTCATTCCGTTTTCAGCGGAAACCCCGGCACCGGAAAAACTACGGTGGCCAGAATGATGGGGCAGCTCTATCGTAAAATGGGCTTACTCTCCAAGGGTCATACCGTAGTGGCTGACCGTGTTGACCTGGTGGGCGAATACATCGGACAGACAGCCCCCAAAACCCGGGAGGTGATCGAGCGGGCCCGCGGCGGTGTTCTTTTCATTGATGAAGCCTACGCCCTGGCCCGAAGTAATGACGATGGTAAAGACTTTGGCCGGGAGGTCATTGAGATCCTTGTCAAGGAAATGTCTAACGGTGAAGGAGATATCGCCGTTATTGTAGCCGGTTACCCTACGGAGATGAAGCGCTTCCTGGACAGCAATACCGGCCTGAAATCCCGTTTCAAGCATAACTATGACTTCCGGGACTTTCTCCCACAGGAACTCAGCACCATTGCGGATTACGCCTGCGAACAACTTGGTGTTAAGCTAAGCACCGCAGCCAAAGCCCGCATCGACGTGATGATCACCAAGGCCTTCCGCTCGCGGGACAAGACCTTCGGCAACGCCCGCTACGTACACGATCTTATCGAAAAGGCCAAAGTACAAATGGCGCTGCGTCTGATGCAGGACGAGACTAAGGCGCTCAAACTCACTGAAGAGCAGTTGAGTAGTATTCTCGTAGAGGACGTAGAAAAGATTGAGTACGACAAGAAGGCAGATCGACCGGCCATACCCGTTAACGAGGAGCTCCTCGCCGAAGCCATGGCGGAGCTGGATGCTCTGATCGGGATGGAAAACATAAAGGTGCAGCTCCGGGAACTCGTTAGTCTGGTGAAATTTTACCGTAAGACTGGTCGTGACGTCCTTAATGCCTTCCACCTTCATACCGTCCTGATTGGTAACCCGGGAACGGGAAAGACTACCGTTGCCCGTATTCTGGCCCGCATCTATAATGCTTTAGGTATTTTAGAAAGAGGCCATATTGTGGAAACGGACCGTCAGGGGATGGTCGCTGGTTACGTTGGCCAGACCGCCGAAAAAACGGCTAAGAAAATAGAAGAAGCCATCGGGGGAGTACTGTTCATCGATGAAGCTTATGCGCTGACGCAGAAGAGCAGCCAACGGGGAGACTTCGGCGACGAGGCCATCCAAACCCTGCTCAAGCGGATGGAAGATAAACGCGGAGAATTTTTCGTCTGTGTAGCGGGATACCCCGATAACATGGATGTCTTCCTGAAAGCCAATCCGGGTCTCAGTAGCCGCTTTGACAAGACCTTGCTCTTCGAAGATTATTCCCCGGAGCAACTGCTTCAAATTGCCGAGAGCATGTTTAAGGAGCGGTCCGCCAGGCTGGCCCCCGCCGCGACGAAACACCTGGAGGCCTACCTGCGATTCCTGCATAAATACCGGGATAACTTCTTCGGCAATGCGCGCTCCGTCCGCAAAATTGTTATCGACATCCTTAAACGCAACGATCTCCGCCGGGCGGAACTGCCCGACAATAAAAAGAGCCCCTCCAAAACCGTGAGAGTGCTAAAGGCCGACGTCGAACATCTGAAACTGGATACTAAGGAGCTTAGCATTCAGCGGAAGCGGATTGGGTTTTAGGGATAGAACGGTAGAGACAGGCCGTGGCCTGTCTCTACCGTTCTATTCTTAAAATTCCGTAAACACCTTATCCCGAAGGTTTCCACCGACAGAAATATCCGTCAGCTGAAAACGTCCTCCGCGGTCACCTGACAGCAGGATTCCCTGATGGGGGAGATATCCCTCCCAGGGTGTTTCCATAGCAGGCTTCTCATCATCAGCATTGCGGAAGAATTGCCAGGTATTGATCCGGTAGCTCACCTTATCAATGTACAAACGATAGCGGTTATCGGGCGTGTCCCCTACCCCGCTGAAGGTCTGATCGAGGATGTAGCTGGGGCGCTTGGCCTGCGGGTCAGTAGCAATGTCGCCACCGAATTTCAGGGTAACGCCAGCATCCTTGAGCTTAAACTGCTGCACGAGCCAAAAGGCATCGTTGATGAAAATGGAATTGGCGCGCTTGAGGTATAGCGCCAGGCTATCCGGATGGGTAATCTCATCGCCCAACTTCCGGACACGGCCGGATAGGGTGTCCTGGCTGTAGTCCAGCAGATAGACCATGTTTTGCTTGGGCACATCGATGCGTACCCGGCTATCTTTTTTGTCCCAGGTCAGGGATCTGGCACCAAAGAAGTTCCACTTCAGGAAACGGGTATCGTCCCAGGCCTGACGGCCGCCGTGGTATTTGACGATGCTGTCGGCCAGTTGAATGGCCTTTTTATCGGACCCCTCAGCGTTGAAGCCGGGAGCGGCGGGGTTGTTACCGCCATCAAGGTCAAGGGAGACGGGTTCTAATTGGAGGGTGTTGCTTTCGGTCTCTACAGCCTCAGGTTCGGTACTGGTTGCCGGCGTGGTGTTGCAACTGTAGCAGAGAAATAAAACGGTGAAAGGGAGGAATCTTAGTAAAGTGTGCATTTCTCAGAAACACACTTTGTGTGGTTGGGTTCACTATCTGAACGTTGAGTGAGATAATTCTCTTTTACATCATCTCCACTTCCAAATAAACCGGTTGATGATCAGAATATTTAAAGCCCTGGTTGATTCCCTTCACGCGCTTGATACGAAGATTGGGACTGAGGAGGAAAAAATCGATTACTGACCGACGGCTGCGATGCGCGTCGTAAGGTATGTGGCTCTCGCGGACGGTAGCCGTGCCAGGGTCATAACCGTACTTCCAGCCGGGGGGCATGAAGTCAAAACTCACCGCAGTGGGCAGCTCTACCCTTTCTACCGTTGGGTTGAGGCTGAACCAGTTGAATCCGGGAGGCATCTGGTTCCAGTCTCCGCCAATGATGACATAACGGCCCGCTTGGTAGTCCGCCAGCGCCGCCTCCCGCAGCGCATTCATTTGCTGGCGGCGGATGCTGCCATCTTTATCGTAAGCAGATAGGTGGACGTTGTAGACCGCCAATTCCTGGCCTTCCTTCACGGGGTAAACCTGCCGCAGGGCGCATCGATCCAACTGAAAGAGTTTGGTTGGCCAGGGGAACTCCCCCGGCAGCTGTATCCGTTCAGCCGTCGCAGGCCGGTACTTAGACATGGAGACCAAGCCACCGACTACGTAGCCGTAATGGTCCCAGGGTTGTAGTAGCGGCAAAGGAACGCGCTTGCTTTTGAAGTTGGGGGCAAAGAAGGTAGCGTAGGATGGCCGGGCTTCCCGGACAGTTTGCAGCTGGTTCACGTAGCGGCTACGGTAAGCAGCCGTATCGATCTCCTGCAGCAGGAAAAAGTCACTAAGCGTGTTCTTAACGGTTAGCTCCTGCCCGTCTACATTGGATATGATCCGCTCTTCGGACATTCGAACGGTACCGGGCGTCGTCCAGAAAAAGTCTCCCTTATTGTAGAAGAAAAAGTCCTCGTCTCCGATACCGCCGTAGCCTACGTTCCAGCTCAACAAACTGATAATGGAATCCTGGATAACGGGCTCTGCCCGTTCAGCGGAGGCTACGCTTGAAGACAGCGTTTCGGTACCTTCCGGCTTCCAGTCCGTTACGGTACCAAAAAGCAGAAAACCCGCTACGTAGAGTAAAAAGATAACGGCCGTCCAGACCAGGATTTTGAACAGTCTTCGCATAAGGCGAAGGTACGCTTTATGGCCTAAGCTTCCACCGCAGTACGCATCAGCTTATGGTAACGAACGAGTAATTTTTCAGCCAGCACTCTACGGTCGTATTTCTTGTGGAAACGGATGGCGGCGGCCCGACCAATTCGTTCCAACTTGCGGCCCCGCCGCAAACAATCGGCAATTGCTTCGACGAATTGGGTGGGTGTATCGGCTACGAAGAGATCCCGACGGTGCTTAGCATCAATCCCTTCCAATCCGATGGAGGTAGAGATAACGACTCTGCCTAAAGACATTGCCTCCAGAATCTTGGCCCGCATTCCACCACCGCTCAGTAATGGGACAATGCTGATGCTGTGAGCGGCGACGAAGTCGCAGCTGCTTTCTACTTCACCGTGAATGATAACGTTCTTCATCCGCAACTCCTGAAGGGAAGGAGGCATGTTCCGTCCGGCAACGTGAAATTCCAAATCCGGGAAGCGCCGGTGAATACCGGGCCAGACGTCATTCAGGAACCACTGCAGCCCTTCCAGGTTCGGCATCCAATCCAGGGAGCCAATGAAGTGCAGGCTGAGGGGCCGCGCGTAGCTGTCGTAACGTGGTTCTCCGCAGGTAGTTTCCAGGCCAATGGGGAGCACGTAGCTCTCGCCCCGGAAGCCCAGTGTCTTGAAGTAAGACTCGTCCCGCCGGGTAATCGGCAGCAGCAGGTCATACTGATTGAGCTGCTGTTGCTCATATTCTTTTAGCTGAGCCGTCAGGTGCTGTAAATACCAGCGCTTGGGGGCAAAGCTGATATTGGCGCTGCACCGCTCCCAGATTTCATGTTCTACGTTGTGGGAGCGCATGACTACCTGAGCCTCGCTGTGCTTACGAATGGTATTGACGTAAGGAGACAGGTATAAAGTCTCCAGCTGCACTACATCAAAGGTCTCTTCCAACAACCATTCCGTCAAGCTGTCGTGGTAAGCAGGAAGATCGAACCGACTGATATGGTAAGAGGTCCCCCGCAATAGATTTCCCAGCGCATCAAAGGCGCTAATGGTGTTATCTACATTCACCGTTCTGACTTCCCGGTAGTGGCTCATTTGTTCGGGCAGCGTACTGCCGGCAAAAAAGTGCTTACTGGTATTCATGGCCAGTAGGCAGACTTCGCAACCTAACTCACTCAGAGATTTACTCAAACCATGGATGGCCTGACTTTCTCCGTCTTTAAGTGGGTAGGGAAACTTCTTGGTTAGTAGTAATATCTTCATGCAGGGATGCGGTCTCTCTAAGCTACGTCGTGGTGGTGGTTCATGGATTTGATACATCCTACAGTATAAACGTTGCTTCAGTTGAAGTAAACAGGCTGACTTTATTACTCAAATAAATGTCCAAACGCCTCTTTCATGCATAATTAGCTCGTAATCAATGATTTTTGCTCTCAGGTTATCTTTCCTACTTTACAATAAATTTGACGCTGATTTATACTGACACATAACTTTTTTAAACCCAATTCATCTTCTGTCTAATTTCCCAAACAGTCATTTCATATGAAACAACTCTACCTCTTTTTTTGCTGCTGCCTGCTCAGCACAGTTCTGCTTGCTCAGACCGTCACTTTCGATACGAACACCGGAAACGCTGGCTACAGTGCATATCCACCCGCTGATGGTGTAATTGGTCTCGAAGACTACTCAATGGACCTGTCTGCATTCCCGGGCACCTCCGCCACCAGCGTTGAAATCACATCCATTCTCTTCGTCGGAGGGGTAAGCAGTACCGATGGCACTGGCGGCGTAATCACCGTCGAGTTCTTCGATGCTGCGACAGCACTTGTTACCAGTGTTGACGTTAACCTTTCGCAAGATGGAAACTTCGCCTGGACGCTTACCCTCACCCCTCCCGTTACTGTTCCTGTAAATGGCTTTATGCAAGTCCTGATTGATCCGGCTAACACTAATAATAGCGGCAGAAACGTGCAGGGTCAGTGGTTTTTAGCGGATCCTCCGATTACCGGCCAAATAGGTACCACGCCCGGCGCCCCCTTTAATAATGGTTCAACCGATGTCGCTTTTGCCATGGGACTGACCGTTAATGACATTTCCTTACCGGTCACATTCTCCAACCTCAGCCTGACTGCTGCAGACAAAAGCCTGCAACTTGACTGGTCAACCTCTTTCGAAGACAACAACCGTGGCTTCACCGTGGAACGGTCCGTTGATGGCAGCTCCTTCATTGATGTAGGATTTGTTGCAGGACACGACAATGCTTCCAATGGAGGTGATTATCGCTTCCTGGACCAGGGAATCATCGAAAACACCACCTATTTCTATCGTCTTCGCCAGGAGGACTACGATGGATCTACGAGCTATTCTGATGTTGTCAGCGGAGCGCTTGCGTCTGGCACGGGCTTCAATGTCGGAAATTTCGTCCCTAATCCCGCCCGAGAATCGACCATGCTGAGTATTCGCCTGGACGAAGCAGCGGAGGTGTCTCTCCGCCTTTTCGACGCCTCCGGACGGCAGGTCGCCGAGAGAAAGCAGCAGCTCGGCGCTGGAAACAACCTACTTACCCTCCCATTAGCCGACCTTCCCGCCGGCACCTATCTGGCGCAGATCGTTACGGCTGACAAAGCCCTCACACAACGTCTTATCATTCGGTAACGCTACCGAAATTGAATCAGAAGGTAGAACCAGAATGGCCCGAAAGCAGCTGCTTCCAGGCCATTCTTTTTGGTTCCGTCACCTTGCTCATCCAAGGCAGAACACTGCATCCTGCGTCTGCGCCATGAACAATCAACGAACTTGCTGCCGTAAAGACTATCAGACTCTTTAACTGTTTGACTACCTGACGACCAGATTACTTCTCCCAGCTGTTATTCTCCACATCATCCTCAAACATCCGATTACGCGGGTTGAGCTGAACGGATTTAATGTCCTTTTTATTGACGTCAATGGTAAAGTCGTAGGTGGGGTTCGTCCACGGCCAGTCCTGTAGTACCGTCCAGTTATCGGCGTACTCAGGCTGATCTTTAGTGGCGCGCAGCAGGCGGGGGGCAATGTAATACCAGCGTTCAGCACCGTCATTGAGGGTAACCAGAATTTCCAGCGGCATCGGCATCCGACCGATCTTTTCCAGGAAAATTTTCGATTTCTTTTTATCAGACTCCACCTTGTCTACGGCATAATCGGCATAGTCCGTTCCGTTCACCCAGTATTCCCGGTACCAGTCGAGTTCCATTCCGGAACACTTCTCCGCTACGCGGATAAAGTCGTTCGGATTCGGGTGCTTAAAGGCCCAGTCGTTGAAGTAGCGGTGCAGGGTACAGTCATGCGCTTCTTCACCAATGATGTAACGAAGCTGTTCCTGAAAGACGTTTCCATTAACGTAGGCAGCAACGCTGTAAGCGGCATTCGTTGCAAAGTGGTCAGCATGAATAGTCAGCGCTTCCTGCATACCACTCTGGCGGAACCCCCGCAAGCTGGCGTAGGTCCGGGCGTGAGGGTTATCGCTGGCTTCTCCGCCAATGAGACCTTTTTTGCGCAGATGGTTCATCACCTCACTGCTTGCCCAACTGGTGAAGCCTTCATCCATCCAGGCGTAGAGGCTTTCATTCGTCCCCATCAGGTGCTGATACCAGCTGTGCATCAATTCGTGCACGGAGACGCCGACCAATGAAGGGAAGCTACGTTCGCCGGTAATCAGCGTTCCCATAGGGTACTCCATACCTCCGTCGCCGCCCTGAACAAAGCTGTATTGCTTGTAAGGGTAATGCCCGTAATGCTCATTGATGTAAGCAAAGGCTTCGTCCATTACCTTAGGCAGGTTCTCCCAGTTTTCAGACGTTTTTTCTCCGGGCTGGTAGTAGAAATGCATCGTCATGCCATCGGCACGTTTCATGCTGGTGTGCTTATAGTCCGGGTCAGCCGCCCACATGAAATCACCTACTTTCGGCGCCTTAAAATGGTAAGTAATTTTCTTAGCGCGTTTCGCGGGCTCTGGTCCATAGCCGTAGCCAATTTCCTCCGGGTTTTGCAAATACCCCGTACCGCCAACTACGTAACTACCATCAATAGTAATCTTCACGTCAAAGTCACTCCAGATGTGGTAGAACTCACGACCAATGTAAGGGTTAGCGTGCCAGCCCTGGTAGTCATACTCCGCCATTTTGGGGTACCATTGAGCCATACTGAACCGAATGCCTTCTTTGTTATCCCGACCACTGCGGCGAATCTGCAGAGGCACCTGAGCCTCCCATTCCATCTTGAAGGTGCTGGTGGCACCGGGAAGAATGGGTTCGTTGAGCTCCACTTCAAGAATGGTACCGACCGTTTCGTGCTTTACCGGGCGGCCATCCTGAGTAAGGCTGCCGACCTTAATGTAACCGATCTCCTTTTTATCCAGATTTTTGATCCGGTCCCCCACCCGCTTGTCCGCATCGGGTAGTGTCTGATTCCGTATATCCATCATACTTCCGGGCTGGAAAGCATTAAAATACAGGTGATAAAAGGCCTTCGTCAGCGTATCCGGTGAATTGTTGACGTAGCGCAGCGTTTGTATGCCGTCGTATTGGTTTTTCTTGACATCCATGTCAATTTCCATTTCGTAGGTAGCAGCCTGCTGCCAGCGATCTGGTTGTGCCGTAAGTGCAAATGAAGTCAGCGTAAAAAGGAGAAGTAGAAAACGCATAGTTGGTCGTTTGTTTTGGTCAGTTTGTTATTAACCCTGTTGTCAGGGCGCTGCCGCAGGTGCAAAAGGAAGTTGTAGAGAGCAAAGAAAGTGCTACTCCTGC
Organism: Neolewinella agarilytica; assembly: GCF_900110645.1. Lineage (GTDB taxonomy): Bacteria > Bacteroidota > Bacteroidia > Chitinophagales > Saprospiraceae > Neolewinella > Neolewinella agarilytica. Next base: position 466,690 of record NZ_FOFB01000001.1, read on the forward strand.
TCTTCGGCAATTTGATTGATCAGGGCCCAGGCAGCGGGAATATTCTGTTCGATGGTCTCAGCGTTAACCTTCAGCCCGATCTGATCCGGAAAACCGTAGAGGTAATCATTGGCTTCCGTGAAGCTTTCCGCAGGATATTCAAACCAGGCATTGGTTAATTTTTGCTGTACATCCTTGGCGAAAAGGTAATTGATCAGCGCAACGGCCATGTTGCGGTTAGGCGCATTCGCAGGCATCGCTACACAGGTAATGTTGAAGAAGTTAATGTCCGTCGCCTGTGTATGCGGGAAACGGACCCGCCAGGTTTCCGCTGCTTTGAAGTGCTGTGGGTCTCCGTTGAGGAACCAACGAACGGCCGTTCCCAGGCTAACGAATGCCATATCTAACTGGCCACTCAGCATTCGGTTGAGCTGATCCGTATCTGAACCATTAGGGCCACCTACTGATTTTTCGTAGACCGACTGCGCCCAGATCGCCGCAGCCTTAGAGTTAAGGTTAGCGTTCAGGCCTGCCACCACACCCGCCAGCCCGGAACTGTCCGGGTGAGCTACCCCCAGGCGGATTCCCCGCCGGGTTGCCTTAACGATGCCGGCATAACTGCCGGCCTCTTCAGAAGTAACGGCATTAGGGTTATAGACGGACACCATCGTCCAGCGGGTAAGGCCGGCGTAGTAACCTTCATTATCAAGGTAGCGGTCATCAACATTGCCATTCGTAAAAGCATCGACGAAAAAGGGTTGCAGCACATTGAAGTTCCGCAGGCGAACGGCGTCCTCCAGCGTAGGGAGTAACACCACATCAGCGTTAAGTGCACCACGGGAAGCCTCCTCGATGATGTCTCGCATCGGCTTAACGATCACGTTTACTTTAGTCCGGTAGCGGAGTTCAAAACCTTTGATTAAAGCGGCATCCTGAGCCAGATAGCGCCAGGTAAGCAGGTTAAGACCTACGGGAAAATCCTGAGCGGGAGCATTCCCTCCGGCAGGCGGGTTGTCGTTTCCACAGGAGAAGAGCCCCAACAGGCCGATAAACAAGAGCGTACCAATCAATCGTTGCATAGATGCTTATTTGAGTGGGTAAAGGTAATAGTTCCTCCTTTGCCCAAATAGCTATACTCCCGAATATGAATTTCAGGCACCCGATAAGTTTTGCCCCGCTGCCATTTATGCAGCCGGTAAAGAAGCTCCCCCCGGACGAGTAACCGGTCTCCTCTGTGAAGATGCTTGTGGAGGTCAAGTGCTGCCGGCCCCCAGGCAATACAATGATGGGCGGTCGTAGCCGATGTCCGGGTATTGACCTCTGAAGAGGTCCGCAACTCAAAGCGCGTTAAATCCTGTCCGTGTACCGTACAGTGATAAGTAGGGTCTACCACCAGTTGGCCAATTAAAGTAACTTCATTCATAGAGCAGAAATTTGTTGCCGCTCAGAAACCGAGCGACCGGATGAAAGCAGTAAAAAATGATCCAGATGAACTTCGGTGCGGAGAACCTTTCTCCCTTCGTATTCCAGAAAACGAGTCCGGAGTTTGCCCTGCACGAACAACTCACTTCCCCGTTTTACTTTTCGGTAAAAAGTCTCTGCAAGCCCGCCCCAGGCCACTAAGTAGAACGAAGGCTTTGGTTCCCCCGCCTCCTTCTGGCTGTAGTCCTGATATAACCGAAGACGTAGCACGGCTGTGCCATCCGTCAGGTAGTGCAACTCCGGATCATGACCGGCTCTTCCGGTTAACTGTGTTTGATTGAGATAAAACGCCATAGGTATTTTGTTGTCCCGCAAAACTCTGGCAAGACAAAGGCAATAGCCGTTATTTATACGTTTACTTACGTTTATATACGTTTATAAACGGATAATCCGCTTTTGCATTCTGACAATCAAATATTGAACCCGTTTATAAAATTGGGATTCTCCCCCAAAACATCGAAGTTTTCACAGACGCGATAATTTTCCTGCAATCCATTGCATCCTTTTAACCAGGTAAGCTCTGTACTGCGAGCGATATAAAATAACTTGTTTAGCTATCCGGCCGCTATCCGAATTCATCATTTGTGACTTACCTTCCCCATCTAATATTTTTTGGAAATGTCGATAGTCCTTCGTGCCACACTACTAACAACAATTGTCTTTTTGTTGTCAACCTGTACCGATCCGGTTGTTCCTGTTTACCAGTTTGAGACGGGCTTCATACTGGTAGAAGGCAGAATTACGGATACCCCGGGCTATAGCGAAATCAGGATATCCCGCAGTGAGCTTCTTTTTGATAATTACACCCTCAGCCCCGAGCTTGGAGCTACGGTGAGTACAATCTCCAGTGATGGAGAGGAAGTCACCTGGGAACAAGTAGGAGGGACGAGTGCCTTTCGTGCTCCGGAAGACTGGGTCGCAGAGGCCGGCAAATCCTATTCCCTGCGCATCATCACCAGCCAGGGAGAGATGGTGGAGTCTGAGCCGGAGCAATTGCCAACGAGCGTTCCGATGCAGAACGTCCGCGTTGAATTTGAGCAGGAAGCCTACTTCAGTACTGGCCGCAACCGCTTCATTCCAGCTTTTAACCTTCTGGTGGACGTTGACGACCCTCCCGGCGAGGCCAATTTTTACCAGTACCGGTACACCACTTATGAGATGATTGATGTTTGCGCCAGTTGTGAACGTTCCCGCTGGCGGGATGGGGTGTGTATCGCCGGGCCGGGTACGAACTTTGTCAGCCGCTGGGATTACCTGTGCGACGCTGCCTGCTGGGTTTTCAGTAACAGCCAGGACCTCAATATTCTCAGTGATGAATTCAGCCAGGGGCAACGGATTGAGGGAATTCCTGCCGGACGCTTCGATTACAGCCGGCCCGGTGGCCTCCTCTTTGACGTTCAGCAATACAGCACTACTGCGGCGGCTTTCGCTTTCAACTCGACCCTGAAAGAACTCGCGGATGGTTCAAGCGGTTTGAATGCTCCCCTGCCGGCAGCCCTGGTAGGTAACCTCTCTGACCTCAGCGAAAAGGGGACGCCGGTTCTGGGTTTTGTCAGCGTTTCCTCTGTGTCAACGGAGAGAGTCTATATTGACAGAGAGTCATTTGGCGGCACCTCCCTGCCCTACGATGGTCAGATAATACTGGAACCCGTTATGCCGGCCCCTCCCGTTGCGCCCTGTGAAGGAGGCAACCGTAGCCGCATTGAGCCGGAAGGATGGGGCGGTTAATCTCTGCTCTTCCAACAATTATTGCACCTGCGCTCCGGCGCCCTCTACATCGCTACCCCTCGTTCCTATCATTTATTTCCTTATGAGAGCACTTTTCTCCTTCCTGGTTTTGCTATCTGGCATCAGCTGTTTTGCCCAATCCTACTCCCTGAAAATCGTTACCACGGACGCCAGCAATCGGGAACCGCTCGGCTTCGTCAATATTCAGGTGGAAGGAACCGACGTTAACGGGACCACCGATCTGAACGGTGAAATCACCCTCGAGGTGCCCGGAGGAGACATTGTTTTGTTGGCTTCCTACCTTGGCTATGAGGCATTGCGCAAAGAATTAACCATCAATAACAGCCAGGCCCGGTTAATTCTGGCCATGGATCCCACCGCCCAGCTACTGGAGACCGTAGAGGTAAGCTCCAACGATGCCAGTGAGCGACTGGAACGCCCGATGATGGGTGTGGAACGACTGAGCATTGCCGAAATCGAAGTCTTACCCGTTGCCCTCGGTGAGGTCGACGTATTCCGGGGCTTACAGCTGCTTTCCGGGGTAAATTCCGCCGGGGAAGCCAGCAACGGGCTCAGTGTCCGGGGAGGTACTATTGACCAGAACCTGGTGCTTTTCGACGGTGCCCCCATCTTTACCCCTACCCACCTGTTCGGTCTGTTCTCCGTCTTTACGCCGGACGCAGTTGGCAGCGTCGACCTTTACCGCGCGAACATCCCTTCCCGCTTTGGCGGCCGGGTATCTTCCGTTCTCGATGTCCGCTCCAGAACGCCCCGCGCCGATAAGTTCCGGATGCAGGGCGGTATTGGTTTGGTGTCCAGTAACCTGAGTATTGAAACCCCCGTTACTAAAGACAAAAAGCTAAAACTCCTGATCGGTGGTCGCGCCGGTCTGAATGATTTTGTCTTCTCAGCCATTGATCGGCTGAAAAATACCCAGAGCCGATTTGTAGACGGAACCGCTAAGCTTCGGTACTCCGCAAACGAAATGAACATCTTCACTTTATCCGGATTTTACAGCAAGGATTTTTACCAAATTGACCTGCTCAATTCCTTCGGCGGCATTATCGCCGATCAAAATCAAAACGACTATTTTACCCTCAACGGAAGTGCCGAATGGCTGAAGATTTTTAACGATAAAATGAGCCTGCAAACGCGGCTGGTAACCAGTAACCATGAACCGAAAATCCTCTTCCCCCAGTCCGACTCAGAAAATGTAATTGAGTATAAATCCCAGATTCAATATTCCAGTGTTCAGAGTACGCTGGATTATCTGGGAAGCGGCGGACATCACCTCTCCGGTGGCCTGCAGCTTATTCGCTACGACCTGAACCCCGGCGAATTAAACCCGGGAGGAGCAACTTCCGTGAACAACATTGCACTGGAAGACGAACAAGCCATCGAAGCCAGCCTGTTTGCCGAAGATGAATGGACCGTCAGCGATAAGTTCAAACTCTCTCTTGGCCTGCGTTTCACTCAATTTTCTCAACTCGGTGCGGGCGAACAGCGCACTTACTCCAGTGAGGAAGTGATTGATGATGGCACCTTCGTCTCCGCCGAAACATTTGGTAAAGGTGAGACCATGCAGACCTACAGCGGACTGGAACCACGCCTCGGCCTGAGCTATCAGCTCAGTTCAAAAATGAGCCTTAAGGCCGCTTACGCTCTTAACCGCCAGTACTTGCAGAATATCTATAACGCCACTACCCCACTCCCCAGTAGCCGTTGGAAAGTATCGGACAATAACATCGTTCCGCAGCAAGCTCAGCTATTTAGTGGAGGGCTCTATCTGCTGCCCGGTGAAGGTAAGTATGAGCTATCGCTGGAAGGTTACTACCGATCCATTGACAATCTACTGGAATACAAGCCTGGTGCTGACTTCTTCCTCAACCCTGCGGTTGAAACGGACGTAGTACAGGGGGAAGGGCAGGCTTACGGCATTGAGTTGGGCGTTAAAAAGCGAAGAGGTAAACTCACCGGAGAGGTAAACTATGCCTACGCCCGCAGCCGCAACCGGGTCAATGGCTCCACCTTTTCTACTTCGATCAATGGAGGAGACTGGTATAACGGTTACTTCGACCAACCGCACACCCTGAATACCAACCTTACGCTGGATGACGGCAAAACGAATCGAATCAGCCTCAACTTCGTTGTACAGAGTAACCGCCCTTACACTGTCCCTAATGGATTCATTACCGTAGACGCTCAGCCCATTCCCATTTTTCTGGAACGGAATAATGACCGGCTCCCCGTTTACCACCGACTTGATTTCAGCTGGACCATTACCAACCCCAAAATGGTCAAAAAGCGCTGGGTGGGAGACTGGACCTTCACGGTCTATAACCTTTATGGCAGAGACAATGCTTACAATATTTACTACCAACCCCGCGAGGCAGGTGGCCCCTCGGAGGTCTTTGGGTCCAGTCCGTTGGGGAGCTATAAGCTGACCATCTTCGGTGCGCCAATCGTTAGTTTGAGCTATGGCTTTAAGTTTGAGTAAAGGGTAGCTGAACCTTCAGGTGGATACAGTTTCACTGGTTTAATCCTTCCTCTACTGCATAAAAAAACCTCCGATCCGGTTCAAAGACCAGATCAGGAGGCAAAACAAAAAACAGCAGATTGTAGGGCGGTCCGTTCCGGCCGGAGCCGGTTATTGGAATTCGCCAGTAGTATTTAATAAAACAGAATGTAGCGTCCTGATACCGTAAAAACGGCGACCTCTCAAGGGTAGAGATCGCCGTTTTGGTTCTGTCTACCACGGCCATAATAAGGCTTTCCAGTAGAAAAGAAACGTCACCGTGGAGCGACGGTAAGGTGTCTAGAGTTCGCTAATCCGGCGAACTACCTCATAAATTTTGGTACTCATCTCTACTTCCTCTACCCAGGGGTCATGCTCGAGGAAGTTAGCGGAAACCAGGCGAAGGCCCGTAATCCGGCCTTTGCTATCGGGTACGGTCTGAACGTACTTGATCCAGATGCTTCCTTTGCTGCGAACGGCGTAGATGCGGTTATCTCTGATTTGGTGAAGGCCATCGATTTCCTTACAGATGACGATGTCACCGTTATTAATCACGGGCTCCATGGAGTTACCGGTAATGGGGAAGGCGACGTAGCCGGAGCCCATAATACCAGGCAGGCGGAAGAAATCCGTATCCTCAGTAGTGAAGCTGTCCGTATCGATACTGGCACCAGCAAATGCCTCCTTAGAGGTAAACATGATGTTGAGTGGAATATCAGAACCAACCACTTCAACGGGTTCGGGGAGCTCCATGCCGAAGGGAGTTCCATCCCCTTCCAGCAGATACGCCAGATTGACACCATACTCATGGCAAACCCGACGGGCCTGTTCGTAGTTGATGCAACGTTTATCGTCATCATTTAAAAAGGCACGGACGATGTGTCCGTAAGAACGGTTATTGAGGATACGCTTGGCAAAGTCACCAAGGCCACGACCATTACGGTCGTTCTTGATGATTTCCCCCCGCTCTTCCAATATTCGGAAGACCTCTTTAAAGCGGTCGTTCAACTCGCGGCGATCTTGAGTAATCATGTGTGGTATCAGTTATTTTCTACCACAAATTAAAACATTTTCAAACAATACCGCAACTTTTCCCCTTAAAATCTTTAAATTTTATGTTGGATTAATGGTTTTTCAGTTGGATTGGTGGTTAAATACAGATTGTTGCAGGTTGGGCAGGTTGCAGGTTGGGCAGGTTGCAGGTTACAGGTTACAGGTTGGGCAGGTTGCAACCTGTAACTTGAAACTTGAAACTTGCAACTTGAAACTTGCAACTTGTAATCTGCAACTTGAAACCTGCAACCTCCCCCCTCCCTACCCCAACAATAAATTGGCACTATAATCCGCCACGTACTTCAGGCTGTCGGCCGTAGAGTGCTCCCGCTGATAGAGGAGGTTGTGTTTGATCCCTGCGATTACACGGGGTGGCTTGCTGGCAATGCTGGCGGCAATTTCCGTTACGCCGGCCAGCAGCGTCTCCCGGTTAGAGAAAGACTGATTGACCAGCCCGGAGCGGAGGGCCTCCGGAGCAAACATCTTCCGGCCGGTAAAGGCCAGTTCGCTCACCAGGCCGGGTTGTAGAATATAAGGTAGCCGCTGGAGGGTACCGATATCGGCAACAATGCCAAAGTCCACTTCCTTGACGGTGAAGTAAGCATCCTCGGAGCAATAGCGAATATCGCAGGCAGAGATAATGTCTACCCCGCCCCCGATACAACCGCCGTGGATGGCGGCGAGTACCGGCTTGCGGCACTGCTCGATGGCAGTAATACTGGCCTGGATCCGGAGGATGAAGGTCTCCAGCTGAGCGATCATCTCTGCCTTCGTGCCAATGGCACGAGCCTGAAGACTCCCGAGGACAGCAAGATCCATCCCCGCACAAAAGTGTTTTCCTTCGCCGGCGAGGATGACGACGTGCACGTCGTCGTTTTCGTCCAGCTCCCGGAAGGTATCGCCCATGGCGTCCCAGTCGGCTTCGCCCAGGGCGTTAGCCCGGTCGGGGTGCGAAAAAGTAACGGTGGCGATGTGGTTACTAATGGAAGTTTTCATGGTTGTTCAATGATTTACCGAAACATGTTTACCATCCGCATCCGGTCTCCGTGCAGATGGTCCATGCCGTCGACATAAAGGGTGGTGCCGCTGGTGTAAGCGGACAGCGGACTGGCGAGAAAAAGCACGGCATTGGCAACATCTTCGATGGTACCGTGGCGTTGCATCAGGTTTTCCTCCTTCATTTTATCCAGCAGTGCCTTGACGGGTTCGGCATAGGTATCGAGCCCGGAGGAGATGATCGTTCCCGGAGCAACGCAGTTCAGGCGGATGTTGTAAACGGCCCATTCCTGCGCCAGTGTTTTGGTGAGGTTCTCCACGGCGGCGCGGGCAGCGCCGGTGTGGGCCATGCCCGGAAAACCACGCAGGTGGTTAACGACGATGTTTATGATGTTGCCGCTTTTTTGCGGCACGAAAAAGCGGTTGGCCATGATGCGGGACACATAAAAGGTGCCGTTCACGTTCGTGTTGATCACGGCATTCCAGCCGTTGTCACTGATGTGTCGGGCCAGGCTGGGAAACTGTCCGCCGGCGTTATTGACCAGAATATCCAGGCGACCAAACTCACTTTCGATGAGATCCGCCAGGGCTTCCACTTCCTCGCTTTTGCGGATGTCACAGGGGCGCTGCACGCAGGTGCCGTGTTCGGATAAGGCAGCAGCGGCTTCCGCCAACGGCGCCGCTTTGCGGGCGCAGATGATGACTTTAGCACCCAGCTTCAGCAAAGCCTCCGCGATGCCGTAGCCGATGCCCGATCTGCCGCCGGTAACGAGGGCTACTTTGTCCTGAAATAAATTGGGGGCGTACATGGGCAGTCGACTTTAGTTGCGACGCAATGTAGCGAAAATTCGCTAAAATCGCTTTTTGTCAGGCACCTTTGTGGTGCAGCCTAAAGCGCGGTGGCCTTAGCTCCTCTAACCGCTTCCTTTGCACCTGCGCCCCGGCGCCCACATTCTTTATCTAGCCAAAAAATCCTACCTTCCCGCCTTTAAGCTCGATTTATGCAATTCCCTACCTTACTCCATGCCTTCTATCACCGTGAAAAAGCCCAGGCTGAACGGGTGTATCTTCGCCAGCCCTTCGGGGAAAAATGGGAAGATTACAGCTGGGCGGAAGTAGGCCAAATGGCCCGTAAGGTGGCCACTTACCTGAAGGCGCAGAACTTCCCTCCCCGCAGCAATATCGGGCTGGTCTCCAAAAATTGCCGGGAATGGGTAATCGCCGACCTGGCCATCATGATGGCCGGTCACGTTTCGGTACCTTTTTTCGCCACCCTGACCGGTAAGCAGATAGCAGAAGTACTTGACCTGGGAGATGTTGTTTGTCTCTTCGCCGGCAAAACCGAAGTTTGGGACGACATGAAAAAAGGCGTCCCCGAAGACATGCCCCTGATTCGCTTTCCCCATTATGCGGGCAATTCGGAGATTAAACGAGGGAAAGACTGGAATGAAATTCTGCAGGAAAATGCGCCAATGGAAGGGAGCCCCGTTCCATCGCCTGATGACCTCTGGACCATCATCTTCACCAGTGGAACCACCGGAACGCCAAAGGGCGTGATGGTCAAACACGGCACCATGGCCGCACAGGCGCGGGCTATTCATGACAAGAACGTCCTGAACCTTGATCAGACGGGCGCCAGCAACGTTTTCTTCAGTTTCCTGCCGCTCAATCACGTAGCCGAACGTGGCGTAGTGGAATGTATGTGCATCTGGTACGGCGGCTCCATGGCCTTCACCGAAAGTATTGATCGCTTTGCCGCCAACCTTCAGGATATCCGCCCGACACTATTTTTCGCCGTCCCCAGAATCTGGACGAAACTCCGGGGTGGCGTGCTGGCTAAAATGCCGCTGGAGAAGCTCAATAAGTTCCTTCGGATTCCCATTCTTTCCTGGTACGTTAAGCGAAAGATCGCCAAGGGGCTCGGTCTGGACCGGACGCGGATTAACATCACCGGTGCCGCTGCCATTCCCCAGGCAACGAAGTCTTTCTTTGCCAAAATCGGCCTGCCCTTGTCCGAAGCCTACGGGATGACGGAGAACTGCGCCACCAGTCACATGCTCTTCCCCGGCCAGGACAAGCCCGGCTCCGTTGGCCAGGCACAGCCCGGAACGGAATGCCGCATCGACCCCGAATCCGGTGAAGTACTGACCAAAGCTCTCTACACAATGGATGGCTACTATAAGGATGAAGAAAAAACGGCGGAGACCATTACCGACGGCTGGTTGCACACCGGTGATCAGGGCAAAATTGATGAAGACGGCTTCCTCTTCCTGACCGGCCGGGTGAAAGACACCTTTAAAACGGCCAAAGCCAAGTTTATCGTCCCGAACGAAATTGAGAAAAAATTTGACAGCCTGACCGACCTCGAGCAAATGTGTCTGCTGGGCCTCGGCATGCCACAGCCCGTCCTGGTGGTTTCTCTCTCAGAACTCGGTGCGGCGCTTCCGCAGGATGCACTGCAGCGCTCATTGAAAGCAAAGCTGGACAGCGTCAATGCTACCTTAGCCAGCTACAAAAAGGTGGCGGCTATTATCATTGCCAAAGAAGACTTCACCGTAGAGAATGGTTTGCTTACACCAACCCTGAAGGTTAAACGCCCACAGGTTCACACCCGCTTTAGCAAGCACCTCCCCGAGTGGTGCAGTCTGGACGGAGAGGTTATTTGGGAGTAAACGTAAACCTGCAAAAGATCACTGATTTACTACATGATTTGGACTACCCCCCCCACCCTGGAAGGGCTCAATGCCAGCAACCAAGATACTGCGGCCTCCCACCTCGACCTTACTTTTACTGAATTTGGCGATGACTACCTGATCGCAGAGATGCCCGTTACCTCCCGCAGCGTACAACCCATGCGGATGCTCCACGGCGGTATCAGCTGTTTTATCATTGAAACACTCGGCTCAGTAGCCGGGATGCTCTGTGTGCCGAAGCCCGGGCAGCAGTACATTGTGGGCACGGAGATTAACGCCAGCCACCTCCGGGGGGTCCCCGAAGGAAACAAGGTCTTTGGCAAGGTCACCCCCGTCCGCATCGGGAGAAGAGTTCAGGTTTGGCAGGTAGACATAAGCAATCAGGCCGGCAGGCTGATTTGCACCGGACGCATCAATTGCCAGGTGCTGATGATGTAGTTCTCCCCCCTGATTTGATGAGGCATATTTCCTCCAGTACGGAGTGACATAAATTCACCGCTATTTGTATTGAGGCCCTCGGCGCACTTCTCGGCTGGCTTCTCCTTCGTCGAAGCTCGCTCGAAGCGCACCGAGGGGGGGAGAGATTAGCAAGCAACTTAGTTTACACTGTACTAGCATCGGCACAAACCACGGCCGCAGTCTGACTCATCAGACTACGGCCGTAGATTTAAGGAAAGGGTTATTCCCCTTAAGCCAGTGATTCATCCATAATATTCTGGACAACTTCCGGGTTCAACAGCGTACTGATATCTCCCAGATTAGAGGTGTCTTTCCCGGCGATCTTACGCAGGATTCGGCGCATGATCTTCCCACTACGGGTTTTGGGCAAACCAGTCGTAAACTGAATCTTTTGCAATTTCGCAATTGGCCCGATCCGGTCAGTAATCAGTTGATTGATTTCCTTACGAAGGTTGTCCTGATCCCGGCTTTCGCCGGTTTCCTTGAGCGTAACGTAACCATAGAGAGCATTGCCCTTTATGTCGTGCGGGTACCCAACGATGGCGCTCTCGGCCACGGCAGGATGCTCGTTTATGGCGTCCTCGATCGGCGCAGTGCCGAGATTATGCCCCGAAACGATGATGACATCGTCTACCCGGCCGGTAATACGGTAATAGCCGACGGCATCACGTAGTGCGCCGTCACCGGTAAAGTAAGTGCCGGGGTAGGCAGAGAAGTAGGTCTCGCGGTAACGTTCGTGGTTGCCGTAAATCGTTCGGGCGATGCTCGGCCAGGGGAACTTGATGGCCAGTCTCCCTTCTACGCTGTTACCTTTAATTTCCTTGCCATTCTCATCGAACAGTACCGGCTGAACGCCCGGCATCGGCAGCGTGGCAAATGTCGGAATCGTCGGGGTGGAATACGGAATCGGACTAATCATAATCCCCCCCGTTTCGGTTTGCCACCAGGTATCAATAATGGGGCTGTTCTTCTTACCAACGTTTTCGTTATACCAGTGCCAGGCCTCTTCATTAATCGGCTCACCGACGGTACCAAGGACCTTGAGGCTACTCAGGTCGTGTTGATTAACGTAGTCGAGGTTCTCTTTCGCCAGAGCACGGATGGCCGTTGGAGCGGTGTAGAACTGGGTGACTTTATGCTTTTCAACGATTTCCCAGAAGCGGCCGTAGTCGGGATAGGATGGAACGCCTTCAAACATGACGGTCGTGGCGCCGTTGGCCAGCGGACCATACACGATGTAGCTGTGGCCGGTGATCCAGCCGATGTCTGCCGTACACCAGTAGACATCGTTCTCGCGGTACTGGAAAGCGTTTTTAAAGGTGTAGGCCGTATACACCATATACCCGCCGGTAGTATGCACCATTCCTTTGGGCTTCCCGGTGGAGCCTGAGGTATACAGGACGAAGAGGGGGTCTTCGGCATCGACGATAGTGGCCTCTCGCCGGGCATCGGCGGCGTCAAGTAGGGGCTGCAGCCATTGGTCCCGTCCTTCCTTCATAGTTACTTCCCCACCGGTGCGCTTAACCACCAGAGAGGTCTCAACGCCAGGACACTCTTCCAACGCCTGATCGACGATCGTCTTGAGGTCAATTGTTTTCTTGCCCCGGTAAGATCCATCGGAGCAAATGACGGTTTTACAGTCGCAATCGTTGATCCGGGTCGCCAGGGCAGTGGCACTGAAACCGGCAAATACTACGGAGTGAACGGCTCCTAGCCGCGCACAAGCCAGTAGGGAGACCGCCAACTCCGGAATCATGGGCAGATAGATACATACGCGGTCTCCTTTCTCTACCCCCTGGTCAGCCAGTACGTTAGCGAAGCGGCATACCCGCTCATGCAGCTGGCGATAGGAAATATGTTCGGCTTCTTTAGCCGGATCATTGGGCTCAAAGAGAATAGCGGTCTTATCGGCTCGGACGGCAAGATGGCGGTCGAGGCAGTTCTCGGTAATGTTAAGCCTGGCGCCTTCAAACCATTTGATTTCCGGCTTGCTGAAATCCCAGCTCAGGACTTTATCCCAGCGTTTCCGCCAGAGAAAGTGCTCTTCGGCTATCTCCTCCCAGAAATTTTCGGGGTTACGGACAGACTTACGGTAAACCTGCCAGTATTCTTCGAGGTGTTTGATGTGGTAATTAGACATGATCGAGATGGGAATTTACTAATTTAAAAGGAGGAATGCAGGATGGCCCAAGTTATGGTATTCGTCAACTGTTCCAAAACACAATTGGGTCTAATAATTGAACTATTCCGTCAACCTGGCCCACAATTCACTACTCCCTCTAATGCCCCCTGGCCTCCCCCGCTCCACTGGGTATCCGGATATTCTCCACAATATCCTGCACTTCTTGCGGCGGCGGAGTAGTGAAGTGACACACTACGAGACTGACGACGAAGTTAATGATCATCGCAATTGTTCCGAAGCCTTCAGGAGATATCCCGAACCACCACTCATCGCTACTTGGCAGGGTAGCATCAAACCAACCGAGTTTGTACTTGATCATGTACAGCAACATTGCCGTAATCCCTACCACCATACCTGCGATCGCGCCCTCCTTGTTCATGCGTTTGTAAAAGATGCCCAGAATGATGGCGGGAAAAAAGGACGCTGCCGCCAGGCCAAAGGCCAAAGCGACTACCGCCGCCACAAAGCCAGGTGGATTAATACCAAAGTAACCGGCTACACAAACCGCAGCTACGGCGCTCAACCGGGCGGCCATCAGTTCTCCTTTTTCACTGATGTTAGGATTAACCACCTTCTTGATCAGATCATGAGACACAGAAGAGGAAATGACCAGCAACAAACCAGCAGCAGTAGATAAGGCAGCAGCGAGGGCACCAGCGGCGACCAGAGCGATTACCCAACCCGGAAGGTTGGCGATCTCCGGGTTGGCGAGTACCATAATGTCACGATCAACGTAAAGCTCATTTTGGTTGCCTGGGTTGATATTAGTTACCGCGCGGGCTCCGAGAGCCGTGCGTTTGTCTCCATCATAAGCTGGCTTCCCGATAAAAGCGGAGCCCGGACCGTACTGTACCAGGCCGTCGTCGTTCTTATCCGTCCAGGCAATGAGACCAAGGTTTTCGTAGTTCTTCAGCCAATCGGGTTGTTCCTGATAAGTCTTATCAACGACGCTATCGATCATATTCGTCTTAGCGAAAACCGCCACAGCAGGAGCGGCAGTGTAAAGAATAGCAATCAGCAATAGCGCATAACCAGCACTTTTACGGGCATCCCTCACTCGTTTAACGGTAAAAAAGCGCACAATCACGTGTGGCAGTCCTGCCGTACCAACCATCAGGGCCAGTGTGATGGCGAAGACATCGATCATCGATTTGGAACCGTCCGTATAAGCCGCAAAACCCAGCTGTGTGCTCAGGCCATCCAACTTATCAAGGAGAAAAGTGCCGGACCCGTCCGCCAGCGTACTGCCCATGCCAAGTTGTGGGATGGGGTTACCCGTCATTTGTAAAGAGATGAATATTGCGGGAACCATGAAGGCAAATATCAACACACAGTACTGAGCAACCTGGGTGTAAGTGATGCCTTTCATTCCACCGAGCACGGCGTAGAAAAGTACGATTATCATACCAATGATGACACCGGTATTAATATCAACTTCCAGGAAACGGGAGAAGACAAGCCCTACTCCACGCATCTGTCCGGCTACGTAGGTAAAGGACACCAGGAGGGCACAGAAAACCGCGACGAGACGGGCGGTGTCGGAGTAATATCGGTCACCGATGAAGTCGGGCACCGTGAATTTGCCGAATTTCCGGAGGTAGGGTGCGAGGAGAAGAGCGAGGAGTACGTAGCCGCCGGTCCACCCCATCAGGTAGACTGATCCATCATAGCCGGCAAAGGCAATGATGCCCGCCATGGAGAGAAAGGAGGCTGCGCTCATCCAGTCAGCGGCCGTGGCCATGCCGTTGGCGAGAGGGGAAACGCCACCGCCGGCAACGTAGAATTCTTTGGTGGATCCGGCACGGGACCAGATCGCAATGCCGATGTAAATACTAAAAGTCAGGCCGACTAGAAGGTAAGTCCAGGTTTGAACGTCCATTATTTATTTTTTTATTGGGTGGAAAAAGTAGCTGTCCGGCTTTACGGACAAGGCTATTCAGGCGCGGCCGCAGGTGCAAAAAAGGTTATTAAGCAGTGCGACCTGCCTCTTCACTCCACGTCATATCCGTACTTCTTATCCAGCTTATTCATTAGCCGGACGTACACAAAAATCAGGATGACAAATACATAGATCGACCCCTGCTGAGCAAACCAGAAACCCAATTTAAATCCGCCCAAACGGAAATTATCAAGCGGACCTTTGAACAGTATTCCTGCTCCGTAGGAAACGGCGAACCAGATGGTAAGCAGAATGGTGAGATAGCGAAGGTTTTCCTTCCAATACGCTTTAGCGTTACTGTCTTTATTAATTGGCATGATCTCGATTGAGCGATTATGGAGGAAATATACGGCTGGAATTTCGCGCTCATCGTCTGGCAAAGCAGCAAACAGGATTTCTCCCCTATTTTACTCCTGATAAAATAAAGATGACGGCCAAATTTCTTTCGGAGAGCTGGTCAGGTCTATTTTTGTCCAAAATTTCTTCATGCGTATTATCGGCCGGATCGGACACCCAAACATGCAAATCACCGTTTTCTCTAATGACGGTCGGTTTCCGGTTCAATTCGAGCTTTCGGGCCTCACCCAAATTTACCGCTTCCGTAAAGGGGATCAGGTAAATGGGTTAGCGGACATTCGTCGCTTGATTGATGCCGATTTTGCGGCGGCAGTATTGCGGCAGTTTCGGGAGATGCAGAAAATTCAGTCTGACTTATTTGACCGCCATGCTCCATCAACGGATACAGAAGACTTTAATGACTTGCCTGATTTAATCTGAGTTTAACCAAACATCCATGCAAATTACCGCTGCTCAATTAGCAGAGATGATCAACGCTACCGTCGAGGGAAACCCCGATGCCATTATCTCCGCTCCAGCAAAAATCGAAGAAGCAGGCCCCGGCACCATTACTTTTTTGGCCAACCCTGCTTATGAGAACTACCTCTATTCCACCGGCGCGTCCGCAGTCCTGGTCAGCCGGGACTTTAAAGCAAAACAAGCTGTGGCTGCAACCCTTCTCAGGGTTGATGATGTATACGGCACAGTTGGCCACCTTTTATCTGTATATGGTAAAGAGGAAGCTGCCCTGAGTGATCGTAGCATTTCAGCACAGGCTTATGTAGACGATACGGCCAGCATCGGACAAGATGTAGCCGTTGGCCATTTTTCCAGTGTAGGTGCTGGTGCAAGTGTCGGAGACGGAACGGTCATTCTGGACCAGGTCTTCATTGGCCCCAACGCGCGTATTGGTAAAAACTGCACCTTCTACCCCGGTGTCCGCATTCTACGGGGATGCATCGTGGGGGATAACTGCATCCTCCACGCCAACGTGGTTGTGGGCGGAGATGGTTTTGGCTTTTCTCCGGATGCGGCAACAGGAAAGTATACAAAAGTCCCTCAGGTAGGAAATGTAATCATCCATAACGACGTCGAGATTGGAGCCTGTACCACCATTGACCGGGCAACAATGGGTTCCACTGTCATTCACTCCGGCGTGAAGCTGGATAACCTTATCCAGATCGCTCACAACGTAGAAATCGGAGAAAACACGGTGATTGCTGCATTGGCGGGTGTTGCCGGATCGGCGAAGATTGGTCGCAATTGCCGGATCGGCGGGCAGGTAGGTATCGCCGGGCATTGTACCCTCGCGGACGGGACACAGGTACAGGCACAGGCAGGAGTTATCAACTCCATTAAAGAGCCTGGCGCAGCACTTGGCGGATCTCCGCACATGCATTATCCTGATTATTTAAGGAGTTATGCCCTCTTCAAAAACCTCCCTAAAATAGTCGCGGAGCTCCGCAAAAAGATCAATGAACTCTCTGTTCATTAGGCATCCTCCCGGAAAGACCTATCTTTGCGGCCGCAATTGAATTCCACTACCTTACTGAGCCCCCCTTCTACATGATGAACCAACGCACCATTGCCAGATCTTTCTCTCTTAACGGAGTAGGCCTGCACTCCGGCGCGCAAGTGAAGCTAACGTTCAAACCTGCCCCTGCAGGACACGGAGTTAAGTTTCAACGCATTGACCTGGAAGGACAGCCAATTATCAACGTCGACGTCAACCGTGTCGTTAGTACGGATCGCTCTACCACCATCGGCACGAAAGATGCAATGGTCTCCACCGTAGAACACTTACTCTCCGCTGTTTCCGGCCTGCAGATTGATAACCTCCTCGTTGAGCTGGACGGACTTGAGATCCCCATTCTTGACGGTAGCGCCAGCCCCTTTATCGCCCCATTACTGGAAGCCGGTGTAGAAGAGCAGGACGCGCCAAGAAATTACTTCATCGTAGAAGAGCCTATCACTTACCGCGATGAAGTAACAGGATCTGAGATCGTTGCCCTACCCTACGACGGCTTCGAGGTAGTAAGCATGATTGATTTTGATAGTCCCGTTCTCGGTCAGCAATACGCTACTCTGCGGGGCTACGAAGACTATGCCAGCGAAATTGCGCCTTGCCGCACCTTCGTCTTTCTTCATGAGCTGGAAGCTCTCTTCGAGCACGACCTCATCAAGGGAGGAGACCTCACCAATGCCATCGTTATTGCTGACCAACTCGTTCCTCAGGAACGACTGGACAAACTGGCCAAGCGCATGGGTAAAGAGACCGTTGAGGTCACCCAAAAGGGCATTCTCAACACCCTTGATCTAAAATTCCATAACGAACCTGCGAGACACAAACTCCTGGATGTTATGGGAGACATCAGCCTGCTTGGTGTTCCGATCAGAGGTAGAATCCTTGCGACAAAGCCCGGCCATGGTGCTAATGTTGCCTTCACCAAGCTGTTGAAGAAAGCCTACATGGAGCAGCGTCGCCTCAAGGGACGCCCCCATTACAACCCTAATGACGAACCGGTATACAACCTGGTGGAAATTCAATCCATCATGCCACACCGCTACCCTTTCCTGTTGATCGACAAGATCATTGAAAAGGGAGAAAACCATATCGTTGGCCTCAAAAACCTGAGTGCCAATGAGGAGTTTTTCCAGGGTCACTTCCCCGGAAACCCGGTCATGCCCGGCGTACTTCAGATCGAAGCTATGGCACAAACCGGAGGCCTGTTGGTACTCACTCAACAAGATGACCCCTATGGCTGGGACACCTACTTTTTAAAGGTGGAAAATGCCAAGTTTAAGAATTTTGTCGTTCCGGGAGACACCGTTCTCTTTAAGATGGAACTCATTGCTCCGGTTCGCCGGGGCATCTGCCAGATGCGAGGTACTGCTTACGTTGGCAATAAGATTGTTTCAGAAGCCGAGTTAGTTGCCCAAATCGTAAAGCGCCCTTAAGTATGTCGATTCACTCATTAAGTGTTGTTCACCCAAATGCCAAAGTTGGTGCAGGTGTCACGGTTGGTCCTTTCAGCTACATCGAAGACGATGTGGAGATCGGGGAAGGCTCCTATATCGGGCCCAACGTTACCATCTATGCTGGCTCCCGGCTGGGAAAAAATGTCAAGATATTTCCTGGTGCCGTCATCGGCGGGGAACCTCAGGACTTGAAATTCGAAGGAGAATACACCACCGCCCAGATCGGTGATAACACCACCATTCGGGAATACGTTACCGTTAACCGCGGTACGGCCTATGCAGGCACAACCATCGTCGGCAAGAATTGCCTGATTATGGCCTACGCCCACGTAGCCCATGATTGCGTCCTGGGCGACAACATCGTTATTGCCAACAATGTCAATCTGGCCGGCCACGTTGTGCTGGACGATTACGTCATCATCGAAGGTCAGGTTGGTGTTCAGCAATTCGTTCGGATCGGGCAACACAGCTTTATTGCTGGGGGAAGCCTGGTGCGCAAGAGCGTGCCTCCCTACGTTCGCGCAGCGCGCGAACCCCTTAGCTACATCGGGGTCAATCGAATCGGTCTCCAACGTCGGAACTTCAGCATCAAGCAGATCAACACTATCCACGAGATCTACCGGATCCTGTTCGTCAAGGGGCTCAACATTACCAACGCCGTGACGGAGATCGAGGCTTCAGTCCCCGTTTGTCAGGAAAGAGACGATGTGGTTCAGTTCATTTCCGGAACGGAGAAAACCGGAATCATCCGTAGCTTCAACAGCCTCAACGACACCACTCAAGTGTAAACCATGAAGCCCGGAGAATCTGTCACCAAAATTCACCTCACTTTAGCGGGTGTTGGCAAACGATTCGGTCGTCATTGGATACTACAGGATATTAACGAGGAATTCACCGGAGGAGACCTGATCGGCATCAAAGGCCGTAATGGCTCTGGCAAATCCACGCTTCTACGGATTCTCTGCGGGCAGCTTACTCCCTCCCGTGGTTCTTTATCCGTTGAGATCAATGGAAAAGGAATCTCTACCAATGAGCTGTATCAATACGTCAGTTGGGCTGCTCCCTATCTTGAAATCGTAGAAGAGCTGACCATCAGCGAATTTCTGGCTTTCCACTTTAAGCTCAAAGCACTGCTACCAGGCCTGACTCTTTCAGAAGTTCCGGCACAACTCGGTCTTGATCACGTTCGTAAACGCAAACTCCGGGATTGCTCCTCCGGCATGCAACAACGTGTATTGCTGGGCAGCGCCTTATATGCCGATACGCCCTTGCTGTTACTTGATGAGCCAACGATTACCCTCGATGAGGAAGCTATCAGCTGGTTTCACCAGCAGCTCAGGCGCTTTCGTGGCAACAGATTAGTCTTTGTAGCCAGCAACGAAGCCGGTGATTTACAAGATTGTCAGCGAGTACTATCCCTAAACTCAGGTATTTAGCGGATATTCGCAGCTAGCCAATTATCGGCTCCCCACGAATGCAGTTTAATTACTCCGACAAGAACACTCCTTTCGTCCTTAGCCCGGAAAGCCTGGACTGGTACCTTAGTAAGGGTTGGTACCGAATGGGAGCTACCATTTTCACCACCCATTTTCTCTACTTCAAGGATAAGCCCTACTCGGCAATATGGATTCGGATTGACCTTCAGGATTTCAAATTCTCCAAGTCTCAACGCAAATTGATGCGGCGGAATGCAGCGCTCTTTAACACCTCCGTTGAACCCAGAGTTATTGATCAGGAACGGGACGAACTGTACAAGATCTACGCCGAAGACTTTGACGGCCGGCTGTCGCCCACTATCTCTGACAGCCTCGAAGATTATAACGGAGATACCGTCTTTACCACCTACGAGGTTACCGTGCGGGAAAAAATAAGTAACCGCCTCATTGCTGACAGCTACTTTGACCTCGGCGATGCTGCAGCGGCCAGCATTCTCGGCATTTACGATCCCGGCCTGAAGTCCTTCAGCCTCGGATATTACACCATGCTGCTGGAAATGGAATATTGCCTGGCGAAGGGCATACGGTACTATTACCCTGGCTATGTTGTGCCTGGCTACCAACGTTTTGATTATAAACTTCGCCTGGGACCAAGCCACTATTTCGACGTTAAGACGGACAAATGGCTGCCCTACAACCAGCAGGAAATTGAGAAAAGCGGCCCCGTGGAATCGCAGCGTTCCTTCCTGCGCTCGCTCGTGGAATCACTGGTTGCCAGGGGGGCAAATGTAGAGCTCTACACTTACCCCATGTTCGAGGCCGGCTTCTATGACATGTGGCATGAGGGCTACGTCCCCTACCCCTACATTCTTCCTTTGGGGCAGGACCCTGACGGCAACATCATTATCGTTGCCTTTGACCCACGGGACGAGGAGTATCGCTTACTCAGCTGTCAGCACATGGTTGAAAGTCAGATCATGTTTACCCCCGTTGTTCTCACTGAGCCGAAGCAGGGAAAATATTTTACGGACTTACTCTCCATAAAAGCGGTTCTTTTTCGTTCTTCTTCTACCGAAACAATGACAAGAGCCTGCGCTACCGTTCTGAATCTGTAATATCAAATTTTCAAATCCAACTTCAATGAGAATCCTCCTAACCCATTCCCTCCTCCTTTCTTGTCTTTTGATGGTCTCCTGTGGAAATAATACCGACACTGCTGAAACAGACATTCCACCAGCAGTTACCGTAGCCGCGGCTTTTGAACCGGCAGCAGCGGCGCTTGACAACAAGGAAGGGCCCGCTAAAGTAGGTGGCTTATTAATGCAACGGTTTTCGGCGGTCAGTAACGCGCAGACCGGGGCCCTTGACATGGAAGCCAGTAAGAGCTTTGTAGACCTCGCACAAAGACTTGCCACAGAACACCCCAATGATACCCTGGCGGCCTTACCCCTTTACCGGGCAGCGGAGGTTGTGCGGGCCATGAACGACCCGAAACGGGCGGCGGCCATTTACGAACAGGTGCACCATTCTTACCCTACCTTCAGTAAAGCAGCGGAGTCGTTGTTCATGCTCGCCTTCACCTATGATGAAGACCTGAACAATATGGAAAAAGCAAAAGAAACCTATGAGAAGTTTCTTAAGCTCTACCCCAATAATTCCTTCGCAGACGACACGAAGATGCTGCTAGAGAATCTGGGCAAAAGTGATGAAGAGATCCTGAAAGAACTGGAAGAAAAAGCCAAAATGCAGCAGTAGAGCGTCAAAAGAGACAGCCACCGCGGAGAGTAAGCCACCCTGGCTTTTTCAACCTTCCACTGCACCTGCGGGCGCGCCCAAAAGACTATAAATAACGGACAGAATAATGTCTGCTTATTTCACCTGCGGCATATCCGGCATTTTGCAATCTTCGTCCGGGTTCTTGCCACAGACCTCACAGTTACCTATCTTGTTGGTGAGCATTGGGTTGTTGCTGGCACAAGTGCCCCGGAACTCATTACCCGTAATCAGGTGGCGGATATTGATCAGAACAAAACTCAGTGCAAAAACACTGAAAATGACGGCAAACAGGTACAGGAAATTGCTCATAAGATGGCAGTTTAGAAGTGCAAATATAACACCCTCCTGCCTGGATAGTTGCTTCTTCTTTTGCCATTGACCTGTCAGAAGCAAGACCATTAGGGCGCTTTCGCAGGTGCAGTGGAAGGTTTAAAGGCAAGAATTCTTCTGCACTGCTCAATTCAAGACTTCAGCATGAAAAGGATACTCTTGGCTCTTTTGGGAATAATAGCCGCTTACCTGATCTTTTACCCTGCCCCCATTGAGCCGGCAGCACTGAACTGGCCGGAGATGGAGCCGCACGAGAGTACAACCATGCCCGCCATCGAAGTACTCTTCCCGCGTACTTGCCAGGATTGTGAAGACATCTCTGTCGTTGATAACTATCTCTACACCGGCCATGGAGATGGCCGCTTACTCCGTTTCCCCCTCGCCGGCGGAGACCGGCTAACCGAAATGGTCCAGTTCAAAGGCCGGCCACTGGGCCTCGAGGTCCTCGGCGACAGCCTCGCCTGGGTCTGCGTTGAGCAGGAAGGCCTGGCGCGCGTAGACCTGCGCAACCGAACCTACGAAATCGTCGTCAACAGCTACAACGACACCACCTTCCAGCTCATCGATTACCTCGATGTCGCCGCCAACGGAGACGTGTACTTCACCGATGCTTCGGACAAATTCAGTGACGACGACCTGCAGTACGACGTCCTCGAAGGCCGCCCCAACGGCGCCCTTTACCGATACAACGTCGCCTCCGGAACGACGGACCGGCTGATGGACAACCTCTACTTCGCCAATGGCGTCGTCGTTGCCCCCGACGAATCCTACGTCCTCGTTGCCGAAACCGCTGGCTTCCGCATTCAGAAATACTGGCTTAGTGGCCCCAGAGCAGGCAGCAGCGAAATCTTTATTGAAGGGCTTCCCGGTTGGCCGGACGGCATCAGCCTCGGTTCTGATGGTTTGATTTACGTCACCCTCATCAGCCCCCGAATCGCGATGCACAATTTCATTCTCCCCCGCCCCTGGACGCGCCGGCTGGTCACCAAACTCCCAAAATCCTTCCTGCCTAAGCCCGTAAAGGCTAACCGCATTCTCGCCCTGGACAACCAAGGCGCTATCATCCACGACTGGGCGGATGACAATCCCGTTTTCTCCAGCATTTCTTCCATTGAGCGTATTGGTAATACGCTATACCTTGGAACGCTGGATGAAGCAGGGGTTGGGCGGATATCATTGAAGTAAATCGAAATATCTTTCCATTCACGACAGTCTCTTCTCTGTGTACTTTGTGCCTGTGTGCCCTTCGTGTCATAAAACTCGCAGCGCTGCGCTCAATTGCTACGCAATTTCGATGCATCACACAAAACACAAAGAACACAAAGAAGAGTAGAACCGTAAGCAGGTTAGCGAGGCCCAGCAGCTACAACATCCGCTGCCGCTTCTTTGGCATAAGACTTAAAGTTAGTGTTGAACAATTCCGCGAGTTTTTTAGCCGCAGTGTCATAGTCTGCCTCATTACGCCAGGTATCCCGTGGGTAGAGTAAAGCATTGGGTACATCCGGGCAGGTGCGTGGAATGGACAGACCGAAGTAAGGGTCTTCCTGGTACTCCACCTCATCAAGATCACCGTTCAGGGCTGCTTTGATCATTGCCCGGGTAAAGGTGAGCTCCATCCGGGAGCCGAGGCCGTAACCTCCTCCGGTCCAGCCGGTGTTGACCAGCCAGACATTAATCTTCTCGCCGCCTTCAGCAGCTGAGGCCAGCTTTTCCCCCAGCATTTTGGCGTAGACCGTTGGGTGCAAAGGAATGAATGGTGCCCCGAAGCAGGCGGAGAAAGTAGCTTGCGGTTCGGTGATGCCCGTCTCCGTACCGGCAATTTTTGCCGTGTAGCCACTTACGAAGTGGTACATGGCTTGCTCCGGCGTCAGTTTACTGATGGGAGGTAAAACGCCGAAGGCATCACAGGTGAGGAAGAAGATATTCCGTGGGAGGTCTCCACGGGAGTTGTACATGATATTATCGATGTGGTAGATCGGATAACTTACCCGGGTATTCTGGGTAATGCTGCTATCCGCGTAGTCCGGGGTATGCCCGTCTTCCTGCAGGCCGATATTTTCCAACATCGCTCCGTAGCGGATGGCGCGGTAGATCTGTGGCTCTTTAGTTTCGGACAGGTCGATCACTTTGGCGTAGCAACCGCCTTCGAGGTTAAAGACGTTGGCCTGGCTCCAACCGTGCTCATCGTCGCCGATGAGGCGGCGGTCCGGGTCGTTGCTCAGCGTTGTTTTCCCCGTGCCGGAGAGGCCGAAGAAGAGCGCCGAGTCTCCCTTGGAGCCAACGTTGGCGGAACAGTGCATGGAAAGTACATCCCGTTGGGTGGGCAACACGAAGTTGAGGACGGAGAAAATTCCCTTCTTGATCTCACCGGTATAGGCCGTTCCACCAATAATGATGGTTTGCTTAGTGAAATTGATGATGGAGAAATTTTCCTGGCGGGTACCGTGTACGGCGGGATCGGCCAGGCAGCCGGAGAAGGCGTAGATGGTCCACTCGTCCGTCTGCAGGTTCTTAATCTGCTTGCCGTCAGGGCGCAGGAACATATTGTAGGCGAAGAGGTTTTGCCACGGCTGCTCGGTGTATACCTTGACGTTGATCCGGTATTTCTGGCTGGCACAGGCGTAGGCATCACGGACGTAGACGGTATCCAGTTTTTTAGCGTAGGCCAGAATTTTGTCTTCCAGCACATCGTAGCCTTCCTGGGTGAAAGGGATGTTTACCTCACCCCAGTCCACGGTCTCCCGGGTAATATCATCTTCGACGATGTACCGGTCTTTAGGAGAACGTCCGGTAAATTTTCCGGTATTGACAATCAGGGCTCCGGTATCGGAAAGACGCCCCTGCCCTGTTTTAATGCTGGCCTCTACGAGTGCAGATACGGAGAGATTAGACTGTAAATTATGATGCTGCATGATCTTATTTTGGTAAACGAAATACGCTTAGCGGAGGCGCATAAAGATGTGGTGGGCGCTACCGCTGGTGCAAAGTTAGTAGTAAAGGGCAAGGTTTTCAGCCCCAGTTTAAGGAATTATCAAAAACCAAGCCTCTTTTTTGTTAACTTTAAAATGAAGCAAAGTGTAGAGCTTTCCCAATCCTGAACGAGTATATTTACCCTAAACAATAATCCTATGACCATTACCGGCCCGTTCACCGTTGATTTGAAGCCACAGGAGACCTGTCACGACAAGTCGGAGGGCTTCGATTTGGCAAGAATGTCGATTGATAAAACTTTTGGGGGTCCCCTTGAAGGAAAGAGTCAAGGAGAAATGCTAATGGCTATTAGCCCACCAAGCCCGTCCGCAGGCTACGTTGCCATTGAGAAATTTATCGGGAAGTTGGAAGGTAAAGCAGGCACCTTCGTGTTACAGCATTTCGGCATCAAATCAGCCGCGGGCGAGAATCGACTGATACTGGAAGTTGTACCAGACTCCGGCACCGGTCGCCTAACGGGAATTAGCGGTAAGATGGAGATTGACCGGGAAGACGGGAAGCATAGCTATACTTTTCACTTCGAGCTCTAGCCACTACCCTGCTCTTTAAAAAATAAAACTTTGCATCCTGCGTCCGCGCCCTAAACATTTGTCATGACAACTGAGTTATCTTTGCCACGCCTAATCAAACGATCATGAACAAAATTTACGCGAACGCCCGGGAAGCCATTGCTGGCATTGAAAGTGGCATGACGCTGATGCTGGGAGGCTTTGGCCTCTGTGGAATTCCGGAAAACAGCATTGCTGCGCTGGCGGATACGGACATCAATAATCTGACCTGCATCTCCAACAACGCTGGTGTGGATGACTTCGGCCTTGGGCTGTTGTTACAATCCCGGCAGATCAGGAAGATGATCGCCAGTTACGTCGGCGAAAACGCCGAATTTGAACGGCAGATGCTCTCCGGCGAATTGGAAGTTGATCTGATCCCCCAAGGTTCTCTTGCCGAACGCTGCCGCGCTGGTGGCGCGGGTATTCCGGCATTCTTTACCCCCGCCGGCTTCGGTACCGAAGTGGCAGAAGGCAAGGAAGTGCGGGAATTCAACGGCAAGCCGCACATTCTGGAATCAGCACTGACGGCCGACTTCGCCATCGTGAAAGCCTGGAAAGGCGATAAGCACGGCAACCTGATCTACAAAGGAACCGCCCGCAACTTTAACCCCGTGATGGCCATGGCCGGAAAGATCACCATTGCTGAAGTGGAAGAACTGGTAGAGCCCGGAGAACTGGACCCCAATTTTGTACACACCCCCGGCGTATTCGTACAACGGATTTTCCAGGGTGCGAAGTTTGAAAAACGGATCGAGCAGCGGACGGTGCGGGAGCGAACCTGAGGTAAGATCCCTTTTTCGGGTACAAGTACAGATGTACCCGAAAACCGCAGCCATACTCATTTCGGGTACAAGTACAGATGTACCCGAAACCACCCTACAAAAGTCAAAAATACATCATGCTCAACAGAGATCAAATAGCCCAACGCATCGCTCAGGAAGTACAGGATGGCTGGTACGTCAACCTCGGTATCGGCATCCCCACCCTGGTGGCCAATTACGTCCGTGATGACATCAGCGTCGAGTTTCAGTCAGAGAACGGTATCCTGGGCATGGGCCCCTTTCCCTTCGACGGTGAAGAAGACGCCGACCTGATCAATGCTGGCAAGCAAACCATCACGGCCCTGCCCGGTGCGGCTATTTTTGACTCCGCCACCAGCTTCGCCATGATCCGCGGTCGCCACATTCAGCTGACCGTACTCGGCGCAATGGAGGTCGCCCAAAACGGCGACATTGCCAACTGGAAAATTCCCGGTAAGCTCGTCAAAGGAATGGGCGGCGCGATGGACCTGGTCGCTTCTGCGGACAACATCATCGTAGCCATGAACCATACCAACCGCAAGGGTGATTCCAAAATCCTGGAGCAATGTACCCTGCCACTAACCGGCGTCGGCTGTGTCAAAAAGGTTGTTACCAATATGGCGGTGCTCGAAGTATTGGGCGATGGCTTCCGCCTGCTGGAGCGTGCTCCCGGCGTTAGCGTGGAAGACATTCAGAAAGCGACGGCCGGAAGGCTGGTGGTGAAAGGCGACATTCCGGAGATTATTTTGTAGCGCCGGGTGCGCTTCGCGGCTGCCTTCGGCGGTCAGTCGGCGAAGTACGTCGACTGACCGCCGAAGGCAGCCGCGAAGCGCACCCGACGTTACAAAGAAACGCCCAGGTCAATCCAAACCCCTTCCCGCTTAGCAGGAGAGATACTCTCCAGATACTCCGAGCTCATTGCATTCTTATTCTCCACGAAGGGGCGAATCTGGAATAGCCAGATCTTATCGTCGGCAAAGCCCAGCTCTACGTCAAACGGACCATCAGTCTCCACCCCGTCAGAGGCGGGCATTACGCGCTCAACCTCCTGGCCGAGTTCATACAGATCTTTCAGGTTCTTGCGGCTCAGGATACGTTCGTCAAAGGCAGCGGGTACCATGACACTACCACCGGTTTTGGGCAGGCGGCGATGCAGCCGTTCCCGGGCAGGAGCCAGCAGGGTGAAACGGCCCAAATGATCCAGCAGGTAGGACTCAGCGGCCTGTCCGTCCACGGCGCCACCGGCGCCGCGGCTGAAAGCGACCGTAATATCATCCGGGTGGCCGGAAGTGACGCCCTTGGTGATCATAACACCGGAATGATCAACGTCCACGGTTGGAATGATGAGGATACTGGGAAAGACATTCTCCGGATTGAGGAGGTAACGCTGTCGCCAGCGATAGCTGCGCTCCGTGTAGGGGCTGGCCCAAACGGCCTTTATGCCATCAATGATCCCGGCTTCATCCACTACGTTGAAGACGGTCTTGTTGAGGCCGGCGCCCGTAAAGTCCTCCAGGTCTTCCATGTTCGTATCAGAGCGCAGGAAGACGGGGACACCACCAAGCGGACCACCGAGTACTTTACTGAATCCCGCCCGTAGCTCATTGATCAGGGAAGGATACAACTCAATCTGCGCAATGGCCGCTCTCAGCGTAGCCAGACGTTCCAGGGTAAAGGTTTCAATTTCGGCCTCCGAAAAGCCTTTCTCTTCCATCTTTTTGGCGTCGGCGAAACCCCGATTCAGGAACTCCCAGTAAGACAAGTCTCCCTGCCCCGGCATCCGTTGGTTCAGGTGCTCGCGAAAGATGCCGAAAGGAATAACGAGCCCTTCCACAACCTTCTCCGGGAACAACTGCTTCAACTGCCCGAGGTTGGCAGCCTTCGGCCCACAACGAACTCCTGAGTCCGTCGAGTTAACGTTGCGCATATTGAGTACTGACTTCGTGCTCAGGTCGATCCGATCAACCGGAACCCGGATGCGCTCCAGGTTACGCTCCCGAACGGCAAAGAGCTCTTGCTCAACATCAGACATATCACCGGCGGGCTTCATCAAAACCGTCCCGGCATTCGAGACGGCATAGAAAACTTCTTCGCCGTCATAACTTTTCAATTCGGAGAACTGATCATCCGTCAGTACCGCATTAGGTATGCCCAGGTTACGGGCCAACAGCTGTACGTGGCTGACCATATTCCCTTCGCTGACGGTCAAAATTCCACCGACGGGCTTCAGGTCTGCCGGCGGGCGACTGAAGACAAAAATGTCGTTAGGGTTCACTTCTACTTCGTCGGGGGTTCCTTCAATCAGGCGAAGCTTTCCTTTGGCAAAACCGGGGTTCAGGCCCCGGGCCTGCGCCTGGTTCCGGAGGTCCATCAGCGCATTGCCCTGTTCGGAGTGATCCGCGAGCCAGCCGCCAAGCGAGCCAACGGCTTCCCCTAAAGGCAAGAGCACCGAAGAACGGATGCGATCATCCAGAAAGCCTAAAGCCTTAGGCTCGAAAGCAGCGTAACGCTCAACGACATCCACGTAAACCGCCCGGTTGGTAGCGGTACCCCACTCCACAAAACGACGTGCATTATCAATGTATTCGTTCAGGCTGGCGGGGAAAATGTATTGGTAGTTCTGATCCGCCAGCTGGCTTTCGGCGTCTTCGTATTCCCAGAGTTCCACCAGTCCGGCACCGGCGGCAGCTTTACCGAGGTAACAGATTTTTTCCATCAGCTCACGTGGAGATGCCGGCTTCCAGCTGCCGGCGCTGCGGAAGATGAGGTCGGAGAGCTCGTTCTGCAGGTCGATCATGGCAAGTTTATCCCGGGCGGAAAGTTCCGTGTCCTGCGTCATGGCTTCCCGGAGTTGGAGGCTTACCTCGGTAGCTGCCGTCAGGCGGGCCTGGTTGTGCCCCTCCGCTTCGTGGTGAAAGATGAATTGCTCAAGCATCCGTTTCATCACGCCGTCAGCGAGGCCGGCGGTCAGGTCACGGATGTTTTCCAGTCCGCTTCCCCCGTAGGCAGCTTCGATGTCGGCTACGAGTTGCTCCGCGTCTTTCGTCAGTCCTTTTGTGTCCAGTTCCTTTTTATTGGTTTCTGCAAAGGAGCGTACGGCGGCAGCATCCTCCAGGGCTGGGCTTCCGTGAATCTTTATCCGCAGGTCCATAAAGTCCGGATAAGCATCCGCAATGTTCTTACTTACCGCACGGATGCGTTGGTTCAGGTCCGTGTCTCCCCGATGGGGAATATCTCTGGCTGCCTGCAACAACAGGTAATAATCCGTTTTCAGCAATCCGGGCTTACGCATCAGCCAGAGGAAAAAATCACGCCCCCAGTTTTCTTCGTCTTCAATCTGAAACGCCCCCCGGTAAAAGCGGGCTTTTTCCAGTACCCAGCCGTTGTCTACGGCGGCCAGGTAATTCCCCAGCTGATACTGCTTCAGCCGGCTTTGGTCTTTAGCCTCATCCCAAAAACTGGCCCGATCGGTATTCGTCAGGATCTGCCCCCAATACAGATGATCGCGCACCATCAGGCTTTTGACGTCTGATTTATAATCTGCGTGTTGGTGGTTGTCTTCTGATTGCTCTTCACACGGTTCCCGTGGCGCATTCTGCGTTCCGTCAGCACAGAACCAGAAAATACCACGATAAGGCCCCCGGGGATCAGCCCGGTATTCATTGACAAGCTCCCGCAGGCGTTCATCAGTAGTTTGGGCAGATATCTCAGGGATAAGGGCAAGGAAGAGGACAAAAACAACAAGAAGACGCAGCATGTACAGGTGGCTTGGTATGTAAACGTAAAGGTAGAACCCCCAAACTAAGGTTTAGTGCGCTCAGCAGGAGTATTTTGCGCGCACGCAGGTGCAGAGCTTAGTTAAAAGAGCAAGAGAAGAGCCCCTTGGCCCTGCTCTATATGCCATTCATTGCACCAGCGGACGCGCCCCTCCGGCTTCTCGTTACTGTTTTGCGAGAAGTATCCATCACGTAACGAAAAACCTGTGCCCAACCGCGCAGCAGCCACCAAGTACATCTGAGTAAATCCATGATAATCTGTGGTCAAATATCCCGTAGCGATTAAAGCCTCGCCTCCTTCGCACGAACAATCAGTCGCGCAACGGCCAGGGCCAACAGCCCGCATACCTCAGTCAACTCCTTCCCGAAGGGAACTCGCCACCGCTCGCTGCCGGAGGCAGCATCAACCGGAAAACTCGTCACGCAGCGACCTCCTCCCACTCCTCTTCTCCTCCCGCTCCTCAGGAAAATAAGGTCGCGCAGTGGCCAGGGCCAACAGCCCGCATACCTCAGTCAACTCCTTCCCGGAGGGAACTCGCCACCGCTCGCTGCCGGAGGCAGCATCAACCGGAAAACTCGTCGCGCAGCGACCTCCTCCCACTCCTCTTCTCCTCCCGCTCCTCAGGAAAATAAGGTCGCGCAGCGGCCAGGGCCAACAGCCCGCATACCTCAGTCAACTCCTTCCCGGAGAGAACTCGCCACCGCTCGCTGCCAGAGGCAGCATCAACCGGAAAACTCGTCGCGCAGCGACCTCCTCCCGCTCCTCTTCTCCTCCCGCTCCTCAGGAAAATAAGGTCGCGCAGCGGCCAGGGCCAACAGCCGCATACCTCAGTCAACTCCTTCCCGAAGGGAACTCGCCACCGCTCGCTGCCGGAGGCAGCATCAACTGGAAAACTCGTCGCGCAGCGACCTCCTCCCACTCCTCTTCTCCTCCCGCTCCTCAGGAAAATAAGGTCGCGCAGCGGCCAGGGCCAACAGCCGCATACCTCAGTCAACTCCTTCCCGAAGGGAACTCGCCACCGCTCGCTGCCGGAGGCAGCATCAACCGGAAAACTCGTCACGCAGCGAACAGGTAGAAAAGATAACCTCAACCTATCTCCGTACCTTGCCTCGCAGCTAATCAACCACTGAACTTGTCACCAACCGAAATTCTGCAGAAATACTGGGGTTACCCGTCCTTCCGGCCCGGGCAGGAAGATATTGTTAATGCCGTACTGGAAGGCAGAGACACCCTGGCACTGCTACCCACCGGCGGCGGTAAGAGCATCTGTTTTCAGGTACCAGCCATGGCCCTGGAGGGCGTCACCATCGTGGTCTCTCCCTTGATTGCCCTGATGAAAGACCAGGTCCGTCAGCTCAAAAACCGGGGCATCATCGCCGATGCCATCTACAGTGGCATGCGAAAGTCCGACATTGACCGCGTCTTCGACAATGCCGTCTACGGCAATACGAAGCTGCTCTACATGAGCCCCGAGCGCCTGCTCACCGAGCTGGCACGCGTCCGGATCGGTAAGATGAACGTTGCGCTCATTGCTGTTGACGAGGCCCACTGCATCAGCCAGTGGGGCTACGATTTCCGCCCGCCCTACCAACAGATTGCGGAGATCAGAGAATTACACCCCGAAGTGCCCGTCATCGCCGTCACGGCAACAGCCACCCCGGAAGTGGTCGTGGATATTCAGGAAAGCCTCGACTTCAAAAAGGGGGCTTTTGTCTACCAGCAAAGTTTTGGCCGGGACAATCTCGCCTACGTCGTTCGCCGGCCCGAGGCGAAGGAAAAGCAAATTCTTCAGATCCTGAAGGGAGTTCCCGGCACGAGCATCGTCTATGTCCGCAGCCGGGGCCTCACCAAACAGCTGGCGCTGATGCTGCAACGCAGCGGCATCGCCGCTGCCTCCTACCACGCCGGCCTGGAGCCGGAAGAAAAAGACCGCCGGCAGGAAGCCTGGATCAACGGTAAACTGCGGGTCATTGTGGCCACCAACGCCTTCGGTATGGGCATCGATAAGCCGGACGTGCGCAGCGTCATCCACTACGGACCACCGGATAGCCCTGAGGCCTACTTCCAGGAAGCCGGCCGTGGCGGCCGCGACGGAGAAACAGCCTTCGCCATCATGCTCTATCATCCCGCTGACGGCGAACGATTGCGCCGCCACTGGGCCCTGTCTTACCCCGAAATCAAAGAAATCAAGCGCATCTATCGCGCTCTGGGCAGCTATCTTCAACTCGCCGTAGGCAGTGGTAAAGGTGAAGCCTATGATTTTGACCTGGTTCCTTTTTCTCAGACATTCGGCTTCGATGTACGCCAGGCCTACGCAGGTTTAAAAGCATTAGAAAGAGCAGGTTACATCATCTTAACGGAAGCAATACATCAACCAGCTAAGCTACAGTTCATCGCCACGAAAGAGCAACTCTACGATTACCAGCTAAAGAACCGGGACAAGGACAAACTCGTTAAGTCCATCCTCAGAACGAGCCACGGCGCCTTCCTCAACCCCGTGCAGCTTCAGGAAGGCTCACTGGCCAATTTCCTGAACATCAGCCTGGAAGAATTACAACGCACCTTCCGCAAAATGGCGGGCGAAGGCATCATCGATTACTTCCCGACCAAGGAACTGCCACAGCTGGTATTCACGGAAGAAAGGATTGACGCTGATGCCCTGCGAATTGACGCTAAGCAGTATAACTTCTTACGCGACCGGGCCGAGTTCCGGATCAACACCATGACGGCTTATGCCGAGTCGGACGCGGGCTGCCGATCCCAAACCTTACTACGTTTCTTCGGTGAAGAGGAAACTACTGCCTGCGGCATCTGTGATCTTTGCCGGGCTAAGGTTGTTGCCGGAGAGGAGGTTCTTCACCCAAAGAAAGTCTACGCCGACCTGAGCGAACGACTGAAAAATGATGCATCCGTCACGCTGGAAGATGCCATTTCCATCTACGGCAGCCTACGCAGCACGGACACCAAACGCGCCATTCAACAACTGATCGACGAGGGCCTCCTCGTTCGCGAAGGCCAATATCTCCGTCGAACATGAGAATTATCTGTACCGTCACGAATGACCTGAGTCAGGATCAGCGCATGGACCGCATCTGCACCAGCCTTGCCCGAGCCGGTCATCAGGTAACCCTGGTGGGGCGGGAGTTGCCGGACAGCCTTCCCCTACCCGACCGCCCCTACAAAACCCACCGGATCCGTTGTAAGAACCTCTCCGGAAAGAAGTTTTATACGGAGTATAATTTCAAGCTCATCCGCAGTTTGCTGCTCTGGCGCTACGATGCGATCTGCTCGGTCGACCTCGACACTTTATCCGCCGGCATCGCGCTCACCCGCGGGCGGGCAAAGCTGGTCTTCGATGCTCACGAGTGGTTCAGTGAAACGCCCGAGGTAGTAGGCCGCCCGATGATAAAAGGAGTCTGGCGGGGTATGGCTAAGGCCCTCGTGCCCCGAACGGATGCCCGCTACACCGTGGCCCCTCAACTGGCTAAAAAACTGGAACAGGAATATGGTATGCCCTTCCAGACTGTGCGCAACCTCCCCTTGCGCAGTACTAAGGCAGACAACCGCATCACGCCAGATAAAAAAATCCTGTTGTATCAGGGAATGCTGAACCCCGGCCGGGGGCTCGAGACGGCCATTGAGGCATTGGCGAAACTTCCCTCCTGTGAGCTGTGGCTGGTGGGTTCGGGGCCGGAGGAGGGCGCTTTACGCAGGTGCAGTGAAAAGTTTGGGGTCAGTGATCGGGTACGCTTTGCGGGCTTCCGCCCGCCGGCGGAGCTGGCCAATATTACCGGGCAGGCATGGCTCGGGCTTAACCTGCTCGACGGCTCCAGCCCAAGCTATTATTATAGTCTTGCCAACAAGGCACTGGACTACATCCAGGCCGGCCTGCCTTCCATACAGATGGACTTCCCGGAATACCGGACGCTACAACGCCAATATGGCTGCTTCCTCCTGCAAAAAGACCTGAAAGCCAAATCGCTGGCCCAAAACATCCAGTCGCTGATCGAACGCCCCGTCAGCTACGAAGAGCTGGAAGTGCGTTGCTCCGTTGCTGCGGAAGAGCTCGTTTGGGAACGGGAAGAAGAAAAGCTGCTTCGCATCTGGCGGGAAGTAGCCAGGTAAACCAGCAGGGCTCCCCTCTTTATCTCATCCGGTAATCACTGCCTTGGCTGATCGCCCCTGGCTGTGGCGTTTGACATGGCGGACAAGTACAGTTTCCTGCCCTGACAAATATCATTTTCCTGCCCAGATTCTGGTGATTTGCATCACTGGCACTACCGCATAAGTCTCCCACCTTTGCAGCGTAAGCGGGCAGAGAGAATGTCCTGCCAGTATAATCAACAAAATCAAAGTACAATGAAAAAGCGCACGCCAGTTTCAAAGATCATGTCTACTGATCTTTTGTCCGTTAACCTTTCCCAAAGTCTGCGTGAAGTGGACTCTGTCATCAAAGACCAGCATGTACGCCACGTACCGGTGGTTTCCGGAGACAACGTTATTGGTATGCTTAGCAAGACCGATCTTCAGAAGATCAGTTTCGTTAATACCGTTGACGGTAGTGGACTAACCACGGCCATGTACGATAGCCTTTCCATTGAGCAGGTAATGACGAAAGACGTCAAGACCGTGGACAAGGACGATACGATTCTTGACGTTGCTACGATTCTTTCCACCAACGAGTTTCACGCTCTTCCGGTAACGGACTCTGGCAAACTGGTGGGTATCGTTACCACAACCGACCTGGTAAAGTATCTGATTGATCAGTACTAATCAGCCATCAGCGCAATCTTACCGCCTTCGATTTTCATCGTCAGGTCGTCAAAATTGCGAACCCAATTAAGGAAGTCTTCGCCCAGCAGTTCTCCCCTCCATCCACTACCGAGGATAGATTGGCGAACTGCGGCGTCTTGCTTCATCCGGCGGATAGCATTACGGGGCATCACCAGCGAGTGACTGATATTGGCCTCATTAGCGCGGTACTTCATGATGAGGTAGAGTAACTCTACCAGCATATCGTCTTCCTCATCGTCCTGGCTCGGACGCTGAACGCTCTTGGCAACTGCCAATTCTTCTTCCGTAGCGGGCTTATTGTACATGTCCATGAACATGTCGCCGTATCGCTTGATGGTCCGGTTAGGCAGTCGGCGGCTTTCCAGCATTGCCTCCTTTCCACCGCGGACACCACGCACAAGCTGGCCAATGACCTTGCTCTGCAGGATCATCTCCTTGCTGTAGTTCTTCTCCTCCGCCGTAGCCCGACGCCATTCATAGAGGCGAATCAAAAACACCCGCTCCTTCGTTCTGCTGGAACGAGCCAGATTGCTATTGAGGAATTCGTGGTTGGGGTTACGGTAATAGTATTCATCCTCTCCCATCAGGTTACACTCTTCGGTTGCCCAGCTGAGGCGTCCGTTCTTTTCGAGTTGCGCCGTGATGGTGTCGTATAGCTTTCGCAGATAGATAACGTCGTTGAGAGCGTACTTCACCTGCTTATCACTCATGGGCCGTTGGGTCCAGTCCGTAACGGCATATCCTTTCCCGAGACGGTCTCCGACTTCTGCCTCAACCAGTTTGGCAAAGCTTGTGGGGTAACGGTGGCCAATAAAACCAGCCGCCACCTGGGTGTCGAAAATATTCTTTGGCACCGTGCCAAACTGCTGGTAAAGCAGTCGGTAATCGTTATCACCAGCGTGGGTAATCTTGATTACGGACGGGTCTTCAAGAATTTCCAGAAAAGGCGTCAGGTCCTTCACGGCAATCGGATCGAGCAGGTAGTAACCATGTTCACAGCTGATCTGGATCAGACAGAGTAGGGTAAAATAGCGTTTTTCACCAATGAATTCCGTGTCAAAGCCCATCCACTTGATGTCTTTGCACTCTTCGGCAAATGATTCCAATCCGGCTGGAGTATTGATAAAAGTGTGCGCTGCAATAGTATCGCTCATAAAGTCCTTATAAATGGGACCGCAAGGTAAAGGAAAGGCAGCAGGAAGTAAGAGTACTCTCTTCAGTTTATACATTTTTACTCCCTTAAAGACGTTTTAGCCAGTGAAGAATGTGGCTTTTTCCTTAAGACTTCGTTAAAACGTATAGAAAAACGTGCAAACTGTCTTTTTAGCCCATCCGTTAACCTCAGCGTGACTTTTGCGTTCTGGAATAAAACCAACTGTATGAAAACCATTAAGCGAATCCTGATTGCCATCGTGCTATTGCTTGTTATTGGCATTGGCTTTCTTCTGGCAGCTCCAATCATCTTTAAGGATAAGATTGTCGCTAATGTAAAATCCAGTATCAATCAGTCGCTGGATGCCGAAGTTGACTTTACGGACATCGACCTGAGCTTCCTGCGGAGTTTCCCGGATATTTCTCTTTCCGTTAGTGACCTGACCGTGATCGGGGTTGACACTTTTGCCGGCAAACCGCTGGCCACCAGCGAATCGCTGGAAGTCGACCTGGGTTTCTGGTCCGTCGTCGCCGGTGACGGCAGCTACGTAATTGATGAGGTGCGCTTAGAAAAGCCCGTAATCAATCTTCTGGTGCTAAATCCTGAGCTGGCCAACTACCTGGTCGTTCCCGAAACAGGCGACACCGCTCCGGAAACTTCCACTGCACCTGCGACCGCGCAAATAAATCTGTCTCACTACGAAATTCATGACGGCACCTTTGTCTATGACGATCGCAGCACGAATACTTACCTCAAAATTGAGGGATTAGAAACGGAAGGAGACGGTGACTTCACCGCCAGCATTTTTGATCTGGACACCTACTCCACCATTGAAGCACTTACCCTGACGCAGGGAGGGGTTACCTACCTGAACAAGGTAAAAGCAGTTGCCGACGCGATGGTTAATGTCGACCTCGACAACAGCCGCTACACTTTCCTCGACAATAAGATTACCCTCAATGCTCTCGACCTCGTCTTTGGCGGCAGTATTGACCTGGAGGACAACGACGACATCCTGTTTGACCTGACCTACGAGGCACCCGTTAATGATTTCCGTCAGCTATGGAGTCTCATTCCCGCCGCCTACACCCAGGGATATGAGCAGGTAAAAACGAAAGGCAACTTTACCCTGCAGGGTACCGTCAAAGGCCCCTTCAACAGCGAAGAAGAACGCTATCCGGCCTTTACCGTTAATAGCAACATTAGTGGTGGCAGTGTGCAGTATCCTGGCCGCCCGGTGGGCATCAACGGCATTGATGCGCAGGTAATGGTCAATAGTCCCAGCAGCGATTTAAACAAGCTGGAGGTCAACATCCCCCGTTTTGATTTCGACCTCGGCGGCGATCCGTTCCGCGGTCGCTTCAAAATGACAACTCCCATCAGCGATCCGAACATTGACGCTAAGGTTAACGGCAGGATAGACCTTCACAAATGGTCACAAGCCATTCCGCTGGAAGGCGTCCGTGATCTGGGCGGCGTAATCGTTGCCGATATCACGATGGACAATGTGCGGCAGAGCCTGCTCGACGCTGGCCGCTACGCTGACGTTAACCTGGGCGGAGACGTACAGATCAGCGATTTCGTTTATGTAGCTGACGGCCTGCCTTCCGTGAAGATCGCCAGTGCCTCCGCTGACTTCACCCCCCAGGCCATCAACGTTGCTGATTTCCAGGGCAACCTTGGCCGTAGTGACATCGCTGCCTCCGGCAAAATCACTACTCCCCTCGCCTACTTCAGCCCGGAACAAACGATGCGCGGTGACATGGTGATTCGCTCCAATTTCTTCGACGCTGACGAATGGATGCCCGAAGAAGAAGCCCTTACCCCCGCCAGCCCCGCAGAGATGGCCGCCAGCTCTGCCACCGAAACTGAAGAAACCGCCATTTTTGACCGCTTTGATTTCGACATCGACGCAGAAATCGGTGAACTGAAATATGCCAGCTACCGGCCTAAGAGTATCCGTGCCATCGGTAATGTGAAACCCAACCGCATGGAAATCGCCAGTGCGGGAGCGACTATGGGGGACAGCGATTTTTCGGGCTCCGGCACCGTCACGAACCTTTTCGACTACACCTTCGGAGAAGGCATTTTGGGTGGAGCTTTGTCCGTACGATCTAAAATGCTTAATCTGGATGACTTCATGGACGAGGAGGCCATCGCTGAAGCCCCCGCCGCCAGTAGCGCTGAAGGGGAAGCGGCTGCCGCCATTCCCGTCCCCACCAACATCAATCTCGACGTGGACGTGGTAGCGGATGTCGTAAAATATACGAACGTGACGATGGAGAACGTCCTTGGTCAGTTGTTGGTCCAGAGAGGGCAAGCCGTGATTCAGGACGGCAGCGCCGCCCTGCTGGGCGGCCGGATGAACTTTGCCGGAGCCTATGACACCTCTGAACCCGGGGACCCCGGCTTCCGCTTCCACTATGACCTGCAGTCGCTGGACTTCAACCAGGCCTTCAGCACCCTGAACACCTTTGCGGCATTAGCGCCCGTAGGCAAATTCCTGCAGGGGCAATTCAGCACGGACCTGGTACTGGAAGGTAAGCTCGGCCAGGACCTTTTCCCCAAGCTCGGCACTATCGATGCTAAAGGCCTGTTTCAAACAGCCGAAGCCCGGCTGGCTCAGTTTAAGCCCGCCCAAAAAATTGGCCAGGCCCTAAACATCGATGAGCTCAAAAACAGTACCGTCATCAAAAACCTGATGACCGTCTTTAAAATCGAAGAAGGTAAAGTTGAGATCGAACCCTTTACCCTGAAGTTGGCGGGGATGCCACTGCAGGTATCCGGCCGTCATGGCCTGGACATGGACATGGATTATCAGATTCAGGCAGCCATCCCACGGGAGTGGATTAAGGGTAATATTGTTACGGGAACGGCTCTGTCTGCGCTCGATCAATTAGCTGGTCAGGCGGGCAAACTTGGCTTAAACATTACACCGGGTGATACGCTCAACGTCGCCATCAATCTCGGGGGTAACATCAGTGACCCCACCACCAGTTTCAAGCTATTGGGAACAAATGGCGGGGAGCCACAATCGGTGCAGGATGCCGTAGTTGGCGCCGTCAAAGACCGCGTTCAGGACGAGGTAGACACCCGCCGGGAAGAGGCGACTGAACGGGTGAACGAAGAGGTTGACAAGGTAAAAGAAGATGCCCAGCGCCGTATTGACAGTCTCCGGGCCGTAGCCACTAACCGCAGCCAGGAAATTCAGGATAGCATTCGCCGCGCTGCGGCGGCGCAAGCCGAACGCCTGCGCCAGGAAGCCGCCAATAAACTGAAACTCCAACTCGACTCTGCACGGCTAGACTCCATTCGCAGGGCCTTGCCCCCGGGTGTAAATGAGGCTGCCGACAAGGTTAAAGAAGAACTGGAACGCTTCAATCCGTTCAAGAAAAAGAAAACGGGCGGCGGGGAGTAGATAGGGATAGACGATAGGCAGTTGGCGATATTTGACAGGCGATTTGCCTAACGACAACCTCTAGTACCGACAGGCACGGGTCTGCCCCCTTAGCCAGCTACGAAAGAGCGGCGAAGCCGGCGATGGAGTGCCTCGCGATTAGCACAGGTAAAAACCCTATTTCTCTCCCGCAAAAAATTCCACCCGCCCACAAGCAGCCACCATCACCGAACAGAGTTTTTCAACCTCCGCTTCCGTCACTACGTAGGGAGGCATGAGATAAATCAGCCGGCCAAAGGGGCGAATCCAAACGCCTTGTGCCACAAAAAAAGCCTGGATTTCTGCTACCCGAACGGGACGATGTGTCTCGATTACGCCGATACCTCCGAGCACGCGAACATCCTTAACCAGCGGGAGTTGGGCGGCGGGGCGCAGGTGCAAAGCAAGGTGCTTAGAAAGCAGGGTGATCCGTTCAGCCCAGTTGCTCCGCAGCAACAGGTCGATGCTGGCGCAGGCGATGGCGCAGGCCAGCGGATTGGCCATAAAGGTGGGGCCGTGCATAAGCACTTTGGCCTGGCTCCGGCCAATGACCTCCGCCACCTGATCCGTACAAAGCGTTGCGGCTAAGGTCAGGTAGCCACCGGTGAGGGCCTTCCCCAGACAGAGAATATCCGGCGTAAGACCAGCGTGCCCGGCGGCAAAGAGTTTGCCCGTCCGGCCGAAGCCCGTAGCGATTTCATCAAAGATGAGCAACAAGCCATGCTCTTCGCATAGAGACTTAAGTACCGAGAGGTAGTCAGGATTATAAAAATACATTCCCCCGGCACCTTGCACCACCGGTTCGCAAATGAAGGCCGCAGCCGTGTGGGCGTAGTCCGCAAAAAACATCCGAAGTTCTTCGAGGTAGGCCTCTTCCATCGGAGCGGTAAAACCCGGGGGCGGTTTCCGGAAGAAGCGGTGCACGGGCAGGAAACCGTTAAAGAGCGAATGCATTCCTCCTTCGGGGTCACAGACGGACATTGGCCCCGTGGTATCTCCATGATAGCCGCCCCGGAAGGTGAGGAACTTCGTCCGCCCGCGCTTCGCGCGGGCCTGCTGATACTGCACGGCCATCTTCATGGCGACCTCTACACTGACGGAACCGCTGTCGGCCAGAAAAACCCGGTTAAGCCCCTGCGGGCTGATGTCCACCAAACGTTTCCCCAGCTCTACTGCCGGCTCGTGCGTCAGGCCGCCAAACATTACGTGCGACATTTTCTCCAGCTGGGCAGCAGCCGCTTCGTTGAGTTCCGCGACGTTGTAACCATGGATGGCGCACCACCAGGAGGCCATGCCGTCGGTTAGTTCCTGGCCATCGGCCAGGGTGATGGTAGCGGCGGTGGCGGAGGCCACCGGGTAAGCGGGCAGCGGCTCTGACAAAGAAGTGTAAGGGTGCCAAAGATGATGGCGGTCGAAGGCTAGTTGCTCGGGAGTGATGGTGGGTGGGCTTGGTTCTCCGCAAAGTTACGTTGATTCCTGGTAGAGACGCTATGCGTCGACCCGGGCAAGGGAGCGCAGCGACTTTGACCGGGTAACGCCAACCAGGCAAAAGCTATCGCTATAACACGCTCCGGAAGCCTGCGGCCCCGTTCGCGATCGACGCATAGCGGCTCAACCAGGCTCTGGTAGAGACGCTATGCGTCGACCCGGGCAAGGGAGCGCAGCGACTTTGACCGGGTAACGCCCACCAGGCAAAAGCTATCCCTATAACACGCTCCGGGAGCCTGCGGCCCCATTCGCGATCGACGCATAGCGGCTCAACCAGGCTCTGGTAGAGACGCTATGCGTCGACCCGGGCAAGGGAGCGCAGCGACTTTGACCGGGTAACGCCAACCAGGCAAAAGCTACCGCTAGAACACGCTCCGGGAGCCTGCGGCCCCATTCGCGATCGACGCATAGCGGCTCAACCAGGCTCTGGTAGAGACGCTATGCGTCGACCCGGGCAAGGGAGCGCAGCGACTTTGACCGGGTAACGCCCACCAGGCAAAAGCTATCCCTATAACACGCTCCGGGAGCCTGCGGCCCCGTCGCTATCGACGCATAGCGGCTCAACCAGGCTCTGGTAGAGACGCTATGCGTCGACCCGGGCAAGGGAGCGCAGCGACTTTGACCGTGTAACGCCAACCAGGCAAAAGCTATCGCTATAACACGCTCCGGGAGCCTGCGGCCCCATTCGCTATCGACGCATAGCGGCTCAACCAGGCTCTGGTAGAGACGCTATGCGTCGACCCGGGCAAGGGAGCGCAGCGACTTTGACCGGGTAACGCCCACCAGGCAAAAGCTATCCCTATAACACGCTCCGGGAGCCTGCGGCCCCATTCGCTATCGACGCATAGCGGCTCAACCAGGCTCTGGTAGAGACGCTATGCGTCGACCCGGGCAAGGGAGCGCAGCGACTTTGACCGGGTAACGCCCACCAGGCAAAAGCTATCCCTATAACACGCTCCGGGAGCCTGCGGCCCCGTCGCTATCGACGCATAGCGGCTCAACCAGGGTTCCTGTACAGTGCATCAAAATCTGGGTTTAAATAAGTACCTGGCCAATCTCTCCAATCCTTGACTTGGCCAGACTTAACTGGATTATTTAAAACATACCACATAGCACGGTCAAACTTTCCCTGTCGTACCGTTCTGTCAAAATAAAATTTCTCCCAAAACTGCGTGCCAGTAGTACCCAGTATTCGATTACACAGCCTTGCCGTATGTGATTTATGTCGATTCATGAGTTTACCTAGATCAATCGTCTCTTTACCTTCAGGAGCCCGTACCAGAGCGTGAACATGGTTCCCCATTACACATATAGCGCATATGTATACAAACTGATGTTCTTGTAAAAATATCCATGAATCAATGATGATTTGTGCCAATCGAACATCACATAAATGAAATGGCCCTTTTTTAATGGCGTGAAGTGCGTGATCTATTTCCAATTCAAAATTTGCATTAATCTCAAAAAGCTTTTTTTTGTACAAGCCAGAAGAGAGCAGTTCTGGACTTTTTTCGAATCCAGTTCTAATTCTCTTTTAGCGAATTCATGTTTCTCGCGCAGCAGACTTAGGGTTACATTAGGCAAACTACCCGCCAGACGGTAAGTAATATGAACTGGTCGAAAATCTAGATCTTGGTGCGGAACTTTTGAACTCCTTTTTTCCATTATCGTAATTTATCAGATTTCTCAATAATATAAGGCTAGAATTCTGTTTTTGCTTCTGGTAGAGACGCTATGCGTCGACCCAAACAAGGGAGCGTAGCAACTTTGACCGGGTAACGCCCACCAAGAAAAAGCTACCGCAATAACACGCTCCGGGAGCCTGCGGCCCCGTTCGCGATCGACGCATAGCGGCTCAACTAGGCTCTCCCCTTGCCAATCAACCGTTTTTGCACCTGCGTCCGCGCCCGACAAAACATTCTACACCCTATTATCATTAACAAGCCGTACAACAATTAGGCTTACCTTCGCATCTATAGACTCAAGAGATGAAAAATCAACGATCTTCAATCTGGACACCGCTCCTCTTTGCACTTACGCTGGCCATTGGACTCTTTATCGGCTATCGGCTTCAAAGCAACGCTCCCTTGCTCGTCAGCGGTGGAAACGAGGGTGTTTCCGGTAATGGCAGAGTGGAAGAATTGCTTCGGTACATCGAGGCGCGGTACGTTGATGCACCGGACACTGATGAACTCTATGAAGCGGCCATTTCAGCAGTCATTGATGAACTCGACCCACACAGCAGCTACATTCCCGCCGAGCAACTGCAAGCCTTGAATGAATCTATGGAAGGGAACTTTGAAGGCATTGGCATCGAGTTCCTGGTGGTAGACGACACCATTACAGTAGTCTCTACCCTACCCGGCGGCCCCAGTGAAACAGCCGGGCTGATGCCCGGCGATCAGATCATTATGGTCGAAGACAGTATGGTCACGGGTGTCAACGAATTCAATATTGACCCGGCCAGTCTGATGCGGGGCGTCAGCAATACTGACGTGAGCATCAGCGTTCGCCGTCCCGGCGAACCGGAACTGAAGGGCTTCACCATCACCCGGGCGCCCATCCCGGTCTACAGCGTGGATGCCGCCTACAAACTAAATGATAAAACGGCCTACGTAAAGATCAATCGCTTTAGTGCGACTACCTACGACGAGTTCGTCAAGGCCCTCGAAGAACAAATGGAAAAAGGAGGCGCTGAGCACCTCGTCATTGACCTGCGCGACAACCCCGGTGGTTACCTCCAGCAAGCTACCAAAATGCTGAGTCAACTCTTCCCCCAAAAGGGAGAACTACTGGTATACACTCAAGGGCGAAATTCCCGTCGGGTCGACTATAAAACGAATGGTCGGGCCTTCTATAACATCCGCGACGTAGCCGTATTAGTAGACGAAGGTTCCGCCAGTGCCAGCGAGATTTTAGCGGGTGCTGTACAGGATCACGACCGGGGGATTATCGTAGGCCGCCGCAGTTTCGGTAAAGGCCTCGTGCAGGAACAATACCCGCTCAGCGATGGTTCCGCCCTCCGCCTCACCGTGGCCCGCTACTACACCCCTTCCGGGCGAAGCATCCAGCGCTCATATGACGAAGGCGAAGAAGAATACCGGGGGGAACTCAATGAGCGATTCGATAGCGGCGAACTCTTCGACGGCGAAAATGACAGCCGGGAC
Organism: Neolewinella agarilytica; assembly: GCF_900110645.1. GTDB lineage: Bacteria > Bacteroidota > Bacteroidia > Chitinophagales > Saprospiraceae > Neolewinella > Neolewinella agarilytica. Next base: position 510,730 of record NZ_FOFB01000001.1, read on the forward strand.
AGCTCCGTAATCTACTACACCGATACCGGGCACCCTGTTTTTGGCGGCGGCGGTATTACGCCCGACTATTTCGTTCCGCTGGACACCAGCCTGAACAACGAGACTTTCCTTCGTCTGCGTCAGGAGGTTCCGGCCTACATTTTCCAGTACGTCCGTCGTCATCCCGAACTGAAACAATTCAAAACCCTCGATGAGTACATCGCCCGCTTTCAACCTGACCTCGACGAGATCATTCCCGGCCTGACTACCCGGGCGATGGTTGATTATGAAGGCGCCCTTGAAGATATGCCCGCACGCCTGCGCCCGGAGCTCTCGCTCTTCTTCCGCGCCCGCCTGGCGCGGCAACTATTTGACGGTTCCGCCTTCTTCCAGGTACTCAACGAAGAAGATCCCATTGTGATCGAAGCGCTCCGTCTGCTCGAAAAGGATGACCCAATGGCGGCAGCTCGTGCTAAAAAAGGAAACGGCTTATAGGGTAATAGTCCCTTCCCCCTTAACCCTTTACTCCCTTTCCCCCCTTAATCCTCTACTCCCCCTTCGCCCCGGGAATAAGCGGCATCGCCTCCACACGAATGCGAGGTACGGCTAATCTCGCTGCCAGCGGACGACGACACAAGGAGTAGCCATCTTTTACCGGGAGACACACTTCCACGCGCAGTGGCATAGTCAGCATGTTGCGGTCATCAATATCCTTGAGTGGCCAGGTACGCTCGCTCTCCAGCACAACATTCAGGGTGGTGCGCCGGTCATCGTAGTCAGCGGAGAGGAGCCTGACGTCAAGCGGGTTATCGGCGTATCCAGCAGTAATCTTCGTCGCTTCGAACTTCCCAGCGGGATCAAGCGGATTGTCACGATCATTGACGTTCAGGGTAATATGCCACTGAAAGGCGTACTGCCCGTTATTTTTCCGTTGCAGCTCAAAGCGGGTACCGGCCAGGTCCACCAGCGGGTGAGTGGAGGTGGGAAGGCGCTGAGAAACGGGAATCCGCAAGTCAGGCATACCATTACGGGCAGGAAGTACCAGCTCGTAATTGAGGGGAACTACTTCGATAGCGCCAAGGTTCTCCGGCAAAAAGAGTTCCGGAGAAGTGTTGCCACCAATCGAGAAGGATAGTCCGGAGCTTCCGGAAGTTGTCACCTCGAGGCTGGGAACACCCCGGTAAGCACCTCCCCGAAGATTATCAATCTGCCAACCTGCACCGGCCAGGCCAGCGGGCAAACCGCTGACACTCACAGCATGCTGGTGGCTACCGCCCTCGCGAAGCGGGGCCGGGTGAGCTTTGTCCAGCTCCACCAACGGAGTGTAACGAAAGTAATTGCTGATCTCTTCGGGAGACGGCAGACGGGCATATAGCCGGTCGCGTTGATAAGGGCCCTCGAAATCGGTATAGACGATCGTTTCCCAGTCGGTACCGTTAAAAGCGTTCTGGCTGGTACGGCCGCGGGTAGCGGCGGCCTTGAGGCCTCCGGCAAGCGGCAAAGAGACATTGACGCCCAGGGTTTGCTCGGTCATGGAAACTTCCGCGGCATCGGTCAGGTGTTTAACCATGACGCCTTCGAACTGGGTGAGATAATAGGCCCGGCCAGCGTATTCGGGATGATCCTGATAGAAGCGCCAGAGGGTAGCCATCAGCTCAGTGGTACGGGCATCGTTGGCGGCCAGTACTTCGGCAATGGGGCTAACAAAACTACCCGCCATCGCTACGACGGTGCTGTTGCGGCGCTCGTCCGTATTCAGGGCGGCGCTGAAGGCGACGTAAGGAGGCTTTAGGCCGGCATCGAGGCTGGCCTTCAGGTAGCCGCTACAGTTTTTGGTGAGCAGAAAAGCATCAAAGCCCGGCCGGGGTTGCGGAGTAAGATCAATACCGACAGCTTTGTTGAACAGCAGCTGATCAGCGCGGTACTGAATTTTGTCCAGCGGGAAACCCGTTTCTTCATCGGTAAAGATGTAACTCAGCAGGTTGCCGCCGTTGATGTCGGCCCGTTCAACCCGGGTACGCAGGCTGCGCTTGCCCAGGAAACGGTCAATGGTTGGCGGGGTGTAATCCCGTTTAGAGTTCGGTTTGCTGAAGCCGCAAAAGTCATAATGACGTTGAAAGACGTCCTGAAGAGCATTTCCCAGGGTAGTACGACCGTAGGAGCGCTCGGGAGGCCAAACCGGCTCGGCATTCTTAGATCGACGGCGCTGGCCGTCCAGGTTCAGGCTGGTAGCGATTAAAAGGAGAAGAAGGAGGAAGCTTAATTCTTGACGTTTCATACGGGCGGGGTGGAAAGACTCAAGACAAACATATCAAACTTCGTTTGCTATGTTTTTTGATTGGCGATGTTCGATTCTTGATTTGCGATTTGCTGCGCAGTACTTCGTGCTCTTGATTTGCTACCGCAAGGGATAGCTCACGGTGTTTGTCCCGGGGCAAGCGTAAACCATTTGGATATGAATTCAGGTTCAATACGTATGCTCGAGAAAAGAAGCTACCAGCCATATTAATGATTACCAGAGCAGTGGTATTGTCTGTAAGCCCAGCTTTTTAACGGATATTTTACGGTGTGGTAGGCGCGGACGCAGGTGCGGGGTTTTGTTCGTTGGAATATTAGTTCTTTGGTCTTTTGGGCTTCCGCACGTTGAAGGCCAGCTGTGGCTTAACTCCATTATTCCCGCCAACGTGCGGTAGCTCCAAAGGACTAACGGACCAAAAGACCAAACCCTGCACCTGCGTCCGCGCCCTACTCCATTGCTAAGTGGGAAAAATCCATACCCCGCAGGAATTCTTCCGTGTCCATTCTTCGTTTGCCGGCCAGTTGTAAACGTTCGACCTTTAGGTAACCATCCTGACAGGCAATTTTCAGATAGTTTTTGTTGTCCGTTACCAGGGTCCCTGGCTTGTAGTCATGCATTTTAAACTCCCGTTTTCCGCGAATAATCTTAAGCTGCTTGTCCTCCATCATGGTCCAGGCCGAGGGAAAAGGGCTCAGTCCCCGCACGAAGTCATGGACCACCTGCGTCGGTTGGTCCCAATTAATCTCACAGGTTTCCCGGTGAATCTTCGGCGCGGAGGTGGCCGCCGTACCATCTTGTTCCTGGAGGGTGTAGTCGCCGGATTCGATCAATTGTACGGTCTTCAGCACCAGTTCTGCTCCTTCGAGCATCATGCGATCATGGACATCTCCTGCCGTATCGTCCGGTCCGATCGGAATCCGGTGCTGCAGCAAAATGTCTCCCGTATCAATCTCCTTTTTCAGGAAGAAAGTCGTGCAGCCCGTTTCTTGTTCTCCCCGGATGACGGCCCAGTTGATCGGAGCTGCGCCCCGGTACTTCGGCAGCAGGGAACCGTGCAGATTGAAGGTGCCTCCTTTGGGCATATCCCAAACCGACACGGGTAACATCCGGAAGGCTACTACAATCTGTAAATCTGCTTTCAGGGCCCGGAGCTGTTCCAGAAATTCGGGATTTTTAAACTTCGGTGGCTGCAGGACCGGAATACCGTGCTTTACGGCGCATTTCTTTACCGCGCTTTCCAGCAATTTCTTGCCGCCGCGGCCGCCCATTTTGTCGGTAGCAGTGATGACGCCGACGACCGGATAACCGGCGGCGATGAGAATTTCCAGGGAGGGGACCGCAAAATCTGGCGTGCCCATAAACACAATACGTGGCTTCATGCCGCGAATTTGACTATTTTTCCGCTAAGATTATGGAGCAAGCAAAAGAATTCCACTGGAATAACCCGAATGGTAACCGTATTTATGCCGTAGAATGGCCGGTGCCAAAGGCCCGGGCCGTTATTGGCCTCATCCATGGCGTCGGGGAACACTGCCGCCGCTATGATCATATGGCCGCCTGGTTTCAGGCCCGGGGCATTGCGATGGTAGGCTATGACCGGCAGGGCTTTGGACGCAGCGAAGGCCGCAAAGGCTATGCCGCCAACTATTCAGAATACACCGATGAGATTGCCAATCTCGTGCTTGCCTGCGAAACCCGTTATCAGGACACCCCTCTTTTCCTCTACGGACACAGCATGGGTGGCCATCTGCTACTCCGTTACCTGATCCGACGTCATCCCCGTATTTCCGGGGCCATTGTCTCTGCACCACATATTCAGCTTAGCTTTCAGCCCAATCAATTATTGGTAGGCATTGGCCGGCTGCTACGAAACGTCTATCCTACTTTCAGCCAGGACAGCCAACTCGATGTTCAGTTACTCAGCCGGGACCCAAAGGTGGTGGCTGACTACGTTGACGATCCGCTCGTCCACCCTACCCTCACCAGTAAAACGGGGATCGACATTCTGGAAAATGCGGATTTGCTAAATGGTTGGTCGGGCGAAATTGAAATCCCGACGCTATTGATGCATGGCGAAAAAGATGGGATCACCAGTCATGATGCGAGCCGGGCATTTGTGGAACGTAACCCCGCAAACACAAGCTTTAAGAGCTGGCCCGGGCTGTATCATGAGCTGCATAATGAGCCGGAGAAAGAGGAAGTGTTTGACTTTGTGCTCAGCTGGCTGGAGGAGCGGCTGACGGTGGTGCATCGGTGGCCTAAGTCGGTTTGAGGTGGGGCTGCTTCGCAGCGGGAAGGTTAACTACGGAGATGTACTGATTCTGGAATGAGGGGCTGCTTCGCAGCGGAGGGTTAACCACGGAGGTGCACAGAGGGAAACACAGAGGTACACCGATGCTGGAGTAAAGGGGCTGCTTCGCAGCGGAAGAGGTAACCACAGATTTACACGGATTTACACAGATTATTGTCGCTGCGCGACGACTGGTTTGGACGTGTCTTATGAATCCTATTTCGCATCCTAAGAATCCGACTCCCCCGGTAGCATCCTGAAATTCTAATCCTTTGGAGGGGCTGCTTCGCAGCGGAGGGTTAACCACGGAGGTGCACAGAGGGAAACACAGAGGTACACCGATGCTGGAGTAAAGGGGCTGCTTCGCAGCGGAAGAGGTAACCACAGATTTACACGGATTTACACAGATTATTGTCGCTGCGCGACGACTGGTTTGGACGTGTCTTATGAGTCCTATTTCGCATCCTAAGCATCCGACTCCCCCGGTTTCAATAAGGTCGTCCGCCCTTCCTTAAGGCGGATCTCTACTTCTCCTTCGGTTATATCCTCGGGATTTAGCAGCAGTTTACCGTCCTGGCTCACGAGCGCGTAGCCGCGGGCGAGGGTTGTTTCGGGGCGGAGTGCGGAGAGTAGTTTCTCCAGGTTATCGAGTTGGCTGTTGGCGTTGAGGAGGGCTCTGCCGGGCAGGAGGGTGAGATCTTTTTCGGCGCGGTCGAGGCGTTGAGATTCGCCGCGCAGCGCGGCGGCAGCCAGTTGGCGGGCCTGGCCCGCAAGGCCGGCCAGTCGGGGGCGTTCTATCGCCAGATGATGAGCCCCCGTTTCCCGAATGGCCCGGCTAAGCTGTACAACCATGCCTTCCGCCCGCATAAATTGTTCCACAAGCCAGACGGCGGTAGCCGTTGGCGTTTTCAGGCTGCGGTGGGCGACGCGGTCCAGGACCGAATCGTCGGTCTCGTGCCCGATGCCCACAACGACCGGCAGCGGGAAGCTGGCCACGGCCCGGCAAAGAGCTTCCTCGTCGAAGGCGGCCAGATCCGTCCTGCCGCCACCGCCGCGGACGATGATAACGGCGTCGTAGTCGGCTTGACGGCGGGCAATTTGCCGCAGACGAGACTGTATCTCAGGGCTCGTCTGAACGCCTTGCATCGCTGCGGTAAAAAGCTGAAGATGGAAGCGGTAGCCGTAGGGGTTAGCCTCCAGTTGTTCCCGGAAGTCAGCCAGGCCCGCCGCCGTATCGCTGGAGATAACCGCCAGTCGCTGCGGGACGATCGGGAAAGGAATATTGCCATTGGCGTCCAGCAGGCCATCCTTGCTCAGCGCTTCAAGCGTGAGCTGCCGGCGGCGCTCCAGTTCGCCGAGGGTATGGGCGGGATCGATGTCTTCCACCACCAGGCGGAGACCATATCGTTGATGAAAAGAAGTGGTTACCTTAAGGCGAACGGACATGCCTTCCCGGAGCAGGTCGCGGACCAATTTAATACCGTGATTGCGCTGAAGATCCGTTAACTGGCTGGCCCAGACGACGCCTTCCAGCTGAGCAATGATGCCTTCTCCTTCGGGGTCTTTTTCCACCAACGTAAGCCAACAATGTCCACGGGACGTGTTGGCCTGGGCTAATTCAGCCGTTACCCATACCGCTTCGGGCAGGTTCAGCGCAAAGACGCGCCGGATAAAACCGGTAAGCTGGGTAAGTTGGTAGGTCTGTGCGGACAAGGTTTATCGTAAATGATACGTCTCGTAAGGAATTAGCGCAGCAATACGCGGCGTGCCAGTGCCTTGCCGGCCAGGGTCTTCACGCGGAGAATATACATGCCGCGTGGCAGGTCAGCCACCTGGAAAGAGTTTCCGTTGACAATGGCTTTATTGTCCCGAACAGTTTGCCCGGTCATCGACATGAGTCGGATGCTGGCCAGTGGTTCAGCAGTCTCAAACTGCATAACGTCATGGACGGGGTTGGGGAAAACACTTAAATCTTCCGTTTGTGCAACGGACTGTTGACTCTGCCCGACAACAATGCCGGAACAGCAAAATAAAGCTAGAAACAGTAAGACAAAAAGGGTAGAGTTTGTTTGCATAAAGCAACGTTTTTGGGGGATATGTGTATTCTCAAAGCATTGATTAGACCCAACTCTGACTAATCAGTCACAATCTAAGACAAAAGACTGGCTAATTTGCCCCCAGGCACAAAATAAGTGCGTTACCGATTCGTTAATGGCCGGTTTTGGTCCGGGAGTGGACCTTTTTTTTGCAGTAAGTAAGGGATTCGAACCCTTGCAACCTTTCGGTTCTCTCGCCTTAGCAGGGCGGGCCATTACCGGACTCTGGCAACTTACTGTAGGAGACATCGCCCGGAATCGAACCGGGATTAAATAGGAATTGCAAGCCTACCCCATAGCCAGTATTGGGTACAATGTCAATAGCGGGAGGTGAAGGAATCGAACCCTTATCCTGATAGATAGTACGGTTTTCAAGACCGCTTGAGCACCATTGCTCACCACCTCCCTGGTGGGTACTTGCACGCTCCGCGTGCAAGTGTTTGTTGCACATGGAATGTGCAACTACCCTAAAAAGTACGGGTAGAGTCTATACCCGTAAACGCACATCGGCCAGGATTTGAACCCGGAACTACGGACTTGGAAACCGTCGTGTTGCCAGTTGACACCACCAATGTGTATGTAAGTAAAGTGCGTACCCGAGGACTCGAACCTCGTACCCGCCAGCCTGACTTTGGGGTGGGACCGGGTTTACAATCCGGTGTCAGGGAAGGCCGCCAAATGAGAAAACCCCGCCAGAATTAGTCCTGACGGGGTTTTCAAAAGCAACGTTTCAACGCACTAGAAAATCCACCGCCCGGACGGGCAGTACCAATAACTAAGTGAAGAGGAAATGTTGAAAATCATGGTTGCTTTTTTGTAGCAGAGATCGGATTCGAACCGACGATCTGGAGATTATGAGACTCCCGAGCTAACCGCTGCTCCACTCTGCGGGGGGATAATGGGATGGGGGGAGGGGAAAGTTGCGGGAGATAAGATAAAATCTGTAAAAGGGTTGACAGATAAAACCTAAACTATTAAGCTTTAATCAATACCAAGAGTGCCCCCAGCAAGACTCGAACTTGCATCTTCGGTTTAGGAAACCAACGTTCTATCCCTTGAACTATAGGGGCTTTTTTAGACGGTAGTCGGTAGTCGGTAGATTGTAGTCGGGTAGTCGTTAGATTGTAGACGGTAGAGTTTACTAACTATCTACCATCTACAGTCTACAACACTACCGTCTACAGTCTACCGTCTACAATCTACTGACTACAGCTCTACAGTCTACCGACTGAAGAACCAACGGCCGGCAAATATAAGTTGCTCGCTGCGGATTATTCCCTGACTTCGGGGAAGTCTTCCATCGGGACGAAGTTGAGGCTTACGCCATTGATGCAGTAGCGTAGTCCGGTGGGCTCGGGGCCGTCGGGGAAAACGTGTCCCTGATGGCCGTCGCAGCGGGCGCAGCTGACTTCTACGCGGCGCATGCCGTAGCGGACGTCGACGTCTTCTTTGATGTAAGCGGGGTTGATGGGCTCGTAGAAACTTGGCCAGCCGGTGCCGGACTTAAACTTGGTAGACGAGCTGAACAGCGGCAGGCCACAGCCGCCACAGGTGAAGATCCCGGCGCGCTTTTCATTCAACAGCGGGCTGGTGAAGGAGCGCTCGGTACCGTCTTCGCGGAGAACGTTGAAGGACTTAGCGTCCAGCACCTCCTTCCAGTAGCTGGCGGGTTTCTCTATTTTTTCGATCACCCCTTCCACTTCGGGTGGGGCATATTTGTAGTTGGGGGTAAGATCTTCTACGACGGCAGGCTCGTCGGAGTTGGTAACGGCTACTTTGGACTGAGAGTTACAGGCCGTAGTGAAGAGTAGTACGGGCAGAAGAAAAAGCAGATAACGCATAAAGCAATATTATTTTCTTCTTTAACGCGAAAATGGTAGCCGGGGGTTCATCCATTGCCGGCTAAGAGTGACGGTAGCGGACAAGTTGTCTTTACGTCAGTCGGCAAGAGCAGACAGAGGAGCCCCCCACCCTGCTTTTTTACAACTTCCTTTGCACCCCGTAAGGAACGGGACCTGGGACCTGCGTGTGCGCCCGCTGGTTTTGCTTAGCCCCGGTCTTTGGATCAGACACCACACTTGGCCACCTTCAACACATTGTACTCTCCCTTGCTACGGAACTCCCGGATAGACTGCCCGGAGTATTTTTTGAAAGTGCGCGACAAATGGCTTGCGTCCGTAAACCCAAGCTCGTCGGCAATTTCATTGAGGGTAAAATCAGAGTAGAGCAGGCGAATTTCGACCAGTTTGAGCCTCGATTTTGCAATGTACTCCCGCAGGGAAACGCCCATGTTCTTGCGAAAAAATTCACTGATGTAAGTTGGCGACAAGTGGAACTGCGTCGCCAGACTATCAACCGTCAGCTTCTCCGGAGAGGATAAATTCTCCTGGAGGTAAGCCGTCATTTCCGTCAGGCGGTGGTCAGAGGTAACACTTGCGGATTGCACCGCATTATTGCGTTTTATGCCCCGAATCAGCATATGCAACACACTCACCATCAGACTTTTGATTAATTCATTAGCATTTTCCCGATGATTCTGCGCTTCGTACATAATGATTTGGATTAAGCTGATCAGGTTCCTCCGGTCATGCTCATTCCCAATCACCTCCCCCGGCTGCTGCTGGTAATTGGCCAGAATGTAGGAAGCTTCCCGGAACCATCTCTCGTGGTCGGAGCCATACTCTTTACCCGCCGAAAAGAAGGCTTTGGTGAACTTCAGAAAAATGAATTTCGTCGGCGACTCGATGTTAAAAGAGTGACAACGAAGCGGTGGCAGCAGGAAAATATTGCCCCCCTCATAATCATATTCATTGTAGTCAATGCATTGAGACCCTTTGCCGCTGGCGATATAAACCACTTCGAAAAAATTATTCTGCAAAGGGCGCTCTTGCCAGTCAGACAGCTCCAAAACTTGTATTTCAAAAGGTTTACTTGACTGAACAACTTGCATGAAAAAGGGATTTTATCACTAATTGAGCCCTAAAATTAGCTCAAAATGAAGTAAAACCAGCAAAACTCCGCTTCAAAACCTCCATTTATACCTAAATATCCTTTTAATATACAGCATAGCGGAATCCATTTGCCATCATCTTTGCCTCATCGAAATACAGGAACTGTTTCAAAACCAGAAATGAAAGCATTCGAATCCATCAATAAAGGTTTCAATAACGTCTTCGTTGCCGGAGAGATGAGCATTGGTGTAGTCGTTCCCATCGACGACTATGCGGTAGGCGCTCCTCCGAATATGAGCGCGCACCTTGAGCGGGCGCAGCTGGTAGAAAGCTTGGGCTTTAAGGCGCTCTGGTTGAGAGACATTCCCTTTAACGTTCCGACCTTTGGAGACGTTGGCCAGACCTACGACCCTTTCACTTACCTCGGTTACCTGGCCGGGCAGACCAGCGAGATTGCGCTGGGCGTATCGAGCATTGCCCTGCCTTTGCATCATCCCGTTCACGTGGTGAAAGCCGCTGCAACGATCGACCGTTTATCCGGCGGGAGAATGATTCTGGGGGTCGCCTCCGGCGACCGTCCGGACGAATACCCCGCCATGGGCATCGATTTTGAAAGCCGGGGAGAGCAATTCCGGGAGGCCGTCGCTTATTTGCGGGCAGCCCAGGAAAGTTTTCCAACGCTCGAGACGGCTCACTATGGCAAGTTGGACGGACGGGTTGATGTGCTCCCAAAGGCCAGCGGACACAAGATCCCGTTACTCATCACCGGCCGTAGCCGACAGAGCCTCGAATGGAACGCTGAACATGGCGATGGATGGATGTATTACCTGAGAGACCCGTACAGTCAGCAACACACCATCACCGAATGGCGAGACCTGGTGGCCCGGCACGCTACTTACGACAAGCCTTTCATGCAGGCGATGTACATCATCCTTCATCCGGACCCTGACTTCAGGCCGCAGCCCATACAGCTAGGATTCAGAACGGGGATTCATTTCCTCAACGAGTTCCTGCAGTTGCTCAAAGAGGTTGGCGTTAACCACCTGGCCATTAACCTCAGGTTCGACACCGGTAACACCGAAGACACCCTGGAGCGATTAGCGGAGCATGTGCTGCCCAATTTTCACTCCGCAGACAAATAAAAGCTATGAAAAAGAAAATATTCATCACCGGAAGCACCGATGGAATCGGCAAGCTGGCTGCCTTTAAGCTGGCGGCTGCCGGCCACGAAGTCATCCTGCACGGGCGAAATGCCCAAAAGCTGGAAGCCGTTCTCGCCGAGCTGAAAACTGCTTCTCCGCAAGCCACCGTAAGTGGCTACCTGGCGGATTTGTCCGACCTCTCCTCCGTCTCGGCGATGGCTGGCGCCGTAAAGGCTGATCACTCCGTCATCGATGTATTGATCAATAATGCGGGGATCCTGCTTACGAAATCACCCCGGAATTCCGCCGGAATGGACATCCGCTTCCTGGTGAATTACCTGGCACCTGTCCTTTTGACGCGGGAGCTACTCCCGCTACTACACGCCAGTGAGCAGGGGCAGGTGATCAATCTGAGTTCCGCAGCACAGGCGCCGGTATCCTTAACGGCCTTACAAGGAGGGCAAGCCCTCTCTGATCAGGAAGCCTACGCGCAAAGTAAACTGGCGCTGACGATGTGGAACCATCAAATGGCCCGTCAGGAGGATAACATCACTTTCATCGCAGTAAACCCAGGCTCCTTACTTAACACCAAAATGGTAAAGGAGGCCTACGGGAGGCATTGGTCTCCGGCAGATAAGGGAGCTGACATTTTAGTAGCCCTGGCCACTGAGGAAAAACATATGGCAATGTCGGGTAAGTACTTCGATAACGATCGGGGTGGTTACGGACCGGCGCACGCTGATGCCACTGACCAAACGAGTATTGACGAATTACTGAAGCTGACCGATCAGCTTTTACCCTGAGCAGAGAGCACCTCTGCCACACAATAAAATCAAATAACCCCAACTAATTTCTAAGACAATGGATTTCAAAAAAATAACGAACTGGCGCTATTCCACCAAGGAATTTGACCCCGAAAAGAAACTAAGCGACGAGCAATTCGAGCAGGTGAAGACGCTGCTCCGCATGAGCCCCTCGAGCACCAACATTCAACCCTGGCACTTCATCATCGCCAGCACTCAGGAAGGTAAGAAGCGCATGGCTAAGGGCACTCAGGGCTTCTTCAGCTTTAATGCTCCTAAAGTGCTGGATGCTTCTCACGTAATTCTCTTCTGCTCCCGCATTGACGCAGATGATGAATATATGCATCACCTGCTGGACAAAGAAGATGAAGATGGCCGCTACGCCAAGCCGGAATTCAAAGAACAGATGCATGGCGCCCGCCAGATTTTCGCCAACATCCACCGCTTTGACCTTAAAGATCTTTCGCACTGGATGGACAAGCAGGTCTACCTCAACATGGGCTCCCTCCTGCTGGGCGTCGCTGCCTTAGGTATTGATTCAGTTCCAATGGAAGGGATTGATATTAAAACGATAGATCAGGAATTTGGTCTGCGGGAAAAAGGATACTCGGCCGTAGGCATCGTATCCCTGGGTTTCAGAAAAGAAACTGACTTTAACGCCAGCCTGCCTAAATCAAGATTAAGCGAAGAGGATATTTTCACTATCCTTTAATCTTAGAGCAGATTTCCATACAAGTCATCTCTCCCCTTCTCCAACCTTGCCCCACAAGTCAGAAATCTGGTTTTACCAGAAGCCATGGCTACATGCAAGGTTGGAGAAATGGAGGGACAACCGAACAATTCCCGATTAACACCCGTAAGAACAGACATGTACAATGTATATGATTGAACGGGTAAACCATTCTCAGCAATGAAACAGATCCTATTCCTGATACTGATAACTGCTACTATGATCAGTTGTGAAACCACGCCAACTGAAACCACGGAAGCAGCGCAAGAGCCCCTGGCATCTTCTACCAATAAAGTAGTGTTATACTCTGAGATCGAATGGTCTCCACTCAATCCTGCCCGGGGAGATCAGAGCCCTCAGGCAGGAACCATATGGGGAGATCGGAACGGCAAGGAAGCAACCGGGTTTCTCGTTAAGTTCGCCAACGGCTTTTCTTCTCCTCCACACATTCACAACGTAACCTACCGGGGTACGGTGATCAAAGGCCTGGTTCATAATGATGATCCCAAAGCCGAAAAAATGTGGATGCCGGCAGGTTCGTTCTGGACACAACCTGCGGGAGAACCACACATTACCGCAGCCAACGGAACAGAAAACATAGCCTATATTGAAATAGACCATGGCCCTTATCTCGTAAAGCCCGTTGATGAGGCATTCGACGAAGGCGAACGACCGCTTAATATCGATCAGTCAAATATTGTTTGGGTAAACCTGTCTGAAAAAGTCAAGGGCCCACAAGTATCTTACCTCTGGGGTAAGCCGGAAGCCAGCGAGGTGTACGGTATGTACCTGAAATTACCTCCGGGCTTTGCAGGAAAACTAATCCATTCGGGCAGTACTTTCCACGCAGTAGTCATTGACGGACCAATCGACTATCACCTGCAGGGGGAAGAAGGAACAAAGACTCTTAATGCCGGCAGCTACTTCAGCTCCGCGGAAAGCTCCGCTCACCATCTTTCCGGCAACCGTGAAAGCGCGACCGTAATTTATGTACGGACAAACGGCACCGTTGATGTCAAGACCGACTAAGTCAGGCAGCTAGAGTGATTTTGTTCGTCGCACGCTTTATTACTGCAATAACCGCCGCTCCTCATCGTACAGCCCCACGAGCAGGCTGTTGCCCTTATTATCGATCCGCAGCCCGCCGTACTTAGCCGCTTCGAAGGTTTCGGCTGAGCCTTCCTCGAAGAAGTAGGATTCGGCACCGACGTTGATCTGCCAGCGATCTCCGGTGTAGTTGAGGAGTAACTCCCCTTCTGCCAGCGGAGAAGTGCCGGCTTGCAGACGCTGACGGACGGCGACGCCGTTCTCATCAAGAGTGACAATTACGTATCCGCGCTTCTGGATACTATCCGACGGCAGACCACGGCTGATGGCGTAGTTGAGTATCATATAATCGCCTTGCATTAGCGAGCGGGGGTCTACCGGTGCGAGTTCGAGCAAAACGAGTTGTCCCTCGCTCAGGATAGTCTCTTTTTGGTGGATGTACCAGCCCAGATACAGGAGTAGCGCCAGCAGATTAAGACTGATCAGGGCCTTAGTGAGCGTCTTCATGGTTCACAAGTTTAGGGTGAAGGAAACCATAAGCCACCAGCAACAAAACGCCGGAAGCCATCAGGACCATTGATTTCGTGAAAAGCGTCAGGTGGAGATCATAATAGTACTGTCCGATGAGGTAAATCATGGCGGCAGCAGCTATAACCGTCAGAGCACGGGAGCCCGCAATAAAGGACAGCAGCAGGAGCAATAAAGCAGCCGCGATCGCAGGTGCAAAGAGGGTGGGTAATAACAGCAGGGTGAGTCCGCCCAGGTACAGCCATTGCCGTTGCCCGATGCCCCTGAACTTCCTCAACTGCCCGTAGGCGACGAACAATACCAGTGGAATGATCACGCAGGAAGCAACGTAGTGCTGCCGCACCACTTCTTCGCTCCACCAAAACTGTTTACCGAGGTAAACGGCTGCCAGCAGAAAACTGATGGCCAGCCCCGCCCGCACGGGTAAGTAGCGCCGGGAAAGAGCCGGGGTAAAGGTCAGCAAATGGCTCTCTTTTTGGAAAAAGAGGGTCAGCAGTACCCCATGCGCGGCCAGAAAGAGATGAGTAAACAGGTGCCACTCCGCCAAAATCGTAAAGGTCAGGAGGCTGATACCCCCCGCCAGCGTAGCCAGAAAAGAGACAATCTTATTGTCGATAATAGCTAAGAACAGCAGACTGAGCGCGGCACCCGCCAGACAAACCGTTCGCTCATCAAAATTGTCGTAGCCGAAGGAGACCAATAGCATCACCCCACCGGTAACCGACAAGGCTACCGTAAAGGCTTCAGCCAGCAAGCCCGCTCTGCTGCGGTTCAGCATAAAGGCAAGGCCTGACAGTAACAGACCGACCACAAAAATGGAAAGTCGGGAGTCAAACAAACCGCCCAGGGCCATAAAGCCGATCAGGGTGATGGTTGCGATGAGCCCTCCGGTCAGGTTAAGGGCGCGGATGGCGAATGAGCTATCCGCACGCTGGAGGTCCAGATAATCGGTCAACACTTTTTCCCGGGCGCCGGTGGCGCCGGGTTCCGCCCCCGGCAGGAGGCGGCTGAGTTCCGCCTCGAGATCATTGTTCGTCATGGTACCAGTCTTTACGGAGTTTATTTAATTGAAAACTGCTGAATACGGTAGTTCCCAGCACCCAGGCGGAGGCCAGAAAGAAGCCTTCCGTATCTTCTACGGCGTTGAAAATGGCAGCGGTAGAGATGGTAATAAGGCTAATGGCCGTAATGGCCAGATAAGCCAGTTCTTTGCGGCAAAAGGCCAGATAAGCGCTCGCCGCCAACAGCACCGGGACCAGCAGCAATAACAGGCTCCCGACCCAGCTCTCTTCAGGTTCGAAGAGCTCCATCAAAAAGCCATTTACGGCCATAATGGAAACTCCCAGAGCAAGGATCAATAAGAAGGTGCGGGAATAGGTCTTTTTACGAGCCTTTTCACCAAAGTAGCTAAAGCCGAGAAAGGCGCTTAGATTCACCAGCAGTAAGATCAGCCATACCGTTCCGGAGGACCAGTTGAAGGCCACCTGCTCAGCATACAGCCCGATGGTAGTATTGAGCAAGACCAGCGAGAGTAGCCACAACCAGTCAAAATCAACAACAATTGCCCACAGAAGCGTGAATACCCACCAGGCCAGAAAGAGGTCGTAGGCATCTGCTCCCGTCTGGTAGATCTGGCCCAGCACGGCGAAGAGACCGCCCACCATAAAGGCCCCGGTCGTCATCAATCCGTTGCTCACCAGCGGGGTAAACCTGGAGGATAAGGACAGCAAGACCGGGACAACCACACCCGCTGTTGCCAACAAAATTTTTGCGGCCTTGGGCATATCCGCCCAGTTATAAGCCAGAAAAAAGAGGATACCGCAGGCCAGAAAGCCCAGTCCGAGGCTAAGCAGCAGCAGGCGGAGAAAGTCTTTCCAGGCGGGCAAATCAGCGTAGACGTGCGACTCCAACTCCCCGGAGAGCGCTGGCTCGTCCAGCATTTTCCGCTCCGCCAGAAAGCGGATCAGTTTGGCCTTGTTTCTCATAATCAGGAATTTACAAAATTGAAAGGAGAAGATCGGCTGGCAGGAACAAGCTGCCGGCCCAAGAACTCCCTCAGGTTGCCAATGGATATAATCAGCCCTTAAGGCTAGACCAACAGCCGAAAATTATCGATCAAAGTATGCCCTCCCACTGCTTTCTAACGATCTTTGCACCCGCGGCCGCGCCCTACTGGCCGCTACTCTTAGTGGAAAACTACCTGACCGAAGACCCAACCATCGTTAGCGGACTTGCGTTACGGTGGGGTATCCACCGAAAAGAGTAAACGGGCAGGATCACTTTATCTATCAGCACCCACGTGTATGCGTTACGAAGTTAAAATTGGCATTCTAGCCATTGTTGCCATTGGCATGGCCTTTTGGGGTTTCAAATATATCCAGGGCAGTAATCTGTTTGACCGCTCCAACATTTATCATATCAACTATGACAATGTGGCCGGGCTGACCATCGGCACGCCCGTTCAGATCAGTGGCGTAAATGTCGGCTCGGTTGCCGACATCAGACTCGACCAACAAACCCGTCTGGTAAAAGTCACCGTAGACATCCGGCGGGGAATTAATATCCCTCCTACCACCAAAGCTTACATTTCCACCATCAGCTTGCTGGGGGAAAAAGCCATTGAGATGGAGTACGACAAACCCTGCTTTGGCGACGGCGACTGCGCCAAGAGCGATTCCTATCTCGAAGGGGCCAACAAGGGCATCCTGGCCTCCTTTATTGGTGGTGGCGACGATGATGGCGCCAGCCCCATGGAGGGTATAAAGGAAACCGTTGGCGGTGCCCTTGACAGCATCCGTTACATCCTCTTCGACGAAGAAAGTGACAACCCGATTGCCCGCTCTACCCGTGACCTGGCCGTTACGATGGAGAACCTGAAGAACTCCACCGCCCGCTTGCAGCGCATCATGGACCAAAACTCCGGTGAGCTGAATACGACCATGGACAACTTCGCCGCCCTCTCCACTACCCTGGCCGGAAAGCAGGAAACCATCGCGGGTATCATTGATAATGCCAAAGATCTGACGGGCAACCTCAGCGGATTAGAGCTGGAGCAAACCGTTGCGCAGGTAAACAGCAGTATCCAGAGCCTGCAGGGTACACTTTCCGAAGCAGACAAGGCACTCGCCGGCATCACGGAAGTGATGAGCAGCGTTAAGGACGGCGAAGGCACCCTCGGAAAGCTTATGACCGACGATGCCATCTACGAACGCCTCAACCGCGCCAGTCTTGCCGCTGATACCCTGCTGACGGACCTGCAGGAACGCCCCTACCGCTACGTCCCCTTCAAGAGTCGTAAGCGCGTGCTGAAGTTTGACCGGAAAGACGCGGAGTTAGCGGAAGAAAACAATCAGTAGCCTTTCTCCCATCCCGTTTGGGCACCTTACCACAACCGAAAACGGATCAGACTGGTAGTCACTTCGCTAAGCAACTTACCCCTGCCTACGGATCCGGGACGCGATTTTAAGCCTTTATAAATAGCATCACCCCATGAGAATTCTATCTGCTGAGCAGGGAAGAGCCCTTGACGAAATGACCGTCATCTCCCAAAAAATCCGCAGTCAGGACCTGATGGAACGCGCCAGCCAGGCTTTCGTCGAAGTATTCAACCGACGTTTCCCCAACCGGGACCGCCCCGTTCTCATTTTTGCCGGTACGGGAAACAATGGAGGAGATGGCCTGGTAATTGCCCGATTGCTGCATAACCTGAGCTATAATGTTCGTGTCATTCAGTTGATGATCGGCCAGCGCAGTCCGGATAACTCCGTGAACTGGGACCGGCTATGGAATTTATCCGTAAAACGGGACGAGCTTTGGGAAGGGCAGGAACTCCCGGTCCCGCATGACAACGTTATTCTGATTGACGCCATATTCGGCACGGGGCTCAACCGTCCCGTTACCGGTTACTGGGCTGAACTCTTTGACCACCTTAACCAACAGCAGGTGTACCGGGTAGCCGTTGATGTTCCCAGTGGTATGTATACGGACAAAGCCTCCGATGGAATTATTCTGCGGGCGGACCTGACCATTAGCCTTGGCTACCCCAACCTTGCCCTTTTCGCCCCTTCGAATGCTGCTAACTGCGGTGAGTTCCTCTACGCACCTTTTTCGCTGTCGTCGCCTGAACTGGTAAAAGATTTTGGGCAATACGCCCAACAAAACTTTCTCAACACGGCGGCGGAGATGAAAAAGCTGCTGAAGCTCCGTCATTCCAACGATCACAAAGGCACCTTTGGCCACGCCCTGCTGGTCGCCGGTGCTTTCGGTAAAATGGGCGCTGCCGTTATTGCCGGGCGGGCGGTACTCCGCGCAGGAGCGGGTTTACTCACCTGCCACATACCCCGAAACGGATATGACATCATGCAAATCAGTTTCCCGGAGGCCATGTGCGAAGTGGACGCTCACCGCTATCACACCACGGAGGTAGGGAATACGGATTCCTACCGGACAATCGGTATCGGGCCGGGCATTGGTCAGGACCCTTTAACGGCCAGAGCGATGCGCGACTTGATCCATCATTATGACCGGCCAATGGTGGTGGATGCCGATGCGCTTAACCTCATCAGCAAAGAGCCCGGACTACTGGAGCTACTGCCCGACAATAGTATCATTACTCCTCACCCGAAGGAGTTTGCGCGGCTGTTCGGAGAGGCAAAAGACGATTGGGCCCGGTGGCAGGTGCAAAGGGAGGTTGCCAAAAGCAAAGGGCTGATTGTTCTGCTCAAGACCGGCTACACCAGCATTGCCCTCCCGGATGGTTCTTTGTTTTTCAACCCAACCGGAAACCCCGGCATGGGTACCGCGGGCACGGGAGACGCCCTGACGGGCGTCCTGACCGGCCTCCTGGCCCAGGGCTACGCCCCGGCGGACGCCGCTCGCCTCGGCGTCTACCTTCACGGTCTGGCCGGAGACATCGCCGCTGAGCGCCTGGGGCAGGAGTTTCTGCTGGCGGAGGATGTAGTGAACCATTTAGGACGAGCCTTCAAGGCCTTACGTCAGCAAACTCACAAGCTAGCGAACCCCGAGCCACTCGGGGAAGAATAACACCAGCACCAGCAGCAGCACCTGGATGAGGAGAAAGGGCATAATGCCCTTGTAGAGATGAACGGTTTTCACCTCCGGAGGGGCAACCCCTTTCAGGTAAAACAGCGCGAAACCGAAGGGTGGCGAGAGAAAACTCGTTTGCAGATTAATGCCCAACAGAATCCCCAGCCAGATCAAATCCGTCCCGTAGCCCACAAAAATGGGCGTTACTACGGGAACGATGATAAAGACGATCTCAATAAAATCAATGAAGAAGCCTGCAATAAAGACCACCACCATCACCAGGGCCAGAAACTGATATTCGGCCAGGTTGTTTTGCTCGATGAGGCTGACCAGAAAGGAATCTCCGCCCAACTCGCGGAACACCAGCGAGAAAGTGGTTGCTCCCAGCAGGATCATAAAGACCATCGAGGTCAGGTGGGTCGTTGACTGGCAAACCTCCTTAACGGTCTGCCAGCTGAGTTGCCCCTGGGAGAGGGTTAACAGCGCCGCGCCGCCGGCGCCGATGGCCGCCGCCTCCGTCGGCGAGGCCCAACCCGCCAGAATAGAGCCCAATACGGCTACAATCAACAGCAAAGGCAGGAAAAGGCTCTGGAGCAGGCGCTTGAAAAAAGCGCCATTCCAGGGCTGGTTGTCTTTGCTACCGGCGGGAAATAGCTTTGGCCGCAGCAGGCCAAGAATGAGCACGTAGAGGACGTAAGCCCCGACCAGCAGTAAGCTTGGAATCAGGGCAGCCTTAAACAACTTACCGACGGACACCCCCAGCACCGAGCCCAGCAGCACCAATACAACGGAGGGCGGAATGATTTGCCCCAGTGTACCGGAGGCGGCAATTACCCCGGTGGACACCGTTGGCGGGTAGCCACGCTTTAGCATCGGAGGCAAGGAGATTAAGCCCATCGTAATCACGGTTGCCCCAACGATCCCGGTCGATGCGGCCAGCAGGGCCCCGACAACAATTACGGAGACCGCCATACCGCCACGGATACGGCCAAAGAGCTCCGCCATCGTTCGAAGCATTCGCTCGGCCAGCCCGCTTTTCTCCAGCATGATCCCCATAAATATGAACAGAGGAACGGCCAGTAGCACGCCGTTTTCCATAACCCCCATCACCCGGTTGGGAAGAAGAGTAAGGACGGCCGGCTCCAGGAAGCAAAAGGCGTAGAGTAGTGATAAACCACCCAGCGTGAAGGCTACCGGGTAACCGTAGAGTACCAGCAGAAAAATGCTGACAAAAAGAATCAGGGCTAGAATGGCGAGGCTCATGTCAGTTTATTCAGCTTCGTCTTCCCGCAGTTTCCACTCTTCGGGATCGGGTTCAAAATAGACGGTTAAGCCCGTGGCGATGGCTTGCAGTATCAACAGGCCCGCCATGAGCGGAATCATCGATTTTATCGGGAAGAAATACGGAATCCCGTTAGGGTTAGGACTCCCCTCCCCACTCGCCCAGGCCTCGGCGGCATAATGGCCGCCGGTGTAGAGCAACACAATCGCCCAGGGCAGGAGGAAGAAGATCGTCCCGGCCAGGTTTACCGCCCGTTTGTCGTAGTGGCTGAATCGCTCATAAAACAGGTCTACGCGGACGTGCTTGTCCTGCTGCAAAGCATACGGAATGCCCAGCAGAAAAATGATGGCAAACAAATGCCACTCCAGCTCAACGACCCATGTTCCCGTCAGGGAGAAGAGCGTCCGCAGGCTAACGTCAATGACAATCAGGGCAATGAGCAGCAGGTTAAGCAGGCCGGCGGCTTTGCCGACGGTGGCGACCAGGCTTTCAATGGAGTTGATGAGTTTTTCAGGTTTTTTCACGGGTTAAAGATAGGGTGTGAGGCGTGGAGAGCGCCAGCAAATTAAATGTACCAACTTTCAGTTTTTCCAACTTAAAATAATTTTTCATGCATTTTGAAAGTTAGTTCTCCTAAGGCTTTCTACCTTTACATCCATGTCCGAACACCACCGCAAACAACTCGAAACCCAACTCTGGAACATCGCCAACACCCTCCGCGGCCGTATGAACGCCGATGAGTTCCGCGACTACATTTTAGGGTTCATCTTCTTCAAGTACCTCTCCGAAAAACAGCGTACCTACGCCAATAAAATCCTGAAGGCCGATAAGCTCTCCTACAAAGAGGTACCTGATCATCCTCAGGCCGACGCCGTGCTCGAAGCCGTCCGTACCGCTTCGGTAGATAAGCTTGGTTTCTTCCTCCCCCCGGCCGACCTCTTCGGAACCCTCGCCGCCAAAGGCGGAGACATCCTCGAAGACGTCAAGCGTATCCTCCGCGATATCGAGCAGTCCACCATGGGCCACGAGTCCGAAGACGATTTTGACCACCTCTTCGAGTCCATCAACCTCGACGCCTCCAAACTCGGCAAAACCTACAACGACCGCAACGGCGCCCTGGTCGATATCTTCCGCGCCCTGGATAAAATCGACTTCCAGCTCGACGATACCGAGTCCGACATCCTCGGCGACGCCTACGAATACCTCATCGGTAAATTCGCCAGCGGAGCGGGCAAAACGGCCGGCGAGTTCTACACACCCCAGCAAGTCTCCAAGATCCTCGCCAAACTCGTCACCACGGGTAAGGACCGCATCAAATCCGTCTACGACCCCACCTGTGGCTCCGGCTCCCTCCTCCTCCGCGTCACCAAGGAGGTGAAGAAGTTCGGCATGATCTTCGGCCAGGAAATGAACCCCACCACCTACAACCTGGCGCGGATGAACATGATTCTCCACGATGTCAATTACCGCAATTTCGACATCCGCAACGAAAACACCCTCACCGAACCCCAGCACCCCGGCGAACGCTTCGAAGCCATCGTAGCCAACCCGCCCTTCAGCGCTAAATGGAAGCACACCCCGATCCTGCAAGATGACGAGCGCTTCAGCAAGGTCTCCAAACTCGCCCCCCAGAGTAAGGCCGACTTCGCCTTCATCCAGCACATGGTGCATCACCTCGACGACAACGGACAAATGGCCGTCGTCGCTCCCCACGGTGTACTGTTTCGGGGCGGTGCCGAGGCCCTCATCCGCCGCTTCCTCATCGAAGACCGCAATTTCCTCGACGCCGTCATCGGCCTGCCCGCCAACATCTTCTACGGCACCAGCATCCCCACCTGTATCCTCGTCTTCAAGCGCTGTCGCGAGCATCCCGAAAACGTCCTCTTCATCGACGCCAGCCGCGAGTTTGAAAAAGAGAAGAACCAGAACGAGCTTTCCGACGAGCACGTTCGGGTCATCGTCGATACCTACCGCGAACGCGTAGAACAAGACAAGTACAGCTACCTGGCCAGCCTGGAAGAGATCGCCGAAAACGACTACAACCTCAACATCCCCCGCTACGTCGACACCTTTGAAGAAGAAGAGCCCGTCGACCTGGCCGCCGTCAGCAAGGAACTCCGCGAACTGCAAACCGAGATCAGCGGCATCGATCAAGAGATTGCCGGCTTCTGCAAAGAACTCGGCATTGATACGCCCTTCTAGCTCCCGCTCATCCGCTGTATCTTTTGGCCTGACGCAGTCGGCCAAAAGTTCAGCGGATGCGTCGGGAGCGGGCTACTTACCCTGCACCTGCGGCCGCGCCCCGCAAAACGCAAGCAGGTAAAGCCATATCAAATTAAATCCTTCAACGTGCGGCAACGACTACACTACTACCGCCTACACAACTACAGTACTATTCAGACGGCGCGGCCGCAGGATGCAAAGCACGTTTTTTAAAAAGCAAAGTAAGATGAAAGATCAGTTGGTACCGGAGTTACGGTTCGAGGAGTTTGAGGGGGAATGGGAGCAAAAAAATGCTAGATCAATATTTGCCTTCTCAAAAGGCAAAGGGTTAAGTAAGAAGGATGTATCGGACGATGGATCAACTCCTTGTATTCGATACGCTGAATTGTATACGAGATACAATGAGGTGATTAATGAGGTCTATTCTTTCACAAATATCAACCCAACAGAATTAGAGTTGAGTAAAGAGAATGATGTAATTATCCCCGCCTCAGGTGAAGACAGGCATGATATTGCTGCTGCTGCATGTATAATAAAGTCAGGAATTGGACTCTCTGGTGACATTAATATAATTCGCCATAGTCAAGAGGGGCCTTTTTTAGCTTATTATTTGAACAACGCGGCCAAATCGAGTATAGCTAAACTGGCTCAAGGCACATCAGTTGTTCACCTTTACAAGAGCCAACTGCAAGAACTCAAACTCAACCTCCCCACCCTCCCCGAGCAACAAAAGATCGCCACCTTCCTCTCCCTCGTAGACCGGCGGCTGGCGGCCGCGCGGCGGCGGGTGGAGGTGTTGGAGGAGTGGAAGCGCGGGGTTGCTAAATCCGTTTTCTCTAACATAGATTCATCAGCGTACGTTTCTCTCAGTGGTGTATGCAAATTTTCTAGAGGAGGCACTTTATCAAAAGCGGACTTAGTCGTTGACGGAGATTATCCATGTATTCACTACGGTGAACTATTTAGCAAGTATCAAGCCGTAGCAAACGTTATAATTAGTTCGACAAATAGCAAAGGAGGAAAGTTGATTCCAGAAGGATCGGTAGTTATGCCAACATCGGATGTAACTCCCGTTGGATTAGCTACAGCTACTTACATCAAGCAAAGTGATGTGTACGCGGGAGGGGACATCAACATCCTGACTCCTAATGATGGTATAGACGGGACATACCTGAGTATGTATTTAAACTATGATAAGCAAAGTATTGTAAAACTCGTAACGGGAACTACCGTCAAACATATCTACATAAGCGATATAAAAACGCTCAAAATCCCCTTCCCTCCCCTTTCCGAACAAACCCGCATCGCCCGTATTCTCACCACCATCGACGCCCGCATCACGGCCGCTCAAAAAGAGGTAGCGGGATGGGAGGAATGGAAGCGGGGGTTGTTACAAAAAATGCTGGTATGATATCCGAAGAAGGTAAAGACTATATGGAGCGGGTGCGGCCGCTCTTCGACTATGGTAAAGAGTACGTGCTGTTCAAGACGAGCGGCACACCGATCGACTCCCCACTGGAGCGCCTACGACTTGGGGAGGACCTGAACCTCTACGTACCGCACCTGGCGGCCTACCTGTTCTATTTTACGGAGATGGCGGGCGCGCCGCACGACTACGCGATGTCTTTCATCGGTATCAAAACCGATAAAGTATCGGAGTTGACGGAAACCGGCCACGAGTTGCACCACAGCTACGGTGCCATCCGGCAAATGTATGAAAGCCCGGGCATGGCTCCTTTGCTGGAACAATTGGGTAAAATGGAAACCATTTTGTTCCTGCTGTCTTCCTTCCCCGGCAAGAGTAACTATACGCACACGCCCATCGACCCGAAGTTTGAAGACATCCGTACTTTTTTCGGTTACGTCGAGGAGCTGATGGCGTACTTCAACCAACGGCAGCTAGAAGAATATCACGAACGTCAGGCTAAGCAAGCCCAGCAAAAGAAAAACCCGGAAGAAGCCCAGCAAAAGACGCAACCCGATCAACCTTCGCGTACCGAAGAGGAGCAAAAAATGATCGACGTTGTCCTCAAAGAACTCAGAAAAACCGCCGAAGCGGAGAACGCGCCCAACACCCCAACGGAAGAAGACGCCGCTAAAATTGTCAAAATCATAAGGGACGGAACGGAAAACATCGGGAAGTTTAAGCCTCCGCCCTCAAAAGATTGTTTCGTAGCTACCGCCGTCTACCAAAACCCCGACCACCCCCAGGTCGACGCGCTGCGCCGCTGGCGGGACGGGGCGCTGCGGCGGTCGGTGGCCGGGCGGATGTTTATAAGGTGGTACTACCGGGTTGGTCCGCACCTGGCAAAGGGGGTTGAACTCATGCCTGGAAGCCGGGGGGTGCTGCGTTGGGTTTTGGATGGGGTGGTGAGGGTCGTTAGGTGGTAGTGCTTGATCGCAAGCTGCTGAAAAATGTGATTTCATCACGTTTATCTTTGCTTGATCGCCAAAACGAGTAACTTTAGGGTGCATTTTGCGTTATCAACGTGACAACTACCCGAACATGCTACTACGCTTCGTCGTTGAAAACTTCCTTTCCTTTTCGGATGAACTAGACTTCACGCTTTTCCCGTATACACGCTTGCGGGAAAAAAAGGACCACATCTATCGTACCCCTGAGGTTGACCTGCTAAAGACCGCCGCCATTTACGGAGCGAATGGTTCCGGCAAATCGAATCTGGTTAAGGCTATGGCCTTCCTGCGGGATTTTGCGGTCCTGGGCGATCTGCACCAGGGGCATGGCCTTGCCGGTCCTTTCCGGCTCGACGCTGACCGGCTCAAACAGCCTTCCCACTTTGAGATCGAGTTTTTGCATGAAGGCACTTACTATGGCTATGAGGTACACGCAACCCGTTCTCGGGTAGTCGTCGAAAAATTATCTATTCTGCATCCCGGAAAAGATGAACGGGAAGTACTTTTTAGCCTTTTGGTTGTAGACGGGGAACATAAGGTAGATATTCACCCGCGTTACCAACAAAGCGAGGAGGACAAGGCCCGCATCAATTTTTTCCTGGAGGAGTTTCTTACTCCGACCGCCTCTTTGCTCCGTGTCCTTGCCCGCAACAATGCCTTCCCCGAGATGCAGCAAGCCGTGAACTGGCTGCGTAATCACTTTATCGTCATACAACCGCACGATAACTTCATCAACATCGCGGAGGTGCTGTATAAAGACGAGGGCTTCCGGGCTTTTGGGCTCAACCTCCTCAAAACGATGGATACCGGCGTGACGGATATGGCCCTGGACCGAATGCCGTACGAAACATTTTTTGGTTTAGACGACGAGCAAAAGAAGCAGGAAGCACTCGCAGCTTTACACCAGGGGCATGACTACATAAAAATGAATGTTCACGGCGAGGAACTTCTCTTACGGCTGGAGGAGGAAGAGGTGGTGGTGTACCGGGCGGTACTGTTCCACGAAGCGGAGGACGGTACCCTCATCAAATTTTCTATCCGGGAAGAGTCCGACGGTACCCGGCGCGTACTGGACTTTCTTCCGGTTTGGAGAACGCTAAAAAGTGCTCCCGCAGCAATTGTTATCGACGAAATAGGCAGATCGTTACACCCCAGTCTTCTCGATCACCTGATCAGAATCTTCATGAATAACGAGACGCGGGGGCAACTCATTTTTACTACCCACGAGGATAATTTGCTTAGTCAGGAGGTTTTTCGCCGCGATGAAATCCACCTGATGAACAAGACGGCCAAAGGCAATAGTGAGGCCTACCCCTTAAGTGATTTTAAATCACGGAACGATACCGACCTCCAGAAAAACTACCTCTTCGGTCGTTTTGGCGGCACCCCTCGGCTTGGCCACTATTTTACGTTAGAACAAAGAGCCGCCGTAAATGAGTAAGCGACGAGGATATAAGCGAACAGGTGGCGCGTTTCGGGACCGCAGAACCTTCGTCATCGTAACGGAAGGCGCCGTTACCGAGGTGGATTATTTTACCCGGTTAGCAGCGCAGCAACGTAGGGTTATGGTTAAGGTATTACCACCTACGGATCGCACCAGCTCGGCTCCCGTCCACGCGCTACGCCGGGCGGTGGAATTTGTGACCAAAGGGCAGTTAGAACCTGACGACCAATTATGGATCGTTCTGGACACCGACCGGTGGGGAGACAAACAGCTTATGGAGGTTCGCCGGGCTTGTGATGATAAAGGCTGGGGGTTGACGATTAGCAACCCCTGCTTCGAACTGTGGCTTTATTTGCACTATGAAGACCTTCCCGAAAATTTCTCAGGAGGGAGTCAAAACATGAAAGCAGCGTTAAAGGAAGTGTGTCAGGCAAACAATGGCTATCAGGTGGATGATGCACTGAATAACTTACCGAAAGCCATTGAACGGGCTATTGCACTTGATAGCCGCACCGACTTACTTCTTCCTCCACGTAACGTGACCCAGGTTTATCGCCTGGCGCGGGCCATTCAAAACTTCATGGAATAAGAGTATTTCTTTATTTCATTCACACCCAATTCCTGCAATAAGTACTTTTCGAAAGTATTTTTTTACTTTCCCAGAACTCATTTTACACAAACGATTTTCACCACTACCCTACTATATTTCCCCCGCCCCATGCCCCAATCTGAACAGCAACTAGAAAACCAGCTCATCGCCCAACTCACCGGGCTGGGTTATGAACGTGTCCGCATCCCTGACGAGGTGGCCCTGTTCGCCAACTTGCGCCTGCAACTCGGAAAGCACAACGAGTGTACCTTCACCGATACCGAGTTTGACCGCATCCGGACTGCACTTAAAACCGGCAACGTTTTCGACCGCGCCACCGCCTTGCGCGATAAAGTCCAGTATCTCGATGACGCTGGTGAGGTCCGCTATCTCCGGCTAATGAATACCGAGGAGTGGTGCCAGAACCAGTACCAGGTTGCCAATCAGATTGCCATCACTGGCAAAAGACATAACCGCTACGATGTCACGCTACTCATCAACGGACTTCCGCTCGTCCAGATCGAGCTGAAACGCCGCGGCGTCGAACTGTCTCATGCTTTCAAGCAGATCAACCGCTACCACAAAGACACTTTCCCACGTGCAGCCGATGGGCTGTTCCAGTATGTCCAACTCTTCGTTATCTCTAACGGAAACAACACAAAATACTACGCCAATAACCGAACGCAGACCTACGCACAAACCTTTACCTGGGCTACACCGGACAATAAAAAGATCAACGTTCTGGCTGATTTCGCTGACGCATTCCTGGAGAAGTGTCACGTCTCAAAAATGATCGCTAAGTACACCGTTCTTCACCAAACAGAGCGGATTCTGATGGTACTACGGCCTTATCAGTACTACGCAGCAGAAGCCATTCAGCGTCGTGTCCGGGAATCCAATGATAATGGCTACATCTGGCACACCACCGGTAGCGGAAAAACCCTGACCAGCTTCAAGGCAGCCCAACTCGTTCTGGAACTGGAGGAAGTAGATAAAGTTGTCTTCGTAGTTGACCGCAACGACCTCGATTACCAGACCACCAAGGAATTCGACCACTTCGAGAAAGGCAGCGTTGATGGTACCGACAATACCCGCGAGCTGGTAAAACACCTCAACGACCCCAACAAGAACTTCCTGGTCACCACCATCCAAAAATTGAACAACGCAATCCTCCGGCCCCGACACCTGCGAACGATCAATGCGTTAAAGGACTCCAAGATTGTCTTTATTTTTGACGAGTGCCACCGCAGTCAGTTTGGCAAAACTCATAAACGCATTACCGAACACTTCACCAATGCGCAACTCTTCGGGTTCACCGGCACGCCCATCCTGGCCAAGAACGCGACCCGCAACGAGCACGGCAAGCGAACGACACTCGATCTTTTTGATCGTCGGCTCCATTCCTACCTGATCACCGACGCCATTCGCGACAATAACGTCCTCCGTTTCAGCGTCGAATACGCCGGTCGTTACCGCCAAAAAGACGGTGCCGAGGTGGACATTGAAGTAGAGGGTATCAACCGCCGAGAGCTGATGGAAGACGAAGACCGGGTAAGGAAGATCGTCGACTATATGCTCGCCTATCACGACGTCAAGACCCACCAGAAAAAGTACACCGCAATATTCTGTGTGGCTTCCGTCTCTTTGCTCATCAAATACTACGATGAACTTCGCCGCCGCTTCGAAGCCGGGGAGCACAAACTACGCGTCGCCACTATCTTCACCTGGCAAGCCAACCCGGACGACCCAGACGCCGATGGCTACAGTTATTCCCCCGACGAGGACCTCGAAGACATGGAACACTCCGCGAGCCACCGGGACAAGCTCGAAACGTACGTCAAGCACTACAATCAGCAGTTCGCGACCAGCCACTCCGTCAAGGACGGAAAATCTTTCGATACCTACCGGAAAGACATAGCCAAGCGTATCAAGGAGCGAGAATACAAAAAAGCAAAGGAGGCCGACCGCGTCGACATTCTACTCGTAGTAAACATGTTCCTCACCGGCTTCGACGCTAAAGCCGTCAACACTCTTTACGTTGATAAGAACCTAAAGCACCACGGACTAATTCAGGCCTACAGCCGCACGAACCGGATTTTCACAGAAGACAAGAGCCACGGCAACATCGTCTCCTTCCGCAACCTCAAACCTGCTACCGACGAGGCCATCGGGCTCTTCTCCGACGCCGACGCCCGCGAAACTATCCTCCTGGCTCCTTACGGTGATTACGCCGAAGATTTCCGCAACGCCCTGGAAACCCTTCGCAGCATAACCCCTACTCCCGCCAATGTCGATGATCTCACCGACGAAGAGGAAGACTACAACTTCATCCTCGCCTTCCGCGCCCTGATCCGCCTCCTCAATGTACTACAAAGCTTCTCCGACTTCTCTTGGGACGATCTCGGTATCGATGAACAAGAATTCGCTGATTTCCGGGGCAAATACCTCGACCTCAACGAAGAGGTCCGCCGCCTCGCCCAAACCAATCCGGTATCGATTCTCAACGACGTAGATTTTGAGGTAGAACTGATTCGCCGCGACCGCATCAACGTCCGCTATATCCTCCGGCTCCTCGCCGAACTCAACCGGGCACGCCCGGAAGACAGGGAGCGCCGCCGAAGTCAGATCACCACCCTACTCACTGGTGAAGTACAACTGCGTAGTAAGCGCGAATTAATCGAGGAGTTCATCGACCAGCACCTTCCCCCTCCAGGCTCCAGCGAACAGGAAATGGAAGTAGCTTTTGCTGAATACTGGGATAAAAAGAAAGAAGCAGTCCTAAGCCGTATTAGCGTAGCCGAAGGCATCCCGGCAGAGGTGCTTCGTCGCGTCATTGATGAGTATCTCTACGATGGTCAGATTCCCTCGAAAGACTATTTGATAAGTGAGTTGGAAGAACAACCCAGCATTTTATCCCGGGCTGCCGTTGGCGAACGATTGCTGGAAGCCATGTTGGGAGTAGTTGAGGTATTTGAGGAAGGAGTAGAATAAGCTTTAGTACCAGGGTATTCCGTTTATTAAGGTTGGAGGCGTGACACTTTTTAGCGGGCCAGCTTAAAGAGTTTTTTTGCACAGGTCTGGGTTTCGCTTTGCGGCTGCGACGATTACCCCAGACAAGGCTTCCGAACATGAGGAGTTCCCTGATTCTATTTCCCCCTCTGCTCTCCATCCCCTCCCCCGCACCCGCGTCCGCGCCCACTGAGGCTAAAGGCCTGGGATGGGCTGGGGCTTCCTAAAAAAATCTTTGCCCCCCCACCAACGCCCCCTCCCTCCCCCACCGTCTTAGCAGTCATAACCAGGAAGCCAAGCCGCTTCCAACATAAAATGAACCCGATGAAAAACATTTTCACCCTTATGATGCTGGCTTTGATGGCTGTTGGCCTCAGCAGTTGCCTTGAAGAGTCTTGCGAAGAGAACCGCCTGGTACAGGGCTTTACCCCGATAACCGTTACGGCAGACAGCTGGAGATCCTCTTCTTTCTTCTGTGGTGTACCGCAGCCCGTTTGCGAAGGCACCAGCTTCTACGTTTACGAGCAGTACCTCTTTATGATGGAAGGCACGCAGGGCCTCCACATTTTTGACAATAGTGACTCCAACAATCCGGTTCCCGTCACCTTTATGGAAGCTCCTGGCGGACAGGGCCTCTCCGTCCGTAATGACATTCTGTACATGAATCAGTATACCGACCTGGTGGCCTTTGACCTCAGCGACCCCACAAAACCAGCCCTGGTAGGCCGCACTGAAGATGTTTTTGAGCCCTACAGCGTCTTCGCCCAGGTGCTTCCCAATGACGAATTTGTCGTAGACTGGGAGCCGACCAATGAGCGGCGGGTCATTGATTGTAGTTCCGAGAACTTCAGTCGCGATGTTTTCTGGGACCGTGGCATCGCCTTTGCCTCCAATGAAAATGCCCTGAGTTTTGATTCCAACCGTTCCGGCGCGGTGTCCACCCCTTCCGGCGGAACGCCGGAAACCGTAGGCACTGGCGGCAGCCTTGCCCGCTTCACGATCGCCAACAGTACGCTCTATGCCGTTGACGATAACAGCCTGAAAGCTTTTGATCTCTCCGACCCCAACCAACCCGAATACAAAATAAACATTAATCTTGGCTGGGGTATTGAAACCATCTTCCCCGCCGGAGACGAACTCTACATTGGCTCCACCACGGGCATGCACATCTTCAGTATCGCCGATCCGCTCCAGCCAGAGCTACTCTCCACCTTCGAGCATGTTCTGAGCTGCGACCCCGTAGTCGTCAGTGGCGACCTGGCCTACGTTACCCTCTGGGGTGGCCGGGACTGTGGCTCCGTCGGTGACCAACTGGAAATTATTGACGTCAGCGATCCCCGCAATCCTACTTCCCTGCAGGTCACCCCCATGAGTTCCAGCCATGGGCTCGGCGTAGCCGAAG
Source organism: Neolewinella agarilytica (assembly GCF_900110645.1). Classification (GTDB taxonomy): domain Bacteria; phylum Bacteroidota; class Bacteroidia; order Chitinophagales; family Saprospiraceae; genus Neolewinella; species Neolewinella agarilytica. Next base: position 542,005 of record NZ_FOFB01000001.1, read on the forward strand.
GAAAACTCTTCCTCTGCAGCCAGTGGGAAGGCTTAAAGGTCTTTGACCTGGACGACAACGGATTACTGGGAGAACAGCTGGACCACGTTACGGGCATCAACGCCCGCGATGTCATCGTCCTCCCTCAGGATAACGACCTCATCGTACTCGGCTATTTCCAGGACGGAATCCAGCAATACGACTACGATGACAACGGAAAGCTCACCGAAACGAGCCGAATTTCTGTATGTGATTAAAAGGTTAATATCCCCGTGGCGGGAAGAATGGTATACCTTAGTGAACGCCCGACCCTGAACAAGTCAGCCCGTTAACATTCATCTTCCCTGTTTCTCCTCCTTCCCGGCCACGGGTTTTTATTAAATTACCGGCAAAGCCTAATCACATGCGCCAGTCTGTTTTCTTTTTTCTCTTTCTTTTCACCCTCTCCCTTTCCGCTCAGCAGTTGGCAAAGGAATACATTGACGTGGTATACTTTGTGGGGGGAGGCTCCTACGAAGGCACTATCCTCGAGTATAAATATGGAGATAAAGTAGTCTTTGTCAATGAGGTAGGAGACCTGAAAGAATTCGACTGGGTAGACATCAAGCGCGTTAATTTCCGGTTGGACAAGGACCGCCTCCAGGAGCTATCCATTCCCAGCAGAACAAACGATCAGCAGGAGGCCACCTCCCTTGAGGAGTTGGATAAGGCATTCATCCCTTCCCGCAAAACCCGCCATCAACTCACCGGGGCCATCAGTCTGGGCCGTAACAGCAGTAGCCGCTTTGGTCCCAGCACAACCATTGGCGGTAGTTTCGGCTACCACCTGATTCGTCAGGTAGCCTTTCTGAATGTCGGCCTGGGGCTGGATGTCAGCCTGATGAGCCAAACCCGAGGAGAAAACGTTGGTGCCGGCACCCTTCAGCTGGAGGTTCCCATCGGCAAGAAGAAGCTCCGTCCTTTCTTCCGTTTCGAGACCGGGCCAACTTATCCCTTCGGCTCCCTGAGTACGGAAGATGAAGTCTCTGACCGGAAAGTAACCGTTCTTTACCATCCGTCCATCGGGGTAGAGTTTGCGCCACCCAAAGATGGCTGGGGCAGCCTGGTATTCGATTTGGGCTACCGTTTTCTGGATAGTCGATTCACCGTTACCACCTTCACGCTTGACGTCGTTGAGCGCAATATCCAATACCGTCGCCTCGTGCTTCGTGGTGGCATACGGTTTTAAAACAGCAGCTTGATCACGGACGAACGGACATTGGTGGAACGTTGTCTGGCGGGTGACCGCCGGGCGCAGGAGGTGTTCTACCGGCGCTTCGCGCCGGCGGGGCTGGCCATCTGCCGACGCTACGCCAGTGACCGGGACGAAGTCATGGCCCTCCTGAATGGTGGCATGATGAAAGTGTTCTCCAAACTGGATCAATTCCGTTGGGAAGGCAGCCTCGAAGGCTGGGTCAAACGCCTCGTTTTCAATGCCGCTATCGACCAGTTCCGCAAGCATAAGAAAAGACCCACCATGGAGATCGTTGACTGGGACCGCCCAACTGACGATACCGCCACTCATTCTCTCTACGCCGAAGATCTGTGTAAACTGATTGATCTGCTACCCGAAACGAGTAAAGAAGTCTTCTGGCTTTTTGCCGTTGAGGGCTACAACCACGCCGAAATTGCCGGTCGTCTCAACTTCAGTGAGGGCAACAGCCGCTGGCACCTGAACAAAGCGCGGCAAATTTTACGCGAAAAATTGCAAACCAACCCCTTCAAATCCAACCGCTATGCAGGCTAACAAGAGCCGGGAATGGAAAGACGACGCTGCCTTTTGGGATGATGCCTGGAAGGACATGCAGCAGCGGCTCGACGGAGAGCCGCAAAAACGCCGGCCGGTACTCTGGTGGTGGCTGGGTCTGGGCACCGTCCTCCTGCTGTTGGCTGCGGCCACTTTCTGGTTCCTGCCTCCCTTTGGGAATGAATCATCTACTCCCGCAACAACGCCGGTACAATCACGGGAAGCTTCCGTAGTGGAGGCTCCCATTGCTGCCTCTGAGAATGTTACTTCGGTGACGGAGGCAACAGCGAAACTCACCCCGGGCGAAGGAAACCACCTCTCCTCACCGGCGAAGGCAGTAGCGCAGCTCACCCCTACCCGGAGGAAAGGCGCTAAAGAAAACGCAACGCGTCTTCCCGCAACGGACGCTTCCAATGAAGACCTCCAACCTGCGGCAGCTCAATCAAATATCTCAAATCGCATATCGAATATCGCATATCCTCAAGCCCTCTCCCCAACTCCAAAGACAGCAGCGCAGCTCACCCCGAACGAAGGAAACATCTCCCCACCCCCTCTCCAGAGGAGAGGGACTAAAGAAAACGCAGCGCGTTTTCCTGCAACAGACTCTTCCAAGGAAGATCTCCAATCTTCGGCAGCCCAATCAAAAACCTCAAATCGCATATCGGATATCGCCTATCCACAAGCTATCTCCCTGCTCCCAGGCGAAGACATCAGGCCGCTACCATCCGGGCTTGTTTTGCCAGAGGTTTCCCCCATTACACCGCGCAGTAAAAGCCGTTTTGAACTGTTGGCGGGCGGCACCCTGTCTGCTGCTTTTGCAAAACCTGGTTACTTCGCGGGCCTCAGCTATACACTGCCCAGCCGGGCTAAGATCAGTTTCCCGGTTTCCCTGCGCTATCGCTTCGATGCCATAGAGATCACGGGTCTGGATGGCAGTAGACTTTCTCCGGTGACTAACGAAAACGGGCAGCAGGTTGAATTTGATGAAAACCGGGCAGCCGAAGAGCTACTCTCTAATCTTGCCATTAATAATTTCAACGAGCTTCGCACTTCCAGTTTAGAGCTACGCTTCGGCATGGCCTGGCGGGCAGCACCGCGCCTGCGCTTATCCGGACATGGTGGACTGCAATACCTCTTCAGTGCCCGCGGGCCGTCCATCAGTTCTCAAGACAACACTTTCGCTGACCTGAGTGGAACCGGGCGATACATCGATCTGGACGTCGGAGGGCTGTTTTCCAATAGTTTCGACTTAGTATCCAGCCCGGTTGGCACTCCGAATGCTGGCAGCTCGCCCCCCGTTGGTGTTAATCGCTGGGCCTTACGAGCCGGGCTGAATGTCAATTATCAGCTGACCGGCCGCCTCGGTGTTTTTGCCGAAGGGCAATATTTGCTTACACCGATTTACCAGCAGCAAGTAGCAGAATTGCGGAAAGCGCAACTCGAGGCGGGAGTTAGCTGGCGGTTATGGTAGGGCGCGGACGCAGGTGCAAAGAAGGGTAAAGAGCAAGGTGGCCACACACTTTACCTTTTACCCCGACACGTACTTTCGCCAATTATGCTCTTCCTTAAAGCCCAGTACCTCCCGGATTTTCCGGTTGGAATACAAAGCCTCATGCTCTTCCAGTTCCCGGGAGAGTGGTACTCCGGGGAAAAAGCGCTCCGCCAACTCTCTGCTGGGGATGATCGCTCCGTTGTGGTCGTTGCCCGCGTTGAAAACCTGAAAGCCCAGGCCATCCTTCTGTAGGCAAAGGTCCACTATCTGCCCCAGGTCGCGGGCGTCAATGTAGCAGAAGGCGTTCCGCCGCCGTACTTCCGGATGCTTAAAATAGCCGGGAAAGAGCTCGGCGTATTCGTGCGGCTCAATCACGTTCCCGATGCGGAGCGCATAGATATCAAAGCCGGATCGCCGCTGGAAGCTACGCGCCGTTTTTTCGTTAACCACCTTGGATAGTCCGTAGCTATCCATCGGGTCAACGTCATAGTCTTCCTCCAGTGGCAGAACTTTGGGGTCTGTCTTCCCGTCCGAAAAACAGATACCGTAGGTAGTCTCCGACGAAGCGATGATGATTTTTTTAATCCCCAATTTTACCGCTGCTTCGATGACATTGTAAGTCCCTATCGTATTGACCCTGAAAGTCTCATTATCGGGTTGGAGCAATATCCTGGGCACGGCCGCAAAGTGGACGACCGCGTCAAAAGCTGGCACGCCCGTCCCCGCTTCCAGTTCATCAAAGCCGGCGTAAGCGCTCATGGCGTTGAACATCTGCCCGGAGTCCGTAATGTCAGCGATCAGATTATCCACTCCCGGATGATCCAGGGGTACAAGGTCCACATTCAATACCCGGTGGCCCTGCGCCAGCAGGTAAGGGATGACGTGTTTTCCGGCTTTGCCGGAGCCGCCGGTGAAGAGGATTCGTTTGGGGGACATTTTTAGCGTTGTTTTCGGTCAAGGTATAGAGCTCGGTCCGCAAAATAGGTTTTCGCACAAACATACTGTTTGCAAGCGTCCAACCATTCCATCTACCTCTTCCCTCCTTAAAGCCCACCACCATCTGAACCTCAAAGGCCTGTCGGTGTACATTCCTGCCAAACGAAAGACCTAAAGAACCCTTAAAGTCTTCCTGCAAGGCCTCTTTTTATGGTTTTACGCGTCTTTAGAGTACCCACTATAGCTAAATGAAACGAATACTTTTCTTTTTGTGTGCCCTGCTGGCGCTGCCGCTCGCTGCGCAAACCGTACTCGGACACATAACCAATGAGTTCAACGAGCCCGTCCCCTACGCCAATGTACTGGTACAGGAGCTGGGAACGGGCACTACCTCTGACGACCAGGGCTACTACGAACTCAACCTCAACCTGGAGGGCAACTACCGACTGGTATTCTCCAGCCTGGGATACACCTCCAATAAATCCAGCGTGATCGTTGGGCTGGACACCGTAGAGCTCAACATTCGCCTGGAAACCTCCGGTGTTGAGCTGAACGAAATAACGGTCAATGCCAGCAAGCGGGACCCCGCCTACGGCATCATGAAAAAGGTGTCCGATAACCGTACCCTGCACCTGCGTTCTGCGCCCCCTTCCCGCTCCAAAGTGTACGTCAAGGCCGTCGAAGAAATTGAACGTACCGCCCGCAGACCTGCTCCGGAGCCGGAAGAAACCGATGAGGGCGGCGTTCCTGATCCATTTGCGGAAGAGGAAAAAGCCCGGAAAGAACTCCTCGGCCGTCTCAACCTGCTGGAGATGGAAGTACAGCTCAACTTTCAGCCACCGCACAACTACAAAGAAGAGCGGACGGCCTACCAGGCCTACGGGAATGTCCGGGGCCTGTTCGTTCCCCGCTTCGCCGAAACCGACTTCAACTTCTACCGGAACATGGTGTCGCTGACTGACATTGCCGACTCCCCCGTCATCTCCCCATTGAGTGGAACGGGCGTACTGTCCTATAAATTCAAGCTCATCAGTACCGATCTGGAAGGCGACCAGATCGTGTACAAGATCAAAGTCACCCCCCGCAAACGAGGCAACTCCACCTGTGAGGGCTACCTCTGGATTAACGAAGGGAGCTGGACCATCAACCGCCTCGACCTCGGCTTCAGCAAGTACGCCCTGAAGTTTTTCGATGAGTTTCGGCTGGAACAGGACTACACCCCTTACGAAACCGCTGAGGGAGAGGACATCTGGATTGTCAATCGGCAGGCTCTGAAGTATGTCGCCAAACAAGGCAAGCGAACCACCTTCCGTGGCACGACAACGCTGAGCTACTCCGACTACGAACACAACTACGCTTTCCCTCCAAAGTTTTTTGGCAATGAGGTAGCCGTCACCACCCGCGAAGCCTACAAACGGGACAGTAGTTATTGGGAGGGAAGTCGTACCGTCGGGCTGACCGAAGAGGAGGCTAAAATGGTCAGCATCCGTGACAGTCTTAAAGCCATAACGTCCAGTAAGGAATACCAGGACAGCATCCAGGATCGCTACAACAAAATCACCCTGATGGAAATCGCCTGGGACGGTGTTGGCTTCCGCAACAACGAGCAAAAAAGCCACCTCTACGTTGGGTCTTTGCCCGAACTCATCGACTTCTCCGTCGTTGGCGGATGGCGTCTTGGCCCCTACGCTTCTTACAACCGTCGGTACCCGAACGGTCAGATGATCAATACTTCCGGCGGACTAAATTATGGTCTTAAAAACGGGGACCTGAACGGTCACTTCAGCACCTGGTTCCGCTACGACCCTTTCCGGCTCGGCGACCTTTCCGCCAGCGGCGGCCGGAGCTATGAATCCATCAACCAGTTTGATGCCTACCTGAACCAATTGCGGCCATCCAATTATATCCTCAAAGACGCCGGACGGGTCCGGCATTCCATCGAGCTGGTCAATGGTCTGACCGTCTACAATGAAGTAGAGCTCAGTGCCCGTAAGCCCATTACCGGTCTGGAAACCAGCTCTTTTCTGGATGGCCTGGTGGACGATGAAGAGGAAGTTCAGGAGTTCGAGCCCTATGAAGCCTTCATTACCACCACCGCAATCAGCTACACCCCGGGCCTGAAGTATATGCGGGAGCCTGACCGTAAGATTCGCCTGGGGAGCAAGTGGCCTACTTTTTCGGTGCTGCACCGGAAAGGATGGTCTGGCCCACTGGGCAGCGATATTGACTTTGATTTTGTTCGTTTTTCCATCGAGCAACAGATCATCTTTGGTGCTTTAGGCACCACGAACTATGAATTCCGGACGGGGAAGTTCATCAACACCAAAGACCTCCGCTTCATCGACATCAAGCGCTTCCGGCAGTCGGACCCGATCCTGATGTCTGATCCGCGGCAGACCTTCCAGGCGCTGGACACTTCGCTTAACACCAGTAACCTTTTTCTGGAGTTTCACCACATCCACCACTTCAACGGGGCGCTGGTCAATAATATCCCCCTGCTGAAGAAAACAAGAATCAAAGCGGTGGCCGGAGGCGGTTTCCTCTACCTGCCGGACGAGAAGTTTCGCTATCAGGAGGTGTTCGCCGGCATTGAGCGGGTGTTTAAGATCGGCGCCCGGCGCCGACTTCGGGTGGGCACTTATGCAGTCTTAGCCGATGCCAACAACGCTAAACCGACCACGGCCTTTAAGATCAGTTTTGATTTGATTGACCTCTGGAAGAAGGATTGGAGCTTTTAGGGCCGACGGCCATCAGACCGTCCGGATGTCTTCAATTTTCGCTGCCGACACCCCATCCACGATCGTCCGGTTAATCATCGGATGATCCTCATCCTTCGGGCCAAAATCAGAGTCTGGGTGATAAGCGACAACCGTGAGTTTGGCTCCTGCCCGGGTACGGAAGCGATGCGTCCCGTCGGGATGTATGATGAAGATTTTGCCGGGAATCAGGTCGTACTCTGCCTCCGGCGTTACGCAGGAGCCGCTGCCTTCAATGACCATCCCGACCCGCATAGATGGGTGAGTGTGTGCGGTTTGATCAATGTTCTCAGGGAAGAATAGCGCATTCAGGCAGGGGTCTCCCAATTTCACGGGGGGCACCAGTAAAGAATCTGTGCAACCATCAATGTATTTCAACCGGCCCCAGTCTTCAACCGGGCCACCAAGGGAATCCATTCCCCGAAAGCCTACCCGTTCAATAACGATGCCCCTTCCGCCACTCAGTGCAAAGCCGTCCTTCATGCAGAAGTATTGCCGGGCCAGTAGTTGATATCGGTTATTCGCCGTCGTGATTTCAGTCGGACCTTCAAATACATACCCGTAAAAGGTAGATCCTTCTTCCTTGAATGAGCAGTCCTCCGTCCAGGCGTGTAGCCGGGTGGGGTAATCATTATCGGAGTAATCATACAGAAGCCCATTGGCGAACTCGAATTCAGTGTAAGCAAGTTTATTCATTGGTTATAATTTTGGGTTTTGGGCAAAATCTGTGCCCCAATCTGTGAAAATCAGTGTAATCCGTGGTTAAAATGAAGTCGCGAAGCGACGACCACCTCATCTCCGTGTTCCTCCGTGTCCCCCTCCGTGCAACTCTGTGGTTAAACCTACAAGTCGCGCAGCGACCACTTCATCTCCGTGTTCCTCTGTGTCTCCCTCCGTGCAACTCTGTGGTTAAACCTACAAGTCGCGAAGCGACCACCTCAAACAATCCGCTGATTCTTAAAATCCCGGTGAAAAGTCTCCACACTAGGCGAAAAGTCATCTCCCATGGAAATCCGGTAGCGGACATTCCCCTGCTCCTTTCGGTTAAGGATGACGTTCTTCAACGAAGGTTCTTTAGTCTTTGTGCGTTGGTAGTCTTCATCTCCCGTAAACTGAAAGATGTAGTCCTTCGCCGCTTGTTTGTAGCTCATCAGCCCATCACAAGCCCGGTTAGGGTGATTATTGATGCTCCATTGCTGAAAGCGCTCATCCCGAAAAAAGTGATGCATCCGATCGTAGACAGACCGCGTGTCTTCCTCAAAGCTGAACACCGGAAGGCGCAGCGTCACCTGCTGCCATTTAATGGAAAAATTAAGCCACCAGAAGAGGTCGAAGGTGCTTTGAATAGCTACCGGAGCTGAAGCAATCTGCGGCGCGAGGTAGGCCATCAGCCGGTCCGTCTTCTTGCGGGAACTGAACTTTTCAAAGAGATGCAAAGGCAATACCTTCTCCCAGGGCTCATAGCAAAGCCCGTTCCGAATCAGGGGCAGGAGTTTATCGCTGCCAAATAGCTGATCGCCGTGCTCTCCGGTGACCAGTAAGTCCTGCTTACCGAAGTGCCCCGTGATGGGCGACCGGGTATGCCTGAAGGGCAATTGGTGAAGGATGTGCTGACGAAAGAACAGCGGATACTCATCAATTGAGATCATGTTTAACAGGGGCACCAGCCGGTAGTATTCTTCCTGGGGTAAGGCTCGCAGCAGAGCAATGAGAGCAACGGTAGAATCTATGCCACCCGACCAAAGCACCCGGATGGCGCGGTCTTCCCGCCGCGCCCGCGCTACAATGCCTTGGGCCACTGCATCACAAACCTCGCCAAAATCATGAGAATCAGGCGGAGGGCCAATATCTCCGGAAATGGGGTCCAGTACGCTGTAGGCAAAGCCCTGGTCCAGCGTCTCACTGCGGTCAATGATACCGCAGTCAAAGAACTTACAAGCCAGGATGTAGTCTTCCGGCAGGCGTTTGCCGTTGAGCACACCAGACTTTCCCCGGTGAGAATTCAAAAAAATTACACGCATAAAGCAGGTTGTTCAGATAGTGGAGAGCGGAGTAAGGTGGCCGTAAATCCATCGAAAGCAGCCTGGGTTGTCGCCCAGGTTTGGAACAGTTCTAATAGCGTTGGTTGCAGTACGCTTATTTCCGTCAGGTCTTGCCGAACGAGTTGGCGGAGATGCTCCAGCATCCCTTCATCCATGCCATCCGTGGATTGGTAGTAATCGATTTGTAACAGCAACTGAAAGTAACGACGCGTTAAGGAGGCCACACGAGCCTCGGCTCTTTTACCGTCGGCTCCAAGAGAAGCTAACAGCAGGATCTTACTGGCCAGTTCCGCCCGTCGTTGATCCACTTTGAGCAAAAGATCGTAGCGCACTTTATTGCGGCTCCAGACAAACTGCCGGTAGCGGAAGAAGCCAAAGTACAGACTAAGCAGCCAGCCCAGGCCAGCCAGTATGATGAGGTATTGATTCGTAGTAGCTATTAACACAATGGGAAAGACGCGAGAGATTGTTAACGGTTGCAGGGAGAGCGTTTGTACCGCCGACTTTAGCCGGCGGGGGCCTGATAAGACAATATTTGCCGCCGATTAAAGTCGGCGTTATAAACCAAGCCGCGAGAGCCGGTCACCCACCGTAACGTCAATCATTTCACTTTCCAGCGAGGCGTAGTCTGCCGGACTGACCTTCTTCACGAAATACCCCTCCCTGAGCAGGTAAATCTCGTCGCAGGTATCACTCAGGGTAGAAAATATGTGGGACGAGATCAGCACCGTCTTTCCCTTCTGCTTCAGTTCCCGGATAATTTCTGTGATGAGAATATTGCTCTGAATATCGACTCCATTAAAGGGCTCATCCAGAATAAAAATGTCGTTGGGCTGCAGCAATACGCCCAACAGTGCCAGCTTTTTCTTCATGCCGGTGGAGTAGTTCTCAGCGTACTCCTCCAGCGGAAGGTCAAAGACGTTGCGTTGGTCCAGGCGATCATCCGGCGCGCTACGCGCCTGGCAAAGGAGGCGGAGGTACTCCCGGCCGGTCATCTTCGGGAAGAAGAAGTTATTCGTTTGCAGGAAGCCAAGTCGGTGGCGGAAAGTATCGTCCACCCCGTTCACCGCTCCCTCGTGCGTGAGCAGACCAGCGATGCACCGGAAGAGCGTCGTCTTCCCCGCTCCGTTTTCCCCGATGATGCCGTAGACACCTCCGGCGGGGAAGGTGGCGCTAATGCTTTTGAGGACTTGGTTAGCTCCAAAGGACTTAGAGAGTTTGGTGAGGGTTACCACTAATAAAAATTTGAGGCAGCAAGATAACGTTTGTCTATCCGTTGATCCCGGTTGAGGTACTGTCCACAGTACCTCAACCGGGCTGGTCAGTTTCAGATTTAAGATACTGTGGACAACTCCTCAACCACCCCTCCCCAGCACCAGCCCGAGCCTTCGGCTCGCCAGTGAGAAATAGTAAGGCACAATTACCAGCAATAAGGGCGGCAGCATGATTCCCGCTCCGATGACAAAACCTTGTGGCAAGCTTATCTCCTGTGGGTAGGCCGTATACTTGATGGTGATCATCAAGGAGAGGTAGAGGAAGGCGATGAGTTGGCCCAGCAAAACGATTAACCACCATTCCGGGAAAAAGAGGAAGAGGCAAAGGATAAAGGGAAAGCCCAGCAGGAACAAATACCCGCAGCCGATGAATAGCTTACGGATCAGGAACTGCTTTCCCGTCATCGTATGTACCCAAACGTAGAAGCCCGGCTCGGGCCGCTGATAGAAGGCCATGGCCGTAAAGACGGTGACGAACCAGGCGAAGGCGGAGAGCTCGAAGTTGTCCGCCCGCAAGCCCATCACCAGCAGGAAGGCGGCGATGAGGAGCAGTGGCCACCACTGCCTGGCTCCGATGGCAAATTCAAACGGATAGCGGGAAAAGGGAGTGGGTAAGGCGAAAGAAGAACGGCTCCGACCGTTGAGAAAGGCCATCGCTCCTCCAACCAAAGCCTGCACCAGCGCCAGCGCCCAAAAACCAGTCGCCAGAAAAAGCAACACGAACGGTAGCGTAATCGCCCCGTTTTCTGCCAGCCTTATATTGCGGTAATCAGCGGGCAAAAACTGTATCTTTAAAAATCGGTTGCGCTCCGCTTCCCCCAGCAACTGAAGTGGAGATAGCCCCCCGGCAGCAATCGCATAGGCAGCATACTCCGAACGCTCCAGTAGTAACAAACTCCCTCCCACGAATACAAGCGGAACGAGCGTATACACCAACCAGGGCGCCAGCCCCCACGCCCGAAGGTGACGTTCTATAATCGTTCGCTGTAGCCGGAAGTAGTGTTTCATACGCGTTTAATCCTTTCCTTAAACGACCAGGAGCCCGTAGCCCCGCACCAGGGTCATTTCTTCCGTGTACCAAAAGTCTTCAAAGTCCGAAAAAGCAGCTTCATAATTGATCCGCAGTTCAGCAAGTGTCATCAGGCTTTGATCCCGGTCACCGATGCGTTTCAGCATTGACAGCAGCCAGGCTCCCCTACCCTCGTCGAAAGTCACAACGTCCGTATCCCGCCGGTCAAAGAGGCGGATTTCCAATTGATCTGCCCCCGGGTCAGTCACTTCCGGCTCGCCGCCCAACCAAATTATCCGGGCGGATTTACGGGAAAGGCTATCGTCTTCATATTCCAGAGCCGCCGCGATGTAGTCCGGAGAAATTGTTGTTTTCGGAACCGCAAAATCGAACCACTCGCTAAGCGGATAATCAAAGCACATTCCGTGCATATAGTTGAAGAGCGACTTCTTCAGGCCAAAGCTGAAGCGGCTATGATCGATGCCCGTGGAATCGGTAAACTGCACATCGTTGTTCGCAAACCCGATCGGCTGATGATGTGGTATGATGCCGTAGGCTTCGGGTTCCAGGCCAACGGGGCTGTGCGCCGTCAGGGCGAACTGATGCCAGAAACCCGACTGGATAGTTCCGGCTTCAAAAAGTTGCCGCACCATCTCCAGGCTGTCTACGGTTTCCTGCACGGTCTGCGTTGGGTAGCCGTACATCAGATAGCTGTGGACCATAATGCCGGCGTCAGTAAAAGCGGCCGTCACCCGGGCTACCTGTTCGACGGTGACTCCCTTCTTAATGAGTTCCAGCAGTCGGTCACTGGCTACCTCCAGCCCGCCGGAGACGGCAATGCAGCCGCTGGCCTGCAGCAGCCGGCAAAGGTCAGGTGTGAAGCTTTTTTCGAAGCGAATGTTCGTCCACCAGGTCAGTCGGAGTTTCCGCCGGATGATCTCGAGGGCCAGATCTCGCATCAGCGCGGGAGGGGCGGCCTCGTCAACGAAGTGAAAACCATTTTCGCCGGTTTGGGCAATGAGTTCTTCCATCCGGTCCACGAGCAAGGTCGCCTGCACCGGTTGGTAGTTGCCGATGTAATCGAGGCTGACGTCGCAGAAGGTACATTTGCCCCAGTAACAGCCGTGGGCCATCGTGAGTTTGTTCCAGCGGCCGTCACTCCAGAGGCTGTGCATCGGGTTGGCGATCTCGATGACGGAGATATAGCGATCGAGCGGCAGCCCCGTGTAATCGGGCGTACCGGTTTCGTGCATGCGGTAGTCGCGGCGGAGGGAAAAGTCGTTGTAGATCACTTCCCCGTCTTCCAGGTGGAAGGTGCGTTTGAGTAAGGGCTTCAGGCGCGGGACCGCAGGTGCAGCGGAGGTCTTAGGAGAGCAGTGTTCGTGCAGGAGCTCCAGGGGCAGTTCTCCGTCATCCAGCGTAATGTAGTCGAAGAATTGGAATACCCGCGCGTCGTTGACGCTGCGCAGCTCCGTGTTGGCAAATCCGCCGCCCATGGCTGTCTTTATACCTGGGTAAGTTTCCTTAAGCCACTTCGCGCAGCGGAAGGCGGAGTAGAGATTACCGGGAAAGGGGACGCTTAGGCAGGCTAAGGTAGTCTGGTAGTCTGGTAGTTCGGTAGGCTGCCGCGCGTTGGAGGTGTTGGAGGTACTGCCTTTAAAATGCGGAGCGTTTTCACTAGCCCCTTTCGCTTCGCGGCTTCCTTCGGAGGTCCGTTGAGCCGGAGGCGAAACTTGCAGGAGAGGGGTTGGGGAGAGGTTTCCTTCGCTCGGGGTGAGCTTCGCCTTCAGCACCTCTATGGTCACCTCGTCTACATAAGTCATGGGTCCCTGCAGCTTGTCGTACAGCTCATCAAACGAATTAGCGCTACGCCCGATTCGCTCCGCGTAACGGCTGAAGCCAAAGTCCGGGTCTACGCATTCAACGATAAAATCAGACAGGTCTTCGAGGTATAGCGTCGCCAGGTGCTTGGCTTTATCCTGGTGGCCCATGGTACCGAAGGCATAGTCCAGCTCGCTGAGCTGATCAAAGCGACTGGCCTGCGGGAGGAAGTTCTCGCTGGCAATCTGCCGGGCAAGCGTTGGTTGCTTTCCCTGCAGGAAAGCGATTACGGGCTCAACGGTTGCCAGGTATTCTTCGCGCAGGGCGAAGATGCGTTTGGCATTGCTGCTTAGTTCCTTCCCTTGCACCTGCGAGCGCGCAAAAATTTCCGTCATCCGTTTTTGCGAAAACAGCTCCAGAATCACCTCAATGCCCAGGTCTATCTGCTCCGTAGCAATGTTCTTCGTATTCAGAAAACCCTTCAGGTAAGCCGTCGCCGGGTAGGGCGTATTCAGCTGAGTGAAAGGAGGCGTTATGAGGAGGATATCGGACACGGGCCGAAGGTACGGAATGAGCGCGTTCTGCTTCTTCAAGTGTTGTCATTATGATGAAAAGGGCAAATAAAAAAGCCGGTCCCAATTCAAGGGACCGGCAATATGTGTTGTTCAAGTCTTCTTATATAGCCTATGGAAAATAGTAAAATGCAAACCCTAAATCGTTTTGTTCAAGCGTAAAATTTCTCCTTATTAAAACATATTATCTGTAAATGACCGCTGGCAACCATGACGGCCTGGTCATCATAGACAAATGAATTTGCTTATGATGCTTTCGGCACTAATCAATCGCCTCTTCACGGAGGCAGCAATTCCTCAGCGCGACCATTCGTCGTAAAAAATAACCAACCTGCTATTTCATTAAACTGCAAATATTGAATATCCAACCTAAACGCATAAGTAAAACCAATAGAAAAGCTCACCAAAACGATGGGCGAAACAGCATTTCACAGCTGTTTTTTTTCTTCTACTAACTCTACAAAGCTGCTTCTGAAGGCGAATAAAAAAAATGGAATAAAGCATTCAAAAGATCAAAAAAAAGCGGCTAAAGGCCCTTTACTGGTTATAAATTTACACCAAAGCATTTACTAAAATGAGCTAAAAGTGGTAGAGCTACCTTTTTTTAGTGTGAACATGATCTTTACTTCTATGAACGCCTGATGGATTGCTCAGTGATCATGGTAAATGTGAATTCACGTGAGCTTTTGAAGTGTGAACGCCGGCATGGCACAAGTTAATCTGAACAAGCTCCAATAGAGGAGCAAATGAACATTGCTCTTTTTCCTGGCCACTTTCGGTATAAAATATTCTTATTAGATTTGATGCACTAAGAACTACACACTTCTACACAGACGAACGCTTATTTCTGTTCGTCAGTCGATTATTCCATCCCATTGATATCTATCGCTTACATTCATTCCGGCTTGGCTACTAAGGCTTTTATGACCAGTCAGCTTCTGCTGTTGTTATTGCTTTCCCCGATCTTTCTGATGGGACAGGAAGAAGCGTACGAGATAAAATTTATTTCCTTTGAAGACGGTCTTCCTAACCGCTCTACGACCTGCGTTGCCCAGGATTCTATCGGACAAATCTGGGTAGGTATGTCCACTGGTCTGGCGATGTATAACGGACAAGAATTCGTGTTTGCGACGGATCGTGAGTCCTTACCATTCTCCAGGTACATAAGCGACCTGCAATTGACAGCTGATGATCATTTTCGCATTATAACCGACAACGGAACTTCCTTTCTTTTCTCCCCTTATACACGAGATGCCCGGGGCTACAATTTCCGGCAAGAGCGTTTTCCTAATCGTCTTAAAAGGCTTCCTTCTCCCGCTACAGCCCCTTCCCTGTTTTTTACTGATCCGAGCCAACGGATATTCGGCTCCGACCCTGACACCCCAATCAACTCAACCGTCCGTTTCGACCAAACCTCTCAGCCAACTCCCTGGGGTACCGTCCTCCATTTAGACCCCAATGAATGGCAGGCAACCGAGTATGATACTAGTGGCACCCTTATTGGCAAGATTAAATTCCCCGGACGCAAAGCGCCCATCTTACGTCCCCGTTTTTTTATGGAAGGCACGGATCAGTATAGCTTCAACTTTCGGATTCTCCCAACTATGGATCGCCTGGAAGAACTGCTTTGGTTTTTAAGCAAAGACAGAGTAGCTTCTAAGATACCACTCAACAGGGCTGGCAAACCATTGCGCTTTAAAGACCTGAGGAATAATACTGATGACAAGAGGTTCGTCTTACAACGGGATGCCAACCATAATCTTTGGCTGGCTACCACAGAAGTCCTATGGATCTTTGATGAGAAAGGGGAGATGATCGCAGATTTATCCGACCAACTCAATAAGCTGGCTGTCGTTGCCTGGAGTCCGATGCATTTTTTCATTGATGTTACCGGGAACACCTGGCTGAGCACAACTACTGGCTTATTCCTCATCAGTACTCGTTCCAAACTGTTCAAGACCCACTTTAAGGACGAGCGGAACACTTCCGTCAGGGGAATTACAGAAATATCTGATGGTCGATTACTGGTAGGTACATACCAAAAAAACCGCGTAATTGACCTGGCAACAGATTCCATTAAGCCATTCTGCCTGCCCGATCTTTGCTGGTGCATGAACGCCTTTTTCCGGATGGAGAACGGAGAGATCCTGACCGGCACCTATGGCAATAACATTAGTATGATCCGGGATGACTCCATCCATGTTTTTGGCGAAAACAACTCCAGGGCCGCCTTACTCTTACCCTATTATCATTCCGCCAGCAAAACTTACTTTTTTGGGACTCCCCTGGGCGTTTATTTTTCTTCAGCCCATGACAAAAACTACCTCCCCTATTCCAAACTAAATGGTTTTGACCTGATTCAACAATCCACCATTACCCATTTTCATGATACCCCATCGGGCTTATGGATCGGCAGTTCAAATGGCCTGTTTCTCCTACAGGCGGAAAAAGGGATCGTCCGCTCAAAATTCAGTAAATACAACGTAAAGCATTTCTTTGAAGATGAGCAGGGCATATTCTGGATTGCTACTGCTAACGCTGGTCTTATTCGTTGGAACCCCGAAACTGACGTGCATCGCACTTTCACCATTCAGGATGGCCTGACCAACAACACCCTGTACGCTGTCTACCAGGACGACGATGGTTACCTCTGGCTACCGAGTAATAAAGGGCTTATGCGATTCTGCCCGAGAGAGGAGAATATCATTAGTTTTCACCCTGCGGACGGTATCGCACATGATGAGTTCAATACCTTTTCTCACTACAGAGCTACCGACGGAACGCTGTATTTTGGAGGGCTTGATGGCTTGACATCCTTTCATCCCTCCGACATTAACCTCAAGGAAAGTAAGGCCCCACTTCGCATTAACAGCCTTACTCAGCACATTAACGCCACCAACAAAATCGAAGATCGGACAGCTTCCCTGCTCAGTAGCCGGAAAATTGAAATGGCCTCTGGCGATAAGTTTTTCCTGCTCTCTTTTAATCTGCTTGATTATACTTCTTCCGACATTTCCTACGCCTGGAAGATGGAAGGCGTGTTTGATGATTGGAACTATCAGAAAGAAAATCGTCTACGCCTTTTGGGCCTCCCCTACGGTACTCATAAACTCAGGATAAAAGCACGTGCTTCCGGAAGCGGTTGGATTGATCGGGAGCTGTTGATTCCGGTAATCGTTCATCGACCTTTTTACTTCTCCCTCCCTTTCTTATTAGCTATGGCATTCCTGCTGACCCTATTGACCTTCGGGTTTATTCAGTATCGTACTGCCCGCCTGCGCCAAAGAAGCTTAGAACTACAACGGGAAGTAGCCGAACGGACAGAAGAACTTGCCATAAAAAACAAAGAGCTTCAAAACATAAACTCTACCAAAGACCGGCTCTTCGCTATGATTTCACACGACCTGCGGGCGCCTTTGATTTCTTTGCGAGGCCTGACCAAAAAGGTTAATTTCCTGATTGAAAGAAACCGAATTCACGAAGTTCATCAAATAGGAGAAACCGTAGATGGCGCAGTAGCTCGTACGCAAAAGCTACTCGACAATCTCCTTTCCTGGGCTATCGTTCAGGGAGAAGGCTTTAAACTGCAACCGGAAAAACTTGACGTCGCAGAATTGCTCCGCGAAGCTCAGTCCCTATACCTGGATTTAGCTAATGCTAAGTCTATCAATCTCGTCCTCTCCGACCCGCATGGATGTATTTATGCCGACAGGCAAAGTGTGCTAACCATCCTGCGTAACCTGGTGGATAATGCGGTAAAGTTTACTCCTAAGGGAGGCAAAGTTTCCCTTTCAGCATTGTCCTGCCGACAGAACAGCTCCGTCACCCTGATCGTGTCTGATAGCGGAGTGGGCATCCCTCCTGCAAAACTAAAAAACATCTTTGCGCTGGAAAACCGATCTTCGACCAATGGAACCTCCGGCGAGCCCGGTACCGGACTGGGGTTGATATTGAGTGGGGACCTTGCCCGACAAAACAATGGGATCCTGACCGTAAAAAGTACGCCCGGCCGGGGAAGCATCTTTAGCCTGCAACTTCCCGCTCATAAGCGGTGAAGCCAACTGTCCACCTCTTCCCGATAGGAACTCCCGATTGCCAGCGTTTCTCCCGCAACAATTATCTCGGACTCAGCGAAGCTGAGTTGATCGACCATGTTGAAGTTCACGAGCTGGCTACGGTTAATTTGTAAAAAGCCTTGCCCTGACAGGATTTCCTTAAACCTGCGCAAGGGTTTGTTTACAACGTAGCGACGTCCGTTTTCGTGGAGGTAACAGTAATTTCCATCCGCTTCAATAAGGGAAATGTCTGAAACAACAAGTTTTACTAAGCCCTTACCATGACGGACAAACAGAAACTTATTAACGATCTGTTTCCTTGACCACTCTTCCAGTGCTTTGTCAACCACACCAGGATCATCATAATTGCTTAATGCGCTCTCAATAATGGCATTCAGACTTACGGGCTTTAATGGCTTTTCAATGTAGCCACTTGGAAATTCTTTTTTCGCATATTCGTACAACTTGCGGTCATTACTGGAAGTCATCAATACAACCGGTATACCTCTTCTCCGCATTTTGTTTACGACCTGAACACCCTCCGGTTTTCCGCCAAAATAGATGTCTGCCAGCACCAAATCCGGAAGATCGTCATCCGCCGGAGTCCACTCAGTCGGCTTTTCAATTACGGGCATAACGTCGTACCCTAATTCAGTCAATACCATTTCGAGCTCTAGCGCATAGCTGGCATCATCCTCAATGATCTGAATCTTAGTCTTTGGCATTTCACAAAAATAGACGGATGGTGGAAAAGAAAACTTCCTGAATCCCGATTCTAATGACTAAAGCCGCTTTTTTTTATCCAAACACACTTTTTTGACCTGTTAAGCATAATCAAAAGGAAATAAATTCAGAATTTTCACTCACCTGTTTACACGATCAACCATCCTGCTCTGCTGAACAAATCCTAAGTACCTGCGTACGCGCCCTACGAAAAACCGCTATTCAACCGTGCAAATCCAGGCTCGCTGACAGTACCTGAAAAAAAAACCGCCTCCCAGGGGAAGCGGCCGTAAGATCTATCGTTCATAGCGTTCAATCATCTCTCAATAGTAGAGGCCCTCTGGAATCCTAAAACAGAAGTGGCCTTTAAAAAACCCAATATCGTAATTATTAGTGAATAAGTATTCAAAAAAAAGAAAATATTCTATTTAGGCACCCAAATATAGCTTTTTAAGCACCAATATTTTCAACTTTAACACTAATTGCCATGAAAATGGCATGGCAACCATCATCACGTTCTTTAAAATGTCTTCCTGAATTTTGCCAGACAGGTATAATGAGCAAGCGCTGATTCTAAGAAAGAAGAACCAGCGCTTGCCATTAATTAGTAGCGGTAATGCTCAGGCTTGTAAGGTCCACCAACGGGTACGTCAATGTACTCGGCCTGATCGACTGACAGCTCTTCCAGCTCGACACCAATCTTGGAGAGGTGCAGGCGGGCTACTTTCTCGTCCAGGTGCTTAGGCAGCATATATACTTTGTTTTCGTACTTGTCGCTGTTTTCCCACAATTCCAGCTGCGCCAGCGTCTGGTTAGTGAAAGAGTTAGACATAACGAAAGAAGGGTGACCGGTTCCACAACCGAGATTCACCAGACGACCTTCTGCCAGGATGATCACGTCGTTGCCGTCTACGTTATAGAGGTCAACCTGTGGCTTGATCTGGTCTTTGGTATCACCGTAGTTAGCGTTGAGCCATGCCATATCGATCTCGTTGTCGAAGTGACCGATGTTACAAACGATGACTTTGTCGTTCATCGCCTTGAAGTGCTGTTCCGTGAGGATGTTGAAGTTACCGGTAGCGGTAACGATGATGTCCGCACGGTGAATGGCCGTCATCATCTTTTTAACCTCAAATCCGTCCATGGCGGCCTGTAGGGCACAGATGGGGTCGGCCTCGGTAACGATTACCCGGCAACCAGCACCGCGCAGGGAAGCGGCAGTCCCCTTACCTACGTCACCATAACCGGCAACGATGGCTACCTTACCGGCCATCATTACGTCAGTCGCACGGCGGATAGCGTCTACGGCAGATTCCTGACAGCCGTACTTGTTGTCGAACTTAGACTTCGTAACGGAGTCGTTCACGTTGATGGCAGGCATCACCAGGGTACCTTTCTTCATCCGCTCGTACAGGCGGTGAACACCAGTAGTCGTTTCTTCGGAGAGTCCTTTGATTCCGGCGCAGAGCTCGGGGTAATCATCGAAGACCATGTTGGTGAGGTCACCACCGTCGTCCAGGATCATGTTCAGCGGTTCACCACCGGGGAAGGCGTGGAGCGTCTGTTCGATACACCAGTTGAACTCTTCTTCGTTCATTCCTTTCCAGGCGAAAACAGGGATGCCGGCAGCAGCGATGGCTGCAGCGGCGTGGTCCTGAGTGGAGAAAATGTTACAGCTGGACCAGGTAACGTCAGCACCCAGCTCCACCAGCGTCTCAATCAGGACTGCCGTTTGGATCGTCATGTGCAAACAGCCGGCAATGCGGGCTCCTTTGAGTGGCTTCGATGCGCCAAACTCCTCCCGGAGGGCCATCAGACCAGGCATTTCTGCCTCCGCCAGGCGGATCTCCTTGCGGCCCCAGGCCGCCAGGTTGATGTCTTTTACTTTATAATTCGTTGCTGTTGCAGTAGACATATTTTTTCATTTTTGCGGCTGCAAAGGTAGGTTTTTTTACGGTCTATTCCTAACCTACTGATCGGCTAAGCAACACAAGCGCAAGCTCGAAACCGGACGCTCAACGCGCAACGACCTCACTTCAGATCAAATAAGTCCTCCACCCCAGGATACCGGCTGACCTCAAAGCCCTCGGCAAACTCAAAACCCGCTTCCCTGCCTAAGCTCCTGCCCTTTGCCTGTATGAAGGCCATAAAATCAGCACCGCTGATGGGCGTCTTGGCTTCCTTACTGTATTTGCCTTCCTTATGGTCATCAAACTGGGAAGCAAAACAGCGTATCAGCTCCATCTTTTTGGTCAGGTACGGGCTGATGTCGACTACAAAGTCCGGTTTACGGTTCTGATCCTGAATGTAGTGATACAGTGCTTTGGGCCGCCACCGTTCCTGAGGCTTGCCATCTTCTCCCAGTGTTTCGATCTTCATTAGCCCGCTATAAAAGCAAGCGTCCGAAACGAGTTTTGCGGCCCGACCGTGATCGGGGTGCCGGTCGCCCAGAGCGTTGGCCAATACAATACCGGGTTGACAACTGCGGATGACACCAATGATTTTGCGGAGATTGGCTTCTTCGTACTGCATGAAGCCATCCGGCATATCCAGGTTGATCCTGAATTTAGCACCCATTTTTTTGGCGGAAGCAGCCGCCTCAACGGTCCTGATTTCTGCACTTCCCCGGGTGCCAAGTTCTCCACGGGTCAGGTCGAGCAGGCCAACGGTATACCCCAGGTCAATATGTCGGAGGAGCGTTCCGGAGGAGCTAAGTTCTACATCGTCAGGGTGTACGCCAATGGCGAGAATATCTACTTTCATGGTGTTCAATTTGAGGTAAGAACCTCTTTCAGCGATCAGACCTGCAAATCAGTCGTCTTTTCGGGCGCTGTACGCAGGTGCAAGGTAAAGGTTTAAATAGCAATGAACTGTCCTGTAGCATCGTTCAAAGCACAATCTCTTTTGTCCCCGTCACAACGACCTCCTGCTCCCGCAAAGTCGCCACCTTTTTCTCATTGTTGGTCAGCATTCTTACGGAGCTTACCCCCAAATCGTTGAGGATCTTAGCCGCCGCTCTGAAGTCCCGGTTATCCCGTTTAAAGCCCGCTAACTCATAAGCATCTGCCTGCCCCTCCCCTTCCCGCTTAAACCGAACGCTGTTCAGCAAAGCAAAATGACCATTGCCCTTACCCTCCTGATCCAGCAAAATGATGATCCCCCTGCCCGCCCTTGCAATCAACTGCTGCGAAACATCCATTTGCTCCTGGCAGTCACATTCCACACTGTTGAAGTAGTGCCCAAAAATACAGGAAGAATGTACCCGGCAGAGTACGTCCTCCGCCCCGGACAAATCTCCCAGGTACAACGCAATCGACTCTTTCTGCCCATCATAGTAAAGGGCTTCTTTGAAGGTTCCGTATTTGGTCCTGAGGTCGCCCTGGGTGAGTTTTACGATCATGGGGTTTTGGCGCGAAGGTAGCAAGTATCAGGGGCACTCTCTTAGCCCTGATTAACTACGAGTTCAGCTCAATCCGATGAGATACCTTTTCCTCCCCCAACACCTTTTCGAACCCACAGCGAACGTAAAACGCGCCCGCAGCAAGCTCCCCAGTATACAGCGATACCCGTTCGAAATTTGCGGCATGCTGCTGCAGGATAAAGTCTACCAGCATTTTACCCACGCCCTTTCTCCGGTAAGCTTCCTTCACGTAGAAGCGCCGCAACCTCCCGTCTGCGGCGGACGCTCCGTAGGGATCAGTGTTTATTCCACCGATCGCAACTAACTCTCCCTGGGCCCGCACTTCATATAAGCCCTCCCCTGCTGCGGAGAACGTATTTGTTCCGTTAAGCCAGTCTTTTTCCAACCGTAGCAGGAATCTATATCCTTCCAGCTGACTCTCCTGTTGAAGAGCTTTGAAGCCTTCAACGGGAAATGCTGCTATCTTATTAATGGTATTATACTTCTCTACTACCATACTATAATGACTATCCTACTACCATTACTATCCCTCCTACCTGAGCCTAACACTCTGGCAGCACTACCGGTAAATTAAACGCCAGCCCGCCTTCTGAGGTCTCCTTATACTTACTATTCATGGCTTTGGCCGTGTCCCACATGGTTTTGATGACGGTGTCGATGTCGACCTTAGAGTGTTCCGGGTCACCGGCCAGGGCGAGGTTAGCGGCCGTAATGGCTTTCATGGCGCCCATGGCATTGCGCTCAATGCAGGGAATTTGTACCAGCCCGCCTACGGGATCACAGGTGAGGCCAAGGTGATGCTCCATGGCAATCTCAGCGGCCATGAGCACCTGCCGGGGAGACCCTCCCTGCACCTGCGTCAGCGCCCCCGCCGCCATTGCCGACGACACCCCGATCTCCGCCTGACAACCACCCACCGCCGCCGAGATCGTCGCTCCTTTTTTAAACAAGCAGCCAATTTCTCCCGCCACGAGCAGGAAGTCGTCCACCCCGAAATTCGGCTCCGGGTCACAGAAAAAATAATAGTACAGCAAGACTGCAGGCACTACCCCGGCGGCCCCGTTCGTGGGCGAGGTAACGATTCGCCCCATTGCTGCATTCTCTTCGTTGACCGCCAGCGCGAAGCAGCTGATCCATTTGTTGATGGTCCGGAAGTCAGCAGTTGTACTTCTTACGCCAGCCTCCCACTCTGCCTGGTTGCTAAAGGGACGATGCTCCAGTAAATCGTCGCAAATCCCTTTCGCGCGCCTGCGAACGTTTAGTCCACCGGGAAGCACTCCCTCCGTGATGCAGCCCCGGTAAACCGACTTTTTCATTACATCGATAATCTCCTGGAGTTTCTGACGGACTTCCGCTGCCGGACGAAGAGACAGTTCATTATCAAAGACAATCTCCGCAATACTCTTATTTAATTCATCCGTGTAGCCGAGGATGTCCCTCCCCTTCTCAATCGGGTGCGGAAATTTCACCCGCTTTCCCTTGGGGCGAACACCGACTTCCTTGATGAACCCTCCACCCACGGAAGCATAGGTCCCCACCTTCACCACCTCTTCCTGGAAATACGCCAAAAACTCTAAGGTATTTGGATGGCTCTTTCGGTTGACATTGGTAAATAGAATATCCCGCTCAGGATCGAAGGGCAAAAAGCGTTCCCCAATGGTGAGGATCTTATTTTCCTGAAGCTCCGCCAGTATTTCCGGGATACTGCCCGTGTCCACCGTTACGGGATCATAGCCCATCAAGCCCAGTTGCACGGCAGCATCGGTAGCGTGCCCCCGCCCTGTCTTCGACAGGGAACCAAACAAATGGACCTCCAGCCGATCAAACGCCAGGCCTTCCAACGAAAGCAAAAACCGGGAAGCTGCCTTCCAGGGTCCAATGGTATGAGAACTGGAAGGGCCAACCCCAATCTTGAAAATTTCGAAAACGCTGATGGCGGGCATAAACCAATGTATTGAGCAGTGGGAAATCTCACTCAAATCTAAACCATTGTCCTGACAATATTACTGCCGCTACCTTTTTTCTTCTTCTCCTCTTTTCCATTACTTATCTTCGCTCCTCATGGCAAGCCCAACCGTAGAAAATTATCTTAAGGCATTATTCTCTCTTTCCAATGAGGAGGGAAAAGTCAGTATTTCTGACCTCAGCAAAACACTGGGAGTGAGCCCGCCAACGGCCAATAATATGGTCCGAAAACTCCATGATCGGGGCTTGGTAGTTTACCAAAAATATAAGCCGCTACTACTGACTAAAAAGGGCCGTAAGGAGGCAGCGCTCATCGTTCGCAAGCATCGGCTTACGGAGATGTATCTGGTTGAACAGATGGGCTTTGGCTGGGAGGAAGTCCATGATATTGCCGAACAAATTGAGCACGTCAAAAGCCCTGATTTCTTTAACCGGATGGATGAACTAATGGGTAATCCGGCCTTCGATCCACACGGCTCCCCGATCCCTGACGAGCAGGGGGAATTGACCCAGACGAACCGTAAATGTCTTAGTGATTGTGAGCCCGGGCAGACCGTTTCTGTCGTTGGGCTGGCCCATCGTTCCAACGATTTTTTGTTGCTCATGAACGAAAAGAAGATCGCTCTGCAAACAAAAATTCACATCCTTACCAAGCAACTATTTGATGGTTCAATGGCTGTTGCCTACACAGGGCATCCAAAAGAAGTTCTCTCCAAGGTGATCACCGATAAGATTCTGGTGGAGTAATTTACTCAGCGACCAGTTCCTCCTCGTCGATATTCTTGCGTCCGCGCCACCAAAAGAAAGCTACCGCGCCAATCAGTACGTAGGGCATCCCCAACAGATAGAGAATTCCCTGATTAAGACCGCGGCCTTCCGTTCCACCATTAGCCAGATTGGTTTCCGCAGTAGCACGACACATAGGACATTGCGCTAATAATTCTTCTCCCGTTCCAAGGATCATCACCAGGGCAAAAGCAAAAGCGATCAGCAGTAATTTTCTCATAACAGAAGGAATTTAATAGTGATACAAAGATAAGGTAAACCGGCCCTCTAAAAGTTCAAAATTGAGGCGCGGAAGGCCGTCTCTCGTAGCGAGGGGTAAGCAATGGGCCAAAGGTCATGGCGCAACCCCTCTTTTTCGTTGTTCTGGCGTAGCCTACTATTTTCGTTATCTCCCTAAGGATAGTATCCCCGCAACATCAAATACACTACGGGTCCCGTAATCGCTACGTACAGCCAAAGTGGCCAAACGATCCGGGCCATTTTCCTATGCATTTCGTATTTCCCCACAAGTGCCCGTAAAGTCGTCAGCAAAATGAAGGGAAGCAAAATGCCCGCCAGCGAAATGTGGGACAGAAGAATGACCAGGTAAGTCGTTCGCTTACCGGCAACGGCGGCTTCTTCTGCAGCGGAGAGCAGCCCGTCATGGTCTACATCTCCGTAAATCACCTCTGGCGTCGTAAAATGATAAACGACGTAACATAGCAGGAATAAGACCGAAAACCCGAGGGCAAGTGCATTAGCATTTCGGTGCGCTACTACTTTACGTTGCTTGATGAAGTAGAGGGAAAATAGCAGCGCAACGGCGGTAAGGGCGTTGAGTGTAGCGTTTACTGCGGGCAAAAAACCTACGTCCCAGCCATCCGGTACCGGCAGCTTGTATTGTCGCATAAGACCGACCAGCAACAACACGGCAACCGAAGCAACCCATACGGCAATCTTCAGGCCACGTTCTTTTTCTGGGTAAGTCGTTAGTTCAGGATAAGCTTTTATCATCTCTATAATTCTTTATCGCGTTCCAGTACTATCTCAGGGCGCTGGGGCAATGGTATGATCAGGGAAATAAGTTGTACTAATCCAAGCGTCTCGTCACGGCTGCCCAGATCATAATGTTTCACAATAGTCAGGGAGCTGTCTACCAGTGCTACAACAGGACTCTCTCCCGGTGTACCGGGTAGCTTAAAGTCCCTGGCAGTCTGCAGAAAATTTTCATCGTCAGCCGAAAGAAAGCTCAGCATGTCACTATTCTCCAAATGATGTTTTTCCGCAAATTCCTTCGCCACCGCAGCAGGGTCATCTGCATGAGTAATTGTGGTAAAGTAAAGGTTAGGACTATCCTTGAACTGTTGGTAAACGCTGTCCAGCATTTGCCCGTAAGTGTTCGTTGTTGCGGGCTTGGTTGGATCCATCCAACCCACAACGGTCATGGCCCCACGCAACTGCTCAGGAAGCTCCCCCCGCACCGGGGACAGGTCCTGCAAATCGGGCATTTTCCCGAAATCGCCCTGCGTCATAATCCCGTCTTTACGATACTCATACCCTCTGGACAGGTACAAATAAGACACGGCGGGAAGGCCAACCAACAAGAGCAATACGATACCCGTACTTAGAATTCCACTGCGCTTTGCCATAATGATTTTATCTTCTCCAAAGGTAACCACGTGATCGCCAGATTGATCACAAAAAAGTCGATTATGACGCTCCCGTGGGATTCCGGGGCGCGGGACCGTGGTTGCTGAGCGAAGCCGAAGTACAGGTGCAAGGGTAAACCCTTTCAGGCCCGGAGGGCTGTCTCTCGTAGCGAGTGGGAAGCAACGGACAGAAGGGGTCCTTTGCCCCGCCCCTCGTTTCAGTTATCCCAAGCACATCACCCCTAAAATAGGGTGTGTAACCTGATTGTGAATTAGACCGACTGTTTTTGCAAAACGCGTAGCGTTTTCAAGCAGCCCCTCCCCCGTGGGGAGGGGTTGGGGAGGGGGTTTTAGCGGCGGAGTAATTTCTCCTCAGATTACACACCCCACCCCTAAAAGCAATCAGCATCCAGTTCCCGCAGGCCCTGAATGCTGATCATTCTCTTGTTAGTGGTAAGCTGGAGATTTAGCCTACCACAAAATCTTCATCCGTGATAACCGCACCAACTCCGGGAGTTGCCTCTAACTGGTTACGATCTTCGATCTCTGCCCGGTTATCTTTCCAATAGCTGCCTTCTGAAAAGAAAGCGATGAGCGCCCATACCAGAAGGAACATCGGCAGTAATACACTCATAGCAAGCCCTTTTACCTCATAGCCCATGTGCATGAACTCATAGATGATAAAGTAAGCCTTGTAAACAGACAGGATGATGATAAGTAAAGAAGCCAGAACGAATACCCATTGGATATCCTCTGCCCACTCCGCTGCTTTCATCAGGGAAAGAAATACTTCCGCCAGAGTTACTGCAGCCAGCAGACCAAGGCCTTTCCAGACGGCTTTTTTTGAATCTTCGTAGCTAAGATGACCAGCCATGATTTTTTATTTAGGATTCGGATGCAATCCGAATATTATTAGTTGGGGTTAATAGAAAACGCTTAGCGTTTTAATAGCCCCTCTCCTGCAGTATACTGCGGGAAGGGGTTGGGGAGGGGGTCAGATCAGGTAGAAAACCAGGAATACGAATACCCATACCAAATCTACAAAGTGCCAGTAGAGGCCAATCTTCTCAACCATCTCATATCCGTTCTTACGGCTGGCGTACACGCCACTACCCGCATTGATCAGGATGATGAGTAGGAAGATGACACCGGTAAATACGTGGAAACCGTGGAAACCCGTAATACCGAAAAAGAGCGCACCGAAGGCCGTAGGACCAAAAGCCTGCGTTTTGGTTTCACCAGCGTCGGTGATGTACTTACGGTGGATAAACTGATCATCATCAACTGTATACCCAGCATAATCGCCCGGAGTAGTAGAAAATTCAAAGTGATCTTCTCCTTCGTGTCCTTCACCATGAGAAGCACCGGCCTTATGTAGAAGGTAGGTCTCGCCTTCTTCTACCAACTCGTCCGTCCGTTCGCCCGTTTCCGGATCAAGGTAAACGCCATTCTCTGTGTAGGTGCCGAAAGGATTGGTAGTCACCGTCATGTGCTCTACGTTGATCAGGTTGTTCCATTCCCAGGCCTGACAGCCAAGGAAGCCAGCACCACCTAATACCGTGAGCAACATCCAGAAGACAACGCCCCGCTTGTTCTCCCGAGCTCCTTCCTGTACGGCACGTACCATAGTTCCTGAACTGATGATCAGTAGGAAGGACATGAAGGTCACAAAAATCAACGGCATATCGTGAATACCGATAGGAGCAGTAGAAAATACCGTATCCGGTACCGGCCAGCTCGGGCTGCTGAAACGTAGCGTACCGTAGGCAATCAGAAAGCCCGCAAAGGTGAAGGCATCAGACAGCAGAAAGTACCACATCATCAGCTTTCCGTAGCCAGCACCAAAGGGCTTTTCCTTTCCGCCTTCCCAACCGGCTTCGTAGCCGTGAGCGTGGTCGTGGTCGTGGTCTTCCGCGACAAGTGTGTCCGTGTGTTCGGCCATGTTTGAATAGTTTGTAACTAGGTGGTAATTGGTTTCCCTCCACCGAAGCAGAGGAAAAGTTCTTTAATTTTTTTTAGCGCTGCAGACTCAGGAACAAAATAAGGTAGATCCAGAGCGCACCGATGAAGTGCCAGTAGGTCACCGTTAACTCGAGCCGTAACTGCCTGGCGGGCGTACGACGTAGCTTCCGAATGAATGCCATCACTAAGGCAACGGCTAAAGCGGCAATCCCTCCAATGACGTGAAGAGCGTGCAGGCCACTGATGGCATAAACGAAATCTCCTGAAGGATTAATCGTCAGTGGAACACCCTCCGCTGCTAACTGCTGCCAGCCGGCATACTGCATTACTACAAACGCAATCCCTAAACCGAAGGAAGCAGAAATCAACGTTTTGTACGCTCCTTCGGCCTCCCGTTTGAAGGCTCCCAAAGCGGCGTGCAAAGTTAGACTACTTGCCACTATGACCAAAGTGTTCCAGTAGAAAATAGTAGGAATGGAAAACTCCAACCAGTTTCCTGCGGAACGGCGTACGATATAAGCACTGGTAAGGGCGGTGAACATCATCGCCAGGCTAACCAGAGCGACCCAAAGGGCCATTTTCTTTGGATGGACTTTATTGCGCCGGGTGGCGACTTCCATTTCCGTTTTGATCGTTGTTTCCATTACTCTTTGTTTATAGTAGCTGTCGGCCAACCCAGTAGATCGTAAAAGCCAACGGCAGGTAAGCAAATGAGAAAAACATCATCCCAAGGGCAGTCTTTCGGGCTGGCGCAGAGCGAAAAGCCCAGGCAAACCATAGAAAAACAAGTCCCAGTATTACAACTAGTGCTGCAGCCCACCAGCTGGTAGCCCCAAGAAAATAGGGTACGACTGATAGTGGAAGTAAAACGAGAGTCGAGATTACGGCATCCCGGCCAAGTATGCCAGCAGCAACTTTTTCATTACGCTCTGGCACCAGCTTAAAGCCTGCTTTGCGGTAGTCCGCAAACCCAAGGTAACCAATGGCGTAAAAGTGAGGTAGCTGCCAAAAAAACTGAACCGCAAAGAGGGTAATACCCAGCAAAGTTATTTGACCTTCTGCCGCAGCACAACCGATAAGTGCCGGTAAGGCACCAGGAATAGCACCAACCAGAACCGCAACCGGACCAACCCGCTTCAAAGGGGTATACACAAAGGCATAGCTGATCAGGGAAACCATGCCCAGAAAAGCTGTCCAGGGATTGAACAGCGCCAGAAGCGTAATGCCGCCAATACTGGAGAAGCCAGCGAGCAGCAGTGCGTCACTCGTATTCAGCCGGCCTTCGGCCAGCGGGCGATTGGCCGTTCTGGCCATCTGACGGTCGTAATCTTTTTCAAGAACTTCATTAAGAATGTTGGCCGCAGCCGTGGTCAGAAACCCACCCATTGTCAACACCATCACGGCCCACCAGCTAACGCCGACAGCACCAAGCGCAACCAGATAGGCCAACACGGAAGACAATACTACCGTGGCAGAAAGTCGAAACTTTACCAGAGCGCTAAAGTCCGACAACCGCTGGCTGAAGAGAGAAGCTGAAGCCCGACTTGTGGATGACTCGTTCAAAGTAATCTTGAAATGATGGTTAAATAAAGCTGCCCGTAATTCGCGGATGACCGGACGAACTACGGGCAGCGACTTTTCGGTCAGGAATATATAAGACGATAGTTTTTGGTGAAACACCTCCTCCCGTCTACAATACTACCTCTCCCCTAGTGCGCCGGAGATTCATCCTCCGACACCGGCTCGACCTGGCTGATGAACTCACGTCCGTCCTTACCATAGTCATAAGCCCAACGCTGAACCGTAGGCAGTTTTCCTGGCCAGTTACCGTGTCCGGTTTCAATTGGTGTAGTCCACTCCAGGGTGTTCGCATTATATGGATTTGGAGTTGTCAGCTTACGTCCTTTCCAAATACTGTAGAAGAAGTTGAGGACGAAGAGCAGCTGGAAGCCGAAGGTGATAATAGCCGCGATGGTGATGAACTTATTCAGTTCAGCAAAGTGGCTGAAGGCATCAAAGGCATCAAAACTGTAGTAACGACGGGGAACACCAGCCATACCGATGTAGTGCATAGGCCAGAAGACACAGTAGGCACCGATAAGGGTACCCCAGAAGTGGAATTTACCCAGCGTCTCATTCATGAAGCGGCCATACATCTTCGGGAACCAGTGATAAACACCAGCATACATACCGAAGAAGGCAGCAACACCCATTACGATGTGGAAGTGAGCAACCACGAAGTAAGTGTCGTGCAGCTGAATATCGAGTGTGGAGTTACCCAACCAGATACCGGTCAGACCACCAGAGATGAACATCGATACAAAGCCAATGCCAAAAAGGCTGGCGGGATTAAATCGAATATTACCGCCGTATAGCGTGGCAATCCAGTTAAACACCTTCACCGCCGATGGAACGGCAATAATGAGGGTGAAGACTACAAAGAAGTTAGAGATGAATGGGTTTACACCAGACATGAACATGTGGTGAGCCCAAACGATGAAGGAGAGGAAACCAATCGCCAGGATCGAGAATACCATCGCCTTGTAACCGAAAATAGGCTTCCGGGCGTGTACAGAAAGAACTTCCGAAACAATACCCATCGCAGGCAGAATAATAATGTATACTTCCGGGTGCCCAAGGAACCAGAAAAGGTGCTGGTAAAGAATGGGGCTACCACCTACGTGGTCCAACGCCTGACCTCCAATGAAGATCTCACTAAGGTAGAAGCTTGTGCCAATACCACGGTCCAGCATCATCAGGAAGAAAGCAGAAACCAGTACGGGGAAGGAAAGCAGACCAAGAATGGCCGTTACAAAGAAGGCCCAGATCGGCAGTGGCAGACGCCACATGCTCATACCTTTCGTCCGTAGGTTAAGTACCGTGGTGATGTAGTTAATACCGCCAAGAAGAACGGAAACAACAAACATAACCAGGGAGATCGTCCAAAGGGTCATACCAGCTCCGGAACCGTCCATCGCCTGCGGAAGTGCTGACAACGGAGGATAAGCCACCCAGCCACCTGCGAAAGGCCCGGTACTTAGGAACAATGATGAAAACATGATCATTCCTGAGATGAAGAAGAACCAGTAGCTCAACATGTTCAGCAATGGAGATGCCATGTCTCGCGCGCCAATCATCAGTGGAATAAGTAAGTTCGAAAAGGTTCCCGACAAGCCAGCCGTCAATACAAAGAATACCAAAATGGTACCGTGCATTGTCACCAGAGCATAGTAGAAATCCTGCGTAAGAGAACCGACACCGTCGGAGCTCACCGCAATCCACTTGCCCAAAACAGGCTTAAGCCAGGCAATGCTTTCCTCGGGGAAACCCAGTTGCATACGGAAAACAAGAGACATCAGACCACCAATAATAGCCCAGATCATCCCCGTAATCAGGAATTGCTTGGCAATCATTTTGTGATCCATGGAAAAAATGTAGTGCGAAATGAAATTCGACTGGTATTTGTCCCCGTGGTGGTGCTCGTGGAAATGATCGTCATAACCCAGTTCCTGGATTAGTCCTTCATCCCGTGTCGCTGGTGCCGTGAGTGTCGCAGTGGCCATATTAGTCAGCTTTAAGATTCTTCTTGTGATAGTTTACTTGGAAAGGCGCTCAATAACGGGTAATGCATCCCGCGTAATGTATAATTCCGTCCGGCGGTTCGCCTGACGTCCTTCTTCTGTTTCGTTGGTGTCAATCGGTACAGTAGAGCTGAAACCAGCACTGATGAGACGGTCAGCAGCAATGCCTCCCTTCACCAGGTAGTTGTAAACAGATTCTGCACGACGCTGGGAAAGACTCAGATTAGAATCAAAGTTGCCCGTATTGTCGGTGTGTCCCTTCAGGAAAGAGTTTACGTCCGCATTCTTCTTCAGGAAAGCAATAGCATCATCCAACTGGTAGCGGCTCAGCTCCGTAAGATTAGCACTTCCCGTCTCAAAGGTTACGTACTTCAGAATAAGTGTGTTGTCAGCGTCATCCTCCGTTTGCAAGGCAGTGTTAGCCTCCGTGTTAAATTCAGCACGACGGGCAGCAATTTCTGCGGGGAACAGCATTCCCGTGTTGGGGTCATCCTTGGTGAAACGAATGTTTTCCATGTAGAAAGACTTCTGCTCAGCAGCCCATTCTTCATATTCGTCTTCTTCAACGATGGTGACTTTACGGGCCATAGACCAGTGTCCAACCCCACAAAGCTCAGCACAAGCCAGTTCATAGTTTGCCGTTTCCCAACGCATCTTTTCCGGATCGTTTTCATCAGGCACCTGATATTCAGGGTACTTGGACAATTCTTTGCGCCACTCCTTAGTAGTCTTGGTAGGGGTAAACACAAAGTAAGTCGGAAGGCCCGGTACCGCATCCATCTTCACCCGGAATTGAGGAAGGTAAAAATCGTGCAGTACGTCTTTTGCCGTAATCCGAACCCGTACCTTCTGGTTCACGGGCAAAACAATATCGTTGACCAGAACATCATCGGCGTTCTTAAGGTCTGTCCAGTCCTGACCGAGCTGGTTAGAACCTTCGATCAGGCGAAAATCCTTACGGCCCAACAGGCCATCAGGACCCGGGTAGCGCATCTGCCAGGCAAACTGGTAACCAGTAGCTTCAATCTCAAGTACATTATCGTCAACACCAACGTCTCCCATAATGTCGTTCCATGCATCAAGCCCGCTAATTACCAGGAAGGTCATTACAATGGCGGGAATACCGGTCCAGACAATCTCCAAAGTGTTATTGTGAGAAATGAACTCAGCTTTACGACCTTTTTGGTGGCGGTACTTAAAAGCATACCAGAACAGCAGGATATGCGTAAGGATGAATACACTGTAAGTCACCCACAAAGTAATGCTCATCATGGAGTCAATCCGGCCACCGTGGGCGGAAGCCGACTCATTCGGGCCGTAGCCCAGCATCATGTTCTTGTAGTAGAACGCTGAAGCGGTAGCCAAAACAAGGAAAACCACCATGAAAGCAACCAGATAAATCCCGGTCATCTGCGTATTTCTGGCTTCCACCTCTTCGGCGCCACGCAATTGCTTGGCAAGATCCCGCACACGACCAATCTGCAAAATGATCAGCAGTAGGAGGGCAATACAGATTATAACGATTAATGTACTCATCAGCTTAAAGTTAGCTTCTTTTT
This sequence comes from Neolewinella agarilytica, assembly GCF_900110645.1. GTDB lineage: Bacteria > Bacteroidota > Bacteroidia > Chitinophagales > Saprospiraceae > Neolewinella > Neolewinella agarilytica. The sequence goes on from NZ_FOFB01000001.1 coordinate 575,352, forward strand.
TTCTAACCAGAAATTGTTGTATTTCCGGCTTGATTGCAAATTTAACGGGAGCAGACTGTTATGGTTAACTACTCCCTTACTGTTTAGACTCAGTCTAAACAAGGGATCACTAGGTGTGGTGATGAAGGCTCTCCTCGAAGTAAGGATCTTTCTTCGGCTCCAGCGGAGCACGACTAAGAACACTCAGGACAAAGAATAGGAAACCACCCAGGAAGCCAAGGAAAATCCCAATTTCCAGTAAGCCTGGAATTGTGAATCCGGACTTGAAAGGAAGGTCGGCATGTCCATGATCTGCAGCGTCTCCATGGTCACCGTCATGGCTGGCCATGGCGTGATCGTCAGCAGCGTGACCGTGGTCATCACCGTGTCCGGCAGCAGCATGATCATCATGTCCGGCAGCAGCGTGATCATCCCCTGCATGAGCGTCCATGGTAGCATGTTCTTCGCCATGATCAGCATCGTGGTGAGCAACCATCTCAATCATTGCTTCGCGCGCACCGGGCTTAATCATGTTGAAGAAGTCAAACCAGTGGCCAAAGAACACGATAGCAGAAGCAAAGAAGAGTGTACCCATCTTACGCTTTGTATCGTTCCGCATCAGGATGAAGAAGGGAGCGATGAAGTTCAACAACAGGTTCCCCCAGAAGAGGACCGGATATTGATCCATCCGTAGTTTAAAGTAGATCGTTTCTTCCCCAACGTTAGCATACCAGATCAACATGAACTGACTAAACCAAACGTAGGTCCAGAAAATGGAAATCGCGAAGAGGTACTTACCCAAATCGTGGAAGTGTTCCTGATTAATACCGGGATAGTAGCCACGGCTCTTGAGGTAGATCAGCAGCATAATCGTCAGTGCCGTCATCGCCACGAACAAGGAAGCTGAAGCATACCAGGCAAACATCGTTGAGTACCAGTGAGCGTCAATGGACATAATCCACTGCCAGATCAGGAAAGGGCTCGTGAAACCAATGGCGGCCAGCATGGGGGCTGCCCACTTCTTAATCCGCTTATGGTGACTGTAATCCGTTGTACCGTTGGTGTCCTCATCAATACTGATCTTACGGATCGTACTGATCAACCAGTAGTAAACCGCCAGAATAATGATCGTCGCACCAGTATACCAAACGGGGTTCAGGAATGCAGACTTATGCGTCAGAATAGGGTCCGCCAGCACAGCTGCCTCATCATTCCAGTGGTAGAGGTGGTGGCTATGCATCCACAAGCCTACAATTAGTACACCAAAGAGAAAGATACCGGGCAGAATAAACATACCAAAGCTCTCCCACACCCGCTTAAACTGTACGAACCAACCGGCGTAAGCCGTGGTAAAGGCCGCGTAAGCAAAGCAGGCAATGATGGCAATCCCCGTAAAGAAGGATGCGTTGTGTAGCAGGTTCGTCCAAAACCGCATATGATGTGCCTCTCCCCCATCTACAAAATAGCTGAAGATGAGTAGTAGTAGACCGAACAGGGCCGTTCCACCGGTAATGAGTTTTGCACGGGATGAGAATACAAAGTTCTCCATCTGGTATAGTATTTCGGGGCCTTGGCCCGTAAGTTTTGTAGTGTGGGTGGTATCTCTGCCTTACTTCTTGCGCATGTGGCCTTCATCGCTGCCGTGGTCCTCGCCGTGATCTCCCTCATGGGCAGCACCGAGTTGGTGGGCAGCATCCATATGCTCTTCATCTCCGGAATGGCTTCCGGCCATGGCTTCAAAATCAGCCAGTGGAGTGCCAAAGGAAGGATTCAGCGTGTTGCTCTCCTGGCTGTACTCCAGCTTAGAATCCTTAGCCTGCAGGCTGCGGATATAGTGGATCACCTGCCAACGCTCCTCGTAGCTGATCTTGTCTTTATAAGCTCCCATCGCATTATAACCGTACATGATGGCGTGGTAGTAACGACCGTTAGAAGCAGCCTTAAACTCATCCGTCAGGAAGTTAGCCGGTGCAAGCGGGTACTTAGCATTCGGATTCTGCTCATCATCATAGATGTAACCAAGTCCGTTACCCTGAGCACCATGACAAATGCCACAGAAGATGTTGTAGAGTTTAGCTCCCCGAACCATTCCTTCTTCCGTAATCGGGAAAGGATTGTCGATCAGCTCAGCCATTGAGGCCAGGCGGCCTTCAGCAGAATCTTCAAAGTAGTAAGGAACACTTCCGCTGGTAGGAACGCTGATGGCGTTGTGCGCATCTTTATCCACCATCAGACCGCGCATCTGCTCCATGTCGTCCATTGACTTGGGAGCCTTCATGCCCGGCAGGAATGCTGAAGCATAACCACGGGGTACCGTACCGTTGGCAGGCACCCGCGGGTAAGCCAGCTTTGACAGGGCGATGGTAGACTCATCGTCCCAGGTATTGTAGTAGTAGTAATTGTAGGTATTCGCCTCCATGGCCAGTGAGTGGGCCATATCGGGCATATACTCGCTACCGGTAAAGTTGCCGTCAGGTTTAGAGCAGGCCGTAAGGACGACTGCAAAAGCAAGTGACAAAACCAGTATCCGCAAATCTTTCATGCTATATACTTCGATGGAGCCGTGAATGACTCCGTTAATTTTAATGGTTTTCCGGGCGCAGAACGCAGGTGCAACGTCAGTTGAAAAGCAAGGAAGGCTCCGGGCTCATCCGCCCTGCTCTCCTACCCTTTCACTGCACCTGCGTGCGCGCCAAAAACGGCTCCTTTAAACGGGAACCACTTTGGTGTGTACGCTCTCTACACCGGTGCGCGAAAAGAAGCCTTTCAGGCCGTCGATCTCGTCGCTACTCAAATCAGTAGCATCGAAAGCGATGCAGAACTTGTCGTCCGTAATCCGGTCGTGCAGGCGCCGGGGCTCCGCACCCGGGCCAAGACCACAGATGATGTAGAACACCGTTACCATACCTACCGCTGCGAACAGTACCGTAAGCTCGAAAGTGATCGGGATGAAGGCCGGAACGGACCAGTACGGCTTTCCACCGAAAATGATTGGCCAGTCGCGGGTAAACACCCACGTCATGAAACCAAAACCGAACAAACAACCGATGCTGCCGAAAATGAAGCCCGCCTGGTGCAGGCGACTCTCCTCCAGCCCCAGTAGTGGGTCCAGCCCGTGAACGGGGAAAGGCGTGTATACTTCGTCAATGTCGAGATGATCAGCGTTAGCCGCTTTCACCGCATCGAGTAGTTTTTCTTCGTCGTCGTACAGCCCGAAGAGAATATTGCGTCCGGTGTCGGATGCCGTAGCTGTTCCGACCGGAACTCCGCTATGTGCCATTGCGTCTGCCATGATATATTTCTTTGAACTGATTTAGTGAGTTGGAGTGTTGTCTTCGCCGTCAATGTCAACCGTGCCACCGGCACCAATGTCATTAACCGCTGCGGGTACGTGAGTACCGTGGCCATGGTGTGCACCGTCTCCGATGTACTGGTCACCTGCCGTTTTGAGAATACTCTTCACTTCCGCAATTGCCACTACCGGGGCAACCCGCGTGAAGATGAGGAAGAGCGTGAAGAACAGGCCAATCGTGCCGATGAAGATGCAGATCTCTACCCAGGTTGGCACGTAGTAACTCCAGCTGGAAGGGAGGTAATCACGGGCCAGGGTCGTTGCGATAATTACAAAGCGCTCGAACCACATACCAATGTTGATAAAGATCGACATAAAGAAGGTCCAGAAGAGGCTTGTCCGCAGTTTCTTCCACCAGAAGATCTGGGGAGAGAGTACGTTACAGAGCATCATGCCGATGTAGCTCCAGTAGTATGGGCCAAGAACCCGGTTAAGGAAGGCAAATTGCTCGTAGATGTAACCAGAGTACCAGGCGATGAAAAGCTCAGTCAGGTAAGCGACACCTACGATTGATCCCGTTAGCAGGATTACCTTGTTCATCGATTCGATGTGCTCGATGGTGATGTAATCTTCCAGGTGCAGCACCTTACGGGCAATGAGCATCAGCGTCAGTACCATGGCGAAACCAGAGAAGATAGCTCCCGCTACAAAGTAGGGAGGGAAGATCGTCGTGTGCCAGCCGGGAATAACCGACGTTGCAAAGTCAAAGGATACAATCGTGTGTACGGAAAGTACCAGTGGCGTAGCCAGACCCGCCAGGATCAGAGAGAGACTCTCCCAACGCTGCCAGTGCTTTGCACTACCGTTCCAGCCGAAGGAAACAATGCTGTAGATTTTCTTGCGGAAACCCTTCGCGCGGTCCCGGACCGTAGCCAGGTCAGGCACCAAACCAGCATACCAGAAAAGCAGGGATACGGTGAAGTAAGTAGAGATCGCGAATACGTCCCAAAGCAGTGGTGAGTTGAAGTTCACCCACAGCGGCCCCCGCGTGTTGGGGTAAGGGAAGATGAAGATGGCCAGCCAGAGACGTCCCATGTGAATGAGCGGGAACTGACCGGCACAGACTACGGCGAAGATCGTCATGGCCTCTGCAGCACGGTTCACGCCCGTCCGCCATTTCTGGCGGAACAGCAAGAGAATGGCCGAGATAAGGGTACCGGCGTGACCAATACCTACCCACCAAACAAAGTTGGTAATATCCCAACCCCAGTTAATGGTACGGTTAAGGTTCCAGGAACCGATCCCGACCCATACCGTCCAGGCAACGCTGAAGGCGAACAGGCCAAGGCCAATCACGGAAATAATAAAAGTGATGACCCATGACAGCGAAGGGGCTGTCTCCGTTGGGCGGCAAATGTCTTCCGTTATCTGGTGGTAGGTTTTACTACCCGTGATTAACGGTCGGCGAACGGGGGCTACATGTCCACTCATAATTAAATTAATTCTTGATTCTCGATTCTCGACATTTGATTCTTGATTTGGCATTCAATCCTCAACTATCAGTATCAATTCTCATTTTATGGTTTCCGCCGGGGCGGTAATCTTTGTGTTATCATCTCTGGCGGCCAATCAGGAATCGAGATTCGAGATTCGCCAATCGAGAATCTTTATGCTTCCAGCTCTTCCAGTGAGTTGTGCACCCGGGCCTGGTAGAATACCGCACTCTGGGTGTTGACTTCCTCCAGCGCCAGGTAGTTCAGCGGGTTGCCAAGCTTACCGGCAATATCACCGTGCTTGTTGTTCCGGTCACCAAAGGTGATGGCTCCGGTCGGACAAGCCGTCTGGCAAGCCGTACGAACATCAGAGTCACGCAGCTGGCGCTTCTCGATCTTGGCGGTCAGCTTACCAGCCTGCAGGCGTTGCGTACAGAAGCTACACTTCTCGATTACACCACGGCTACGAACGGTAACGTCAGGGTTGAGGACCATCCGCGTCAGGTTGTCAGCGCCGAATGGCAGTTCCTCATCCTGTACTTCCGGTTCGTTGGAGCTGAAGAGATCACCCGTCGTAAAGTCAAGCCAGTTAAAGCGACGAACCTTGTAAGGACAGTTGTTCGCGCAGTAACGGGTACCGATACAACGGTTATAGATCATTTGGTTGAGTCCCTCATTACTGTGCTGGCTGGCGTTTACCGGACAAACATTCTCACAGGGAGCATTATCACAGTGCTGGCACATCATCGGCTGGTAAACAGCCTTCGGGTTCTCTACGTCGCCGTAGTAGTACCGGTCAATACGGAGCCACTTCATTTCGTGGTGGCGCCATACTTCGTACTTACCCACGATAGGAACGTTGTTTTCCGCCACACAGGCTACCTCACAGGCAGCACAACCAATACAGGCCTGCAGGTCGACGTGCATCGCCCACCAGTGTCCCTGGCTGTAGATGTTCTCGGCGTACTCTTCGTAGGGGTACAGCGTCTGATCGTTGAGGTGCTTGGCGTGCTCACGCTGGTGAGCAATGTGCTCCTTCAATTCACCCAGCTCGCCGAAGCCACCCTGGTAAATGATGGAACGGTCGGTCAAACCGCCCTGCATACCTTCACCAAGCTCCATCACCGTCTTTTCGTCGACGTTGTAAGGCTCGATGTAGGCTTTTTGCTCTTCCGTTGGGGCTTCGTAAGTGATTTCACCCGTCCGGTTATTGTAGTAGGCCATTTTGCCTTCCTCGTTCTTCGTCGTCAGGCCCATCGTGTGGTGGTACTGAACGCTGGCGAACTCTTCTTCTACGTCTACTTTACCGGATACGGTTGCTCCGTCGGCGTAGTACTGTACGTAACCAAGGCTATCTACCGGCAGCCAGGGGTAAACGTTGATACCAACGTTATGCCCGATCGCCCGACCGGAAACACCCGTCACCGTGCGGCCATAGCCCAAGGCTAAACCAAAGGTCTCTTCCTTCTGGCCAAACTGGCGAACAGCCGTAATGGCCTGAGTTGTTTCGCCAATGGTCAGGTTAACCATATCAGCCTTACCCTTGTACTCCTCATTGTTGAGGTCGTTATAAGCCGTGTAGCTATTACCTCCTTCCCACTTGACGGGAATACTGAGGTAGTTGCCCCAAACGGTACGCAGTACGGGATCGGGAACTTCCTGCAACCAGGGGTTACCGGCATAAACACCGTTACCGATGTTGATCGTTTCGTAGAAATTAACTTCCTGTCCGGCACCCGGCTTGGAAACCTGCCCGGTAGATCCACCCGCAGGCGCAGGCGTTTCGCCTTCGACAGCAGCGGCAGCAGTCACCGGAATGGTGAGTACACCTGCCTGAAGCGCATTGTCGAAGAAAGCCTGGAACGTAACGAAGTCAGACTGTGCAGCGAAGGCTGTTGCCTGCCAAACCGATTTGACGTACTCAAAGTAAGGCTGCTCCGCATCCGCCTGGTAAGCAGAAGACTTGCCCCATACCAACAGGCTCTCCCCCTGTTCGCGAGTTCCGGCGCGGCCGACACTGGCGAAGATGGGAGTGATAGCTGGCTGAATCAGGGATAGCTCCCCCTGTACCGCTTCCACATCACCCCAGCTTTCGAGGTAGTGGTGTGTCGGTGTTACGTACTGACAGAGAAGAGCCGTTTCGTTAGGGACACCGCTCATGCTGATGCTCAGCTTCGCCTTAGCGATGCTTTCGGTGAACTTAGCCGCCCATGGATTATCAAAGGCCGGGTTCGCACCGTCGAGTACGATCAGGGCATCAACGCTTCCCTTTTCCAGGTCAGCGGCGAGCTGGCCAAGAGCCTGGTCGCTACCCTTACGCTGCATACTCCAGCGATCAGTCGTGATGGTGGTGCCGTAAGCACCTAATTTCTGGTTGATGGCGTTGATGAGCAGTTGCTCCGCCAGGTTGTTGCTGCCACTAACGACGAGTCCGTGAGAACCCGCTTTCTTTAGTTCGGCGGCAACGGCTTTGATCTTAGCGCCTGCCTCTCCGCTCAGGGAGCCACTTCCACCGCCTACAATGGCAGCGTGCAGGGCAGCAATGGCCTGCCCTTGCTCAGATGGCTTAACGAGGATGCGGTTATCCGCATTGGAGCCCGTCATGCTCATGCTGCTCTCCACCTGAATGTGGCGAGACATTTTACCGTTGTCTACTTTACGGCCCATGGCGTACTGCCGGGCAAACTGTACGGGAGAGATCCAGGTACCCAGGAAGTCGGCACCGATGGATACGATAACGTCCGCCTTATCAAAATGATAGCTTGGTACGGCGCGCATGCCGAAAGTCCGCTCGTTGGCGTCCAGCAGGGCAGCGCTGGAAACGGGATCGTACTGAACCAGTTCGGTATTCGAGTAGCGAGACTTAAATTCACCAATTGCCGCAAGAAGGGAAGGGCTCATGATGGTATGCGATACGATGCGCACCCGGGCACCGCTGCTCATTTTACCACTGATTTCAGCATCAATGGCGTCCCAGCCAGCTTTCTCTCCGGCTTTAACTTTTCCTCCATCGATGCGGTAAGGACCGTCGAAGCGGCTGGTGTCATAAACACCCAGTACGGATGCCTGAGCACGCGCACTCGTACCACCTTTAGTGATGGGGCTCATGCTGTTACCTTCGATCTTGATGGGGCGTCCTTCGCGGGTCTTCACCAGCACGGGAACGTAGTCGCCGCCCTGAACGAAGGTAGAAGCGTAGTAAGAAGCAACACCGGGAACGATAGTATCCGGCTTAGAAACGTATGGAATAGCCTTACGTACCGGGATATCACAGGAAGCGATGGTTGCGGCGGTCATACCGAAACCGAGGTACTTCAGAAAATCGCGGCGGCTGCTTTCCAACCGGGAATCTTCCGCGGCGTCCATTACCGGAGACCCGATTTCATTATCAGTAGCTTTCACGTAATCGGCGCTCCCTTCGAGCTGATCCGTTCCTACCCAGATGTTGGTGACTTGCTTTTTCATGCAATCTATATTTGAACGTGGCCTGAGCCTGTGTTCGTTAGCTACCCGAAGGCAGCGTGATTTTGTTTTTGATCCCGGCTCTGAGGCCGTTCCTTTTCCTACTGCTTACTAATGATTAGTAGTGACAACGCTGACAGTTCAGACCACCGATGTCTTCAACGGTAACCGATTTCCGTTCTCCGTCTTTCATCTCTTCGTGGTACTTCTCGTAGGCTTTGTAGTATTCGTTGTCGAACTGTACATCCGTCTCGCGGTGACAGTTAACACACCAGCCCATGCTGAGCGGGCTGTACTGATAGACGAGCTCCATCTCCTCTACGGGGCCGTGACAGTTCTGACACTTCAGGTTACCGACGGTAACGTGCTGGGCGTGGTTGAAGTAGGCGTGGTCCGGCAGGTTGTGGATACGAACCCATTCTACGGGGCCGGCAACTTTATCATCACCGGTCATATCATTAGTGAGGGCTGCAACAACGCCATCCCACTGATCTTCAATGACGTTTTCCATCTCGTCCAGATCACCTTCGTCAGCAATGTACTCCTGAGCGATCCACTTCTTGTAGATCTCCTTGGCCTCCTCGTTGCTGTAGTTCTCGTAGTCTTTGATGTAAGCATCCTCAATCGGATCGTAACCGATAGCTGCATAGATCTTAGTGATCTCCGCCGTACCGTACTGGCTACCTTTCTTGATGGCCCGGTGACAGTTCATACAGGTATTAACCGCAGGAATAACGGAATGCTTCGAACGACGGGCACCGTCGTGACAGTACTGACATTCGATCTGGTTCAACCCAGCGTGCGTAACGTGGCTGAACTTGATGGGCTGCTCCGGCTGGTAGTCCTGCTGCCGCCCCAGTTCAATGGCGTGGTTTACCGTAGTGTAACCACCCAAAACAACCAGTGCAAAAAGTACAAAAGCGATCATGCCCTTGCTCGTCAGGATTTCCATCAGCGTACGACGGGCAGGGCTGCCTCCTTCTTTGGTGGCTACCATATACTGCATATTGCTCGTAATCCGGGCAAGGATCAGGGAAAGCAGCAGCAGCGCACCACCAAGAATGACGAAAAGCCAGGTGTTGTCTTGTTTTTCAGCAACAGCAGTAATTTGAGTTCCGCCATCACCACCACCACCGGGGATGTTACCAGTGTACTGACCATCAATGAAAGCCAGCAGGTGCTCAATGTCGCTTCCCGTAAGGCCCGTGTAATTAGACATAATAGTAGGGCTCCACTCGGCCCAAACGGCCTGAGCGCGGGCGGACTCACCGGAGGCGATCAAAGCCTGTGACTGCTGAATCCAGCGATACAGATGTTCACGGGGTTCCGCAGACCAACGCTCCTCAACACCGCCAAGAGCGGGGCCGGTAGCCTTGTCTTTCATGTTCTTATTGTGGCAGGAACCACAAACGTTAGCATTCCAGAGCGCTTTACCTTTTTTATAATCCCCTTCTCCCGGAGCAACAGCACCTGCCTCAACGGGTGCTTCAGCGGGGGTTTCGGGAGCGGGATCATCCTGCGCAAAGGCAGAAGGACCTCCAATAAGGAGTAAGCAGAAGAAAAGAAGAGCCGGTAGTATTCTGGGCTGGTATGTCATTATGAATTGACATTTAGTAAGTTGCGAGCATAGAGGCAAAAATCGCCCCTCGCTTAGTCGCGCAAAGATACTTTCATGACATTTCTTTAACAAACTTGTTGGCAAAGCACTGCATTATTTAGATAAAATCTACACAAGGGGTTGTGTGCGGGCGCATCCGCAGGTGCAGAGAAAGTTGTCAGCAATGAACCATCCCGGCTTCCTACCCTCCCCTGCACCTGCGTACGCGCCTGCTTTTCTATTTTGACGCGACTAACTAACTTAAGCTGGTACTGACTACCTTTGCGGCGCAATTTTAACCCTTTCGCCAATGTCCTCTTCCTTGAATCAACTTGTCTCCGAAAGCCGCATCTGGATCTATGGTGCGGAGCGCGCGCTAACTTCTGAAGAGACCACCTATATAAAGACTAAACTTCAGGAGTTCGTCAGCAATTGGGTAAGCCACCGGCGGGAACTCAAAGCTGCGGCAGATATCCTGCACAATCGTTTTATCGTTATTGCCGTTGATGAGACCCAAGCCGAGGCCAGCGGCTGCTCCATTGATGGTTCCGTTCACTTCCTGCAAGGCCTTGGTGCTGAAATGGGTATCGACTTTTTCAACCGGATGCGTTTTAGCTATCGCGATGCCCAGGGAGACATTCACACCGTTAGCCGGGAGGAGTTCAAAGAGCTCTACCGCAGCGGTAAGCTGGAAAACGATTCCATCGTATTTGACCCGCTCGTAAAGGAGCTCGGTGAGCTCCGTCAGATATTCGAACGCCCGCTGGAGGATAGCTGGCATTCACGGATGGTTTGACAGGGTGCGGGGTGCAGGTTACAGGTTACAGGTTACAAGGTGCAAGATTCCAACCTGCAACCCGCAACTTAAAACCTGCAACTTCCAACTTGCAACCCGTAACTTGAAACCTGTAACCTGCAACTTGCAACTTCCAACCTCCCCTAAAACCGGCAACTCTCCCCCGCCGCCAGGCCATCTACGCTAATCACGCGGTCCAGCCGGAGCCAGTCTCCGTTACGAAACTGGACGTATTCTTCCGTTTTGTCCGTTTTTGTGTCCAGTAAGCGGGTTTCTATCCGTAACGGAGACTCCCCCCCCCCCCGGTATTTGATTTTCACGGGCCGCCGCTGCACGATGGCCGCTTCAAAATTATCGTAAAAGTTACAGTCTATTGGCTGGTAATTCGTGCGGGGCAGAGCGGACAGTGCATGGAGATACTCTTCCATTCTCTTCTCCGGCTCAAAGGTTTGCCAACTACGCGCGGACTCTGAAAAGGGCGGAAAAGGCAGTTCTCCGAAGTACAGCCACGGACGGCCGTGCATTCTGGCCAGTTGAGCCTTCTCTATATCCTCCTCCGTCAGATCACCCTCCTGGTTAAAAAGGGCAAAAGCATCTACCTCAAACATTGGCTCTCCACCCCAGCGCCGCCAATCAAGGGCGGGCGGGAAGGTCGATGGTTTTCTGCCGAGGTAAAAGATCTTCATCTTAGCTCAGTTTATAATCTTCTCTTGCCGGCGCGAAGACGTCGATGATCCGACAATCCGTAAGGGCCGTACCACTGTGAGCAACGTTTCCCGGAATAACGGCCACCTCCCCGGCCACCAGAATGCGTTCCTCTCCGCCAACGGTAAAGGCAAAGCGTCCCTCCAGAACCGTAGAAATTTGTTCGTGCGGATGCGCGTGTTCCGGCAATACCGTTCCCTTCGCGATTTGGAAATCAGCAATAGTTAGGGCTTCAGTGTGAATCAGTTGCCCGGTAATCCCCGGGTATACTTCCTGTAGCGGGAGATCCGCTTCTTTATTGATAAAATACTTCATTATCCGGTGATGTGTCTGACGAGCCCTCCGTCTACGGTGATGGTCTGACCAGTGATGTATCCACTTTTAGGGGAAAGCAGGAATACAGCCTGGGCGGCAAAATCCGACGGAGCACCGAGTCGCTTTACCGAAGTCTCCTGGGCAAATTGCTTTTCCACCTCCGCCAGCGGCACCTCCTGAATATCAGCAGACTTCTCCAGGACGGTAGTAATCCGGGGGGTAGCGTGGTAGCCCGGTGCGAGAATATTAGCGGTGAGCCCGCTCTCCCCTACTTCCCGGCTAAGGGTTTTCACGAAGCCCGCAACCGCAGCCCGCATGGCGTTACTCAATACCAGGTTGTCAATCGGCTGTTTGATGGATACACTTTCCAGGTAAAGTAGTCTGCCATTTTCCTTACCCTTCAGCAACGGTAGAAGGGCAGTTGTTAATTGAACTTTCCACCGAAGGGTGCTTTCCCAGGCGCGGTCCCAATCTTTCATCTCCAGCTCCTCTACCCTACCCGTTGGCGGGCCACCGGCGTTGAGCACCATCCCGTCAATATTCTGGTCGATGAGGTAAAAGCCCAGATTTTTAACGGCCGTAGCGTCCGTCAGGTCTGCAGCGTATGGGACGAAGCGGTCCGGATGCTCCCCGGCCATCTCCTCCAGTTTTTCCTGTCCACGGGCGATACCGATCACCTTTGCTCCTTCGGCAAGGAGTGTTTCCGCTATGGCCCGGCCGAGGCCACTGGTTGCTCCGCCTACGGCGAAGGTTTTATTCTTAAGTCCTAAATCCATGGGGACAAGGTAGGGGCTTTCGGCGTACTTTTGAAATAGCTGCTACGCAGCGGAATTTGCGCGCAGAGACTGCAGAGAACAGAAGGGCTAGGAGAGTATTCGGTAACCGACTATTGTACTTGCGAAAGGTCTTTACCGAAGGGCTCCCCTCTCCGTTGAGCCGTAGGCGAGACTTACCGGAGAGCGGTCGGGGGCAGGGCTAACGCATACTCGAAGCCGGACCCTCAAAGGAACATTTTATCCTCCGCTACGGAAAATGCACACTTCGAGGTCCTAAATTGGCAGTCTAGGACCTCGAAGTGTGCTCAGCCATGGAGCCGGAGGCGAAATTGCTGAGTTCCTTTGAGCGTCCGGTGAGTATGCGTTAGCTCTGGGGGTCGGGAGAGAGGTTTCTGGGGCCGCTACGCAGCTGAAAGGTTAACCACAGATTCACTTCGTGGTAGAGTACCGTTTTTCTTAGATTCTGACGCTTTAGCAGCAACACTACTTCAACGCTGCTTCCAGCGCCGCCGCTGGCTGAACGATGCGCCCCGTCAAACGGGTTTCTTTACCATCGATACCCGTTGACTTCAGAATTTTGTAAGCCTGATCTGCCGTTAACTCCGGATTGACGGATTTCATCACGCCCAAAAGACCAGCTACGAACGGACAAGCCATACTCGTTCCGCTGAAAGACTTATAATTATTATTGGGAGTTGTGCTGTAAATCCCTACTCCTGGCGCAGCGATACCCCGGGCCACATTATTTACCTTATTAGAGAAAGGTGCGCGGAGTAAGAACTGGTCAAGAGCCGCCACGGTGATCATACCTTTAGCATTTGCCGGGGCGTAATCTTTAGAGTCACGGTTGCTGTTGCCAGCGGCCGCAATAACAATAGCGTTGTGATCATGAGCGTACTTAACGGCCTGACTGTAAGCTTTTTGCCGGCTGGCATTGCTGGGTCCCCCCAGTGAAAGGGAAATAACGTCGGCGCCTTCGTCTACGGCCTCGATGATGCCCGCAATGATGCTCTTCTGGGTTCCCATTCCGCCAGAACCCAGCACTTTGATGCTGGTTACCTGTACAAAGGGCTGCTTGCCCGTTCCGGCAAGGCTACCAATACCGATGCCATTATTCGTCACGCCCGCAGCGATGCCGGCACAGTGAGTACCATGCCCCATGGGGTCGTTATCGTACTTCTTGTTAACGGAAAAGTAGTTCGCCCGGATATCTTCATGGTTTCCATCCACTCCCGTATCCAGAATAGCAATTTTTGCTTGCTTCTTTGGACTTTGCCTGGCGAGCAGGCTGTAGTAAGCCTCCATATTGAGTACTTCCATGGCCCACTGCTGCTCCGTTTCCGGATCATTGATGCTCAGAGAGGGATTGCGTTTCTGGCTACCAATTTCTTCGCTAATGAGGGGCTCTACGTTGATCACCTCATTGGGCTCGAAGTAAGCAACGGAGGCCATACCGGAGAGCATCTTTTCTGCGGAGGCTATGTTGGTTACATCCAGCACGTAATAGTTATCCAGGTAGGTGGAGGCCTCGTCTGCTGGCGTAAAGGCTGTGCTTACCTTCCAGCCACGCTGAAAAGCATCGGCCCGAAAGCTCTGACCCTCAGCTCCTTCCTTTACTTCTACCAGGAATTCTTCCTGTTCGAAGAGATTTGTAACGGGAGCAATCTCCCCTGCTTCGGTAGCTATTGCATCTACTCCGGCAGCTTCATTCCCCATCATCTGGGTATCAAACTTCAAGAAATGAGCTGCGGCAAAGAGACCTAACATAATCACGATAGCCAACCAAATAGGCATACGCTTATTGACGGCGAGGCTTTGCACAAAGCCGACCATACCGATAAGGATAAAGTCACGAACAATGCTGGGTACGGCATCATTCATCGTAGAGGCGGAGGCGTAGTCGTTCCAGAAAAGGAGGCCGAGGCCAGCGTAAGTGGCGATCATCCACATTCCGGCGTCTTTCATATTGCGGCGCCAGAACCAGATGGAAAGCAAAATAGCAGCGATAAACAGCATGGTCGATGTATTTAGTCAATAAGGTAAGCGTTCCGTGAAGAAATCAGGCCGTACAATCGATGGATTAACGGTTTCTTTCGACAAGGTGACTACCTATTTAACGCGATCAGTGGCTGAATAGATGCTTTTGGGTGGAATTTTGACGGTTGTTGGGGCGCGGCCGCGGGTGCGGGGGAGGTTTTAAGAGCAAGGTTTGGAGGGGAATATTCACATTTATTTGCGCCATTACTGATCCCTTCTAAAGCGGGGATTAGAATGATAGAATGTCAAAATTATAGGATGTGGCAGTAGGACTCGGCGTGTAACTCCCCGCACGGATGTCTCTAAATGGAGAAAGCCCCATTCTGCAGGTGCAGAACGAGGCTTTCATAAATTGGCGGTGACCTACTCTCCCGGGATCAAGTCCAAGTACCATCGGCGCTGGGCAGCTTAACTTCTCTGTTCGGAATGGTAAGAGGTGATCCTGCCCGCAATAACCACCAAAGTCTTTGTAATCATAACCGCACTTTCATTCAAGCAGGTCATGATTCAGTTTCTTTAGTGAAACGATCAACAAGTGGGAAAAGAGATAAACGATAACTAACTCCTCA
>NZ_FOFB01000021.1 GCF_900110645.1 Neolewinella agarilytica
TAGAAAATTCGGCAGGATTCATTCTAGCGGCCAATATTCAGATGGTTCTTTCGTCGATCAGTAGAAACCGAGACTCAAATTTTTAGACATGCTCTTAACTGTATTCTTGATGCTGGTTTGCACTTCCGGGTAATTCCCGACATCGAATACAGAATAGATGGCCTTAACGCCAAACTTTTCTAATTCAGCAACGGTTTCCTTCAGTTTTTCTTCATTTCTGCCCGTGATGGCGACATCAATTCCTTCCCGGGCAAATGCCAGAGCCGTGGCTTTTCCCAGCCCTCTGCCACCTCCGGTAATTATCGCTTTTTTGCCCTTAAGCATGGTCATGTTTTCTCTTTTTGTAGAACGGTTAAATAAGGTATTGCAGGTACTCCTGACGTCAACCTACGGTGCTTTCGTCCAGTAATCCATCACGAGAACATCTGCAATGATCGGGCCTATTTGGCTTACCAGGTCTAAATGAGCTTTATGGAAAAGGTACACCTCTCTGGCATGTTCATCTTCGAAAGTCAGGACAAAGGAATGGGTGAAGCCTTTACTTGCCCCTTCGGTACTATCGTTTACTCCCCATTCAATATCCGAAATGCCAGGAATTTCATCTTTAAGGTCCAGAAACATCTTTACGGCATTATCAACTTCTTCCTCAGAAGCTTGATCTTTGTACCTAAGGTTAACAATGTGCCTCAGGATTTTTCCGTCACGATTAATTTTCGGAGCTACTTTGTAGGCCACCACTTTTCTTAAGTCAAACTGATTAGATCCGGCAATAAGAAAGTTCTCCTCCCCTATTCTGTGGGACCGCAAGCCGTAGTAAATAGAGAAGCCTGTTTCCAAATAATTTACGGGGCTGAGAGTACCTGCTGCATCAAGTTTACAAAGCTGAATGCTTGCATCGTCTCTGGTGCCCACTGCGAGTATGGCTTCATTGTTATTTACGGAGACTATTTCAATTCTGGTTTGACCAGATAGCTTGGTGTTTTCATCGTCCTTTAAAACGAAATGCGGCACTAAAGCACCTTTACGGTTGACTTTGAAAACGCTTATGGCATCACCGTGATATACGAAGTCTTTTCTCTTAATGAAATTTCCGCCCCTCTTGTAGTATTTATGATGACGGTGGCCAACAACAACATAGTTATTCCCTCCTAATTCCACTCCGGTTACTGGGTAAGCACCCGTTAGATAGCGATCAGTGGTATTGTCACTTATGCTATTAATATTTTTAAAACTGCCATCTTCCTCAACTCTGAAACTGCTGACGCCATTGTCTTGAAAACCTCCTGTGTACAAGTAAGTTTTCTTTTTGATTTTATGCGTATACATTCCGATAATACCATCGGTATGAATGTCTTCATTGTCTGCCATAGACTGGACGTGGGTCAGCTTACCGTCATCCTCAATTTTGAAGCTGCTGAGCCCCGGCGTTTCTTCTAAGCCACCTACAAAAAGATAGGATGCCTGCTTCATATGAACTACCTGCAAAGTGATGGCAGTACCAAGATAAGTTTCCTCCGTATCCAGGGTTAAAGACACCTGTTTAAGAGACCCCTTTTCCAGTATTCTAAACGTTTCAATTGCGTCTCCATGTTTATTAGCTACGAATAGAAAATCCGTTCCGTTAATGTTGTCAGCCACCATGCCTCTGGCCGGTCCTTCTATTTTGTACATTTCGTGTTTACTGACCGCTGTTAGTTGTCCGTCCTTATTCAGGCTGAATACATCAATACCTTTGAAGCCACCTACATAGACAAAATGAGAATCGTTTTTTTCGTAGCTGGTAATGGTAACCGTATTGTTAGCGGACAGACCTTTAAAATCCTGACGAAACAGCATTAAATTATCTGAAGTCTGAGACCAGCAAATCTGAGACAAAAGCAGTATTACTAAAAGAGCAAGATATTTCATAGCAGACATGGATTTCCTTTAAGTTAAGATGGTTATTTTCAATGTTATGTCTAATCAATTATTGCTTTGGCTCCCGCAGTAGCAATTTCCCGATCCTGCTCAATGGTGCCTCCGCTGACGCCAATAGCTCCGATAATGTTTCCTTCTTTATCCTTAATCGGGACTCCACCGGGAAAGGTCATCAGTCCTCCGTTAGAGTGTTCAATATTATAGATAATTCCTCCGGGTTGGGTTAGTGCCCCCAGTTCACCTGAGTCTATATCGAAGTACCGCGAGGTTTTAGCTTTCTTGATGGCAACATCGATACTTCCCAGGAAGGAACCATCCATGCGAACAAAAGCCTTCAAGTTGGCACCTGCGTCAACGACTGCGATGTTTACCAAAACACCTGATTGCTCAGCGTGCTTTTTTGCTGCGGCCATGGCTTTTAGTGACTCCTCGTGTGTAATGTCATATGCGTTCTGGGCATAGGCGGTAGCTCCATTCATAAGAATAGTAAGGAGGAAAGTCATGGAAAGGAGAATCAGTTTGCGACGAGCTTTCATGGTTAGACTGGTTAATCTTCGATTGATGGTTTGCAGCAGCAAATGTCAGGACGGGAATCAATCTAAAATTTGAACTTGTTCAACTATTGGTAACTATGGTTAACAGTAGCAGGCTAATAGAGGGGCAAGGGCAGGCTCACTTTATGTTTCGCTTCAAGATCGTAGACAACTCGAAGCTGATTTCCCTCCATATCGATCAACCTGGGCCAACATTTGCAAGTGATTTCGCGAATGCTCTTATTGAAACGGATCCAAATGGTTATCTGCTCAGCCGGTTATTCCAACGGGCCGGATCTGCCCCCGAAAAGACCGGCTGTTACCGGACCTTGTTTGAATTCTTAATCCTACTCAGGAACTCATGACTTATTCCCAGATAACTGGCCAGATGTTTATTACTCAGTCTGGCGCTAATGTCCGGGTAAGTGTCCATGAAATGGAAATAGCGCTCTTTGGCCGTCATGGAATGATTGCGTATCAACCGTCTTTGCCAGGATACCAATGCTTTCTGGAAAATGATTCTAAACAGTTTTTCCACTATTGGAAGAGAATTGTACAACTTGCGTTTGTTCTCTTTG
Organism: Neolewinella agarilytica; assembly: GCF_900110645.1. Lineage (GTDB taxonomy): Bacteria > Bacteroidota > Bacteroidia > Chitinophagales > Saprospiraceae > Neolewinella > Neolewinella agarilytica. The sequence goes on from NZ_FOFB01000021.1 coordinate 3,029, forward strand.
CTGATCAACAGAACCTGGCTATCCTCCAGTGCTTGAATGTATAAATCAGATGGCGTCTGGTTCATGAAGCTATCAATATCCATCAGCCACCAACCGCTGACGGCGAAGTACAAGTTGATCTCATTGCCTTTCTGATCCAAGGTGAACACCCTGAAACATCCACCCAAAACGAAACCTTCAAATCGGCAGGTCTTGCCTCCTCTTAATAAAAAGTCTTTTTTCTTTATTTCTCTGAAAGTGAAGAAGTCACTGATCGTGCTCAGGTCCTGATCAGAAAGTGGCAAGTAGCTATTGATATTCTCTCTCAGTAAGTTGTATGGCATGGTCGTCGTCTTAACCTAACGGATGGTGTTTCTTATCAGCCTTTTCGATGTTTGGGGAAGGTAATATTTACGGTCTTACCCTGAGAACATCTTTTCTGTAAATATGCAAGGTTTTTTCGAGTTATCCGGAAAGAAGCTTCTGCCGCAGAGCGTACGCCTGAACACGCTGCTTTTTTTAAAAAACTTCCCTTTGCACCTGCGGGGAGCGCCCTGAAATGCTCCATTAGCCGCGGTATAGAGCTAAGGCTTGTTCGACATCATTACTCCTCGTTAAGTCAGGGCTTAAGTCTTATATGTATACTTTTACGACGCCACAAATCAACAGCGATGAAAAATAAGACCAAGGAGCACCAGCGACTGGAACAACATTACGCCAAGGAGAAGCACTGGATGAAGTGGGGCCCCTACCTGAGCGAACGTCAATGGGGAACCGTCCGGGAGGACTACAGTGAAAAAGGAACCGCCTGGAAGTATTTCCCGCACGATCATGCGCGGAGCCGTGTATATCGTTGGGGCGAAGATGGTATTGCAGGCATTAGCGATAACCATTGCCAATTATGCTTCAGTGTCGCACTTTGGAATACTAAAGACCCCATCATAAAGGAGCGGCTGTATGGATTGACCGGAAAAGAAGGCAATCATGGGGAAGACGTGAAGGAACTCTACTACTACCTCGATAGTACCCCCACACATTCCTACATGAAGCACCTCTACAAGTATCCCCAGAGAGCTTTCCCCTACAGTGACCTGGTGACGACCAATCAACGGAGGTCAAAACTGGAACCTGAATATGAACTACTGGACACCGGTGTTTTTGATGATGGTAAGTACTTCGACGTGTTTACGGAATATGCCAAGGCGGACGAAAAGGATATCCTCATCCGGATCACCATACATAACCGGGCAGCTGAAGCTGCCCCCATCCACCTTTTACCTACGCTACTGATCCGGAACCGCTGGTCTTTTGTGGAGGTGGAAAAGAAACCCTTCATCGAACTGGCTGAGAGCAATGAGAAGATGGGAAGCGTAAAGGTCGAACACGACAAGGTGGGCCAGTACCACCTTTATTTCGATGCTTGCGATCGCGTACTCTTTACGGAGAACAACACCAATGAGGAGCGGCTTTTTGGAACCCCTAACGCTACTCCACTAGTGAAAGACAGCATCAATGATGCGCTCATTGGTAATGATTTCGAAGCAGTTACTTCCGTGGCGACGGGCACCAAGTGCAGCCCACATTACCAACTTACTATTGAAGGAGGGGGATCGCGCGAAATTCGTCTGCGGCTAAGCAGTAAAGCACTGGAAGCTCCCTTAGAAAAGGCTTTTGATGAAATATTCACTGATCGCTTACAGGAGGCTGATGAGTTTTATGCCACTCAGCATGACGACGACCTTTCCGACGACCTGAAGAACATCCAGCGACAGGCTTACGGTGGGATGATGTGGTCGAAGCAATTTTACCATATCGACATTCCCACCTGGCTGAATGGTGACCCCGAACAGCCCACCCCGCCCGCGGCCCGGAAAAAAGGGCGTAACCACGAATGGATGACGCTGAACAATGAAGACATCATTTCCATGCCGGATAAATGGGAGTATCCCTGGTATGCGGTCTGGGACCTTGCCTTCCACTGTGTCCCCATTGCCAAACTGGATCCTGATTTTGCTAAAAAACAACTCGTTCTCTTTTTACGGGAGTGGTACATGCGGCCCAACGGACAAATTCCAGCCTATGAATGGAACTTTAGTGACGTGAACCCTCCCGTTCATGCCTGGGCATGCCTCAAGGTTTACCACATCGATAAGGAGCAAAAAGGGAAAGGAGATATAGTGTTTCTCAAGCGGGTTTTTCAAAAACTCCTCATCAACTTTACCTGGTGGGTCAACAAGGTAGACACCAATGACAACAACATCTTTGAGGGAGGTTTCCTTGGGCTGGACAACATCGGCGTTTTCGACCGTAGCAAAGAAATCCCTGGTGGCGGTAGTCTCGATCAGGCCGACGGAACAAGTTGGATGGCCATGTATTCTCTCAACATGCTGGACATCGCACTGGAGATTGCTCAAACGGATAAAAGTTTCGAAGACGTAGCGACGAAATTCTTCGAACACTTTGTCCTCATCTCAGAATCGATCAACAGCATTACCCGCGACTACAAAGGCGCATGGGACGAGGAAGAAGGCTTTTTCTACGATATGCTGGTGCTGCCGGATGGCTCCCGTACACCGCTGAAATTGCGCTCTCTCGTCGGGCTGACCTCCTTGTTTGCCACCATGGTGATGGATAAAAAGCGTCTGCAAAACTTACCGGATTTCATGACCCGTTTTAACTGGCACCGGACGCACCGCCCCAGCGCCGATTTTTCGGTAAGCATCGAAGAGTCGGAAGAAACCGGAGACATTCTCCTGGCACTCGTGCCCCGCGCAAGACTGGAAAAGATGTTGGAAGCACTGCTGGATGAAGAAGAGTTTTTGGCTCCGGGCGGGATTCGCTCGCTGTCTAAATTCCATCAGCAGGGGTACTCGGTACAGATTGCCGGAAAGGAGTTCAGCCTGAAGTATGAACCTGCTGAATCCAGTTCTTATCTGTTCGGCGGAAACTCGAATTGGCGGGGCCCTGTCTGGATGCCGATGAATTATCTGCTACTGGAGTCCCTCCAGAATTTCAATCACCACTACCAGGGAAGCCTTGGTGTTCAGTGTCCCACCGGTAGCGGTCGGGAGGTTGATCTGAAACAGGTATCTCTTGACATATCGAAGCGTCTTGTCTCTATCTTCACCAAAGATGAACAAGGTAAACGCCCGGCTCATGGAACGGATACCATCTATCAAAATGATCCGTATTTCAAAGACCTTGTCCTTTTCTATGAGTACTTCCACGGGGACAACTCCCGGGGAGTCGGAGCCTCTCACCAAACGGGCTGGACGGGGATTGTAGCGGAACTGATTAACCGGCTGGAATAAATCTTTCGTGGCAAAAGAATATGCAGAGGGCGCGGCCGCAGGTGCAGAGTTGGTTGAAGCGCTATGCGTCGATCGCGAACGGAGCCGTGGTTACTGAGCCTGCCGAACGTAAAGGCTCCCGATCGACGCATAGCGTCTCAACCAATACGGCCATCCCAATTCTATAGCTTATCTTTTGCATTAATGACCATTGCCAAATGAAAAGCCACAGATTGCTTGTTTTACTCCTACTTGGCTTGCTGAGTGCCTGTGAAGGGACCGAAGCCGACTCTCAGGACACCTCTGCCCTAACACGTCCGAACATTCTCTTTGCCATTGCCGACGATGCTTCCTGGAAACACTTCGGAGCCTATGGTTGTGACTGGGTGAAAACACCCGCTTTTGATCGGGTTGCGGCGGAGGGCTTATTGTTTAACCGAGCCTACGTACCGAACGCTAAGTGTTCGCCTTCCCGTTCTTGTATACTTACCGGACGAAACAGTTGGCAGTTGGAAGAGGCGGTGAGCCACCTGCCCTTCTTCCCTGAGAAGTTTGGCACCTACGCTGAAGCACTGGATAGCAGCGGCTACTGGGTTGGAGCGACAGGTAAACCCTGGGGGCCTGGAGATCAGGGCAGCAGAAATGGTGTTCCCCGCCAGCTGGCCGGGCAGAAGTTCAACCAAATTACTTTGGAGCCTCCGGCCAAATTTATCAGCCAGGTAGACTACGCCAGCAACTTTGAGGATTTCCTGCAAAAACGGCCGGATGGTGAGCCATTTTGCTTCTGGTACGGTGGCTTGGAACCCCACCGGGCGTACGACTATGGCGCTGCGCTGCGGCTAACAGACAAGAAGCTCTCCGACATTGACGAGGTACCTCCCTTTTGGCCGGATGTAGACAGCATCCGAACGGACCTGCTGGATTATGCCTATGAGATTGAGTACTTCGACGGCCATCTTGCCCGAATGATCGCCACCCTGGAAGCTGCCGGAGAATTAGATAACACCATCATTGTGGTTACGGCAGACAACGGAATGCCATTCCCCAGAATCAAGGGGCAGGTCTACGAATATTCCAATCATCTTCCACTGGCGATCCGTTGGCCTGAAGGCATTAAAAAGCCGGGAAGAAAAATCGATGACTTTGTGAATTTTATTGACCTTGCTCCTACCTTTCTGGAGGCAGCGGGAGTACAACCGGAAACGATGGGAATGCAAGCGATTACCGGTCGAAGCTTATCTGACATCTTCCAATCCGAAAAGGACGGAACCGTCACGAACTACCGGGACTACGTTCTGGTCGGGAAAGAGCGCCATGACGTGGGCCGACCGGACGATCAGGGCTACCCGGTGCGGGGAATATTCAAAGGAGACTATCTCTACCTCAAAAATTTCCACCCGGAGCGCTGGCCTGTCGGCAACCCCGAAACCGGCTATCTGAATACGGATGGCAGCCCGACGAAATCTTTCCTCCTCAATAGCCGGCGGGTAAATAAGCTACAGGAGTGGTGGCAGCTGAATTTCGGTAAGCGTAGCCAGGAAGAAGTCTATAACATTAAAGAAGATCCGTTTTGCCTGAAAAACTTAGCGGACACACCGGAGGTGCAGGAGCAAAAAAAAGCGATGATCGCTGCCATGACGGAGCAGTTGATGTTGCAAAATGATCCGAGAATGACGGGAAATGCACAGGTTTTCGACAGTTACCTCTATTCAAGTGAACAGTCCAGAAACTTCTACAACCGATACATGGCCGGAGAGAAAATGAAGGCGGGTTGGGTGAATGATACGGACTTTGAGGCCGGGCCGCTGGAATAGGCGCCCCTACCCTGCTTTCTTACCTCCCTTTGCATCCTGCGTTTGCGCCTGATGCAGGGGGGGATTATCTAGACTCCTGCTGTGCACCCAACTCAAAAAGGTCATGATTGCTATTGTTGTTTATTACTACAATGTAGTCGCCAGTTTTCAGCATATTCCGAACATCTTTATCTGTGAAAAATCCGCTTTTAGATAGGGGGACGGCCTCAAGCTGTCCATCCCGGTTCCCTTTGAAAAACTGGCCAATTCCGGCATCATAGCGGGTGGTCTCAATTTCTGGTTGATGGTTATTTCCGGCAATCAATAAATCAGGCTGTCCATCCTGGTCAAAATCTTCGTACAAAATACTGTTAACTGGAGACTGCTGGGCGCTGTTCGGTAAAGGAGAAAACTGAAAGTGGCCTCCCTCGTTTACGAAGATTCCCGATCTGAACTCCGTGGCTTCATAATGCAGAGCCGTTTCAATTCCGGGGCCTAAAATCCCTTCCATATCCCTACTGGCGAATTCCGTGTAGGTAGGAATCTTGGCCGCTAAGTGGGGCAACTGCTGTGCGGTACAGGTTTTTCCCCTCACCGGAACTTCTGCTCCTTTATAGTATTTAGCAAGGAAAACGTCAGCGGTTCCGTTGTAGTCGAAGTCTTTAGTGTAAACGTGAAGCGGTTTATCGGGCGAAGCGTGAAATTTAGAATTCAGCCCCAGATTACCGGCAATGATGTCTTCGTCACCGTCCTGATCGATGTCTGCGAAGAGAATTTTGTTCCACCATCCCTTTGCCGAAGAGAGATTAGAGTAGTTTTCACTTTTTACTAATCGCCCGTTATCATTTTCAAATACCTCTATACCCATCCATTCTCCGGTAACGATCAATTCTACATCCTCATCGCCGTCCATATCGTGCCAGGCAGCGTCGGTTACCATTCCGATGGTTCTCAGGCCCGGGGTAATTTCCTCACCAGCCAGGCTAAAGGTTCCTCCGTTGTTTATCAATAAAAAGCTGTTAGGCGGGTAAGGATAGAGGCCTGAGATAACTCTGTTACCGACAAACAGGTCCATATCACCATCGTTGTCAAAATCGGCTGATCGAACCACGGCTCCTGCGGTAGCGAAAGCTGGAATACGATTGCTCGTTTTGGTGAAATTCCCTTTACCGTCATTGAGGTAAAGGCGGTCGATCAGCATTTTAGAGTCAGGGGCAAACTCATAGCTGCCACTTGCAACGTAGAGGTCCTGGTCCCCATCATTATCGGCGTCAAAAAAACAAGCGGCTACGTCTTCTCTTCTTTTGTCCTGTTCGAAAGCAACAGTGGCTGATTTTCTGAATTCGCCCGATGGGTCAGCCAGTAACAGTTGCCCCGCCTGGGTGTGCCCACCCCCCAGATAGATGTCTTCGAGGCCATCACCGTTGACGTCAGCACTGGCTGCTGCCGGCCCGGTTTGGGATAGTTTACCAGGTAATAAGATTTGCTTTTGATAGTCGTTGTAAGGCGGGTCAGTGTGTGCAAAGTCAAATTCCTTCCGCTCAAAAACAGTAGCCGGGCCGATGGTAGATTGTACTGGTGTTACCGCATCTGCGTAATCCAGGCTTACTAGTTGATTCGTGGGGACATCCTCTAAAGATTGGGTCTTGCCATCCATCCAAACGACCTCGATTTTAACGGATGCACGGTCATCCACACCAAAGTGCAGCGTGTTAGAAACCGAAGACAAAAACCCTCTGGAATTGATTAATTGACGGGTTTGTATCTGCCCTTCCTCCATAAATAGATTTACGGTAGCACCTACGCCCATTTTGTTTTTTTCGGGACCATTCAGCTTTACCTTTAAAAACCGGTTAATCCCTCCTTCAATCGCATGGTTTTTCAAAATTGTGGCCGGGTCATTAATGTTATTAACGACGACATCCAGATCTCCGTCATTATCTAAATCCGTGTACACTGCACCATTGGAATAACCAGGGATCGAATCCGCCCATGTATAGGAGACATTATCGAAAGTCAGGTCTCCTTTATTCCTGAAAAAGAAATTGGTCAACTTTTGTTGTGGAAGCATTTTAGTGAACTCAAGAAAATCTTTGTCGGAAGGTTTCCGGGGGTTATTTCTCAGCTCCTGCAGAATTCTGTTATTAGCATCCCGGTCAATAACATCCCGGTAAACACCATTGGTAACATAAACATCATTGTAGCCATCCAGATCAAAATCAGCTAGCAGTGCGGACCAGCTCCAGTCAGTGTTAGCAACGCCAGCCAGGTTGGCGACTTCTCTGAAGCTACCGTTACCGTTATTGATCTGAAGCATGTTGTGCATGTACTGGTGGTGGTAATCCATGCGAACCATTTCTTCAAAGCGACTCTGCTGGGTCATTCCCATAGTAGTTTTTGAGCGCACGTAATCATCGGGGTTCATATCGAGGGTGTATACGTCTGTCAGTCCGTCGTTGTCGACGTCTGCGATATCTCCTCCCATACTGTTGAAAGAAATATGCTTGAATAATTCGTTTCTACCTTCCCGGAAGGTTCCGTCTCCGTTGTTGAGATAGGCGAAGTCAGGGATCTTAAAGTCGTTACTGACGTAAATATCCAGCCAGCCGTCATTATTCAAATCTCCTACCTGTGGATTGAGGCCGAATCCTATATCCGGGAAAATGCCAGCCTCCTGAGAGGCGTCCTCAAAATGCCCTTTACCGTTATTTCGATAAAGTTTGTCACTCCCCTTCAGGGCTATTGTTTCAGGAGCCGTCCGGGCCTCTACCAGATTTACAGTTTTTGCGGCCCGATCCTCAAAATCCGGGGTGTTGGAAACGTATACATCCAGGTCTCCGTCCTTGTCATAGTCAAAGAAGGTGGCTTGGATCGATCGGTTGTCGTCGGCTAATCCAAACTCAGCGGCCCGCTCAGAAAAGGTTATCTCACCATCGTCTCCCATCGGGCCATTATTAATATAGAGCATATTGGCGAAAGCACCACCTGCTGATTTCCAGCCTCCCCGGGTAATATAGATGTCTAACCAGCCATCATTATTAACATCCGCGACGGATACACCCGCGTCAAAGCCCGGTCGCTTTTCAATTCCCGCACGCTGGCTAATATCTTCAAAGTGAAAATCACCCTGATTAATGTACAGTTTGTTGTCAAAGGTATTGGAGATAAAAAACAAGTCTTCTAAGCCATCCTGATTGAAATCTGCAGCCGCTACTCCCCCTCCGATGTAGGAATACATGTATTTATAATAGTTTGACTCTTCTGTTTCGACTAATTCATTTTGAAAGTCTATACCGGAAGAGGCTGGGGAAACGCTGGTAAATAATTTGCGGGTATCCGCAACCATTGATTCATCTCCATTACAGGAAATAAAGACTAACAAGACTGACAAAACTCCCAGGCGTAAAACTAGTCTCATTTGGTTGATATTTTTGATCGTTCTGGCTTGAAGATAAACCTAAATACTGAAGAATCGAACCCGAAATTTTTGCCGCAAAAAATTGCCGCAAAGCAAATATTTTGCTTTGCGGCAATGACTTCCTTAACCGGAATTAAGGCTGTTAGTTGCCCATGAGTCCCGGCAGCTGCTCCAGCTCATCCGGAGGAATGGGGGCAAAATAATTATCTGTCCCCAAAGACCCGGTGATGGGGTTCGAAGCTTCCGTTAGTGGCGTTGGGACGGCATTGCCGTCAGCGTCAAAGACCGTACCAATAGAAACCCTCGGGTTTCGGTCACTTAACGCCTCGTCCACTCGTTGCATTCGGACCAGGTCATACCAACGTTGATACTCTCCGGCGAGCTCCCATTTCTTTTCTGTGTAGGCGAGCTCGGCAATGTCTCCGGATGTAAGGTCGACGGAAGCGTCCGCCTGTCCAACGGGTAAACCTTCGGACCGTCTACGAACCATATTCAGCGCTTCCCAGGCATCATCAGTAACGGAGGAAGACCGACCGGAGGCTTCTGCATAAATGAGGAGGACCTCCGCATAGCGCATAATGTAATCCGCACGGGAGTTCTGGAAGCCGTTGAAAATATCATCTTCCCACGGGCCGGTAATTTTAGCAAAAATGGGATTCTGCTGGTCCTTGAATTCTGTCCAGGAAAGAATGCTGGCGGCATCTGCAGGATTGGCGACAGCACGGTTGCCCGCAGCGTTTACGGGGACATCCGTATGGTAGGTCACCTCCTTGCGGTAGTTCTCCGGCATATCTTCAAAGAATCTGATTTCAGCGAAGGATTCCTGCCACCCCCCCAGATCACCGGGTAAGCCCAGTTTTCCGGTCTTTCTGTTGCCGCGGCCGCAGGGCTGGCAATGAGATAAGGTGTAAACGCCTTCAGTATTAGCTGCTCCGGCGAGCGTGTACAGCGTAGCCATATCCGGAACAAGAGCAAAGCCATGGCTGGAAGCGTTGTCAATCACCTGTTTAGCCATGGAGGCAGCCTCGGTGTATTTACCCGTGTCATTAGTGGGGTAACCAGCCCAATCCATATACAGACGAGCCAGGAAAGCCTTTGCACTTCCGCTATTGGGGCGGGTAGCTCCTAAATTGCTGGATACTGGAAGCATTGACTCTGCGGACTGGTAATCACTCTCAATCTGTGAGAACACTTCTTCTCTGGTGGCCAGTGTGATTTCAAAATCGGGAGTTGTACTCGTAATGATCGGGAGTTCTTCAAAGACCCGAATCAAGTGATGGTAACAGTAGGCCCGGATAAAGAAAGCTTCTCCCACCAAACGATCTTGTTCCGCCTGTTCAGGCAAATTGGTTTCCGCAGCATTTTCCAAAACGGTATTGGCAGCTCTGATGGCGGAGAAAAGACCATTCCAGGTACCTTGGGTACGAGCGTTACCCGTGGTCACGGATCGCTTGTCGTATTCCCGGAAGTCAGCCTTGTTACTGGCGCGGTGGGTGGTCAGGTCATCACCGCCCCAGGCACTCGCCCAGGCAGTAGTCATTCGCAGCGCAGCCCACATCCGGTCATAAGCTCCGGTTACGCCTAGTTCAAGCTCCGCCAGGTTTTCATAGGGCAATACAGCTAGCTGCGAACGCGCTGGATCTTCATCCAGATCACATCCATAAAATGCCAGGCTAAGCACTGCCATAGCGGGTAGCAAAAGCAGCAGCTTAAGCGATTTATAATTATTGATTCTATTCATGATGATAGTTGTTGTTGAAGGGATTCAATGTTGCCGGAGGGCAACACTAGAAACCAAGTTTAAGGCCGAAGGTGTAGGTGCGGGGGTTCGGGTAGGCTCCCAGGTTAATACCTGGTGCTACGTCCTCAATCCCCTGACCTCCTTTCCGCGACGAAAGCTCCGGGTCATAACCTGAGTAATCGGTAATGAGTAAAAGGTTCTGGCCGCTGGCGTATACTTTCAGGTTCATGTCGGTGGACCCGATTTGTCCGAAGTTGTAGCCAAGATTCAGGTTGGACAGTCGGATGAAATCCCCTTTCTCAATGTAACGGGATGAGTTGTAAAACTGAACCGTTGCGGGAATGTCCGTTTCATTCTGAGGAGTCCATTGGTTTACCTGATCTGCTGACAGGAAACTTCTTGAGTCACCTGCTCCACCCGTAATCATGGCCTGCTGAATGTTGTAAACATCAAAGCCATGCATACCCTGGATAAAGATGTTGAGGTCGAAGTTTTTGAAGGTGAAACTATTGTTGAAGCCCCAGACAAAGTCAGGTGTTCCGTTCCCAATACTCCCAAAAACAATGTCACCATTCGCATCTCTCAGGTATTTAGGATCACCTGGCTGTGCTCCGAATTCGGCAGCCTGAGCTGCTTCAGCTGTCTTCCAGGTGCCAAGGAAGGTCGAGCCCTGAAACTGACCTAATGGCTGCCCCAGTTCGATGATATTGAGTACGCGGCTCTGTCCACCCGGTGAGGTAAACAGACCATTAATTTGCTCAAGGTCATTGTAAAGTTGCGTCACTTCGTTCTTCACGTAGGAGGCGTTGAAGCTTGCGTCCCAGTCAAAGTTCGTCGTGTTAACGATAGCATAGCTAAGGCTAAGATCAATGCCATTGTTAGTCACTTCGCCAACATTTTGATTAATGATGCCACCGCCGAAGGTTCCCGGAACGGGAGTAGCCAGAAGCAAATCTGTTGTCTTCTTACTGAAGTACTCAATGGTGAAGCTGCCTCTGCCTTCCAGAATGCCAATGTCCAGACCAACATTTGTCTGGGTGGTAGTCTCCCAGGTCAGGTCAGCACTCTCAAAGCTATTAAGTACGGTACCCGTCTGGGCAGAATTAAAGTCGAAGGAGTAAGAAGCATTGGTGCGTAAGCCACCAAAGGTGCTGTAAGGGCCAATGTTCTGGTTGCCTACCTGTCCCCAGCCTAAGCGCACTTTCATGCTGCTAAGCGGACCACTACCACCAATTAGATCGTTCAGACTGTATCCAACGGCCAGAGACGGAAAGAAGCCCCAGCGGTTGTCAGCTCTGAATACGGACGTTCCGTCGTAGCGGCCGGTAGCAGTAACGAATAATTTATCTCCCATCACGTATTCACCACGGAGCATGTAAGAGGACAGCTCCCGTTCAGAGAAATTATTGCTGACCGTTTGCCCGGCACCAGGTGCCAGCTCAGCAAAGTAATACCCTCTGGGTAAGCTGAGGTCCTGAGCGGACCAGCCGTTCACAATGCTCGTTTCCTTCAGGTATTCCTGTACACCCGTAAGTTTCAGATCATTGTTGCCAAATGACTTACCCCAGGAAAGAATATGACTTACCTGGTAAGACTGGAACTTGTTGTTATTGAAGTTGGTGTGAGGCAAAAAGTCATCTCCTACTTCGACGTCGTAGACCTGGTTATTGATGTTGTTTAGTCTGGTTCCCGCATTGAGGGTGTAGGAAATGTCATCTGTGATGTCCCAACCAAGGACTAAGGCAGTACTTAGTTGCTCTCTGACGCGCTGCGCGTCACTTTCCATCAGCGTTCTTACCGGGTTATCATTCAAAGAGCCGATCCCGCGCAGGGAGCGTAAGTTGTATGTTCCATCGTCCGCAAACACCGGAGTAGTTGGGTCCCAGGTTAAAGCCTTGGCGACCAGGCTTCCCTGGCCATTGCCGGCAAAGCTGAAGTCATTTTGGGTTTGATCCCGGTTAACAAACACGTTCAGACCAACTTTCAACTTGTTATTAATCTGAGCATCGATATTGGAACGAAGCGACAACTGTTTGAACCCGGTGTTGATGACAATGCCTTCCTGATCACGGAAAACACCGGATACGAAGTAGTTGATTTTGCCTTCGGAGCCACTTACCGAACCCAGCAGGTTTTGTCCGATGCCGGTTTGGAAAATTTCTCGTTGCCAGTTGGTTCCTCCGTTAGCTTCCAGAGCTGCAATTTCCGCATCCGTAAAATTGGGGTTGCCACCAGCGTTAACTCTTCTGAGATTCTCTAATCTGGCGAAGTCACCAACGTTATCCTGCAGTGTGGGCAGAAACTCCGGTACTGCCGCAGATGTAACAAAGTATTCCAGGTTTACTTTCCCCTGACCGCTACCTCGCTTTGTCGTTACAATGATGACTCCGTTAGACCCCCGGACACCATAAATAGCGGTGGCGGAAGCATCTTTAAGTACATCGATGGTCTGAATATCATTAGGATTGAGGGTGCTCAAATCGACTCCCTGAATCCCATCTACTACAATCAACGGGCTGTTGTTTCCCGTAATGGAGTTTACACCACGGATTCTGACCTTAAAGTTAGATCCGGGCTGACCGTTAGACTTAGCTACGGAAACACCCGCCGCACGCCCCTGAAGAGCGTCCTCCAGCCTGGTTAAGGGCTGATCTTCATAATCAGCGGCGCTAACGGAAGATACTGCTCCGGTTACGTCACTTTTTTTGACGGTACCGTAGCCAATAACCACAATCTCATCCAGGTCCGCACCCGCAAGCATGGCAACATCAATTCTGGTTTGCTGCCCAACCGTCACTTCCTGAGAGCCATAGCCAGTGTAGGAATAAGCCAACTTAGTGTCGGGTCCGGGAACTGAAAGAGAATATGATCCATCAATGTCTGTAATGGTCCCTGAGTTGGTGCCAACTACGGAGACGGTTACTCCAATAAGCGGAGAGTTGTCATCTTTATCCGTAACGGTACCCGATACGGTAATTTGCCCGTAGGCAAAGTTGAAAAGAGTCATGAGTAGCAATAAGAATTGCCATCGTGAAAAACGTTTTTTGCATTTCATCTACTAGTGATTTATAAAAGAAAAAGCTTGAAAGCTCTGATGTTAAGAGTAAAAATAGACTTCAATCTAAGGGCCCAATAGCAGTGAATTATCCTAGAGTGGCTCAATTTTAACCTATCAAAGCCAATAAACACATAAGTGTTAGAGAAATAAATACTAATCATTAGGCCAATAGCCAGAACAGGCCTCAAAAAGCTATCGGTTGCAACCAAATAATGTTCTGATATCAGGTAATGTTAAAATGAACCGTCAGACTGTGCCGCACATGCCGTTCCTTTGTGTCTTCAACCATTCAGTGATGCTTACCAGAATTTCTCTCTGCTCCCTGCTCCTTAGCCTTCTTTGCACCTGCGACCGCGCCACAAACAGCCCTGCGCCAGGAGTGAGCAATGATGAAACTGGTCACCAAAACCATCTTGCGGGCGAAAAATCGCCTTACCTGTTGCAGCACGCCCGTAACCCGGTAGACTGGTACCCCTGGGGTGAAGAGGCGCTTGATAAAGCCGATGAGGAGAACAAGCTACTCGTCATCAGCGTCGGTTACGCTGCCTGCCATTGGTGCCACGTGATGGAACACGAAAGTTTTGAAGACAGTACCGTGGCTGCCGTGATGAATGAATCCTTCATAAGCATCAAAGTTGACCGGGAGGAAAGACCTGACATTGACGACGTTTACATGTCTGCCTGCCAACTCACCAATGAGCGCGGCTGCGGCTGGCCCCTTAATGTAATCGCCCTGCCCGACGGAAAACCCGTCTGGACGGGAACTTATCTGGCAAAAGAGCAGTGGATGGACGTATTGACACAGTTCCGGAAACTGAGAGGAGAAAACCCCGCGAAAATGGAACAGTATGCTGCTGACCTAACCCAGGCGCTACAGGAACGCAACCGCTTCGCTGGTGGTGCCGGAGAGGGGGAAGCGCTCACAGAAGAAGAAGTTAATACGATGGCCTCCCTTTTGTTGGATGATATTGATTTTGACCGGGGGGGCACTCAGGGCGCTCCGAAATTCCCCACTCCTACCCTCTACGAATTCCTGCTGACGGAATACTTCTACTCCGGAAACAAGCGCAGCCTGGAAGCCGTAACGACTACACTGGATAAAATGGCTGGTGGTGGCATCTACGATCAGCTGGCTGGCGGTTTTGCCCGCTACAGCACCGATGCAGACTGGAAAGTACCTCACTTTGAAAAGATGCTCTATGACAATGGTCAGCTCATCAGCCTGTACGCCAGGGCGTATCAGGTCACGGGCTATGAGCGATACGCGGAGGTCGTCCGGCAATCTCTTGAATTTGTGGAGAGCAAGCTGTCTTCTCCGGAAGGTATTTTTTATTCTTCGCTAGACGCTGATACCGAAGGCGAAGAAGGACTGACCTATGTTTGGCAGGAAGAGGAGATTTTGCAAAGCATCCCTGAAAAAGACCTGGCGCAGGCGTTTGTGGAATACTACTCAATTACGGAAGGCGGCAACTGGGAAGGAAAAAATATTTTGCTGCGGGCCGAAAACGGGGATGAAATAGCCCGGAAATACGATTTTGCCACTGAAGCTGATTTGCGAAAGGGACTTAAACCGGCATCCGATAAACTATTGGTCCTTCGGGAGAAACGCCCACAGCCAGGCCTGGACGACAAGGCTCTGACGGCCTGGAACAGCCTGATGATTTCTGGCTACGCAGATGCTTTCCGGGCACTGGGTACGGAGGAATACCGGCAGCGGGCGGTGGAAGCCGCAGCCTTCTTACGCAACCACAGCATGGAAAGCGATGGCCGTCTGTACCGAAACTACAAAGACGGAGAAGCGGGCATCAATGCTTTTCTCGATGACTATGCGCTGTTTGCCCAAGCCTGTGTAGATATTTACCAAATAACTTTTGATGAATCCTGGTTAAAGACTGCAAATCAGTTGATTGAATACGCTGAGTTGCATTTCTACGACAATGTATCAGGCTTATACAATTACACCTCTGATCTTGACCCTGCATTAGTCACCGGAAACGTACCCGTAAACGACCAGGCGATCCCTTCCGGAAACTCGGTCATGGCCCGCGTCGTATACCAAACGGGCATCTTGCTGGCCGACGATGCGAAGAAGCAACGGGCCGGCACTATGCTTGCCAATTTACGGGAACCACTGATAAAGAATGGCCCCCGCTTTTTCGCCAACTGGGGCAGACTCTACATCGACCTGCTGCAGCCGACTTACGAAGTAGCCATTATGGGCGCGGACGCAGGTGCTGTGCGAGACCAAATGAGCAGAGAGTTCCACCCCAATGCACTTTTTCTCGGAGGCGATGCCGAAGGATCCTTAGAGCTTCTCACCAACAAACTAATCCCGGAACAAACGACCATTTACGTCTGCCTCGACAAAGTCTGTCAGCTACCCGTTACGGATGCAGCTAAGGCTTTGGAGCAGCTTAATTCGCCAGACTGACCAGGCTATTTTCTTCTCTTGGTTTTAATCCTGATACTGGTGGTTTTCTTACTGCCTTATGCTGGAAGACAGCTACTTCCTTTCCCCGGATTTGTGGATATTCATGCTACTGCCCTGAAACGGAAAGGCTGTATTGCTATGAAAAAAAAGCTCCCCACTACCACAACGATCTGCTTCTGGCTATTCTTTTTAGCCGCTAACTTCTCCCTTGTTGCCCAGGAGCCACCCAATATTATCTGGATAATGGCCGAGGACATGAGCACCGACCTGGCGTGCTACGGCATGCCGGACGTCCGGACGCCTAATCTGGACAAATTGGCGAGTGAGGGAGCCCGCTTCGAAAACTGCTTTGTCACCAACCCCATTTGTTCTCCCAGCCGGTCATCCATGATGGTTGGGGTGCATCAGGTGAAAACAAATACGCATCACCACCGCAGCAATCGGGAGGTACCTCTTTCGGCTCCTTACCGGCCCTTTACCCAACTGCTTCGCGAAGCAGGGTACACCACCATTCTGGGAAATCATAGCGTTCGCGGAAAAGGCCGCAAAACAGACGTCAACTTCAAGCATCAGAAGGTTGGCCCCTGGGACGGAAAAACACAATTCGGGCTGTTCGACAAATACGATGAGTTCTCAGCGGATGACGGCCCTTTTTTCGCCCAAATCCAACTTAATGTTACCCACCGGGGAGATTGGTGGGAAGAGGTTAGCCAGCAGTCACCTGACCGGCACGATCCGGCCTCCGTTACGCTGCCGGACTACTTTGCCGACCATCCCGTCATCCGGGCTGACTGGGCCCGCTATCTCGATCAGATTGAGTACATGGACCGGGAGGTAGGCATGATCCGCCAGGAACTGGCGGATAAGGGGCTGGCCGACAACACCATCATCCTCTTCATCGGTGACAACGGCCGCTGTAATATCCGCGGTAAGGGCTATCTCCACGATTCCGGCCTCCGTATTCCTTTCCTGATGTACGATCCCCGTGACACAAGAGCCACCGTCCGGGAGGAGGTAGTGAGCGCGACCGACATCACCGCCACCATCCTAGACCTGGCTGGCGCCGAAATGCCGGATTACCTGACCGGGCAGTCCGTTCTCAACGACAAATTTGACCGAGACTACGTCTACGCCGCCCGCGATCTTTGGGATGAGATCCTCGAGGATTCTAAGGGGGTTACCTCCGGCCGTTGGAAATACATTCGCAACGACAAGCCTAAAATCCCCTTTGATGCTGGCCACGCCTACCTGGAGTTTTACCGTCCGGCAGTACACATCATGCGAAGTCTGCGGGAGACAGGCAAGCTTGATCAGGATGAGCTTTTCTTCTTCGCCCCCAGAAAACCAGATGAAGAGCTCTACGACCTTAAAAATGACCCCTTAGAACTGGTCAACCTTGCGCAAGACAAAACATACCGCTCAAAGCTGCGCCGCCTGAGGAAAATCACCCGTCGCTTTGATCGGAAAATGCGCCCGGTGGATGATACCTATGAGCCAACGCACCCAACCTCGAGGGATGTTTTGGTATACATAAAAACAACGCATCCCGACATCTATCAACGGATGCTGCAAGGAGAAGAGGTTGGTTTTCACAAAGCCCTCCTGATGTATAAAAAGAGCCAGGAATAACTACTCATTCGTATGAAGAACTTACAATTACTTACGACCAGTCTTGCACTGCTTTTACTGCTGGCTATTAGTGGCTGCGAATCAGTACAGCAGGCGCCAGCGGCTCCCTCGGCGTCCACCGAAATGCCGGAAAATGGATTTCCGTTTATCCTGCCAAAGGAAAAGCCCGACCGCCCGATGAGTGCAGCGATGGAAAGAAATTACACTAACTATCCCGCTCCGCTTCCGGAAGACAATGAGCTCTACTCACAGTTTAAGTACACGGAGCTGAAGGGGGTTGACTATAACGGCCATGACGGTACTATCTCTCGCAGAGACCCTTCTAAGGTCATTTTCGCTAACGGCAAGTACTACGTTTGGTACACGTATCGGGAAACACCTACCCCACCCCAGGGAGCGGATGCTTCAACGGATGTTATTCCATCTTCAGATTGGGACCTGTCTGAAATCTGGTATGCCACCAGCGAAGACGGCTTCACCTGGGAAGAGCAGGGCGTAGCCATTGCCCGCCCCCCCAAACCGGAAGTAGGCTGGCGCTCCGTCACGACAACTGACATTCTGGAATGGGAAGGAAAGTACTACCTCTATTATCAAGGCTTTATGGAAGCAAGTGGAAAGCGCGGAGATGATTGCCCCGTGGCTGTTTCTTACGCAGACTCTCCTGACGGCCCATGGACGGCACACGGTGAAATTGTGATCCCCAACGGAAAAGATGGAGAATGGGACCAATACTCTATCCATGACCCCTACCCGCTGGTACACGATGGTAAGATCTACATCTATTATAAATCGGACTTTAATGCTGCTAATCCGAGGGTAAGAATGCAAGGATTAGCCACTGCAGATTCCCCCCTTGGCCCCTTCACCAAGCACCCCCTGAACCCCCTGATTAATTCTGGCCACGAAACTACCCTGTTTCCCTGGAAAGAAGGAGTCGCCGCCATCGTAACGAGGGACGGGAACGAACATTTCACGATTCAGTACGCCGAAGATTGGGTCAACTTTGAAATAAAGGCCATCACAAGTTTACTACCCGTGGCCGCCGGCCCCTTCGTTCCTGACGCTTTTACGGACACCAAAGACGGGAGAGGAATCACCTGGGGCATTTCGCACATCACCAACGTTACTACCTGGGCACAGAATCACGCTGTGTTGCTTCGATTTGATTGTGATCTCAGCCAGGATATTGACGATCAGGAAATGAAAAAGCACAACACTTACCACAAGCCGGAATTCTACTACCAGTATGGTTTGAGCAAAAAACAACGGGAACGTATTGCGGCGCAAACGCAGGGGCAAGGAAAAGTAAAGGGGCAATGACAGGCCGCTCTCTTGGCTTTTGCTTATTGATCTTGGGGGCGTTCTCCTGCTGGACGGAGCCATCTGCTCAGTGGAATGTCACCGATTTCGGTGCTGTAGGAGATGGCCTTACTGTTAACACAAAGGCCATTCAACGGGCCATCGACACTTGTTCCGCCACGGGTGGTGGAGAGGTGATTATTGAGGACGGTGTATTTGTAACAGGTACCATTTTGCTAAAAGATGGTGTTACTTTAAACGTTTCTAATGGGGCTACTCTGCTGGGTAGTGACAATCCTAATGACTACCGCAGCATCGATCCCTTCGTAGATGCCACCGGCCAACTTCGGGGCAAATGCCTGGTGGGAGCTTTGGACGCTGAATCTATCGGCATTACTGGTAGTGGCACTATTGACGGGCGTGGCGATCAATTCACCCGTAAGCAAGTTGAAAAAACACTCCTTCGCCTCGGACAAGAGCTCGTAGAATCCACTGAGGATATCCGGGAAGACAGCTTGTATGCCGGAGGTAAAGTCAGCAAATTCGATCGCCCCTTCCTGCTCAGAATGGTACGCGCCAAAAACATTTCGATCAAGGACATCCACTTACGGCAACCAGCCGCCTGGACGATTCACTTTTATCAGTGTCAGGGCTTTTCTGTTGACGGTGTCGATATTTATAGCCACGCCAATCGTAATAATGATGGTATTGACTTAGATTCCAGTACGGATGGTACTATCACCAACTGCAACATTGACTCCGGAGATGATGCCATCTGCTTTAAAACTACCAGTCCTCAGCCCACCGAAAATATCGTCGTAAAAGATTGCCGCTTGAGTAGTGAATGGGGTGCTATCAAATTCGGGACTGAGTCAATGGGAGATTTCAGAAACATCATCGTCAGAAACACCTCAATTCATGACACCAAAGGAGGCGGAATCAAGATCCTTAGTGTTGATGGGGCTAACATCTCCAACATTATGATCGACAGCATTGATATGAAGAACGTCGAGATGCCAGTCTTCATTCGTCTTGGAGAGCGTAGACTAGTTTATCGTGATGCCACTCGCCAGCCTGTAGGCAGTATCAGCGGAGTTACCATCAGAAACATCACCGCCAGCGTCAGCAGAGAACAGGATTTACGGCTCTTTCCCACTACGGCTTTATTTATCACCGGAACGCCTGGTCATTCTATTGGCAAAGTCTCCCTGGAGAGTATCCGGATAACCCTCCCCGGCGGAGGAACTGCTGAACATCGTAGTATTAATGTCCCGGAAAGCGAAATGGAATATCCCGAATTTACTAAACTCGGCGCAACACCTGCCTACGGGTTATTTGCCCGGCATATTGACCAGCTGTTAATTAAAGACATTAACTTCAATCTCTTAAAGAGTGACAAGCGTGAGAAAGAAGTGCTCGTAAATGTTGTGCAAGCTAAAAATCAAGACTAACCTCAATGGGTATTACTGCGCATACGATCAATTGGTCTAAGCGGCCAGAGCTTTCCTAAGTACGTATGCCAGATCTCGTCGCTGCTTTTTTAAACCTCCTCTTGCTCCCGGACTTTCAGCAAGCTCCGGACCTACGCTCGTACCTCAATGCTATCGTTTTTCATAGACATCCCAAAAGTCATACTTTTCCCCTTCGATGTTTTCTTTATAATCCCCTAATTCGGTGGCCATGGAGCGCATTTGTTGCCGCATCTTATCGATACGCTCACTATGCTCCGGCAAAAAAGACAAATCATACACCTCCCAGGGATCACTTGCTACGTTAAATAATTGCGTGACACGGGAGCCGGTGACAATGTCTCCTCGTTTCCAGTCCTTGTCCGGGCTGCGGACGTATTCGATCAGTTTATAGTCACCGCTGCGACAGGCACGTTGGAATTGCCGGTAAGCATGATAAGTGTGGTCTCTGACTCCAGCCTGCTTACCTTCCATGACCGGTAATAAGTTTTTACCGGATACTGATTCCGGGACAGGTATTCCTGCCATGGCACAGAGAGTTGGGAAGATGTCAAAATTATAGACAAAGGCTTCATGATTGCTGTCTTTTTCAGGAATGAGATTTCCGGAAAAAATCAATGGGATATGTACCCCGTCTTCATCGTAAATATTTTGTTTGCCCATCAGACCATGATTACCGACAGCCAGGCCACTGTCTCCGGCTAGTACAATAATAGTGTTTTCGTAAGCTCCCGCGGCTTTAAGCGCAGCAACGACCTTGCCGATTTGATCGTCTAGATGAGTGATGATGGCATAGTAACCCGCCAGTTCCTCCCTGGCGATTTCCGGGCTGCGGGGCCAGGGAGCCAACTGTTCATCCCTCAAAAACATATGACCGTTATCAAAAGGATGTTGCGGTTGGTAGGAAGGCGGAAGAACGATTTCATCTGATGGGTACATCGCCAGGTATGCTGGTGGGGCCTGACGAGGATCGTGTGGAGCATGAAAGGCGAGATACATGAAAAATGGAGTCTCCTTCTGGTATTGCTCAATAAAGCTGACAGCTTCTCCCGCAAAAATTTCGGAGGTGTGCGGCCCATCAGTATGAGTGCCTACTGGCCCACGTTGATCCCGTTCTGAAAGCGGTCTGCGCTCAAGTGTATTCGTTTTACCGTAGGTGAGCAGATAGGCATCTTCATGAGCAAATCTCCCGTCTTCATCCCAGTCCCAAAGTGGCATCCGAAAATGGTCAACGAGGTACACCCCCCTTCCCATGATGGTTTTACCATCGTCAAAGCTACGTGCTAAGGATGCATTATCCTGGTGCCACTTCCCAATGACTTCTGTATGGTAACCCGCTCGACCGAAAGTTTCGCCCATGGTGGCATGCTCCTTTGGAATGATATGACCTTTACCTTTTAGCTCAAACAGATTACGGCCCGTCAGTAGCATGGCCCTGCTGGGAATGCAGGTCGCCCCGGAAAAAGACCCCATTATGTAGGCATTAGAGAAGGAGGCACCCTCTTTTGCCAATGCGTCCATATGAGGTGTTTTTACTTGCATCCCTCCCAGGGCTTGTATGCCAGAATACCGATGATCGTCGGTATAAATCATGACAACGTTCGGGCGTTGCCCATAAAGACTTACAGTCGCCAGGAACAACAGGTAAAGCAATGGCATTAACTTACTCATAAATACTTGGTTTACTTTGGCTCAATCAGTACGCCTCTCTCCGCCTCGCTATCAGACGTGTAGCGTATCACCCTTGGTTTTCCTGTTCCTCTCGCCTGGACAATAGCCTGCTTCCAGGCCGTCCGCATGGCAGCTAAACGGGTTGTATGGTCAGGGGCCTGCGCCAGATTACGGACTTCTTCTGGATCAGAAGTCAGGTGAAAAAGCTCCTCGTAAACAGCGGGCTCCCCGGCCAACGGCCCTTCTACGAAAGAACGATAAACGGCCATGTCGGGGTCGTGAACTTTGTACAACATGGCGTTCAGGGGAATCCCCATTTCTTTGGCAGTGGCGATCTTCTTACCCGCTGGGAAATTTTCGTTCTTGTAGTACCTGATGTATTTCCACTCCATGTTCTGTACGGATTCGCAGCGGGGGTTGCCGAATTGAGTAGACCACAGGTTCTCCGTAAAAAGATACTCCCGAACGCTATTTGTTCTTCCGGAAAGCAGTGCACTCAGGTCCCTGCCCTGATAACTATCGGGAATGGCTATTCCCGCCTGACGAAGAAGCGTTGGGGCAATGTCAATGGTCTGAACAAGTGCATCGGAGGAACGGCCCCGGCGTCGCACATCAGCACGGGGATCGAAGACAATCATGGGGACGTGAGTAGTTTCTTCATAGCAGAAAGCTTTACCCCCCAGACCATGCTGCCCCATAAACAAGCCATGGTCAGACGTGAATACGATGATGGTATTATCCGCAAGTCCTTCGGCTTTCAATTTTTTCCTGATCTGCCCTACCAACCGGTCAATTCCCGTCATTGCCTGCAGCTGGCGGGTGTATCGCTCCCGTACTCCTGCAGGGGTGTCTACGTAGTTATAGCCCGTTTGCCGGTCTTCTGCCCGATGGATAGAAGCAGGTAGCTTAGGTGTAATGATGTCTTCTTTTGCCAGGTAATTATCGGGCAGTGGCAGTTCTATGTCCCGGTACAAGGTCCGGTAAATCTCATCATCTGACGCCCTCATTTTCATCGATGAAGTTCCGGCGCCATGTGGAAGGTTAAAGCAGATCGACAGGGCAAACGGGGCATCTGCCGGACGCTGATCAACAAAGTGCAGAGCTCCTTCCAACTTTTGCTCGTTGGAAAGGAAATCGTCGATTCCTTCGGCAACGATTTCTACCTGAGTATCAGATCGGGCGTGATCAAAAATGTCGTGACGCGCTTTCGGGTAAAAGCCCAGGTGCCCGTGCCCCGCATACCAGTAGTCGAAACTCTTCTCCATCAGGCCGCTGGTGTAACCGCCCTGCCCGATGGGTACATGGTTCTTACCTACCCAGCCGGTGTAGTAGCCATTGGCACGCAGCATCATCGGGTAAGTATCTTCCCAGGCTTCGGCCGCAAGGCTGGTGCCGGAGTTGAAATTTACCCCGTGCTTTCTTTCAAATTGACTGGTAAGAATACTCGTCCGGCTAGGCGTACAGATGGCACTGGTGACGTGGGCGTTGGTAAACAAGATCCCTTCTGAGGCCAATTGATCCAGATTAGGAGTCTGCACGATGGTATTTCCCGTGCAGCCCATCAAACCGTAGGATTGGTCGTCAGTCAGGATGAAGACGATGTTTGGCCGGGTGGAATCAGCCGCAGAAACGTCCTCCACCATTCGGCTGATGGCGGTCGCCTGGCAAGAGGTTTGTAAGAGAAAAAGGAGGAGGAATATAGAATGTCGGTTCATGCTTACTTAGAGGTTGAGATGCTGGTATTAGCCGTGCTAAGGCCAGGTGAATATGCCTCTACCTCAATCGTTCCTGTTGATTTTCCTGAGCGGACAATCAACAGACATTTACCATTAAAGGCTTTGCGCTTATTGGTCTGAAACAACTCCACGGATCGCTGATCCCCGTTACTGACAGCTTCGAGCTTTCCTGCTCCACTGACGTCAAAGGTGATGGTGTTATCAGCCATCGGACAGGGATTACCGTCTTTGTCCACAACAGTAGCGGTAATGAAAGACAGGTCTTCTCCGTCGGCCGTGATGGCAGACCGGTCAGCCTCCAGCCTAATGCCTGCAGGCACTCCAGCTGTCCTGATTTCCTTTTCCGCTACCGGTTTTCCTCCGGTATAGGCAACTACTTTCAGATTGCCGGGAGCGTAAGGCACCGTCCAGCTCAGGCGGTATTTTGAAGCATAGGTCCCTTTTTCATACCCCCGAAACTCCACCGGAATCTCGGTCAGGTCTTTTCCTTTTACTTTTTTACCGTAGGATTTTCCGTTGACAAAAAGCTCCACCTCCTCTGCGTTAGTATAGGCATATACGGGGATTTCCTTTCCTTCCATCCCCTCCCAGTTCCAGTGGGGTAAAACGTGTACCATGGGCTCCTCCGTCCACTGACTTTGGTAGAGATAGAATCGGTCTTTTTTATGCCCGCTCAGATCGACGGGGGCAAAGTAAGAGCTCTTACTCGGCCAGTCGTCGTTCCAGTAACCATTTGTACTGTTGTCTCGTCCTCCGTAAGGGGTTGGCTCTCCGAGGTAGTCAAAACCCGTCCAGATAAACTCTCCCAAAAATTCAGGGTGCTGCTCTTGCGCATCGAACTCAATGTCCGGGGGGTATGCCCAAAAGGGTCCGGTCACTACATCATAACTGGATACATGACCGGTCTCCCGCTGAAAATCGTGCTCAATGGGAAGATGATATACCCCACGGCTGCTGGTCATTGAGCTGGTCTCTGAGCCATAGAAAATCGTTCCCTCCGGCATCATGGAAACAATGTTATCATACTGCCAGGGTTTATAGTTTATGCCCACGATGTCAACGGCGGCGGCCATACCGTTTTTATAGGGGCCAGGCCAGTAATTGAAGCCAGCCGTGGTTGGCCGCGTAGGGTCTTCATCGTGGCAGATGTCGCTAAGCATTTGTGCTACTTTATAGCCCTCCTTCTCCCTTTGTTCAAGAATCTCATTCCCGATACTCCACATGATTACTGAAGGGTGATTCCGGTCACGCCTGATCATATCCCGCAGGTCACGTTCGTGCCATTTATCAAAAACTTTGCTGTAACCATTCGGGACTTTGCCAATTCCCCACTCATCGAAAGCTTCGTCGAGCACCACAATGCCCAGACGATCACAAACATCCAATACTTCCGGGGAGGGAGGGTTATGACTGGTCCGTAAAGCGTTCACCCCCATACTTTGCATGATCTCCATCTGCCTTTCCGTAGCGCGGTAGTTGACTGCTGCGCCGAGCGGACCAAGGTCGTGGTGCATACAGACGCCTTTGAGTTCTACTGGTTTACCGTTCAGGATGAAGCCTTCCTCTGCGTCAAATTCAATGCTACGAATTCCAAAGGGGCTTTGCTTGCTCTGAACGACTTTTCCATTTACTTCTATAATACTGGTTGCGGTGTAGAGATAAGGGCTGCCGATATCCCATCGTAAAATATTAAAGAGTGGAAATTCCTGAACGATGTTTTCTTTCGCACTTCCCGGCAAACGGAAGCCTTTACCGATAGTAGCAACCTTTGCACCAGCAGGGTCCGTAATGGTTGTCCTGAATGAAACCTCAGCATCAATAGTACTCGTATTCTCTACGGTAGTTTCTATTTTGACGGTGGCTTCGCCGTCTTTAATCTTTGGTGTGGTAATGTAAGTTCCCCACTCCGGCACCCGAACGGGATGCTCTACTTTCAGCCGAACGTTGCGGTAAATTCCCGCGCCGGAATACCAGCGGGACGCCAGGTCTTCGGGGGCAAGCCGTACGGCGAGTACATTGTCTTTCCCCGGCCGGAGGTGGGGCGTCAGGTCTACTTCAAAGCCCATATACCCAAAGGGACGCTCACCGATTTTTTCTCCGTTCAGATAGATGGTGCTGTTATTCATAACTCCATCGAAGAAAACAGTGACGTGCTGTTTAGCTTCCTCTTCAGAAACCGTGAAGTGTTTACGGTACCAGGCTACGCCATGAACCGGCAAGCCACCAGTTCGGGCGTTATACTTTTTGTCAAAAGGGCCCTCAATGGCCCAGTCATGGGGGATGTTTACCTTGCGCCAGCCAGCATCCGTCAGCGCCGTTGAGGCACCATCAGCAGGATCCCCTTTTTGAAACAACCACCCGTGATGGAACGCTTCTTTATTCGCAGAAAAAGCAGGTTTTTCCGCTACGCAAGACAATAACAGTATTGGTATAAGAGAGATCGTGAAAATTCGAAAGAGCATTAGCATGGATCGTTGGTAAAAAGACAGAAGAAGTATTCATCACTTCCTGGTCGCCAAAGGTATTGGCCGTAACTGCCCCCCAAGGCGGCTAAACGTGATAATGCTAGGACGGATGTTTAATTCTTTACTGACATCAGCAAAAACCATATCACCTGCCAGTGATGGACGGGACCTTGTTTCAACCGAACCCACTTCGATCCTGCAGGAATCCGGAATAGGCACCAGAGTTGACAGTTATATCGCTCTAAGCCTCAAGTAGTGATCCCGGTAATCACTGGGGGTTACCTCCTTGATTTTTTTAAAGGTCCGGTTGAAATTGGTAAGAGACCTGAAGCCCACTTCATAACAGACCTCCTTCACGGGCAAGTCTCCGCTAATCAACAACTGACAAGCCTTATTGACCCGAAACTCATTCAAAAAACTAAAGAAAGTCTTGTTCGTGCGTCCTTTGAAGAAGCGGCAGAACGCCGGCGAAGTCATACAGGCTACTCCTGATATTTCGTCTAGCGTAATGTCCGTTGCAAAGTGTTTAAAAATATGATTGATAACGGTTTGCAACCGGTTTTCACTAGAGACTTCTTTGGGCAGGGTAAAGTCCGGACTACATAGGTATTCATATTCCTGATCCCGGGCCAGAATCTCCAGAATTTGCAGAAAATGAATAATCCTGCCGGCAGCGGAACTCTCACTCAGGCGGATCAATAAGTCGTGAATTCTCTCACCGGTGGTACTTGAGAACAATAATCCGCGAATAGAGCTTTTCAGCAATTGATTAATGGCAGCCAATTCGGGTAAGGAAAAGAGGTCAACTCCCTTAAGCATTCGCGAAAATTTGACGACTATATAATCCGCTTCACCATTATCTTCTCTGCCCTCATCGTTTCGCCAGAGGTGTGGCAACCACTGGCCAACCAGGACTAACTCACCCCGTTGGAAATTAGAAATATGATCGCCAACAATGCGCATCCCCCTCCCCTTCAGGAAATAGATTAGTTCAAACTCCTCGTGAAAATGCCAATTCTCCCCGAGGTAGGGCTTGTCTATTCGTCTGATGTAAAAAGAGCTAAGTGGATTCTTATCTGTGCTTTTGTATTCTAGTTTCATTATCAGGCCTAAGTTAGCTTGTTTACTTGCCGTAACAATAGTCAGTATTTACCGAATCAAAGCACTATTTTAACATCTATTTTGAGTTTATAAAATTTGCGGTGTAAATATTCTACTATCGTAAAAATTATACACCATGTCTCCTCTGCTTGTCCTGCTGATCGTACTCTTGTTACTTATCCTGAGCGTTTCGCGTTGGAAGTGGCATCCGTTCATTGCGCTCATATTGGCGGCAATGGCCCTGGGGCTTTGTTCCGGCCTCGGAGGAAAAACTACGATCGACTTGCTGGCACAGGGCTTTGGTAATACGATGAAGTGGATCGCTATTGTGGTCATTCTCGGAGCGTTCATTGGAGAAGTACTTCGGGAAACGGGTGGAGCACTCAGAATTGCCGGTTCCGTGTTGCGGCTATTTGGGGCAAAGAGACTTCCCTGGGCGATGGGTTTCACGGGCTATCTGGTCTCTATCCCTGTTTTCGTCGACGTAGCCTATATCGTGCTCCAGCCCGTAACCGAAGCCATTGCGGTAAGTGCCCGAAAACCGGTACTGATGATTGGGCTGGCCCTCACGGCCGGGCTCACCGTTTCGCATACGTTACTGCCGCCAACTCCCGGTCCGCTTGCCGTCGCATCGTTACTGGAGGCAGATATCGGCAGGATGTTGCTTATCAATGGAGTGGTGGGCCTCTTTGCTCTTGCGGGCGGCATTTTCTTTGTCATCAACTGCTGCGCAAATTCCTGGATCGAATATGACGAAGAGCTTAAAAAAGAACACCTCAATAGCCAGGCTGCCGCCAAATCTGTTGACGGGGGCAAAGACTCCGCTCTGCTGGACCTGTTGCCCATTGTTGTCCCCATCGCACTCATGGCTATGGGTGCTTTTTTACAAGCCGAGCGTACTGGTTATTGGGGAGAGTTCCTTGGCTTCATCAGTACCCCCATGGTGGCCGTTTTGGTAGGTGCGGGCATTGCTGGTTTACAATACCGTCGGAAAGAAAAAGCAGGGAGTATAGCTGAATTGGTGGAGCAGGCCATCATAAAGTCGGCTTTGGTGATTATGATTACCGGAGCTGGCGGCGCCTTTGGTTTTCTGATCCGGGAGTCAGGGGTGCAGGATTCCCTGTCAGCTTTCTTCACCACTATTCCCTTTCTTGGTTTCTTCCTCCCTTTTTTCATTGCAGCTATCCTGACCACCGCGACGGGCTCCATTACGGTTTCACTCATCGGGGCAGCTTCTATCGTAGGGTCAATGGTGGAGGTACTTCCCTACTCTCCGGAGTTGCTGGCAGCGTTAATCGGCTGTGGCTCCTTTTGTGTTTTCCATGCTAACTCCAGTTTTTTCTGGTTACTCAACCGGCTGCACAAGGTGCCGGTGGCCACCTTGTACCGAACCTACACGCTGCAGTCCTTAGTAATGGGATTTTCCGGCCTGGTGGGGGTAGGAATACTGTATTGGCTGGGCATAGCATGACGACCAGGGGGCGCTGAACGCAGGTGCAGGGGGAAGTTAACAGAGCAGTGCATTTCCCTGCTCTTGCATCCCCTTCCTTGCACCTGCGGCCGCGCCCAAATCATGCGTGTCCCCCGCAAAAAATCAGGGTTGCACCTCTACCCTGCTTGCTTGCCATCCGGCATTCAGGCGTTGTCTCAATTCGTTGACCAGTTCCCCATTATCTCCCGCTATGTTTTTGGTCTCTCCCGGGTCTGCCTGATGATCATAAAGCTCAACGAAAAGGGGCGCTGCGTCGGGTTTACGCCTGTCTTTCCAGACCACTAAGCGATACCGCTCCGTTCGCATGGCATAGCCCATCAGGTGATTCTCAAAAAGGTCGCGATTCCAGACATTTCCCTGTTGGTTTTGGATCCGTTCTTCCACCTCTTCAATCAGCGGACCGAAGTAAGTTTCCCGCATTCCCTGATTTAGCGGATTGGCCGCCCACTCCCGTAGCGCGGGATTCGGGTACTGGCTAAAGGCCGCCGTTTTCCATTGCTGTCCGGGGTTCTCCAGCAGCGGAGCAAAGCTTTGCCCCTCCAGGTGATCCGGAAGCGGCAGGCCCGCCAGTTCCGTAAGCGTAGGGTACATGTCCACCAACTCCACCAACGCATCGGATGTTTTGCCCCGGCTGCCAGCCGGCATGTCCGGCGTCCAGATCATCAGCGGCACGCGGGTAGCAATTTCGTAGTTGGTGGCTTTGCCCCAGACACCCATATCGCCCAGGTGCCAGCCGTGGTCGCTCCAGACCATAATGATCGTATTCTCCCGCATTCCCGTTTCTTCGAGTGCCGCGATCATTTTTCCAATCTGCGCGTCCACGTAACTAACTGCCGCCAGATAAGCGTGTTTGAGCGTGCGGGAAAGTTCGGGGTCAATCTCTCCGCCATCCGGCACCCCGTCACGTACCCGCAGCTCGAAGGAGGCATGCAGCCCCATAGCAGCGCCGCCTTCCGGAGCATTCGTCAGCTCCGCCAGCGGGATCTCTGCCGGGTCGTAAAGATCCCAGTATTTCGCAGGGGAAGTCCAGTTCAGATGCGGATGGTGAAAGCCCAGACCGAGAAAGAACGGTTGATCGTTTCCGTCGGCCACCATTTCCCGCAGGGTGGCAATGGCCACTTCCGTATTGTAGCCGTCACCATAATGATGGTCCGGCACGTCGGCTTTTTCGTAAGCCGGGCCCATCCCGAGGCCGTAAACATCGCCATACTTCTTCTTCATCGCCTCCTTGTTCGTAAGGTAAGCTTCCTGGTTTTCTTTTAGTGCGTAGCCACCGGGGTATTGGGGCCTTTCTACGGCAGGCTTGGCAGGCTTTCTGCTCCAGGACTTTTCCTCGTCCGTAAACCTGCCATGATAGATTTTACCACTGTAAACCGTCTCGTATCCGTTGGCGCGGAAGTGCTGCGGGAGCGTTACGATGTCCGGCAACACATCCCGGAAATAAGTATAGTTCTCGATGATACCGGTAGACTCCGGCCGCGCCCCGGTCATCAGGCTGGCCCGCGAGGGGCTGCAAATAGCCTGCTGGCAATACGCACGGTTAAATAGTAAGCCGCCCGCAGCAAGGGCGTCAAGGTTCGGCGTCACCGCAATCTCTGAGCCATAGCACCCCAGCTCCGGACGCAGATCATCAATGGCAATGAAAAGAACATTGGGCCGGGATGGTTGTTCCGCTTCGGTGGCCTGATCTCCGCCACAAGCGAAGAATAACACGGATAGAGAGAATAGCAGGTAATGCTTCATAGTTAGTCTTTAAAGCGGAGAGGGAGATAGAGCGATGAGATTAATTTCGTTCTTCAGCAAAAAGCTTAGACTGATCCCGATAAGTATCGGACCGTTTTACGTCCATGCCCTCGTATTTTCTACCCAGAAGCCACCGGGGTCTTTCCAGGGTCATCTCCCAGTCGAAGAGCATTTTGTAAAGCTTGCGTACTTTTTCCGGGTGAGCACTGGCCAGGTCTTTATTCTCACTTTCGTCCTCCGGCAGGTAGTAGAGTTCCGCCGGGCGATCACCGTAACGGATCAGCTTCCAGTCGCCGTCCCGCACCACGGCTCTTGATTCCCGTTTCCAGTAAAGTGTCTTGTGCGGACGACCGAACTGCTCTCCTGTCAAAAAAGGAGTAAGGTCCACTCCATCAGCATCCTTAATGTCTTCAACTGATCCGCCACCGGCAGCGTAGAAAGTGGGCAGCAGATCCAGTGTACTGACGGGCTGAGGATAGGTCGTTCCTGCCGGGAGGCGGGCTGGCCATCGCATAACAAAAGGTACACGTATGCCCCCTTCCAGATAAGTAGACTTGGTGCCGCTGAGCGGGTAATTGCTGGAGGCGTTTCTGTCCGTCGGCCCGCCATTATCGTTAGAGAAAACAACGATGGTGTTTTCTGCAAGTCCTAGCTCTTCAAGTTTATCCAGCACTACGCCACAGGCACGGTCGAGTGCCAGGGTCATGGCTGCAACCTGTTGCCGAGCTCCTTTTAGCTGAGGAAACTTAGCCAAATCTTCCGGAGTAGCGTCCATTGGTGTATGAACGGCGTTGAAGGCCAGGAAGACCAGAAAGGGCTCTTTCTGGTGGCGATCAATAAAGTCTGCGGCTTCCGCTCCGAGGACATCGGTCAGGTAGCCTTCGTGCTCGGCGAAGTTTCCGAAGTTACGCTCCAGTTTATTCTGAACTTCGGCGGGCGTTTTTTCGTAAGGGAAGTAGCTCCTGGCACCGCCCCTGAATCCAAAGAATTCATCGAAGCCCCGCTGCAGGGGGTGAAAACGATCTGCTCCGCCCTGGTGCCACTTTCCGAAGTAGCCGGTCCGATAGCCAATTGATTTCATGTACTCACCCATCGTTTTCTCTTCCAGCGGGAGGCCCATTTCCTCATTATCTGCGGCCGAAACTGCGCTCATGAATCCGGGAACGTTGTTTTCTTCAAAGCCAAAACGGTTCTGGTGGCGCCCCGTCAAAATACCGGCACGTGAAGGGCCGCAGGTCGGGTGGGAAACGTAAGCTTGCTGAAACCGTACTCCCTGCTTCGCCATCCGGTCAAGGTTGGGCGTAATCATAGTCTTGCTTCCCTGAAAGCCAAAATCAGCGTAACCCGCATCATCCGCGAATAAGAAAACAATATTGGGTTTTTCCTGCGCCGATAATGAAAGGCTCAGCAGGATTGCCAGTGGCCATAAAGCTGCAGCTTTTAGTATGAATTTCATGATGATCTTTTTATTGATATAAACTTCCTAACTCCACAGTACCGGCACCCACACGGTCATTTCACTTTTCCCCCGGTTGGACCAGGCGTAGTAAGGCACAAAGGAGGCATCCCGTCGTTCCCACTCCGGGCGCTGCATACGATGATACATTCCTGCGTCGGGGTGCTTTCGTAGTTTCAACTCCGCACTTATGGTAGTAATGCCGCCAAGCAGCTCACGCTGGTGTACAGGCCTGAGCGGATGATCTCCAGACAGGTATACGTCCAGAATACTGGTACCCTCCGGCAGGTCCGGAGATTCAATACAATAGACCAGCGGTCCCCGCATGACGGCTACCTGATTGCGCACTTCTTCAATTCGGGGGTGCCCCTCCACCAGGCGGGGCTCCATGGGCATTTCCAGGGTGAGACGATCTCCGGCCCGCCAGCCCCGGTACAGCCGCAAGAATGTTCCGGGCGCTACTGGTTCATTTACCTCGGTTCCGTTGATAAATACCCTGGTGCCTTCGGCCCAGGCCGGAATCCGTGCGTAGAGGCTGAACGGGGCGTCCGGACAAGCTTTTATCTGTACCTCTACTCTTCCCTCCCAGGGATAATCTGTAACCTGGGCTAGCTCAATTTGCGCACCGTCAAGAAACGTCGTTTTCAGTTTGTTACCGCCATAGAGGTTGATGGCGATTCCATCTTCGCGCAGGCTGTAAGCCCAGCCGGAGACTTTAGCGATAGTCCGAACCAGATTAGGGGGGCAACAGAAGCAGGGAATGTAGGGCTCTCTTTCGGCAGACTCTGTGCAATCCGGATCGTTAGTATACTCCCGGGCACCGTGCGTCATCCGCAGAGGATTAGCATAGAAGTAATGCTTTCCATCAGCACTAATCCCCACCAGAGCGCTGTTGAAAAGCACCAGCTCTATGATTTCTGCGTACTTCGCCTCACCGGTGATGCTCAGCATTCGCCAGTTGAACATGGCGTTGGCAATATTAGCACAGGTTTCATTGTAAGCGGTGCTGTTAGGCATCAGGTAATCGTCCACAAAGCCTTCGTGGATCATGTTCTGGTCATCCCTGGCTCCATGATGCACCTGCCCCAACGCTCCGGTGATATACATTTTTCGTTCGATGGCGCTTGACCAGATGCGCTTTAGTGCATCCAGTAGCTCTTTTTCTCCGGTTTCTGCATAAACATCTGCAGCACCGGCGTAGAGATACATGCCGGTAACGGCATGCCCGGTTGCTTCGGTTTCCTGCCGGAGGGGAGTCTTCATCTGGCACTGATCACCGGTAAACCAATAGGGAACGCTGGGGTGAAGCTCCAAAGGAACGGCCCCCCGCATATTGACAAAGGTCTCGGCCAGCTTGAGGTAGCGCTTTTCCCCCGTCGTGCGGTAGAGTTCCACCAGTGCCATGATCTGAGAAGGATTAAACCCGAATCGGGCCAGCGCCTCCGTTTGTGGCTCAAACACATCACCGAGGTAGTCAGCGTGCTTAATCGCAATGTCCAGCCAATTGGTTTTTCCCGTC
This sequence comes from Neolewinella agarilytica, assembly GCF_900110645.1. Taxonomy (GTDB): domain Bacteria; phylum Bacteroidota; class Bacteroidia; order Chitinophagales; family Saprospiraceae; genus Neolewinella; species Neolewinella agarilytica. The sequence goes on from NZ_FOFB01000021.1 coordinate 36,319, forward strand.
ACCCGAAAGTGAAGACAAGCGCCGGTAATCAGGTGACCGCTGTTGTAGAGCTCATGATTGGTAACTTTAGTCCAGCGCCCTAAGCCCTTAATCTGAACGTGAGTAGACAAATAGCCATCTGCTTCCTGCGCCTGACCGATAACCTTTATGATATCGTCGAAGCCTGCAATCACGCTTTCGTTGCCCGTGTTTCCGTAAACGTGGATAGCAGCTTCCATCCATTTATAAAAATCGCCGTCGTGCCAAAGCATGCCTTTGGCTTCGCCTTGCATCAGGCCGGCAGCGATTTTGAAGTTATTGTAGGCATGACCAATGTCTCCCTGTAGTAGAGCCCCCATGTAGGGAATCATGACCTCTTCGCATTGCCGGAACTTCTTAGCCCAGAACCCTTCCGTCCATTGGCAATCTCCAATGTTTATACTCTTACTCTGAGCGAAGGTGCTTTGGGAGGTGTCCGTAATGGAGCGGCGGTGTGGTGTTGTGGCAATCATTTATCTCAATTCACTTTTTGTATTGATAATCAACTGATAAGAGGTCTTACTTTCTAATCAACTTCTCCTGGATCTCTTCAATCGTCAGATTCTTGGTTTCAACGAGATAGCGGGAAAGAATCAAGAGGCCAACCCCGACCATTAGCGCATAGAAAAGGAAAATGCTGCTGCCACCCATTGTGGCTAGCTGCCAGGGGAAAAACTGCTGAACCAGATAGCTCGTGACACTCGTGATAAGCGCGAAAAAAGGTATCGCGACGCCCCGCAATCCAATCGGGAATATCTCCGAGAAAAGCACCCACATAATGGGGCCAACGGAGAAGTGGAAGGCTGCGATGAAACTTAGTATACCAATCAGGATAAGGGTCCCGGGAAGGTCAGCCGCTTTTTGCAGCAGTATGCTGCTAAAGTCACGCGCCTCCGCCTCTCCGAGTGATGCGGCCAGGGCCGCTTTATACTCCGTATCACTTTGGTATTCCGTCCCTACCATCCCACTCAGGCGTTGGGCGTTCGGTAAATCCGTCATCTCCGTGAGGTCTTCTTCGCTTAGGGTATATCGTGCCTGACTGAAGCCGTAAGAACAAACGCCCAGGCTGATCATAATCCAAACCAGCCCGCCAATGATCATTGGTTTTCGGCCAATTTTATCAATCAACAGCAATGCCAGAACGGTAAAGACGATACTGGTCAGCCCAAACCAGATTGCTTGCTGAAAGGCGGCATCCGTTCCCAGTCCCAGTTGCTCAATAACCTTAGGGGCGTAGAACATAATGGCGTTAATACCGGTCGCCTGTTGTACAATAGCAATGGTCACGGCAATAATCAGCGTTACGCGCAGTGGCTTACTGAATATGTCTCGCATTTGAGCCATGGTGGAGCGATCATCAGCGACCTCTTCCATGCTCAGTTGCATATCAGCTAATTGAGCATCTACCTCCGTTTCGGGAAGGAGCTTTTGCAGTACTTCTCTGGCCTCCGCTTCCCGCCCCCGGTAAACGAGCCAGGCAGGGCTAAGAGGAATGAAGGAAAGTAATAATAACCAGATAATGGACGGCGCAATTTCCATCGCCAGCATCCATCGCCAGGTGTGCGTACTGATGCCCCAGTCCTGCACCCAAACCCAGGGCTCTGCCGCCAGATCAAGAATCAGGTAGTTAACGAAGTAGGCACAAGAAAGACCCAGGACGATATTGATCTGATTCATGGACACCAGCTTCCCCCGCCAGGCGGGCGGAGAAATCTCTCCGATGTACATAGAAGACAACGAGATGGAGCTGAAGGCCAGACCACCCAAAAACCGAGCCCCCACCAGGCTCCAGTAGTTTGGCGCTAAAGCAGAAGCAATGGCGGAAACGACATAGAGCAAGGCGATAATTTGCAGCGTACGTTTCCGCCCCAGGGCATTACAGGCATAGCTGGCAAAGGGAAGAGCAACGATAACCCCCAGGCCGGGTGCCCCTACGGCCATTCCCAACTGCAGGTCCGTCAGGCCGAATTCAGCTGAAATGAAGTTGACTGTGCCGGAGATCAGGGCCGCATCCAGGCCAAAAATGAAGCCACCCAATGCGACAATCGTCGCATAAGTAAAAGCTGTCCTTTGAAATTTATTCATCGTATACGGGTGGTCTGATGCATGAACTGCGTTGGCTTAGTGAATCACTATTTCCATATCACAGGCAGAAAAACGGTCATTTCACTAATCCCCCGGTTATTCCAGGAGTAGTAAGGAACCAGTTGGGTAGAATAGGTCGTCCAGTCAGGCTTAGTCACCTTGCGGTACATTCCTTCTTTCTTATCTTGTCTGAGCTTTACGTCGGCATTAATAACGGTTACCCCGCCAAGAAAGTCACCGCGATGTACCGCTTCAAACTCCTGGTCACCGGGCAGGTAAACATCCAGTATTTTCGTGTCTTCTGGTAAATCAGGCGTTTCCATTGCGTACACAATTGGTCCACGCTTCAGCGCTACCTGGTTGCGTACCTCCTCGATGAGCGGGTGGCCTTCTACCATATTGACGGGCATGGGCATTTCGAGGGTAAGCACGTCGCCCTTCTTCCACTTTCGGTTGATGGTGACATAGGTGCCTGGCATCACTTCAACATCGGCGGTCTTTCCATTTATCAACACCTTTGCCTCGTCGGCCCAGGCAGGGATGCGAAGCTGGAGGTCAAAAGCCTTTCTTTTTGCCTTTTTAACCGTCAGTTTTACGGTTCCATTCCACGGGTAAGCCGTTTCCTGCTCCAACTCAATCTCAGAACCATCCAACAGGCTTGTTTTGAGCCGGTTGCCGCCGTAAAGATTGACGGCAATGCCGTCATCCGTTTTGCTGTATGCCCAGGCAGACATCTTCACTAAGGTTCTGACCAGATTAGGTGGGCAACAGAAGCAGTCGATATAGGGCTCCCGACAAGCAGATTCTGTGCTGGAATAGTCCCTTTGTCCCTTATTCATTCGCAGGGGATTGGCGTAGAAATAATCCTTACCCTCCAGACTGATGCCCACCAACGCACTGTTGTAGAGCACCGTTTCCATCACGTCAGCATATTTGGCTTCGCCTTTGAGCCCGAGCATCCGCCAGTTAAACATAGCGTTGGCAATGTTGGCACAGGTTTCGTTATAGGCCGTGGCATTGGGCATCATGTAATCATCAATGAACCCCTCATGGACCATGTCAAAGGGCTTACTTGCTCCGTGGTGCACCTGACCCAACGCACCGGTCACATACATTTTGCGGTTAACGGCACTGTCCCAGATGCGCTCAAGCGCATCTACGATGGCTTGCTCTCCGGTTTCGGCGTAGACATCAGCGGCACCGGACCAGAGGTACATCCCCAGAACGGCATGACCGACAGCTTCCGTTTCCTCCCGTAAGGGCGTTCGGTTTTGGTGCTGGTCTCCGACGAAAAAGAACGGTACAGTATTATCAGCAGGCATCGCGTTGCGCTTACCGACTTTATTACTTCCCCGGTTATCCACGAAGGTCTGGGCTAACTCCAGGTAGCGTTTGTCTCCTGTTGTCCGGTAGAGCTCTACCAGCCCCATAATCTGCGATGGGTTAAAGCCAAAACTCTTTAAACTGGCAGGTGTTGGCTGAAACTTTTCGTAGAGGAAGTCTGCGTTCTTTTTGGCTATGTCCAGAAAGTTCGTCTTTCCCGTTAGTCGGTGATGAATGCATGCACTCGTGATCAGGTGCCCGCTGTTATACATTTCATGGTGGTTAACTTTTGAATACCGCGGGGTCCCCTTGATCTGAGTATGCGTGGAAAGGTATCCATCATCCTCCTGTGCCTGACCGATGATGGCAATGAGCTCGTCAAGTTCTTCTACGATTCGCTCATCTTTATTCATCCCGTAGAGGTACATAGATGCTTCCATCCATTTATAGAAATCACCGTCGTGCCACCACATTCCTTTGGGCTTTCCTTCCATCAGGCCGGCAGCTATTTTGAAATTGTTCAGGCCATGTCCGACATCGCCCTTCAACAGCGTGCCCATATGTGGAACCATGGTGTGTTCCGCTACCTTTACTTTGTCCGCCCAGAAACCCTCGGTCCATTCGCAGTCTCCAATATCGATACTTCGGAAAGTGACGTGCGGACTGTTTGCATTATTGATGATACCTTTTTGCTGGGCAAAGATTGACAGCCATAGCAAAGAGGTCAGGCAGAAGATGAATAGTCGTTTCATTGGTTACATGATCATTAGTGGTAAAATGGGGGCAGGCGCGAACGCCCTGGCAGGCTTGGCGGGGACCGCAGGTGCAGGGGATTGCTTAAGGGAGCAAAGGGGAGGTAGTTTAATCCCTTGCGATCAGAATGATCGCCCTGCGGACAAGCATTGCTCCTTTACCCTAACCTTTGCACCAGCGGACGCGCCACCTCTGTATGAAGCAAAGAGACGGGAAAAAATGAGGTCGAACTGGCCGTATTTTAACTCCATGCTGTCCATCATTACCCATTTACCGTTAAAAACATATTATTATGAATTCAATTCTACTGTTTTGATTTTGCGGGAATAGCCCGCAAAATGTGTTCAAAGTGTTTTCTCAGTCCATTATAATCCCCGGCAGCTATTAACGCTTTATTTAGCAGCGAACTCCCCATGCCTACACCCGCCACTCCGACTTCAAAAAAGGAGGCAATATTCTGCAACGAAACGCCTCCGGTGGGGATCAGCTTAATCTGTGGTAATGGTCCACTCAGGTCTTTTATGTATTTAGTCCCCAGCTGGCTGGCCGGGAATACTTTTACGGCCGTCGCTCCCAGGCGCCAGGCGCGGTAAATTTCCGTTGGGGTATACGCCCCCGGAAATACGGGGATTTCCTGCCCAACGCAGGTGGTCACCACCTGCTCGTCAAGAATGGGCGTTACGATGAAGCCCGCTCCTGCGGCCAGTGCCTGCTCCAGTTCCGCTGGCGTACAGACCGTTCCCGCACCTACGTTGAGCTCCGGAAAGCGGCGCTTAACCTCGGTAATTATACCCGCAACGTTCGGCGTATTCATCGTCACTTCCAGCGTGTAAAGTCCCGCTTCCAGCATCGTCTCGGCGATCCGGTAACAATCTTCTGCGGACTGGTTCCGGATAATCCCAACCACGGGAGCCTGCCGAAATAATTCCATTGAAAAGGAGGAAGTCTTAGTCATTCCGTAGCATAATTTTGCGCTGCCCTGACAGCAGGGCCCGTTGCAGCTCTTCCGCCCCAAAGACGGTTAAACGATCGGGGCCAACTAATTCCTGCAACGCCCGCTTGTAGAGTAATAATAGTGGACCGGAGCCGGCCAGATAGCAGAATTCATCATTTGTGTTGGATAAATACCGAAGTTCATCACCAATCAGCAGGCCACTGAGCTGTAAATAGCTTTTTCCCGGGTCAGCCTGCCTAAGCACATCACCGGCCCGAATGGAAAAAAGATGACTGGCGGCACCGTCTTGCGCACCGGCCCGAAGGCCGGACAGATACGCCCCTTCGTTAGCCACATCAAGGGCTTCCGGACGGAGAGAATTAGACAGGATACTTTTACTGGAGAGCAGTTCGAACAGCTCGCCCGTCATGTAGGATCCAAAATCGGTAAAGGCTCCCTGCCGGTAATTCAGGTGTTTACTGTGTGTGCCGGGGAGCAACAACACTCCTTCACGGTCGGCCTTCATTAATTCGAGCAAGCCCAGCGCCTGCGTCTCTTCACCACGCATCATTCCGGTGCTGCTTTTCACCCCGGAGATAATGTGCAATGGCTGTCCACCCTCAAGTACGTATTCTTCCACCCTGAAGCCAGCAGCATCCGCCGTGATGGGTAACTCTCCGTAAGGCAGGTCAACCATGCCAATATTGGCCGAGGCCATACCGGAAACTACCACGGGTTCCCTCTGATATTCATCAGGTATTCTGCCTATTTGACCACTGAGATACCGGGCAAAGTGGGCGTAACGGTCGCCCGTACCTGCCCGTAAGAACTCGTTGTTCAGGTCACGAATCCCAAGACCGCCCGTCAGCTCAAACGCTACGTCAAGGGTAATACTGCTAACGACTCTGAGGCGGAAGTTTGTGGTCCCCCAGTCGCAACTAATGAAGTAATCGGGTTTTCTTTTCATAAAGTAATGGCCTGACTTACCCGTTTACGGATCAGATAATCGTCCAGGGCGTAAGGGGAGCAATCTACGCCAAAACCACTGTTTTTGATGCCACCATGAGGCAGGTAAATATCGTACTTGACGCCATTGAGCTGTACTTCTCCGAACTCAAGCTCACGGGCAAAGAAATCCATGGTCTCCTGGCTGCCGGTAAATACGTAGGAAACCAGGCCGCTATCCGTTTCGTTGGCCAGGGCAATTACTTCCTCCCGGGTAGAAAAGGGAACGATGATGGCTACCGGGCCAAATATTTCCCGCTGTAAAACGGAGGCCTCCGGATCATTGAGCCGGAGAACAGTAGGCTCGTAGTAGTAACCGGGGCGGTCCAATTCACTGCCTCCAAAAACCAACTCTGCCCCCTGCGTTTGCGCCTCTTTGACAATGTCATCGACCTTGAGCACAGAAGCACGGTTCGTAAGCGGGCCCATATCCGGATTTTCTTCCTTCCCAAAACCAATGCTAGTCGTCCGGAAGCGCGCTTCCATTCCTTCTGTAAATGCATCGATCACTGACTCGTGAATGTAAAAGCGGTTAGGCGCAACACAAATCTGACCGCTATTACCCACCTTGAGTGCGACGCCAAGATTGATTGCTTGCTCCAGGTCCGCATCTTCAAAAACGATGAAGGGCGCGTTACCACCACATTCCATGCTAAACCGTTTCAGAGACGTAGCACTGCTCTGCCGGATCAGCTTCTGAGCTGTTTCCGTTGAGCCGATCATCGTAATTAATCGTGGAATGGTGCTTTCACACAGAGGAATGCCTACGTCCTGAACGTCTCCGCAGATAACGGTTACCACTCCGGCCGGAAAACCAATCTCGTGGCATATCTCTCCGATGATATAAGCGGAAAGCGGTGAGAACTCCGACGGCTTGATAATGATGGAACAGCCCGCAGCCAGGGCCGGTCCAAGCTTGAAACCAAGATTTAACAGCGGAAAGTTATAAGCTAGGAAGGCAACGGTAACACCTACGGGCTGTGAAATTAAGCGATGGGTGTGGGTTCCTTCCCGGTCCGGAATATCGGTGTCTCCCCTACTCTCCATCTCCGTGGCGTAGTATTGCAATGAATTGGAAATGCTGGTCAGGTCTTCATCCGTTCCCGCCCATACTTTTCCCATTTCGTGAGAAATGGCGTGGCGCAGATAATCTCTCTTTTCCAGAATACCAGCCCGCAGTTTTGTCATCCATTCCTTTCTGCTCTCAAGGGGTAAGACTGACCAGGCTTTGAATCCCCGTTGTGCACTTTCCAGGGCTTGTTCGGTATCCTCTTTACCCGCCCAGGCAATGGTAGCAATTACGGTTTCATCTCCAGGGCATATCACGTCAAATGTCTTACCCGAAGCTGCCTCGCGCAGTTCTCCGTCGATGTATAGTTTCTTATGACCGAAGTGCATAGTCACGCTGTTTTTATTAGTTATGTATTGTTAGCTCAGGCCGTTGGAATATCCGAGTACGATGGTGGCAACTATCAGGATAAGCAAACCGAACAAAAGGGTCATGAAAGGTCCTTTGGCCCCGTCCCATTCCTTGTTCAGGTAAGCCCAGATATTACTGACAATGAGGGACACCCCCAACAGGATCGGCCAGCCAATAACCGGGCCGATATCTCCCATCAGGGTAGCTCCCTGGCCATAAACGCCAAGTGCACCAAACCAGAGCAGTCCGGCAGCAACAGACCAGGAGTAGGCTTTCCCCGACCCCGCCACGGAGAAAGAAGCCCAGCTTTTGTTTTTGAAGAGCAGGAAAATGGCGTAGCCTGCATTCATCAGGTAAGCGCCCAACAAAACCACCACCCAAACGGCCAGGCTTGTGTTTCGGGTTATCACCCCTGCTTCTGCCGCGATCTCCCCGACGGGTTGGGCACTCACAAACCCAACGTTGAGCAAGGCTGACAGTACACCGCTGAGCAGAGCGATTACCAAGCCTGCTTTAAGGTTCGAGCCACCATCTACCTCCTGCTTAAGGAGACGGTCTCTTTTAACACCAGCGTAGGCGGTAATGGCCACCCCAATGAGCATCAGCAGTACCCCACCAATCACGTAGGGAAATGCGGCCATGCCGGTTACCTCTTCCAACTGAAAGAAGGGAATCAGGCAACCCACCGCTGAGCAGACGCCCATAACGATGCCATAAGTGAGTGAGATCCCGATATAGGGGATACTTTTTCCGAAGAGGATACCGCCAATTCCCCAGAGGAAGCCGTAAAGCATTCCGGTCCAGATAGCTTCGGACGGCGCCGCAGCGATGATCCCAAACAGATCAGGGACGACAAGTAAAGCCCAGCTCAGCGGAAAAACAATCATAGCTACCGTGGCGTGTAGCAACCACCAGGCTTCCCACTTCAGTGGCTCCATGTGTTTCATGCCTACACCAAAACTGCCTTGAAAAACACTGGCAATAAGTACCAGAATGAAAGGAAAGCTTGCTTCCATGATGACTCGGATTAATTCGTTAGTTTGATAAGTAAAAAGGTGTTCCGGGTCTGCTTCAACTTACTTTCTTCCCGTTTTGAGCGGGGAGCGAATAATACGCTAAGACATCTTCATCGACTTCAAATCCAAGCCCCGGACGGCTGGGAACATCAATGTATCCATCCTTCATGCAAATGCATGGAGAGGTAAGTTTATCCCGAATGCCGTTACTCGTCCGATCGTATTCAATATAAAAATCGGGCGGAAAGAGGCGTCCGGGAACGGGTTCCAGGTTAGCAATAAAGTGGAGTGCTGCATGAAAGGCAATTCCGGTTCCCCAGGTATGAGGAATAATCTCGACGCCGTAAGTAGATGCAAGGGCCGCAATACGTTTGGCTTCCGTTAAGCCGCCAGCGGAGCAGATGTCTATCTGCAAAATGTCTACCGAGTTGTTTTTAAGCAACTCATGATGGCCATATCTCAGGTACTCACATTCTCCTCCGGCAATGGGAATGCTCGTTTTGGTTCTGAGTTGCTGATACTGCTGGTGAAACTCCGGTGAGATGGGTTCTTCAAACCAACCAATATCGTAGGGTTCAATCTTACGGCAGAGCTCAGTAGCTTCCCGCAGGGAATAAGCGTGATTGGCATCTACCATCAGCTTTGTGTCTGGCCCAATGGCTTTCCGTACTTCCCGCACGTTAATCAGGTCTTGCTCCGGGGTAAACCCTACTTTCATTTTGATGGCCCTGAAGCCTTGCTCAATATAACTGACGGCTTCCTGGGCCAGGCGGCTCGCTAAATTCTCTCCCTGAGAGAAATACAGCCCGGTAGCATAAGGTAATATCTGCTTGCGATGCCTTCCGCCAAGCAAAACACTAACGGGCTGGCCAAAAGTCTTACCCTTAATATCCCATAAAGCCAGGTCAATGGCACTGATGGAAGCTACCAGTATACCCCGACGGGCGTAGTCAAGTGTTTTGCGGTACAGGTCAAACCAAATGGCTTCCTGTTCGAGCGGGTTCTTCCCGATCAGCATCGGCTGGAGAAGCTTAATGCCGGCCTCCAACACATCTGCGGGGCCATAACCTTCTCCCCAGCCAATGATGCCGCATTCGGTGCTCACTTTCACAATACAAATTCGTCGCTCCGAATACGCCCATTGTGAGAAGAAGAAGGATTCTTCCAGCTGATCAGATAATAGGTAGGTCTCAATCTTGGCGATCTTCACGAGTTAGACTTTTAGATAGTGGAACAAAGCTAGCCGCTGAGGAAATCGAAAACCAGCAGGTAATTATCCATGGCAAGCAGGATATTAACTGCCCTGATGCAGTAGGCTACTTCCGAGGGATCAATATTGGCTAGGTCCTAAGATAAGCCGGGGGTGTTTTAATCCTTTCCGTCCTGCTATCACAGAACTTCATTTTTCTACACCATAAGTTTCTCAGGCGCTCACGCAGGTGCAAAGAAGGTTTTAGGGGCAATGATTCTACCGCGTATGCCTTAGCTTACGGATAGGCCCTGGCCAACAGCTGCCATATTGTGCGTTCCGAAAAAACAGAAAAACAACTACCATGCAAAAACACTCTTTTCTCCCCTACCTGCTTTTAGTCTCCTTCACCTTCGGATGTCTCTTGCTCAACGGGCAGGTAGAACTTAGCGGCGAGCTCAGGAAGTGGCACAAAATCACCCTGACCATTGATGGCCCCAATACCAGCGAACTGGCGAATTACAACCCCTTTCTTCATTACCGAATGGACGTAACCTTCCGCCACGACTCTGCCACTTACGTTATTCCGGGTTATTTCGCTGCGGATGGTGATGCGGGTAACAGCAGTGCTGACAAGGGGAACAAATGGCGTGCTCATTTCTCTCCGGGCCACACAGGAGAATGGACCTGGACCGTTAGTTTTCGAAACGGCACGAATGTGGCCGTTAGTGACAACCCCAATGCCGGAGAGATTGTCGCCGGCGCAGATGGCTTACACGGGCAATTTTCGGTTTCTCCTTCTGACAAGACCGGAAAGGACCTGCGGGCAAAAGGCCGGCTCTTATTTCATGGCCGCCAGTACCCCGTCTTCGCCGAAACCGGAGAGTACTTCATCAAGTCCGGCACCGACGCACCAGAGAACCTGCTTTCTTACGCCGACTTCGACGGTACTTTTCACAATGATGGCCTGAAGGACAATCTGGTTAAAACCTGGGCACCACATCTTTCCGACTGGAAAGCCGGAGATCCTACCTGGAAAGACGGTAAGGGAAAGGCACTCATCGGCGCCATTAATTACCTGGCCGGTAAGGGGCTCAACGCCTTCAGCTTCCTGACGAATAACATTGCCGGAGACGATATGAACGTCTTCCCTTACGTCAGTTACCACAACTACGAGCGGATTGACGTCTCGAAAATGGACCAGTGGGAGATCGTCTTCAGCCACGGTGAACGCCTGGGGATGTTTCTTCACTTCAAACTGGCCGAAGTGGAGAATCAGGGCTTACTCGACGGCGGAGATCTGGGCCCTCAACGAAAACTCTACTATCGGGAACTCATGGCCCGCTTCGGGCACCACCTGGCCCTCAACTGGAACGTAGGCGAAGAGAATGGTCTGTGGATGAAAAAACATACAACCCCCTGGCAGAACACGACCCAACGACTGGCTATGGCCCGCTACTTTTATGAGAATGATCCCTACCGCCACCACGTCGTTATTCACAACGGTCAGCAGTTTTATGATTTGCTCGGTCCGGAAAGCCGGTATACCGGATTATCCTACCAGACCAGTAAGCCTGATTTCCGCGAGGTGTACCCCAGCATTCGGCGTTGGCTGGAACTTTCCAAACGGCAAAAGGTAAATTGGGCCATTGCCATTGACGAACCCGGAGACGCACAGCACAGCCTCGTGCCGGACGCCGATGATGACGGCGTACACGACAACGCTCGCCAAAACGCCCTCTGGGGAGCCATTATGGCCGGCGGGTGGGGCTCAGAATGGTACTTCGGCTACAAGCACGCGCACTCTGATCTCTCCTGTGAAGATTTCCGCAGCCGGGATAAGTTCTGGGATCAGGTACGCTATCACCTGGAGTTTATGGAGCAGGCTAATCTGCCGCTGAAGGAAATGTCTCCCGCCAATGAATTGAGTTCTTCCGAGAACGACTGGATTCTGGCCAAGAAAGGAGAGGTATACCTGGTACTGCTCAAGATGGGAGAAAAGCCCGACAATCAACTGATTCTGCCCGGCGGCAGTTACAGCATTCGTCTTTTCAACCCCCGCACGGGGAAAGATACAGGCTCAATGCAAAAGGAGTCCCCGAAGAATGGAAAGATAACGCTACCAAAGCCTCCGTCTGAGATGGATATGGATTATATCGTACTGGTGAGAAAAATTTAAGAAAATTATTCAAGGGAATTTAAACGGGTTCAATCAACAATTCGCAAAAAGCCTTGTCTTAGGGATACACCTAAATCCAATTAAAGCATGCGTTTTCTGTTCTTCTTCCTGCTTTCGTCCTGTAGCATCCTATCGGCTCAATACAGCAAAGGCACCGTGTATTTTGGCCAGGAGTCCGGCATTGAATTCCTAAGCGTTACTGACGGTTTATTCGGTGGCTTTGGTATGCGGGCTCGTGGCGGCTATTTCGTGCGTGACCGACTACTGCTGGGGGCAGCCGTTGAAGCGGGAGATTTTGCCAGTATTTCTAGCAGAAATCAATTTCAATTCACCCCATTTGCTCGTTATTATTTCCCCTTGGGCAAATCTAGAAATGCCCAGTTATTCAGTGAAACGGGCCTGACAATAAACTTTGACGAACAAGCAGCATTATCGCCGTCAATCGCTTTGGGCGGCGAATACCAAATAGCACCAGGAGCCATGCTCACGGCTACGGTTCGCCATAATTTTAATACACAACGACTACCAAGACTTTTTACGCTGGGGGTCGGCCTTAATGTACTGTTCGGCGAACAGCACAGTCTGGATCCTGCGCTTGGGCACGTAAACAAAGCAGGAGACCTCCTGCTCAACCCCAGCATTGGTAACGCTGCTTTAGGGTTGAACTTCAGCACTGAATATGCTTTCGCGACTGTGCAGCTGGATGGCGGTTTTTTTCTCTCCAATCATCTGGCACTAATGGTACGGGCTGGATACAATACCTTCAGAGCAGACGTCGGCACAGATATTCTTCCCCGCAACCTTACCTCCAATGAAACAGTACTCGGGATGGGGCTGCGCTACCAGATCAATAATGGTAAACAGTGGCAGCCTTACGTTCAGGGGGGATTACAACGTTTAAGGCGTGAACAAGCGGGTAATCAGTACTTCATTAATGGTATATCATTCGATGAAATATCTTTCAAGCACTTATCATTCGACGTTGGAGCAGGAGTAATGTATCATTTATCAACTACCGTAGCATTAGACCTGGGCCTGAGCTGGTTGCCCATCATCCAGAGTCAATATCCTTTTATACCGCCCGGTGATCAGGTAGCGGCTAATTTCCGGATCGTAGTCTTTCCCTCCCGTTCCGGCCAAAATTAGTTAATCAGGCAATCCACCTGCAGCAGCCAATATTTTACACCTTGACTGTTTAACGCTCCACCCCTCCCCAGCACATATACTTCGTCACCAAATACTCTTCCAGACCGTACTTAGAGCCTTCCCGCCCAAAACCAGATTCTTTGACGCCGCCGAAGGGGGCGACGGCCGTGGAGATCATCCCGGTGTTGATGCCCACCATACCGTATTCCAGAGCTTCAGCTACGCGCCAGATCAGGGCGTAATCCCGTCCGTAGAAGTAGGCGGCAAGGCCAAAGGGGGTGTCGTTGGCCATCGCGATAACCTCCTCTTCCGTCTCAAAGCGGAAGATGGGCGCGACGGGTCCGAAGATTTCCTCTTCGCTGACCGCCATGGTATTGTCTACGCCGGTGAGTACCGTTGGCTGATAAAACAAGTCGCCGGCTTCGGAGCGATTTCCTCCGGTGGTGGCTACGGCACCTTTGCTGACCGCATCGCCAACAATCCGCTCGACCTTCTCTAGCCCGGAGACATTGATCAGTGGGCCGATGTCAATGTTCTTCTGCCGGCCATCACCCGGCTTAAGTTTTTTCACCTCCGCCGTTAAAGCTTCGACGAAGCGGTCATACACGCCCGCCTGCACGAAAAAGCGGTTAGCGCAGACACAGGTCTGCCCTCCATTGCGGTATTTACTGGCCATGGCACCTGCGACCGCGCCCTCAATGTCCGCATCGTCAAACACGATGAAGGGAGCATTTCCGCCTAGCTCCAGCGACAACTTCTTTACCGTGCCTGAACACTGCCGCATCAATTCTTTCCCAACCGCCGTAGAGCCCGTAAAACTCAGTTTACGCACCTCCTTGCTTTTAGTAAGTGTTGCGCCCACTTCTTTTGCCTGATTGGTTGTCAGTATGTTAAGCACCCCCGGAGGTATGCCCGCTTCTTCGGCTAAAACAGCAAGCGCCAGTGCGGAAAGCGGGGTGTCCTGCGCGGGTTTGATAACCACCGTACATCCCACCGCAAGCGCCGGCGCCACTTTACGGGTGATCATGGCGTTAGGGAAATTCCAGGGCGTGATGGCCGCCACCACGCCAATGGGCTGCTTGATAACCGTTATCCGTTTGTCCGTTCCGTGCCCGGGAATGACATCCCCGTATGCACGTTTCCCCTCCTCCGCAAACCACTCAATAAAGGAGGCGCCGTAACGAATTTCACCTTTCGCTTCTTCCAGCGGTTTACCCTGCTCCGTAGTGAGAATCAGGGCCAGATCATCCACGTTTTCCATGATCAGCTCGTACCAGCGACGTAAGATGTCGGAGCGTTCGCCGGCCGTTTTACGACTCCAGGCGGGGAAGGCACGAGTTGCGGCCTCTATGGCAGATTCAGTCTCTTTCTCTCCAAGATCGGCTACCTTGGTAATCAAACTGCCGTCAAAAGGATTGAACACCGAGAACTTCCTGTTGTGCTCCGCTCCCCACCATTGTCCATCGATGTAGGACTGTGTTTGCAAGAGATTTTTCCGGGAGAGTTTCATAACTTAAGCGTTTACAGCTATGAACACAGTCGAGTTGAAGGGTGTTCTCCAGGCATCGCTTCTAAGTGATCAACGTGAAGCTGCCACCCGATAATTTTACCCCATGCGCATATTGCTCTATTTGCTGCCTCTCTTTCTGATTGGCTGTACCTCTTCTACAGACTCAGCCCCTGCTTCGTCTGCGATAACGAACCTCCTACAGCCTAATAAAGAGGAACTTTCTTACCCGGTGTATGAATCCTTTGATGACATCGCTCCGCTATTCACCCAGGATGATGACAAAACCTACGTGATCAATTTCTGGGCAACCTGGTGTAAACCCTGCGTGGAGGAAATGCCTTACTTCGAGCAATTAGCGAAAGAGGCTGGCCCGGACACAGAGGTGATTGCGGTGAGTCTGGACTTTAAAAAAGACATCGAGACCAAGCTGAAGAAGTTCGTTGACGGTCATCCGGACCTCCCGCCAGTCATTGCCCTGGCCGACAGTAAGTACAACGATTGGATCGATCGGGTGGACCCTGATTGGGGTGGTGCTATTCCCGTGACGGTGATTTATCGCGGAGATAAGCGGGTTTTTCACTCCGAAAAGTATAATTCCTACGCAGAACTAAAATCAAGCGTAGACGCTATCCGTTAAACCTAAAAAACCAACCAATGAGAATTATCTTCAACCTCCTTCCTCTCGCCCTGCTGCTTATCCTCAGCGCTTGCGGACAAACCAACCCGGCAGAGGCAAACGCTGCTGAAGTTGAACAGACCACTGCACCTGCGCCTGCGCCCGAGAAGGCCTCAGAACCCATGAGCGGACTCCAGATCGGCGATGTGGCTCCGGACTTCAAACTCGAAGGCATTGATGGTGAAATGCACAGCCTGGCCACCATGGTGGATGCCAACGGCGAAAAGCCGAAGGGCTATGCGGTTACATTCACCTGCAACACCTGTCCCTACGCCAAGATGTACGAGCCACGCCTGGTGGCACTGCACGAAAAGCTGAGCAAGATGGGCTACCCCCTGATTGCTATCCAGCCTAACGACGTGGAACTTAAGCCCGGTGACAACCTGGAAGCCATGAAAGAAAGAGCTGCGGAGCGTGGCTTTGGCTTCGCTTACGTGATCGATGCCGATCAAAGCGTATACCCGCAGTACGGTGCCAGCAAGACGCCAGAGGTATACCTGCTGGATGCTGACCGTGTTCTGCGTTACCACGGTGCCATTGATGACAGCCCACAGGACGCCGAAGCCGTCACGGAAGCCTACGTGGAAATGGCCGTTGCAGCCCTTGAAAAAGGAGAAGACCCCAAGCCCGCTGAAGTGAAGGCGATTGGGTGTGGCATTAAGGCCAAATAATTCCTTGAATAAGGAGTTCCTGCTCCGAAAAGCCGAGCCTGCAGGGCGAGCGACTGGCTATCTTTTACGCTGCTTTGCAACTGGTTTTCCGGAGCAGGAATTCTTCCTCTCACTACATCCCCGGTACAATCATTACCGCATTCTGCATCATCCGGCTGGGCCCGCGCCAGAACATCCGGTAGTGGGGGTTATCCAGGAAATAAACGATGCGCCCGCTCCCGTAAGGGCGCACACCGGCCCAGGTGTTCCCCGCCAGTGAGGCAAGGTTTTTCGGGGAGGCGTAGCCGGAGGCGAGCAGTTGGCTCGCGTCCGTGGCGTAGCGGCCAACCGTTTGCAGCCCAAGGTCGGGCTTAAGGGAGTTGGATCCGAATTTCAGTGTATAGACCTCCGGTTTCATGCCGAAGGCAAGCGGGTGGCTAACGTCAATAGTGGCCTTTAGCGCAGAGCCCGGGATACGCTGTTTGCCAAAGTAATCCGTTCGTTCGCTGTAAGAGAGTAGTTTGGACTCCTGGGAGGTATCCCGGTCCGGAGAGACAATTTCCTGTTGCTTGAGGAAGCCACTGCGCTTAGTGAAAAACTCGGCGCTGGAGCCGATACTGACCAGCGTTCCGCCATTGGTGAGCCAACGTTTGAGCTCGGCCTGGCCACTTTGGCCAAAGACTTTTTCCAGGTTCCTGGCGTCGGGCAGGATGAGGACGTCGTAGTCGTTAAGATCGGCCATACCGTAGCGGGAGCCGAACTTGGGGATGTCCGTTTGGCTGAGCGTAGAAGCTCGAATGCGCTCCACGGGTAGCTCAGTTTCCCAATCGAAGAGGAAATAGACTTGTCCGCTGGTGTAAACATTGAAAGGAGGCTCTACGAGCATGGCAACGCGAGGCGGTTTAACGGGAAAATTACGCGTACTGGCCAGGTCGTTGCCATCCTTCATCCGCCCGGTCAGAAAACGATGAATGTTTACTTTTTCGGCAGCCGCCAGTTGGCGCATATCCGTTTCAATAGAACGTTCCCGTTCCAGGTTTCGGCCGGCGAGTACAATGAGACTACCCGCTCCGAACTCGGAACCATCATCGGCCACGAAACCTTCGTTTGCGCTGCGGACGCGGTAGCCTGCCTTCCAGAGTTTCGCCAGGGCGCGGGGGGCATTGCGCTGGCTCCAATCAATAACATAGGCGTAGGCCTTGCCATTGCCACCAACGGGTACGACCATGCCACTCTCCTCCACTTCCGTCACGGGCTCCGTATCCACCATCACGGGGCGGTTAAAGGCGTAGGCCTCCAGGTTGTAGGCCAGAGGCGCTGACCAGGTTGACATATCGTACATCACGCTGTCCTCGATCTGCAGATCATTGCTCAGAATGCTGTTGACGAAGAGGTGTCGCGGCTGTTCAGTAGCAACAATCAGACTGCCGGAGGCATATTGTTTTTGGGCGCTGACGCGGGTGCGAAAACTGGTGGCGGAAGCAGAGAAAGTCTCCGTAGTCCGCTCCACCTCCACGCCGTTGAGCAGAAGCATTTTCAGGACATCATTAAAGTAATCACTGCCATCATTCTCGATCAGGTAAGCAGTTGCCGAGGCTTTGCTGTTGAGTGGGTTCCAGGCATCCACGCTGTAGTTGATCAGTTCCTTTCGGTTGCGGGCCGATGCCTTGACCTGCGCCAGGCTCGTGGTGTAATGATCGTATACCCGCTGGCGGAGGGTCAGCACGTAGCCGTCCTCTGTTTCCACGGCGCGGTGTGCGCCGATACCGCCCTGCTCGGTCAGCATCCCGATAGCGCCCATCACGGAAGGGTAGCTGGACCCGTAGCTCGGGTAGTAGAAATCAAAGCGATCGCGGGTGAAGTAGCTCAAACCCTTCTTGTTGAATTCGGTGATGTTGGCCCGGCCGAAGGTATCGGCCCAGGTCTCATAAGCATCCGGCAACAGCAGATTCCGGGGCGTGGTGCCGGGTACCGTGAAGTAGTTGGCATCGTAGCCCTGCTCGTGGTAATCGGTATGTACCTGTGGCATCCATTTCTGGTAGGCAGTGGTATGGCCCCGGCTTTCGGGGTGGACGCCCCAGACCCAGTCGCGATTCAGGTCGAACCAGTAGTGGTTGGTCCGGCCGTTCGGCCAGGGAGCGTAGTGTTCCAGGTCTCGAGGCTCTTGCCCGCCGGTGTTACGGGCCACGGAGTTGGCCCAGTACACGTAGCGGTCACGGCCGTCCGGGTTGATGCAGATGAACAGCAGGTTGACCGTTTCTTTGAGGGCGGCCAGGAGGGCCGCGTCTTTAGTCGTGGCCAGCTCGTAAGCAACCTGCATGGCAGCCTCCGTCGAAGAGGCTTCGTTTCCGTGAATGTTATAGCTGTAAGAGTTTATCACGGGATGACCATCCACCAAACTCTGCACCTGCGGCCGCGCCTCCTTGGCTGCATTCACCAGAGCCAGTTGATTAAGCCGGATTTGATCGATCCTGGCCATATTAGTTTCATCGCTTATCGTCAGCATGAGCAGCGGCCTCTTCTCATAGCTCTCTCCGTACTTTTCAATGCTGATGCGTGGACTATTGGCCGCCAGCAGATGGAAATACTCCACCGAGCGGGCGTATTCCGTAAAGCGTTCGCCAAGCTCATAGCCGAGGAAAGCTGCCGGAGACACGATCTCTCCTACCCTGCCATTATCCGGAAGAGGAAGGCGCTGGAAGACGTCTTGTTGTGCAAACGCAACTATCGAAATGAGAAATAGTTGGATGAGTAAAAGTGATCGCATAGTGTTATTTTGTGCGTTGAAGTTAGGTACTGCGATTAAAATGAAAGTGAAGCAGATTGGGCACGTACTGATCTATCGATAAACCATGACCGGGCAGTGCTCAATTAGTCTTAAATTATGGTTCAGTGTGATTCTGACTTACTGTCTTCCCCAGGTAGCGGCAAGAATTCCAATGATCAGCAGTACAGCAAAAAGGACCAGTCCCCCAAGAATCACACCTGCAATAGCCATCCCTTTCCCACTTCTGTACTGCGGGTCCCGGTTAAAGCGTCCTAGGGCAATAATACCCAGAACGAGTGCCGGAATAGCCGTAAAGAAGGTAAAGAAGCCAAGGATTCCACAGACCAGACTTGCCACAGCATAGCCATCTACGGGGCTGCCTCCGGCAGCAGTTTTTGCCGCTCTCCGGGCCTGCCGCTTTGCTTTGCCCCTGATGATTGACAGACCGATACGCTCTTTGAATTTTAGTTTTCGGCCGAGTTGTTGTTCAACGTGGG
The DNA here is from genome assembly GCF_900110645.1 of Neolewinella agarilytica. Lineage (GTDB taxonomy): Bacteria > Bacteroidota > Bacteroidia > Chitinophagales > Saprospiraceae > Neolewinella > Neolewinella agarilytica. The sequence goes on from NZ_FOFB01000021.1 coordinate 55,487, forward strand.
CGCGGTCCAAATGCCGAACGGGCGCTTCCGCTGCCGGTGTGAGGGCTGCGAATGAGGGCTCGGGAGTTAAAAGAAGCACCAGTAAAATAAAAAGGCTTAGTGTGTAATTCATGGGGCTAAAATAAACTATTTAGCACCAACTACCTCCAGTTAAATCCTCGCAGATCATCATTGTCGGGCATTTCACGATGACTCATTCTTTCGGCAATTGCGGCCACATCAGCATCCCGCTTTACGCCCAGGACTGCCTGAACGTGTTTTCCCATAAGGTAGAAGGCCAGGAAGGGGCCTTCGCCGGGGGTTCCGTCAAAGAGTATATTATCGTATTCGGTAGCGTGCCCGGCATAGCGAAAATTGACGCCTTGCTGGTTGCTCCAAAAGAACGGTAACATGGTGTAGGGCACTGCTGCGCCGGCCATATTTCGTCCGGCTACTCTACCCTGCTGAGCCGCTACTTTCCAGTGTTCGATGCGAGCCGCGCCTTCCCGGTCCGGATAGCAGGCGATGTCTCCCGCCGCCCAGGTGTCTGCTACATTACAAGCGAGGTGATTATCCACTTTCAGCCCGCCGTCCGCAGTACCGGCCAGACCGCGGAGGTAATTGGTGACCGGGCGAACGCCGATTCCAACCACGACAACATCTGCGGGTAGTTCTTCGCCATTATCCAGCGTTACGGAAGAGACTTTACCCTTGCCCGTAAAGGCAGATGACTTGCGCCCCAACCGAAAGCTGACGCCTGCCTCCTCGTGCAGTTGCTGCACGTATTTACCTACTTTCTCCCCAAAGGGACCTTTAAACAGCACCTCTTCGGGAGCAACTACCGTTATGTCCCCTCCCTGTTTGCCCAGGCTCATGGCTGCTTCAAGACCGATGAAACTGCCGCCGATAATGACCACTTTGGTACCTTCTGACACCTGATTTCTGGCAGCCATTCCATCCCGCGCATTTCGAATGGTGAAGATGTTGTCCAACTCCGATCCTGGTATATCAAGTTTGCGGGGCTCCCCGCCGGTAGCGAGCAAAATTTTATCGTAGGAGATCGTTTTTCCTCCGGACAAAGCGATTGTTTTATTTGCGACATCCACTTCCTCAGCCGTAGTTTTTTCCATTAAGCTGACCCCTTGTCCACGGTAGAAAGCTTCAGAATGAAGGGGAAGATCGCTAAGGTCCTTGCCCCCATCCAGAAGCGCCTTGCTTACGTGCGTCCGGTCATAGGGCGGCAGGTCTTCGCGGGTGATCAAAACGATACTGCCGGTAGCGTCATGCTCCCGGATGCCGTAAACAGCGTTAGCCGCCGCAACGCCTCCACCGACAATGGCGTAGCCATAATGGCCGTCGTCCAGCTTATGGGCAAAGTCACCCGTGGCTGGTGCTTCCGGCTTCGTAATCGGTTCTTCGCTGATGTGAATGTCTCCATCAATGATCTCCACACCGAAGGTCGCGATACCATCCAGGCCGGGGGCTTCCAGCTGCTGACCGTTGCGCACATCAAAGCAGGCGTGGTGAAAAGGGCAGCGCAGGCGGTGGCCGTTCAGGGCCGCCTTTTCGAGGGGCAGCCCGAAGTGGCTGCATTTAGATTCTACGGCGTAGACGGTTCCTTCGACGTTGGTGAGTAATACCTTGTAGTCACCATGATCGATTTGGTGGCTGTCCCCAGCGGGAAGGTTAGACAGTTTTAGGACAGAGGTCATACGGCACTTTTTGGTATACCTCCATAAGAGCAGAGCGCCATAATTAGTTCGCAGATTTTTTCAATTTCCTCTGCGATAACGACACAGCTGCCCCAGCTATTCGACGCTTACCAAAACATCACCGGAAGCCACTTCCATCTGCCCCAACGCTTCCACCTCATGCCCATGCTGAAAGCAAATCTCCCGGAAAGTATCCGCCTGAAGGGCGTCTACGGCACAGAGCAATCCGCCACTGGTCTGCGGATCGGCCAGGAGCCACCTGGCACGTTCGTTGGGCAGCGATACGTGGTGGCCGTAGCTGGCCCAGTTACGTTTGGTTCCTCCGGGGATGCAGCCTTCGGCGAGGTAGTGATCAAGGATGGCCTCATCGATCAGCGGGACTTTGTTCAACTCCACCGTCGCGGAGGTTTCACTGGCCCTGCACATTTCCGTTAGGTGACCGAGGAGGCCAAAGCCAGTAACGTCGGTCATGGCATTAACGTAATCAAGGGTACCCAGCACAGCGCCGATCTTATTGAGTCGGATCATTTGCTCCGTCGCCAGTAGCGAGTGTTCTGCTTTGAGCTTCTTCTTTTTCTGGGCGGTAGAGAGAATACCTACGCCGATGGGCTTGGTCAAAAAAAGAACATCCCCTACCCTTGCGCCACCGTTCTTTTTCAGGTTTTTCACTTCCACGCGGCCATTAACGGCCAGGCCGAAGATGGGTTCCGGGCTATCGATGCTGTGTCCGCCGGCGAGGGGGATTCCGGCATCGGCGCAGGCTTGCCGGCCGCCTTCCACTACAAGGCCTGCGACTTCGGGCGATAGCTGGTTGATGGGCCAGCCGAGAATAGCGATGGCCATCATGGGCGTGCCGCCCATGGCGTATACGTCGCTGATGGCGTTGGTGGCGGCGATGCGGCCGAAGGTTAGCGGATCATCAACGATCGGCATGAAGAAATCTGTCGTGGAAATAACGGCCGTACCGTCTCCCAGATCATAGACCGCTGCGTCGTCCCGCTCATGGTTGCCAACCAGCAGATTCGGAAAGTTAGGACCTTTGGTCGTCTGCGCCAGAATAGTATCCAGTACGGCAGGGGCGATCTTACAGCCACAACCGGCACCGTGGGAATATTCGGTCAATTTGATGGTTTCCATTGGGGAGTTGATTTTAGGGCTGCAAAGTACGCAATAGCCGGCCATCACGTCGCGCTGCGCGTGGCAACCAGGAAAACCTTGCACCTGCGGCCGCGCCCAAGTACCTTCGCCTTTATGAAGGAAGTGATCGTTATTGGTGCCGGCAACCTGGCCTGGCACCTTGTGCAAGTGCTAAGCCAGGCAGGGCATGACGTAAGTCTCGTAAGCCGGGACCCGGGACGCGTAGCAGAATGGCCCGTGCGGGTGATCCCGATGGAGGACCTGCCGGCTCAACCTTCTCTTGTTTTTCTTGCAGTACCGGATAACGCCATCAACCGGGTATCTGCCCACCTCAGCCAGTTATTGCCATCTGATGTGCCGGTAGTGCATACCAGCGGAGCTACGCCAGCCATCATGATTCACAGCCATTTTGAGCATCGGGGTGCATTATGGCCCATCCGGTCCTTACGGGCAGGAGAAGAGGTCACCGATTGGCAAGACGTTCCGCTCGTCTATTACGGCACGAGTGCGGCGCTGACGCAGGTGCTGGGGGAGTTGGCGGGCAAGCTAAGCCAGCTTAGTTACCTCCTGGACGATCAGCAGCGAGCGCAACTCCACCTCTCCGCTGTTTTCAGCAACAACTTTGTCACCTGGCTCTATCAGATCAGCTACGAACTCTGCGAGCAAAGTGGTATCCCCTTCGATATTTTACTCCCCATCATCAGGAACACCGCACTGAAACAGGACGGTACCGCCCCGAGGTTAAGTCAGACCGGTGCCGCTGCCCGCGGTGACACCATAACCATGAACCGTCACCTTGAGCTACTCAACTCCCAGCCAGAATACGCGGACCTATACCGTCGAATGAGCCACTTTATTCAATCCGGTGTTCCTTCTTAAAAATAATTATGCGCCTGTTTCTGACCCTGCTTTTTCTTACCCCCACTGTACTGTTCGCTCAACTCGAAAGCTGGAATGGCGTATCCTTTGAGCATGAGGTAGGCCCCAAGTGGGGCTACGTCATCGAGGCAGAATATCGCTGGCCATTCAATGAGTTTACTGATGGATCAGCGCTTTTCCTGCTGGCAGGGAACCGGGCTTTAGCCAAAAACCTGAGCATCACCTTTGGCTCCCGCTTTGAGCCTGGCAGGAACGGAGAATCCGGTACGCTGCGATTGTTTTCTGACTTGAACTACAAATATCCCCTGGGGGAAAGCCCCTTTACGCTGGAAAGTCGCCTTCGCTATCAGCAGGATCGCCCGCCGGGCGCAGATGGAAGTTTACGTCGGGTATCAATCCGTCCCAGACTGGGTATTGCGGCTGATATCAGTAATACGCTCTCCGCCGTTGCCGAGTTTGAAGGGCGCTATCGCTTCGACTCCCGTAATGAATGGGCCAGACGGCGCTACACCTTCGGCCTCGAGTACACCTTCACGGAACGGCTAAAAATCGAGCTCTTTTACCGGCAGGAGTTGCGCATCAACTCCTCTGCTCTTCAAACACCTGATCGCATACTTGGGCTGTATTTCGATTATACCTTACCGGATGATCGGAACCGGGATTGGAAATATCGCCACCCCTTTGGCAGAAGCGTTACCTGGTAAACACTATTGGGTCTCATCGGTGTTCTTTTGCTTTCCTGTCCTGAACCTGTTTAAACTTTTCTGAGTGACCCAATTGGATGGGCTCACCGCGTTCCGCCGACCTTTAGGCAAATCTTAACGACTCCCATACATCCTTTGGGCTATCCTCACCGTTCCTTGAGTTAGAAAAAATCTTAAGCATGCGCATTCTTACTTCCTTTCTATTATTTGCGGCCCTGTTGCTGGCTTCCCCGGCTCAGGCTCAATTCGGCAAACTCCTCAAGCAGGCTTCCGACAAGGCTGACGAAGTATTAAGCGGTAAAAGTCCGCTTTCTGAAGAAACCATTGGTAACGGGCTTAAGGAAGCCTTGAACCAGGGAGTAGACAAAGCCGTCACTTCCCTATCGGCTCAGGATGGGTACTATGGCAGTCCCTACAAGATTCTTCTGCCGGAAGAAGCCCAAACCGTTATTAACAAGGTTAGTGCCCTGCCCGGCTTTGGTAACCTGGAACAGGACCTGACGGAACGAATTAACCGCGCGGCGGAGTTAGCGGCGACAAAAGCAGGCCCCATTTTCGTAGACGCCATCAAGGGCCTCACCATTAAAGATGCCATGAATCTGTTGATGGGCGATCAGGATGCTGCCACCCGCTATCTGGAAGCCAACACCGCTTCTCCTTTGGCAGGAGAGTTCCAACCAGTGATCAGAGCGGCGCTTGATGAGGTAAACGCCAACGAAATCTGGTTTAAGGCGGTAACCGCTTACAATAAAATCCCCTTCGTCAAAAAAACTGATCCGGAGTTAGACCAATACGTCACCCAACGCGCACTCGAAGGAATGTTTGGATTAGTGGAAGTAAAGGAAAGCGAATTGCGCCAAAACCCTGCTTTACGGAATACTCAACTGTTAAAGGACGTTTTTGCCCGCCAGGATAAATAGGAGAGAATGTAAAAAAATCCGGGGTAATTAGCTGATTTGGAGAACTTAACGTTGACTTAACCTTACCTTCGCCGCCGTATATGACCTTTGCGGCCAATTCAAGGTTATTTCAGGTTTAATCAACTAATCCAAATCACTTTTACATGAGGATTTTTACTTCACTTTTCACCACACTCTTTCTGGTGCTTGCAACGTCGTTGACGGTTGCCGCCCAGGGTGTGACGACTGCCTCCGTTTTCGGCAAACTTCAGGACAACACCAGCGGTGAGCCCCTGATTGGCGCTACGGTTCAAGCCGTTCACACACCATCCGGAACCACTTATGGTAACGTTACCGATCTTGACGGCTTCTTCCGTCTTCCAGGTATGCGCGTTGGTGGCCCTTACATCATTACCGCTACTTACGTTGGCTACGAGCCAATCGTAAAAGATGGCATCTACCTTTCTTTGGGCCAGGCCTTCCAGTTCAGCCCTAAAATGGGTACTGCGGCTGTTGAGCTTACCGGTATTGAGGTTGTCTCCAGCCGTTCGGACATCTTTAATGGTGAGAAGACCGGTCAGGAAACCAACGTTGGCGAAGAAGCCATCAATGCACTTCCTACCATCAGCCGTTCTATTGGTGACTTTACGCGTCTTACGCCTCAGTCTACCACCAGTGAAGGAAACGATGGTCTTGAGCTGAGCTTCGGTGGTATTAACAACCGCTACAACGCCATCTTCATTGACGGTGCTGTATCTAACGATGTATTTGGTCTTGCCGGTTCTGGTACGAACGGTGGCCAAACGGGTGTTTCTCCTATCTCTGTAGACGCCATTGAGTCTTTCCAGATTAACCTGGCTCCTTATGACGTTCGTCAGGGTGGCTTCGGTGGTGCTTCGATTTCTGCCATCACCCGCTCTGGTTCTAACAATACGGAAGCTTCTGTTTATGGCTTCTTCCGTAACCAGTCACTGACTCGTGGTACACTTGATGGTGCTGAGATCTCTGACTACTCTGCTTACACTGCTGGTTTCCGCCTCGGTGGTGCACTAAAGAAAGATAAGATCTTCTACTTCATCAACTACGAGCGTCAGGACGAGACCACTCCCCTGCCTTTCAACGAAGACAACTACACTGGTAACGCTACTACTTCTGACATCAACAGCCTTAGCAACTTCCTGCAGAGCGAGTACGGCTACGATCCTGGTACTTACACGGACAACGAGCGTTTCCTTGTTTCTGACAAATTGAACGCTAAGTTTGACTTCAACCTGAACGAAAACAATAAGCTTGCTCTCCGCCTCAGCTATGTTGGCGCTGACAACCTCGAAGGTGTACAGTCTAACAACAATAACATTAACTTCCTGAATAGCTCTGAGCGCTTCCTTGCTAAAACGTACGGTGCTGCCCTTGAACTGAACACCATTATCGGTTCTAACATGAGCAACAACTTCGTATTGGGCTTCACCCGCCAAGTGGATGACCGTGATCAGAATGGCGACCCATTCCCCTGGGTGTCCATCGAAGATGGTTCCGGTAACCTCACTTTCGGTTCTGAGCGTTTCTCTACGGCTAACCTGCTGAACCAGAACGTAATCACTCTGACCAACAACTTTGAGATCTTCAAGGGTAAGCATACGTTCACAATTGGTGCTAACCTCGAGCTCTACAAAGCCGAGAACCTCTTCCTGGCTTACAACTTCGGTCAGTACCAGTTCGACGACCTCGAAACTTTCCTGAACGGAGGAAACGCCTCTTTCTTCCAGCGTGTCTACTCACTGCGTGACAACGTAGCTGGTGATGACAGTGACGCTATCGCCAGCTTCGGTGCCGGTCAGGCGGGTCTCTACTTCCAGGACCGCATTCAGGTTTCAGACAACTTCAGCTTCACCGCTGGCCTTCGTCTTGACCTTCCGTTCTACGATGACACTCCCGTTAATGATGACCTGAACGATAACTTCCTTGCTCAAATCAGCGAAATCTACGATACGCGCGGTGCTCAGTCTGGTAGCTTCATCAAGCCAACTCTTCTCGTTAGCCCACGTGTTGGCTTCAACTGGGACATCCTCGGTGACAAGACTACTCAGGCACGTGGTGGTATTGGTGTATTCACCAGCCGCGCTCCCCTCGTTTGGGTAGGTGGCGCCTTCAACAACTACGGTCTTAACGCTGGTTACACCCGTTCTTTCAGCACTCCTTTTGTTGCTGACATCAACGGCCAGCTTCCCGGAGACATTGACCCCAACAACGTAACCCCAAGTGGTGCCATTGACCTTTTCGCAGAGGATTTCAAACTACCACAGTTCCTGAAAATGTCTTTGGCTGTTGACCGTAAGCTCCCACTGGGCTTCATCGGTACGCTTGACGTACTCTACAACAAGACGCTTCAGAACGTTGCTTACCAAAACCTCAACGTTGGTGCACCTACCGACCAGCTTGACGGTCCTGACAATCGCAACTACTTCGGTAACGGCGACGATGCTCCCGTTCCTGGTGGTGACACCTACGGTCGTGTAGTACTTGGCTACAACACTAACGAAGGCTATGGCTACAACCTGACGGCCAGCCTCCAGCGTCCTTTCTCTAATGGCTTCTTCGTTCAGGCCAGCTACTCTTACGGTGATGCTTACAGTGTCTTCGACGGTACCAGCAGCCAGAACTCCAGCCAGTGGCGTGGACTTTACTCTGTAAATGGTCGTAACATCGACCAGCAGGTATACCGTTCTGATTTCTCCGGTGGAAGCCGTTTCCTTGGTGTAGTCAGCAAGCGTTTCTCTTACGGTGCGTCTAACCAATTCGCTACTACAGTTACCCTGATCAGCGAGACTGCTCAGAGCGGTCCTTACAGCCTTATCTACAACGATAATGGAAACCTCAACGGTCGCACTGACAGCCGTGAGCGCAGCCTTATCTACATCCCTGCCAACATGGGTGAGATGAACTTTGTGGACGAGACTTTTGGTGGTGTTGATTACACTGCAGCACAGCAGGCTGAAGCTTTCGAAGCTTTCCTGAGCAGCAACGACTACACCAGCGAGCGCCGTGGCCAGTACGCTGAGCGTAATGGTGACCGTGGACCATGGTCTACCGTTGTTGACCTGAAATTCGTACAGGACATTCCTCTGTCAGGTAAGAACCGTCTGCAGTTAACTTTTGACGCTCTGAACTTCACGAACCTGCTTAGCGAGAAGTGGGGCCGTCGTCAGTTCTACTTCGGCGACTACCAGATCCTGAACTTCGAAGGCTTCGAAGACGGATCTCTTACGCCTACCTACTCCTTCAACCCTGCACTGTTGAACGAAGACAATGAACTCGAGCCTTTCCTCGACGATTCTGGTCTTCAGTCCAGCCGCTTCCAGGGCCAGGTTGGTATCCGTTACATCTTTGAATAAGGGTTTCCTTGTTTGACGATTAGTCAATAAAAGAAAGCCCCCGCTCACGATTGTGAGCGGGGGCTTTCTTTTTAAATCAGAGCGGCCGGAAAACTAATGGCTGCAGTTCAACCTGACTACCAGGTTCGTTCTGTTTCCAGTGCCGGCCATTCCATATTCAAACCCTCCATCGCATTGACGATGATCTCCGTCATCTGATAGTCGCGGTACCAGCGTTGGTCTACCCCAACGATGTGCCAGGGGATTTCGCTGCGGTTAATGACCTCGTTGTAGGCGGCACGGTACTTATCCCAATGCTCACGTTCCTCCCAGTCACCGTCGTTGTGCTTGTAGAATTTATCGGACTCATTGACCCGCTCCAGCAGTTGCTGTTCCTGTTCGTCCTTACTGAGGTGGAGGTAGAATTTGAGGATCAGGGTGTTGTTGTCATAAGCCAACAACTTCTCAAAGGCGTTAATGCTCTCGAAACGTCGATCCACACGCTCTTCGTCAATCCAGCCATGAACGCGCTGGACCAGTACATCTTCATAGTGGCTGCGGTTGAATATGACCATTTCTCCTTTTGCAGGGGCCTCCTTGTGAATGCGCCAGAGGAAATCATGGGCGAACTCTAAATCGGTCGGCTTCTTCCAGCCAACGGCCCGCAGGCCGAAGGGAGCGCATTCCCCGAAGACGTTGCGCATAGCACCGTCTTTACCGCTGGCGTCCATGCCCTGTAATACGATCAGAACCGAGTGCTTACCCTCTGCCACTAGCTTTTGGTGGAGATCCGCTATGCGCTCAGCACGTTGTTTGGTTAACTTTCTGGCTTCGTCCTTGTCGAGGTCTTTTGGGGCCTGGGTGGGGATTTTATTGAGATCAATCAGGGGCATAGTAGTTCTTTTGCCGCCAAAGTAAGGAATCACTGGCGGACTTCCCCCAGCTTCACCTACTCCATCGGGGCCGTTACGCGGTCAGCGTCCGGTTTCAAGCTTGCTATTGCTCCGCAAACTCCCTCTGCACCTGCGGCCTCGGCAAGCTCAGGAGCCACACCCGCACCTGAGTAAATTCTATTTGAGCAAACAGGCTTTAATAATACTACCAGAACCAGCCCACCAAAACGAAAGTGATGATCAGCAGGAATACTGCCTGAATGCGGTAATTCTGCCACCAGGGCAAGCTGGCCAGCTCCAGCGTTTCTTCCTTGATGAGGCTCTTATTCCAGGTGTTGCCTTCTACCTTTTCCAGTGCTGGCGGAGCGGTCATCAGGCTTACCACTGTATTCACCAGGCCACAGAAAAGAAAGAGATAAACCGTACGGTGCAGGAAGTGCATTTCGGTAAACCAACTGTCTACGCCGTAAGAGTCCATCAACAAATAGACGATACTTACCGTAGCCCCGGCCATGAGGCTCAGGAATGCGCCGGTTCCGTTGACGCGCTTCCAGAACATACCCAGAATGAAGGCCGCTGCCACCGGAGGCGCGATGAAGCTGAGAACCAGCTGCAGGTATTCCCAAAGCGAGGCATATCGTTCAATTTGAGGTGCCCAAAGACAAGCCAAAATCACTAATACCAGCGTAGCTATTTGCCCAATCCTGACCAATTGCTTACTACTGAGGTTCGGGTTGATCTTTACGGCAAAATCCATCGTGATCAGCGTTGACGCTGAATTGAAAGTCGCTGACACCGATGACATCATTGCTGCCAGCAGGCCTGCTAACACCAGCCCAAGTATTCCCGTGGGCAACATCTGAAACAGAAGCATTGGATAGGTCGCATTGGGGCAATCCGCCAGGTCTTTACAAATGCCACCTCCGGGGAGTTGATAGTTAATGTTGGCGATGTCAAAGCCGTCCGCCAGGCCGCCCTGCTGCTGGATGTAGATGATGGCTGCCGTACCCGGCAGTACCATAATGAACAGTACGGGAAGCTTCAGTAAACCTGCAAAGAGAGCGCCCCAGCGGCCATGATTAATATCTTTTGCTCCCAGAACCCGCTGCACCATAAACTGGTTGTTAGCCCAAAAGTAAAAGCCCAAAATCGGCGCTCCGAAAAGGAGCCCGGTCCATGGCATAAAGCCATCTCCTCCGGTTCCCAACAAAAATTCTCGCCAGGTATCTCCGGTGGGGCGCACCAGGCTTAGCACTTCTTCGGCATTAGCGGGCTTATAATCTGCTCCGTTGTCCGGAAGGATTCCGGCAGCTCCCATTTCGTTGAGCCCGGCGATCATTTCGTTCCAGCCACCGATTTCCTGAAAGGTAAAATAGGTTATCATGCAGCTACCTACCACCAGTAATACCGCCTGGATTACTTCCGTCTGAATCACAGAATTCAATCCGCCAGGAACCGTGTAGGCTGCCGCCGCAATGGCCAAAATGGCCACGATGGCAAAAGTAGAAAGGTCTGGAAATAACAGCTTGAGAATCACCGTACCAACGTAAAGTCCGGCGGCAGTATCCAGCATTACATTGCCAACAATCGTAATAAAACTGAAGTAATAGCGGGAACGAACATCGTAGCGTCGCTCCAGAAACTCGGGCATCGTGTATACCCTCGACTTCAGATAAAACGGCAGGAAGAAAATAGCAAAAAACACCAGAACGACCGCTGCAAGCCACTCATAGTTAAACACTTGTGTGTTCGTCTTATAGGCGTCTCCAGCCAGGCCAACCAGGGTTGAACTGGAAATGTTGGCGGCAAATAATGAGATGCCGACAATTGGCCAGGTCATGTTACGCCCCGCCAGGAAATACTCCTCTGAGCTCTGAGCTTTTGCGCTATACAGCCCATATCCAATAATGAAAATGGCATACAGCGCCATTACCACAAGGTCAATCGTTGTCAATTCAAATGCTCCCATAATCTACTTTAAGCGGATATTACCAGCGTGAATCAAAAGTTAATACATGAATGAATACCTTCTTCCAAACAAAGCCCACCGCGGGGCTAATCTTAGCCCCTGATTCATGGCACTAATCGTTGCCCAATTATACACATTAAAAACTTAGGTAAAGATTTAAGACCGTAAACGGAATAAATTAAGGGCTGAAACAGGGTATAATTCAATGCAAAACTGGTGAGTTATGCGGGGACGAAGGCCGGCTGTTACTTGCTTTGAAAGGTAGATCATGAATACCATTGAGCGCTAAAACCGGACAGGCCAGCCGGTCGGTTAACGCACCGGAGAACTTCTCAGGAAGAAAGAAAACTTAAATTGGTTACGTAGATGGTTTGTCGGTTGCCAAAAACGGACGCATCTTTGCCCCAGCACTGGCAGGCTGTCTGCCGGCTACCTATTTTACCTGATTCGCATAAAAACCAATGAAGTCATGGCCCAGCTAAGCGAAGCCGAAATTAATGAAGCCGCTACCGCTATTCGTCGCGGTATGGAAGTATACGTTCACCGGGAGCACGGCAGGATGTTAGTCGCTGATGACCCGGAGCGTAATGTTCGGGCAGATCCGGAAGTTTTTGAAGCGGTAATGCAGGATGTTTCCGTTGATCCGGATGCCTACATTCACATTGAGCGAATGCCAACAGCAGATGCTATTCAGGTGATGAAAGATTTTACCGACCGGGTTCGTAATCAGGAATTGTGGCAGGCACTTACCTACGCCCTTAAGCGTCCCCGCCCCTTCCAGACCTTCAAAGGAGAGTTGGCAAAATTCCCAAAGAACTACGAAAAATGGCGAGGCTACCGCCAGACGCGTTACCAGCAGTATGTTCAAAAGTGCCTGACCGAGCAATAAAGAATGGAGCTTTCCTACCTCCGCGGGAAAGACATTGACCGTCAACGCTGGGATGCGGCCGTTGCGACAGATACGACTTGTTTACCCTACGGATGTAGCTGGTGGTTAGAAGCCGCGACAAACGGCCGCTGGGATGGAATCATATTGGATGATTACCGCGTAGTGTTGCCCTTACCACGAAGACGATCTTTGGGGCGCTTCACGCAGGTGCAAAGGGCGGATTTTACGCAGCAAGGTGGCCCCTTCGGCCGGCTTTTGCCCGGAGATACAGAATGTATGCTTTCCGGGATACCGAAGTCGGTTCTCCGCTTTAGCCTGCCCCTTCGGGAACAACTTAACCTCGCCAGCCCTCCGGCTGGGCGCAAAGCATTTTCCCGGAACAACCTGGTGTTGCCTCTTACGACGACAATGGCAGACGTAAGGGCCGGGTACTCCCGCAGTATCCGCCGACAGCTTAAAAGCGATGGCGGGGGGAAACTTTCGCCCGCCTCCATCGAAAGCGTTATTGCGCAGTACCGCCTCACCGCCGGTCCGAAGGCCGGCCTGAAGGAAAAACACTACCGCAGCATCCATCGAATAGCCTCCGCCTGTCTTTCTCACGGGGCAGGCTACTGCTATCGCTATGACGATCCGGAGCATGGTTTGCTCGCCGCAGGGTTCTTCCCCGTTTACCGGGGGCGAATCATCAATCTCTTTGCCGCCTCCACCGAAGCGGGCTACCAACAAGGGGGTATGCCCAGGCTGTTGGACGCCATCCTCGACCGGCACTTCGATGACGCTCAGCTCCTGGATTTTGAAGGATCGGACAATCCGGGCATCGCGGCCTTTTTCAAAAGCTTCGGCGCCGAAAGTCGCCCCTACCTCTTCGTGGAATGAGCACTACCATCCGGCGCATTCCCCGCAAACAGATCAACAGGGAAAAATGGAACCTGGCGGTAAACACAGAGCAATACCCTTCTCCCTACGGCCTCTGCTGGTGGTTAGATGCTGTGACGGACTCCAGTTGGGAAGGACTTATCATGGGAGACTATCAGCTCGTTCTGCCCATCCCTTTTTTCCTGAAGGTTGGGCCCTTAGCGCTGGTAAATGGTGCACCGTTCACTCAGCATCTGGGGCCCTTTGGCGAAGGTAGTCCGGAAGAAAAGCAGGCAATTGTAAGTCGGGTTTCCACGCTCCGGTATGTCCGCAAGTTATCTACTCTCGTGAAGGCCCCGGGGAATCGCTTCAGGATCACCTCCCGCAACAATTATGAGCTCAATCTCCTGCCGGGCTACGGCAGGATCTCGAAGGGCTACCGGGCAGACCTCCGACGCAAACTACGCCGGAACAAACTCTCCGCTCCCGTAAAAATTTCTGCGGAGGATTTTATCCGGTTCTACCTCGATACCCTGGGAGAGAAGATCTCCATGTCTTATAAAAATCAAGGGGTTGTACATTCGCTTTTACTGGCCGACCGGAAGTACGGCGAAGGGGCCTGCTACGCCCTTAAGGCCGAAGACAGTGGTGAAATGCTGGGCGCTCTCTTTCTGGCAAAAAATGGATCGCGTATCGTCAACCTTATGGCGGCAAGCACGAAGGAGGGCTATAAGCAAAATGCTATGGCGGTAATAATTGACAGCATCATCAGAGAGTATGCCAGCAGAGATATACTGCTGGATTTTGAGGGATCGGACATTCCGGGAGTAGCCAGCTTTTTTAGTGGATTTGGCGCCAGCAGGCTACACTACTATCAGCATCAAGACAAGCGCCTGGTGCCAATCAGCTTTCCATAATTCAGGTTCCTCCGGGTAGGTTCGTGTACGTATTTAACGATCTGAAAGCCGGAAGACCGGAGCTTCTCCACTAGTTTCCAGGAACTGTTTTCCAGGGCTTTCATATCGTGAAACTCCATCGAGATGGTCTCTATTTTAGCCAGCAGCTCTTTATCCGCGTTCAGGAGAATTTCATATTCAGCACCTTCACAGTCCATCTTGAGAAAATCAATCCTGTCCAGGCCGTTTTGCTCCATGAATGCTCCAAGGCTAACGGCACGAACGGGAACTCCTGCGCTCCTTCCGTCCAATAGGGCATAATTCTGCAGCAGAGAATTATTCTCCGCCCGGCTCCTGTGCAGCGTTCGTTCACCACTTTTCCCTGCCATGGCCAAATGGTGGATGGAAATGTTCTGGCAATTATTAGTTGTCACGTTAGCTTTGAGTACCTCCACGTTACTCTCCTCCGCCTCTACAGCAAAAATTTTTGCCGAAGGGGCAAGGTTTCCAGCCGCAAAGAGCGCAAAGTAGCCAAAATGAGCACCAATATCCACTACGGTAGCTTCCTCATAAAAGGGAAAGTAATCAGCATATTCCCTGCCTCTGAAGATAGCTTTGGCAACGGAGACGCCCTGGCGGTTAAGTTGATAATCCAAGGTTACCCCACTCTCGCGGCAAAGCCTTTGGAAGTCTTTTTTTTCTCCCAGAAGGAACTGGCGGATACGGTCTTTCATGTTGCACAAGGTAAAAGCTTCAGGGCTTTATTCCACCAGCTTCTGTCTTCCTTCTACATAGTAAGTCGTTCGGCCTGCGACTTTGGTAATCTTTACCTCCCCCTCCCCTTCCGGGTCCTGACCTCCTTCATGCCGCCAGGTATGCCAAAACCAATTCTCGGGGTAATCACGGTAATAGGGCGCGTTCTCAGTAGCGTATTGCATAACGGCAAGGATTTCCCGATAGATCAATTTCTTTTGTTCCAGCGTCATGGCGTTTACCCGGCTGGCGGGGTGTAATCGCGTGCGGTAACAAATTTCGTCCACGTATAAATTACCCAATCCTGCTACCACGGATTGGTTCAGGAGTATGCCCTTGAGGGTGGTTTTCCTCCCTTCCAGTTGTTGGAGAAAATAAGCTTCTTCCAGCTCTAAGGCATCGGGGCCGAGTTTTATTTGCTCAATGTAATCGAGCCGGTCCTCGAGGTAAAGGATACGGGCGAACTTTCTGGAGTCTTCAAAGCCGAGCGTATTGCCGTCTGTGAAATGAAGGGCAAAACGCTCAAACCGGCCTCGGTCGCTTTCGTCCTGATAGAGATTCAGGTCTCCGTTCATACCGAAGTGCAGCAGGAGGTCATGTCCATTATCCAACTGAGCAAAGAGATACTTTCCCCGCCTGATGGATCCTGTAATCTTCCGTCCGGTCAGTACGTCCGCGAAAACAGGTCCACTCATATTGCGTATGATCTTATCATCGTGAACCGTAACCCGATCAATGACCTGATTCGTAGCGGCGGCATCAAAGTACTGCTTGAAATTATGGACTTCAGGTAATTCCGGCATCGTGCATTTTTTAACTCCTCGTCTCTAACCCAGACACAAATAATCGGTTCATTCTTCGATCTTCTTTGGCTGATTTTCTTTTCTCTCTCTCCTACTTCCTACCTTTAGCCCGAACGCATACCACATCCCTTTATAGTTAAGAATGGAGAAGAATTCCAAACAGATCAAGCACGTTGCCATCGCCGGAAATATCGGAGCAGGTAAAACTACCCTTTGTACAAAATTAGGCCAGCACTTTGGCTGGGACGTTCACTACGAAAGTGCCGATGACAACCCCTACCTGAGTGACTTTTACGATGATATGCAACGTTGGAGTTTTAATCTCCAGGTCTATTTTCTGCACAATCGCTACGGGCAAATCCTCGGCATTCAGGAAGGTGACCGAACCGTTATTCAGGACCGGACGATCTACGAAGACGCTTACATCTTCGCTCCGAACCTTCACGGGATGGGACTGATGACACAGCGCGACTTCGACAACTACATGGAGTTGTTTAACACCATGACGAAGCGGATCTCCCCCCCTGACCTGCTCATCTACCTGCGGGCCGGTATCGGCACTCTGGTGGCCCACATCGAAAGCCGGGGAAGAGATTATGAAGGAAGCATGAGCCTTGATTATCTCAAGCAACTTAATCGACGTTACGAAGACTGGATCTCAACCTACAACGAGGGCAACATTCTGATCATCGACGTAGGGCAGGTTGACTTTGCCAATAAGCCAGAAGACCTGGGCGAAGTCATCAATAAAGTCCAGGCCAAACTTCATGGCTTGTTTGAAGAGATGTAAGTTAGATAAGGACTATCTATCTTTCGGCCAATGACAAAAATTGACCTTAATGCCGACCTGGGAGAATCCTGGTATGGCAATACTATCGGTAACGACGCAGACCTCATGCCACTGCTCGACAGTTGCAATGTTGCTTGTGGTTTCCACGGTGGTGACGCCATAACGATGCGACAAACCATTGAGCTGGCGCTGGAGCACGGAGTGGCTATTGGCGCTCACCCCAGCTTCCCGGACCGGAAAAACTTTGGCCGTAAAACCATGGAAATTCCTTCGCCCGATTTATTTGCGCTGATGCTCTACCAAATCAGTGCTCTAAAGGGGATGACGGAGGGCTTGGGCGGAAGCGTCCACCACGTGAAGCCTCATGGAGCACTCTATCACTACCTCAATGGCAGTATTTCCGGAGCGGAGGCCTTTGTCAGAGCGGCTGCGAAAAGTAACATCCCCATTGTTTACGGGCCACCGACGGGGCAGCTGCGGGTGATGACGGAGTTTCACGGTCTGGAGTTCTGGCCGGAGGGCTTTGCGGACCGCGCCTATGAGCCTTCTTTGCACCTGCGTTCGCGCCAAAAAGACGGTGCCTGCCTGAATGACACCACTATGGCCGTCGAACAAGTACGGCTCCTTCAGTCCGGGAAAGTCCGGGCGACTGACGGCGAAATCTATCCAATCAAAGTAAAAACGGTCTGTTTACACGGTGATCATCCAGGCGCGGCTGCCCGGGCGCTGGCCATCCGCCAGCTTCTTAACACCTAAGCCACATGTCGTCACCACTGTTTACCATTATCATTCCCACCCATAACCGTGCTGAGCGGTTGTCGGTGGCCGTTGAAAGTGTCCTGGCACAGAAAAATGAGGATTGGGAGCTCCTCATCATCGATGATGGCTCTACCGATAATACCCGATCGGTAGCCGAGTCTTTCACCGATCAACGAATCCGCTACCATTACCAGGAAAACCGACAACTCAATGGTGCCCGAAATACCGGAGTCCGGCTGGCTACCGGTCGTTACATCGGTTTTCTTGACGACGACGACTTGTTCAAGCCCGACCATTTATCTGTACTTGAGAGTGGGATGGCGACCGACAATTTCAAAAGCGACATCTACCGGTCCGGAGAGCTTTTGCAAGGAGGCGGTAAAACCACCTGGGTGCCCAACTATGAGAATGGCCCGGATATTTTACGGCAGTACTGGGAAAAAGTGACGGGAATGTTTGGGATGGTCTTCAGAGCCGACCTGATGAAAGCCAACATCTTTGATGAAAGCCACCTCTTGCTGGATGATTTTCTGTGGCTAAATCGTATTTTGATTCAGGCAAGCCTTTATCAGGTAGAGGCTTACACCGCTATTGTGAATTTGCACCCGGAACAGCGAAGTGCTACCTACGTAAACGAAGAGCTGCTCAGGCAGAACGTCGAACGCTTAGCCGAAGCTTATAATTTCCCTGGCGTTTCCGAACGGGTAAACTATCGGTTTTACCACAAGCAGGTCCTTCATCAGTATATGCACTGTTGCCGCGTTCTGTGCCGAGGCGGAAAGAATTATCGTGCGATGAAAATCTGGAAAGAAGGCATATCCTATGCCTCCGCCAGCGATTGGCGAAATGTGAGCAGGACCTTCGTCATGATTAGTACGGGAAAGTAAATCCCCCCTTGGTAACCCTTCCTGTTTTTACAGTAGTTCCGTTTTGGGCTTACCGCAGAGCAGTTGCCTACTCCTCTTCAATGATGGCGTCGTCAATCAGGGAGTCACCGTCACCGTCGGAGTCGAGGAAGCCGGAGATAAGGCCTCCTTCGGGCTTTGCAGTAGCGTCAGGATTGTCCTGAATGGTCATCTCTTTACCGCCTTCATTGTGGTAATCGCCTTCCGCGAAACGAGCGGCACGATCGAAGAATGAGTCAGTGCCATCGAGGATAGACTCGGAGGTGTTCCGGCTGGCTTCGTCCCCATCAAAGGCACGGGCACGGGCTTCCGCTTGTTCTCCGGCGCGTTTAGCCGCTTCGATGGAGTCTTCCAGTTTCATTTTTTCTGCTTCCACGTTGGCGTGGTCAACGAAATCATCAAACTTGCCCTTCAGATCTGCCCCTTTTTCGGCGGCAGCGGAGAGAAATTCATCGCCTTTCTCTAATACTTTAGCGCCAACAACTTCGCTTACGTCGCCAATTTTTCCGGCAACATCTCCGGCTACGTCTTTGGCAGCAGCTCCTGCTTTTGCGGCGGCGTCCAGTGCGGGCCCGGCAGCACCAGCAACGGCGGCAGCTGCGGTTTTTGCAGCACCAGCAGCTTTATCCGCTAACTTACCGGCTGCGGCTTTCGTGTCTTCCACAACGTCAGATTCGAAATCAATGACTTTTTTGGGAGCCTCCGCAGCGGGGGTGTCCGTCAGGTCACTCAGGTCCAGCCCTTCTTCGTCCATAACATCGAAAGGGTGCTTCTCAGCGGCCTCCGGGCGCAGGTCTTCCAGCTTTTCGTTGATGACTTCACTAGCTTTATCCTTCAGCTCTTTTCCTTTGTCCAATGCAGAGTCAGCCTCTTCCCAGATCTTATCGGTCAGCCCCTCCAGCGCTTCTTTTCCTTTCTCGAAATACTCGGGGGCTTTATCCATCACTTCCTTGGCAGCATCTTTCGTAGCGTCCAACAGGTCATCGCTCTGCGACTTTAAGTCTTCGCCAATATCCTTTGCTGCCTCGCCGGCTTTACTTGCCTGGTGTTTGGCGACTGACTTCGCACCAAAAAAAAGCTTCTTAAGATCTCCGAATACTGACATAGTTCATTTTGTTTTCAGTTCCCAATGTAGTGTTTTCGCGGGAAAAAAGCAGCAGATAATTCGACGAGTCCACAGTCTCGCCGGACAGACAAGACATTGTAGTGGCGCGCACGCAGGTGCAAACGGCAGATAGTTGAGCAGGGAAGACCGATAACTTTTCTCCGCTAGAATGCAGACTCTACCCTTCTGAGAAATGTTTGTGCCGTCCCCGGGCTGACGGGGAGGATCTCATAGGTCTCACCATCCTTCATTTTCATCACCATATCCTTGGCCTTCATTCCTTCCAGCTCATTCATAAATTGAGTGTTATTGGATACGACGTTGAGGATTCCATCCTTGAAGCCAAAGAAATAGTACAACTCACTGGGTGACTTAATGTAGATGTACAGACGATCATCTCCACCAGAAGGCATTTTAACCTCTGCATGGACTTCCAGCATTTTACTGATCTGGTTACCACGAATGGAGGCCAGGCCGGAATACTTTTCCGTCGTCACGAAAGACTGATAGTCCGTTGACCACTTCATGTTCAATTGGCTGAACAGGAAAGTGTGTTCGTTAATCTTCCGCGGCACATTAAGCACACCTGCGGCCAGGCTGGCTTCTGCTGTCTCCAGGTCCTTTCCCGCGGGGAAAAGCGTCTTAAGGCCTGCCTTATAGAATTTAGCGTCGGTCACCAGGTTGAGGCCCGGAGCGGCGTAGGCGCCGGAGACCAGATCAGTTGCCATCATGTTCACCAGCTTGTCCGGGAAGACCAGGTCAATCGCAGTCATTGCCTTTATCACCACATCAGGATAAGCCTCTTCAATGGGGGCATCGATAGTGATTTCCGCTCCAACACCGCTTGCTGGAGTATCTTCCTTAGGCTTCACCTCTTCCTCCAGCAGGAACATATTGTTGGGCGAATCGCTCTTCTCCTTTTCGGTTTCGGGTTCCGGGTCAGGTGTTGGTTCCGGATCGGCTTCTACCCCACCCCTCGCCTGGCTCGGCATGTCCATCGCGATGGAGCCGTAGGACTTCATGGAGATATACTTTAATCGTCCACCCAGGCCCAATTCCCCATCACCGCTGATCGTCCCGTTGGCATTATCAAACTTCATCAGGTTGCCGCCAATGTGATCAGGGTTGAAAATCCGGAGGCTGTCCCCAAAGGAGAAAACATCATTTTCTTCGTCGTAATTGACCAAACCATTAGCGTCCAGGATGGGATGATCTTTACGGAAATCCAGAATTTCCACCATGCTAGGGTAAACCCTTCTGCGGGGCTTACTGAGATAAATTCCGGTGAACAGAGGAACCCCATCCCGGTCCTTCGGCGAGCGAATAGCCAGCGTGAGATCTTTTTTATCCCCTTCTGAACGTACCGTAAACCAGCGTGCGCCAGGGAACTTGTCCGCCTCAATTTTAGCATAGCCATCAAACAGCAGCGTCTTGCTGCTTGCATCAAGGTTCATTGTGCCGTAAAACCGGGTCTTGTTATCTACGTAAAAAGTAGTGCCTTCATTGATGGTAGCCGTAGCACGGGTAGCAGTGGCCTTTTCTCCCCGTTTACCTTTACCAATTCTGGTACCGATGATTTCCTGTAGTTCTACCTCCTGGGTGTGGGGGCCTACATTGTATTCGTAAAAACCTGACGCCCGGTATTCTTTGCGTCCTAAAAGTTGAACGGTGGCTTTATTGATTACGTGGTATTCGTTTAGCGTATCGGCAACGATTCTGGCGTTCGTCAGCTCCTCAATTTTGGCACCAGGGTCTACTTTTACCTTGCCGTCTCCAGGGAAAATTTTAGCATCCGCAGCCATGATGAATGGAACACCTTCCACATCGAGAATACTGGTGTTGATATCGTAGGTAGCCTCTGTACCCGTAAAGGTGAGTTCATCCTGATCCGGATGAGTACTCGTAAAACGGTTTTTTCCAATCTCCGCCTGGAAAGTGATATTTCCCCCGGCCATGTCCCAATCAAAGCGGTCAATGCTTGTCTTAAATTGGTTATAGGGTAATGCGGTGGACAGTTCAGTGGAGTTGTTTTCAAAGGAGGCAACCTGAGTTTCAAAGTCAATGTTCGCCTTTACGTTACTCGTTCTGAGCGCTAATCGGTCATCACTTTCCAAACTTTTAATTCCTACACTGGCGGTGTCAGCACTGGCGCCAAAAGTGGAAAAGTCCATATCCTTACTGCTCATGTTAGCTGCCGGCCAGTCAAGTCGTCCATTACCCTTCAGGGCTTCGGGGGTTAATACCAGGCCACCGTCAAAAGAATGTTCGTTGGAGGTAAACATTTCAAAAGGAGCATCCTTAACTGAATTAACCACCAGGGAATCGCCATAAGGTTTGAACTCAATATTCACCTCAGTACCTCTAACCTGCGGTACTTCGCGGGCGCCCGTAACTTTCTCTTCCAGGGCGAAGGAACGTGCACTGGCGGTAGTTCGGTCAAGCTGAAAACTAAGGTCTTCGCTTTCAATTTCAGCCTCCAGGTAGTTCAGCTTCCCCTTCCCCTCAAGCCCGCGGTTACTCAAAACGATTTCACCCTCGTATTTACCCCGGTTGCCGTAGGTGCTTTGTCCGCCCGCTTCTGTTTCCGTAATAAACCCAAGGCTTCCGTCTTCCTGGATGGTCAGGCTTTCTTCAAAATTAGGAAAGATGCCACCACTATTGAGCTGACCTTTCAGCTCAACTTCTCCGGCTAACAGGCTGTCCATACCATTGAGACTGAACGGCGCCAACTCGAAATAGAAGCTGTCCCGGCTGTAATGCGCCGAAGAGTCTGCCCGATCATAATAGATATAACTGGGGGATTTTGTCTGCAGACTGGGAAAGTAAGCGATGTCTTCCGTACCACTCTTGTTTTTTGGGGCATCGATCAATAAGTATCCGCTCAGGTGCTCAATTCTACTCCCGGTACTTTGGCGCTCCATTCCTTCACCGATAATGTCATCAACCGGAAGGAATAAATCAAAATACCGGACAGAGTCCATCTTGATGTAGTAAGGATCGTAGTTAAAGTGAAAGTCTTTACCCGTAAACACCATCCCCCCGGCGTAAATTTCTCCTGAGAAATCAAAATCCCGATTTCCGCGAACGATCAACTGATCTCCCAAAGGTTTAATGGCAATTTGCTTTTCCCGATTGAACTGAACGGGCTGTACCTGATCAATTCTGATCTCCCCGGTTTTCAAGTTCAAAACCGCGTTGATTTTACTGGTACGACTAATCAGGCGAAGTTTATCGTAATCAATTTCTTCCCGGCTGGCCTGCACAAAATGAGCCAACTTTGGAAGAAGCTTTACTAAGTCAGTGTCTGCATCGTACAATAAAAAGCCTCTTGACTGAAGATCAAAGAGCAGTGGCCGGATGTCCGCAACCGTAAAGTTGGGTTTGAATTTTTGAGCAAGGACATTGCCATCAATAAGATCGTTTCCTCCTTCTGGCCCCTGCCGGTAGGCATAGATAATATCCAATGGGTTCGAGCGGGCAATATCCCGAACGAAATCATACTCTCTTTCGCTGTAAAACTCTTCACTTTCAAAAATCACATCAGATTTTTCCTGGAAAGAAACGGTCTTTTTGCCCACCACTACGCTGTCCGCATCCAGGTAGATGTCTAGGTGGTCAGCATAAATGTTCATCCGGTTAAGACTATGGTGAAACGGACTCTGATCGGAACTGGATTCCGTGCGGGTAAGGCCCACTATCCGTTCCGGCACGTCAACGCGCATGGTTACACTTGGGTGATAAAGGCTGTCCTCACCAATATAAATAGTGGTGGCTACGCCTTGTCCGGCGATTAGTTCTCCCTGTTTAATTGTGAATCGGTCAGCTTCTCCCCGAACGGTTTTGTTTTCCCCTTCAACTTCAATTTTCAGCGTTACTTGTGATTTCCGGCCCTTGCTCCCGATGGCATACACCGTTGCTCCCCGTAGTTCGAAGTTGCCCATCAGGTCAATCCCTTCTCCTACGTTCTCTATTTCAACAAAACCATCATCAGAGATAAACTGGGGGTATTCAGAGCCTGCTCTGGCACCACCCTGCTGAATTTTATCGGAGAAGCTCCCCACCAGTACACTCTCAAAGTATTCGGGATACTGCAGGTGAGCGGAGTCCGCCTTGTAAATCATCCGGTTTACGTTGAGGGAGTAACTTACCAACAGTGCGAAAATATCTTCTGACAGACCCTGTCGCTGCCAGTCAGTCCTGCCACCTTTCCCCCGGACGGTGCCTTCTGAAAGATCAACCAGCAACTCTGTCTCCTGAATGGTAAGTGTATCGCTTTTGCCAAAAGCCTTCAACTGCCTGACCGTATCAATTTTCATCATCACTCCCTCGTCGAAGAGAAAATGTGGTGTTCCGCCCACTACTTCCCATCGTGTTTCTTTTTCAGCAGGTACGAATCTGTTGGCCCGCAAATAGGCTTCTGCCGTTGAAAGCGTTTTAACGATTTTCGCGGTGCGAACACCTTCGAGCAAGAGTAATTGGTCAAAAGCATCATGGAATTCAACAAATCGCTCCGCTGCCGGACCTTCCAGTCCGCTCAGATTAGCCAGCAGATCAAGGTACTGCGGAAAGCCATTGGTGGGGCTAATACGCTTTTTAGCCAGGTTAACGGCCGTGGCAGCGATTCTTTTTTGGTGATCTTCGGAGAATCCGCCTCCAAAGAATACACCGGAGAAATTAGCAAAAGCGTCTTTTGCCGTTTTGTTTCCAGAATCGTTCATGTGTTTCTCCAGCGCTTCGGTGAAGGCCGTCAAATCATTGGAAGAAAGGTCAAACTCCGCAAGATTTTGAGAAAATAGTGGTGCCAGCGAAATCAAAAAGAGGCTGGAGATAAGAAAGAAGCGCATGCAAGCGGTTTAATCACGGGTAAAAACGAAAGCTCGCCAATCCTCCCGGCTACGGGTTTCCTGGTGAGCAAAACCAAGTTCCACAAGGCGGGAAACGAGTAATTGTTCGTCCTGAGCCAGAATGCCACTGAAAAGAACAGTGCCGCCTGGCTTCAGGCGCTGATATAACGCCGCCGAAGTGTCCAAAATTACGTTTCGGTTAATGTTTGCCAGAATGAGATCGTATGGGGATTCAGCAGGCACATCCTTTAGCTCTCCCAACACCACATTATGCAGTTCCACGCCGTTCGTCTGGGCGTTCTCGGCGGTACTCTCTGCCGAAGGAGGCTCAATATCGACTGCATCAACGTCTCCGGCTCCCAGGCGTTTGGCTAAAATGGCCAACACTCCCGTTCCGGAACCGTAATCCAGTACCCTGAGCCCCTTCATCGACTGTTCAAATATTAACTCACACATCATGTAGGTTGTAGCATGATGACCGGTGCCAAAAGCCATTTTAGGCGTTATGATCAGCTCCTGTTCAACGGATGGATCCGCTTCATGAAAGTCCGCCCGGATGAGCAAACGGTTACCTACCCGAATGGGTGAGAAATTACTCTCCCATTCTTCATTCCAGTTCCTCTCCGGCATAGCTTCCCATCTGTAATCAAAGGAAAACTGCGCTTTGAGCTCATCTAATGCTTTAACCCACTCTTCGTGGCGTTCGGCTTCGGCAAACGCCAGCAGACCAGCATCGGTTTCCTGAAAGCTGTCAAATCCGGCCTCACTAAGAAATGCCACCAGAATGGGGTGCAATTCCGGATCATTATCAAGGGTATACTGATGAAACAAAGCAGAGTGGTTTTAAGAGAACATAAAAGAAGGGTTCCAGCAGCGGATGCTAAAGAACACAAACACAGACTTAAAAAGGGGATGCGGTTACTTGGTTCGGCCGCTGAGGTAATCCAGAGCAATATTGGTGTAAATCTCCACACCAAGCCTCAGGCCCCGGTCATCGACCCGAAAATCAGGGGTATGATGCCCGGGTGCATCCGCCCGGTTCATTGCCGGATCCATGCCACCCAGAAAAACAAACAGGCTGGGCACCTTGGCTGCGTAGTAAGAAAAGTCTTCCGCACCAGTGATCGGCCGCACGAGATTAACGTTGTCTTCGCCGGCGGTGGCTACCACTGCAGGCATCAGCCTGCGGGTAATCTCCGGATCGTTGTACGTAATGAGCGTCCCGTCCTGTATTTCAACGATGGCCTCCGCACCACTGGACTCGGCAATGCTGGTGGCTGTTTTTTTAATCCGTTCAAAAACCTCCGCTTTCATCTTACGGTCTAACGTACGGATGGTACCAATCATGGTTACCTCATTGGGGATGATGTTGTTCCTTACCCCACCTTCAATTTTACCGACGGTAATAACGACGGGTTCTTTAGTCAGATCCATCTGCCGGGAGACGATCGTTTGCAAGCCCAGGATAATCTGGGCCGCCGCAACAACGGGGTCAACGGAAGCCCAGGGAGCAGAACCGTGCGCCTGCTTTCCCTTCACGGTGATTTTGAAAGGATTAGAAGCAGCCATCGCGCCGCCCGGCTTGTAGTTAACCTGGCCTACCGGCGTCTGAGAATTGATGTGAATTCCGAAAGCCGTTTCAATCTTATAGTCATCAAAGATGCCTTCTTCCACGATCATTTTTGCGCCACCACCTTCTTCTTTGGGGGCGCCTTCTTCGGCCGGCTGAAAGATGAAGACGACCGTGCCGGCAATTTCTGCTTTCCGCGCAGAGAGAATTTCCGCCGCGCCCATCAGCATGGCCACGTGAGTATCATGACCGCAGGCGTGCATGACGCCAACATCTTTCCCGAGGTAAGTTGTTTTTACCTTACTGGCATAAGGCAGGTCAACCTTTTCAATTACGGGCAATGCATCCATGTCAGCCCGCAGAGCGATAACGCCACCAGGCTTATCTCCCTTCAGGATGCCAATGACGCCCGTGTAAGCTACGCCAGTGCGCACTTCCATTCCGAGGGCCTTCAGGTGTTTTTCAACGTACTTCGCCGTTTCAAACTCCCGGTTACTGAGTTCCGGGTTTTCGTGCAGGTGGTGCCGCCACTCGATAACTTTGTCTTCAATGCTGGCCGAAGCCTTCCTGGTAGCTTCGTAGTTGACCGACTGAGCACTGACCAAAGCTGACAGAACAATGGCCACGGATAAGAGAAGATATTTCATGTTGGTTGGTTTTCTGGCGGAAAGATAGTGTTTCAAAATTCGTTTAACCTCCCCTGCCCGTTAACCTTCCCTGCACCTGCGGCCGCGCCTGAACCCTTCGTAGGGCTTCGCCACCTTTTTGTCATTAAAAGCCAGGGGTCGAACAAATAACTTTTAAGGGAGCTTTAAGAATCAAACTACGCCTTCCTGCGTTAAACGAAAAACCAACTTATCGTCGGCCACCTTCCGTAAAGCGGTCAGGGCCTGCGTAAACATTGAAGATTGCGAAGAACATTCCTTTTCTTTGCAGCCATTCTAATCAAACTACAGAAATGAAACAGATTCTCATTTTAGCCCTCGCCTTTATGGTTACGGGTCTTAGCGCCCAAATGGAAACCCCTAAGAACTGGTGGGACCTGGACCGGACAGACGATAGCTTTCCCGGAGTAAGCGCCAAGAAAGCCCACGATTACCTGGCGGGCAAGACCAGCCAAAAGGTGGTCGTTGCCGTTATCGACTCTGGCGTCGATGTGGAGCATGAAGACCTGAAGGACATTATTTGGACCAACCCGGGCGAGATTGCCGGCAATGGCATCGATGACGATAACAACGGCTATGTCGACGATATGCACGGCTGGAACTTCATCGGTGGTAAAGACGGACAAAACGTCAACTACGAAAACCTGGAAATCGTACGGCTCTACAATACCTACCACAAGAAGTACAATAATCGTAACCGTGATGGCTTGAGTAAGGCCGAGAAAGCAGAGTACGATGCCTACAAAGAGTACGAAACGATCATCGATGAAAAGATAGAAAGTCTTGCTCCTACCTACGCGCAGTACACTGCTATTATGGACGGGCTCGAGGGCATCATCAAGGCCACCGGTAAAAAAGTGGAAGACGTAACGGCGGAAGACGTTGCGGCCATCGAAACCAAAGATATGGCGACTACCCAGATCAAGGGAATCATCGCCAACCAGGCAGCTCAGGGTAATTCCGTGGCTGATCTGCACGGTGAGCTGGAAGGCGCACTGAACTACTTCAAGAGCCAGGTGGAGTTCAACTACAATAAAGACTTTGACGCTCGTGACATCGTAGGTGACAACCCCGGCAACCTCGACGACCGTAATTATGGTAACAACGAGGTGGAAGGCCCTGACGCTGGTCATGGTACACACGTGGCCGGTATTATTGCTGCGGTGCGCGACAACAACATCGGTGTCAATGGCGTAGGCGGAGCCAACGTCGAGATCATGTCTATCCGTACCGTACCTAACGGTGATGAGCGGGACAAGGACGTCGCCAATGCCATCCGCTACGCCGTTGACAATGGCGCTTCGGTCATCAACATGAGCTTCGGTAAAGGTTACAGCCCTTACAAGAAAGCCGTGGATGCGGCCATGAAGTACGCGGAGAAGAACGACGTGCTGCTGGTGCACGCCGCCGGAAACGACGGTAAGATGCTGACGCTGACCAACAACTACCCTAACGACACCTACCTTGGCAAAAAGAAGACCATCAAGACTTACATCACCGTAGGTGCTTCCAGTGCTTCTTACGATGAGAGCCTGCCCGCCAGCTTCTCTAACTACAATAAGAAGATGGTCGATGTATTTGCTCCGGGCCGTGGCATCTACTCCACCACACCGGGTGATGAGTACGAAAGCAACAGCGGTACGTCAATGGCAGCACCGATGGTAGCGGGTATCGCGGCTTTGCTGCGCAGCTACTTCCCTGACCTGAAGGCGAAGCAAGTTCGGGAGATCATTCTCGAATCTGCCATCCCCGTCAATCTGCAGGTTACCAAGCCAGGGTCAGAAGAAACCATCAGCTTTGCGGATCTTTCCGCTACCGGTGGCCTGGCCAACGCCTACACTGCCGTGAAAATGGCAGAAAGAACCAAAGGCAAGAAGAAGAAAGTGGCTAAGCGTGATGAAGCGCTGAAGATGTACTAAACGTCATCTTCTAAGGATCACTATTCACTAGCGATCAACGATCAGTATTGGGGCGACAAGACCCGGGAGCTGATCGTTGATCGCTTTTTTTGTGCGCTCACCGCAGGTGCAAAGGGAAAGATTAAGGAGCAGAGGGCTGCACCTCCTTTGTCACTTTACCCGAAGGCAAGCATGGCGGTCAGCGTTTTACTTATTCTGCTTCATCATCAATTCCGTCGCAACTTCCGTCCCGACTTTCTCGCCGTACTTGCGGCCAACCTCCGTTGTTTTCAGCAGAAGGTCCGTTTGTTTTTCGATCATGCTTTGGGTCATCGGGTCCATCTGGTAGCGCAGCAGGTGGTCAATTTCTGCTTCCGTGAACGTGTCCATGTAAGCCTTTTTGAATTCAGGCAGCAAATCACTGTACCCCGTGGTTTTGACCCGTTTAAGGAAGGCATCAAAAAAGCCCGGAGGAACTTGTGCGGCAATCGGGGAATTCTTTTGTGCTTCGATCTGCTGCTCAACGGATTTAACGAATGCACCGGCCTGATTAGTGAGCTCCAGGAGCTTGTCCACTTTTTCAGATTTAGTTCCGCTGAGGGCAACGGGTTTGGTGACTGTACAGCTGGCCAAAAGAAAGGACAGGAGAAGTAGGGGAAGGTATTTCATGGGGTGAAGATAAGGGTTGAGAAGCGGTTTTCTGCTCCTTACCTCAGGGTAATAGTAAGCTTCACGCAGGGACGCTCGAAGGTCGCTCCGCGACGCTACGAGGTCACTTGAGCCGGGCTAAGCGGACCTCGAAGCGTCCTGAAAGGACCTTCGAGCGTCCACGTTACCCGAGCTTGCGATTGCCCTGCTCCTTACCTTTACCCTATATGTATCTCCGATTCCTGCTCCCTTTACTTTTCCTTTGCACCTGCGCTCCGTCGCCCCAGACTGATCAGGAAAAGGAAGTAACACCCCCATCAACTATGCCTGCAACCTCCTTAATCGACTGGCAGGGGCACCGTGGCTGCCGCGGTCTGCTACCTGAAAACACCATTCCGGCCTTTCTGCGGGCCCTGTCTTACCCCGAAGTAAAAACGCTGGAACTTGACGTTGTCATTTCGGCCGATAGGCGGGTAATTGTCAGCCATGAGCCCTGGATGTCTGCCGAGATCTGTCTCGGGCCCGACGGAAACAAACTTTCTGAAGCCGAGGCTGATCGGATAAAGATCATGGACCTCACCGCAGTAGAAATAGAAGCCTACGATTGCGGGCAACTCCCCCACCCCCGCTTCCCCCAGCAGGCCAAACGGCCTGCCACCAAGCCCACCCTCGCCGCCGTTTTCGCCGCCGTTGACCGCTACTGCGTACAGAACAAACGGTCCTCTCCGCGCTACAATATTGAACTGAAGTATGAGGCGGAACACGAAGGGGTGTATGTCCCCAATCGTTCGACCTTCGTTGACCTGGTGCTCGAAGACCTTGACGCCTGGAACCACCCGGAACTCGTTACCTTACAGTGCTTTGACCCGCCCACGCTGCGGGTTATTCACGACAAACGGCCCGAGATTCAACTCGCTTATCTGGACGAATTCCCCGGCGGGCTGAAGGAAAAAATGGACGCCATTGGCTTCGTTCCGCCAATTTACAGCCCTTATGAAATTCACGTTGATGAGGCGCTGATGACAGAAGCCCACGAACTCAATATGCAGGTGGTGCCCTGGACGGTAAATGATGCTGCCCGCATGAAAGAACTTCTGGCGCTGGGCGTTAATGGAATCATCACGGATTACCCCGACCGGATAGCGGAAGCTTTGCAGTAAGTGTCGATCTTTCGGTAGTAATGGTAGAATGACAACTCACCGCAGGGAAATTGATCAATAAATACACCTAACTTTTAGTTTTCTACTTACCCTTTTCCAATAAACAACTTAGATGCATAGCTCTCCAAGAACGTGGCTCGCTTTCATTTCATTGGCCATCATGAGTCTTCTGTATGCAGGTTGCAGCATGTCAAAGCCAGTTCCGGAAGCGGAACCCGAGCCCAACCGCCGACAGCTCACGCGGCAGGCGATGCGGGCCTCCGTCTGGCGCTTTGTTTACTGTCTGCAGGATCCTGCTGAATCCTCCGACCTGAAAGCCTTCCTGGAAGATGTTGCCAGCAAGCAGCCTTTCGGCAAAAGAATCGAGGTCTACAGTTGCGGGGAACTGTCCGCTGACACGCTCGGAAGCGGCCCCATCATCCTCTTTGGGGACCGTATTCCCGAAGGTGGCGAAGAGCTTCCCATTCAACGGGGCGGAGACGGTTGGCAATTTGATCAGCGGCTGGGGTTCGCTTACGATGATGTCTTCCTCTTGCCCTACTACACCAACCCCTGGTCAGACAAAAGCACCGTCTCCGGCCTCTACCTCTCCGCCAACACAGCCTCGCTGATTAAACGCCTCAATACGGAGTTTGAAGACAATTGGGGGCGCCTCTTCCGCCCCAGCTGGGCCTACGAGATCCACCGGGCCAACGGTGACCGGATACTGGGCTCCTTCGCGGATACTACCTGGGCCTTTGATCCTGCACAAGAGATGACGATGGCCTCGCCGGAGGA
Source organism: Neolewinella agarilytica (assembly GCF_900110645.1). Classification (GTDB taxonomy): domain Bacteria; phylum Bacteroidota; class Bacteroidia; order Chitinophagales; family Saprospiraceae; genus Neolewinella; species Neolewinella agarilytica. The sequence continues at coordinate 86,347 of NZ_FOFB01000021.1, forward strand.
CCCCGTGTATCAGGAGGGGCAACTGACTGTTTTTGCCTATGACGGAATGGTAAAAAAAGAAGAGCTTACCCGTAGTGTCCGTGCATTAAAAACGGTACAGGCGCTGTTGGATACGATTACCGGCCAGCAGTCGGACTGGTTCCCTGAAGTACGCTTTTACCCTAACCTGGAACGGATCGGGCTGCGGACCGGGAGTATGGCTCCGGTTCAGTATGCATCGGATAAGAAAGTCCTGCATCTCGTGCCCTGCTTTATGAGCGAAGCCGACATTCTGACTTCATTTACAAGCTGGCAACCGTTTGTGGAACACATAGCGGGGGGAAGTTTGACGGGTGAAAACCTCAGCTTGCTAACGAGCGCCTTGCAAGCCAGTGCTGATCGTTATGCTCCCGAAAGCTTCCTGAAAGATCAACGTAACACCGCCCTGCAATTCCTGCTAACGGGAGAGCAGATCAGCAGGCAAAACCTGTCGAAGGAAAACGGATCAGGCTTTATTGAAGAAGCTACCGCCAGAGCCTTAACCCTTGGCCACAAATTTGATTCCCCCGCTGCGGCCTATCGGGCCATCCTCCGCACCAAAAACAAGACAATACCAGCGGAGTTACTGGCTGAATACGACCTTCGCAACTTCCCAATATCCGCCCCTGAGTCTCGTCCAATGCCCACTGCTCCACTTTCCGGTATGACCTTTGCGCACCAGGGCTACCGGGTACACAACGGGTATGGCGGAGAGAAGATCAAGCCATCGCTGGACAGCCTGGCCGAGCTGAACGTCAATGCTCTGGCCATTGTGCCCTACACCTTTCAGCGGGATCCGAATAAAGTGGGCGACCTGCCCATCGGCGACAGTGCCGGAGGAGAGAACGACTGGGCCACGGCCTGTTCTATCCGGGAGGCGCATTCCCGCGGTTGGTTCACGATGCTGAAGCCGCAGATCTGGGTTGGGCGGGGCAGTTGGCCGGGAGACATCGAGTTTGAAACTGAAGAGGAATGGGGCGACTTTTTTGAACGCTATACCTACTGGATATTGCACTACGCACTGCTGGCAGAAAAGGAAAAAGTTGGCGCGCTGTGCATTGGCACGGAACTCCGCTACACGACGCTGAAGCACCCCGAACGATGGCGGGAGGTCATCCGCAAAGTACGAATGATCTACGGCGGCCAGGTTACTTACGCGGCCAACTGGGGAGACGAATTCGAAGGCTTTACTTTCTGGGATGAGCTGGATGCTATTGGGCTCAACTCCTACTACCCCATCTCGGACAGTGACACCCCCACCGACGAAGAATTACTGACGGGAGCCCGTCGCTGGATGAAACTGGCCCAGGCCATAAGCCAAAAAACGGGAAAACCGCTCTGGCTAACGGAAACAGGCTTCCGCTCCGTTTCCACCCCCTGGAAAAATCCGCACGCGGAGGCAGGAGACCGGGCCCCTGATCAACGGGCCCAGGCCCGTTGCTACCGCGCGCTGGTAACTGCTGCGGACGAGACACCGGAGCTAAAAGCCATCTTTATCTGGAAATGGCCTTCCTACCTCGGCGCGGATGAAGGCAGCAGGTCTCCCGGACGGAATTTCTCTCCGGGCGGAAAAGAAGCAGCGGAAGTACTGGCCGGCTTTTATGGTGGCTGGAATTAGTACAGTGTAACATAAATTCTTGTTTTTTTACCCCCCCCCTCGGTGCGACCCCACTGAGCTTGTCGAACGTGTACCTCGGCTCGCTTCTCTCGCTCGGCACTTGCTCGGGGACGAACAGCCCCCAAATGGCCCGTGCCCGAGCAAACTTCGAGCGAGCTTCGACGAAGGAGAAGCCAGCCGAGAAGTACGCCGAGGGCCTCAATACAAATAGGTGTAAACTTATGTTATACTGTACCAGGATTCGTTTGACTCCGGCTGGTGAGCTTGTGCAGGTTCTGGAAAAGTTTGACCAAAAAAAGGTAGCGGCGCTCACGCAGGTGCAAGCAACCGTTGAACAGCAGAGGGGAAGCAGGCTAAGACTTCCCCATTGCCCCTTTAGTCCACCTTGCACCTGCGGTGAGCGCCCCATTTATTTTTTTGTACTTTGCAAGGGTATTATCTCTCATGCTAAAGAGTAACCTCTTTTTATTTCAGCAATTGTGCAAACGCCAGTCTTTAGAATCTATTTTCTTTCTCTCGCTTCTTTGATTCTCCTAACTATTTCCTGTAATGAAATAAAGGAAGTGCCGGCAGATAAGCCCGTCGCTTATTATCCAGAAGAGGAAATGTTCAGTAATGAAGAATTTCAAATGCTTCCTTCCGGGAAGGAACAGGAGCGTGTATGGGACTCTTTGATTACGGCCTTCGAACCATTATTATTGATAGACCCCGCAGAGCGACCAGCCCGCGATCTGCAAGGAATGCGGGGAATATGGGAACCTGTTTTTGGTAGTTATGATCGCCTGGCATACAACATTAGTATTACGGCGGACGACTACCTGGCAGCCGGCGATGTGGCCTCTGCTACCCGGTTGTTTTTGGCATTAGGCCATTTCTGCAATGCGGAAGGTGACCATTTGCTGGGAACTTCTTTCAACGACAGGGCTTACGAAATAGCCCGGGAGAACAGAGACACCTCCTCCATGGGCTGGGCCCTGTCTCAATCTTCTGACTCTTTCATCTTCACCGCCGACTCTGCCAGTGCCATGGGATACCTAAGGCGAGCCCTCGTTTTTGCAGACGCAACCAAAAACTATGGCCTGAAAGCCTCAATTTATGTTCATATCGGGGCAGCACACCATTACGTAGGGCACATAGAAGGACTATATGATTTCAATCAGTTGGCGCTCGCGCTTAGCCGCGAACATGGACTCAGTAAATATGAGCAGCTTTCTCTGACCAATATCGCTTATGCATTAAACTTCATGGGGCAGCCAAAAAAAGCCATTGAGCTGTTGCACAGAGATTTTATTCCCAGCAAGAACCATTTAACTGATGCTACGGCCTTCATGCAGCTTGTGCTTTTCGAGTCCTTCCTTTCTTTAGGAAGATTTGAGGAAGCAGAAAAAGCTTTAGACATCGCTTGTCAGATTTCGGAAAAATCCGGCTTCTTCTTCTCCATTTCCTATTGTAAAAAAGGGTTAGTGGATTTTTACGAAAAGAAAGGTGATTTAGAGGAGGCCATCAAGCGGCTCAGAGACTACTACGCTCATCGGGAATTAGCCCTCAACGACGACGCCCAAAAAGATATGCGGGCCATCCAGATCGCTCAGCTCGAAAAAGAAAAAGAATGGACCATCAGTCGCCTGGAGCAAGAACGTAAGGAGCAGGAATTTCAACAGCGGTCGAAATTAAATAAAAGATTGTTTATCGCCTTCGGAATATGCTTCCTGATCATACTGTGGCTTTTTTATAAGATGGGCCGAACCCGGATTCGGGAAGCATCTCAGCAAACACAATTAGCCGAGGTAAAACTAAAATTACTGCGGGAGAAGATGAACCCCCATTTTATGTTTAACGCTATCAATGGAATTCAAAATCAGATATTGAAGTCTAACTCCATTGAAGCCTACAACTACCTGGGGAAATTTGCGGATTTACTGCGGGTGATTACGAAAAGTGAGGCCAGTTTCTTTACGGGTCTTCAGGAAGAAATTGAGTTCTTAACCACCTACCTTGAGTTGGAACAACTTCGATTTCGGCAGCAATTTGAATGTGAGATTATTATTGACGAAGAACTGAAAACCTGTGATGTACTTATTCCGAGTATGATGATCCAGCCATTCGTAGAAAATGCGATTGTTCATGGCCTCTCAATACTGCCCAGAAAAGGCAGGCTGACCATCACCCTCGAAAAATTACCCGGCAATATTCGTTGTATCGTGGAAGACAATGGCCGCGGCCGGGTGGCCGCCAACCTGATAAAAAACGAGCATAAATCGGAGCACCTTTCGGTAGCATCAGATATCGCCGACCGGCGTATCGACTTTCTCCGTGATTCCGGATATGAAGATACCCGAATAGATATCGAAGATTTGTATCATCACGGGGAGGCCTGTGGCACGAGGGTGACGCTCATTCTGCCCATTATTAAAGCAGACACCAAGATTGAGCAGAGCTCACCTTCTTTATTCCGGTAGCTGCTGGTGCTCTGGCCTGCTGCTTAATATTTGCCGCCTGATCCACGAATTGCCCGTAAATTACCTTCGTGTTTGAATTCAACGAATGGTCCGGGCCACTACTACCTGGCTTTTTACAGGGATTAGTCTTTGCGGTAATACTCGCGCTGCGGGGGTACCGCGAAGAACGGATCAGTGATTACCTGGCGGCCTTACTGTTACTGATGGGAAGCCTGTACGTCGGCCAATGGATGCTCGGCTTCGCCGGCTGGTACGACGCCCATGACTGGCGCACGACCCTTATGTTCTACATCGAGTGGAAGAACCTGCTGGCCTTTGGCCCGCTCATCTGGCTTTACTTCCGGGCACTGACCAACACGGATTTCCGTTGGGAGCGCCGCTACTGGTGGCACTTTGTCCCCCTTCTTATCGTGCTCCTCGAGCCCATCATCGTTTTCCTCTATGACTGGTTCTTCTGGCGCTTAATCAAAGGAGCTCCTTTTGAATTTTTCTACGGCACCCGTGGTCCGGCCGCAGAGTGGGCTAACAACGACAATGGCTTCCAGTTCTGGTATTACGGCGTAGCGGCTTTTAGCTTCTGCCACCTCATTTTCTACCTGGTTAAAACCCTGAAAGACTATCGCCATTACCGCCAGTATCTGGCCGCTGAGTTCTCTAACGCCAACCAGTTATCATTCTCCCACCTGCGCTTTACCCTCTACTTAATGCTGTTTGGTGTAAGCCTGACCTTTTTGTTAGAACTTGGCAACTTAATCTACAGCACCAGCTACATCGATAGCTGGGACAGCTTTTTCGTCATGTCGGTCTTCACCTTCCTGGTCGCTATTCAATTCCTGACGATCTCCCCAACGGCCACCCGGGCGCTACGCTTTGAACCTGAGAAGCAAACCCCAACTACCACACCGGCTGACAGCAGCAACCCAAAGCCCGCTTCCAACCCCGCGGCCTCCGCCGCAGTGGTAGACGAAGACCTGCAACGATGGGCAGAAAAACTCACCCAACGACTGGACTCCCACGAAGACTATCTCAACCCGGACCTGAAAATGGGGGAACTCGCCAGCCAGCTACGGACCAATCCCTCGATCTTAAGCAAAGTGATCAACACCGTACACGGGCAGAACTTCAACGACTACATCAACGGACTTCGCTGCGAAGTTTTTCTCGACAAAGTCCGGGCCGGAGAGCATCTACGCCACACTTTATTGAGCCTGGCCCTCGATTGCGGTTTTAACTCCAAATCCACCTTCAACCGGGCTTTCCGTAAGTATGCGGGTAAAAGCCCCGGGCAAATGGTTAGGGAAATCGGGCCCGAATCATGATTTGAGCCGTCCCGAAAGCTAATCTGACGCGCAGGCCGCTCCGAAATGCCGGTGCTTTGTGATCAACAAAAACAAAGTACCATGCGAGCCATTACGATGCTGACCTCTTTCCTGTTCTGTCTGGCTACTCCCCTTTCCGCCCAGTTATACGCTCCCTTCCGCTTTGAGCACAACGATCGTACCGTTGATCTGCTCACCATTATGCAGGAAACCCATACGCCTTATTTGAGTGTCGCCCTGGATTACGGTGCAGGAGACACCACCTTCACGGCCAGCACTACCGAGCAGGAACTATCGGACGACGCCCTCTTCCCCGTAGGAGCCGCCTCCTCCGCCCCCATGATCGTACTCATTCTCCAGCTCGTGGAAGCCGGCAAAATCAAGCTCGACGCTCCGATAAACGATTACCTGACGAGCCTGGAGCTCCCCCTCAATCAAGGCCAGGAGGTTACCGTCCGCGACCTCCTGCTCATGAAACCCAAACTAGGCTCAGGCTATAAACCCAGAGGCTTCGCCGCCGGGAAACCCCGCCCGACTTTACTGGAGCAAGCCCGCCAGCTAAGCCCCAAAGGCACCCGCAAACCGGATAAAAGCCTGGAACACGGCGGCTGGATTCTCCTGCAGCTACTGCTGGAAGATTACTACGGCGAGGATTTACAAACGATCGCCGACCGGGAGATATTCACCCCACTCTGCCTGGAAAGCATGATCTACGCCAGCGAGCTCCCGGACGAACTGGCCAGCAGAGCTCCTGCCGGCCACGACAAGGACGGCTCTCCCTGGCCCGGCGGATATCAACGCTACGTCGCCACCGGCAGTCATGGCCTGTGGACGACGCCACTCGATTACACCCGGTTCGTACGCGCTTTATTCGACATTCGTGATGGAAAGACTAACTCCATCCTCCAACCCGCCACCCTTCAAATGGCCATGAAAAGAGCCTATGGGTTCCGGAGCCTGTTATTTCACGTCGGCCAGGACGGAGAGCCTTACTGGGGCGGCAACGCTAAGGGCTACTACTTCACCCTGATGGTTAATGCCAAAGAAAATTGGATCAGCGTCGTGGCCATGAACCGCCAGTTAAACTGGCAATTAGGCGGCCCGGTAGCCGGCCAGGCCGGACTGCTGGCGAAGCAATGGAGATCAACCGACCAGCTGGGTCTCTTCCTGCAGCCAACGGACCTCGACGACCCTACCCTGAAGGCCATCGAACACTATGCCTTTTACAAAGGCATCCGGACCGAGCGGATAATGGCCAAGCAGGGCTTCCCCGCTGAGATTACCGCTACGCCGGCCTACGTTTACCAATCTCCCGCCGGACGCGCCATCTACAGCGGACGCCACGACAGCCCCAAGGCCATTGAGCAGTTTATTCGCAGCAGCCAGCTGGAGCCTCGAAAGATGGTGGCCGACGAGCAGCAGCAGGTTTTAGTTCTCCAGCGCGGACGGCAGCGCGTCTCCCTGCCCCTGAAATGGACAGCCCCGACGGGCACTACCCCAGCAGATGCCCTTCCCGAACAGCTACAGCGGCAGATTTCTGCGGCCTTGCAGCAGGCTACTGGCTTTCGACAAATGCAAGAGGCTTCCCTGACGGCGCTGGACCGCCGCATCTACCTCGACCTCCACCCCTACCGGAATGCGGACGGCAGCTACGCCATGAGCTATGCCCTCTTCTCCCAGTTCAATTGCCACACCCAGGTGGCGGATAACTTTGGCAACCCCGTACTGATCGGAGATATGGGCAAGGGCGTAGAAGCATTAGCTACGGCCATCAACGGAAACCTGGAGAAAATGCTGCCGCCCGAATCCGGCCTGGTGCCTGGCTTCGTTTCAACCGATACCCCGCTCAGCAGCTGGGAAGCATTGGGCTGGAACCTCTCCCCCGAAGTAAGTGCCAGTCAGGCCACTGGCCTGTACGCTGCGCCAATGGCCATCTCCGGCAACTACCGGGTTTCCCTCACTGAAGAAGACAAGCCCGGACTCTTTTTCAGCTTCCCCTCTCCACTGGACCGCTATTCCGGCGAAGTGCGGGAACTGACGGCCAACTTCCTGTTCAACGCCACGGGCACCAGCCTGTCCGGCGAGGTGGTCCTGCCCACCGCCTCCATCGCCACGGGATCCGGCTCACTGGACACCTACGTGCTGGGCGACATTCTGAAAAGCAAGAAATACCCAGAGGCCAGTCTCTCCTTCACCAATGTTCCCGTAACCGGTAACTGGGTGGCCGGGCAGGCAAAGCAACTGACCATCCCGGCAGAACTCACCGTTAGGGGAAAGACCTACCCCATAAGCATTGCCGCAGCCTTCACCCCGGAGGCTTCCGGTAAGATGGACGCCTCCGCCACTTTCGAGTTGGACTTCCGGAGCGTATTCGGCAGCCCCGGCCCGGACGGGCCGGACGACATCCGGCGACGGCTGGGGTTTCGGGCGGCTTTGAGCTTAGCCCCTGCGGCAAAATAAACCACAAGACATATTCTTAAACAGTCAAAATTCAACCCAATTATGCAACGTTTCCTTACCCTCCTTTTTGCCAATTGCAAGCTCTTCGCTGGGACGCTAGTAGGTCGCTCCGCGACGCTACCAGGTCCAATTAACTTTAACTGGACTAAGCGGTCCTCGAAGCGTCCTGAAAGGACCTTCGAGCGTCCGCGCTTGCAACTACCCTACCTCCTTATCGCAACCATGGTAACCTTCACGACCCTCTACATGGCCAGTCCCGTCATCGCATTCCCGACGGAGGCCCCTGGGGAGATCACCTTCATCGGCAATGCCGGCGGCGACAACCTCTTTACCGTTAACAGCTGGAAATTTGACCGGCTGGAGAACCTCTCCGACCCCGAAAACATCGCCGTTACGGCTACGCTTGACATGACGTCCATCACCTGCGACTGGAAAGACCTCGAACGGAATCTGCACAAAAAGAAAGACTACTTCTACAGCAAGAAATTCAATACTACGCAGATCCGAATTGACGGGGCAGAAATGCAGGAAGACAGTAACTACCTGGCCACGGCGACCCTGACCCTGAAGGGCGTTTCGAAAGAACTACCGCTCACCTTCACGCTCACGGGAGATGGCCCTTACGAACTCGATGCCCACGCCACGGTGAACCGCCGGAAGTTTAAGTTTACCGGCAACGGACCTAAAGACGAGGTTCCCGTGATGGTAAAAGCTACCCTGGAGGAGTAAGCACCCGCCCTGCCGAACCAATCAGGGGGAGTACGGTTTCAGAGAAGACTATTCACCAAGCAGATCATCATGAAAGCTCCCCATTTTCTCTTTGTCGTACTCTCCCTCTTGCTAACGTCCTGTGCGCCAGATACTCCTCCTGGGGAAGAACCTGAGCAAAACAGGACGGAGCAGGTTGACACCCTTGCAGCTGCTCCCACTTCGGGCTTGCCCCCGATGGCGGAAAAAGGAGATACCAGCAAAATCCGCCGCATTGTGCTCAATGGCTACACTTGTGGCGACAATTGCTACCTGCAGTACACGCCGTTGGTCAACGGCGGTCATAATCAGGACGCCCTTTGTTCCACGCCCCTATGCGCCGAATGGGAGGCCTTAGGAGAATTACCCGACGAATTACTTGGGCAGGAAGCAATTGCCAGGTTCTCCGTCGCGCCACAATACGATGGTGCCGGGGAAGTGATGCAAGAAGATTTTCCCAGTATTGTTGAGCTTCAGTTAGCCGAGCCACAATAAGGCGGCGCGGACGCAGGTGCAGGGGAAGGTTAAAGAGCCTGCACGGTTAACGTCGCTGCCTGGTAGAGACGCTATGCGTCGAAACGCGAACGGGGCCGAAGGCTCCCGGAGCGTGTGTCGTTCTTTGGCCATGGTTGCCTGCACGGGCAAAGTCGATTTCGCTCCCTTGCCCGGCTCGACGCATAGCGTCTCGACCAATGACACCCCCTGGTGGAGACGCTATGCGTCGAACCGCGAACGGGGCCGAAGGCTCCCGGAGCGTGTATCGTTCTTTGGCCGTGGTTGCCTGCACGGGCAAAGTCGCTCCCGCTCCCTTGCCCGGCTCGACGCATAGCGTCTCCACCAATGACTAACCCTGGTGGAGACGCTATGCGTCGAAACGCGAACGGGGCCGAAGGCTCCCGGAGCGTGTCTCATTCTTTGGCCATGGTTGCCTGCACGGGCAAAGTCGCTTTCGCTCCCTTGCCCGGCTCGACGCATAGCGTCTCGACCAATGACTAACCCTGGTGGAGACGCTATGCGTCGAACCGCGAACGGGGCCGAAGGCTCCCGGAGCGTGTCTCCTTCTTTTGCCGTGGTTGCCTGCACGGTCAAAGTCGATTTCGCTCCCTTGCCCGGCTCGACGCATAGCGTCTCGACCAATGACTAACCCTGGTGGAGACGCTATGCGTCGAACCGCGAACGGGGCCGAAGGCTCCCGGAGCGTGTCTCCTTCTTTTGCCGTGGTTGCCTGCACGGTCAAAGTCGATTTCGCTCCCTTGCCCGGCTCGACGCATAGCGTCTCGACCAATGACTAACCCTGGTGGAGACGCTATGCGTCGAACCGCGAACGGGGCCGAAGGCTCCCGGAGCGTGTCTCCTTCTTTTGCCATGGTTGCCTGCACGGGCAAAGTCGCTTCCGCTCCCTTGCCCGGCTCGACGCATAGCGTCTCCACCAAGGACTAACCCTGGTAGAGACGCTATGCGTCGAACCGCGAACGGGGCCGAAGGCTCCCGGAGCGTGTCTCCTTCTTTTGCCATGGTTGCCTGCACGGGCAAAGTCGCTTCCGCTCCCTTGCCCGGCTCGACGCATAGCGTCTCCACCAAGGACTAACCCTGGTAGAGACGCTATGCGTCGAACCGCGAACGGGGCCGAAGGCTCCCGGAGCGTGTCTCCTTCTTTTGCCATGGTTGCCTGCACGGGCAAAGTCGCTTCCGCTCCCTTGCCCGGCTCGACGCATAGCGTCTCGACCAATGACTAACCCTGGTGGAGACGCTATGCGTCGAAACGCGAACGGGGCCGAAGGCTCCCGGAGCGTGTCCCCTTCTTTTGCCGTGGTTGCCTGCACGGGCAAAGTCGCTCCCGCTCCCTTGCCCGGTTCGACGCATAGCGTCTCGACCAATGACTAACCCTGGTGGAGACGCTATGCGTCGAACCGCGAACGGGGCCGAAGGCTCCCGGAGCGTGTCTCCTTCTTTTGCCATGGTTGCCTGCACGGGCAAAGTCGCTCCCGCTCCCTTGCCCGGCTCGACGCATAGCGTCTCCACCAATGACTAACCCTGGTGGAGACGCTATGCGTCGAACCGCGAACGGGGCCGAAGGCTCCCGGAGCGTGTGTCGTTCTTTGGCCATGGTTGCCTGCACGGTCAAAGTCGCTTCCGCTCCCTTCCCCGGCTCGACGCATAGCGTCTCGACCAATGACTAACCCTGGTGGAGACGCTATGCGTCGAACCGCGAACGGGGCCGAAGGCTCCCGGAGCGTGTATCGTTCTTTTGCCGTGGTTGCCTGCACGGGCAAAGTCGCTTCCGCTCCCTTGCCCGGCTCGACGCATAGCGTCTCCACCAATGACTAACCCTGGTGGAGACGCTATGCGTCGAAACGCGAACGGGGCCGAAGGCTCCCGGAGCGTGTATCGTTCTTTTGCCGTGGTTGCCTGCACGGGCAAACCAATCCTCCTCTCTTGCGGCTCAACAGATAAATCCAGGGCGGCAAACAAGACTTATAATGCTCCCAGTTTCCCGGCGGGTGCCCCGCCCCATCTGCCGTCTCCTCCTCGTAGCGTTCAACCGCCAGTCCTCGGGCAATCAAGCCGTTCACAATGGTAGACATCGTATGCCGATACTCCTGCGGACTTTCCAGCTTCACCCGCTCGTTATCTGACGAGGTAAAACGCCAGTGGGGATCCACCGTCCGGATGGGATAACCGTCTTTATAGGGCTGCCAGATGGGATAACCTTTTCCCTCCCATAGTTCTTCCGTAGCCCACTCCTCTTCCCAGCAACCGTTTTTCCAGGAGCCATGTACGTAGGGGTTGTGAAACATGATGTCATACAAACCTCCCTGCTTCAGCACCCGGGCGACTTCATCAAAGACTTGCCCCACCTCCGGGATGTAATTGATCGAGTAGGGCTGATATACCACGTCGAATTCCTCGTCCGCGCAAAAGGACAGGTCTCTCATGTCCGACTTAACAACCCGCATCTCCTTACCGTATTGCTCCGAGACGAGCCGGTCCTTCTCCAGCTGCAGCTCACTAAAGTCTACCACCGTCACCTCCGCCCCCAACAAAGCAAAGGCAATGCTTTGCTGTCCCCCACCCGACGCCAGACAAAGCACCTTCTTCCCCCTCAGTTCCTCCGCGTAAAAGCCCCTCCGGTTAATGTACGCCTTCGCCTCCTCTACCGTCAGCTCCAGCTTCGGCTGGGAACAGAGGACGCCGTTTTTCGCCAAGGCGTCCCACTTTTTTCGTTCTGTTGGGTTGGGTTGGTGGGGGGCATGGTTGGTTGTTTTTTGCTTTTTTAGGGCGTTTTTTGAAGATTACGCCTTAGGGGAAGGGCTCAATTTAAATCAGAATTTCTGCTTTAGAGTGGTCGGGGCTTAGGGGAAGTGTACAGTAGAGCGTAGCAGCACTGATTTGGTATTCTCGACACAGGTCATCGATTTTTGCTCCGGCGTCCCATTTAGCCAGAACCTCAAGTTTTTGAGACTTTGTGAATTTACTTTTCCGCATGTTGGCGCGATTTAGAAGATGAGTAAGATAAGGTTATCTTTCTACTAAACTTTGGTTGCGCTCAATGGGAAGCGTACAGTGCATCCGGCAACTCCTAAGTATCCTATCAACATCCTGAAAATCCAACTCCCCTGGCCTTTAATAGAATGAGGGAATGAATGAGTGAATGAGAGAATGCGCCCTCGGCTCCAGAATTCTACCATTCTAATCCCTTGAGTGTTGTGCCCCGCAAGCATACAGAAAACCTTCACCTTACCAACACCACCTCCCCTCTCCGATCGATTACCTGCCCGTTAATCAACTCTGCCCGCAGCTGAAAGACGTAGGTTCCCGTGCCGTGCTCCTCCCCCGCCCAGCCGGCGCCCTGGCTGGAGGTGTGGACGAGGTTCCCCCAGCGGTCATAGATCTCCACCTCGAGGAGGCGGGCGACCTCCGGCCCCAGGCCGGGCCGCCAGACATCGTTGACCCCGTCGCCATTGGGGCTAAAGGCGGTGGGCAGATACAAGCGGGGAGCGCTGTCGGACACCAAAAAGGACAGGCTGTCGGTAGCGACACAGCCCGCCGCCGTGGTGGCTTCCAGATGTACGCTGCCGGAGGTCAGCGGCTGCAGGCGGACGGTCGGGCAATCGGCGCAGGTCAGCGAGTCGGGGCTGCTCCAGCGATAGGTGGAAAGTCCGGTCGAGGAGGTTGGGGCCGTGGTCAGGGAGAGCTCGTCTCCGAGGCGAACGAAGGCTGGGCCAACGATCTCCACTCGCACCGGCGCTGCCTCCGGCAGCGTCACCTGGCGAAAGACCTCGCAGCCGGTGGAGTCCCGTAAGACGAACTGGTAGTTGCCGGCGGGAAGGCTGTCGGCAAGGTTGGGCCGAAAGGGGCCGTCGGGCAGCAACTTCAGACTGCCAGCGCCCGGAGGCGTGACAACGATGCGGCCGTCATGGCCATCAGGGCAAGTTGGTGGTATGACGGAGAAATCAATCCCGCTACCACCCGTTTCTTCGACTTTAATATTGAGTGTAGTGGGGTTGCAGCCCAGGGCATCATTAACGGTGAGTTGGTAATTCCCGGGCAGGAGGTTAGCCAGCGGACCATTGGCGGTGGGATCAGACCAGGTGTATCGGTAGGGGAATTCTCCGCCCGTAACGTCTACCCGCACCTCGGCCGTCCGCAGCCCGCAACGGCGAACAACCTGATAACGGCCCTCCGGCCCGTCGGAAACCGCCAACTCCAGTTGCTGAATCGAGTCGCAGCCCGGGATTAGCCCGGCGGTGGTGTCCGCATACACCCCGGAAATCGTTCGCCAGCGGCTGCCGATAAATACGGAGTCTCCCCGACAGATCGCCGTCCGTCCGAAGGTCCGGATGGAACAGTCTTCGCAGGAGACATCACAATCGTCAAAGACCGTTATCGTGCCGGGGCCGGAGGCTGAGTTGCGGGAGGGCCAGTCTTCGGCCTGCTCGGCAACCTGCAGGGGGATGGTTTCCCAGACGGCGGAGAGGGTGCTGACCGCAATGCTTAAGTCCTGGGTGCTTAGACAGGGATTATCCGTATTGCCGAGGGCATCCAGCTGCAACAGCATTCCTTCGCGGGGCCGCCCTTCGCTGAAGCCATAGGAGCCCAGAATGCTGATGCCGAAATCGTCAGCCAGCAACTGCTGGTTGGCGCGGAGGTAGATAGTGGCGTTGCCCGGCGGCTCGTAGGCGCGGGCCCAGACGACCTGTCCGGAAGCGTCAAGTTGGATCAGGAAGGGATCCCGCTTTCCGATGAGACGGAAGCCGTAGGCCAATAGTCCTCCGCGATAGGGAACCAGCTCTACGGCCTCTTCTCCGGTGTAGTTCGTGACGTCGTAGCGTCGGGTCCACAGCTCCGTCCCGCCGGTGGTGAAGGCTGCTAATAGCATGGAGGTATTCGTGGACCCCGTAATGTTGCCGATGTTTCCCCAGTGGAGGACGTAGACTACGTCGTTAACGACTTCCACGTCGAAGGACAATAAGCGGGCGGTAACGGAGCCGGATGCGGGGCCGCTTCTGGTCCATAGAGGCATACCTTCCGCGTTAAGGCGGCTGATGCCCGCGCGGGCATCGCGCGAGCGGCCGACACCGGAGATGTTGCCACAGGCGTACAACTCACCATCTGGCGTTTGCAGCACGTCGATGAAGCCTTCGTCTCCCAGGTGATCGTAGCGAAGGCTTGGGCTTACCTCCAACCCGGTTTGTGGATCCACCCGCATCAGGAGCGCAGAGTTGAACACCGGCGCGGGCGTACCAAAACGGCTGCCGCTGATCAGGTATTCATCATTGGCTGTGAGCTTGATGCCCGTTCCCTGGGAGGAAAAGTCCGCTACCCGCAGATACAGTACCCGGTCCGCCAGCGGATCATAGCGCAGCAGAAAAGCCTGCTGCAGATTAGGATCGTTGAAGACGGAACCAACGGCGGCGATCATCCCCTGCCGGTCAATGATGACCTCACCGATGGTAGACAGCTCCGTGCTCAGGCTGGGCCGGCTGATGGTGCGTCGCCAACGCAGTTCACCGGTGGCGCTGATACGGGAAAAGAAGAGGTCTCCGCCAACGGTTCCGCCCAGCAATACATCGCCACTCCCGCCGGTATAGCGAATGATGCTGGAGACGCGGACGTCCGCGCTGGTATCGTCCCTGAAGAAATGAGCAAAAGTTTCTCCGGTACATCCATCTCCCATTTGAGCCGTCAGGATGAGCGGCCAAAGCATAAGCCCCAGGAATAGTGTACGTAATGCAGGTAACATGATTCCGTGACAAGATACGGAATGGGATTGGGTAAGGATATTAACTGGGAGGATTGGATTTGTCGGATTGAAATAGGATGATTAGGAAAAATCCCTCCGCGTGAATAAATCGTCGCAAAGCGACCTGAGCAAAAGCAATTTTCACTTAGCCTTCAGGCAAAAAAAGAGAGGGCCCGATCTGAGATCGTACCCTCCTAGAAAAACACCTAAAACCCATATTCATATCATGAAAAACCTGTTTTTTTGCCTTTTGCCCGGATGCTGCTTCATTCAGCAGCGTTTCCCTCCGGAAGACACATTTCTGACGAACAGATTTTCATTTAGTAACACCCCTACTTACGTTATTAAACCGTTAAGAGGTTTTACACTTCTAAAAAACACCCCTAAAAAGACACTTTTTACAACAAAATGTCGATTTTAGGATTTTTAATTTTGCATTTTCTTCAAAATCAAAATTTAATTTTTCAATTATTTTATAAAATTGGTTGCCCAATCATGAGTGTATTGACTTTAGGAGGTGAAAAGCTATGGAAAAGAGGCTGGGAGCTGCTAAAAAGAGGCGCCGTAGACAAGCGTCACGACTTCAATCTTGCCGTTCTTTGCTCCGTTACGGCTTCCCTGCACCCGCGTTCGCGCACCCTTGTGTTACGGAAAGCACTGGAAGAGGAGGGGGAGCTTTGGTGCTACACCGACAAACGTTCAGAAAAAGCGGAGGCCGTTAATGCCGGACGAGACACCCTGAGCTGGACCTTTTGGTCTCCCCGCCACAATATTCAGTTTAATGGCTCGGGGAGGTCTCACTGGCTTGGAGCCGAAGAAAGTCAGCAGCTTTTTGCCGCACTACCCCGTCACTCCCGTAAAGCTTATGCAACCTTATCCGCTCCGGGTAGTCCGGCAGTTGAAGGAGACAGCGGCCTACCCACCGACTGGAAAAAGAGGAACCTTGCTGCCACCAACTACGCTGCAGACAATTTCGGGGTGCTCATCACCCACCTTACTGAGGTTGAAATACTGTTTCTTTCCCGGGACGGTCACCAACGCCTCAGCGCCAAAAGACAGCCATTCAGAACATGGGAGTTCCAATGGCTTGTTCCATAATTATCCGGAGGCTTATCTTTCAGGCGATGAAAAAGCCCATATTACTCTTCCTTTGCCTGAGCATTTCTATGGCTTTAGGCGCACAATCGTCTCTTTTTGACGCCCTTTACACCACTAAGGACACCGTTGAAATCGGACTGGAGACGGACTGGAAAGGCCTCTTCAAGAACAAGAAGAAAAAGATATACCAACCCATCACCTTTACGATCAATCGTCCTACAGGAGTCATCGTCCTGAGGGGAAAAGTGAGAACCCGTGGTCATATGCGCCTTCAGGTGTGTCAGAACCCCTCCCTCAAGATCAAGCTGAAGAAGCGGGACCTGCTCGCCGCCGGTTTCACGGAACTCAACGACATGAAATGTGTGCTACAGTGTTCCAGGGGCTCGCTCGGTAAGAGTTACCTTAAACGAGAGCGGATGGTCTACGAAATGCACCCGATCTTTAGCGATTTTCACCATCGGGTTATTCCCATCAGGCTAACACCGTCCGAAGGACTCAGAGGAGAAGACGCGTATATCGAAGCCATGTTCGTAGAAGATGAGGAACAGTTGGCTCAGCGATACGAAGCCCGTATTCTGGAGGCCAAGCGTGCCAGTACCGCCGGTTTAGATCGGGAATCTTACGTAAACATGTGTCTGTTTAACTATCTCATTCTGAACACCGACTGGCAGGTATTTAATTTACACAATGTAGAGTTCATCAATCCGAAGGGGAACCTCAAATTTATTCCCATCCCTTACGATTTTGATTACTCCGGCTTCGTAGGCACCAGTTATGCCGTCCCATTCGAAAGCCTGGGCATCAAGTCCGTCAATGAACCAAAGTGGTTGGGGAAAGACGTGACTGAAGAAGAAATGAAACGTGGCGCGGCACATTTCATCAGCAGAAAAGAAGAAGTTACCAGCTTCATCTCTGGCTACCCTACGCTTTCGGCCTCAGACAGAAAGCGACTGCTCAAGCGGCTGGACGCCTTCTACAACGTGATGGAAAATGAGAAGAAGTTATTGCGGCTGTTGAAGGGGTAAGCTAGTTTTGTAGTAATGTAGTTTTGTAGTGCTGTACTACCGGATACATTACTACAAAACTACATTACTACATTACTGTTTAAAGGCAAACTCAATCAGGTTAGCTCCCATGCGAAGTGCTGCCTGACGGATTTCCGGCGGGTCTTTGTGTACGGCTTCGTCTTCCCAGCCATCTCCCAGGTCACTCTGAACGGAGTAGTAGACCACTAACCGGTCTTCATAAAAGATGCCGTATCCAGCCGGAGCCTCTCCATCGTGCTCATGGATTTTTGGCGGTCCGGACTTAAAGTCAAAGGTTTGATGATACACCGGATGATCGAAGGGAAGCTCGACCATTTTCAGCTCGGGGAAGACTTGCTCCATGGCAATTCTTACGTAGACATCCATACCGTAGTTGTCATCGATGTGGAGGAATCCTCCGGCAATCAGGTAGTTGCGGAGGTTTTCCGCTTCCAGGGCGCTGAAGACGACGTTGCCGTGGCCCGTCATGTGTATCCAGGGGTAATTGTAGAGTTCGGCACTGCCGACTTCTACCGTGCCGTAGTCGATGGACAGTTCAGTACCCAGTTGGTCATTGCAGAAAGCGGCGAGGTTGGGTAAGGCGGTAGGGTTAGCGTACCAGTCACCACCACCATTGTATTTCAGAAGGCCCAGTCGCAGATCCTCCGTGGGTGGCGCGGGTGCGACAGCCGTAGCGGTAAAGGCAAGTAAAACGAGGGCAAAAAGTAGACGAAACATAAGGTTACCAGTTGAGCTGTTCGATGGTGTGCACGGCAGCAATGGCGGCCGTTTCTGTGCGGAGTCGGTTAGGGCCAAGGGAAACGAAACCGTAGTCCAGTGATTGGGCCAGGGCAGCTTCCTCCGGACTGAAGCCTCCTTCAGGGCCGACTGCAATGCTAACGTTATCGCCCCGTTGGTAGTTGTTCCGTAATAGAGGAGTTTCTTTCTCTCCGAGGTAGGCAAGCAGACGTAGATCGTTCAAATGAGTTTCCTCCAGTGCCTGCTGTAAGGGCAGGAGCTCGCCCAGCTCGGGCAGCCAGGCGCGGAGACTCTGCTTCATGGCAGATTCCAGAATCCGGTTGAGGCGATCCAGCCGAATACGTTTACGCTCCGAATGGTGGGTCAGAATTGGCTGAATACGGTCCACACCGATTTCGGTCGCTTTTTCCAGTATCCACTCAAAACGGTCGATATTTTTGGTAGGCGCCACGAGCAAGGTTGTCCGGTGGCCGGCACGGCTTACTTCGCGGCGGAGCTCGGTCACGTCCAGCAAGCATTCCCGTTTGGAGATGGCTTTCACTTCGGCGGAGAACCACCCTCCCCGGCCGTCTACCAGATCGAGTACATCCCCTACCCGCTTGCGCAACACCTGAAATGCATGACGGGCTTCTTCATCGCGCAGTGCGTGAATGCCGCTTTTCAGATCGGGGTCATAAAACAATTGCATACAAAAAGGGCCTAAGAATCAGGGGCTAGTTGACGGCGACAACGCCGTTAATCTCGGGGAGCCTGCGCTTGAGGGTTTCCTCTACGCCAGCCTTCATAGTCATGGCCGTCATGGAGCAGCCGTTGCAAGCGCCCAGCCATTTTATCTCCACAATTTTGCCATCGGAAACATCCACCACCTCGATGTTGCCACCATCTACTGCCAGGTGTGGCCGAACATCGTCCAGGGCGACATCTACTCGTGATATCCAGTCTTGTTTTTCGTCCGGCGTCATGGGCTTTTTACTATTTGTTGCAAAGGTAACAAATAGGTGGTGTGGTAGTTCTATAGTCTGGTGGTCTTGTAGTCTGGTAGTCTTGTAGGCTCCGCACGTTGGAGGTGTTGGAGGTGTTGTAGGCTCCTCACGTTGGAGGTGTTGGAGGTGTTGTAGGCTCCGCACGTTGGAGGCGTTGGAGGCGTTGGAGGCAAAATCACGCATTGCCACATTGCCGCCTGTACCGCCTACAAAATGCGGCAGCCTATAAGACCACGAGACTACAAGACCACCTACCTCTCTACCACAAAGCGATACCCCACCCCACGCAGCGTCAGGATTCGAACGGCCGGGTCATCTTCCAGCATGCTGCGTAGCTTGCGGACGTAGACGTCCAGATTGCGGGAATTGAAGAAGCCATCATCGTGCCAGAGTTCGAGAAGAATCGTTTTTCGTTCGATGACGGACTGCCCGCGGGCCCGCAGGAACAGCCGTAGCAGTTCGGCCTCCCGATGGCTGAGGGAATGCTCTTTAGGAGTGCCGGAGGTGGGATGAAAAGTGAGTCGCAGATTTGGATAGTCGAAGGTAAAGCGACCAAACGAGTAGTATTCCTCCTGACTACTCCGGGGCGCGGCCGCAGGTGCAGGGGAAGTTGAGGGAGCCGTGCCTTCCCGCATACTGACCAGGTTACGCATCCGCACTAACAACTCCTCCATGCTGAAGGGCTTACGTACGTAGTCATTCCCCCCTGCCTCGAAACCGGAGAGTACGTCTTTGGCCTGAGTTCTGGCCGTCAGGTAGAGGATTGGCAAATTGGGAAACTCTTTGCGCAGGCGATTGCCGATCGAGAAACCGTCCTCCCCCGGCAACTGAACATCTAATACCGCAATGTCGTATTCTCCGGCATTAGCCAAAGCCTTCCGGGCCTGCTTGCCATCAACAAACCAATCGATCTCACAGTCCCGGCTCTCCAGACTTTCTTTTACGATGCGGCCAAGTAGAGATTCGTCTTCTAGGTATAGGACTTTCACTTTGGTTCTTTGGTCTTTTGGTTCTTTGGTTCTTTGGGCTACCGCACATTGGAGGTGTTGGAGGTGTTGGTCTTTTGGTTCTTTGGGCTACCGCACATTGGAGGCGTTGGCCTTTTGGTTCTTTGGTTCTTTGGGCTACCGCACATTGGAGGCGTTGGAGGCGTTGGAGGTGCTGGAGGCAATATCGGAAATATTACACATTGTCGCTACTAAAATGTGGTAGTCTACTAACTTGTAGCTGATCTGGTTTGACTTAGGTATAACTCTCTTGCCGGGGTATTCTAACCGTAAACCGGGCACCGCCATCCGCGGTGTTGTCCACTTCAACCTGACCGCCGTGAGCATGGGCGACCTGACGAACGAAAGTAAGTCCGAGACCGTGTCCTTTGACCGCATGCCCTTCTCCCGGGCGGTAGATCCGGTAAAAGCGTTCAAAAATATTGTCCCGCTCTTCAGGAGGAATACCCGGTCCGTTATCGGTAATGGTCAGCACCGTCTCATGCGCCTGACCGGAGACCATGACGTCGATATTGAGTGGCCGGCCGCCGTACTTGCAGGCATTGTCCAGCAGGTTATAGACGAGGTGATGCCAGTAATGCGGGTCTACGTTGCAACGGACATCTCCGTAGGTCGCCAGGTGAAGGGCCTCCTCTGGTAGGTGGTAGCGCAGGGCGAGGCCCCGCCACGCCTCTGAGACAGAGGTAGACAAATTAGTAATTGCCGGCTGAATACGTTGGCTCAGGTCTCCGGCCTGCAGGGAGTCAATGGCGCGGTCGGCCATGTGGTTCAGGCGCCTGAGCTCCGCCTGGCCGATGGCCAGGTACTCCTGCCGGCGACCGGGGTCAGCATCCGCCCCGAAACTGTTGAGTGCTTCGAGCGCAACGCCAACCGTTGCGATGGGGGTTTTTAACTCGTGGGCAACGTTGGCCACCAGGGCATCTTTCTGCCGGAGCTGCTTCTCCTGCTCGAAAAGATTACGATAGGCAGAAGAGAAAGCAAAGCCCGTAGCCCCAAACAAGACAAAACCAAAGAGAAACTCCGGCAGTAAGCCCAATAATAAAGACGGGAAATAGTCAGCTATCATGAAGGCCGCCTTCACTTCAGACCCACGCCCAACGTGGCTGATTTGTACCATTCGGTCTTCTTTTTTCAGCGCACCGGCATTATTGGGGAAAAAGAGAGGCTGGAGATTAATGCCAAACTTTCGCTGAATGCTGTCCCGAACCGTTTCCGGCAACTTTTCCAGAGAGATCTTCTTGTCTTCGAAGAAAAAATGCGATGTCGCTTGCTCCCGGCCGTCCACAAAAACGGTGATCGCTGCACTTTCCGGCGATCCATCTCTGTTTCTTTCAATGCGTTCGATATGGAAACTTCCCTGGGGCGAGGAGACGGATTTAACCGTTCCCAGGCGAACACCTGATTTATGGTATTCTTCATCAAATAAGATGGCCCGCATGGAGGCATAGACAAAATCCTCCGTAACCATTCTGTTCATCTCTGCCTCCACCTGATCCCGCAGGCTGGCCATATCCTTATTGAAAGATTGCACCCACCACACACCCAAAAAGGCAGCGATGAGCATCATGATAAAAGAGAACGTGTATAATAATCTTTTCATAATTACAGCATTCCGTTTTTTAGTCGGGCAGGATGGCCTCTGCAAGAAGAACACCGGAGGGATAAAAAACGATCGCCTCCGGTATTCACTAATGATTGCTCCACAAAGAAAGGCGGCTAAAAACCTGATTCCAAGCCAATTAACCTTTATTAACCTTGTTTGGGAAGGAGTAACCTTGCTCAAATATCCAGCAGGGTAAATTTGTGTCTGTAAGGGGGTGAAGCCCTTGCTTTTTTCAACCTTCCTTTGCACCTGCGTGCGCGCCAGCCGATAAAACACTACGTCTGGCCCGAAATCCACTACTATGAGAATTTTTACCACCCTGCTTTTACTCGCCCTTTGTGTCAGCCTTTTCGGCCAGGTCAAATACGGGCAAATCGAATACCTGCAAACCAACGAGATGTCCTTTTCCATGGATGGAGAAGAGGACGAAGAAGCGGAAGCCCAGAATAAGCAAATACGGGAGATGATCGCCAAGATGTCTGCCTCGGGTGCTTTCAATAAAAACTACACCGCCACCTTCTCGCCTACGGAGTTCAACTGTGTGCAACAAGTGAAACCACCAGCGGAAATGCGCACGGAATCAGCAGGTGGAGCCGTAATGGTCGTGATGACCGGCGGTGATGATCCGCTACACTACTACACCCAAACGGAAAACAACACCATCCTTAACAAGGACATGATCATGGACAAAGCTTTCCTTGTATCAGGAGAGGAAGCGCCGCTGGAATGGACGATCACGGACGAAAAGGTAGCTCCCAGCGAAGCCACCGTAGGACTCGATCTGAAGATTGCTACGGCCGTCACGCCCCTGGGTGACACCCTCATTGCCGGTTTTGCCCCCTCCGTCCCCGTTCAGGTTGGCCCGAAAAACTATTACGGTCTTCCTGGCGCCATCATTACGCTGGAAATCCCCAATGGCAAATCAAAGACGGTATTTCGGGCTACCAAGATTACTTTAAGCCCCGACCCTCTGCCCATTTCACAACCGGACGATGGCAAAAAAATCAGTCTCGAAAAGTTCCGGGCGGAGAAAATTAAGCGCGATAAAACGATGAGAAAAACCAAAAGGACCGTAAGGGGATAAGGGCTTTTCCATCTATTCACAAATGATTAACAGCGCTCAGGGTGCGAAGGCTTAAACGTTTCCGTTCTCAGATCGTCGAGTTAACCGTAGGAATGGTCGAAAAGAATACTATAAGTAGACTCTTCTTCGGAACATTATGATCCCAATGCATCTTAAGTGAGCATAAACTAAGTCCTTCATTGTATGCGCAACCTTTTCTCTTATTTCCTGATGGCACTCTTCATCCTTGCCATTCAGCCCTTATCCGCTCAAATTACCAGCGGTACTATTAACTATAACGAAAGCTTCACTTTTGACCTTGGTGACTGGATGCCAGCCGACCGGAAAAAGGAAATGGAAAAGCGAATGGCCGAAGGAGAATTTGACCGGACGGGTCAGCTCACCTTCACGTCAGAGGCCTTCACCTACGGCCAGCTTCCGCCTGACGAGTCAAAAGGAAGAGCCGGCGGATGGTGGAACCGTCAGCAGGAAAACCCTGACCTCTATTACATTAATATGAAAGACTCAATGGTGACGGACCGCCGAAACGTAATGGACCGTGCCTTTGTGATGCACGATAAGTGGATCGCGCCGGAGTGGAACATTGCCAACATGAAAGTAGGCATGAAGGAGATTCCCCTGCCCACCCAACTTGCTACTGCTGTCAGTATTGAAGGTGACACCTTAACGGCTTACTTCACCCCCAGCATTCCGCTGGGTATTGGCCCGAAGGGCTACGGGGGCTTGCCCGGTGCAATCGTTTATCTGAAAGTACAGCGTGACGGTCGTACCGTAGAATACACCATGACCACCATGCAGCCCAGTGGCACCCCGCTGGAAATCACTCCTCCCGAAAGTAAGGACGTTATCGACCGCAAAGAGTTTGACAAGCAAATGAAGCGCGCCACTGAAATGATGGAGCGCCGCCGCAGAGGCTGGGAGCGAAGCCGTGGCTAATCTCCCTGACTGACCAAACACCTGAAAACTGCCGATCACCTGGCAGTTTACCGACCCTGGCCATTGTGGACCAGGGTCGGTAAAATTCTCTTTTTTTCTCCAGATCGCCTGATTGGCGTAGCCCATTTTCCATATGAAACACTTGTTTACCTGTTTACTCCTGGCCTTTTCCGGCTTCCTTTTTGCTCAGGCAGAAATTTCTGCTACCGTAATTGATTCCAGCGGCCTTACGCTGCCCGGCGCCAACGCAGTACTGCTTAGATCTTCGGATAGCCTGCTAACTGCCTTTGGCACCACTGACGACAAGGGTGTCTTCCTGATGCAGAACGTTCCTGCTGGCAAGTACCTCCTTAGGGTTACCTTCCTGGGCTATGAGCGCCCTGATCAGGACATCACCGTCACGAGTGACGACCAGTATTTCGGCCTGGGTGAGCTTAAGATGTACCCCGCCGGCTTTTTCCTCAATGGCATTGAGGTTACGGCGGATCGTATTCCGATCCGCATGAAAGGAGATACGATGATGTATGACGCCGACGCCTTTGCTGTAGGAGATAATGCCGTCGTGGAGGACCTCATTCGCCGTCTGCCGGGCATGAGTGTTGACGCCGCAGGAAACATCACCTGGAGGGGGAAGCCCATCAGTGAGGTAATGATCAACGGCAAGCCCTTCTTTGCCGGCAACTCTACCCTGCTGACACAAAACCTGGACGCTAAGGCCATCAAAAACGTCGAGGTCTACGATCAAAAAACAGACTCCGAAGAAATCAGTGGAATCGATGACGGCAATGAAAATATGACCGTTAACCTGGAAATGAAGGAGGATTTCAAAGCAAAAGTATTCGGGGAAGTCTACGCTGGCATCGGCACCACCGACCGATACCAGACGGGAGGTAAGATTTTCCGCATCAGCGATGCGACACAAATCGGCGTTCTTGGAACCATTAACAACATCAACAAAGTTGGTTTCTCCGGTGATGAAATTTCCGGCTTTAACGGCAGCTCCGGGCGTGGCGGTGGCTTCCGTTGGGGCGGAGGAGGAGATGGCCGCCTGGCGTTTGACAGCGGTAATGCTACGGGAGACAACCGAAGTATTGCCAGCGGTATCAACTTTGGCCGGTCCATCGGTAAGAACGGTCAGCTGACTGCTGACTACGCGCTCTTTGACCGTGAGCAAGCCCAGGACGCCACCACCCTGCAGGCCTTCAACCGGGCGAATGACCGACGGATAGTAGAGACCCTGGAGGGGAATAACACTGCCAACTACAGCCACCGGCTGGGCTTTGAATACCGGCACAAGCTGGACAGTACCTCCCGCCTGCGAATCAATGGTGCCGGCACGCTGATTGGTGGCGACAACCTGAGTAATGCTACGACCACCATCAATAACGAAGGGGTTCTTATTGATGACTACACCGTCCGGCAACTCGACCGCAATGAGCGCCCAGGCGGCAATATCTCTTTACGCTACAATCGTGGAGATAGTGGTGGGCGAAGAGGTGGCTTTGGAGGTCCGCCAAGCGGAAAACCTGCCCGTACTTTTGAGTTCAATGCCAACGCCAGTTACACCGAAAACCAGTCCGACCTGGACCTGACGGTAGCTGACCTGAATGAAGGGGGGCAGATGTTCGTCGGTGCACTCGCCAACGGCACACAAACTCAGGACCGCAGAACGAATACATTAAACTACGGCGTGTCCGGCAGCGTGACGGAGCCACTGTCCAAAAATTTACGCCTGCGCGTAGGTGCCGGCTATGGTCTGGATTCTGACGAAGGAGACTATCGCTTCCAACTTGAAGAACAATCCGCCATTAACCTGCTGAACCGAGACTGGGCAACCCTGGAAGGGGAAGTGAGTCTGATCCGCACTATTGGTCAGGGTGGCAATGTTTCCATAGGTACTAACTATGAACGTAACCAGCTCACCTTGTCAGGTGATGACGCACGGGACGAGTCCTTTAGTTACCTCCTACCCTTCGTACGTTTCCGTAAGCGACTGAAAAAAGGGTTCTTCAGTGCTAACTTCAACAGCAGCGCAAATGCTCCTTCCATTACCCAGTTACAGACCATTGCCGAGCCAGGCGTGAGCGGGCGGGTAACTATTGGTAATCCTAACCTGGAGCCGGCAACAAACTACAGCTTCAATACTTACCTCTGGTACAACGATCAGTTCCGGGCCATCAGTGCTAACGCTAATGTTTATGCGACATACACCGACAATGCCTTTGGTAATGCGATTACCTTCACTGACGGCCAGCAGATTTACCAGGCCATCAACGTTGGGCACTCCTGGCAGGGAGGACTGTTTACCGGAACAACAATCGGGATGAACTTCATCAACGGAGAACTCCGCGTAGAAGGTAGTCTCAATGGTAGCCGTGGCGAAGGTTTCGTTGACACTGAAAGCCGCATCAATACCAGTATTGGATACAACGTTGGCGCTAACATTACCACCGAGCTCAACGAAGATAGCTACATCAAAGTCGGCTATACGCTCAATGAGTTCACCAACAGCTTTTCCGGAGACGAAGGAATCACCACCTCTCAGCTCACCCACAACTTCCTTACCCAATTCGAACTGGAAGTAAGCCCCAAGTGGCGGTTTGAAAGCCGTTTCCTTTACAGCCTGTTCCCGGAGTCAGATTTCGCAGCAGAGCAGTCGATTCCGGATTTACGTTTGAGCCTGGAGCTTCGCCCCTTCCGTAAGAAGCGCCACTTCCTCCGCATCTCAGCCTCTGACTTATTTAACCAGAACACCATCATTAACCGGAACGTCCAGCCATTCGTTACGACGGAGACAACGGCCAACGGACTGGGGCGTTACTTCCTGGCTACTTTCCACTACAAGATCTAGTACAGTGTAAGAAATGAAGTAAGCCCGGCGAAGAATGCGCCACTAATCCGCGGCACAGCCCCTTCTGCCTGATAATTACTCCTGCGAATGCGTGAACGACCCTGGTGTCCGTTCACGCATTCGTTTTTTAGCTCTCGTTGCCCCTATTTTAGTGCATTACTGCGGTAGCCCGCCGTGCCAATGAGCCAACCCACCAACATTTTCATAGAGAGCGATCTCACCTTTTCCTTTCCCGCCGAATGGGTAATCAGGAAGTTCGACGATACGGTCGCCTACCAAAGCCTGAGTGGTCATGGATTAAAGGGAGTAGACTTTATTGCCCTTTCTCCTGATGGCAAATTATGGTTGATGGAGGTCAAAAATTACCGCCCCAGAAATGATGAGAGCGGGCGCGAACATCGTGCCATTCGCCGTCGGCCGCAGGAACTGGCGGAGCACGTGGCACGGAAATTTAGTGATACCCGTCGGCTTATCCGAATCGTCAATTCGTCCCTGAGAAGGGTCTGGTGGCGGAGAGCCTGGCTCTGGTATCTGGAACGTATCCGGCCTGATGGGAAGTCCAACTATTGGTTCTGGTCGGAAGCTTTCCGCCGGGCAAATAAGCCCGAAAATATCGTTTTCGTTCTATGGATGGAAACACCCGAGGAACCTGATAATTACGATGAAGCTACCCGCAAGGCATTGTCCAGCCTGCTTGAACCAACGGCTCAACTATTCGTAGCCGAGGCAGAACGGGATATGGGGCTCCCCATTCGGGTGGTCTGAACCCGTTTAGCGGTACCTAAATCAGGAAAGCCTTCTCTTCTTACACCTTCCTTCTCGCCCGCTCTTCCCGCAGCATTTTCAACTCCCGGCCCATTTCTCCGGTTACCGAGGTGTTCTCCTGCGCCCGCCGCACGAGATAAGGCAAAACTTCCTTTACGGGGCCGTACACCAGGTACTTGCTCACATTATAGCCTCCTGCTGCCAGATTAAACGTCAGATTACCACTCATTCCCAATAACTGGGCAAAGTGAATGTGGGGATGGTTCCGGGGAATTTCTTTTTCCTTAAGTAACTCCGTCCCCAGGCGGGTAGACTCCTCATTATGCGTACCAAGGCAAGCGCATATACTCGTGATATTGTCAATACAGTAGGCCACCGCAGCATTATAATCATCGTGCGTAGCCTGCAGACTGGGCTGGATTGGCGAAGGATATCCCATTTCTTCCGCTCTGGCGTTTTCTTTCACCATGTAAGCGCCACGCACCAACTTAGCACCCAGTTTATAGCCTTCCCGCCTGGCCTTTTCATGGCTGTCTTTCAAAAATTGCAACCTGTCATGCCGGTACAACTGATAAGTGTTCAGCACCACTACCCTTTCCCGGTTATACTGCGCCATCATCCGGTCAGCAAAAGTGTCAATACTGTTTTGCATCCAGCTTTCTTCGGCGTCAATGTAGACCTGAACGCCTTTCTTTTCAGCCTGAGCACAGATGGCCTCCAGGCGTCGAAGGGTCGCCTGCAATTCACCGTCGGTCGTGTCGTACTCAAAGCTTTTGTCGTTGAGTTGAATCAACATGTCATCAGGGGCCAGGCCACTGATTTTTACCACAACGGCAATTGCAGCAGGAGCTTCTGCGCTAAAATCGATGCCCCGCAGTACCTCCTTCATGAAGTTATTATAATCTTCGGTCGTACTCTTTGCTTCAGCACCGTAATCCAGTAAGCTGGTTACCCCCCGCTCGTGCAGGCGCTCGATCTTGGGTAAGGCGGAAACCAGGCTGGTTCCGCCCACAAACTGTCGGTAAATGGTGTTCTTCACACCCCAGGCAGCTCCGGGAATCCCCCACTTGACGGCCGAGACGCCCAGACCAGACATAATGTTGGTCAGCCAGTCCTTTCCCATCAGCGAAAACATCAGGGAGGCGTCCCGTAACTCCTTGTCCGACAAGTGGCGAAACGTTTCTTCTGTGTTACTGAAATCAGGTAACGGAAGTTCACCTTCCGCTTTGACAAAGGCGTCCCGGGCAGCTTCAGCCAGTGGGAATTGCTTGACGGGTCCTCCGGATTTTTTCATGTGGTGGTTTGGCTAGGCAGGTTATCAACTATTGGGTAAACGTACAACGCGAAGTTGGGTTTTCAATAGTGCTGCTGAAAGATTCTTTGGGCGCAGTACGCAGGTGCAGGCTTCTGAATGAGAAAGCAGGAGAGCTTCTCCGTTGAAGATCCGGATTCCTACCGGAGTGCGCAATCAGTCCTTCAGCTGTCCGGTCCCATCGCAAACCTTGCAGTTATTTCGGTCGCCCCTCGTTCCAATCCAATATCCTTTTCCTTTACAGTTGTTACATTTTTTGGTGTTCAACGAGTTTACCACCAATTTCCCCAGGAATAACAGGCCACCCAGAAAGAGGAATACAATTATAATTCTAAGCATAAGTAAGTTGGTTGGCAAAGTCTTATTCGACGATATGCGTTTTTAGCCATTCTTCTCCTTCTTTGTCTAAGAGCGTGTCTAAAATTATGATTTCTTCGATATAAAGGCTGTCAGTCGTATTTTGTAAGTCGCCAAACTATACAGAATATGACCAAGCAGTGGGC
>NZ_FOFB01000064.1 GCF_900110645.1 Neolewinella agarilytica
CGTCGACCCGGGCAAGGGAGCGCAGCGACTTTGACCGGGTAACGCCCACCAGGCAAAAGCTATCCCTATAACACGCTCCGGGAGCCTGCGGCCCCATTCGCGATCGACGCATAGCGGCTCAACCAGGCTCTGGTAGAGACGCTATGCGTCGACCCGGGCAAGAGAGCGCAGCGACTTTGACCGGGTAACGCCCACCAGGCAAAAGCTACCGCTAGAACACGCTCCGGGAGCCTGCGGCCCCATTCGCGATCGACGCATAGCGGCTCAACCAGGCTCTGGTAGAGACGCTATGCGTCGACCCGGGCAAGGGAGCGCAGCGACTTTGACCGGGTAACGCCAACCAGGCAAAAGCTACCGCTATAACACGCTCCGGGAGCCTGCGGCCCCATTCGCTATCGACGCATAGCGGCTCAACCAGGCTCTGGTAGAGACGCTATGCGTCGACCCGGGCAAGGGAGCGCAGCGACTTTGACCGGGTAACGCCCACCAGGCAAAAGCTATCCCTATAACACGCTCCGGGAGCCTGCGGCCCCATTCGCGATCGACGCATAGCGGCTCAACCAGGCTCTGGTAGAGACGCTATGCGTCGACCCGGGCAAGGGAGCGCAGCGACTTTGACCGTGTAACGCCAACCAGGCAAAAGCTATCGCTATAACACGCTCCGGGAGCCTGCGGCCCCATTCGCGATCGACGCATAGCGGCTCAACCAGGCTCTGGTAGAGACGCTATGCGTCGACCCGGGCAAGGGAGCGCAGCGACTTTGACCGGGTAACGCCCACCAGGCAAAAGCTATCGCTATAACACGCTCCGGGAGCCTGCGGCCCCGTCGCTATCGACGCATAGCGGCTCAACCAGGCTCTGATAGAGACGCTATGCGTCGACCCGAGCAAGGGAGCGCAGCGACTTTGACCGGGTAACGCCCACCAGGCAAAAGCTACCGCTAGAACACGCTCCGGGAGCCTGCGGCCCCGTTCGCGATCGACGCATAGCGTCTCAACCAGGCTCTGCTAGAGACGCTATGCGTCGACCCGGGCAAGGGAGCGCAGCGACTTTGACCGGGTAACGCCCACCAAGAAAAAGCTACCGCAATAACACGCTCCGGGAGCCTGCGGCCCCGTCGCGATCGACGCACAGCGTCTCAACCAGGCTCTGCTAGAGACGCTATGCGTCGACCCGGGCAAGGGAGCGCAGCGACTTTGACCGGGTAACGCCAACCAGGCAAAAGCTATCCCTATAATAACACGCTCCGGGAGCCTGCGGCCCCGTCGCTATCGACGCATAGCGGCTCAACCAGGCTCTGGTAGAGACGCTATGCGTCGACCCGGGCAAGGGAGCGCAGCGACTTTGACCGGGTAACGCC
>NZ_FOFB01000009.1:0-8468 GCF_900110645.1 Neolewinella agarilytica
CAGACCATCGTACTGACTTACACCATCGACGCTACGTTCCAGGGCACGAGCCTGAACAACGCAGCCGAAATCACCGAAGACGACGGCGACGACGTTGACTCTGACCCGACTACGGGTCCTGAGACGGACGAAGACGGCGACGGCAGCGGCGACGACGATGATGAGGACAACGTGGACATCCCCGTTGAGCAGGTCTACGACCTTGAGCTGAGCAAAGCAGTAACTTCTGCTGGTCCTTACCAGCAAGGTTCTACGGTAGAGTACACACTGACGATCACGAACGACGGTAGCCTGAACGCTGCCGGTATCGAAGTAACGGATACTCCACAGGAGGGTCTGACCTTCGTGAGCTCTGATGCTGACGGTGTTGCGGTAACGGAAGTATCCCCAACGGTTTACACGATCGCTGCTCTTGCCCAGGGTGAGACGCAGACCATCGTACTGACTTACACCATCGACGCTACGTTCCAGGGCACGAGCCTGAACAACGCAGCCGAGATCACCGAAGACGACGGCGACGACGTTGACTCTGACCCGACTACGGGCCCAGAGACGGACGAAGACGGCGACGGCAGCGGCGACGACGATGATGAGGACAACGTGGACATCCCCGTTGAGCAGATCTACGACCTTGAGCTGAGCAAAGCAGTAACTTCTGCCGGTCCTTACCAGCAAGGTTCTACGGTAGAGTACACACTGACGATCACGAACGACGGTAGCCTTAACGCTGCTGGTATCGAGGTGACGGATACTCCACAGGAGGGTCTGACCTTCGTAAGCTCTGATGCTGATGGTGTTGCGGTAACGGAAGTATCTCCAACGGTTTACACGATCGCTGCTCTTGCCCAGGGTGAGACGCAGACCATCGTACTGACTTACACCATCGACGCTACGTTCCAGGGCACGAGCCTGAACAACGCAGCCGAGATCACCGAAGACGACGGCGACGACGTTGACTCTGACCCGACTACGGGCCCAGAGACGGACGAAGACGGCGACGGTAGCGGCGACGACGATGATGAGGACAACGTGGACATCCCCGTTGAGCAGATCTACGACCTTGAGCTGAGCAAAGCAGTAACTTCTGCTGGTCCTTACACGCAAGGTTCTACGGTAGAGTACACACTGACGATCACGAACGACGGTAGCCTGAACGCTGCTGGTATCGAGGTGACGGATACTCCACAGGAGGGTCTGACCTTCGTAAGCTCTGATGCTGACGGTGTTGCGGTAACGGAAGTATCCCCAACGGTTTACACGATCGCTGCTCTTGCCCAGGGTGAGACGCAGACCATCGTACTGACTTACACCATCGACGCTACGTTCCAGGGCACTAGCCTGAACAACGCAGCTGAGATCACCGAAGACGACGGCGACGACGTCGACTCTGACCCGACGACTGGTCCTGAGACGGACGAAGACGGCGACGGCAGCGGCGACGACGATGATGAGGACAACGTGGACATCCCTGTTGAGCAGATCTACGACCTTGAGCTGAGCAAAGCAGTAACTTCTGCCGGTCCTTACCAGCAAGGTTCTACGGTAGAGTACACACTGACGATCACGAACGACGGTAGCCTGAACGCTGCTGGTATCGAGGTGACGGATACTCCACAGGAGGGTCTGACCTTCGTGAGCTCTGATGCTGACGGTGTTGCGGTAACGGAAGTATCCCCAACGGTTTACACGATCGCTGCTCTTGCCCAGGGTGAGACGCAGACCATCGTACTGACTTACACCATTGACGCTACGTTCCAGGGCACTAGCCTGAACAACGCAGCTGAGATCACCGAAGACGACGGCGAAGACGTTGACTCTGACCCGACTACGGGTCCTGAGACGGACGAAGACGGCGACGGCAGCGGCGACGACGATGATGAGGACAACGTGGACATCCCCGTTGAGCAGATCTACGACCTTGAGCTGAGCAAAGCAGTAACTTCTGCTGGTCCTTACCAGCAAGGTTCTACGGTAGAGTACACACTGACGATCACGAACGACGGTAGCCTTAACGCTGCTGGTATCGAGGTGACGGATACTCCACAGGAGGGTCTGACCTTCGTAAGCTCTGATGCTGACGGTGTTGCGGTAACGGAAGTATCTCCAACGGTTTACACGATCGCTGCCCTTGCCCAGGGTGAGACGCAGACCATCGTACTGACTTACACCATCGACGCTACGTTCCAGGGCACGAGCCTGAACAACGCAGCTGAGATCACCGAAGACGACGGCGACGACGTTGACTCCGATCCGACTACGGGTCCTGAGACGGACGAAGACGGCGACGGTAGCGGCGACGACGATGATGAGGACAACGTGGACATCCCCGTTGAGCAGATCTACGACCTTGAGCTGAGCAAAGCAGTAACTTCTGCTGGTCCTTACCAGCAAGGTTCTACGGTAGAGTACACACTGACGATCACGAACGACGGTAGCCTTGATGCTGCAAACATTGCAGTGATGGATACTCCGCAGGAGGGTCTGACCTTCGTAAGCTCTGATGCTGACGGTGTTGCGGTTACCCAATTACTTGAGACGACGTACCTGATTACTGCTCTTGCCCAGGGTGAGACGCAGACCATCGTACTGACCTACACTATCGACGCTACGTTCCAGGGCACAAGCCTGAACAACGCAGCTGAGATTACAGCTGACAACGGCGACGACGTTGACTCTGACCCGACGACTGGTCCTGAGACGGATGAAGACGGCGACGGTAGCGGCGACGACGATGATGAAGACAGCGCTGACATCGAAGTAGGCCAGACCTACGACCTTGAGCTGAGCAAAGCAGTAACTTCTGCTGGTCCTTACACGCAAGGTTCTACGGTAGAGTACACACTGACGATCACGAACGACGGTAGCCTGAACGCTGCCGGTATCGAAGTAACGGATACTCCACAGGAGGGTCTGACCTTCGTAAGCTCTGATGCTGACGGTGTTGCGGTAACGGAAGTATCCCCAACGGTTTACACGATCGCTGCTCTTGCCCAGGGTGAGACGCAGACCATCGTACTGACCTACACCATCGACGCTACGTTCCAGGGCACGAGCCTGAACAACGCAGCCGAGATTACAGCTGACAACGGCGACGACGTTGACTCCGATCCGACTACGGGTCCTGAGACGGACGAAGACGGCGACGGCAACGGCGACGACGATGATGAAGACAGTGCTGACATCGAAGTAGGCCAGACCTACGACCTTGAGTTGGACAAAGCAGTAACTTCTGCCGGTCCTTACACGCAAGGTTCTACGGTAGAGTACACACTGACGATCACAAACGACGGTAGCCTGAACGCTGCCGGTATCGAAGTAACGGATATTCCACAGGAGGGTCTGACCTTCGTAAGCTCTGATGCTGACGGTGTTGCGGTAACGGAAGTATCTCCAACGGTTTACACGATCGCTGCTCTTGCCCAGGGTGAGACGCAGACCATCGTACTGACCTACACCATTGACGCTACGTTCCAGGGCACAAGCCTGAACAACGCAGCCGAGATTACAGCTGACAACGGCGACGACGTTGACTCCGATCCGACTACGGGTCCTGAGACGGACGAAGACGGCGACGGCAACGGCGACGACGATGATGAAGACAGTGCTGACATCGAAGTAGGCCAGACCTACGACCTTGAGCTGAGCAAAGCAGTAACTTCTGCTGGTCCTTACACGCAAGGTTCTACGGTAGAGTACACACTGACGATCACGAACGACGGTAGCCTGAACGCTGCCGGTATCGAAGTAACGGATACTCCACAGGAGGGTCTGACCTTCGTAAGCTCTGATGCTGACGGTGTTGCGGTAATGGAAGTATCTCCAACGGTTTACACGATCGCTGCTCTTGCCCAGGGTGAGACGCAGACCATCGTACTGACCTACACCATTGACGCTACGTTCCAGGGCACAAGCCTGAACAACGCAGCCGAGATTACAGCTGACAACGGCGACGACGTTGACTCCGATCCGACTACGGGTCCTGAGACGGACGAAGACGGCGACGGCAACGGCGACGACGATGATGAAGACAGTGCTGACATCGAAGTAGGCCAGACCTACGACCTTGAGTTGGACAAAGCAGTAACTTCTGCTGGTCCTTACACGCAAGGTTCTACGGTTGTGTACACACTGACGATCACGAACGACGGTAGCCTTAACGCTGCTGGTATCGAGGTGACGGATACTCCACAGGAGGGTCTGACCTTCGTAAGCTCTGATGCTGACGGTGTTGCGGTAACGGAAGTATCCCCAACGGTTTACACGATCGCTGCTCTTGCCCAGGGTGAGACGCAGACCATCGTACTGACTTACACCATCGACGCTACGTTCCAGGGCACTAGCCTGAACAACGCAGCTGAGATCACCGAAGACGACGGCGAAGACGTTGACTCTGACCCGACTACGGGTCCTGATACGGATGAAGACGGCGACGGCAACGGCGACGACGATGATGAAGACAGCGCTGACATCGAAGTAGGCCAGACCTACGACCTTGAGTTGGACAAAGCAGTAACTTCTGCTGGTCCTTACACGCAAGGTTCTACGGTAGAGTACACACTGACGATCACGAACGATGGTAGCCTGAACGCTGCTGATATCGAAGTAACGGATACTCCACAGGAGGGTCTGACCTTCGTGAGCTCTGATGCTGACGGTGTTGCGGTAACTCAGGTAAGTGAGACGATCTACACGATCGCTGCTCTTGCCCAGGGTGAGACGCAGACCATCGTACTGACCTACACCATCGACGCTACGTTCCAGGGCACTAGCCTGAACAACGCAGCTGAGATCACAGCTGATAACGGCGACGACGTTGACTCCGATCCGACGACTGGTCCTGATACGGACGAAGACGGCGACGGCAACGGCGACGACGATGATGAAGACAGTGCTGACATCGAAGTAGGCCAGACCTACGACCTTGAGCTGGACAAAGCAGTAACTTCTGCTGGTCCTTACACGCAAGGTTCTACGGTAGAGTACACACTGACGATCACGAACGACGGTAGCCTGAACGCTGCTGATATCGAAGTAACGGATACTCCACAGGAGGGTCTGACCTTCGTAAGCTCTGATGCTGACGGTGTTGCGGTAACTCAGGTAAGTGAGACGGTTTACACGATCGCTGCTCTTGCCCAGGGTGAGACGCAGACCATCGTACTGACCTACACCATCGACGCTACGTTCCAGGGCACGAGCCTGAACAACGCAGCTGAGATCACAGCTGATAACGGCGACGACGTTGACTCCGATCCGACGACTGGTCCTGATACGGACGAAGACGGCGACGGCAACGGCGACGACGATGATGAAGACAGCACTGACATCGAAGTAGGCCAGACCTACGACCTTGAGCTGGACAAAGCAGTAACTTCTGCTGGTCCTTACGAGCAGGGTAGTATTGTCTCCTACGATATCACTGTAAACAATGTGGGTAGCCTTGACGCCAGCATTGTAGTGGTGGAAGATCGTCCAGCAACCGGACTTACTTACGTAGGGCTGAACAGCGGAGACGTTACCGATAATGGTGATGGCACCTTTACGCTGAACAATGTTCTGACACAAGGTGGAACAGTAACCTTCAACGTTTCTTACGAAATCGACGAAGACTTCGAAGGAACTAGTCTGTCTAATGTTGCTGAGATCATCGAGGATGATGGTGATGACAACGATTCGACTCCTGATAACGATGTTCCTACCGAAGACGATCAGGACGAAGTAGATGTTCCAGTTAATCAAGTATTTGACCTTGCAATTGATAAGTCAATCGCTCCTGGCGGATCTCCCGCTACAGGTACGGGAGCTCTTATTACTTATGAAATTACTGTTACCAACGAAGGAACCGTAACTGCGGTAAATACTTCAGTAATGGACGATTCCGATGTAGGAATTACCTATGAAAGTGATGACGTATCAATGACTGGTGGCAATGTAATAAGCGGAGGAATGGGATCATTCACTGTTCTATCACTTGCACCGGGAGAGTCAACTTCATTCTTGATTATGTACCGTCTTGCACAAGAGCCGGAAATTGGAATTGGTGATGTAATCACCAACCAGGTTCAAATCAACGGCGATAGTGGAGATGATGTTGACAGTGATCCAATGTCAGATTACAACAACGATGATCTTGGAGATAACGTTGACGATGATGATGAAGACAGCGCAATCACATTCATCGTAGGGCTTAACGTAGAGAAGACTGTTGATAAGACTGATGTCTGCCCAGGTGAAGAGGTTATGTACACATTAACCAGTCGCTTCCGTGACAACTTCTGTCCTGTTGAAGGATTGGAGTTCCGTAACCTGCGAGTCTCAGATAGTGCTATGCCTGGTTTCCAGTTTACTCCCGGTGATGCATTCTTCGTGGCTTCCAGCGATCCTGATGGAGACGGAATTCTGGATTGCGGAGAGGAGTTCATGTGGCAGTACACACTGACATTAGATGAAACATTTGTCAATATGGCAATGGATACTGCTGATCTATGGTTCGTAAATCCGGATACTGGCGAAGAAGTATTCGCTGGAGAGCAAGACTTCATGGATGGTGTTACGGTTAACGTCAGTACTGACAACTGTGCACGCATCGGTGACCAGGTATTCAATGACCTTAATGCTGATGGCATTCAGGATGATGGAGAACCAGGAATCGGAAACGTAACGGTTAACCTTTATGACGGAAACGGAGTCATCATTGATAATACAACTACAGATCCAATCACGGGTATGTATGAGTTTGTTAACCTGACTCCAGGAACGTATCAGGTAGAATTCGTTAACCCAGACGGCACTCTATGGACCTCTAGTCCTGTAGATGCATCAGGAGACGAGGCTACTGATAGTGATGCTGATCCGATTACAGGATTGTCTGACGACATTATCGTTGTGAACGGAACGAACAACAATGACATCGATGCTGGATTCTACCAGTTGGCAGAAGTTGGAGACCTTGTCTTCATTGATACTAACGGTGACGGTATTCAAGCAATGGATGGAACGGAACCTGGCCTGCCAGGTGTGACGGTTACACTCTTCGACGAAGACGGCACTCAGATCGATCAAGTATCCACCGGAACCAATGGTGAATACCTCTTTACCGATCTTGAGCCTGGCGATTACTCCATCACTGTTGGAGACGTAGACGGGTACACCTTCTCTCCTGTTGACGAGGGTGGAAACGACGACTTGGACTCTGACTTCCCAGACGGAACGACTATGGTCCCTGTTAATCTCGAGTCAGGCGAAAGCGATCTTAGCTACGATGCTGGTCTTGTACCAACTTGTGACCTGATCGTTACTCCTGAAATCACGAATGTTGATTGTAACGGAAATGAGACTGGTTCGATTAGCCTGACGGCTACCGGAGGTCTTGAGCCATACACCTTCGCTTGGTCAACTGGTGAAGCAACTGCTGAGCTTGTAAATCTTGCCGCTGGTGAGTACACTGTAACGGTTACTTCTGCTAACACTTGTACGTTCACAACAACTTACACAGTGACTGAGCCAGCAGTACTTACGGCCACGGTAGCTGATGCAGACGTTCTCTGTAACGGAGATGCTGACGGCACACTGACGGTAGTTGCTGACGGTGGTACTGCACCATACACTTACGCATGGAGCAACGGACAGACCGACGCTACGGCAACTGGCCTGGTAGCTGACACCTACACGGTGACGGTAACTGACGCCAACGGCTGTACGGAAACTGCAGAAGGCACGGTTAACGAGCCTACTGACGTAACGGCCACGGTAGCTGATGCAGACGTTCTCTGTAACGGAGACGCTGACGGCACGCTGACGGTAGTTGCTGACGGTGGTACTCCGGACTACACTTACGAGTGGAGCAACGGACAGACCGACGCTACGGCAACCGGCCTGGTGGCTGGCACCTACACGGTGACGGTAACCGACGCCAATGGCTGTACGGAAACAGCAGAAGGCACTGTTAACGAGCCTACCGCACTGACCCTGACGGGCACGACGGTAGAGGTTGGCTGTAACGGAGATGCTTCCGGTTCTATCGACATCACGGTCGGTGGCGGAACACCTGACTACACTTACGCCTGGTCTAACGGCGCTGCTACTGAAGACCTGTCTGATCTGACGGCTGGTACTTACAGTGTTACTGTTACGGATGCCAACGGTTGTACGATCGATGAAACCTTCGAAATCGAAGAGTCTTCAGACATTGAAGCTACGGTAGCTGACACTGACGTTCTCTGTAACGGAGATGCTGATGGCACGCTGACGGTAGTTGTTAATGGTGGTACTCCGGACTACACTTACGAGTGGAGCAATGGACAGACCGACGCTACGGCAACCGGCCTGGTAGCTGGCACTTACACGGTGACGGTAACTGACGCTAATGGCTGTACTGAAATTGCAGAAGGCACGGTTAACGAGCCTACTGACGTAACGGCCACGGTAGCTGATGCAGACGTTCTCTGTAACGGAGATGCTGACGGCAC
>NZ_FOFB01000009.1:8516-212673 GCF_900110645.1 Neolewinella agarilytica
ACGGTAGCTGATGCAGACGTTCTCTGTAACGGAGATGCTGACGGCACGCTGACGGTAGTTGCTGACGGTGGTACTGCACCATACACTTACGCATGGAGCAACGGACAGACCGACGCTACGGCAACTGGCCTGGTAGCTGGCACTTACACGGTGACGGTAACTGACGCCAACGGTTGTACGGAAACTGCAGAAGGCACGGTTAACGAGCCTACTGACGTAACGGCTACGGTAGCTGATGCAGACGTTCTCTGTAACGGAGATGCTGACGGCACGCTGACGGTAGTTGCTGACGGTGGCACTGCAGACTACACTTACGAGTGGAGCAACGGACAGACCGACGCTACGGCAACTGGCCTGGTGGCTGGCACCTACACGGTGACGGTAACTGACGCCAACGGCTGTACGGAAACTGCAGAAGGCACGGTTAACGAGCCTACCGCACTGACCCTGACGGGCACGACGGTAGAGGTTGGCTGTAACGGAGATGCTTCCGGTTCTATCGACATCACGGTCGGTGGCGGAACACCTGACTACACTTACGCCTGGTCTAACGGCGCTGCTACTGAAGACCTGTCTGATCTGACGGCTGGTACCTACAGTGTTACTGTTACGGATGCCAACGGTTGTACGATCGATGAAACCTTCGAAATCGAAGAGTCTTCAGACATTGAAGCTACGGTAGCTGACACCGACGTTCTCTGTAACGGAGACGCTGACGGCACGCTGACGGTAGTTGCTAACGGTGGCACTGCTCCATACACTTACGCATGGAGCAACGGACAGACTGACGCTACGGCAACCGGCCTGGTAGCTGGCACTTACACGGTGACGGTAACTGACGCCAACGGCTGTACGGAAACTGCAGAAGGCACGGTTAACGAGCCTACTGACGTAACGGCTACGGTAGCTGACACCGACGTTCTCTGTAACGGAGACGCTGACGGCACGCTGACGGTAGTTGCTGACGGTGGTACTGCACCATACACTTACGCATGGAGCAACGGACAGACTGACGCTACGGCAACTGGCCTGGTGGCTGACACCTACACGGTGACGGTAACTGACGCCAACGGTTGTACGGAAACTGCAGAAGGCACGGTTAACGAGCCTACTGACGTAACGGCTACGGTAGCTGATGCAGACGTTCTCTGTAACGGAGATGCTGACGGCACGCTGACGGTAGTTGCTGACGGTGGTACTGCGGGCTACACTTACGAGTGGAGCAACGGACAGACCGACGCTACGGCAACCGGCCTGGTGGCTGGCACCTACACGGTGACGGTAACCGATGCCAACGGCTGTACGGAAATTGCAGAAGGCACGGTTAACGAGCCTACTGCACTGACCCTTGAAGGTGAGTCAACCGATGTTGGCTGTAACGGTGACGCAACCGGAACAATCACCCTTACCGTAGGTGGTGGCACTGCGCCATACACTTACGCCTGGGCTGCTGCTACGGGTGTTGTCGTTGACGCGATGAACCAGACTGGCCTTGCCGCTGGTGACTATGCTGTAACGGTAACCGACGCCAACAACTGTACCATTGAAGGTACTTACACCGTCACTGAGACGGATGACCTGTCTGCTGAGATAGCTGACGCTTCAGTTGACTGTAACGGAGATGCCGATGGCGAACTCACGGTTACGGTTGAGGGTGGCACTGCGCCTTACACTTACCTCTGGTCTAACGGCCAGACGGAAGCAACGGCAACCGGCTTATCTGCTGGTGAGAATGGTGTAACCGTAACGGACGCTAACGGCTGTGAAACGACAGCAACAGGCACTGTTACTGAACCTGAAGTACTGGAAGGAAGCATTGCTACTGCAATTCTTGACTGTAACGGTGATGAGGACGGTGTACTGACAGTCACGCCAACCGGTGGTACTGCACCTTACACTTACCTCTGGTCTAACGGTGATACGGGAGCTACGGCTACTGGCTTCGCTGCTGGCGAACACGATGTAACTATCACGGACGCTAACGGCTGTGAGAGAATCGCTACTGGTACGGTCTTCGAACCTGAAGTACTGCTGGGAAGTGTGATTCCTACTCCTGCCTCTGAGCTTGACTGTAATGGTGACGCCGACGGCGAGCTGACCGTAACGGTTACTGGTGGCACTGAGCCATACACTTACCTCTGGTCTGACGACCAGACAACTGCTACGGCTACTGGCCTCGTTGCTGGTGACTACACGGTTACCATCACGGACCTTAACGGTTGTGTAACCTCTACCGGAGGTACGATCACTGAGCCTGACGCACTGACGTTGACCACTGACCAAACCGATATCGGCTGTAGCGGTGACGCTGCCGGATCCATCACCCTGATGGTAGGCGGTGGCACTGAGCCATACACTTACGAGTGGGCTGCAGCTGATGGTATCGATACGGAAGCCATGAACCAGACCAACCTGACGGCTGGTACTTACTCCGTTACTGTTACGGACGCGAACGACTGTACAATCAGTGAAACGGTTACGATTGACGAAGCAAGCACACTAGATGCAAGCATCGTTGGTACGACCGTTGATTGTAACGGAGATACTGACGGCCAGCTTACCGCAGTAGTAACTGGTGGCACGGAGCCTTACACTTACGCTTGGTCTAGCGGTGATACAGAAGCTACGGCCACTGGCCTCGCTGCAGGTACCTACACGCTGACGGTAACGGATGCTAACGAATGTGAAGTGATCACTTCGGGAACCGTTACTGAGCCAGATCCGATCGCTATCGAAGTCGCTGGTATCGTTGAACTCGAATGTAACGAGATTGACGGTGCTGCCATCGACATCACCATCACGGGTGGAACGGAGCCTTACACCTTCACGTGGACGGGAACCGGAGTCGATGTAGACGCAGAAGATCAGACTGATCTTGAAGCTGGTGCCTACTCTGTAGTAGTAACCGATGCCTTCAACTGCTCTGCTTCTGAAAGCTTCAACATTGCACCTGCGCCAGCGCTAATTGCTTCTATTGCTGATGATATCGTTTGTATCACCGCTACGGATGCCGGAACGCTCACGGCGGTAGTTGAAAGTGGCACTGGCCCTTACACTTACCTATGGGATAATGGAGAGTCTACGCCTACGGTTACTGATCTCGCGATTGGTGTTCACACCGTAACTATCACTGACGAAGCCACTGGCTGTGCTACCGTTGTAAGCGGTTCCGTACTTGGCCAGGCTGCTGCTTGTTCCGAACTGGGTAACTTCGTTTGGAACGACCTCAACGGTGACGGTCTCCAGACCGTTGGTGAGCCTGGTGTTGAAGGTGTTGTTGTAAACCTCAAGGATGAGGATGGCAACATCATCGCAAGCACTACTACTGATGAGAACGGATTCTACAACTTCTCACTACTTGCACCTGGAACCTACAGTGTTCAGTTCGTACTGCCTGACGGCTTCGAATGGGCACCACTGGGCGCAATCGCAGGTGCAAACGAAGCTTCTGACAGCGATGCAGATCCTGCCATGAATGGTATGACCGAAACGGTTGACCTGGAAGCTGGTGAGTCTTACCTCGACCTCGACGCAGGTATCATGTTCATCCCAGTCTGTGACCTCACGGCCACGGTGACGGCTGAACCTGTCTGTGACGATAATGGAACTGGCGCTGATCCTGCAGATGACTTCTACACCGTAACTATCCTGGTGGATGGTGTTAGCCCAAGTGGCCGCTGGAGAAGTAGCATCCAGGGAACTAACGGTAATCCGGTTGAAGGAGTCGTTGGAACGCCTTACACTTTCCGTCTACCTGCCGTTCAGGCGGGTGATGAGGTGGAAGACATTACGATCTTCTTCTCTGACCTGGAAGACGCAACCTGTGAAGTATCTGTTGACCACACGCCAACGGAAACTTGTT
Organism: Neolewinella agarilytica; assembly: GCF_900110645.1. Lineage (GTDB taxonomy): Bacteria > Bacteroidota > Bacteroidia > Chitinophagales > Saprospiraceae > Neolewinella > Neolewinella agarilytica. The sequence goes on from NZ_FOFB01000009.1 coordinate 12,379, forward strand.
CCGATGACTGTTTGCTGCAAGCTGCCCTTACCTCTTCACCACAGTGTGATGATAATGGTACACCAACTGACCCAAGTGATGACTTCTTCACGGTCGGTGTAACGGTAGAAGGCCTGAACGGAAACGGTTCCGGATGGACAATCTACAATGCTGACAACGAAGTAGTCGGTACTGGAATCTTTGGTGAAGAAAACCCAAGTGTGGGGCCATTCACGCTCAGTGACCTAAACGACAACGACCAGTTGATCATGACGGTACGGGACAATAACAATGCTAATTGTGATTACGTCCTCCGCCCAACGATCAATACAGCTATACTGCCTTGTTCTGATGAGTGTCTGATCTCTCTCGAACTGGATGAAACTTACTGTGATGACAACGGTACGCCTACCATCGGTTCTGACGATGTATGGTATGCAGTTGTTCGGATCAACGGTGAAAACGTTGACTTCTGGACCTCTGATGCTCCTGGCGGAGGTGGTCAGAACAGAATTGACCGTTTGGTGACCTTTGGCCCATTCACGGGTGGTGATAAGATGATCACCATCATGAGTGTCAATAACGATACGGAGTGTGAGGCGGAAATTTTCCTCCCCGCTCCAGAAATGCCATGTTCTGATGAGTGTGAGATTGACGGCCAGATCCTGGATATCTTCTGTGATGATCTTGGAAACAATGATCCTACGGATGATGTCATCCGCATCCTAGTTACCGCCAACCGCGTTGGTGAGAACAACGGCGATGAGGGATGGCTCGTCCGCGAAGGCACTGACCGCCTTGATCCGGTAATTGGCGTAGGACCGATCTTCGGTAATACCTACCCCTTCACACTGGCTGCTTACGATGCTAACGGCAACCGCCGTACGGAGACTAACCTCCGTATCGAGGATGCTTCCGGCTTCTACTGTCGCGTGGATACGCTGATCGCGATCCCTGCTTGTGATCCGATCGCAGAATGTGATATCGTTGCTGAACTGAGTAATGAAACTCTCTGTAATGACAATGACACGCCATCAAATGATAGTGATGACTTCTTTACGGTAGACCTTGCAGTGACCGGTGATAATACTGGCGCAGGTTGGACGGCTACGGTAAATGGAGAAACTGTTGCTACAGGAACCTATGGTGCTGCTCCGCAGACACTAAGATTCCTGACCGGAACGGCAGATCTTACCCTGGTGGTAACGGATACGGAAAATGGTAACTGTACTGACGTACTGACCATTGAGGTTCCACCAAGCTGTCCTACGGACGAGGAGTGTGACCTTGCAGTTGCAATCATTGAAACGATCTGTAACGACAATGGCACACCGTTTAATGGTGACGATGATACGTATGACATTATGGTTCTGGCTACAGGTCTTGAAGGTGGTTACACCATCGATCTGACCTATAATACTGGTACGATTACCGCACGCGGAGTCTTTGGTGAACCTGGCCGCTTTGGTCCGATTCCGGCCGACTCTGATGTTGCTGGTACTGTAGTCCCTGATGATGTTAATTGTACTAGTATAGGTGCCCTCTTCGGTACTGCAACTGGTCCATGTACTGCTTGTCGCCTGGATGTTGTTGAACTCTCTAACGTATGTGACGACAACGGCACGGCTGATCCTTCTGATGATACCTTCACGGTATGCGTGCAAATCACCAGTGAGGAAGGCGGTGCAGGCTACATGGTAGAAAATGTACCTGTAGAAGGAACGGTCGTAGGCCTCTTCGATGAAAATGGCGTTGCAGAACGTTGCTTCACCTTCCCATCAGCTGGTGGTGATGTAACACTCCGCTTCATGGATCTTGGTGATGACCGTTGTTTCGATGACATTACCTTCGAAGCCTCTACCTGTAGCCCATGTGAGATCACTGGTGTACTGAGCAATCAGTCGGAGTGTGATGCCAACAATACACCGACTGACGGAAGCGATGACTTCTTCACCGTAGACCTTACGGTGACGGGCTTCAATACCGGTGCAAGCTGGGGAGCTTTCGTTGACGGAGAACGGATCGCAGCTGGTAGCTATGGTCAGACACAGGAACTGGAGTTCTTAACCGGAACGGGCACCTTCACCATCGAGGTGATGGATGTTGACAACGGCGACTGTATCGACGTACTGACCATTACTGCTCCTGAAAGCTGTCCTACGTTTGAACCATGTGACATTACTGCGGTACTGAGCAATCAGTCTGAGTGTAACGACAATGATACCCCAAGAGACGGCAGCGATGACTTCTTCACCGTAGATGTTATGGTAACTGGAGTTGGTACTGGTCCAAACTGGATAGCTTACGTTGACGGAGAGCGGGTTGGTGCAGGTAGCTACGGCGAGATGCAGCGACTGCCCTTCGCACCAGGAACAGGTACTTTCACTATCGAAGTGAGAGACGCTGCTGACGGTAATTGTATTGACGTACTGACCGTTACGGCTCCTGAAACTTGTGTTACGACTACTCCATGTGACATTACTGCAGAGCTGAGTAATCAGACAGGCTGTGATAATAATGGAACGGAGGAAGACGGAAGCGATGACTTCTTCACCGTAGAGCTTACCGTAACTGGTGTAGGCACTGGTGCAGGCTGGACGACAACTGTTGACGGCCAGACCATCACCGGAGACTACGGTGTAACGGAAGTATTGACCATCTCAACTGGATTGGGTACGTTCAATATCGAAGTGATGGACGTTGACAGTGTTAGCTGTATCGCCGTACTGCCGATTACTGCTCCTGAAAGCTGTGTTACCGGAACGGTTGGTATTGACTGTCCGATCAGCAACCACTACTGCCCAATCCTTGAGGAGAACATCATGCTCTTCCCAATGGACCACTTTGATTGTGTTGCCAACTTTGACGTTGCTATTCCAGTCGTAACGAATGTATGTTCTGAAAACTGGACGCTGCTGACGCAGATCGTTGACCTTGACGGTACCGTAATTGCTACCATTGAAAATGACGAAGCTGACCGCAACGTAACGCTTGAAGCAGGTGACTACTTCATCCGCTACACCGTAACGGACGACTGTGGTAACACGGGTACACAAGACTGTAGAATCCGCGTGGCGGATACACAGGAGCCTGCTGCTATCTGTATCAGCGACATCAACGTAAGTGTGGGTGGCTACGGCCTGGCTCGCATCTACAGCCAGATGATCGACCTGGGTAGCTACGACAACTGTGGTCTGGATAGCATCCAGGTACGTCGCCTGATCCTTGTTGATCCGGTAACCATGGATACGCTTGACACACCAGTCTGGAGTGCATGGGGACCATACGCAACGGTTGACTGCTACGATGCTGGAAGCATTGTTACCATGCAGTTGCGCGTAATGGACTTCGGTGGCAACACCAACATCTGTACGACCAACGTATCTGTTGTTGACAACACGCTGCCTTACTGTACTGGTCTGGAAGATCTCTTCCTGAGCTGTACGGAAGTATCTGCTGACTTCAACCCGAATGACACGCTGAGCCTGCAAACACTCTTCGGTGTTCCGGATGTAATTGACAACTGTGCTGCTACGGCCATCGAGCTTGACCCGATCGTTAACATCGATGAATGCTCCGGAGCCGGACAGGTTACCCGTCGCTGGTTAGCTGTTGACCGCGTAGGAAACGTAAGCGCTCAGGAATTCTTCCAGGTGATTACCATCACCCGGGATATGGGCTTCACGCTCGTAATTCCTAAGGATACGCTGACGGACTGTATCGAAGTTGCTCAAGGCTTTGAAGTACTTGGCGAAAGCTGTGCTGACCTGAGCGTTACCTTCCGTGATACTACGGTTGAAGCGACTGCTGCTGACGGCGAGGCTTGCCTGGTCATCGAGCGGACCTACACGGTTATCAACAACTGTACGTTCGACCCCGCTACGGACGAGATCCTTGAGATCAGCCGCGATGAGAACTGTAATGGTGAGGAAGGAGAATCTGTCCTCTACGCAATTGTAACGGGTGACTCTACCTTCATTGACATTGACACGGACTTCAACAACGCCCTTCCGGTTGCCGGAACGCGTGGTGATGAGTGTGACGGTGAAACGAACCGTACGGGTTACTTCCGCTCAGTAGCTAATACCGGAGCCTGGACTTACACCCAGCGGATCTCGATCTTCGATGACACGCGCCCAACGCTTGTATTCGAAGCTCCTGAAGCATTCTGTGCTACGGAAGATGGTGATTGCGATGCAATGATCAACATTCCGATCACGGTATCTGACGAGTGTACTGCTGTCGGTTCTAACTGGCTGGTACTGGTTGACCTTGGAAGAGACGGCTCTCCGGAGATGCGTCTGCCAAGCGAACTGGCTGTCCAGGGTGAATTCCCGAACTACTTCATTGAAGCTGCGCTGCCAATTGGTGAGCATACGCTGATGCTGCGTTACGTGGATGGTTGTGGTAACTCTACCGCTGCTTCCGTACCGTTCGAAGTAATTGACTGCAGTATCCCTGATCCAACCTGCTACAGTGGCCTGATTGCTGACCTCGAAGAACTGGAAACTCCGGTAACCGATGAGGATGGTAACCTGGTTGAAGTAGGTGTACTGGTAGATGCCGGCCGACTGGCTAGCTGTAACATCGAAGACTGTAGTGGTGCTCTCCGCTTCTCCGTCAACCGTGTTGGTGATACGGTAAACATTGACAGCACGACAGTTCTACTGACCTGTGAAGACCGTTACCGCGTAGACCTTGAAGTCTACATGTGGGACGGTGCCTTCAACCCGAACGCTGTTCAGCCTGACGGCACCATTGGTGGCCCGAACTGGAAGATGTGTGTGGTTGAAGTACTCGTACAGGATCCGAAGGAACTCTGTGACGACTGTAACGCTGACGGTTCTCTAACCCTGGGTGGTAATGTTACTACCTTCCGTGGTGTGGTTCTGCCAAACGTTGAAGTTGAACTGAATGGTGATAACGACGGCTTCGAGCTGACCAACGACGATGGCAAGTATGCCTTCTCCGGTGTTGATGCTGGAAACTACGTGATCAAGCCTTACAAAGAGGACGATGCCACGAACGGTGTGTCTACGATTGATGAATTGATCCTCCAGCGTCACCTCCTCGGTATCGCTCCGATCACTGATCCTTACGTATTCATGGCTGCTGACCTTAACGGAAGCGGAACCATTACCGTACTGGACCGTCTGCTGCTGCGCAACATTATCCTTGGTAATACGGAAGTACTGCCAGGAAATGAAAGCTGGCGCTTCGTACCTGCCCGCTACATGGAACAGGCCGGAGCAGAGCTTGCCAGCATGATGGATGCACCTCGTGAGATCAAGCTGAGTGAAGTTGAAGCCTGTAACCTGGGCCATGACTTCGTAGCCATCAAGCTTGGTGATCTGAACAACTCCGTATTCATTGAGAACACGATCGGGCATATCCTTAATGGTACCCGTGGAAGAAGTTCCAATGAAACGCACCCACTGGAAATCGAAGAGCACCGTCTGCGTGGCGGTGACCTCTTCGACCTTCCGGTTCGGTCCGGTGATCTCCAGCGACTGGAGGGTATGCAGTTTACGCTTGCCTTCGATCAGGATGCTGTTCAGATTGAGGAAGTTGTTCCCGGACTCTTAGCTACTGACCAAATGGGACTTAGCCAGGTGGAACGAGGACTTGTATCCGCCAGCTGGACCAGAGAGAACGATTCCGTTCAGGACGAAGAGATTCTCTTTACCGTTCGGGTTCGTGTACTGAGTAATGTTTCTGTAAGTGAGGTCGTGTCTTTCGAAGACAACCCAACCTTCACGGAAGCTTACCTCCGCGAGACGGAAGAGTTGATGGGGCTTTACCTGAACTTCCCGCAAGGAACGGAAGCTCCATTCAACCCTGAAATTGTTACCGGAGAAGAAGCCGGGTTTGAGCTCGAAGCTGCTTTAGAGCAGAACTTCCCGAATCCGTTCATCACTGAAACGACAATTTCCTTCCACTTACCAGAAGCTGGTGAAGCAACCCTGAGTATCTATGATCTTAACGGTCGGGTGCTTAAGGACTTCTCCGGTGAGTTCAACCAAGGTGTAAACTCTGTGAAGCTTAACGCCAGAGATTACGCTGCAGGAACGTTGGTTTATACGCTGAATTACAAAGGTCAACTCCTTACCCGGACGATGATTCGGCACTAAAAATAGTGCTTTTGTAACCAGTCTTTAGCGACTGAAAGAAAGGGAGAATAGCACGCTTGCTGTTCTCCCTTTTATATCAGACAGATTATTAGTAACTTCGTGTACTACTTCAGCCTACACACAGAGTTATTTGATTTTTCGTTATATATAATTAAGCGATTTACAGTTTAGTCTTTCCAGAATATCGCAACATACTATTTACGTGCCAGAAGAGCCCGTTAAACGCTATCAATCCCGTATTTAAGAATAAGGATAGTGTCTTTGCGGACATTTTCACGTCAGATTTAGCAACGCTTGAACAACAACATTATGTCTTTCCTAAGTACCTTAAACAAGCATCTGCTTGGGCTTTGTAGTATTTTACTAATAGCCTGCGGATTATACACGCCCCTTCATGCCGAAGGGACTCCGAATCTCCGAACATCGAACGGTGATCCGGTTCTTCTATTTATAGGCTCTGATGATTTTGGGAACTTCGCCAGCTATGATGGCCCGGAGGAAAGCCGACTGAATTTTAGGATTGCTGAAGCGGGAGAAGTCGTCTATTTCGGCATGTCCCGACTCTATCAAAATTCTGGGACACCAGAAAATTTTGGTCAGTATGAATACCGGGTAAGAAGCGCAGCGGACGGCTCCATTGTATTCGGGCCAATTACCGTAAATGCTAATAATGAAAACCTAAGTACTTACGAGCAGGCCGAATTGGGCCCAGCCGTAATTACTCCTGGTGGATATCCTACTGATGGCACTTCAACTTTTGTTGCACCAGCAGCCGGTGACTACTACGTGGAGTTTGAGCAAAACCGTGCCGGGCGGGCTCGCTATATCGGCCTGTGGGACATTACAGTAACCAATAATAATGTTACTCAAAACGGACGGGTGTACTCTAAGAACTGGGCATTTCGTGTTCCAGAGCTGAACCCGGAACAACCGGAATGTGCTTTTGGTGCCGAACTGAGTACCGTATTCTACTCTTATACGGCTGACGGTTTCGTCACCATGATTGATTTTACAGACTCCGGCTTTCAGCCACTTTCTTTTAACCTGGCCTTTAACCGGACCGGACCCGGTGAGACTGGTGACCTGTTGATAGATCGTCAGTCTGTTGCTGATCAGAACAGCACTGCTAACGCTGCCGAGCACCTTATCTTCCTGTCTGAGCCTGACGCCACACTTTTCCCTGACGGGCAATGCGGTAACGTCTCGGTAACGGGAGAAATTCGTTGTCAGGGCAATGAAACTTTTTGTATTCCTCTTGTCGCTACCTTACCCGGTCAGGCTGAAATCATTCTTGATTTTAACGGGAATGGCGTTTTTGATGAAGGTCTGGATCGAATTTTTGCCTACCGTTTTACGGACATGGATAATTTGGAAGCCTGTGTTCCGTGGGACGGCATGCTTGGCACCGGTGTTCGCCCCGAAGAGGGAGCCACTGTGGATATTCTTGTAGAATACACACAGGGTGTTCAGCACTGGGCTCTCTACGACGGAGAGTTTATGAAAAACGGGTTTTGTGTAACGCCCATTCGCCCTTTGTGTGGCGATGGAGGTAGTACTCCTCTCTACTACGACGATTCGAATATCCCCGATCTTCCAGGTACCGGAGCACCACAGCGGGTGCTGAGTGGTTGTGAGTGTCGAACAGGTGTTTGTCGTACCTGGAACAACTTTGAAGCAAATGCGAACGACGCTTGTACTGTGGTTGATGCCAATACTACGGGCTACGGTGATAAGAATACGCTAAATACCTGGTGGTTCGCCTCCAGCACCAGCGCGGCCTCTTTTGATGTTCCCGTTGAAGCAACGATGCTTAATGGCCCGGAAGACCATTGTCCTGGTCAGGCAGTAGGCTTAAACCTAACGTACAATTCAGCAAATACGATTAACAGTATTGAGTGGACCGGTCCGGCTGGACCAATTGGTTCTGCTTCCGGCCAACAGAACATTATGGTAACAGAGACGGGCTTGTATACCGTTTCTGTAGTTGATGAGTTTGGCTGTGAAAGCACCTCGGAGTATACACTGATGGATGTATCCTGTATGCTCAACATCAGCATCATCAATGTTGAGTGTCAGGACAATGGAACAGATACTGACGCAACAGACGATGTTTTCTTTGCGACCATTACCGTAAGTGGAGAGAACAGTAGTGGCTTCCGGTACAATGGAGTTACCCGCCAGTATGGAGAAGAGTTTCAGATTGGGCCATTCTTTGTGATTGACGGTGACGTAACCTTTACGGCCACGGACAGTTTCTATGATTGTTGTACTGAAAGTATTACCATCCCCGCCCCGATGGCATGTAGTGATGGCTGTGCGATTACTTCCGGAGCTATTCTGGAACGAATCTGTATGGATAACGGTACGACTACGAACCCGGACGATGACCTGTACACCTTTACTATGATCGTTGATGGTGTCAACCTGAGTGACCGCTGGATTAGTGACCGGGGTGACGAAGGCGCCTACGGGGTTCCCACTACTTTTGGTCCCTGGCCGATCTCTGCAGGGACGCAAAACATGACCTTTACCGATTCTGAAGATGAGTCCTGCTCACTCGTCGTAACGGTACAGCCACCGATGCCTTGTTCCAATGAATGTGAGCTGGTCCCAACGGTGACTAATCTCGTTTGTTCTGACAATGGTACACCCTTTGACCCCAGTGACGATACGTACACTTTTGATATGTCAGTGGCGGGCTTAAATGTTCCTTCAGTAGCTTACAGTGTAGACGGCGTCGGAGCAACATTATACGACCAAACCGGAAGCTTTGGCCCATTCCCCATTAGTGGAGGAGATTTTACCTTCCTTATCGCTGACCTTGGCGGTGCTGGCTGCCAGCTGGAGTACACGCTTGAAGAAACACCTACTTCCTGCTCAGATGCTTGTGGCATTGACATTGCTGATGCAATGATTGTGTGTGATGAAGATCAGAACGTCCTCTACACTGAGGTGTTGGTCAATAACCCTAACCCTAACTCTACGGGATGGACCTCTGGTAACGGAACGGTAAACCCTTACGGAGAATTTGTCCGGGTGGGCACCATTTCACCCGGAGGATTTACGGCAACCATAACCATAGCCGATGCTGTCAACCCAGGTTGTACTTCGAGTGTTGATCTCACCTCTCAGGAAGTGTCCGTCAGCTGCCCGGATAATGCCTCAGAAGCAGGACACGCCGCCAGCTTGCAGACTTTTGGTGGAGAACTGATTGGAACCGGAGACTTTATCCCCGGTGACCAGGAGATCTGCTGGATGCAGGAAGAAACCTATGGGGGAGAGGCTCGGTACACGGAACGATTTACGCTGCAGCGTACAGCGGATGCAGACGCAAATATTGGCCTCTTTAGCTTCTACCTCTACGCTCCGGAAGGAACTCAGTTCTTGGGGGCTGTTTTCAGCCAGCCGGCAGAGGAAGCCATCGACTGCTGTAACCTGACGAACGACGGTGCTGTCGTGCCAAACCCGACGAACCCATTGTCTATGCCCGGCCTGCCCGATAACCTCCTTCCTGAAGGAATGGAGCTTCAGCAGCGGTTTTCTGTAGTGCTGCGTGCCAACCAGGTATACAGCCTGATGACCAGCAGTCGGGTTCCCGGCACCACCGGAGAATTTCAGTGGCTAATTGTTTCTGCCGACAGTGAAGAACTGGCGGTTGATCTTGCCGACGGACCTGCTCCCGCGAGCACTTTTGAAAACATCTCCGCGATCTACGACCTGCTTAACTTTGAAATAAATAGCTACCTGAATGTGAGCAGTTCTGTGGAGTTGTTCGGCGCTCCGGCGATTGACGACATTTGCGGAGACTACACCATTGCTTTCAACGATCAGACTGCTGGCACCTGCGTCAGCGCCCAAATCCAACGAAGCTTCGATGTTGACCTTGGAGACACTACGCTACTGGCCGCTTGTAACCAAACCATCCAGTTCCGTTCTCTTAGCCTGAGCGATATCAGCTGGCCGGAAAACCAACTACGTTTCGGCTGTGGCGATGAATTTCCCATGCTGGAAAACGGACACCCATCACCAGCTTACACGGGATACCCCTACGTTTATCGCGGAGGTGTTGCCACTATGCTTGATGGCAATGAGCTTGACGATCTTCGGATCGTTTACCAGGACGAAGAGATTCAACGTGCAGATGGAGGAACGGATGTAATACGTACCTGGACCGTGGCGGATATTTGCCGCTCAACAACGGCGACTTACGACCAGCTGTTCAAGCTGGAAAGCAACGGTGCCCCCTTCCTGAGCTGCCCGGTGAATAACCACTATTGCCCCATTGTCGAAGAAGATATCATGCTGTGGGCCGTAGGTGAATTTGAGTGTACTGCTGACATCACTATCCCGGCACCAGAACTCAATAATGTTTGTGATTCTACCAGCTGGACCTTCATCACCGAAGTCCTGAGAATTACCGCTGCTGGAGATACTGTTCTCTTCACTACGCTTGAGCTTGATGATGACCGGCTGATTGAAGGTCTGGAGCCAGGAGATTACCTCCTGCATTACATGGGAAGCAACCCAACGGAAACGATTGAGGACCGGTACTGCCGCATTCGCGTAGCGGATCTCACGGCTCCGGTAGCAGTTTGTAAGACAACAGTCAACCTCTCTATTCCGGGCTCCGGTGCTATTCAGGTACCCGTTCGGGTCGTTAATCAGGGTAGCTACGATAACTGTGGCATTGAAACGGAGGATCTACGCCGCCGTTTACCCGATGGCTCGCCGGATGCTGACAGCCTCGGATGGTCTTCCTGGACCCCCCGCCTCATTTTTGACTGTGAAGACGTGGGAACAGAAATTGAAGTACAGCTTCGCCTTATTGACTTTGCGGGCAACGTAAACTACTGTACCTCCTACATTACAGTGACCGATAATACAGACCCTTACTGTACCGGGCTGGACGAGCAATTCATCAGCTGTGATGATCTGCCCAATAACTTCAGCCCTACGGATACGACTCAGTTACGTATGCTCTTTGGTATGCCGGAAGTTATTGACAACTGTTCTGCAGAGGCAGTTGAGTTAACGCCTGTTGTAACCGGTGACATTTGTTCTCCGGAACGTATCCGCCGCCGTTTCCAGGCGATTGATCAGCACGGTAACAGGAGTGCTGGTACCTTCATTCAGGATATTAACGTGACGCCATCGCTTAACTACGCTATCCGCTTCCCGATGGATGCTTCCACGGACTGTACGGATCTGATTGATACACTACTGATTTCCGGAGCCGGTTGTGACTCTATCACCTTTGCAATGGTAGACATCAGCCTTCCCACGGAGGGCGACGAGTGTCGCTACATTCAGCGAAACTTCGTGGTGACCAACTGGTGTGAATGGGACGGTGTCTCCGAATCCATCCGGATTAACCGGGACGAAAACTGTAGTGGTACTGAAGGCGATGCTGAAGTATGGCTGGTCCGTACGGAAAATGGCATCTTCGTTGACGGAGATAGCGAGGCTGACAATACCTTCCCCGCAGCTGATAGCCGGGGAGCTTCCTGTGGTGGCGAAAACCCGGAAGGCTACTGGCGTCAGATTGATGAATTACCCGGCGGCCGTTACGTCTACAGTCAGCGTATCCGTATTTTTGATACGGTTGCTCCACAATTGAACCTGACGAGGATCGATACGATTTGTGTTGATACCAGCCTCTGCCGGGCTCCGGTAACCATCGGTATCAACATCGAGGATGCTTGTCAGATCGATGAAAGTGAAATCCTCATTGGCGTCGACTATAACAGCAATGGTACGGTAGAAGCTACCAGCGCACAGATCGGTACACTGGAAGGTTCTTACCCCAATTACACTTACACGGTTAATCTGCCGATTGGAGATCACCGCTTGTTCTTCACCGTAACTGATGATTGTGGAAATACCCGACAGGAGGATCACGCCATCCGGGTGAATGACTGCTATGTTCCCGCACTCGTTTGCCGCGATGATCGTATCTACAACCTGCAGCCTCTGCTGGAAGAAGGCGACGTTGACGGTGACGGAATTGTGGAAGAGGCTGCCGTTCTGGTGGAAGCTGTGGACCTGGCCCAGTGTAACTTCGAGGATTGTAGCGGAGAACTGACTTTCTCCATCAACCGGGTGGGAGAAGCCTATGACCGCAACCAGACAAGCATGTTCCTCGACTGTGATGACCGCTACGAGGTGTATCTGGAAATTTACGTCTGGGACCAGGCCGATAATCCTTTCGCCGTACAACCCGATGGATCCATCGGAGGAAACAACTGGCGGATGTGTGTGGTGAAGGTTCGTCTTCAGGACCCCAACCAGGTGTGTAACGGCTGTGAAGTTGGTGGAAACCTGACCATCAACGGAGAAGTTTCTACCATAGAGGGGATTGATATGGAAGGAGTAACGGTATTTACTGGTAGCGGTCACTCGGTCACGAATCTTTCCGGCGTTTACCAATTAGGAGTGGTTAGGGGGAGTGACATTGTCCTTAACGCTGTTATGGAAGACGAGCCACTGACTGGTCTTTCAACGCTTGATATGGTTCTTCTGGAACGCTATCTTTCGAGTGAGGAAAGCCTGAATCCCGCGCAGATTCTCTCCGGAGATGCCAATAAAGGTGGATTGGCTACATTCGATGATATTGAGCTGATACGGAAGGTATTCCTGGGTACCTCTGAGAATTACCCCGGAGGCTCTCCCTGGAGATTCATTGATGGATCCTGGGACGGTGTGTCAGAACCAGCTAGCGAAATTACCCTGACCAACCTCGACGAATGTACTTTTGGTAAAGACTTTACGGCCATTCGCCTGGGAGACGTTAACGGTAGCTATGGCGTGGACGCAGGTGCAGTGGAGGGATCGCCGAGCAATGAGGCAATCGGCCCACGAATTAACCTGAAAGCTGGCAATACTTCTTTCTCCGCTGATGAAGAAGTCAGTGTTAGCTTCAAGATTTTCCAGGGAGCGGATTACGCAGGTGGTCAGGCTGAATTACTCTGGGATGAATCCAAGCTGGAGATGATCTCCGTTAAGGAAGAGTCCTCCCTGACGGGTAATAACTTCCATACCTGGGATAATCGCGTGCGCCTGAGTTGGTCCTCTTCCCTGATGGCTGACGAAGTCATCACGGTTCGTTTCCGTACTAAAGCTGCTGGTCAGTTGAAAGATCACGTTCGTCTCGTCACGGATAACTTCTTCCAGAACGAACTGTACGCAGCCGAAGACCTTATGGTACATCCCCTCGGGCTTGTCTGGACGGAGAGAACTACCACAATTGTGGATACAGAGATAAATGATGTAGAGGGCGGCTTTGATAACAACCGGGTTGATCCGCTCATCGGTGTTACGCCTAATCCGATTCGTAATATTGGTCAACTGGGTCTTCGCCTTCAGGTTGAGCAGCAAGTCGACATCTCGATCACGGACCTTAACGGCCGCCTCATGACGAGCTCAAGCCCAACCCTTGGGTCTGGTGTTCAGTGGGTGGAAATCAACGCAGAAGACTGGCCCGCCGGAGTTTATCTCTTTACTGTGAAAACGGTGGATGGACCCCTTAGTGGAAAGATTATTCGTCAGTAATCTGATCCCAGTCTTAATCAGTGCCTTCCAAAGGTGTTGATCAGGACTTTGATACCAGATTGTAAAGCGGTCAGCTATTAATAACAGGTGTTCCAAACCTGTTGTTAATGGCTGACCGCTTTTTTATCGGGCCAATATGATGTTTAATGGCAAAGGCAATAACTTCATCCGCCTATTCTTTTCCGGGCCGGAAAGTAAACTTATACGCCAAAGAAAAAACAGGCGCACCAAAAATACTCAGCCGGTAAGCGGCGAAGGGGCTGCCGCCAAAGATACCCAGGGCCGGAGTGCCGGCATTGCGGGGCTGGAAGAATACGTTGTAGGCGTTGTCTCGCCCGTAGACGTTGTAGATGGTGAACACCCAGTCGCCGGTCCATTGGCGGCGTTGCCGACGGAAGTTATGGATGGTCCAGCTAAAATCCAGGCGGTGATAAAGCGGGAGGCGGGCGTTGTTTCGCTCCAGGAAGAGTGGAACGTCACTACCGTTAATTTGTACGAAGCCATTGGGGATCGTGGAGGGTCGATTGGACTGAACAATCAGGTTGAAGCCTAACTCATGTGTCTTCCCTTCATCCAGGGTAAGATTAGCCGAAAAGGTATGCGGCTGGTCAAAGTAGCCGGGATACCAATCGCCCCGGTTAATGCGGGACCCAAAGCTGTTACCATTTACCTGATTCTCAACCCTGGCGTAGGCATAGTTAATCTCTCCGGTAAGGCGGCCGGTCCGGCGGGCGGCCGTTAGCTCTAGCCCGTAGGCGCGGCCGCTGCCGCGCAGCAAATCGGTTTCTACCGCCGGGTTAAGGAAAAAGTCTGCTCCTGGCTTGTACTCCAGCAGGTCATTTAACCAGCGGTAGTAGGTCTCCAGGCGGAAGGCATAATTTCCATCTGGGGTAACGTGGCTTATTCCCGCAGAGACCAGGTCGGCTGTTTGAGGAACAACATTGTTGTCAGCCACTTTCCACCGACTGGTGGGTAATGGCGTAGTGGCGTTGTAGATATTCTGCAGGTATTGCCGTGAACGGGCGTAAGAAGCCTTGAAGCTACTATTAGCGGTGAACGCCCAACTGAGGCCCAGGCGTGGCTCCAGGCCAGCATAAGACTGTAAAACTTCTCCCGCACCGAAAAGGAGAACGCTCTCCAGGGTACGATCCGTAATCTCATCACCCTGTCCATACAGGCGTTGCTCTCCGGGGCCAAGCTGACGGTACTGTACGTAGCGAAGACCACTGCCAATGGTTAAGCGGTCTCCGATTGTCCATTCATCTTCCAGGTAAATGGCGGCCTCTATGCCGCGCTCCCGTTCCAGTAGGGTAGGGAGTACGTTGGTACACTCTCCGGGGTCTAAATCTCCCGGTTTGATGGTGTAACGGTCTAGCTGCAGGCCGATGGAGGTGGAGTGATTCCCTACACCACCCCTGCTCAGTGCCGTTCGGAAAGACTGTTGGTCGATGCCTGAAGCGAAGGTGATCAGGCTTTCGTCCACTTGTGGAAACCGGAGCTCTGGCGCAAAATGTGCGTTGGTCAGTCGGGTGGAGAGAGAATAGTTTTCTCCCAGAAGCCGTGTCCATTCCAGTCCGCCATTCAGGGTCAGGTAGGCGTATTGGTTGACGGTAGCGGCTACTCCCCCCACGCTGGAGAGTAAATCGACCTGGTAAAAGTCTCCCGAATAGAACCCGCTTAGGGTAATGAGGTCATTATCTGTAGGCCGGTAGCGGAGCTTTAGGGTAGCATCTCCGAAACGGCTGCGGGTATTCTCGAGTCGTTTGATTAGGGAGAAGGCAAAGTCATTGAAGCCGCCGCGGGCGGCGGCGAGGAGTTTCCACTTGCCGGATTGGCCGATCGGCGTCTCGATGCCAAGGTTGCTGGATACTAGACCAATACCACCTTTAATGATCGGGCTGTCTGAAGAGGGGGTTTTGGACTGAACGTCCACTACTGAGGAAACCCTGCCGCCGAAACGAGCGGGAATATTCCCCCGGTAGAGATCAATGCCCCCGACGGCATCCGGGGTGAAGACCGTAAAGAGACCGAATAGGTGAGTTGGCGTGAAAACGGGAGCCCCGTCTAACAGTAGGAGGTTTTGGTCAATGGTGCCACCACGGACCGATATGCCATTACTCGCCTCCCCGGCGGAGGTGACTCCGGGCATCAATTGCAAAGACCGGAGCACATCCCGCTCCCCCAGAACACTGGGGATGGATTCCAGTTCTTTGGCCGTCAGGCGCTCTACGCCCATTTGTGCGCGTTGGAGTTCGAGCCGATCGTTCTGATCCGTAACTACGATGGTTTCCAGTAGCTCGGCTTCCGGCTCCATACGGATGGTAAGCTTCCGGTCTGCGTCGAAGAGTATGACTTTCTCGTAGATAGCGTAGCCCGTAAAGGACGCGCGGATGGTATAGCGGGCGGGGGCGAGCATCAGGCGAAGCTTGCCCTGCTCGTCAGTGGTGCCGCTGGCACCGCCGGGTGAAACCTGAACGGGAACGAAAGTGAGGCGGTCTCCGGTTTCGGTGTCGATGACGGTGATGTCCAGTTCTGATTGTTGTGCCAATATGCAGATCGGGACTAAAAACACCAGAGCGAAAAAAAAGGAGTGCTTCATGAATTACTGGCTGAAAGTATGGAGAATAACGGGTGCCTTGTTTTTGGTTTCGGGTATACGGCTGCTGCCGTCAGGTCGCTATTCCGGCCAGCCTTCGGGGCGTTCTGATGAGCGGCCGGGTATGTTACAGGGAGCCAGAGGAGGGACACCGGGAGGGGGAATGGGTTCGGTGAAAATGTTGTTGTCAAAAGTCAATGGTGAACCGATATCCAGAGTGCGGAGAATAAAGCTTCTGCGACGACCAGAAGCTGCTGCGCCCAGATAACCGAGTACCGTTCGTCCTTCGGGGTTCGCATTGCGAACGTTCCCGTTCAGGGCTGCAGGAATAGTTGGGTTTAAGCCCGAGCTGCCGGTAACCAGGTCCTGGATCACTTTCCCGTAATCAAAAGCGGCCTCGGTAATACTTCTCAGTTCTGCTTCTACTAACAAACCGCCAATGGCGTCAAAGGTCACGCCTCCGATGGGTACATCCCGAAGGGCGTTGCCATCGTACAGGGCGTCCGAAGAATAGGTAGTTGCCAGGCCTTCGGTCAGGGAATAGCATTCATCGGTGTCACAGTAATAATCATACCGTGGCCGTACGCTTGGGTCGGAAACACACACAACACCATTGTACCTGCCCCGGGGGCAGGAAATGCAGACGATCACCTCTTCCCAGAATCGAAAGTCGTAGGCGTAATAGTTTTTTTCTCCGGCGGGATCCTGGTAGTCAATGAAAATTTCAAAGCGGGGGATGAACCGGTTACGCCCTTCATCAAAAATGGAATTTTGCTTAAAGAGAAGGTTGACAGCATCCACTTCCACGGGCATCGGTATGGTCTCAGGTTCGGAGATAATCGATGTGCCATCGGGAAGGGTAATGTCAAAAGACCAGCGCTCGCCGGGGCTGGTTACAAAGTCCTCCGGAGGAGCATATTTTCCTTTTTCAGCATCGGTCAACTGCCAACTTACGCTCCTGCCATCTGACCTTACACTAAGGACCTCCGCCCCTTCAATCCCTTCGAAAGTAAGGTCCGCAGTTTCAAACCGGCTCTCGCTAAGCCTGATCTCACTACCGCTGCCACCTGCCAGGATATTTCCTTCTGCCAGGTAGAAAGCTTCATTTATCCGGAACTCCGGTGTAGTGGGCTCCAGGCAGGAGGGAAGGGCAACTGCGACTAGCAGCAGAGAGAAAAAGTGTTTTAGCATGATCGGGGTGTTACACTAAAGGTAACGCCCGGGAATGAAATTCGCGGCTTAGGCTGGGTTAGCGGACCCCGATGATGGTAAACATCCCCGGCAAAAATTCCCCAATCCGCTCAGGCTCGGTGGCCAGGTTTACGTTGCCAAATACCGTTTGGTAATCAGCCGCTAACTCAACGGTCAGGTTACTGCCACGAACGGGTTCTACGGCGGTCGGGAAATCCAGCAATAAGGGAGCGGTGTCGTAGAGGTCGACCCGGACGGTATCGTTCGTCTCCGTCAGCACAAATTCAGCACTGGCCGTCAGGTAACCATTCCCGTCGTTGAAATTGAGCAGGTTGATTTGGGTGGACAGCGGTGAGTCAGAGGGAGCTGAGGGTGGGTAGACGTCGTTAAAAACATCGCTCATTCCCACCAAACCCTGCACCTGCGTCAGCGCCTCCGACCCCGTCCGCAAAGTTCCTACGGACGCGGTCGGAGAACCCGAGGAAGAAGCCAGAATGAGATTGGCGTTCAGCTCCGTTGTGATGGTGTCCGTTCCGGAAATGACGCCTACTTCGACGACATTTTCTGGTGTGGGCAAAAAGTTGTCTCCGGCCACCAACTCCAGTTCACTCAGGTAGACCCGGAAGCGAATGATGCGAAATTGATTCAACGCTCCGTCCGTGAAAGTGTCCGCCAGGGTGAATATCTCATCGCCCCAGAATCGCTGCGGATCGAGGCTAAAAGTAGGGTAGGTGCAGCAGTCGTCCGGACAGGCTTCGTCAGCACGCAGGTCATAGTTCGTTGCATCGGGGTCGAGGCAATCGATCCGGTCTTCGTAACAGCTGGCAGCAAGGAGGGGAAGAAAGAGGAAAAGCAAAAAACGACGAGGCATGAAGATTGGCTTTGGGAGAAGCGCAAAGTTAGCCGATTCGGTGGTGGTAGTGTTTTAGGAAAGGGTTAAATGAAGTAAAAAGCTGCTTTACGTAAAATGCGAGAATGACCTTTGGTCATTCTCGCATCTACAGAAGGCCGTCTATAAGAAAAAGGAGCGCAGCAACCTTTTTCGTCTACGAGCGCGCAGCGAATCTAAATCACCATGCCCGCAGCCACCGTTTCGTTCGTCTGCTCATTGATGAGAATAACGGAACCGGTAATGCGGTTTTTGCGGTAAGGATCGGTGAATAGGGGAGCCGTCGTCCGCAGCAGTACGCGACCGATGTCGTTCATCTTGATGTCCTTGTTCTCTTCGTCACGGGAGAGGCTGTTGATGTCCAGCCGGTAGCGGACTTCTTTGATTTTACAGCGAGCTTCCTTGGTGGTGTGCATGATGGCATAAGTCCCACCGGGTTGGAGAGGCTTTTCGTTGAACCAACAGAGCATTACCTCTACATCCTGACCAACGTCTGCCTGGTTGTTGTCGCGAACGATCATATCACCGCGGCTGATGTCGATATCGTCTTCCAGCAGTAGCGTAACGGACATCGGCGGGTAAGCCTCTTCCAGTTCGCCATCGAAGCTGTCGATTTTAGCAATGGTAGAGCTGAAACCACTGGGTAGTACGGTTACTTTGTCACCTTTTTTCCAAACACCACCGGCAATCCGACCGGCGTATCCACGGTAGTCATGGTACTCGTCGCTGTAAGGGCGAATGACCGTCTGCACGGGGAAGCGGCAGTCAATGAAGTTGTTGTCGGAGCCAATGTGAACGTTCTCCAGCGAGTAGAGCAGGGTAGAGCCGCCGTACCAGTCCATGTTCGTGCTTTCTTCCACTACGTTGTCTCCGAGGAGAGCAGACATCGGGATGAAGTCAATGTCTTTGACGTCTAAGCGGTGGCTGAAAGTCTGGAAATCTTCCTTGATCTTGTTGTAGGCTTCTTCCTTGAAGTCCACCAGGTCCATCTTGTTAATACAGACGATCAGGTGAGGAATCTGCAGCAGGCTGGCGATGAAACAGTGGCGCCGGGTCTGCTCTACTACGCCATGGCGGGCGTCGATAAGAATCAAAGCGACGTTAGCCGTACTGGCACCCGTTACCATGTTTCGGGTGTACTGAATGTGGCCGGGAGTATCGGCAATGATAAACTTCCGCTTTGGCGTAGCGAAGTAGCGGTAAGCTACGTCAATCGTGATGCCTTGTTCGCGTTCGGCTTTGAGACCGTCCGTTAGCAGAGCGAGGTTAACGCCTTCCTCTCCACGCTTGGAGCTCGTGGTGGCGATTTGCTCGTACTGGTCTTCAAAGATGGACTTTGAGTCATACAGGAGGCGGCCGATAAGGGTTGATTTTCCATCGTCGACGGAGCCGGCGGTGGTGAAGCGGAGAAGTTCCGTATTTTCTATATGTAAGCTCATTGCTGAGTATATTTTGGGGTTGGGGGGAATGAGGGCGCCGGAGCGCGGGTGCAGGGGGAGTTGTAGAAAGCAGTGGGGCGCAAACATATATCACGCCTCCAGCATGCGGGAGCCTATCAGACTGCTGAACTACTAGAAGTACCCTGCCTTCTTACGGTCTTCCATAGCGGTTTCGGAGCGCTTGTCATCCGCACGTCCGCCACGCTCCGTCTGGCGAGCCATGGAAACTTCAGCGATAATGTCTTCCAGTGTGGAAGCCTCTGAGCGCCAAACACCGGTAGTCGTAATGTCACCAATGGTACGGCAACGTACCTTGAGGGTTTCTACTTTCTCTTCTTCCCGGACGGGGATGAGGCCTCCTTCCGTAGCGAGGAGCATTCCATCACGGTGGATAACTTCACGTTCGTGGGCGAAATAAAGGCTGGGTAACTCCACCTTCTCCATGGCGAGGTACTGCCAAACGTCAAGCTCCGTCCAGTTAGAGATGGGGAAGATCCGGAAGTGCTCACCGTAGAGCTTACGACCGTTGAAGAGGTTCCACAGCTCGGGGCGCTGGTTCTTGGGGTCCCACTGTCCGAACTCATCGCGGTGGCTGAAGAAGCGTTCTTTAGCGCGGGCCTTCTCTTCGTCCCGGCGGCCACCACCGAGGGCAGCATCGTATTTTCCGTCTTCGAGCGACTTCAGCAGTACGGCCGTCTGGAGGTAGTTACGAGTGGCGTTGAAGCCGGTTTCTTCGCGAACCATGCCGCTGTCAATGGCTTCCTGAACGGAACCCACTACGAGCTTAGCACCGATGCGCTCAACCAAAGCGTCCCGGTAATCCAGGGCTTCTTGAAAGTTGTGGCCCGTGTCAACGTGTAGTAACGTGAAGGGGATCTTTGCCGGATGGAAGGCTTTTACGGCCAGGTGAACCATCAGGATGGAGTCTTTACCACCGCTGAAAAGCAATACGGGATTTTCAAATTGAGCGGCTACTTCGCGTAAGACGAAGATTGACTCAGACTCTAATTCCCGTAGGTGATTAAGTTGGTAGGTGGAGGACATGGTGTAGTATTGTAGTCTGGTAGTATTGAAGTCTGGTAGACTGCTATGTCAGAGAGATAATTTTTGCCGAATGGCCTGAACAACTTCAGCGGCGGAAGCTTCCACCGTTTGATTTTCTGTTTTTAGATCGAGGAAGGGGTTTTCCGGAGCTTCGTAGGGGCTGTCAATTCCGGTGAAGTTTTTAATCTCACCGGCGCGGGCCTTTGCGTAGAGGCCTTTAACGTCCCTTGCTTCGCAAACGGCCAGGGGAGTATTGACGAAGACCTCGAGAAAGTCTTCCTGGCTGATGATATCGCGGGCCATCGCGCGGATCGCGCGGGTAGGACTTACGAACGAACACAGCACCTGCGCGCCGGCGGCCGCAAAAAGCTTAGCCGTTTCCGCAATCCTGCGGATGTTTTCCTGACGATCTTCAATGCTGAAACCCAGATCTCCGCAGAGACCCGTTCGTACATTATCCCCGTCGAGCAATACCACAAAGTGGCCCGCTTCGAAAAGCTCCCGTTCTACTGCCGCTGCAATGGTACTCTTACCGCTTCCGGAGAGCCCCGTCAACCAGATTACACCGGCACGGTGGCCGTTGCTGGCTTCCCGCTCGCTGCGTTGAACAATCCGATCGTGGATGGGGTGAATGTTTTCAGCCAATTGGACTTAGTTTTAAAGTGGCGCAAAGATACGCCGGGTCTATCCGATTAACCCAATAAAACACTAGGTTTAAGCATGTTCAAGAGTTCATATGAAGAAGTCTATGGCTCTTGATTCCTTTAAACGCGGCTTTTTTGGCAACTAGCCACTACCTTGGGCGAATGAAAACTGCCTTTTCTTATTTTGGTCGGCTTCTGCTTTTTGTCATTGCCTTTCTTGTCTTATATGTCGGCCTTTCGTTTCTGCTTTCTTACATCCCAACCAGTGATAAGTCCGCAAAAGGGAACGGATCCCGCACCATTTACCTTTTCTCCAATGGTGTGCACCTGGATATTGTCGTTCCGGTAGGCATGGTCCCCACTGACCTGCGGCAGCAGCTGCGGCCCGCCAGCAGCACGGAACTGCTGGCTTTTGGCTGGGGAGACAAGGGCTTCTATCTCGATACACCTACCTGGGCAGAACTCCGGGCAAGTGTTGCCGTCAAGGCCATGTTTTTGCCCAGCCCCACGGCCATGCACGTTACGGAGCACCAGCAGGTGCACAGCACCTGGTCTAAAGCAGAGATCAGCCAGGAGCAGTTAGATCAACTGTTTACCTACATTCTTTCATCGTTCAAGACAACAGCCAGCGGTGAGATTATCGAAATCAAAGATGCTGGCTATACCCCGCAAGACCGTTTTTACGAAGCGCACGGAAATTACTCCTGTTTTAAAACCTGCAATACCTGGGTAAACAAAGCCATGAAGGTGATTGGCGTGAAGACGGCCATTTGGACACCGATGGATAAGGGGGTGTTACGGTATTTGGAGGAAGTGAGGTAGTCTTTCGGTTCGTCAGTTCTCTGGTCTTTTGGGCTGCCGCACGTTGGAGGCGGCAATGGAACACCAATTCACGCTTGTAATGCCTCCAAAATGCGGTAGCCCAACAGACTAACGAACCAACAGACTAATGAACCAACCCCGCTACTTATATTCGCCCCATGATTTGGAGTGATAAAAAAATACTGGCGGCTATTGAGAAAAAGGAGATCGTAATCGAGCCTTTTGACCGCTCAAATTTGGGCACGAACAGCTACGATGTTCACTTAGGTAAGTACATCGCCAGGTATAAGGACCATATTCTCGACGCCCGCAGCCACAACGAAATCATCCACGATGAAATCCCGGAGGAAGGTTTTCTCCTGCACCCGAACACCCTCTACCTGGGCGTTACGCTCGAGTACACGGAGACGCACAGCAGCGTTCCGTTTCTGGAAGGCAAAAGTTCGGTTGGCCGACTGGGTATCGACATTCATGCTACGGCTGGAAAAGGAGACGTTGGGTTTTGCAATCACTGGACACTGGAAATCAGCTGTACTCACCCCGTACGCGTTTATGCCGGAATGCCAATCGGGCAGCTCATTTACTTCGGCGTAGAGGGGGACATTGAAAACTACTACAACAAAAAGGCCAACGCCAAGTATAATAAGGTGCAGGTGCGCCCCATGGAGTCGATGATGTGGAAGAATAAGTTTTAGGCGCTGCGCTTTTAGACGAGAAAGGCGCTTCGCTTCTTTCTCTTGTAGACGGCCTGCGGCCTTTTAGTGTAATCCTCTAAGTATTCAAGTATGACAACGCTGCAGCTTACCCAGCACCTGGTTGATGAAATAGCCCCACTCCTTGGCATGGGGGAAGCGAATAGTATTGCCCGCCTGGTGTTGGAAGACGTATTCGGCTGGCGGCGAGGGAGCCACCCACGCAAACTGGATCAGGATGAGCAAATCCTGGCCTGGACAACCATCAACAGGCTGAAGGCCGGTGAGCCGGTTCAATATGTGACGGGTGTCGCGGACTTTTACGGGCTACAGCTAAAGGTTACACCAGATGTCTTGATTCCCCGTCCAGAGACGGAGGAATTGGTGGAATGGGTGTTGGAAGAAAACGGAAGCACTACGCAGCAGGTGGCATTTGACCTGGGAACCGGGTCAGGTTGTATCCCACTGGCACTGAAGGCACGAAGACCTGGCTGGAAGTGCTTCGGTGCGGATGTTAGCGAGCAGGCACTTGAGCTTGCCCGGGAGAACGCAGAAAAACTGGGACTGGAAGTAGGCTTTAGCCGGTTTGACTTGTTGGCGGAGGGGGAATCGATCCCTGCTCCGGTGAGCCTCCTGATTTCTAACCCGCCTTACATTCCGCCTTCGGAGCGGGAAAAAATGGGGGCATCTACTTTGGCGCATGAGCCGGAGCTGGCACTTTTTGTTCCCGAAGAAGACCCGCTGCTCTTCTATCGCAGGATCCTTGAGATTGGCCATTCGGCCTTAGCGCAGGGAGGGAAGGTTTACGTCGAAACGAATGAGTTTAACAACGAACGGGTCGCTGCGCTGTTTTCGGAGGCAGGCTATACTGACGTGGAGCGCCGGCAAGACCTGCAGGGGAAATGGCGAATGGTGCGCGGCAGCAGAAGGGTGAGTGCAAATACCTAGGCAGGCTTGGCGCGGCCGCAGGTGCAAAGGGAAGTTAGAGAAGGCAGTGGCCCTAGCCACCGGCAAACTCCTGAATTTTTTCCTCCAGCCAGGGGCGGGAGGCGACGTACTTTTTTTCCGCAAGATCGGCCTGTAGCTGAGTGATCGCTTTTTCATCGCCGGGTAACATTCTGGTCAGCCTACGGGTGAAGCTCACCAGGTTTCGGAAGGCTTTTTGCGCCGTAAGGGGGAGCTCTTTGTGCCGGTTGAGGTAGGCGGTGATAGAATCGAAGAGCGAATCGAGCGCAATGTCTGCCTCCGTTTCGTAGTAGATCGCCAACAGCATCGTTTTAGCGTTAAGGTTATAGGTAGTGTTTTCGTATTCTACGTCACGGAGAAAGTCGAGGGCTTTGTCGTAGTTTTTTTGGTAGAAATAGAGGGTGGCGGAGTTGTAATTGACGGCGTTTGTCCGTTGCTTTTTGGGTAAACGCTCCTGATAGTTATTGATGTAGTGCTCCGTCCAGTCATAGTCCCCATTGCGCAGAGCGATGAGGATGGTGTTACGAAACTGTAGCGGGTCCAGCGTACCGTCATCATACACCAGGTCTCTTTCCAGCGCATAACGGTAGACTTCCAGGTACTCGTTGAGGAATTCTCTGCGGCCTTCGTTGATTCTTCGCCGGGAATAATTTAACGCAGGTTTGAAAAGCTCGGAGGTCTGTTCAGCGGGCAAATCATCCGTTTGCCCCATGATGAGACTCTTGTATTTATAGTAGGGTTCCTCATCATCGTGGACGGTGAGCATCTTATACATGTAGTAGTGAATCGCCACCGGAGTACGATCAAGATATGACCCCGTTTGCTCAAGAAATGTGACAATCTCAGGTACCAGCTTTAGGTCATATTGATGTTTTTCAGTTTGCATTCTGCTCTGAGCATCAACGGCTGATCGTAGTTTTACTACGATGTAATAAATGTCAAGAGAGGTACTGACTTCCTCCACGTTTGAGCGGTCGTAAGGGCGATGCTCGTAATTAAGCAGTGATTGTTTTCTCCGCTCCAGTAAGTGTCGGTAGAGGTATCGGTTATAATCAGCATCATTGACCAGAGAGGTCATTTGAGACCAGTTTCTTTCTACACCCCTTATAATTTTGTCGGGGCTCTGTTTTTCTAATGCAGCCAGGTAGAGATATTGCTTCAGCTCTGGTTCCAATTGAAGCATCTCCTGGGTTAGAAACTCACGGACAAGCTTGAACAAATCAGAAGTGTATTTCCGAAAACGAACGTCGTTGAACGCCTTGGATTTACCCACGACGGCTTTCCAGAGTTCCTTCTTGTCGAGGCTTTTTCCTTTGTCCAGCCGTAGGGTGATTTCATCAAAAAAATCCAGCAGGTCAGCGTTGCCCGAGAACCATGGAGACTGGATTAGCTTACGACAGGAACGTCTTTGAGCACGGTCCAGGCCCGTAAGCAGGCTAATTAACTTATTAGATTTTTCATTCATTGTTCACAAAAGTAAGCGCTAAAGGCTTAGCTATCAGGCTTAGAGTGAATAATTGATACCTGGATGTTTTCACGTGGTGACCGTAAAAAATACTAAAGTGTAGTAGTACGTCCAATCAAATTCATATATTGTGCTTCCAACCGATTTAATACATCCCACTCATGAATAAACGGCTACTTAAAATGGCCATGTTGTTTTTGATGATCATCGTCGTTTCCGACGTATGGGCTCAGGGTGGGGAAGAGGATCTCTTCGTTATAAAGAATGAATCCCAATCGGTCACTTTCCTTTCTCGTTTCGAACCCGTCATCGGGCAGGATCCCCTCCACGGTACGGTTGAGATGGTTCAGGACCCAATCCATAACTATACGCTGACCTATACCCCCGATCAGGATTACCTGGGCAATGATGAGTTTCTGCTCGTTAGTTTCCCCTTTGACGTAAGTGTTTCTTTCCTGCGTTTTAAAGTGACGGTTAAAGAAGCTGATATCCGGGCCCGCCATGATTTTGGCGTCACGGCTTCCGGTACGGCTGTAAGCATCCCCGTTCTGGAGAATGATTTTTCGAACGTAGGCAGCATTGAACTGGTAATGGCTCCCGTGGTCAATGCCGGAACGGCAGAAATCGTTAACAACGAAATCATTTTTACCCCAACGCCCGGCTTTGTGGGGCTAACGGATCTCAACTACGTGATCTGTGTTGGCGGCGGCCAGGCTTGTGATCTGGGAACAGTCAGTATTAACGTCCTTCCTGAAGCAGGCTCCATGTCAGATGACACGGTTCGGGTGTTTACAATTAAAGACCAACCGCAATTCATCTTTGCGCCGGAAGGGGCTACCGCCTTGTCCTCGCCGGTCTCCGGCACAATGGTAGACTCTAACGGAGTCATGGCTTACCTGCCAAATGAAGATTTTATCGGCGAAGAATATCTCGCCTATTCTCTTCCTGAATCTGAAGGAACCACCGTTTTTCACGTTACGGTACTGGACCTCGAACGCAACCGCTTTGCTACCGAAGACCGTGCTTACACCGCAGTTGATGCCAGCGTGCGGGTAAATGTTTTGAATAACGACCTGTACAGTGTCTTTGCGGACTGTGTAACCTTCGGCGTACCTCAGTTTGGATCTATTCGGGAAACAGGAATCAACGGACAAGTAGAGTATACACCGCCTGCAAACTGGTCGGGTGTTGACCGCTTTTCTTATTCTTCCAAAGCACCGGGCTGTAATGGCGAAGCTGAAGTCGAAACGGTTTATGTATTCGTTTCCAATTTTGCCCCTGCGTCAGGTGAAACTATGCTCACCACTCCCGCGGGAACTCCCGTTGACCTTACTTACGAAACACCAGGTGGCGAAGCCTCCTGGTCCGTACTTACGCCACCATCTGCGGGTGCAGTTATCCAGGACCCGATCACCGGCACGCTTAGCTACCTTCCGCTTGCCTCCGCTGCCGGACAAACAGATCAACTTACCCTTACCTACTGCCTGAATGAAGATGCTGAAGGTAACTGTGGTTTTACCTCAGATGTGACCGTTAGTATCCAGGTAACTTCGGCAGACGTGAACGCTTGCGTCGAAGAAGATTGTGTATGGCCCGGTGACACCAATAATGACGGTGTTGTTGATGTTAGTGACTTGCTCCCTATCGGCCTTGCTATGGGGCGTACGGGAACGCCACGCTTAAGCGGCGCGCCTTCAAACTGGTCTGCTCAATACAGCGAAAGCTGGGAAGACGACCTGAATGGCCTTGACCTGAAGCACATTGATGCCAACGGTGATCAGGTGATCAGCTCTCTGGATACTCAGGTGGTAATGGCTAATTTAGGCCTGGCTCATCGCCTTCGTCCGGAGCCACAGGTATTCTCTACGTTCGAACTCAGTCTGCGTGGAAGCCTGGAAGCCGAACCGGGAGATCGTGTTGTCCTTGATATCCTGGCGGGAAATAACGTCGTGATTACGGAGGATGTATATGGATTCCACTTCCCCTTCGTTTATGACCCGGCTAACGTTGATCCCAGCGGGGTGGAAGTTGTCTATGACGAAAGCAGTTGGGCCAGCTATGACAGTCCGATTCTATCCATCAGCAATAACAATCCAGGCCGTGGTGTGCTGAACACCGCTATGACCCGGACAAACGGTGAAGGCATAAGTGGCTTTGGTAAAATTGGTACACTCAGCGTAGTGATTACCGAAGATGTCTACGGTTTCCATGAGGAAGTCGATGATAACGGAAACATCATTGAAACAACGGAGGTTGTTCTTGGCGGAGAGGCCGGCGCAGCCATGACGGCCAGCGGCCATCTGAACGCCGTTCGGGTTAATCCCCATACGTTACGGATCAACCGCCGGCCGGCTACGGAAGTTGGCGATTTTAACCCGGTAGAAGCTGCAACCTACCTGGAAGGTAAGTTACAGGCTTATCCTAACCCCACCAGTGATCGGCTGGTTGTTCACCTCAACGGACAACAGCGTTTCACCGCATTACAACTCATTGACCTCACCGGTCGGACGCTCATCAATGAGCAGGGACTGAACACTAACCATCGCGAACTCACCCTCGGGCAGTTGCCTAATGGCATCTACACGCTGACGCTGACGACGGAAGATGGTGTGGTGAACCGGAAGGTGGAGGTGCTGCGGTAATCCCTAATGGCCATCTCTTCGGGCTGTCCGGCTAAAGCCGGAGCTGCGTTACGAAGCTCTTCGAGCTGTTTCCTACTTTACTCCCTTCTCCTTCCCCCTTTACGCTTCTACAAGGCCCATTCCTGTGATGATGCTCAGGGGTAAAATCTGATAGCCATCAAATTCCCCGAACAGGGCCATGGCTCCGCCGCCGCTAACGGCCAGGATCGCGTAAAAATTTTGGTATTCAGTGTGCAGTGGAATGACTTCCCCTGTGGCATCAACGAGGAAGCGCTTCAGGCCATCCTTTACGGGGCGGACATCCGTCAGATAGACGGGGTAAGAATAGAGCCAGGGGTTTACGGCAAGGGCTTTCTGGTAATTGTTGCGCATGTCCGTAAAGGAGGCGTAGCCCATAAGTCCGTCGTAAGGCCGGCCACCGGGGATTGGGTTCGGGAAGATGGCGCGCTGAGGGTAACTGCCCGGGTAATAATGAACGACTCCCTGAAAGGAAGCTGCCAGCGGCCAGGAACGTTCGAATGGGCGCTCCCCGAAGGCATAGTCCACAATCAGGGCGAAGCGGCGGCTTTGCTCTCCCCGTAGCCAGACACGACGGAAGCGAAGTTTCTCCTCGGCCCCCTGCACAATGCCCATCACTAACCAATGATCTTCCCGACCCGGGCGGGACAGAATGTCCTCCTTGCGGGTCGTCATTCCGGCGAATTGTAGTAACTCGTCATGTCGGTCAGGAGAAAGTTCTTCGCGGTTTTTCCAGGCCCGGACGAAGAGGTAAAGGTCCCCGAGGGTACGGGCCACTTCGGCTTCGGTGCCATCGGCACCGAGGGAGGCGAGCCGACGGAACTTCCCCGCAGGGCCGGGAAGTTTAGCATCCGTGAGCCGGGCGGCGGCGGCGTGGAACTGGTCCGGGCCCTGAGCCAGTGTATCAGCAATGCCCCGGCGGGTAATGTCGAGCAGGCGAATTTCCAGCTCTTCGACGCCGCTGCCCATCAGGTCGAGGCGGTCGCTCTGGCGGCTGTCAGCAGAGCGCTGGCCTTCCAGGGTCTTTGCTTTGGCTTTTGCCGTACGCTCGGCCTGGAATTGTACGGAGCGCACCCAGTTAGGCGGTTGGATGACGGTGATGCGGTCCTGCGCATTCTTGAGCATCAACACGAGCGCAAGCCCGTGGGCGCAGGGGCGCTGCCGGGCGCGACAGGTACAAACGAAGCGTCCGGTCGTTAGCTGAACGGCCGATTCAATCGCCTTGCCGTTGGGGTTAGGTCCGTAGACGAACTCTCCCCACAGCCATTGACCATCACCTCCCACGAGCCGCCAGCGGCGGCTGTAGAAGAGCTTGCGGCCAGCCTCCAGGCTTTTAGCGTCCGGGGCCAGGCGCAGGAGGTCATCGGGGGTGGTAATTCTCGGCATGAGGGCAAGATACTGGTCGCTGCGCGACTTTTAACCACAGATTTACACAGAGGGACACTGATTGGTCGCTTTACGACGGCACCCTGGTCGAAGGTGCCTCCGGCAGCGAGGGGTGGTGAGCAAGCTCTGGTTGCGAATTGACTGACGTGTGCGGGCTTTCCGGGCAGGGCGCTGCATGGTTTTTAACCACGGATTAATGCCACAATTTTGGTCGCTGCACGATGGGATTTTTTTCCGGAGGAGCTGGAGGAGAAGAGGAGAGGGAGGAGCTCACTGCGTGATTTTAAACCACAGATTTACACGGGTGTAGGTCGCTGCGCGATGAATATATCAGTCCGGAGAGGAGCTGTTCAAATCCATTGCTTCCGAAAGCATTCCTTGCACCTGCGTTCAGCGCCCAAAAAGTTCTCTAGCGCAGGTAAAGCAAATAGGCCGTAGCGAAAGGAACCACGAAGATGAAGGCATCAAAACGGTCTAGCAGGCCTCCGTGACCGGGAAGGAGGTTGCCGCTGTCTTTGACGTTGACGCTTCGTTTGAGCATACTTTCCACCAGGTCTCCGAGACTGCCAAAGATGGCGACGATGACGGCAAGTCCCATCCACTGAGCCAGTGGTATTTCGGTAAAGACGAGACTGAGCAGGTAGCCAAACACGAGGGTGGTGATGAAGCCTCCACTACTTCCTTCCCAGGTTTTATTGGGGCTGATGCGGGGAAAAAGCGGTGTTTTACCGATCATACTGCCGGTCAGGTAAGCGCCGGTATCGTTGACCCAGGTTAAAACGAGAAGGCCAAGGACAATCCGGGAGTTGAAGCTGTCCCCATCGTAAGCAATGAAGTCCACAAGCGCGAAAGGAACCCCGATGTAGAAAAGCCCCAGGATCATGAAGGCGATATTAGCAAAGGGTTCTTTGCTGTGGCTGTAGAGCTCGTAAATAAAAATAGTGAAGACGAAAGGGGAGAAGAGCAGGCTCGAGAGCGTGATGAAGTTCTCCGGGTCATTGATTTTAAGTAAGCTCAGGGTGGTAACGAGCACGAAAGGCATGAGGCCTAATGCTACTGCAATGGTTTTCCGGATTTTGTCGCGGCGGGTGTGGAGATCCAGGGTCAGACCAAAAAATTCCCATAAGCACCCTGCAGCAATAATGAAGAACAACAAGCTGAAGGTGTAGACACCTGTGTAATGACCCGCGACCATGATGATCACGAAAATAATTGCGGTGGTTAGCCTTCTCCAGAGTCCTTGCATGTGACCTAATCGGTTTTTAAGCGCGACGGTAATATAAGCCGGAACAAACTAATGCCGGTTTTGGAGAGTAGACGGGCGCGGTCGCAGGTGCAAAGATTGATCGAAATATTACTTTTTACCGCTGCTGGCGGCCTGATTTGGGTAGCATCAGCATTAATCCTTACCTTTTTGCTCTAATTAAGCAGCAAAGCTATGGCCTCCAAGCAAGATGATGACCTTAAACTCTACTACGCTATTGGCGAAGTAGCCGAGCGGCTTGGCGTCAATACATCTCAGTTGAGGTTTTGGGAAAATGAATTCAGCCACATCAAACCCAATAAGAACAGCCGCGGAGAACGTCGTTTTACAAAAGAGAATATCCGTCAGCTGGAAGAAGTGCAGTATCTGCTCAAAGATCGGGGCTTTACCATCGAAGGAGCCCGCAAAGAAGTGGCGGCCCGCAAGAAGCCCAGGGCCGACAAACAGGAAATTATTGACCGTCTGCAGGAGATGAAGAGCCGCTTGCAGAAACTGATTGATTAGTAACTAATGTAGCCAGACTGATTACCTTTGCCGCCGATGGGCTACCTTATATACTACCTGGTTTTGTTGCCACTCAGCTGGCTGCCGATGTTTGTTCTGTACGGTATCGGGCGCTTGCTTTATCTAATCGGATTCCATGTCTTTGGCTACCGGAAAAAGGTCGTCCGAGAGAACATCCGGGGGAGTTTCCCGGATTGGACCAACGAGCAGGTGGACGCCCAGGTTCGACGGTTTTACCGCTATTTTTTCGATTCCCTGGCGGAGTCCATTAAGCTCTTCTCGATGTCTGAAGCGGAGACCGTCGTTCGTTGTCGCGTCGAAAACCCAGAGCTGGTGGCTCCTTTTGCTGCCGCCGGGAGAAGTGTAATTGCCTACGGAGCACACTACGCCAACTGGGAAATTGCGGCCCTGTCTTTCTCCTCGCAGTTTCCGGGCATGACGGTGATGGGCATCTATTCTCCGTTAAAGAATGAGGTGATGGATCGCCTCATCAAGGCCAACAGAGAACGAACGGGAACCTACGTTCTCAGCCGTCGGAAGGTGGAGCAATACTTTGAAGAAAACCCGGTTCGTCCTTCTCTAGACTTCTTCGTGGCGGACCAATCTCCCAGCAATCACGCCTGGTATAAACTGCATTGGACACATTTTCTGGCCAGAACGACCAGCTTCCTTGCCGGGCCGGAGCGATATGCGGTCCGTTACGACCGACCGGTCTTTTACATGAGTCTGCGAATGGAAAAACGCGGACACTACGTGGCCAGGTTGCACCCCGTTACGGAACATCCGAGGGAGACTGCTCCAGGCTTTATTACGGAGACTTTTGCCCGGAAACTGGAAGAAGAGATCCTCCGGGACCCAACCCCCTGGCTATGGACTCACCGCCGCTGGAAGCGGGGCGTTGCCCCCGAGGCTGCGGAGGCCCTGAAGGGGAAAGCATTCGTTCCGCCGGAGTATGAACGCTGGTCGACGTTGCCTCCGGCAACGAGCGGTGGCGAGCAAGCTCCGATTGCGGGTTGACTGAGGTATGCGGGCGGTTTGGGCAGGTCACTGCGCGACCGGGGGGGGAGTTTGATGGCTGCTGCGCGGCTCGAGAATTTTCCGCGCGGAGACCACAGAGGGAAGGAATGGCGAGGAGGTCGCTGGGCGACTTTTAACCACAGATTATCACGGATTTACACAGATTCCAAGATCGCTACGCGACTTGTTTTCGAGAAGTATGTGGGGTGATTCATGTCGTTGCCCGCCCTAAAACTCGAAACCTGACCGCGCCGTATTCCACCGTACACCAAAATTGAGGATGGTCGTTTCCAGATCAAGAGCGTCGTTCTGGGAGTCTTTGTTCCGGGAAAGTAGTTCTCCTTCAATCCAGAGATTAGGCTTGAGTTCGTAGCTGGCGCGGAGCGTCAGCAAAGTGTTGGTGTAATTGATGCCTTGCCCGATTTCGTTGCCGAAATCCATCTCCCGCAGCCCATGAGGTCGATTGAGGTTTTCCCCGACTACCCTGGAGGTCGTGCCTTGTCCCTGTTCGATGAGAAAGAGGCGCGCGCGCAGGTGCAGGCGGGGAAGGGGCCGATAGTCAGCCCCCACCAGGTTTTCTTTAAAATTAGCGCCCAGCGGATGCGCCAAAGGCATGGCAAAATGGGTGTAAGAGCTGAGGCTGCGATGAGTGTAGGTATAGGGGCGGGCAACATTGCGCTCGACGACGAGGTCGAGTTGATCGAGCCCAAAAGCATCCGCGTAGCGCAGTCCGGCCTGGTAGGCCCATTTATTGGCCCACCATCCCCGGCGTTCGATGAAGAGTTCGTCGAACTTGAACTCATCAAGGATAAACTGGCCATAGGCTTCAATTCGCCAGGGGCTTCGGTAGCGGGCGGTTAGACCCACCAGGGCATTGTCCGGGCTGCCCACACTTTGCTCGATCGTCCGATAGAGGATAATGGGATTGAGGTAGGCCAGGTCAAAGCCGTTTTCGCGCGTCATAATGACGGACTCGAAGAGGCCGAAAGTGAAGCGTTTGCCCAGATTGATGGACAGGAGGTGGGTGGCCATGTATTTTTTAGTCAGTGGGATTCCATTGGCCTGAGCTCTTGCCGGGCCGGAGGTGAGCTCGGCAAATATGTTCCGGTAATGGAATTTCCAGATGCGCCAGTTGAGCTCGAGGTAAGGGTAATTATTGCTGAAGTTGCTCAGCAGCAGAGAGCGTTCCCCGTCGCCGAGGAAGTGAGTCCCATAGCCCAGGCGTGCCCCTACGTGCTTACTGATGTCAGCAGAGACGTACCCCTGGCCGTTAAGGAAATCATTGCCATTGCTGATGTTGAAAGCGTCCAGCTCATACTCTTTCAGGAAGCCAGCTCCGGGCAGGGCGCGGAAGCGATCCCGGAATTGCCGGACAAAGTCCGGCAGGCCAATCTGTGTCTCCAGAATTTCAAAGTTGAGGAAAATCCGGTCATCAATGCCCGCGCGCATTCTCAGTCCTCTGCGGTTGAAAAAATAATCTTCCGGATCATTTTGCTGTTTACCGTAACGGACGTCGATGACGGGGTTAAAGCGGAGGTAAAAGTTGGGTTTATTAACTTCAAGAAACTGAGCTGGCGTATTATAGAAGAGGTTGAAAACAGGCTCACTGCTTCGATGAAGGGGGCTGTCTTCAGCAAGCAGGGCAAAATCGTCGTTAAGCGAAAAGACAGCAGGATCGTTGTCTTCCGTAGGAGAAAATGAGGGGAGTGCCAGCCATTCGTTGTTGTTGTCGAAAAAGCGTTGCAGGCGAGCCTGATCGACCCGGCTCATACTTTCACCGTAAAGGTCAAGATAGGTTTTGGCCAGGCGAACGAGGCCGGCCCGCCCGGTAGGGCGGAGGCTGATGTCGGTTGCCGGCCGTTCAAAACCGTCGTAGCCATACCGAAGGGTCAGTCTGCGGAGTAAATCGTAGCCGTCCGTTTCCTCAGTCGGTAAGGGGCTTCCCTGGGCGGAGAGACCGCTTACGAGAAGCAGGATCATAAAAATGGTAAGGGGAAGTCGCACAATTTTCATGCGGTGAAGGTACGGCAGCAGGTGGGGCTCTAAAATAATCAGCCGGTCAGAATAGTTTTAGGGGGGCAAAGTTTTCAGTCTTCCCCCAAGA
This sequence comes from Neolewinella agarilytica, assembly GCF_900110645.1. Lineage (GTDB taxonomy): Bacteria > Bacteroidota > Bacteroidia > Chitinophagales > Saprospiraceae > Neolewinella > Neolewinella agarilytica. The sequence goes on from NZ_FOFB01000009.1 coordinate 46,720, forward strand.
TCACGTGTATGTCCAGATTGTTTTTCGTTCTCTTGTTTTTTTTACCCTTACTGCTAATCGGTCAAACCTATGAGCGAAGCTATGGGATTGAGTTCGCCCCTCATCACGGAAGCCGGCGCATCAGCGCCGGACAGAACGTACCTTTTACGGAGGTGGAGCGGCAGGATAGTCTGGAGACAGGTCGTGGTGGGTTCTCGGCCGGCATTGTGTTTGAAAGCCGGGCCGATAAAATTGGCTTTACCACCGGCTTACGCTACCTGCAAACCGGTTATGCAGTGGATGAGCAGACGACGGGATCAACCTCCGGCAGAACATTTACCCAAGCCATCAAGGCCAGCTATATCTCGGTCCCCTTCGAGTTGAACTTCCATCAGGACATCACCGAGAAAGATCGGGTACACTTTATTCTGGGGGTAGCGGCGCACCTGCACTTGCAAACGACCAATACCCAGACGGTCTTTCAGGACGGAAACGAGGTGGAAAAGATTATTATCAGCGACGACCCCGACAAAGATTACCGCTCGCCGGTGGTTTCCCTGAACACGGGGATTGGCTTTGACCGTAAGCTGAGCGAAAACTGGGCGATACGGCTACAGCCTAATTTCCAGTTCTTTCTGCAGGGCAACCTACGCGATAGTTTTAACCAGACGAACCGGAATTACTATCAGCTGGGGTTCAGGCTGACGGTGAGGCGGTTGTTTTTGTAAGGATAATACACTCTTAGGCATGCAGCGTTTCCTGCCGTGCCGCCAGGACGGCCTCTTCTTCCTCCCGTTCCGGGTCGGGCACGCAGCAGTCTACGGGGCAAACGGCCGCGCACTGCGGTTCTTCGTGAAAGCCGACGCACTCTGTGCATTTGTCAGGGACGATGTAGTAAAACTCATCACTGACCGGTTCGCGTTCTTCGCCCGGAGCAACAGTCTCCCCCGTTTCAATCGTGTATGGCTCGGAGATGGTGGTTCCCTCGTCGATGGTCCATTCCACTCCGCCTTCGTAGATGGCGGTGTTGGGGCACTCGGGTTCACAGGCTCCGCAGTTGATGCAATCGTCAGTAATCATTATGGCCATGGGGAGAGGAAGTTAGTATAGTTGTCTGGTCGTATGTCGTCGGGCAGATGACTTTTACCGTTATCATTTGCCCAGAAAACAATATGAGGGGGGGAAAGGGTTTTCTAAGGGAGGCTCAAAATTACGCAGAAATAGTAAAAGTGTCCTTTTTGTTTGCTCTTCGTCCCATACATTGCACCTGCGGCCTCGCCTGATCTTGCCGAAGGGCTCCGCGGCCCGAAAGGCGAAAGAGAGTCTGCAGTTGCCAAAATCTAAGTCAACTTTGTTTCTCTTGAGACCTTTACCTAGAGCGACAATTTGCATAACTGGAAAAAATATGTATCATTGGGGATATACCAACAGCGTTAATCTCAACGAATAGCCTCCCCCAACAGCGGATACACCACGCTACCCATGGAAAGATATAGTGATAAAGACTTCGCGATCTTCGCGGAAAGAATCAAGTCAGAGTATGCTCTGGCAAAAGAAGAACTGCGCCTACTGCGCGATCAGGTCAACGAGCTCAGCGAGACAATGTCGCAGAACTTCGGCGCTGATATGGGAGAGGACAGCAGCTCTGTAAGCTCTCTGGAACTGCTGAACGAACAGGTTTTGCGTAAGCGGGACCACGTGCAGGCCCTACAGAACGCTATGCTGCGGATCAAGAATAAGGTGTACGGAACCTGTAGCGTTACGGGTAAACTCATTGACCGCCAGCGGCTGGAGGCCGTCCCTACCACCACCAAGAGTGTAGAGGGAATGCGGCTGGAAGCCAGCGGGCAACTCGACATTACCGCTCAGGACATTGCCCGCAGGGCCGTAGAGCGCCGGGAAGGTCCCAATAAAATTATTTCCAAGATCAAGAAGCCGCCTCCACCACCGCGCAAGGCACAGCCTAAAAAGCGGAAGAAGCCCGGGCGGAAGCCACGTCGGCCAGTGGAGGAAGATGATGATCTTATCTAGGTGGAGCGTCAAATAGTCTGTGAGTCAAGTAGTCAGATAGTAGCTGCCGCTGTTGTGGTGCACGCTGCTGCGCAGCTGGTTTTAAGTCAGTCAGAGAGTATAGCTGCCGCTGTTGTGGTTTGTACTGCTGTGTAGCTGAGAAAACTCGCTTTGCGAGTTAAAGACCTGACACAAAGGGAACACAGCCACAAAGAGCACAAAGGCTTACCCCCCTTGGTCTTTTCCGGATCAAGTGTATCTAGAACCCAGTCCCGAGGCGGCGTGAATTTTTTTGTGATAGCTACTCTTTGACTGCTTGACTCTCCTTACGCGGAGCGTAAAGTCAAGACTGTTACTTCCGGTAAAATGCCCACACGCCCCGGATAGCCCAGAAAGCCCAGCCCCCGATTAACGTAAAGAGACTGGTTTCCCTCTCGATACAGCCCGGCCCATTGCTTGTATACGTACTGGGCGGGGCTCCATCTAAACCCCGGGATTTCGATGCCAAACTGGAAACCATGGGTATGACCACTCAGGGTCAGGTCAATATCCGGATAGCCCGGGCGGACTTTTTCATCCCAATGCGTCGGGTCGTGGCTTAGCAGAATCTTACAATCAGACTGTTCGGTTCCGGCATAAGCTTTAGCGAGGTCTCCTTTTTTAGGGAACCGGAAAGCCGCGCCCCAGTTTTCTACGCCCAGAATGGAGAGCTGATGACCATTAACGTTTATCTGTCGGTTCTCGTCCCTGAGTAGATCCCAGCCCAGGTCGGCATGAATGCCGTAGAGCTGTTCCATGTTGGCCTGCTTGGCCTCGGGGCTGTCCCATTCGACGTAGTCGCCATAATCGTGGTTCCCCAGAATGCTGAAAACGCCGTATTTGCCGCGGACTTCGCGGAAGATATCTACGTAGGGGAGCATTTCTTTTGCTTCGTTGTTGACGAGGTCTCCGGTGAAACAGACGATGTCAGCAGCTTCATCGTTGATCATTTTTACGGCAGCTTTGAGGGGCTCGGACCTGGTCCAGCTACCCGAATGCATATCGCTGATCTGAACGATTTTGAGCCCGTCCAGGCCGGCCGGCAGGCCGGCTACCGGTACATCTGCAGTCATCCGCCGGTAACGATAGGCATTACGGACGACGCCATAGGTCAGCGTAGCCAGCGGTACCCCGCCCGCTATTAGTGCAGCCATTGACATAAAGCGGGAGCGACTGGTGTCCCGCTCCGTAACCGGGCTGATTTTGTTGGCGACCCAGGTAACGCCCCTCCGAAGATCATCAATGCCAAGCAGCAAAACGATGGGCAGCTTGCAGAGCCAGAAAAGGAATAGAAAGACCCGGAGAAACATCTTGGCGGATTTACCCCAGCTATCGGCTACTTCAAAAACGTTGAGTAGTAAGAAGCTGAAGGCAATCAGGGAGAGACCCCAGTAAATGGCGTAGCCTACCTTTCTTTTGGTCGCCGTATAAGGAGACAACCAACTGCGAATAGCCTGGAAGGCGTAAATGTCTAGTGCCAGGAGGATGGCAATAAAAGTTAGAAGTCGGAGCATTGTGGAGAGGCTTGGAGTGTTGTAACGCTTGGGAGCGGGAATGTTTCAGGGGGGCGGGGAATTAAACCACAGAGGTGCTCAGAGGGCGGCTAGGCCGCAGAGGGGAGGAGGGAGGCGGAGGGATTGTTGGCTGCTTCGCAGCGGGTGGTTTCTCACGCAGAAGGACGCGGAGGGAGCAGAGGGGAGATTGGGTCGCTTGAGGACGGGGATTTTGCGCGCGGAGGCCGCAGAGGGGAGGAGGGAGGGCTAACGCATACTCACCGGACGCTCAAAGGAACTCAGCAATTTCGCCTCCGGCTCCATGGCTGAGCACACTTCGAGGTCCTAGACTGCCAATTTAGGACCTCGAAGTGTGCATTTTCCGTAGCGGAGCGAAGGATAAAATGTTCCTTTCCCTTCGGGGCTGCTTCGCGGTGAGGGTCCGGCTCCGAGTATGCGTTAGCCCTGGGGGAGGAGGGAGGCGGAGGAATTGTTGGCTGCTTCGCAGCGGGTGGTTTCTCACGCAGAAGGACGCAGAGGGAGCAGAGGGGAAGCGAGGGAGGTTTTATTCAACAATTTTGTCGGCTCCGAAAAAGCGATTGGGGAAATCTTCCCCGACCAGCACGTAGGGTTGTGGCCATAGCGAGTCCAGAAATACAGTGACGGTGTGTGGCTGTCCGGCGGTAAAGAAGGAGAGGGTAGCGTGGTATTTGTCGCGGTCGGCGATTTCATCGAAGTGGTCAGCGTAGCTGGGCGCAGACGCAGGTGCAAGGATGGTTTGCGCCACTTCGCCTGCTTCCGTAGGGCCAAGTCTCCAGAGGAGGCTGTCGTTTCTGGTGGCTACGATGCTGTCTACGCTCGCGGCGGCCAGGTGGAGTAGCTCTTTGCCCCGGAAGTGATCAAAGGACAGAGCGGGCAGGACGTCCGTTACTGCCTCTGGCTGCAGGGCGAAAATGTCTCCGGTGCTGGAAATACGGGCCAGCGCCGGCCCTCCGGCGCCGGCATACATCCGCAGCTCTTCTTCTCCGTATTCATCGGAGCTAAGGGTGATGGTGGTAAAGTCCTGATCCGGCAGGCTGTTGACGACGGAGTCTGTTCGCAGTTCCGTTAGTGCCCGAACAAAGTCTTCGGCCCGCGCTGACTGGTCCAGGATCTGACGATTGTCGCGGCTAACAACCCATTGCTTATCCTCCAGGCGTGTCAGCTGGAAAGGGTGGGGCTGGCCCGGTGCGGTAACCCGCACCTGAGTAAGCTCGTCGGCCGCCGATAACAACAACTTCTCCCGCAGGGGAGCATCGGTATACTCCTGCCAGTAGAACCAGCTGACGTAAATGAGGACTGCGAACAGAACGATGGGGATAAGACGCCGCATTAGTCAGTAGCGTTTTTACGGAGGAAGTCCTGCAGCTTGGCCATCGCCCGGGCGCGGTGGCTGAATTGTCGTTTCTCCGCGCCGGACATTTCGGCGAAGGTGCGCCCGTCGCCTTCGGCCGGAATAAAAATGGGGTCGTAGCCAAAGCCCTCCGCTCCGCGCAATTCCGTACTGATCGTCCCTTCACAGCGCCCTTCAAAGAGGTGCTCCTCACCCTGGAGCAACAGACAGATGAAGGTGCGGAAGCGAGCCGTACGCACGGCCTCTCCCGTCAGCCCGGCGAACACCTTGGCGTTGTTGGCTTCTGCGCTTCGCTCCGGCCCGGCGTAGTGCGCCGTGTCTACCCCCGGCGCGCCGCCCAGGGCGTCGATCTCCAGCCCGGTATCCTCACTGAAACAGTCGTAGCCGTAGTTGTCCTTCACGAAGTGGGCCTTTTGGCGGGCGTTACCGGGGATGGTGCCCGTCGTTTCGGGAATTTCCTCCAGACAATCAATGTCCTTCAGGCTCAGGAAATCGTACTCGCCGCCGAGCTGGGCTTTGATCTCGGCGATCTTGTGGGGGTTATTGGTGGCAAAAACTAGCTTGGACATTTTGGTTCTTTGGTTCTTTGGGCGTTGGAGGCGTTGGAGGGCGTGGCTTTTATGCCTCGCGAAGGAAGCCGTCTTTGATGGAACCCCAGAGCGCTCCGGCGGGTTTGTTGTTGCCATTGGCCTTCGCCTGGGCGATGACATCGACCGACTGGGCTACCAGATAGCGGCAGCCGGCGACTTCCACGGGAGCGTAGGGGTATTCCAGAAAGTGCAGGCCAAGATCCGGAAGCCGTTGACCGAAGAGAATCACTTTGGATACGCCCAGCTGGCGGATGAGGGCGGAGAGGTCCAGCCCGCCCTTCTCTTCAGTCCACTCGAGTAAGTGAAGTTGTTCGGCGGGGCTGTCGTAGCCCGCCGCGTTCAGCACCCTGGCGAGGAAGTCCAGATTGCCATCGTAGAGGACGAGTAACTCGTGACCGGCTGAAGCGTCGAGCGCCGCCAGGGCGGCGGCGTTATCGGGCAGACCGATGAGGTGGAGGTTGGGGAAGGTGGGCATGGGGGGGAAGATACGGAGGGGGAAATATTTAAGGAGCTTTCAGCTTTTTTATTCCGCAAAATAAAATTTGCCCTCCCCACTTTTTATCCCCAACTTTGCTTTCCAAGGGAATTCTTCCTTGCACCTGCGGCCGCGGCACCACATTATGCGTCCGCAGGAATTGTTTGCCCCAACCATTGTTAACCAGAAAACTATACGCTCATGATCGCCACTCAGATCCGTACCGAAAAAGTTCAACAAAGCCGCGTAGACAGCGTGGACTGGAACAACCTGCCCTTCGGCAAAATTTTCTCCGATCACATGTTCCTCTCCGATTATAAGGACGGGGAGTGGACGAACGATCGTATCGTCCCTTTTGGTCACTTCACCATTCACCCTGCCAGTATGGTCCTGCACTACGGGCAGGCGATTTTTGAGGGCATGAAGGCCAGTAAGCTTAACGACGGTACGCCCGTGCTACTGAGCCCTATCGAGCACGCCAAGCGAATCAACGCCAGTGCCCGCCGCATGATGATGGCCGAGTTCCCCGAAGAGCGTTTCGTGGAGGCGGTCAGCCAGCTCGTGGCACTCGACAAAGACTGGATTCCGCCAGCTGAAGGCAGCGCGCTTTACCTGCGCCCTTACATGTACGCGACGGACGAATTCATCGGTGTGCGCCCCAGCGAAACCTACACTTTCTGCATCTTCACTGCTCCGGTGGGCCCTTACTACGCTAAGCCGGTTCGCCTGCTGGTGGAGCAGCACTACGTGCGCGCCGTGCCCGGTGGCACGGGAGAGGCCAAAGCGGCCGGCAACTACGCCGCCAGCCTGCGCCCGGCCTTCGAGGCCCAGCAGAAGGGCTTTGATCAGGTCGTCTGGATGGGCGGACCGAACATGACGCAGATTCAGGAAGTTGGCACGATGAACATCTTCTTCGTCATCGACGGAGAGGTGATTACCCCGGCTACCGACGGTGCCATTCTGAAGGGGATCACCCGTAAGAACTTCATTACCATTCTCCGCGATCAGGGCTATAAAGTTACCGAGCGGGTGATTGAGATCGACGAGATCGTGGAAGCCTACGATGCCGGTAAACTGCAGGAAATGTTCGGCGCCGGAACGGCGGCCGTAGTCAGCCACGTCGCTGAGCTGCAATACCAGGATAAACTGATGACGCTGCCCGCCGTGGAGGATCGAAAAGTTGGCCCCATGCTGAAAAAGTACATCGACGGACTGCGGTCTGGTGCGGTGGAAGATAAGTTTGGGTGGCTGGTGAAGCTTTAGGCGAAAAACGCGCTTCGCTTGTTTTTCTTTTAGACGGTCGCTTCGCTTCCTTTTAGGCTTCGCCTTCGGTAAAGATTTGACATAACCGAAGGCGAAGCCGCGTCTAAAAGGAGCGTCAGCAACATCTAAAAGCGAAGCGTCTAAGAATCGCTCCGCGATTCCCCCGGATATACCACCCCGATCTGTTCCCGTATGGCCGTTAGTGTCCGGTGCAGGGCGAGGGAATGGTCCAGTGACCAGTATTCGTTTTCGGTGCGGCCGGCTTGTACGTCGGCCATCACGGCTTCAGCTTCGTAGCGGTAGCCGTTGGCGCCTTCGTAGTCGAAATAGAAGTTTTCGGGCGGATCGTTCTTTCCGCGCAAGAGGCTGAAACTGCTGGGCTCATGCCAGCGGGGGTGCCAGTGGAGGCTGGCCTCGGAGCCGATGATGAGGGCTTCGGTTTTGGTGCGGCCCAGTACGGTGCTGTAGTTGTGGGACAGTTTTCCGCCGGTGTGGCGGCAGCTGACGTGGGTATCCAGGTCAACGCCCTGTGGCGAAAGGCGGGCGGTAGCGTGAATTTCCTCCGGCTCACCGAGCAGGAATTGAGCGAGGAACTGGGGGTAAATACCGATATCAAGCAGGGCGCCGCCGCCGAGCCGGGGATCAAGAATGCGGTTTCTGTTCGGCGCTTCCGCGGGTGCAGAGGAGGGTTCTCCAAGCGCAAGGTGGAGGTCATTGGCCCGGAAACCGAAGTCAGAGCGGATGCTCTGCACCTCCCCGATGATGCCCGTGTCGATCATCTCCTTGAGCTTTAAAGTGGAGGGGAGGAAGCGGGTCCAGAGGGCTTCCATCAGGTAGACCTTTTGCTTGCGGGCGGCGGCGACCATCGCCTCCACCTCCGCGAGGTTCAGCCCCAGGGGCTTTTCACAGATGACGGGTATGCCACGCTGCAGGCAAAGCAGCGTCAGCTCCTTATGGCTGACGTGGGGGCTGGCCACATAGACCGCGTCAACGCGCGGCCCGTCAAAGGTAGCTTCGTAGCTGCCGGCGGCGTGCTCCGCCCCAAAGTCAGCGGCAAAAGCTTGCGCCCGCTCCAGCGAGCGGGAGCCTACGGCAACGAGGGTAGCGTCAGGAATCAGGGCAAGGTCTTCGGCGAATTTGCGGGCAATATTACCGAGGCCCAGGATGGCGAAGTGGAATGGCATGTTGGTAGTTTGGTCTTTTGGTTCGTTGGTCTTTTGGGCTACCGCAAAGGACAGGCGGCAAGGTACGGCGTACGCGGCGCTCCGCGCGCGACCGGCCAAAGCGGCTTCCAGCCGCGCTACCTAACCATTCCATTCCGAGTGACAAATTTTCAAAATTCTATCATGCTACTCGTTTTGTCATTCTAATCCTTTTTTTGAGGAACTCATCTGCTTAACGGTCGCCCTGTTACCTCCGAAAACAATTTCCGAATACTGCTCAGGTCATTCGTCATGTCATTAAGTTCATGAATGTAGGGGCCGACCTTTATGCGGACAATGTCGATGTTTGCGTTACCAGGTGACAATCTTATTTTTTGAGCCGACTGAATGGCAGCCAGTGCTTTGCGTGGGAAGCTGTCAATGGAGGTCAATGACGTCTCTTCTCCATATCGTTGGCCATACTCCAATTGAAGAGGGGCTTTTGATGACCACTTCAGAGTTTCTTCGGAGCTTAAAAAACAACCGATAGATTCGTAGCTGATGTATATCTCCTTATTACCACCGTGTTTCGTTGGAATTCGGCCTCTTTCATAGCCCGCTAACCGGTCTAGTTTTCTGGGATTCACACATATTTTTCCCTTTGATACATTTCGTTCACTAACGGTAACAGAATCGCCAAAAAGTGAATAGAAGGTCAGTTGAAGGCTATCAAAACACATATCCTGATAAATAAGGGAGAAGGGCTGTTCGGCAGTTTCAAAATCACTGAAAACAGGAGAATATCCGTCCATTGATTTCACCTGCGGTCGGTGGTTCCAGAAATTGAACATAGAAGGTTGGCAGGAAAAGTCGACGATTAGAAACGGAGCTTCCAACGTATGCGGGTAGTAGCTGGACGGAGAGAATTCCTCTTCAGGATTATCGATAAAGCCAATCTGGCCATGCTGAAATTCAGCCTCTTGAATAGTAGACTGCTGAAGTTGCCAATAGTTATAAGCCTTCCAGCAAGTGAAAGGTAACAGCGTCAATAAGGTAGGGAAGACAAAGGCCTTTGTGATAGGAGACATTCCTGAAGTAGTTTCCGGTCAGATGCCAACTCAGGGTGAACTGGCGTACGCGGCGCTCCGCGCGCGACCGGCCAAAGCGGCTTCCAGCCGCGCTACCAGTTTGTACAAACCTGGCGATATGGTTTCGAGAATCCTACTATCCTCGTTAGCCAACAATTCTAATCCGCGCTTTTGATTGTTTATCTGCTATACGTCATTCCTGAAGTAGTTTCCGGTCAGATGCCAATTCAGGGTGAACTGGCGTACGCGGCGCTCCGCGCGCGCTACGGCAAATGGATAGCGCGTGCAGAGCACGCTTGGGCCGGTCGCTGCTGGAAGCAGCGTACGCCGGGGCTATCCCTTACTCTTCCGGAAAGTAGTAACCCCCAGGCCCAAACAAACCAGTGCCAATACGCCATAGAGCGCTGCGGTCATTTGCCCGCCTTCGTCGCTGGCGGAGAGGTCGATGCCCAGGAAGCTGACGTTGGCGGTCGCTGCCTGGAAGGTCGTGATGGCCAGGTAGGCGAAGGCCAGTCCGGCGACAACGAGAATAATGGGGAGGATAGATTTCATAGTTGATCGATAGTTTGACGATAGGAGCGTAAATGGGGTAGGGGAAGTTCGTTGCGGGGTGAAACGAATGCACTTAATTCTGCCATAGAATTTCCTTTTTCAGGGGGCTCTTCTTTTATTTTATTCCGTGTCATTAATACACAGTGTGTATCTTTCCACCCCGTAACTATCTTTAGGAGACGTTTACCTACCTTGCTCATCGATTATGCACATTGAACCTGCGCGCCGTCGCCCACTATATTTTGCCAGGATGAACTACCTGCTGGCGTTGCTTCCATTGCTCTTGCTTTGCTCCTGCGGGAGTGATCAAAAAGTGCAGACCTTACGCCTGGCGCACACGCTGAATACCACTCACCCCGTCCATAAAGGAATGGAGAGAATGGCCGAAGCACTGGATTCTATCAGCCAGGGCAGCATGCAGCTGGAGATTTACTCCAGTGGTCAGCTCGGTAGTGAAAGCCAGTGTCTGGAATTACTGCAAATTGGTTCTCTGGCGATGACAAAGGTGTCCGCAGCCGTCATGGATCGTTTTGCGCCCAGCTACAGCGTCCTCGGCCTGCCATATCTTTTCAAGGATCGGGAAACCGCCTTTAAGGTTTTTGACGGCCCCATCGGGCAGGAGATTCTGGCCGACGGGGCAGCGTTTCGGCTCCGCGGACTCACTTTTTTTGATGCGGGTACGCGCAGTTTCTACACCAAAGACGGACCGGTAAGAACACCGGCAGATATTGTGGGCAAGAAAGTCCGGGTGATGAACAGCCCGGTGTCCGTCCAGCTCATCAAAACTCTGGGCGGATCCCCTACGCCCATCAGTTTCGGAGAGCTTTACACTGCCCTGCAGCAGGGGGTGGTGGACGCGGCAGAAAACAATCTGCCCAGCTACTTTAGCAGCCGCCACTATGAAGTAACGCCTTTTTACAGCTACGACCGTCATAGTGCGGTGCCTGACGTACTCATCATCGGTACGGCCACCTGGGATAAGCTGAGTGAGGAGCGAAAAGCCTGGCTGCGTGAAGCTACCCGCATTGCAACTGATTATCAACGCAGCCTCTGGAAGGGCGCCCAGGAGGAAGCCGTAGCCGCCATGGAAAAAGCGGGTGTCACATTCACGGAAGTAGATAGCGAAAGCTTCATCGCCGCCGTACAGCCTATGTACGAAGCGGCCAGGAAAAACCCCGTGCAGTCCGGCTTGCTGGCCCGTATTCAGGCGGTGGAGTGAAAACGAGCGTTTAACTTTCCAAGTTGATAAAAATGAATTTTCGAATCAAGGCTCTGCCCCAAAAACGCATAGCGTTTTATATAGCCACTCCCCTGTGGGGAGGGGTTGGGGAGGGGGTTTCAATATAATTCCATGACCAAACTCTCCCGATTTCTCGGCTATTTCTGTGCCTTACTGCTGGCCGTTCAGGTTAGTGTGGTGCTCTGGGGCGTTCTTACCCGCTATGCTTTCAGTAATCAGGCAGGCTGGACGGAGGAACTCGCCCGCTACCTGCTCATCTGGATCAGCCTGCTGGGCTCTGCCTACGCCGTTTCGACCCGGAGCCACATTGCGATTACTTTGTTTCCTGATAGTCTGGAGGAAGCGAAAGTCAACCGCCTCAACCGGTTTATTGATGTGTTGGTCCTGATTTTTGCCGTTGCCGTCATGATCATTGGAGGCGGCTACTATGTCTGGTTGACCTTTAGCCTGGGGCAGACCGCTCCTGCGCTGGGGCTGCCGGTTGGCATAGTTTACCTGGCCGTACCACTGGCCGGTCTGTTTATTACTTTTTTTCAGCTAAAAGATATTCTCCATGGACGGCCTTGAAGTAGCGATAATGCTCGTTAGTTTTCTTTTATTTCTCAGCATTGGCGTGCCCGTTGCCTGGACCCTGGGGCTGACGGCGCTCATTACCCTGATGACGACGATGGACAGCCTCGTTGCCGCCGGTACCGTTGCTCAGCGAATGGCTACGGGCCTGGATAGTTTCACCCTGCTGGCCATTCCGTTTTTTATACTGGCGGGGCAGTTAATGAACCGCGGCGGGTTGGCCCGCCGGTTGATTGACTTTGCCAAATCAATGGTTGGTCCGCTTCCCGGCGGCCTGGCGGCCGTTAACGTCGTCGCGGCAATGCTTTTTGGCGCCATTGCGGGCTCCGCCGCTGCGGCGGCTTCTGCCATCGGCAGTATTATGACGAAAAGGATGGAGGATGAAGGATATCCACGCCCGTTTTCAGCGGCGGTGAACATCACTTCAGCGACTACCGGCCTGATTATTCCACCGAGCAACGTACTGATTGTTTACAGTCTGGCTTCTGGTGGCGTCAGTATTGCGGCGCTCTTCGTGGCGGGTTACGTGCCGGGCATCCTTACCGGGCTGCTGCTGATTGTTGCTGCCGCTGTCTACGCCAAGCGAAAAGGATATCCGAACGGAGAGCCCTGGAAACTTTCCCAGATCGTAAAAGACTTTCTGGGGGCACTGCCGAGCCTGTTGCTGCTGGTTGTTGTCATCGGTGGCATCATTGCAGGTGTTTTTACTGCTACCGAGGCCAGTGCCGTTGCAGTAGCCTACTGCCTCATTCTGGCATTCCTCTATAAAGAGTTGAGCTGGAAGGACCTCCCCGGCGTTTTTGCGGAGAGCGTTAATACGACGGCTATTGTCCTAACCCTGGTGGCTACATCTTTGGCACTGAGCTGGGTAATGAGTTACGAAAATTTGCCGCAGGCGATTACCTCGGGACTGCTGGGCGTTAGTAACAATCCTATTGTCATTCTGCTGCTCATTAACCTGATCTTACTGGTTGTCGGCATTTTTATGGACATGACCCCCGCTGTTTTGATCTTCACCCCCATCTTTTTGCCCGTGGTTATGGAGCTGGGTATGGACCCCGTTCACTTCGGTATCATGATGGTGCTTAACCTGTGCATCGGGCTGTGTACGCCACCGGTTGGGGCAGTACTGTTTGTTGGTGTTGGGGTGGCGGAGATCAAACTGACACAGGTATTACGACCGCTAACGCCACTTTTTTTAATGATGCTGATTGCCTTGCTTCTGGTCACGTTCGTTCCGCAATTAACGCTCTGGTTACCGGGCGCTCTATTAGATTAATCTCGTCGGGCAACTATCTTTTGTCGCCTCTTTTTGAAAGCTTGTCGGTGGTTTGTTGCGGGAAAGGTGTGTTTTTTTGCGGGATCGGTTGTTTTTGGCGCGAACGCGGGTGCTGGCTTTTGTTGGTAGCAAAGAGGTTCCAGGGCTCAATGATTTGACCTTGCGGCAGAATAATTGATTCTCATGGCCAGGCTAGAAAAGAGGTTTAGCTTTTGGAATTTAGTCCCTAGATTAGTTATGTTTGTAACCTAATTATTCCAATCGGGCTTACCCGAACAGGCGATAAAGCTTTCGCCCACACACGTTTATTACACTTACACCTGAGTAAAACGGATCTAGTTGTTTATCTGCGTTCATAGCCACCGGCTATGCGCGCTGGCTTTGTATTGTATTGGATTGAAAACCAACGAACAACCACAAGAAACATCAGCTTCGGCTGTCTATACCTATTCCATTAATCGCTTCAACCCAAATTCCCGTCTTTTTATTGACGATCATCCTGAACAAATCGTTTTCCCTATGAAGAATTTTACCCTTTTGGGCAGACTACCATTGCTGGTGGTTTGCTTCTTTAGCCTGATGGCTACTTCGCTGCAGGCGCAGTGCGATAACCTTACGCAGACGAATGTCGAAGTGATGGTTAATAGCACCTGTGGCGAACAGGTTCCTACCATTTTTGTAGCATTCGACGCTCCAAACCCTAACCTGAACGGTCCTGCGATCATCAAGTACGAGATCCTCTTTAATAGTGGTTTTACTATTAACGGAAATTTTGAAGCGCAGGTAGAACTGATTAACGGAGATGCTTCTTTTGCCGCTAATGGACATCCGATATTCTACGGATTTTTCGGCCTCAACAGCCGGGTTAGGATTTTGCGATTGGATGTTGCCGGAGGCTGCTCCAAGAGCTGGGAAGCAAATGTTGCAAACGCACCCATCAGTAACTTTTTCGACCTGCGGGATACGCCTTCGGGCTTGACCATGCCTCCGCCTAATGAAAGTATTGTTAACCCGCCTTGTGCCGGTCAACGCGGCGGTTCAATCGAATTTAATGTTGAACCAACTTCCGGACCTCGTCCCTTTGATCGCTTTACGGTACGGCAGTTGCCTTTCGATCCGACTATTACGACCAGACTTATTCCAATGGGCCCTGACCCAAACAATGTCACGACTTATCAGCTATCAACGAACAGCCAACTGGAAGCTGGTGTCAACTACCGTTTTCTTGTTTACGACCGGATCACGGACTGTGAAGTGAGCTATGAGTATACCCTCAGTGGCTCCAGTAATTTTGGTGTGACTGCTTCTACGGCAGCCAACGCCGCATGTTTTGGTGGCACTGGTGCGGTTAACATTACCCCTTCGGCGGGTACTTCCAACGGTACCTTGGGATATCAACTTACGGGTAGCAATACTGGTATGACTCGTACTGGCGTAATAATTGTTAACAATGGTGGATATCCAACCATCACGGTTTCCGCGTTACCCGCTGACTTTTACACCGTCGAACTGTTTTCTACCACCACCGGTTGTTCGGCTGCCTCTTTTGCTAACGTTACGGAGCCAGATGAGATTACTGCCACCATTGATATGGTGCCGGATGTTTGTGCAGATGCCACGGCCTTCACGGTTGACATCTCAGGGGTGAATGGCCTGCCTGACCTGACCTTCAGCAGCAACTTCAATGAGTATTCTTTTGAAGATACTGCTGTTCCCTCCATCAGCTCCTGTTGGGGGCCCTACACTTCTTACCCACTCGACCTCGATGCGGTTTCCAATAACGACGGCACCTATAGCCTCGAGGGCTTCCTGCCTTCCACCGGCTTCTGCCGTCCGGCAAATCAGGACACGACGGTAACCATCAACCTGATCCTGATTAACGGAAGCACGGGGTGTACGGAAACCTTTCCGTTTGATCTCGTTATTAACGCGCAACCAATCGCTCCCACAGTACTGGCCTACTCCGTCAGTGGCACGGATTCACTAACCTCCTCCTTTTGCTCCGGTGATGAAGTCGAACTCTGGGTTACTGATTACGACGCAGACTTGGACTACACCATCTCGCGTACGGCAGCCCTTCCGGCAAATGTATCTGGAATGGGTGCCTTTGCTGATTCGACATTCAGCTACAATGGTTCACCAGTAACGGGGATGTTTGAAAACGGAACCAATAGTGCGGTATCCATCACCTATGATGTGGTGGCAACGAGTGCTGATGGATGCCCGGTTTCTTCAAGTGTAACGCTGGATATCGAGCCAAGACCTTACTTCACAGCCTTTGCTGCTGGTACAGCGACTGATACGGTTTGTTCCGGTCAAAGCTACCAATCTCCCAATGTGCGTCTTAATGGCTCCAATGGCGCAGCTGGTGGTAATCCAGATATGCGCTGGAATTACGAGTGGACATTACCTGCTGAACTTACTTACAGTGGCCCACTGGCACTCTCTGCGGAGGGCTTGCAAAACAATGCGACCACCGGAAATTTCGCCTTTACCAACACCAGCGATGTCCAACAAGTGGCCACCCTGACACTTACCCCCGTATTACCTCGCACGGTTACGATGCTTTCGGGTAACACTACTGTAGCTGATACTTGCTTCGGTGAAGCGTACATAATCTCGGTTACGGTAGATCCAATTCCGGCCATCTCGGTTTCGGCTAATAATGTCGATGCCGTTGCCAGTGGATCTGCAAACACGCCCGTAATCACTATCTGTAGTGGAAGTACGGTCGACTTTATGACGGAGATTACTGCTGCTGGTAGCCGCGTATTTGTGGAGCGCCAACAAGCAGGGCCAAACAATACCATTTTTAATGTTGGAAATATCCCGCTGCAACAGATTACCCGCAACTTTCTGCCAACGGCTGGCCTGAGCGAAACCCTCATCAATACCGGCAACGTTGCCGATACGGTGACTTACCGTTTTAACGGCTACACTTACGGCCCGGACGGAACAGAGGCTGGGGGTGATGATTGCTTTGGCCAAGGACGGGAAATAAAGGTTCGAGTTCTTCCTGATCTGTCTGATCCTGCTGACCTTCAGTTGAATCTATTCTTAGGAGGGGCTTTTGTAAGCCTGCCCAACGATGTGAATACCGTTTGTTCGAATACGTCTGTTTGGATCGACCCCGGAACAGCGCTCGACCCGTCTACGGATTTCGGCTTTGTAATGGTTCGATCGAACGATGCAAACACTTCTACGACCACGACTTCTCGTGAGTTCAATTACTCCTTTGGCGGGACTAATTTCGGGCCTCGAATTTTTGACCTCCTCATTAATACCAGTTTGACTCCCGTTACCTATACCTACAGCGTTCAACTGTTCACTCCTGGCCCGGATGGAGTATTTGATGGAGGTGCTACGGGCTCTGACGACTGCCCTGGCCCGGTAAAAACTATAACAATTACTGTTGAGCCCGAACCCGTTCTCACCGCAGACGCGGTGCTTGGAACACCCATGCCCCTCACGTCCGGCGATGAGGTCTTCATGGAGCTCTGTAGCCAGGATGACTTCAGCATCAGTAACCTGAACTTCTCAACTACCGGTGTTAGCGGTCGGTTGATGGAAGTAGAAGCCACCGTGACCGGTGGCTCCGCTGCAGAGTTCCTGAATATCCCTGATGGAACGCAAGTGGTAGATATTAATGGGTACCAGATTGGTGCTTCGAATGTCCTCAATACCAGTGGCTCTCCCTATTTTGCTGAAATTATCCTCACGCCTCGTTACACGAATTCCTCTATTGGAGGAGGTTTCTGTGAAGGAGCCCCAATCAAGATAAATGTTGTTCTCAACCCAGAAGTGACGACTGTTACTGCTGCTCAGACTTTCACGTCTTGTAATAAAACACCTTTCGATTTTGACATCATGGGCGGTACCAACCAGTTTGAGTCTGCCGTTATTGGCTCACAGAACTTTGCGGTAGGAACACAAGACTTTGTCTTCCCCGTAGGAGCTGCCCGAATTGAGAATGTGGTGTTTACTCTTTCTGGTGCTGATGGTGGAGCTGCTACAAATGGTAATCTCCCCGGTGGACGTGGTGCCATTGTTTCAGGAGCGTTTCCGGTCGGTACGGTACTTGCAGGGGACACGATTCGAGTACAAAGTGGTAATGCGGGAGCTGATTTTGCTGCCTATGGTAACGGTGGTGACGGTTCTGTCCTCTACCTGATTGCCGGCCCTAACCGCGGCGCTAGTCAAGGCAATATCGTTGCAACTGTCATCGCTGGTGGCGGTGGTGGTGCAGGTAACATTGACCCAGGTGTTAGTGTATTACCCGCGTTCTCGACTTCAGGAGCATCTAACGGGGTGACGGGAACAGGAGCTGGTGGAAGTAACGGCGGTAAAACAACGCCTTCTCTTGCTGGGGGGATTGGCTTCAACGTCGGTGGCGGCGGTGGCGGCGGCCATAATGGTGGAGATGGAGGTAATAGTGGTGGCCCTGCGGGAACCCTTGGCGGCTCCTCTGCTCCGGGCACTGCAGGCTTGCCAGGTACCTCTTTCGTTGATGGTGCAGGCTTGCCAGGTAGTGTGCCAAATCCATCCATTAAGAATGGTATGGATGCAAATGGAGCTGGTTCTATTGCTTACCGCATTGTATATGATGACGTCCGCTTTACGCTCACCAGCGTAGACCCTGACCCAGGGCTTACTGCGGGGCCAGATAATGATGCTATCGGGACCACAGACACGGCTACGATTCTCAATGGTGAAAGCTGGACGAACCCAACGGACGGCCCACTCAACGTAGTTTATGTTTTCAGCACCAGCACGGAAGCCAGCTGCCCCGGTGGTCAGGTTACCGTTACTGCTACCATCGAGCCAACTCCCCTGGCCGAATTGGTTTCCAACACGGTGACCCCCGGTGGAACAATGGTGACAAAAGTTTCCGACACCCAATACACCGCCACCGTTTGTAGCGGAGATAGCCTCAGTGCTTACCTCTTCTCCAGTGTAACACCCAGCCAGGGAGACGCTGCTCAGTATTATCTGGTCGATGCGGTCACCAATGGTGTTGATATTATCGTTACCACGGGAGATACTGGAAATGCAAGCGGATCTGATTTGTCCACTGTAAGCCAGGTTACTTCTGCGGCAGACTCTGTTCTATTCTACGAAACAGCCCTGGAAAACTTTGCTCCCACTGCCGGAACAGTGACCTACACGATCACCCCTTACATTGAACACCCCAATGGCGACTGTGCCGGTGAGCCCGTCACCCTTACGGTGACGGTTGATCCTGGGTTTGACCCAGGACCATTGACAACAAGCCCTTCCGCCATTGATGTCTGTTCCGGACAAACCTTTGGCGATGCCGGATTCGATCTGATGGGCACACAGCCAAACTCCATCGACGCTAATACGGATTCCATCATGGTCATGGGGTATACTGTAGCTCTCGATAATGCCGTTAACCCCGCTGATTTTGATACGCTAGTGACTCCTGCTATGGGCCGCCTTGGTGTTAATGCTCTGAACGAGATTAACTTCCGTAACCGTACGGGCAAGCAAGCTGATATTGAGGTACTGGTACGCCTGGTTTCCCCTTCCGGATGCTTGAGTGACGTGATTACCTTTAAGTTTACCAGCCGTGGAGAGCCCATCATTGATATCGTTGAGTCTGCTACTAATCAGATTGATACCACTATTTGTAGTGGCCAAAAGACAGGCCTGGTTGTTCGTGGAGCTGACAACTCTGCCTTCAGAGACCAGTTCGATCAATCAAATGACGGCTCCAATCGTATTGAGTTTTACTACGAACTCATGCCCTTACCGGATGGGGTGACGAAACAGAATATGACTGGTAGCAGCTACCCAGGTATTTATCCGGACAGCGCGCGCATGGCAAATGACACCTTCATTAACAAAACAGATGCTGCCCTTGAGGTTGTATATCGCGTCGCCCCAATTGCCACTCTTTATGGTTGTGTTGGTGATACGGTGAATTATACTATTATCGTTCAGCCAGAGCCCATCGTTAACCTTGAGCTGGTTGTTGGCGTCGATCGGGACACATTCGGACTTGATAACAGCCGGATGTTCCTGGACCCCAACCCCGCAGATACGGTTTGTTCCAATCAGGCACTGACGGTTAATATCGTCCGGGCTTCTGCTTCCAGTGCCGGTTCTATGCTGATGGCAAACGTAACCATTACGGAAAAGAACCTTGTTAATCCTGCTAACCTGGTTGACAACTGGTTTACCAGCGGAGCATCGTTTACTGTTCCTGTGGCTACACTGGCTGATACACTTAGCTTTATGGCGGACAGCCTGGTTAACCTATCCGGCATGGTGGATACCTTCACCGTTTCCTACTTCACGTTCTTCAACAATCCCGGAGTGGCTAATTGTGGTGCAAGCGGTACGGTTGAATTTGATATTGTCGTCTTACCAGTCAACGAAGCAGTAGTGGAAGTTCGGCCAAATGACGGCTCTATTCCTCCGATTTCCCCTAATACGGTACTTTGTAGTGGAGAATTATTCGATCTCGCCGTTAAGGCATTCGGTAATAACCCTACTCCACTTATTGATAGCTTCGTTGTAAAGATTGATGTTCCTGCCGGATTAGTTGCGGGTGATACCACCTTTGTTACTGATACAACTCTCCTGAAGGATGATTACTCTAACTCAAGTGCACAGTTTACTCGTATACTTGGTATGAGTTTCGTCAATACTACGCCTGGAATTAAGACGGTGACCTACATCGCTACTCCCTATACGGAAGATTGTGCAGGCATCCCGGATACCACTACGGTTAGTTTCGAGCCTGAGATCGTGCTTACCTTAAACAACCTTTCTGTTATCTGCGCAGAAGCAGGGGTCACCGTTGAGCTTGAGTTAGAAGACGTCAATGGGCGGGATCTCAATGATGTCCCAGGACAATATCGCTGGGAAATGATTGGTGGAACAGCGAAAAAGTTTGCACTACAAGCTACTCCTAATAGCCAGTCGATTCTAATTAATGATGCAGAAACGAATACCTTTATAGCAAATAACCGCCAATTCATTTACGTCACACCTCAATCTGACCTGGAGGAAGGATATGTGGATTTTGCCATCGAGTATGATAACACCGGTGGTTGTATTATGGAATTTGATACCGTTCGCCTGACGCTAAGCGGGGAGGTAGAACCTGGAGTACTTGATACTGACTTTGGCGTGCAGTGCGATGGCGCCACCATTATTTTATCGAATGCTCTTCTCGGAGAATCTGCAGGAGGTGTCTTCACATTTGCTAACGGTGACCCTCTCATGAACGGGCAGAATTTCACGCCATCCATTGGTGGTACAAGCTCAACGCCAGTGGGTGTCGACTTTAAGTACGTTGTTGGTGGCGGCGATAGCGGCTGTGATAAAGACTCCGTAATGTTTACCATTATGGTTGAGCCAGAGCCAAACTCCGGAACCTGGAACAACATTCCTGGCGAGGCCTGTCAGGGTGCTGGTGATTTTGATCTTTTTTCCATGATCCCTGGTGCGACAGATTTTGGCATCTTCAATCAGGAAGCAGGACCAGGTTTCGCTGTGATCAGCAATGAAGGCACCATAACGCCATCTGATATTGCCACTGGCCTCTACACTTTTTCTTATACTGCCATGAGTCAGCACGGCTGTATGGATGATGACGCAGTCCAGTTTCAGGTTTTGGTTAATTCCGCCAGCGATTGTTCTACGCCGATCCCATGTGATGAGGTATCTCTTACTGCAGGGTTCAACGTTATTAGCTTCGATGTAATTCCCGAAGATGCAAGTATTGAAAGTGTCTTTGCTGACCTGATCGCTACCAACAACCTTCAGTCGGTAATCGCTATCTATCCTGATGAGCAAACTTCATCGCAATCGTGGACTTTTTTCCCCGGTCTTGGTGGAATTAACTTTATCCCCAGCGGTGTTCGAGGTGGATACGGCCTTGCGGTGGAAGTAGTAACCGATGCAACCGTAAGCGTTTGTGGTGTTCTGGTCGATACTACAATGGAGGTTCAGCTTCAATCAGGCCTGAATATCGTCGGTTACCCTAAGCAGGAGCCTACTTCATTAAGTAATTACTTTAGCACACTGATTTCTGACGGTAACCTGGTCGACGTTCGTACGATTAAGAACGGACAATTCCAGCAAAGCCTGATCACTAACCTCGGCCCATTTGGCCCTATCCGGGAGCTTGAAAACGGTTTTGGTTATCTGATTAACCTGAGGGCCAGCTACGCTGCTAATAGTTGGAGGAGTGGCGAAACAATGCCAACCTCTAATTTCGATCGCCTTTATGGCCAGATTTCTGATGTGGATGAATACGCTGGAGAAACCCTTTACTTCACTGACGAGGCAGGCAATGTTATGGGTACTGGAGAAGTGCGTGAAGATGGTTACTTCCTTAATGTATTCCTTTACGGTGACCTGGCGGAAACGCCACGTATAAGCGAAGGTTTCCAGCCAGGCGAAGAAGTTTTTGTTCGACTGCGTAACCAGATCTACACTACCGGAATAACCTTCAAAGGAGATTGGAGTCTGCGTAAAATCGAACTTATCCTTAGTGAGACGACGAGCGTGATTGAAACATCGGAGAACAGTGACTTTACGCTCGCGGTTTTCCCTAATCCTTCAGAGGGGCAAATTACAGTTAAGATGACCGTTGCCGAAGCGCAACACGAGAATGTAACCGTGCAGGTCATTAACGCCCTTGGCCAAGAGGTAAGTAGGTTCAGGCAGCCCGAACTGCTCACGGGCCAGAACATGCTTCCCCTAGACCTTGTTAACCTTCCTGCCGGAAATTACTACCTCCGCGTTGTCGGGAGTTCTGGAGTACTAGGAACAGAAGGCTTTATACTGAAATAAACAACTTGCATAATCCATTTAGTAGCGGGCCTGCCCCGCAGGCCCGCTACTATTTTTAATACAATCCAATGAAACATATTTGCCGTTTTTCAGTCCTTTGTGGGCTGCTTATTTTTACTACAGGACTTTTTGCTCAACCAGCAGAATTTGGCTTTCAGGCCGGTTGTAATGAGCCAGTGATCAACGCTGGCTTTGGCATGATCGGCATCGTTGCCGTCGACGGAAGTGCCCCCCCCGTGGGCTCCTGGATAGCGGTATTCAATTCCGCCGATGAAGTTGTCGGGCGAGGGCAACTGCAAGAATTCGAATTCCCGGCTGGAAGCGGAACCTTTGCCGTTGGATTCAGCATTAACGTGCAGGATTCGCCAGCCGGTGCATCATGCCCGATTCATACGCCAAACTTGCCGCTTCAACTAAGATATTATGATGCTGCAAATAGTGAAGTGTTAGCAACTACCCCAGCTTCCTTTCCCGGCACGGTTACTACTGGTAACATTGACGGACCTGATGGAGATGCTGCAGATGTTGACATTTACTCTTTTTCAACCTCCCTCCCCGTTTCCCTCGTTGATTTTACCGCTACGCCTAATGATCAGCAGGTTAACCTTAACTGGGCCACCAGCGAAGAAACGGACAACAGCCACTTCGAAATCGAGCGTAGTGCTAACCCGGAGTCTGGTTTCGAGAACATCGGCAAAGTATTGGGCAACGCCACCACGGGCGCCTTCAATAACTATGCTTTCACTGATGAGGTACCCACCAGTGGCGTGAATTACTACCGCCTGCGCCAGGTGGATTTTGACGGTGGCTTTGAGTACAGTGCCGTCATTTCTGTGGAAATGAATATCAGCAGCGATCGTCAGCTGGCCGTATTCCCCAACCCCGCGGCCTCTAATGGTCGATTAACGATCAACCTTCAGGGAGACTGGGCAAAGGGAGCTACTGAAATCCGCCTCGTTGATGCGGCTGGTCGCCTCGTGAATGAATGGAAAAACGTTACCGTAGGTAGTACCAACACCCAGCTTCCGGCTCTGCCTGCAGGCATGTACCAACTAATCGCTAAGGATGAGCAAGAGCAGAAGGCCGTCCGCCTGATGGTTCGTTAATCTGAGATTAGCCCTTTAATTGATTAGCGGTCAGTAATCCGCCTCCGGAGGTTTTCGGGAGGTGGATTATTGGCCGCTTTTTTATTGGCACTGGGTTGCGATAAAACAAAAGAACCCGAAGCCCCTCCCGCCATCCGGCGCAGTACGGCCGGGCGGGAGGTCTTCGGGTAAGATATCTTTAGGGGGTGTTTATTTCCGGGCTGTTTAGCAACAGCCAAAGTCCAGCAAAATGGCGGCTGGCTTGCTGGCGCGGCCAGGCTGCGCCTGGCTACTGAGGTGGAGAACCTCAATACCTGATTCGGATTCCTGATAAGTGAGAAAATCGGGCTGGCCATCGCCATCGATATCACCGATGGCAGAGAGGTGGACAACAGACCCCAGGGGCTCTACGGCCAGCGAATAAGAGCCCGAACGATGGTTGACGTAAGTATCCGTCACAAATTCCTGACCGTAGCGTTGCTCGCAGTTGACGCCGATGCGGTCCTTCAAGACAGCCTGAAGATCATTGATGGTGGAGCAGGTTACTTCCAGGGTTTCAAAGAAACCATAACCGGCAAAATGGTGCTCCCGCAGCGCTTGCTTTGCTCCGATGATGAGGTGTAAGTGGGCAAAGTCTTCTACTACGTAGGTGAGGTAACTATAACCCGGAGCATGAACCGTTACGTAAGACAGGGTAACTTCCCGGAGCTCAAACTTCCCCTCGGTACCATAGACGCCGTAGTAGCGAAAATTGACGGGTAGTACGTCTTCGAGTTCATAGCCGGCGCGAAAAGCGATAAAGTCGCGGCCACGATCAATCAGGTTTCGGGGTGCTGCAGGCAGGCTGTGGAGATAGGCATTGAACAGGAAACCGGTATCCTGGCCGTAGGCGGCCATGATCCAGACACCCGTAATCGGGGTGTCGTGAAAGATAAGCTCGTCATCAGCTCCCTGCCGCTCCCGGTGAAGGTTACGGAGCGAGCCAATGGTGTCATAACCCATATCACAGGTGGAGAGAACGCTGACGGTTTCGTTAAAAGGAATGAGCGCCAGCGAGGCAGAGGCCGTGCTCGGGGCGCTGCGCAGTTGCAGGCCCGAGCGGGCAATTACACGGTTGAATGCCGGATCTACTGTGTCTGCATGGGCGCGGACGCAGGTGCAAAGGAAGAGAACCAGGAGCAGGGGGGGAATACGCATCTTCATAGGTATACTTTTTCAGTACACTACAAAAGTGCGCCCCGCTGACCGGGGAAATGGGGAGAATTAGAATTTGCGGGAGTATGGGGAGAATTCGTTTTTATTCTCAGGTATTCGTGCAGCGGAAGGCTGAATACAGCCTGAACACCAGGGAAGGGAGCCTCTTTTGCTCCTTCAACATCCTCCTTGCACCTGCGGCCGCGCCCTGAACTATGGAATTGCCGGATTCCAACGTCTCTACCGTAAATTGTACCCACCACCAATTAAGATACCCATGCGCCAGCTATTTCTACTTCTCTTTGCCCTGTTGATCACGGCCTGTACGGCACCCACCGTAGCGACGGTTGTCCGGGAAGCTCCCGTTGAATTCATTATACTTCAGCTCAACGATGTATACGAAATTGCGCCGCTGGAAGGTGGTAAAGCCGGCGGCCTGGCCCGGGTTGCTACCGTCCGTCAGGAGCTGTTGCGTGAAAACCCCTATGTGATTACCATGCTGGCCGGCGATTTCCTAAGCCCCAGCTTTCTCGGCACCATGAAGTTTGAGAATGAAGCGGGAGAACGCGAAAAAATTGCCGGATTACAAATGGTGGAAACCCTGAACGCCATGGGGCTGGACTACGCTACTTTCGGTAATCATGAGTTTGACATCAAAGACCGTGCACTACTGGAAAAACGGCTCGCCCAGAGTGATTTTCAGTACACTGTCTGCAATGCTACTGCCGTTGTGGATGGACGGGAAAGGGCCTTTATGCAGGGGAATAAACCGGTGCCGGAATATCTGATTCACGAAATTCCCGTGGCGAATGGTGCCCCCTTGCGGCTGGGCCTGCTGGGCGTCGTGCTGCCATTCAACCAGATCAATTACGTAAAGTATACTGACGTTACGGAATCTTTTCGCAGCACCCTGAAGCAGCTGCAACCCGTCAGCGATCTCGCCGTGGCCATTACCCACCTGAACGTGGACGAGGACGAGGCGCTGGCCGCTGATGTGCCCGGCGTACCACTCTTCGTGGGCGGCCACGACCACAGTCAACTCAGCCGCTACGTAGAGCGCACCGTGATTGCTAAAGCCGACGCTAATGCCAAGACCGTCTACATCCACCGGATTTCTCATGACCGGAATAGCGGCAAAACCAGCATTAGCTCCACCATCCGAAAAATCGATGATACCATAGCCGACGAACCGGCCACTAAAGCGGTCGTAGACAAGTGGCTGGCCAGGGCCTTCACCGTTATGGAAGACATGGGCTTTGAACCCCGCAGGGAAGTCGCTGAAATCGACGAGCCGCTGGTCTGTAAAGAATCGCTCATCCGAACAAGCCAAACGAATTACGGCCGCCTGACGATGGACGCTATTGCCGCCGCCATGCCCGGTGCAGACGTATATTTTATCAATTCAGGAACCATGCGACTGGACGATAACATCTTCAATGTTGTAACGGAGTACGACATCCTGAGAACTTACCCCTTTGGCGGCAAGTTGGTGCGTATCGAGCTGCCCGGTGAGGTGCTGGAGCGTGCGCTCCAGACCGGCATCCGGGATAACCTCGGCGAAGGGGGCTACTTGCAATACAAGAACGTAAACCCCAGTGACCTGGCCGTTAACGGAGAGGTGATCGATCCGGGAAAAAACTACTCCGTTGTGCTGCCTGAATTCGTAGCCAAAGGCTATGAGGCTAATCTTGAATTCCTCGGAGATCATTACGACGGTACCAATGAAGAAATGCTGACCGTTGACGGCAAACCACTGCGGAATGATATCCGGGACGTGGTGATCTGGTATATGGGCAGATAGTAGGGTGGTAGTGGTCGTACTGAATTGACGTACCTTCGCCCCCATGAAAATTGATCGCGACCTGCAATCCCGCTCCGGCAATGCCTGTGAACTCAGTGGAGAAACTGAGAACCTGACCGTTTACGAAGTTGGTCCCGGAGCAGACGGCAGCCCGGAGAAAAGCATCGTTATCAGCCAAAAGCTAAATGACCAATTGACGGGAGAGGTGGACCCGGTGGCCAACGACTGGCGTTGCCTCAACGACAGTATGTGGTCGGAGGTGGAAGCGGTAAAAGTAGTCGCCTACCGTATGCTGCACCAGCTGCGCGGAGAAGGCTGGCCACAGGACCTGCTGGACATGATGTATCTCGAAGATGACACCCTCGCCTGGGCCAAAGCCGGCCTGCCTGATGAGGATGCCGTCGTGCACAAAGACGCGAACGGAAACGTGCTCGAAGCCGGAGACTCCGTTACCCTCATCAAAGACCTGAAGGTGAAGGGCGCTAACTTCATTGCCAAACGAGGTACGGCCGTGCGCAACATTCGGCTGGTACATGACAATGCCGGCCAGATCGAGGGCAAGGTCGAAACACAAATGATTGTGATCCTGACGGAGTACGTGAAGAAGAATAAGTAGGACTTAGGTTGCAGGTTGCAGGTTGCAAGTTGCGGGTTGCAGGTTCAGCTTGTAGGCCTAACTTCCTGCAACCTGCAACCTGCAACCTGCAACCCGCAACCCGTCTACCCGTCTACCCTTTTTTCCGCCACCCCCCGACAATACCGCCAATTACGGCAAAGAGCACGACGTAGTAGCTGCCATCAATGACACTCAGAATGGTGGGGTCGGCAGCGAAGCGGTTACTAACGTAAGAGGTTAGCATGGCTACCAGGCCAATGAGCGCACCCAGAACCGCGCCGCCAGCAAAGCTGAAGCGATTGGTTTGGACTACCAGCCAGTTCAGGATCAGTGCATAAATGACCATGCTGACCGCATTGATAATCATGGGGAGTACGGGGTCCAGGGTTATGGATTTGCCGTGCTTAAAGACTTCAGCTCCTGGTTCCGTTAGGCCTGGTCCAGTCATCCCAACGGCTTCTGCCCATTGGGCCTGGAAGAACAGTCCGTACCAGAGGAAGCCGATGAACATACCGGCAATGGCTGCGACGATGATCGCTAGCCAATTCGTTTTGTTTTGCATGATGGATGTTTTGCTTGTGTGAACATACGGTTTTAGTGTCTGATTTGAAAATTTAAATCGTTTTTGTTTTAAATGCCTGGTCTTAGATTTTCCTTTGGCGCTACTCTGAATGTCCGTAAGCGGGTTGTGAAGACTAGGATTGGTCGGTTTGCGCTACACGGCAGTCTTAATATTGATCTACAGGCTTAGCCATAAAAGCGTACCTTAAAACTTTATTTTTACCTACTTCAATCTCCTATGAATTCTGCCGTAAAAGTCTTAATCGTTGAAGATGAAATGATCATCGCTGCCAAGATCAGTATGCATCTGGAACAGTTGGGCTATGAGGTCGTTGGTATTCTCCCCAGGGGAGAGGAAGCCGTTGTGCAGTGCCGACAGTCGCCACCTGATATATTGCTATTGGACATCAACCTCAAAGGAAACCTTGACGGCGTCGAAACCGCTCAACTTCTCCTGAAGGAAGATATCATTGTGCCCACTATCTTCCTGACGGCAAATAGCGATCAGGCGACTTTTGACCGGGCAAAATCGACGCTCCCGCAGGCCTTCCTGACCAAGCCCTACCGCAAAACAGAACTTTCCCGGGCTATTGACCTTGCGGTTGCGAACGCTTCCACTGCACCTGCGTCCGCGCCCCAATCCGCCGCCATCTCCGAGGATGCTCACTTGCTCAGCGACCGCATCTTCGTTCGCCACAAAGAGCGTATGGTTAAGCTTTTCCTGAAAGATATCCTCTACGTTGAAGCAGAACGTGCTTACTGTAAGATTGTAACCTCCTCCACGGAATACCTCTTAAGTATCGCTCTTGGTAAACTGGAGGAACAATTGACCTCGCCCACCTTTATGCGCGTACACCGCTCTTACCTCATCAACCTGTCTCAGATTGATGAAATTGCAGAAGGCCACGTAGCTATTGCTGGCAAAGCCATCCCTATCGGTAAGTCACACCGGGAGGCTTTTATTGCGCGGGTGAATTTGATTCGGTAGCCTTACCTGTAAAGACGCGTATTGTTTTCCCTGGTCCCTCCCCGTCGAGCCCTGAACGAGAGATGTTGGAGAGAGGGAAGAAAAAACATTGAGAGCGATTCGTTCAGCGTCCGGACGGACATTTTGGGGCAGGAATCCCGCTTCGCTTGATTACCTGACCCAAAATGATCAATTCGATCGCCTCCACTTGTTGTTACTGTTAGAAAACCACAATCACCACCGTTCTTCGTGCCGTAGGCGTTTGCACCAGCAGCAGGTAAGAGCCGGCTTCCAGATTGAGATTGTAATTGAAGGTATAATCCGTGCCGCCCTGATCTTCCTGCCGGTCAACCGGGGTGCCGTCCATTTCATAAAGATTCATAAATATCCGGTCAGTATTGGTGAGTTCAACCGTGGCGATGAAGTTGCTATTGTTGGGGTTCGGGCTGATGCCTACGTCAGAAATTCCCGTACGGAAAAGACCCGTTGATGGGATCGAGGTACTGTCAGGATGAACCGTGATATTCTTCGTGAGCAGGTCGTCACAACCGCCAAAACCTGCCAGCAGACTCAGGCTGTATTCTCCGGCCTCATCAAAGATGAACCAGTACTGGTTTTGTCGTTGATCCACCTGGGTTACTCCTGCCTGATCGAAGATCCACTCCAGATTGTCGGGGGCCGGCCAGCTGGTTTCGAGTACGACGACGGAATCTCCAACCACGACATCCGATGGAAGGACAAAGCCCGCCACAAAGCTTTCGCCCGTCACGTTGACGGTTACTTCTGTGCTGGTCATACAACCGCTTGCGTTTGTTGCCGTAACGGTGTAAGTACCTGCTTCATCAAGGAGTACTACAGGATCGCTGCTACTGAATCCGCCGGCAGAAGTCACGGAGGTGTTACTGTATTCCGTTAGGTCTAAAGCCCAAATGTCATCCCGGCAAAGCGAGGTGTCCGCCGGGAAGGGCAACACAACAGCATCGGCTTCCGGTAAGAAGAATGTAGCTTCTGTAGTACAGCCTTCCGTACTTGATACGGTAACTGTATAGGTTTGCCCTCCGGCTAAGTCAAGGGCTGCTACTCCTGTCTGTCCGTCAGACCAGTTGATGGTTAAGGGCTCCATTCCGCCACTCACGGCGATTTCAAGTCGACCATCGGTCAGACTGCCACAGCTCGGTGCTATAGAGTCCACCACACTAATGGCAATGGCAGGGCCATCCTCAAGCGGGATGTCTAAGGTAGCTGTGCAACCATTCGCGTCAGTGATCGTGACCTGATAATCGCCAGCGATAAGACTCGTCAGAGCGGAGGTATTTGCACCATTACTCCACAGGTAGGAGAAAGGAGATGTACCGCCAAGTGGGGTAAGCACAATCCCACCATTGGCGGCGCCCGCGCAGGTCGGGTTCGTCAATGCTGCTTCCAGGCCAGGGGGCAGGATGAGGTCTACCGTCGCCTCTAACCTCACCGAACAACCCACTGCATCCGTTACCAGAACACTGTAGGTGTCAGCGGACAGGTTGCTGGCGGTGGCTGTATTCAGGGAAGTATCATGAGACCAGTTAAAGGTGTATGGGCCGCGTCCATCGGAGATGGTAACGGTGATTCCTCCTTGCCCATCCGTACAATTGGAAGGCGTGGCGGCGATGACGAAGGTGGCGGGGTTATCCACGGTGTTAACCATGATCATATCTTCTACCGAACAGCCCGCGGCGTCCGTTATGGTAACTCCGTAGTTGCCTGCGGTAAGGCCAGTGGCAGAGGCTGCATTCAAATCCTCATCGTGGCTCCAGTCGTAGGTCAATTCACCGTTGGCATTGATTACTGTCAGGCTAATGGAGCCATCGGTTGCCTCGCAGTTTGCACCCATAACAGCGGCTTCTGAAATGGTAAGAGCGTTACTTTCGCCTACGTTGAAGGTCCGGCTTAGGGAACAGCCATTAGCATCCGTTACTACTACCTGATAGATACCACTGGAAAGGTCTTCTGCCTGGTTACTGTTCAGGTCTTCGTCGTGGCTCCAGTCGAAATCATAAGGGGGGGCACCTCCTTCAACGGAGAGGGTGATGGCACCATTGCTTTCCCCACAACTGCTGGCAATCAGCTCCGTTGCGGTGATGCTTTCTGGCCCGTCTGAGGACTCAATCGAGATGGATAGGGCGGCAGAGCAGGTGGCGTCACTTACCGTGACGGTATAAAGTCCGCTACTCAGGCCTTCAGCGGTCTCACTGTTCAGTTCGCCGTCGTGGCTCCAGCTGTAAGTGAAGCCTTCCGAAAATCCACTGACACTAACCGTCGCAGCTCCGGTGGCTTCACCACAAGCACTCGGGCTTTGGGCAAAAAGGCTCACTGTCGGTGCCTCACTCCCGGCGATGGTGAACGTTTGTGCAACGACACAGTTGTTCGCATCCAGAACGTTTAGGGCGTAATCGCCAGCGGGCAAGTCGCTGAGCTGTGCGCTGTTTAGACCAGGGAAGTCTTCCCATTCAAAGGTGAAGGGGGCCGAACCTCCCTCGGGACTGATGCTGATGCTACCATTGTTTTCTCCACAGCTGGTGTTCTCGAGGCTCAAAACGTTCAGGGCTGAAGGCCCTTCCTCCAGGCCGATGGTGAACGTAACGCCGGTCGAACAGTTGTTAGCATCGGTGATCGTTACAGTATACTCTCCAGAGGCGAGGTCGCTAAAGCTGTCGGCGTTTATGCCCGGAGCGTGGCTCCACTCATAGGTGAAAGGCGCCCTTCCGGTAAGGACTGAAATAGCCGCTGTTCCGTTGCCGTCTTCACATCGGGCGTTGACCAGACCGGCTACTTCTGCGGTCAGCCCATCAATGGCTTCAAGCGAAGTGCTGATTTCTGCGGAACAGCCATTGGCGCCGGTGATGGTGACGGAGTAGTCTCCCGCAGCCAGATCTTCAGCGATGGAGGTCTCCAGACCATCATTATGACTCCAGGTGAAGGAGAGCGGGGATGCCAGACCAGTAGTACTCAGGCTAATGCTGCCGTTGTTTTCATTACAGGTCGGTTCGATCAATGCAGCTATAGTGGCCATCGGGGTTTCACTGCCTTCGACGGTAAAGTCACCAGTGATCATACAACCATTGGCATCGGTAACGATGAGGTTGTAGGTACCCGCTGCCAGGCCGGAGGCCTGGCTTTGGTCAAGACCGGCATCGTGATTCCAGGCATAACGGTAAGGAGCCAGCCCGCCTTCTACCTCAATGCTGATACTGCCATTGTCTTCTCCACAACGGCTGTTTTCCAGACTAAGGAGGTTCAGGGCCGAAGGACCAGCCTCAAGGCCGATGGAGAACGTTACAACGGTGATGCAGTTGTTGGCATCCGTGACGGTGACGGAGTAGTCTCCCGATGCGAGCTCACTAAAGCGGTCAACATTCTCGCCGGCGGCATGACTCCACTGGTAGGTGAAAGGCGCGTTTCCAGTGAGGACGGAGATGGTGGCCTGTCCGTTGCCGTCTTGGCAGCGGGTGTCGACCAGGTTGCTCACTTCAGCAGAAACCCCTTCACTGTCTTCGAGGGAAGTGCTGATTTCTGCGGAGCAGCCGTTGGCTCCGGTGATGGTGACGGAATAATCGCCGGCTGCCAGACCAGCGGCCATTGGTGCATTGAGCGTTTCGTTATGGCTCCATCGGTAGCTGAATGGAGGGGTTAGCCCCGTAGCACTAACGGTAATGCTGCCGTTCTCATTCCCACAACTAGGTTCGGTCGTTTGGTCCATACTGACCAGCGGTGTCTCGCTGCCGGCTACCGCAAAGTCAGCGCTGACGGTGCAATTGTTGGCATCGGTAAGAATGACGGTATAGGTTCCCCCCGCCAGGCCAGAGGCAATAGCGCCTTCCAGTTCTGGGTCATGGGACCATCTAAAGGTGAAGGGAGCCGTTCCGCCTGAAGCCGAAACTTCCAGCGCACCATTGTTCTCTCCACAGCTGGTCGGCGTATTAGCGATGAGTTCGACGTTTTCCGGCCCGGTTAATCCGCTGATCTGGAAGTCTGCCGTTTCCGTACAGCCGTTCTGATCGATGATGGTAACGCTGTGGTTGCCTTCAGGAACGTTGGTGGCTTCCGGACCGGATAGCGCCGCATCATGGCTCCAGAAGAAGAAGTAAGGCCCGCGCCCACCCTGTGGTTCTACCATTGCCTGCCCGTCATTTTGGGCGCAAGTCGCAGGTGCAAGGGTGAATTCAGGGAGCAGTGCGGTTACCTCCGTTTCTACGCTTGCGGTCAAGGCGGCAACGCAGCCCGTTGCATCGGTAAGGGTGATGCCATAGGTGCCGGCCGACAGGCCGCTGGCCGTGTTTGCGTCCAGTTCAGTATCGTGGCTCCAGCTGTAGGCGAACGGAGCAGTTCCGCCACCGTCGTAAGAAATCAGAATTACTCCCGTCTCTGCATTACAGGTATCCATTGAAATGCTGCTTATGCTGATGGTCGGACCGTCCTGGCTGCTCACTGAGGCCGTTGTCTCCGCCCGGCAACCGCCGTCACCCGTAATAGTAACACTGTAGTTGCCGCTGCCGAGATCTTCCGCCAGCGGACTATCTAGTTCCAAATCATGACTCCACTCATAAGCTAGAGGGGGCACTAATCCGCTTACGGAGACCAATATTGATCCATTGTTTTCTCCGCAGTTGGCATCAATGACTTCCTCTACGATTATTTCCGGGCTTTCGCTCTCATCGATGGTGTAAACGTCAGCCACCGGGCAACCATTCACATCCGTGATGGTCACTTCGTACTGGCCTGCAGCCAGCCCGATCGCGAGGCCCGTGTCCAGATCATCGTCATGAGACCATTTGAAAACATAGGGAGCACTACCCCCATCAGGTGCTACTTCAAGCGTACCGTTATTTTCACCACAGATAGTAGATCGCTGATTGATAACATTTACTCCTGCCGGACCATTGATAAATTCAATCTGAAAGACCTGAATCTCAAAACAGCCATTGGCATCCGTAATCGTTACGCCGTAGTCTCCGGCCGTAAGGTTCTGGAAATTGTCCACGTTTTCTTCGGGGGCGTGCGACCACTCAAAGGTGAAGGGTTCCGTTCCGCTGGTGACAGAGATCGTGGCGCTGCCAGAATCTTCTTCACAGATAGCATCACTTAATCCCGTAAGACTGGTGGTAAGTGCGTCCTGCCCGGTCAGGGTAAGCATAATGCTGGCGGTACACTCATTTGCGTCAGTAATGTCGATGGTGTAATCATCAGGAGCGAGGCCAGTGGCCGTCGGGCCGTCGAGGGTGTCGTCATGGCTCCAGACGTAAGTCAGGGGAGCGGTGAGTCCTTCAGCGAGGACGGTAATTTGTCCGTTGTCTTCTCCGCAACTTGGATTGGTTTGGCTGCCGATGCTGAGCGTCGGTGTGGCGCTGCCGTCAATGGTAAATACATCCGCTACGGAGCAATCGTTAGCGTCGGTGATGGTGACCTCGTAGTCTCCGGCAGCGAGGTTGGTCGCGACGCCGTCTTCCAACTCGTTGTCATGACTCCAGGCGAAGGTGTAAGGGCCCGTGCCTCCTTCCGGTGCGACTTCCAGGCTGCCATTATCTTCTCCACAGGTCGTTGCCTGCTGGCTGATGAGGGTCACGCCGGCCGGGCCGGCGATGAAGTCGATGCTGAAGGTCTGCACGTCTGTACAGCCGTTGGCATCGGTAATGGTGACGCTGTAGTCGTCGGCTTCAAGATTGTCGAAACTGGCCACATCTTCGCCCGGGGCGTGCGACCACTCGAAGGTGAAGGGTTCCGTTCCGCTGGTGACAGAGATCGTGGCGCTGCCAGAATCTTCTTCACAGATAGCATCACTTAATCCCGTAAGACTGGTGGTGAGTGCGTCCTGCCCGGTCAGGGTAAGCATGATGCTGGCGGTACACCCATTTGCGTCAGTAATGTCGATGGTATAATCATCAGGAGCGAGGCCAGTGGCCGTCGGACCGTCGAGGGTGTCGTCATGGCTCCAGACGTAGGTCAGGGGAGCGGTGAGTCCTTCAGCGAGGACGGTAATTTGTCCGTTGTCTTCTCCGCAACTCGGATTGGTTTGGCTGCCGATGCTGAGCGTCGGTGTGGCGCTGCCGTCAATGGTAAATACATCAGCTACGGAGCAATCGTTAGCGTCGGTGATGGTGACCTCGTAGTCTCCGGCAGCGAGGTTGGTCGCGACGCCGTCTTCCAACTCGTTGTCGTGACTCCAGGCGAAGGTGTAAGGGGCCGTGCCTCCTTCCGGTGCGACTTCCAGGCTGCCATTATCTTCTCCACAGGTCGTTGCCTGCTGGCTGATGAGAGTCACGCCGGCCGGGCCGGCGATGAAGTCGATGCTGAAGGTCTGCACGTCCGTACAGCCGTTGGCATCGGTAATGGTGACGCTGTAGTCGTCGGCTTCAAGATTGTCGAAACTGGCCACATCTTCGCCCGGGGCGTGCGACCACTCGAAGGTGAAGGGTTCCGTTCCGCTGGTGACAGAGATCGTGGCGCTGCCCGTTCCGTTGTCACAGATGGCATCACTGCGTTCGCTGAGACTGGTGGCAAGAGCGTCCTGTCCGGTCAGGGTAAGCATAATGCTGGCGGTACACCCATTTGCGTCAGTAATGTCGATGGTGTAATCATCAGGAACGAGGCCAGTGGCCGTCGGGCCGTCGAGGGTGTCGTCATGGCTCCAGACGTAGGTCAGGGGAGCGGTGAGTCCTTCAGCGAGGACGGTAACCTGTCCGTTGTCTTCTCCGCAACTTGGATTGGTTTGGCTGCTGATCGTCAGCACCGGCAGATCACTCGCTTCAATGGTAAATACATCGACTACGGAGCAATCGTTAGCGTCGGTGATGGTGACCTCGTAGTCTCCGGCAGCGAGGTTGGTCGCTATGCCGGTGTCTAGCTCATCATCATGGGCCCAGTCGAAGGTGTAGGGCGCGGTGCCACCGACCGGGGAAATGCTTAGACTGCCGTTGTTCTCGCCACAGGTGGTTCCCTCGTTGCTAACAGAATTTATGGCAGACGGGCCGAGTTCCAGACCTACGAAGAAGTCGATCCCGAAAGTGGCACCGTTAACATCAGTCACCGTGACTGTATAATTGCCGCGAGCAAGGTTGTCGAAGGAGGCTTCATTAACGCCTGGTGCGTGGGACCAGGCGTAGAAGAAGGGGGCTGTACCCGAGAGCACATTTACCTCCGCGGCACCATTATCATCAGTACATACTGAGTTTCTGAGGTTAATGATTTCTGCGGTCAGGCCTTCGGTAAGCACTACCGTGAGTTCAACGGCACAGTTGTTAACATCGGAAACGGAAACGGTGTAACTGCCTGCGGTCAGGTCATCCGCCAAAGGGGCATCAACGGTATCGTCATGACTCCACTGGTAAGTAAGCGGATCCGTGAAACCAGAGGTCGTGATGCTGATGGAGCCGTTAGCCAACCCTCCGGTGGGGTTGACCTGCTCGTCGAGATTAACGGTGGGTGCGGCGCTACCTGCAACGGTGAAGGTCTCAGTGAAGGAACAATTTTGAATGTCGATTATCGTCAGGGTATAGTCGCCCGGAGCGAGTTCAGTCAGGGTCGGGTCATTTACCTCGGGGAAATCAACCCAATCATACTCAAAGGGTGGATTACCACCGACGGGGGCAACGGTTAATACTGCATTGCTCTCTCCACAGGTGGTTCCTTCGTTGGCCGTTGCAACGATTGCCGTGGGGCCTGAGCGGGAGACGATAGAGAAACTCACAACCGTCATTGCACCTGCGTCATCGCTCACTGTAACCATGTAGTTGCCACCGGCGAGATTGTCGAAACTGTTAACATTTTCACCTGGAGCGTGTGACCACTCATAAGTGTAAGGGAATTCACCGACGTTGACCAGAATGGTGGCTTCCCCATCGTCGTTTGAACAGCCTGCGTCCCGAAGATTGATGACCCGGGCACTAATAATGGGTACGCCCAACTGGATAGTGATCATCTCTGAACAGCCTGGTTCATCGGAAACGGTAAGCGTATAGGTCCCCGCCGGAACACCTTCCAGGAACGGAGAATTGATACTGGGATCGTGGCTCCAGCTATAAGTGATCGGTTCGGTAAATCCGGAGACTACTACACCGATCTCACCGTTGGCCATGCCATCAGTAGGCTGGAATATGTAGTCGAGGATGATCTCTGGTTCGGGAGCAGGCTCAACGGTGAAGACTCTGCTAAGCGAACAGCCCTGTCCGTCGGTGACCGTCACGGCGTAATCGCCGATAGCCAGGTCGGTCAGTTCTCCATTCGTTACGTCCAGGAAATCGGCCCAATTGTAAGTGTATGGAAATTGTCCGTCCGCGGGTAAGAGCTCCAGGGTGCCATTGTCCAGCCCGCAGGAGGCGGGGCGGGAGTAGGAGAAAAACTCAGAGAACCCACCCTCAAATTCAAGCTCGAAACTGAGGTTGAAAGTAGCACCGGTAGCGTCTGAGACCTGCACACTATAACTTCCTTCGGAGAGATTTTCGAATGAGGGGACATCCTCACCCGGCGCGTGGGACCAGGCGTAGCTGTAGGGCGCAGTACCGGTCAGTACGTTCACCTCCGCCGTGCCGGTGTTGTTGGTACACACCGGATTGTTGACATTGATGAGTTCGGCGATGAGCCCGGAGTTGAGCACTACGGTTACTTCGTCGTAGCATAGGTTGGCGTCCTGAACGCCGACGGTATAAGTGCCGGCAGACAGGTTAGCTGCTATTGGTCCTTGCAGGTTATCGTCATGGCTCCAAAAATAAGTAAGTGGAGGCACGAAACCAGTCGTGGAGATGGTGATTGAACCATTATTCGCCCCTCCGGTAGGGTTCACCTGGTTGGTAACGCTGACGGCTACCGGGGCGCTACCATTGATGGTATAGGTTCCGCTAACGGTACAGCCATTGGCATCGGTTACCGTCAGGTGGTAATCGCCCGCCGGACCGCTAATGCCATCGAAGCCATTGGTCTGACCACTGGTCTGATCGGCTATTTCTGCCCAGTCGAATACATACGGGCGCAAACCTCCGGAGGCATTTACGTAGAGGAAGCCACTGCCGTTCCCGCAACGGGTATGCACTTGGGTGAATAGGTTCAGGGTTGGGGGTTCGTCGACGTTTATACGACCGGACCACTGTCCCGTACAGCCGGTAGCATCAGTAACCGTTGCTCGATAAAATCCGGCGTTAAGATCGGTAAAACCGGGTACGTTTTCGCCAGGAGCATGTTCCCAGTCATACCTGAAAGGTGGGGTGCCATTAGAAACGGTCAGGCTTATACTTCCATTACCATCAACACAAAGTGAGTGGGTTCTGGTGTCGGTTACCGTAATGGATCCTACGTTTTCTACCGTGAAGGTTTCCGTTACCGTACAGACGCCATCGGTTGCGGTTACTTGATACTGGCCTCCGGCAAGGTTCTCGGCTATCGGACCAGTGAGTTCAGGGTCATGGCTCCAGGCATAGGTAGT
The DNA here is from genome assembly GCF_900110645.1 of Neolewinella agarilytica. Classification (GTDB taxonomy): domain Bacteria; phylum Bacteroidota; class Bacteroidia; order Chitinophagales; family Saprospiraceae; genus Neolewinella; species Neolewinella agarilytica. The sequence goes on from NZ_FOFB01000009.1 coordinate 84,334, forward strand.
GAGTAAGCCAAGGCCAGTACCGATGACGTTAAGTTGCCCATTTGATTGTCCGCAATCTGCGGGAAGGCTTCCAGAGACTTCAAACAGATCGGGCAGGGGGCTTCCGTTAATGTTGAAAGATCTTTCGGAGGTACAGCCGTCCGCATCGGTAGCGGTAACGGAGTAGGTTCCGGCGGCCAGGTTTGTAGCCGTGCCGGTAACCAGAGTGTTGGTATGGCTCCACCGATACGTGAAGGGGGCGTTGCCGGAAGTAGGTTCTACGGTGAGGCTGCCGTTGTCGAGTCCACAGCTGGTATGTGTACGGCTGAGGTCAGTAAGGAAAGCGCCGCCGGGCGAGCCTTCAATGTTGTAGTTTAGCACGACCGAGCAGCGCGGACCGTTTTCCGTTACGGTTACGGAGTAATCTCCCGCAGCCAAACCGGAGGCAAAGTTTCCAACGAGACCGGGATCATGACTCCAGTTGTAGCGTATGCCATTGACGTTGCCGGTCGTTTCGAGAGTAATATTGCCATTGGGCGTTGCACAATCCGAAGGCTCCTGTCTGACGATTTGTACGGACAGCGGATTTGTGCTGGGAGCGATATTATACGTCCGATCAATACTACACCCGTTATCATCAGTGATCGTGACGGTGTAGTCGCCGGGGGCAAGATTGGTCGCCGGGCTCGTGGTGAGAGTGTTGGAGTGACTCCAGGCGTAGGTGAAGGGAGCCGTGCCGCCTACGGGCTCGGCGGTAATTTGACCGTTGTCGAGCCCACAGGTAGTTGCCTGGGCAGAACCATTGATCAGGCCTATGCCGCCGTTGCTGTTAATGGAAATGGTCAATTCGTCGGTACAGCCGTTTGCGCTGGTGACCGTAACCGTACTGAGACTGCCCGGAAGATTATTCACTGTAGGGCCGTTGGCCATCGGGTCATGCGACCAGGCGTAGAGAATGGGTTCGATGCCGCCGGTGGTCGTTACGGCGGCTGTCCCGCTATTTTGGCCGCAGGCCGTTGGGGTGCTGCTCTCCAGGCTTACGGTAATGCCGGGGATTGAACTAAGCTCAACAGTCTGTTGTCTGCTACAACCTGTTACATCGGTAGCCGTAATGGTGTAGGTACCTGCGGAAAGTGAACTCGCGAAACTTACGGTACGCTCAGGATCGTCACTCCAGGCATAGCTGTAGGGTGGGGTGCCGCCCACTGCCTGGACGGTAATGCCGCCAAAACCACTGTCGCAAGTATCATCATCCGCACTTAGAACATTGATCGCTACGGTAGCATCGATAGTTACGTCCAGAATTTCACTTTCACAGCCGTTGGCCGCTTGCATTTGGAACTGGTAGTCCCCGGGGGCAAGACCGCTGAATGTTGGCGAAGAGTCGTAGGTGCCGCCAGCGATACGATACATAAAGGGGGCGAGGCCGCTGGTGCCGGCTAAGGTAACGGAGCCATCATCGAGCCCGTTACAACTCACAGTGCTGGAAAGCACCGTCAGCCCCGGGGGAGCTGGCGGCGGAACGACTACAGATGTCTGGCCACTACATCCCGTTGCATCCGTGACGGTTACGTTATAAGTTCCGGAGTTCAAACCGATGAACCCGGATATATTGTCGCCGGGGGCGTGCTCCCAGTCGTAGGTAAAGGGAGGTGTGCCGTTTAGCACGGTTACGCTCGCGGTACCACTACCTTCCTCACAGCCAACGTTGGCACCCGTTGCCTCAAGCTCGTTAAAGCCCGTATTGGCGACATTATACGTGGCTTCCACGCTACAACCATTACTACCCGTAACCGTCACGGTATAATCGCCACCGGAAAGGTTCTCCGCCAGAGGACCATCGAGGTTCGAGTTGTGACTCCAGCTGAAAGTTGGATCTGGTACAAAGCCCGGGGTAACGGTCAGGCTGCCATTGGCCTGGCCGCAAGCCGATGGGGTGCTACTCTGTAAGAAGATCTGAGCGGCGTTGCTGGGGGCGATGGTAAAGCTGCCCACCGACGTACAGCCCTCCGTATCGGTAGAAGTAACGCCGTAGGTCCCGGCAGCCAAATTGCTCACCGTTCCGATGCTTAAGGTATTGGTATGGCTCCACCGGTATTCAAAGGGAGGGGTGCCGAAAGCGGGTACTACTTCCAGCGCACCGTTGTCTAGCCCGCAGCTTGTATTGGTAAGGGAGGTTATCGTCATCATCGCACCGTTCGGGCTACCGGTAACGTTAACGTCGATGCTTGCGGTACAACCAGTACCGTCTTCCGTAACGGTGATGGAGTAATCACCCGCCGCCAGTCCGGAGGCAAATTGGCCAGTAATGCCCGCATCATGACTCCAGGCGTAGGTCACGCTGTTGGTATTGCCTGACACGCCCACATTTATGGAGCCATTGCTCATTCCGCAGTCGGAAGGTGTCACGTTGTTGGTGCCCAGTACGATCGGGCTGGAGGAAATGATGGTAAAATCACGTTCCAGGCTACATCCATTGGCGTCCGATACAGTCACCGCGTAGGTGCCTTCGGCCAGATTAATGGCCTGGTTGGTCGTTAGGGCATCAGTATGGCTCCAGGTGTAGTTGTAGGGCGGGGTTCCTCCTACGGGAGTAAGGGTGATTTGGCCGTCGTCCTGCCCACAGGAAGTAGCTTCCACTATATCGGTCAACCCCTGGAGGCCAATAGAATTAGTGGCTGGAATGGTCAGCTGGTCCGTACAGCCGTTACTGCTGGTTGCCGTGACGATCACGTCGACTGTGTTCGGAAGATTGCTAACGGTAGGTCCGTCTGCCGTTAGGTCGTGCGACCAGCTATAAGCTACCGGGTCAATGCCTCCCGTGCTGGCCAGGGTGGCCGTGCCATTAGCAAGTCCGCAGCTATTCGGCGTGCTACTCACCAGGCTAAGACTGATACCCGGCGTAGTAGTCACCGTGGCGGTTGCCTGGGAACTGCATCCCACGATGTCGGTAACCGTGATGGTATAGTCGCCGCCGGGAAGGCCCGTAGCGGATGCCTGGCTCCGGTTTAGGTCATCGCTCCAGGCGTAGGTGTAGGGTGGGGTCCCGCTACTTACGCTGACGGTGACGCTGCCGTTACCACTTTCGCAGGCATCAGTGCCAATGAATAGCGACAATGACGGGCCCGCACTCGAATTGACAGTTGCCGTAAAGGTCTGAGAACAGCCAGCTGCACTGGTCACAATGACGTCGTAAGAACCAGCCAGCAGATTAGTAGCGGTAGGGCCCGTCTGTCCGTCTGGCCAGGCAAAGGAGTAGCCGTCGTTGCCGCCCACAACGTTCACCGTGGAGCTGCCGTCGGCAGTATTACAAGTAGCGGCAACGATAGCACCTTGCTCCAGGCTAAAGAGCGGAAGCTGGCCTACGGGCGCGCCAATCAAGGCACTCTCGCAGCCGTCGGCGTCCCGTACCTGAAACTGGTAAGCACCCGGCGCAAGATCGGTGAAAACAGGATCGGGACTGTAGACGTCTCCTTCCATTCGGTAAGAGAAGGGGGCGCGGCCGCTGGTGCCGGCAAGGGTAACGGAGCCGTTGTTGCCCCCAACACAGCTGTTGGTGATGGAAACCCATTCTCCGGCTACCGGATCCGGATCGCTGATGACGATTGGTTCGCTGGTGGCCGAACAGCCCGCCGCATCAGTAACCACAATGGTGTAGGTACTTGCCGTTAGGCCGGTAAATGTGCCGTCAGAGACGGGGGGCGCACCGTCCAGGGAATACTGGTAGGGAGGGGTGCCGCCGCCGGCCTGTGCTACTATTTGGCCGTCATTCTCCCCGTTACAGGTGGCGTCGGTGGGCGTGGCGCTGATGGTAAGATCATTGTTCTGGCTTATCAGGTCTACGCTGAGCAGGCCGTCCTGTAAGCAGTTAGCATCATCAAATACCCGTACGATGTAGTTTCCGGCTGGCAGTTCATCAAAAAACAATTCGCTCTGCCGTGGGCCACCGTTGATAGATGCCATGATGTTTGAGGAAAGGGGGTAACTGTTTTGCGTAATGTTGATCCGGAAGCTCCCGGTGGGGGAGCAACCCGGTTGCACCACATCCACGATCTCCGCCTGGAGGGGATCCCGACCGCCAACCCAGGCGTAACTTTCCACGATGCAGCCATTGGTCGACTCGATCCGGTAGTCGTACCGCTGGCGGGTCAAGTCTCTGCGTTCAACGAGCCCATCCTGTACTACACTGAACGAAGGTTCGCCATCGTCGAGCCAGTCGAATTGGTAAGGGCCTACGCCGCCAAAAAGGTCGACGATGAGTACGCCGTTGCCGGTACCGGGGCAAGGGGTTTCGTCTTCCGTTCTGACGCCTACTGAAATAGCACCGGGGGAGATAGGTATATCAATCACCTGCGAAATTTCACAGTTATTGGCGTCGTAAACACCAACCTGGATATCCCCGGAGGCCGCGTTCGTAATGTCAAGTACCGCTGGGCTGCCGATTGGAACCTGGCTTTCCCCCAGGTAGACAAAAGTTAAGGGTTCTACCCCGCCAGTAGCTCGAACCCTGACCTGAGCGTCACGGGCGCCGGGGCAACTCTCTCCCTGAATACTTTCCACCTCTAAGCTGAGCGGCAGCGGCGGTGCCGGGTTTTCAAAAGTGGCTGTCTGGCAGCGTTGTCCGGTAGCCGGATTATCAATGAAAACGGTTACCGTACCCGGTAGCATGCCCGATAGAAAAATAACGGAGTCCGCCGTCGTAATGGCTGCCGGGGCGGCTACACCATCGGTACTGAAAGTATAGGTCGTGAGCCCCAGCCCACCGTTGACCCGCATAATGCCCGTTAAAAACTCATCTAGTTCGGGGGGGCACTCTCCATCCCTTATCGGCGTAGGAGTAAATCTCACGCCATATTCCTGGGTCGGTTCGTACCATGGAAAATAACTGACGGTTCGGTCTTCGTAAACACAATTCCGGGCATCTCGCATGATCACCGCTACGAAGCCCTCTCCGCTAATATCAAAAGTGGTCTGCGGCGAAAAATCATAAATGGTCGTTGCAGAGCCTACCCCAGCCACTAGGCTGAACTCGTAAGGCGGGGTTCCCCCCGTTGGGTTACTGATGCTGAACGTAGCCCCGGAGCCGTCGCACTCTAATCCTTTGGTAAAGCCAGCAGTAAACGACATCTGATCGGGGCTGACGAGTCGAACCAGTTCTTCCGGCGGGCCACCCACTTCGTGCGATTGTGCGATGCAGCTTGCACCAGAGATGGTCAAACTGGGCTGAATACGAGCGAAGTAAGCGAAGGTGCTTGGGTCTTCTGGAATGTTTGCAAGGTCAAAATAGGCATTTATGCTGGGGAGTCCCCCAATGGTGATGGTATTGTCTTTGGAGTAGGTGTAGCTGAAGCTAGGTAGGCTAACGGGTATAAATCCCGAATTGTCAGAAGGGCCCGTTGAGATGTAAAGGTCAATGTCGAAAATGTCTTCGGGGTCTCCTCCTCCGTATTTCAGGGTAATGGACCCGTCATAGGCTTCATAACAGCTGGGATCTGTCTTGTCAATAATCTCAATGAAAAGTGGGCCCTCCGGTAGGGCGGTAAAGGGAACCGCCGCTGATGTACACTCAATGTGTATGGGCAAAGGGGAATAATGCAGTATGCCCAGCTCAAAAAGATAGTTGCCGGGCATTTGTCCACTCACCAGGATTTCCTGTATCGGATCATCAGGAGCGGTAAGTAAGGTTATGGGGCTTCCAAAAAGACCAGTTTCACCATCGGTATTGATAATGAATAGACTTTCATCTGCATTCATCATTTCCTGGGTGCGGAGAACCAATTCACAACTTCCCTGGCCGTAACTCAGGTCGGGCATCCGATTAAACTTAATCCTGAAGTCTACTGTTGCTTCATCGCATATGTAACGGGTGACGTAGCTCACGTCCAGTATTTCCAACTGGTCGGGCTCGGAAATAGTGATCGATTGGCTGGCTATACAACCAACGTTGGCATCGTCCTTTATTTCCGCCAGATAGGTGCCCGCTGCCAGATTTTCAAAAAGGGTTTGTGTCCCGAAGTCTCCTGGGGTGGTGCCCTGGGCCGTAAGGCGGTAAGTCAGGTTGCCATCGCCCGTACCGGTAAGCTGGATGCTGCCGTCCGTGTCCCCAAAACAGTCTACCGCCAGACGTGAATTAGCCAGGTCGACCTGTACGTTGACCATGGCCGGATTGGGGATGTTCAGCGTTCTGATGGCTACACAGCCATTGGCGTCGGTGACCTGGAAAGTATAACTCCCGCCCGTCAAACCGGTGAAAGTGTAGCGAATGGTATCATTACCAAGGTCTTCGGTAGAAAAAAGGTCTGCTCCCTGAATTTCGGCCATGTAGCCCGGGGTTCCACCGGAAACGTCGATTATGGCCTCTCCGCTGGTGGGTTCACACACCGTTGGTCCGGCTAGCATATTCAGGATGACCTCCATCGGTGCTAAATCAGGAGCGACCGTGAAAAAATAGGTCCGGTCACAACCCGTATTGTCGAGCCGGCGAAAGTTGACGGCGTAGTCTCCCTGGCGGAGATTCGCCGTAGTTGATGAGCCCGCGCTAACATCCCTTTGGAATACCTGGCTGTCTCCCCCGCCAAGTAATACGTTGAGGGCGGTCAGGGTCACCTCATTGGTACCCGTGCCATTATCCGGCGTAAAGTCGACAGGGATGGTCTCTCCCATACAGTTCACCGTCAGTGCGTCGCCATCAGGTGTCCAGCTACCACTGGCACGGTTGACTGGTGCTGAAATAGAAAATAGTTCTGAGCGTCTAGCACAGCCGTTACCGTTTTGGCGCAACGAGACAAAATAGCTTCCTGGTATTACGTCGGTAAAAACATGCTCCGTCCCGGCGTTCGGGGCCACAGGGCCGCTTACCGGTGTATCTTCATCGGCTGTACTATAAAGCTCCACCGTGAAATCACTGGTCGCAGCACCGACTCGTACCGTACCCGACGGCGTTTCACAACTGGCATTGGTGGGTACCAGCTGCGTGATCGCTGGAGCGGGTTGGGGGTCAATGTTGAATACCTCACTGTCCGTGCCACAATCGCCGATCAGGTCTCCCTCTGCGTTCCTGGCGTTGCTAGACGCAGTAATTATGTAACTGCCAGCCGGAACGTCTTGAAAGGTGTAAGGCATGATAGGAGAGACAACGGTCGGATTATCGAAGACGATGCCGGAGGTGTTAACCCGTTTCAATTGTAGTGCATAGGTAATGTTTGAGTTTAGCCCCGGTATGGGGTTTACCGTAACGCGACCTTTGCTTGCATCCTGGCAGGTGCTGGCGGTGCTAAAGGTGATGTCAGAAGGCTCTATACTTGGAAATATGTCGATGTTGCTGAAGTCCACCTGCTTAGGTTCCTCATCCCGCAGACACGTAACTAGACGGGCCCGGTAGCGATCGTTCGGAAAACCAGTGTACTCCACTTCGATGGGGGTACTAGTCATACGGTCCCCGATCGTTCCCCAGTTATTCCCTGCATTCCCTGACTTTTCGTAGCGGATGACGCCTCCGGTAAAGTTGTCGGCCAGCACGCCCTGGAGGTAGACATTGCCCCCTGCGCAAAGGTCCGCAACGGGTTCTCCGGCGGCATTTCCCGCAATTTCAACCCGTTGCAATACATTCTCCAAGGTATAAACGACGGTAAACTCAAAGCCAAAAGGAGAATTGGGGTCACTGTAATCACTTCCCATAACCACAATGGTTCTGGTGACGCCCGGTCCGGACCCTGCTTCCGGCCTGCCCGTTGGGCGTATCGAACCATCCTCATCATCAGGACCAGGAGAACTGCTAAGCTGGAGAGGGAAACCATCTCCAGCTTCCAGCCCATCGCTTTCCCCAACGTTTTCCTCCCAGGCATCCAGGTCGTCGAATACTACATCAATCCCCGTATTACACAGGTTAATGGTACGTGAACCGGGAACGAGGGTGCCACTCACAACCACCTGGTCGTCGATGTCGATCCATCCCGTAGTTTGCAGGTCGTTCAACGACACGAAAACGTTATTGTTGATGTTGGTGCCAAGGCCGCGCAGCTGGGCGTTGATGCGGTAGCGGGGGTCGGGGCCGTAAGGGTCCTGATTAACGGGGATACCGCAGTACACCCGTGTCAGCTTCATCTCGTAGGTCATCACGGGGTCCTGGGCCTGAAGCATCACTGGAAAAAGGCAACAAAGGAAAAACAGGAAGGAAAAGACTTTCATCGGATGAATATTGAAAAACGGGAGGGATAGAATAGTGAGGGTGGCGCGGTCGCAGGTGCGGAGAAAGCTATTTTAAGAGCGATGGAGGGAAAGTGCTGCCACTGCTTCTTAATCCTTTCACTGCACCTGCGGCCCCGCCCTAATAATTGACGGAAACGGCTGGGCTGAGGCGAGACAAGCCGCCGTCGGAGTACACGGCCCGCACCCGGTATTCGTAGTCGGTATCCATTTTCAGGGGGCCGGGGTCGGTAAACTGGTAGGCTGCTTTTTTCCCACTACTCGGCGCTGTAGGCGGCTGGTGCAGGGCAATGATGTCGGGGTTCTTTCCCGGTACATTGCGAAAGATCTCGAAGTGAAGGAATTTGTCGTCTTCCGGAGCATAGGTCCAATCCAGCAGGATGGTGTGCTCGCGGCGATCAGGGGTAGCTTTCACTTTCTTTACCTGCTGACGGATAAAATCGTCGATGACCTTTCCTTGCAGCACATCCGAGCTGGCCCGGAGGCCCGAGCGGTCTATGGCGTCGAGGCGGTATTCGTGCGTTAGGCCCGGCGCCAGGTCGGTATCGCGGTAGTGATCCGCTTCTTTTTCATCCGGAAAGGGTAGCGTCCTGATCAGCTGCCAGACGGTATCGCCCGCTGGTCGGCGGAATAACTCGTGCTGCTCAATGTCGGGCGTACGGCTGGTGGCGAAGTAGAGGTCGAGGTGCTCGGTGGTGCTGGTCACCTCTTTGAGCAAAGGGGCTGCCGGAGCGATGGTGTCAGGCCGTAGGATCTCGATGTATTCGGAAAACGGCGAGGGGTTGTGACGAATGTCGAGGGCCGTAATCTTAGCGTAGAGGGAAGACGTCAGCGTATTGAGGGTCGTTTCACCGATATAGTAGTCGTTAACGAGGGGCGTACTGGTGGCCAGTTTGAACTCTTCCTGTGGCGTGTTAGCGAGCCAGATACGGTAGCCGAGGAGGTCTTCCTCGGTGTTGGCGTCCCAGTTCAGGATCACCTTGCCGTCGTCGGTGATGATGCCCCGCAGGTTGACCGGCGTTTCCGGCGGCGTGGTGTCATTGGGCTGGGCCATAATGACGAAAGAGCGCAGTTCCCGGTTGTACTGGTCGTAAACGGCGATCTGGTAGTAGTTGACGCGCATAGGTGCTTCATCGCGGAAGTTGCGGGCATCGCCGGGGAGTAAGTCGCTTAGCGGTTCGAATATCCCCACTGCATTGTCAGCCCTGAAAACCCGGAAATTGTTGACGGGGATGTCGTTGGGGAAGGTCCAGCTAATGTCGAAGCCTCCTTCCTCGTTCGGGAAGGCCCCGGCGATGGAAGGCGCCGTTTCGGGCAGCGGGTCTTTGCCCATGCCCTGCACGACATTGCTGGGGGGGGCATCCTGGGCGAAGGGTGTGCGGCCGATTACCCGCATGAAATAAGGGCGGTTGTTCTCCGGCAGCGGTACCTGGTAAAAGGCTATGGGCCGTTGGTTCTCTTTGAAGACTGGGACAAAGGGTTCTTCATTGACCCGTTCCCAGCTAACGCCATCGGCGGAAAGTTCAATGAAGTAGCTGGTATAAAAATCCCGGGCGACTTCCACGTCCCAGCTTAGGACGCCAACCTTGTCTTCGAACTCGGCCTCCAGGCTGCTGATCTTCGTTTTTAGTACGTTGGACCCTGCTTTAACGGTGACGAAGGCGCTGTACTTGGTGTCGAGATTAGTGAGGTCTCCCGTGGCTCCCCGGAGGGTATAAATGTAGGTTTCGTTGTCCCGTACGTTGGTGTCGGTATAGCCCAGGCCTAGCAGTGTCGCTGCTTGCCAGGATTGATCTGCGGCGTAGAGCCCGAAACTAAAGCGGTTCTCCTGGTCAGTAGCACCGTTGAAGAGCGCTCCGAGGGATACTTCGTCGGCGTCGTCGGTCTGTGGCAAAAAGCTTTCTCCGTAGATGGCCTGCCCACCGATGGCCACGAAGTCATCCGTCGCTCCGGCAGTCTCGAAGGCTGCTAGCGGTGCGGGCCGCAGGTCTTGGGCTATGACGGTGGTCTGCTGGCGCTCGGCCAGGGGAAGGAGTTTTCCGTCCCGCATCATCGTCTGCCGGCTCAGTTGTAAGCCTTTGGTCCTGACTTGCTGCCAAAGCTGGAAGCTGCCCGGCGCCCAGCGAAGCAGTATGCTGTCGGTAGTCGAGTGCGCAATCATCGCCAGTTGGTTCTCCTGTTGTTGGGCAACCAGTTTCGCCTGGAATGAGAAACAAAACAGTAGCAGAAAGGCCGAAAGCCGTAGGGTGCCCATAGCGTGGTGGTTGGTGTTAATCAATTTCATTTGGGATCAGATGTTGGTAAGTGGAGGAAGGGCTGGTCTGGCCCGGGAGTACGTACTCAATGATCATCTCGTAGTCCCCATCAGGCGGGTAGATGAAATCCCACTCCATGAAGCTTTCGAGACCGGGGTCGGGGTCAGTGCCATTTAGGGTTCTTATGTAGTTGCCTGCCTGGTTCCAGTAGTCGGCGTAGTCGCGGTAGATTTGGTACGGCAGGTGGTATCGGTACAGGACGGGGCGTTTACGAGTGGTGAAGGCTCCTGAAGAGATGTTGTCATTACTCAGGTAGGGCAAGGGCGACAGGCTGTTTTGCCGGAAGAAAACTGCCTTCACCGGAGGCATCCCGTAGGGCTCTTCCTGCCGCCAGCTCAGGTTGAAGTTGTAGGGCGCACCCGCCGGAGAGGGGAAGTTGTCGTAGACGTTGGGCCGGATGCGGTTGTTGAACCAATCGTTGGCGGTAACATTCGGGTTGGCACGGATACGGATTAGGGGGGCGTAATCTTTGCCCTCTCTCTGGAATCCGCTTAATTCATAGCGGTCAAAAACCTCCGGGCCGGAGAGTACTTCCACAAAATCCTTTATCTTAAGGTAAGGGATGGGATCTAGGTTGGCGTCGATCGAATCCGTGAGGGCGCGGTCTTGCATGACGATGAAATCTCGTTTGAGCTCGGCCATCTTGTCGGCGAAATTGTCGTAGTGACTGGTGCGGAAATCGAGGTGATAGACGATGCGTTCTTTGCGGCTGGTCAGCGCACCGTTGGCCTCCTGGGTGGCTAGCAATATCTCGGTGTCGGCGGAGTCAGGTAGGGACCCCTGATCGAGGCTGAGCAGGACTGCATCCGCTGCGACTACGTTGGAGGTCAGGTCGGCATCTTCGCCCACCGGGAGATCGACGATCTCGAATGAGCTGACGACCGAGCGGGCCAGTTCATTGGCGGGGATGGCAAAGTTGAGTTGGTTGTTCAACGCATCGTAGGCATAACTGGCAGCGTTGACTACAGCGCCATCTTGCTGAAAACGGATCTGCTGATTCCACTCGGTCGGGTCAATGTTTTCAAAGAGGTAATCCTGTCCCTGAATGAGTTTTACGTAGCCCCGGTCGCTCTCTTCCACCAGGAAGTTGGCCTGTAAGTTGATCGGGTAGGCGTAGGCAACGTTTTCTTCGGGAATGTGATCTGGCGCGGTACCCGTACGGAAGTAAGCCGAGTCTTCCTGCTCAGGTGGGATGTTCCCGCCTTCGTCAATCAAGCGGAACGGTTCGCCGGAAGACCTGCGCTGGTACAACTCCGATTGGATGTTCACTTTGTAAACCCGGTGGGGAGGTAGGATGTCGCTGGGGATGAAGGCGGCAATTGTCTTGTCTTCGCTCCATTCCAGGCTACCGGGGATGTTAGCTCCGGTAATGGAGTCCGTTACCCGGAAGGATTTCAGGCTGGGCTTGAACTCCATGTACTGGCCCGTCTCGTCGAGTAGTACCGTGCCTTTGTTCATCTCGAAGTTGAAGATGGCCTGGGGGCGGGCGAAAACGCTGCTCTCTTCCGCCGTTTCATTTGGGGTGATGCTTTGAACTAAACGGATGCTTTGATCTCCGGTAGGAACGACCTCACATTCCTGCCCAACTTCAAAGTCGAACTTGCAGTTGCCTTTGATCAAGCCATTCAGTACAGTGAACCGGCCGGCGACCGCTCCTTTTGCCCACATGGGGTTGGGGAGGCGGGCCTGGATCAGGGCGGCGGCCCCGACTTCAAGGATTTTTACCTTGAGTTTCAAGGCTCCGATGGCAATGTCGATGCCGACTTTACCATCCAGATAGCCGTAAAGCTGCCCCGTAGCGTACCAGCCATTGAAGCCGATGGGGTCTGAGTTGTTGAGGTCGTTGGCGCAGCGGGCGTTGAGGCCGTAGTCTTTCAGCATCATATCAAAGCCGACTCCACCGTACAACTCTGCGTAGAAGATCAGAAAGTTAAGCTTCGGCATGTTTAGTTTGAGGCTCGCCCCGAAGAGGAGGCCTCCGGCGTTGGCGAAAGCAGGATCGTCGCGACGGGCGGCGTTGCCAAACGAATCATCACCAAGGATATCGAGCACACGCTGTGGTGGACTGGGGAAGGGGTCCAGAATGGTACCTGCTTCGATATAGGCCGTGAGGATAAGGCCGATGACGTCGATGGAGCCCAAAGGCTTGGATCTTACTGTGTCTGCAGCCGTTAGTGGCGTACTGTTATCAGGGGGTAACTCAGCATCACCGTTACCATCCGCACGGGCGAGGTTGGCCAGTTTACTGACGTCGTAGCTAAGTTTGATCGGGGTGTTGGGCCGTCCGAGGTAGAAGTACCAGTCGTCCTTACTGAAATAGATATTGCCCTCTCCGGCCACGTTGTTGGGGTAGGCGCCCCGGATGTAGGCGATGCCGGGCGGTGCAGCCACCTGCAAGCGCAGGTAGGCGGAGAAAGAGTTGTTCATAAAGTCATAGCCCATATCGAAGAAGAAGGCTACGGCGGGTTTGGGTATGGGGTTAAGTGGCGTCCGGGGCGGCGTCATGATGTTGGCATTGCCCATCAGGCCGATATAGTTGAGGCTCCCGTTCGTATTAAAGATGATTTCAAAGGTTATGTCTCCGTTGAAGACTTCCCTGCGTACGGCACCGATGGCCACCATGGCTTTAATGCCGATGCCTACGCTCTGGTCGGGGACGTAACTAACCCCGGAAAGGGTTTCCCCCAATTCAGTGGGTAATTCCAGGAAATCAGGTACGCTGGAGGAAGGGTCCGTACCGGAAATGAAAGCGTTGGCGAGGTCGGATGCCCCACCGACAACCGCGAGGGTATCGTTTGCAATCGGTGTGTCAGCGGGTATGCTTTCCGCTTCCGAATATGGGAGGCCGTTGTCCCCGAAGCCTTGTCGCTTCATATGGTAACTCACGCCACCCCCGAAGCCGTAGAGTGCCATGCCCGAAGTACCCAGCGTAATGCCCGGGTCGAGCGCCAGCAGGGCGTCGGCAAAGAAGTAACGGTAATTTTCCTGTTTCGTCGGGTTCTTCTTAGTGCCGAACATCGCCGCCACAGCTACCCGGATACCGGGTGTGAAGGACGCCTGAATGCCCCCCTGGAAGCCGGTACCATAAACAGGGTGGGTCTCATAATTTCTGAGGTAACCGGCAAAGGCGAAGCCCGGCCCCTGATAGTTGATCGAAAGCTTATCCAGCCGGACTCGTTTGAATTTCCACTCCTGTTTACGGGTGACCGGGTCTACGTTGACATCACAGATGACGAAGGCGCGGCCGTTGGCCCCGAAACCCTGGTCGTCGCTTTTTACCAGGTTGAGGGTAAGGTCGATGCCGAAGGCGACCTCGTTCTGCGCCTCGTTCTGGAACAGACCTACCTGGTTGAGGGTAAGGGGGAAGCCGGCGACCTTGGATTGAGAATTATCGTTCGACGCAATCGCCCACTCCCCCAAATTTTCGAGATAGGGCGCCCGGGAAGATAACTTGAAGTTCTGAAAAGCGATGTAAGGGACCTTCAGGCTATTGACAGTATCTTGAGGTTCAGAGACGTTGTTGAAGTCAGCACCGCTGGCATCGCTTGCTCCTCCAAAGGCTCCCCCTGCACCTGCGGACCCCGCCGAAGTGTCCGCGCCCTGATCGTTGTTTCCGCCACCCAAACTTGGTTTAAAGGTAATTTTCCCATGCAGCTCTGCCGAAGCAGCGAAGGTATCCTTCGCTGCTATGTATTCCAGCGAAATTTTTGTGTTGGGGTCAAGCCGGACTTCCGCCACGAAGGCGTTCATTGTCAGAGAAGAGTCACGTAAAGCGAGGCTAAAAGCATATCGGCTGCCCGGTTGGATGTGGCAATTATAAGTCAGATTGGCATCTACGGCTGGCACGATCAGTTCGCCCGCAATGGCCAGTTTTTTGAATTGGTTCTGCTGGATGCCTAGTGCTACGGTATCGATGCCGATGGCCCAGGAATCGAGGCGGCCAGTATCAATCGACAAGATGTTGGTGCCAAAAACGGTTCCCGAAAAGCCCGTCTGGTCGATGATCAGGTGCTGGGCCCCGATGGTTACCGGTGGTTCATTTTCTTTTTTGCCCGTCAGGTTGTTCGGGATGCGGATGCGGGCGCCACCCAGATAGAACCCTCTCCATTGCGGGTTTTGCAGACCTGTGCGTAGGGCCGGATCCGGGCTGTCCGTCACCCCGTCGTACACATAACCGGAAGGAAACTGGACTGATGAAGGCGTGCTGGTCGTGGAAAAATCGAAAACGGCATTCTGTACGGAAAATGCCCAGCCTGGCAAGCTGTCGAGTTCAAACGGGGTAATCGAGATGTCCCCCGCAAATTCTCCCCAGCCATCGGCGACGGCGGCGAAGGTGCCAGTGACATAACCGCTGGCGTCCCTTTCGTAGGTATAAGGATCGACGGGTATCGCGACGTTGCGGCACACCTCTACTTTCATGTTGATAGCGACCTGATTGACGCCCTCACAGTCAAAGCGAACGTAAGTGCCATTGCCACCATTGATGGTCAGCTTCATTTTATCATTCCAACTGAAAGAAAGGTCGGAAAGCATTTTCAATTTCGTCTCTCCCTGCAAGCCTGATGGCCCGAAACCGACGCCGATGGCCTGGAAAGCCGTATGCTGATTAACCGAGGGGATAGTAGCAGAAAAATAAGCATTGAGGAAAGCCCCGGTGGGAGTGAACTTGATGCCGTAGATCGCCAGCATATTCGGGGAATTGCCGAGCTTAACCGGGCAACTCACTCCGCCGGAGAGTAGCGACTCGTCTACTGCAGCAGGTACGCCGCCCTGCTTGTCGAACATCCGATCCACCGTCCAAATGAAGTTTGATGACCAGGGGTTGGCCGGGTCGTCATAATCAAGGTAGTTGTAGGGGTTGAAGGCATTCCACGGGTTCCAGATGTTACTGCCATCGTATGGTTTTTCCGCGGTATAGGGGTTGTTGGGGTTGTTGTAGTCAGAGGGCGTATAGCGGGCACGGGAGTTGTTAGGATTGTACTCATTGTAAAACTGGGAATCGTCTACTACCACTCCACCGGTGCCCGTGGTACTGGTGGGGTCGAATGGAATGTAGTGGTTGTTGTAGTCAGGGTTGCCAGAAGCATAGAAGTCATCGCTCTGATAGGCAACGACTGAGGGAGTGTCTCTTGGAGGGCTTGTGTCTCCGCAGAAGTTACGGAGACTGTTGTCTTGAGCATCAAAAATTTCCCCTACGGTCATGAAGCCAGAGAGACTGGAAAGCCCTTCGTCGATGGCCACCACGTTGCCGTCGAACACTACCCGGTCGGAATTGATGAAGAGGTTGTGGAACCGGCAATTGAAGGTCTTGAATAGCCACGGCACCCGCACTTGACCCAGGCCTTTCCATCCCCCATTTTGTGTTTTGGTAGCACTTTGGATTTTCATCTTGAAACCACCAACGGTGACTTCCTGGCCGCGAGTCAGGTCCTGCTGCAGCAGCATTTTGTTGGTTGGTAGCGTAAGACTTTCGATGGGAGCGCTACAGTCAACGGCATCGTCGACCGGAATGCCCGGCGTGGTAAACTCGAAAAGCGGGCCGAAGAGACCACCGCCAACGTTGCTGCAGATCGACTGTACCTGTACTTCATAGGTTGTTCCTTCTAGTAGCTCCCTTAGAAAAACCTGGTTGCGGATGGAAGCTTCCTCGTACCAGTTGGCACCATCCTGTTTTTTTCGGTAACGAATGACGTAGCTGGAAGCAATACCCTCTTGGTAATCCCAGTTGATGCGGGCCGCTTCAGTATTGCTTACATCAGCGGACACGTTTAGTGGCGCTGGGCAGTCGCTGCCATAATCGAAGAAGACCGGCTCACTGTAGCCCGCATTGCGGAAGTTGTTGTTGCCCAGCGGGTCGCGGGCCTGCACCCGGAGAAGGTAGCGGTAGCCGGTTTCCAACTGAGGGAAACTGGCGTCGATTACTGTAGTCGTCAGGCCGTCAATCTGCGTTTCAACCCAGGGCTGCTGGAAGCTGTAAATTTGCTCGGGTGTAAAGTTGGCCGAAGGATCTACCTGGTATATTTCCACGCGATAATCAGTAATGAAAGAAGCTGTATGCCGTGCCTGCCACTGAATGATAAGGTTTTGCGGGTTAAGCGGTAGCTGCTGGCCGGTAGGAGACAGTACCACCGGAGGGTCAAGTAAAGAGGCTTGTACGAAAGTGCACGCCCGGTCCGAGGCTGCTTCCTCCTGTGACCGGTTGTAATCGAAAACCCGTACACATATGGTGTAGGAACCATCGGGCAAGCCTCCGTTCTGGACGTAGGCCTGGCGCGAGTAGCCGGTGAAACTCAGATGATCCAGGTTCAGGTACTCACTCAGCTCAATGCCGCCGAGCTGTACTACCTGTCCGTAATTGAGGTTAATGGGGGTCGGCAACCAGTTGTTATTAGTTTGCAGCCGAACACCGTTACCTTCGATGGTCAGTTCCAGTCTTACCTGGTAGTTACCGTCGTTGCGGTCGTTGAGTAGTAGAGAAACCCCCAGTGAACTATTGAGCGGATCGCCCCATTCACTGATTTGGTTGGAAAATGGAGGCAGCGACTGCACTACAGCAGTCACCGGAAAAGATTGGCCGAAAACGCTAACGCTCAGCAGGAAAATGAAGGTGCCGAAAAGAAGGCGTAGGGAAGACATAACGGGTGTATTGTGTTGAAGCAAAAGCAATAGGTGTTCGTTACTTTTTCTCTGGTGTTGGAGGCGATTCGGTGGCGGGCTTTTCTTTCCGTCCTAAAGCCCCGCCAAAGCTGTAGCCATAGGTCAGCGAACCGTACCACTCCCGGAAGTTGCGGTCGGCCAGCTCGGAGCCAAAGCGGTTGATGTGGTTGGCCCGCAGACCTAGCCGGTGGCTGTTGGCCAGCCGGTAGGTGCCGCCCAGTGAAAGGTTGAAGACGCGGTTGTTGTCACCGTTTTGCTCAGTCAGGCTGAGGGCCGACTGCAGGTGTGTAGCCAGGGCGTTGTTGAAAAAGTTTTTGTTGACGCCCAGGGTAGGAGAGAGGGCATTGTTGCTGATCATGCCGATGTTGGTCCTGTTGTAAGTCAGGCCGGTATTCCACTGCAGGCCTGCCTCAGGGTTGCCAGCAGTGTAGGCCAACGAGGCAATCGTCACCAGACTGTTGGCGTTCGCGTTCACTTCGTCGTTGATAATGTTGTTGGCTTGCTGGCGCATCAGCATCAGGCGGACGGAGGAGGGCTTGTCTTTGTTGCCCAGTTGGCGCATTACCATTACGTTGGCACTCTGGTTTACCTGAGCCAGGAAGATGCTGTCGACGGGCGCGAGCAAGTTCGTGCGAGCCCGCAGTTTGGTGTCGTTGCGGAAGTTGCTGTAGCCGCCGCTCAGCATCCATTTATCGGTAGGGCGGTAATTGAGGTTGGCGGAGGCAATGATGCGGTTGGTGGATTCCTCTTCCTCACTGTCGAGGTTCGTGCGCTCCAGGCCACCATTGACGAAAATCGTCAGCTTGTTTTCCAGGAAATTGCGGTTGAGGCCAAGGGTGATGTTTTCCGAGTCCTTATTAAAGAACAAAGCCCCGAGCGTTCGAAAGCCCCGCGTGATGCGTTCGTAGCGGGCCTGCAATCCGTATTTCTGCTGGTTGTAGGCTAGGCCGATCTGGTAAGCCTGGCCGGTCTGGGTCTCTTCGGTTGGTGAGAAAAGGCCGAGCAGGGAGTTGCCAAAGTTGGTGTCGGCGTCGGTAAGCGGTGCGGCCGAGCGGTTACCGTTGAAGGCGGAGTGGGCCAGCTCACCGAAAAGCGAGATGTTTTTGCCGAGCTGCTGCCGCCCTTCGATACTGATTACCTTGTTGTTCTGGAGGCCGAGAACGGGACCGAGCTCCGTCTGTGGCGGCAGTCCGTCAGCCTCCTGATCGTCGGCGGCGAAGAAATTGGCGTATACGGCGGTCGATTTACCGCCGTAGCCCATCCGAAAGCCATAGCCATTACGTTGATAAAAGCCATTAAGGTCGCCCAGAGTGTTAAGGTCGTTGGCCAGAGCACGGTTCAGTTTGCCATAAAAGCCCGAAAAATGAAACTTGCCGGGTTCCAGCGTAAGCCCTCCCCCCCGGAAGCTGATGCCGCCCATAGTGTATCGGCTAAAGCTCATGCTTCGGTCTCCGGCATGCAGCGTTGCCCACTTGTAGCGGGGACTGATGCCAACAAAGGAATAGGAGGGTAAGCCAAAGTTTTGGTTAGCTTCCGAAAAGACGAAACTGAATGGGGCATTGATGCCCAAAAAGCTGAAGTTAAGATTTGCCCGGGCAACCCATTGGAAGTTGTCCCGCCGGTTAGCAATGCCCACTGCATCGTAAAACTGACTCGTCAGATTAATGCCACCGGTGATGCTGAGCTGCTGCTCTTTCAGGTTCTTTAACCGGTTAACGGTCGCCTCTACATCTTGTGCGGCGCTGACGCAGGATGCAAGCAAAAGAACAAAAAGCAGTGTGTGTCGGGATGAATTGGGCATGGCAAAAGAGCTTTAATCGAATAGGGGGGAAATCGCTTTCTTCCTTATTTGATTCAATTTTAAGCCGTTGCCCGCAAGGAGGAAAGAAGCTCTTTCCGAAGAGGCAGTATTACTTTCCGAAGGTTTTTATCACCAGGTGTAACTACGTGTTTTTCTCTCTTGTCAAGGTTTTTTTCCCATCTTGAGGAATGGCAGCGCTGAAAAACATTCTCTTTCTCCAGATCACCATCTCATTCATACTTGTCTCCTGTTGCGGTAAGCTTTACGGGCAATGGCTCCCCGTTGAAGAGGTGGAAGTCTTACTCCCCAATGGAGATGTCTACGAAAAGTCAATGGAGGTGGTGCATATTGACCAGGCGGGTATGCTATGGATGTCTAGATATCCCGATGGATTGGGCGTTTATGATGGCGAAAAAATGATCCCTTACGGCTTCGAAAACGGCCTCTCCACTAATGTCTGGTACGTCAGTCAGGATGAACTGGGATTCATCTGGCTGGGCACCAGAAACACAGCTTCTGAGAGAGGTGGTGTTCAGCGATCCAGCAAGCCCTTCCTTAATGGAATTCTCCCCAAGGACGGAGTGTTTCTCGATTCTCTGCCCGGATTACCTCTTTTGGATGTAGAGGTCTCTGCTCTTAAGAAGGATGAGCTGGGCAACCTCTGGGCGGCATCAGTAGATAGCTTGCTGATCCGGTATCATGTCGATGCCGAGGGGACTGTTTCTGCTGATACCATTGCACCGCCAACCGGAGTGTTTGGTGGTTTAATGATAGCTTTCAAAGAGCAGCAGGCTTATCTGCTCGACCGGGATGCGAGCCGGCTTTATCGTGTTCCAATCGACTATGAGGTGGGAGACACCATGGAACAAGTAGAACTTCCGGGAAGTACAGTTGGAAACATCCATTTTGGACCCGGTGACCGCCTGTATTGGAAGGGGGCAGAAAGACTGTTTATGGCAGACGCTCCTCTAGCCAAACCGCTGGAAGACATTAAGAATAATATCCGGGAGCTGGAGATGGGAGCTGTGAAGGAAAATTTTGTATTTCCTGATAACGAAACAATGCTGGTTCAATCGACTGGCAATCTGATCGAGATCAACACCAACACACTCTCTATCCGCCGGATTTACGATTCTGCTCTGGACCTCAATGTCAAACCCTTACTCGATATCTTTAAGGGAAGGACCGGTAATATTTGGTTGGCCACCAACGATGGCCTGGCGAGAATGCCGGTAGACTACCGGGCTTATTTGAGCCCGAACCTGCATTCTACCGGCTTGAGTACCGGCCTGGGAGATGAAGCTACTGTACAGGCGGCCCGAATGACCGGACCCGAAGGGAAGTGGCTGACCATCGGTACTTCTCAGGGGCTACTTCTTCGTTCGGAAGAAGGCACCTGGACTGCAGTCGGCGAAGCAGAAGGTTTACCCTATCCACAGGTCTTGGGAGTCGCATCCGATGATGAAGGGCGAATTTGGGCTTCCTCCCGTCAAAGGGGCATCAATTTACTTACCCCCGAATCAAACCCTCACGATATCAGGGTGGCCAGTAAAACCCTCAATTTATTTGACCGGCCTTACCTCATCCATCAGATCCCCTCACTTTCGTCCTACGTCCCAAGTGCATTAAATTTGGAAAGAGCATCTGGTGGAGACCCGGTTCCATCCATCTGGGGAGGGAATGGTACCTTCGGAATGGTACTCTCTGACGATGAGCCCTGGTACCTTTTTACCAAGGAAACAGGCCTGGAAACAGCAGTCCTGACTTTTTATGAAAAAGACGAGCAGGAGCATGTTATTGCCGCTAACATCCAGACGGGTATTTTCCGCTCCAAAGAGCCATTTACCTTCGAGGAAGTGCAGCGTCTCGCAACCAAAGGCAAGGCTGTTTCTAAAAACAGATCCTTTGCTGGCGTCCGGGATACGGGGCTTTTTGAACACATTCCCCTGATTTGGAATGATGTTGTATTCCCCGCCATAACGATCATACGAAAATGGGAAAATGAGCTCTGGGCTGGTGTTCCCGGTGGAGTATTGATCCTTGATCTTAATACGCTTAAAGCCCGGGAATTCGTCTCTTTGCAAGACACCTTACGCACGCCCACTGACATTGCTTTTGATCCAGACCGAAACCGGGCGTGGGTTGTCACCGGTTTGGGTCTGTGTGAAGTGCATTTGGAGAACTACGAATTACTCAATGTCATCCGTAAAGCAGATGGCCTTCGTGGCGAAATCGGATACGGACCACAGTGTACGGTACTAGACGAAACCGGAACCATCTTTTTCGGGTCTGAAAAAGGGCTGGCGGCTTATCGTCCGGAGTTAGCAAGGCACGCAAAAGACTCCTTTGCCCTCTACGTGAGAGAAAACGATTTATACCAGAATGGCTGGGGAAAAAATGAAGCTTATTTCAGTTATGCTGCCCTGGATTATGATAACAGGAAAAAACAATATCAAACCAAACTGGAAGGCTACGATGAAGAATGGTCGGATTGGTCTAAAGACGCCAGCCTTCGGTACACCAACCTGCCCGCCTACCTGTTCCCCAAGGTCTATAAATTCAGGGTCCGGTCCCAAACAACGAACGGAGATTGGGTGGAGAACGAGGTTCCGACTAAGATCGAAGTCTCTCCCCCCTGGTACCTGACTTGGTGGGCGGCGCTCATTGGTCTGGGCTTACTGGCCCTGATGATCCGTTGGTTCCTGCGCTTCCAGCTTCGCCGACAGGCAGAGGCGCTGGCCCTCCAGGAAGCCGCAGTAATCAAACAACAGCGCGATGAGATCCAAAAGAAGAGCGATCAGAACGAGTTGCTCCTTAAGGAAATTCACCATCGGGTGAAGAATAATCTGGAGGTAGTCTCCAGCTTGCTGGAGCTACAATCGGCAGGCCTTACCGATTCGGAAGCGCGCGACGCGATGCAGGCCGGCCAGAGCCGGGTGCAAAGCATGGGGCTGCTCCATCAGAAACTGTATCAGGGAGAGAACCTGGCGGCCATTGAAATGAAAGGCTACTTCGGAGAACTGGCAAGTAGCTTGCTGGAGTCTTTTGAGGCCGAAGAGAAATTAAAGGTAAAGGTGGATATGGCCCCCCTGGAACTGGATGTTGACACCGCTGTCCCACTTGGCCTCATCATCAATGAGTTATTGACCAATACCATTAAGTATGCTTATACGGAACAAGGCGAGGGCGCAGCCGCAGGTGCAGTGGAGGTTAAACTGAGCAAGGAGACGAAGAAGACCTATCGCCTTACCGTTAAGGATAATGGCAAGGGCAAGGACTTTGCTGCCGGGGCCACCGGCACTGGTTTCGGCAGTCGACTGGTCAATTTACTTACCCGGCAGCTGGGAGGTACCCTAACCGAAGAGAATGACGGTGGATTGAAGACAGAGGTGCTTTTTGAGGTAGCGGCTCC
Organism: Neolewinella agarilytica; assembly: GCF_900110645.1. Lineage (GTDB taxonomy): Bacteria > Bacteroidota > Bacteroidia > Chitinophagales > Saprospiraceae > Neolewinella > Neolewinella agarilytica. The sequence continues at coordinate 106,703 of NZ_FOFB01000009.1, forward strand.
TCCGGAATGATTGATCAGGGAAGGTTTTTTTGCTTCGGAAAGTGAAACTGCCCTTTCGGAAAGGACCCCAATGGAAAGAAGGCCCGATCCGTGAATATTGGTCATAGTAAACAAATACGTTATGACTTTTCAGCACGGACAACTCTCCATCACCTCTGATCCCCGATCTCCCAACCCTTGCCAGGATCGTATTTACATCCACTACAAGAAACGTATGATTAGGATTATGACTTCTGATATCCGCTATGTGGAAGCACACCGTGCTTATTGCCGGCTGGTCACCACTGACGGGCGGGAGTTTACCCTTTCCCTTGCCCTGGGGGTGTTACAAAAGCAGCTGCCTTCTGATAATATCGTTCGCGTCCATCGTTCCTACCTGGTTAATGTCTTACACATCGACCAGATTGAGGACGGTACAATTTTATCCGGTAAGCAGCTTCTTCCGTTGAGCAGAAGCTGTCGGGCTTCGTTGCTGGGGCGCCTCAGGGTTATTGGCAAGTGAGTCTCAAGGCCGGATGGCCTGAATGATATAGGAAAGACATTTGTTTAGAATGAACCCTATCGTGTAGGAGGGAGTCAGGGACGTGCTTATCTTCGCTATCGTGAAAGCTCAATTGCCTAAGAACGAACTCGCCAGACTCGAGAATCTCAGGCGCTACAACATCCTCGACAGTGATCGCGAGCAGGAGTATGATGACCTGACCTTTATTGCTTCTCAGATATGTGGGGCTCCGGTCTCTATGATCAGTTTAATTGATAAGGACCGGCAATGGTATAAATCCACACTGGGAGTTGACCCTGACTTACGGGAGACCGGTCGGGATATTGCTTTCTGTGCCCACTCTATCCTTGATCCTGAACACCCAACGGTCGTTAAGGATATGCGCAGCGATGACCGGTTTGCGGATAATCCCTTTGTGGTGGGGAGCCCTCGCGCCGTTTTTTATGCTGGCGTGCCTCTGCTAACCCGGGAAGGGTATGCGCTGGGAACGATCTGTGTGCTCGATTTGCAACCCCGTGAACTAACGGAAGACCAACTGGATGCCCTGCGCCGGCTGAGCCGGCAGGTAGTAAAGTTGCTGGAGCTACGGCAGGCGTTACAGCAAACTGAAGCGAAGCATAATCAGCTTGAGTGGTCTCACAATAACCTGAAGGAGTTTTGCCAGTTGGTGGCTCATGACCTGAAAGCCCCCCTACGGAGTATTCAGCAATACACCGAACTATTGAGGGAGGATCATCAAGACTGTTTGAACGAAGACGGGCTGAAGATGCTGGGCACTCTGGGAGCGCTTTCGGCAGATGCCAGGGAAATGGTTCAGGGCGTATTACGCTACAGCGTAGCGTTTAATGGTCTTGATGACAACATCGGGCGGGTGGACCTGCATGCAGTAATAGATACACTGAGCAAACGGCTGCAGCCTTCTGCCGGCAGCCGTATAGAATTCGTGGGAGAGGTGAGCCACCTGCAAACCTCAGAGCTAGCCATAGAGCATATTCTGCAAAACCTTATCGGGAATGCGCTCAAGTTCAGCGACAAAACCGATACGCTGGTCCGGGTCAGCTGTACCAAAGCCGGCAGTAAATATGAAATAGGCGTAGCTGATAACGGCCCGGGTATTGCGGAAGAGGAACTGCGAAAAGTTTTCTCTATGTTTTACACAACGGCCCCGGCGAAAGGCGGAGAAGGACACGGAGTGGGGCTTACCATCGTGAAAAGAATGGCGGAAATGTTAGGGGGTACGGTGAGTTTGTCCTCTACGGTAGGAACCGGCAGTGTTTTCACGGTGACTCTGGAAGCCTGATTTTTGTTGATCAGAAGGCGCGGTACGTACCCTTCCTGAAGTAGTCATTTTCAGTTCTGTGCGAAATTTTGACTGTTTTTCAGTGACTTATAAAGGTTGCTGTTGAAAAATAAGTTGTAAAAGGCTTGTTTATCGAGGCTAAAGCATCTACCTTTGCAGCCGCTTAAGCGAGGACACCCGGAAAGGGAGGAATTTGCCTGGGTGATAACACAAATAAAATTAAGCAATACAGTGGATACACTTAGCTACAAGACCAAGTCGGCCAATGCCGCATCGGTGGAGCGCCAGTGGCACGTAATTGACGCGGAAGGAGAGATTGTAGGTCGTTTGGCCTCTAAGGTCGCTACCGTTCTTCGCGGCAAGCACAAGCCGGACTTCACCCCTCACTTTGATAACGGCGATCACGTAATCATCGTAAACTGTGATAAGGTTCGCTTTACGGGAGAGAAGTTCACCGATAAGGAGTACCTCCGCCACACCGGTTACCCCGGTGGTCAGCGTAAGGCAACCCCACGTGACCTGATGGCCCGCAAGCCAGAACGGATTCTTGAAATGGCCATTAAGGGCATGCTGCCTAAGACCAAGCTTGGTCGTGCGCAGATCAAGAAGCTGCACATTTACGCCGGTGCTGAGCATCCGCACTCCGCTCAGAAGCCGACGGAACTCAAATAAAGGGTTGCAAAGGGACAAAAGGAATAAAGAAGTAAGGGGGTACACAAGCCCTGCATTTCAACATTTATTGCACCTGCGTCCGCGCCCAAAAAATAAAAAACCCGGGACAAAGCCGGAATTGGATACCCTCCTGTTCTCTTTTCTCCCTTAATCCATTACTTATGGAAAAGATCAATGCCATTGGCCGACGCAAAGCTTCCGTAGCACGCGTTTACCTCTCTCAGGGGTCCGGAAAAATTACCATCAACGGTAAAGATTACAAAGAATACTTCCCCCAGAAGCACCTTCAGCCTGCGATCGTTCAGCCTTTCAGCATCATCGAGGTGGACAATGCTATCTATGATATCATGGTCAACGTTGCCGGCGGTGGTATCAAAGGACAAGCAGAAGCTATTCGCATGGGCATCAGCCGCGCGCTGGTGAAGCTCAACGAAGATTTTCGCAGCCCGCTTAAGAGCCAGAAAATGCTTACCCGTGACGCCCGCGTTGTGGAACGTAAGAAGTACGGTAAGCCCAAGGCGCGTAAGAGCTTCCAGTTCTCTAAGCGTTAATTTCTGGTTGCAGGTTAGAGGTTACAGGTTGCCTTGTGACTTACCTACCTCATTGACCTGCAACTTCCAACCTGCAACTTGCAACTTGCAGGACAATCTCTAATCCACGTCCAAAACCCTACGCGGGTAATAAGGACTGAAAATATCACTCCCCATGGCTACTAAGCCCACCCACCAGGAGCTGCTCGAAGCTGGCGTACACTTCGGCCACCTACGCCGCAAGTGGAACCCAAAGATGTCTAACTACATCTTCGGTGAAAAAAACGGCATTCACCTCATCGATCTTAACAGTACGATTTCCGGAATGGACCGTGCCGGAAACGCGATGCGTCAGATTGCACGCGCTGGAAAAAAGATTCTCTTTGTTGCTACCAAGAAGCAGGCCCGCGATATCATTACCGCTGCTGCTACGGAAGTGAACATGCCATATGTCACTGACCGGTGGCAGGGTGGTATGTTGACCAACTTCAACACCATTCGCCGTTCTATCCGTAAGATGCAGAACATTCAGCGGATGCTTGAAGATGGTACCCTCGACAGTGTGACCAAGAAGGAAAAACTGACGCTGACGCGTGAGCACGAGAAGATGAGCAAAGTATTGGGTGGTATTGCGGACATGAGCCGTATCCCCAACGCTATCTTCGTGGTAGACATCGTACACGAGCACCTTGCCGTGGCCGAAGCCAAGAAGCTCAACATGCGTACTTTCGGTATTGTCGACACCAACGCCGACCCTACCAGCGTTGACTACCCGATTCCGGGAAATGACGACGCTTCGAAGTCCATCAAAGCGGTCATCGATTACCTCACGGCCTGTATCAAGCAGGGTCTCTCCGAGCGTAGCGAAGAGAAAGACCAGAAAGCAAGTGCGAAGCCGGCTGAAGCTGCTGCTCCTGCAGCTGCGGAGACTCCCGCTCCCCCGGCAGCGGAAGAGCCTACTGCTCCGGCAGCGGAATAGTTGTGGTAGCATGATAGTAATGATAGTATAATAGTAGTTGGCCATCGTTGCCGCTACTATCATACTATCATTACTACCTTACTATTATACTACTCTACCGGGCACAGCGGTTACCACCCAGGGCCCACCCCAAATAAAATTTAGAATTACTTAAATTATAATACGCTATGGCCATTTCAGCCCAAGACGTAAAGAAACTACGGGACATGACCGGTTCCGGAATGATGGATTGTAAGAAAGCCCTGGCGGAAGCTGACGGCGATTTTGACAAAGCCATCGAAGTGCTGCGTAAGCGCGGCGAAAAAGTTGCTGCCAAGCGCGGTGATCGTGATGCTAACGAAGGTGCCGTTATCGCTAAGATCAGCGACGACAAAACCTACGGTATTATCATCCGCCTGAGCTCCGAGACGGACTTCGTATCTAAGAATGACGACTTCGTTGCTTTTGCTCACAAAATTGCCGACGTAGCTCTGGCCGGTAAGCCCGCTGACCTAAATGCTCTTATGGCATTGCCCATGGAAGGTGACCTCACCATTCAGGATAAGGTGACCGAAATGGTCGGTAAGATCAACGAGAAGATCAACGTTACCGCTTACGAGCAACTGTCTGCTCCTCTGGTAGCAGAATACATTCACATGGGTAACCGTGCTGGTGTACTTGTTGGCCTGAGTGCAAGCTCAGATGCTGCTTATGATGCTGGCCGTAGTGTTGCCATGCAGGCTGCAGCCATGAAGCCAATCGCTCTGGACAAAGAAAACATTGATCAGGCTACCCAGGACAAAGAGATCGACATTGCCAAGGAACTTGCGCGTCAGGAAGGTAAGCCAGAAGCTATGCTTGACAAGATCGCTATGGGCCGTTTGAACAAGTTCTTCAAAGAGAAGACGCTGGTTAATCAGCAGTTCGTGAAGGACAATAAGAAAACGGTAAAGCAATTTGTTGCTGAGGTTGAAAAAGGTCTGGAAGTGACGGACTTTAAGCACGTCGAACTCGTGTAATAGTCTTAAAACGGCTTTTAAGTAAGACGCCACGTTCCTTTGATCGGAACGTGGCGTCTTTGTGTTTGCGGTATTCTTGTAAGGAGCGGTTAAGGCCGAGAATAAATTGGTGTTGGGCCGGCAATCAGGCTAAATGATTATCTTAATAAGAGTGAATATATGGGGTGGGAGATTTGAAAAATATTGTTTAAAGTACACGATAGTTTAGGTGTTAAGCAAACAGAATTTGTCAGTTAAACGACCTGGTTGTTAAAATTTTACTTAGCTTTATTCCAGATTTAAGTTTTAAGCGAATTCCATCATGAAAAATAAATCGTTGTAAAACCTCTGTTTCTGCAGAGGATGAGTAGCTTTTGTCATGTAGTATTTTCTGCGTGAAAGCTCGTCACTTCTTCCTTCGATTTTGCTTTGTTGTTGTGATGGAATCCTGAATTCCTCGCACTATCCGTATTGGATTGTTGTATTTGTTTTTAATAATGTTTCTCATGACAAAACCTAATTTTTTTCACTGGACCAAGTCCAGTGCATGCCTCTTGTTTTCTCTTGTTTTTCTTCCTTTGTACGTTTCGGCACAAGACCGCGCTGATGTATATTCAGAAGTCAGGTTTATACTTGCCGATGACCAATCCATCGAAAGGTTGATAGAAAGTGGGGTCGATCTCGATCATGTACATCCCCACCATGGGAAAAACTCAATGATTCTCAGGCAATCTGAACTGCCGCTACTCACTACGGCGGGTATCTCCTACGATCTTCTTACGGCGGATGTTTCGAAAGCTATCGAAAAAAGAAATATTGCTGATCAGGAGACCTACCGACCTGCTCCGAACGCGAAGTCTACTGCCGGCTTTGAGTTAGGCAGTATGGGGGGATTTTACACTTATGCTGAAGTGCTTCAACAGTTGGATGAGATGTACGCTTTATATCCGTCTTTGATCACGCAGCGTTTCAGTATTGGGACGACCACTGAGGGAAGAACGATCTGGGCTGTCAAAATATCAGACAACCCGAACACAGACGAGAGCGCTGCCGAAGCACCCGTTTATTTTGATGCTTTGCACCATGCCCGGGAGCCTGCATCAATGGCAACCGTGATTAATTTCATGTTTCACCTTCTCGAGAACTATGCATCTGACCCCGGGATGAACTACGTAGTTAATAATCGGGAAATTTTTGTCGTTCCCGTAGTAAACCCTGACGGTTACGAGTATAACCGAACCACCAACCCCAACGGCGGTGGTTTATGGCGTAAAAACCGCAGGGTCAATTCAGGAAGTTCTTGCAGAGGGGTAGACCTTAACCGGAATTATGATTCTGATTGGGGAGGTAGCGGTTCAAGTAGTAGTACTTGTTCTGATTCTTACCGTGGACCTGGCCCGTTTTCTGAGCCAGAATCTCAGGCGATTCGTGACTTTACTACTTCGATTGGGGCGTCCATCGCCTATACAACCCATACATCAGGCGGATACTGGCTGGGCCCCGATTTTAGTAGTGGACAGGCAGAGTTTGCCATTCATGCAGAACTCAACGGTGATTGCCTTGATGAGAATGATTATATCTATGGAGATGCGGATATCATTTTGGGGTATGCCAGCGGTACGACTCAAAACTGGATGTACGAAAGCCTTGGCTCCCTTTCCTGGACACCAGAAATCGGGACCACCGGATTCTGGCCTTCTATTCCTGAGATTATTCCATTGGTTAATGAACAGATTAAACCTTACGAATACGCTTGCTGGGTCGCTGGAGCTTTAGCAGACTTTCAGGGCTTTGAATTGGTTGGTAACTCTGGCTTGTCTTCAGCAGCACCTCTGGAGATGAATATTCTTATCCGGAACAAAGGTTTGAGTCGGTCTGCACAAAACGTAAGTGTTTCGGTGTCTACGGATGTATCTGGTGTGGTAGCGATTAACGGCTCCCGTAGCTACGGGAATATTGCTTCCCGAACTTCAGCTTCTAACAGCCTTCCCTTTACGTTTAGTGTTGATGGTGCCGTTGCCGCGGGAACGGAAGTTAAATTCTATGTTGACGTTAGCCAGGAAGGTGTGATTTCTGATCGTGATTCTTTCTTTGTTACCGTTGGTACGCCCAACGTGCTTTTTGCGGATGATGCCGAAAGCGGCTCCAATGCCTGGAGCAATGGGGGAAGTGGCAACAATTGGGAAACCTCCACAGCAGATGCTTATACGGGAACCAGTTGCTTTGTCGATTCCAGACTGAGTCATACTGCTGGCAACAGTAGCCGGTCTTTCACTACTAATGCTCCGATTTCACTGGCAGGAACCAGCAACCCACGACTGGAATTTGCGGCTAAATGGGGGCTACATACTAATACGGACTACGTGCGTCTGCAGGTATCCGTAAATGGAGGCAGCTGGACCAATATCGCCACCCCTGCCATGGAAACCATCAGCGGAGAGCCTGCTTTTGTGAGAAATGAACGCTGGACTAATCAAGTAGCAGACCTGAGCGCATACTCTGGTCAGTCCGTTCAATTCAGGTTCGTATCCTTCAGTAACAGTAGTCTTCGTTCGGACGGATTTTATTTTGATGATTTTCGAGTAGTGGATTATGCTCCAATGCTGATAAGTACCTGTACCGATGGCGTTCAAAACGGCAGTGAAACAGCTGTTGATTGTGGTGGCCCGGATTGTGCCCCTTGTTCAACCTGTACCGATGGCGTTCAAAACGGCAGTGAAACAGCTGTTGATTGTGGTGGGCCGGATTGCGAACCCTGTAGTACCGACTGTACAGCAGTAACGCTGAGTTCGGACGACTTCGAAGCAGGTTACGGGAGCTGGAACGATGGTGGCTCAGATTGCACGCGGATAAGCAATGCAACTTATGCAAACAGCGGAACTATTTCCGCGAGAATAAGAGACAATACTTCTTCCTCCGTTCTTACTTCAGATATCTTAGACCTCTCTGCCTATTCAGAAATCAATGTTGCGTTTACCTACGTACCCGTTAGTATGGACAATGTAAATGAAGATTTTTGGCTACAGGTCTCAACCGATGGAGGAAGCAGCTATACAATAGTGGAGGAATGGAACCGGGGAGATGAGTTTCAAAACAATCTTCGGTATTTTGAAGATGTTACTATTCAGGGGCCTTTTACGGCTAACACCCGCCTTCGTTTCCGTTGTGATGCTTCCGGGAATTCCGACTGGATTTACCTGGACGATATTGTCGTCTCATCTTGCCCCGGCGGCTCCGGTTCTTCAAGCTGTACGGACGGAATCCAAAACGGCGAAGAGACCGGCGTGGATTGTGGCGGACCAGACTGTGCCCCATGTCCAACCTGCTCAGATGGTATTCAGAATGGAGGAGAAACTGGAGTCGATTGTGGTGGCCCGGACTGTGGGGATTGCGATACTTGCTCAGATGGAATTCAAAATGGTGATGAAACCGGTATAGATTGTGGCGGAATTGCCTGCCAGGAATGCCCAACCTGTTTTGATGGAGAACAAAACGGAAACGAAACGGGCATTGATTGTGGCGGCCCGGATTGTGCTGCTTGTCAAAGCTGTACGGATGGTATTCAGAATGGTGGTGAGACTGGTGTTGATTGTGGTGGCCCGGATTGTGCCGCCTGTCCGACCTGTACCGATGGGATTCAAAACGGAAACGAGACGGGTATCGATTGTGGTGGGCCGGACTGTATCGCCTGTACTATATCCTACTGTTCTTCAAGCGCTAATACTCAGTATGAGTATATCCAGTCTGTAACCTTTGCTGGAACGACCAATTCTTCCAGCAATAATGGCGGTTATGCCGACTTTACCGGAAGCACTACTTTTAACTTGAGTGGTACGGTGACTTTATCATTGACGCCTGGCTTCCCGGGTGGTTCATATAATGAGAACTGGACGGTATACGTCGACTACAATGCAGATGGAGATTTTTCGGATGCCGGAGAACAGGTGTTTCAGGGAGCCAGTTCCGGAATTGTAAATGGCTCTTTCATTGTTCCGGGTGGATTGACGGGAACCAGCCGCATGCGCATTCAAATGCGCTATGGCTCCTATAACTCCAGCAGCTGTGGGAGTTACTCCTGGGGAGAAGTAGAGGATTATACCGTTGACTTTGGCAGTGGAGTTACCCGAAGAGCAGTCTCTACTAATTCAGTGTTCAGCCCTGTTTCGGATTCTCCGGTTTTAGAGCTTTATCCGAATCCGGTCCGGACAGATTTAACGGTCCGCCTGACGGTTGGAGAGCTGAAAGAAACCCCATCCTGGATAGTTGTTGATGCAACGGGCAAAGTAGTGATGGAAGGCCAAACGTCTTCTGATGCGCTGCAGTCCGGTCTTAATATCTATCTGCAGGATCTATCTGCGGGAATGTATTACTTCTCTCTCCGCTCGGCTGAAGGGCGGATGACTAAACGTTTTATCGTCCAACCTTAGCGTTTTATTATTTACTAGTGGTCCCTTTTCTGGCGCTGGCCTGTCTTTAATCGGCAGGTCAGTGTCCCGGGCCAAAGACTGTTGTTTTTCTAACGGGAAGGAAGATTTTTATTTCTCCTGTAAGCACGTTTGGCTTTTCGATTTATAGCTTTTATATCATGAAAAATATAAACCTTATTTCTGGAATAGCGCTGGCGCTATTTTCAGTCCTCCCTTGGTCCATGTCTTGGCCTGATACTGTCGATCTGATAAGAGAACAATCCGGACCTAATGACATTATGGTCTCAGTCTTCAAAGACTTTAACGGGGATGGGATTCGTCAATCCACGGAACCTCCGGTAGCAGGAGTAACGGTCACAGCATATGATGATCTGAATGCTTTGGCTGCGCAAGACAATATTGGGAATAGTGGAAACTATTTGCTGAACGTAGGAGCTGGAACAGGTACTTACCGGGTAGAAGTGACCGGCCTTCCCGTTGACCTTCAGCCAGGGGCCGTCGGTTCTTCAACGGTCTTTTTTGCAACTGCTAACCAGACAGTAGCCGTTGCACTGGCGAATCCGGACCAATACAGCCAGCCTAACCCTCCTTTAATCACTACCTGCTTTATCGAAGGCCCGCAATCTGTGGGTGCCGGAGAGACACTAATTCGTTTCGACTACGACTCTGGTTGTTTTGATGCAGGCATCAACGCTACTTGCGACGACGGCGGCACCTTCAACGGCCCCAAGGCTGCCCTGGCGGATGCATCAGACATTGGATCTACCTTCGGAGTAGCATACCAGCGAAATACCCGCTCAGCTTTTGTCGCTTCTTTCATGAAACGACATGCCGGGTTTAAGGAAAATGGAAAAACAGGTATTATCTACCGCGTCCAAAACCCTAATACGGCAACACCCACCATTACAGAATACATTGATTTTGATGCCCTTGGGATACCTACCCAACCGCTTACCGGCGATCCACACCCCGCGGACAATGCGTCGGTTACTGACTGGGAACTTGATAACAATTCCTGGGACTGGGTAGGGAAAATGAGCTTTGGTGACCTCGATATCTCCGAAGACGGAGAAACCCTTTACGTCGTCAACCTCTTCGATCGGCAGCTTTACAGTTTTCCCGCTAAGGCTACTCCTTATACAGCAGCTGACGCAGCTATGGTAACGGCCATTCCCCTGCCACAACCGTGTGGGAATGCTATCGATGCCCGCCCTTTTGGCCTGGGAGTATATAATGGCAAAGTCTACTTCAGTATGATCTGTTCAGGAGAGTCCAGCACGGGAGCCTGGGCGGGTGGAAAAATTCCTGCCAACTCGGTGTGTAACGTCAATACCCCTCCGGTGGGAGACCGGACAGCTTTGGAAGCTAATATATATGAATACGATCCTGGAACTGGCTTGGTGAACCTTACTCCGGTATTAAATTTTCCTCTTAACTACGGACGAGGTCTGGCCATCAACTCCAGCTATGGAGCTACCTCTGCTACCTGGAATCCATGGGTGAGTGAATGGACAGTTTTTAATCGCCCTCCAAGAATCATCAACAACACTAAAGCGCTTGCACAGGACCGTTCTTACCCACAGCCCATGATTTCCGACATTGAATTTGATGCAAACGGTAATATGGTACTCGGGCTACGGGACCGCTTTGGAGATCAGACCGGACACCTGCAATCCGCACCTGCAGGCTTTACGATTAACCCGGATCCGGATCCGGGAAATGGGGCCCCTCCGGCCTTTGAAAATATGTACGACGGGGTAGCTGAAGGAGATATTCTTCGTGCTTGCGGTGATCCCACTAGTGGCTGGACGCTGGAGTCTGGCGGAGCGTGTGGCGGTATATCCGGACCAACAGCACCCAATGTGAATTCTAATGGCCCCGGTGGGGGAGAATATTACTCTCAGGATGATTACGACAATTTTCACAACGAAATCGCTCAAGGTGGTATGGTCATCGTTCCCGGTCAGGAAGAAGTTGTCACTATTGTGACAGACCCCATCAACAGCTCAACAGAATTCTACGACGCGGGTATCGTTTGGTACCGTAACAGTGACGGCCAGCGAGTGCAAAACTTCCTGGTCTTCAGTACCGCCGTAGGGGTCGGTGATGATGACGGACCCACCTTTGCCAAGGCCAACGGCCTGGGAGATATGATCGCCCTTTCTGATCCCACTCCGATCCAGATTGGCAACCGCGTTTGGTTTGACTCAAACAGAGACGGTATTCAAACCCCTGATGAACCTGGCCTTAATGGAGTACTGGTGGAGTTGTATAAGGATATTGGAGGAGTAATGACCAAAGTGGCAGAAACCACCACATCGGCAGATCCGCTTCAGGGTAATGGCGCCTACAAGTTTACCAACAGTACAGAGCAGACCTGGTCGAACGGGCAAACAGAGGTCCTGCCAAACATGAGTTACGAAATCAGGGTGAGCCTCGCTGATGTTCAGTCTGTAGAGAATACAGTGACAGAATTTACCCTCCCTAACGGTTCCGGGGATTCTTCCAACAATAACCTGAGTGACCTCAATGACTCGGACGCCAATAGTTCGGGAGTTATTGCTTTTCAAACAGGCGGTGCCGGAGAGAATAACCATACCCTTGACATTGGAGCAAGAGTAGGCTGTTCCGTTTCGGGGAGTATCGTATCCGAAACCTGCGACGGCATGAGCACCCCCGTTACCGCTGATGACACCTACGACATTGTCGTAACGGCAACAGTAACCAATGGTAGCGGAGCCTACGACGTGTTGGTCGATGGCCTCGAAGTCACCGCTGCGGTAAGTTCCGGAACCCAGACCACCATCACCTTGCCGGCTTCTGGCACTACCGTTGACATCTCCTTCCGGGATGCAACGGATGATTCCTGTATGTCGGGTGCCATTACCTCTTCTTCACTCGAAAGCTGTAGCCCCGCCATCCCGTGTGATGTATCTATCACTAACGTCAGAGTAGCTTGTGCAAACGAAACGGAATTCATGCTGACGTTTGACGTTAATTGGGATTATATCCTCGCAACTACCGACATGATTCAGGTTACCGTCAATGGTGTCGCTCAGGCTCCTTTCACACCGCTTACGCCTGCGGGAACGCAAGCCTTTGGACCATTTTCGTTCAACCAGCCGGCAAATGGCCTTTTAATGGAAGCCTCCTTTACGGGGTTGTCAACCTGCTCCACAATCGCGTCTGCTGACCTCATCGCCTGTACCGATCCCTGTACTGACGCCCTAGGCGGTAACGTCTTCAATGATTTCAATAACGACGGCGCGGACGCAGGTGCAAGCGAAGTTGGACAAAGCAATGTGCTCGTCGAAGTCTATGAATGCGATAACGATGTCCCCGTCGCGACCACTTATACTAACGCTGATGGCGATTGGAGTGTAGATGACACCAATATCACTTATCCCGTTCGTGTGGAGTTCTCCACACCATTGCAGGATTACCTCCAGCCTGGTGTCGCAGGCATGAACAACGGCACGAATGTGCAGTTCGTAGAGGCACCAACCTGTCAAGTGATTTATGGTGTACTAAACCCCAGTACTTATTGTGGCGAAGATGTCTCATTAGTTACCACCTGTTACCTCGGAGGTGACAACACTGGCGGGCAGGCAGCAGTTTTAACCTGGTCCTACGAAAATGTAGGACTTGGACCAAACGATAAACGTTCTGTCTCAACGGTAGGTCAGGTTGCTTCTGCCTGGGGAGCGTCTTACAATACTTCTGAAAAAGAGTTGTTAGTGGCCGCAGTGCTGAAGCGGCATAGCGGTTTGCATTATGAGGCAGACGGGAGCGGTGGCCTTGATGCTATTTACGCTATTGATCCGTTTTCCAGCAATCCAAACGGGACGATCTGGCTAGAGCTCGATGACGATCTTGGTATTGATGTAGGTTCCATTCCTGATAATGCAGGCCGTGGGTTAGGAGCTCCAACCGCACCTAGTAATGACGTAGAGGCATATGATAAAGCGGGTAAAGTTGGAATCGGTGATATCGACCTAAGTGAAGATAACAGTCGCCTTTACGTGATGAATCTGTTCGACAAAACGCTTTACGAAATTGACGTAGCAACCAAAACACTGGTAAACAGCTATCCTGTACCGGACCCTGGATGCGCCAATGGCGACTATCGCCCCTGGGCTGTACAGTACCATAAGGGCAAAGTATATGTAGGGAGCATTTGTGATGGCAGTGAGGCGGGCAAGAACGCTACTGCTGGAGATGCATTGACCAACGAAACCGGCCGTTCGGATCTACGTGCCTACGTATACAAGCTATCCGATGGTACTTTCAACGAAGTATTGGATTTCTCCCTGGATTATACCCGCGAACCACCTGATCAATATAATGGAAGCTGTAATACCTCTGATGGCTGGTTTCCCTGGGTGCAAAGTAACGAAGTGCCCCTTTCATGTGTGTTTTTTAACCCTACAAATGTTATCGGTTATCCTCAACCGTTGCTCACTGATATTGAGTTTACGGATAGCGGAGACATGATTCTGGGCTTTCTGGACCGTACAGGCTTACAAATAGGCAATGGTAATTACGGACCCACTGGAACGACGCTTTACGGCCTGGCTTCCTCCGGAGATATTTTACACGCTTGTGCAGACGGCGCTGGTGGGTTTACCCTCGAAAGTCCGGAATGTGCCAACGTAAATGGGCATTTCCTCAATTCAGATTCTGGGGAATACAATGCCTTTCCGGATGGACACGGAGAATATTATGGTGGCGATTTCTTCCACAATAATGGTACATTTTCTAATCCGAACGAATTTCCGGGCCATTCGGAGATTACGCTTGGGGGGCTGGCGGTGCTTAGTGGTAGTGGAGAAGTAATAGCTAATGCCTACGACCCGGTTACGGGAGGAAATAATTTCGGCACTGGTGGAATAATTCGATTGAGCACAACTACCGGTATGCGTACGAGTAATGGCTTCCAGCTTTACGATGCCAGTGATGTGGGAACCTTTGGTAAGGGGGTGGGTATAGGCGATTTGGAAATCATCTGTGGCGAATCCCCCATCCAAATCGGAAACTACGCCTGGGTCGACACCGACGAAGACGGTGTTCAGGATGCCTGTGAGGAGCCCGTAGAGAATCTCCCCGTTTCTCTTTACACCAAAGATGATAACGGAGACCTGACACTGGTCGCCACTACCACTACAACTGCCGATGGAGAATATTACTTCACCGGCGACGGTACGACCGGCGAAACCTGGACAAACATCGACGATGTGATCCTGAAAGATACTACCTACCTCATCGTCTTTGGCGATGCCGCAACGGCACCAACGGATACTACAATCCTGGCTGGTGGTGTTGAATACACCATTACAGCAGACTCAACGGGCGAAGGCAATAGCCCGGGGCTTAACGATTCAGATGCCATCCTGATGAATGTCAATGGAACCATGCTGCCGGCCATTTGCTATAGTACCGCTGATACCACCGATCATACGCTCGACGTCGGCCTTAAGTCCGTTGCATTTCTCAGCATCGGCTCCACCGTCTTCGAAGACCTGGACAATAACGCCCTGCAAGACGTTGACGAAGACGGCATCCCCAACGTGGAGCTCGTTATCTACCAGCTTGTGGGCAACAAAGACGATGCCACCAACGGCGAAACGGACGATATTCTTCTCGATGTAGGCTCCGACGGCGATCTGTCCACGGCCACTGACGGCATGCCACTGGTGACTGACGCCAACGGCGATTACCTCGTCACCGGCCTCCAGCCGGGCGATTACTACCTGGTTATTCCCTCGGGCAACTTCGCCGATGGCGAAGCGCTGAACGACATTTCGATTTCCTCTACGGACATCGCGACCTCAGCAGCGGATAACCAACGGGATGGCGACGATAACGGCCTGCAGCCCGCTGGCCCGGCGACTGAAGTGTGCAGCCCCGTCATCACCCTCTCCGCTGGAGACGAACCGGAAGACGGCACGGACCCCGACGAAGAAACGGGCTCCGGCTCCACTCAGGACAATGCCTCGCCCCTCCGCGATGACAACGGCGATATGACGGTCGACTTCGGCTTCTTCCGTCCGCTCAGCATCGGCTCCACCGTCTTCGAAGACCTGGACAATAACGCCCTGCAAGACGTTGACGAAGACGGCATCCCCAACGTGGAGCTCGTTATCTACCAGCTTGTGGGTAACAAAGACGATGCCACCAACGGCGAAACGGACGATATTCTTCTCGATGTAGGCTCCGACGGCGATCTGTCCACGACCACTGACGGCATGCCACTGTTAACTGACGCCAACGGCGATTACCTCGTCACCGGCCTCCAACCGGGCGACTACTACCTGGTTATTCCCTCTGGCAACTTCGCCGATGGCGAAGCGCTGAACGATATCTCGATTTCGTCTACGGACATCGCGACCTCAGCGGCGGATAACCAACGGGACGGCGACGATAACGGCCTGCAGCCCGCTGGCCCGGCGACCGAAGTGTGCAGCCCCGTCATCACCCTCTCCGCTGGCGACGAACCGGAAGACGGTACGGACCCCGACGAAGAAACGGGCTCCGGCTCCACCCAGGACAATGCCTCGCCCCTCCGCGATGACAACGGCGATATGACGGTCGACTTCGGTTTCTTCCGTCCGCTCAGCATCGGCTCCACGGTCTTCGAAGATGGAGACAATAGCGGTCGTCAGGATGCCGGGGAGGCAGCCATCCCTAATGTAGTCGTCCAGCTTTTCCGGACGGTAGGGAATAAGGACGACGATATCAATCGAGAAACGGATGATACCTTGTTGGATGCCGGCTCAGATGGAGATTTAATCACCCCAACTGATGGATTGCCGACAACCACAAATTCTACAGGAGACTACCTTTTTACGGGTCTTACGCCTGATGAATATTATGTCGTTATCCCCACTAGCGAATTTGGTGTTGGAGAGCCACTTGAGGTACTCAATGTTTCCTCCTATGATATTGCCACCTCGCTGACGGATAACCAAATTGACGGCGACGATAATGGTCAGCAACCCGCTGGTCGGGGAACCGCTATTTGTAGCCCGGAAATCACCCTGTCTGTTGGCGACGAGCCGATTAACGGTTCAGTGGCTGGCACTGAGGTGGATCAGGGCAACGTGCAGGATGATGCTACGGCAGCAAGGGACGCCAATGGTGATATGACAATTGATATGGGGCTATTCGCTCCGGTATGCCTTGGAGATACCGCCTTTATCGATATTGACGGAGATGGAATCCAATCCGTTGGAGACGAACCCTTACCCGGAGTTGTCGTAACGCTTTATGAAAGTGAGACCATGATGCCATTTACGGGAATGGACGTAAACGGTAATACTGTTGATCCACTAATCACCAATATGGACGGAGCGTATAAATTTACCGACCTTCCTCCCGGAGATTACTACGTTGTTTTCGATATTTCGATGATTGCTAATGCTGATCTGTACGAGTTCACCATACCAAATCAGGGAGATGATATTGATGATTCTGATGCCATCCCGGATGGACCTGGCGATGATGTCGCGAGAAGCGAGTCGACGGGAGGTCTTGATTCTGGCGAAGAATTCCGGAATCTGGACGTTGGGGTGACTTGTGCCATTACCGTGGAAGTATCCCAACCATTCACGATCTGTAGTACCCAGCCGATTAACCTGTTGGAAGGAGCCTCTGTCTCTCCGGAAAGACTGGGTGGGGTATGGTCCACGTCCGATGGTACTGGTTCCTTCGTAGATGTTGATGGAAATGCCTTGTTAGCCCCCTTCGAGTTAGGCATTGCCGCTGAATATTTGCCAAGCAGGGAGGATGGTTTACGAGGATTTGTTACGTTTGTGCTATCCAGTGGAGATCCCGGTGAATTAGTTCCGCCAAGTAGCTGTGCAACCGTGAGCAGCGCAGCCTTAAGAATTGAGGTTCTTAATGTTGACTGTGGGCAGCTTCTTTGGGACGGGAAGTAACAATCCCATATATAGTATTATTTTTGTGTTTTGTCAGAAAGGCTTGGGCAATAAATTGTCTTTGTATTAGCGTCTCTCCAAACTGACCCAAGGCCTTATGCGTACTTTACTTTCTAACCCCGGCACTGAAAAGTGACCGGGGTTCTTGTTTTACCAGCCCAAAGAGTTTGCGCCTTATCCTTGTCAGGCGCTGCCGCAGGTGCTGGCGCAGGCTGAAAGAGCAAGGAAAGCCTTCCGTAAGAAAAGGCTCCAAAGGGCGAAAAAATCCTACCTTAGCCAGCAAAACACTCCCGCTGATGGCTATGCGTACCCTCTTACTCTGCTCCCTTATTCTTCTGCTTTGCACCTGCGACCGCGCCACCTCTGAATCGGACCCGGAAGCTGAAAAAACTGCTGCTATGGAAGCTCCTTCTACGCCCGCTCCCGAATACGCCATGGTTATCCACGGCGGTGCCGGTACCATCCTGCCCGAAAACATGACGCCCGAGCGGGCCGCTGGCATCAAAGCAGCCATGAACGCCGCCCTTGATGCCGGAGAGGCCGTCCTCAAAGCCGGCGGCTCCGCCGCCGATGCCGTCGAGAAAACGATCTGGGTAATGGAAGACAGCCCCCACTTCAACGCCGGTAAGGGAGCCGTTTTTACCAACGCCGGCATCAACGAAATGGACGCCAGCTTCATGACGGGCCACGACCAAAACGCTGGCGCCATCGGCGGCGTCACCAACCTCAAGCACCCCATCAGCGGTGCCCGGGCCGTGCTGGAAAAGTCCGAACACGTCCTGCTATCCGGTAAAGGTGCCGAAGAATTCTCCATCCTGCAGGGACTGGAAACCGTCGACCCCAAGTACTTCTGGACCGAACACCGCTGGGCCGCCCTGCAGCGCGCCCTCGAAGGCGAAAAGGTAGAACAGGAAAAAATTGAAGGCAATCGTATCATCGAGGAAATTGACCGGAAGTACGGAACCGTCGGTTGCGTCGCCCTGGATAAATCCGGTAACCTCGCCGCCGGCACCTCCACCGGAGGCATGACCAACAAACGCTACAATCGCCTCGGAGACAGCCCCCTGATCGGCGCCGGCACCTACGCCGACAACGCCACCTGCGGCGTTAGCTGTACGGGATGGGGAGAGTTCTTCATCCGCTATGCTGTAGCCTACGATGTACACGCCCGTATGGCCTACGGAAACGCCTCCGTACAGGATGCTGCCGATGCCGTCATCAACAAAACCCTCGTAGAAAAAGGAGGCACTGGCGGCCTCATTGCCCTTGATGCAAAAGGCAACGTCGCCATGCCCTTCAATACGCCCGGTATGTACAGAGCTTACCTGAAGGCAGGGGGCGAACGGGAGATTTTCTTTTACAAAGAATAGTTTGTACCGCCGACTTTAGTCGGCGGAAAGCATCGACTAAAGTCGACGCTACAGCCCGAATTCCGCCCTCTTCTTCTTCGTCAACGACTTAATGATCAGGTCATAGCTGTGGTCAATGAGTTCTTTAATGAAGTCATCGCTGAGGTCTCCGTCTTCGATGTAGACCGTGTTCCAATGCTTTTTATTCATGTGCCAGCCGGGCTTCACCTCTTCGTGCTGCTCCCGTAGCTGAATGGCGTATTCGGGGTCGCATTTAAGGTTGACGCGCAGGTCTTCCTCATCGAGCCCCGTTACTGCAAACATTTTGCCCGCTGCTTTAAAGACCAGCGTGTCCGGACCAAAAGGAAGCCCTTCAGTGGTGGCCGCTTTAGACAGGCAGTAATCGCGGAGTTGTTCGAGATGCATGGTTGGTTCTTTGGTCTGTTAGTCTTTTGGACTACCGCTATTAGTAGGGTAGTTTTCAAATGTAGCAATTTACAGGAAACTCTTCCGTGGCGCAGCGGGCCCTGTGGAGCCTCCAAAATACGGCAATCTTCAGCGTCCACCTCCTCCTTCTGCGTGAGACCCTCCCTCGCTGCGCAGCAGGCCCTCTTTCCCCCTCTGCCTCTCTGCGTCCCTCTGCGTGAGATCCTCCCTGTCGCAAAGCGACCCTGTACCGCCTCCAAAATACAGCAGCCCCAAAAGACCAAAGAACCAAAAGACCAAACCTAGCCCTCCAACCTCCGCTGCAACTCTTCCAGGTCCACTCCCTTCGTCTCCGGCATCAGGAAATGAACGAAGAGTAACTGAAGCACCATACAGGCGGCAAATAGCGCGAAGATGGGCCCTTCGCCAAAGGTCGAGGCCAGTACCGGGAAGTTCCC
Source organism: Neolewinella agarilytica (assembly GCF_900110645.1). Lineage (GTDB taxonomy): Bacteria > Bacteroidota > Bacteroidia > Chitinophagales > Saprospiraceae > Neolewinella > Neolewinella agarilytica. The sequence continues at coordinate 126,260 of NZ_FOFB01000009.1, forward strand.
CCCGATGATGGCGGCAAATACCCAGTGCGTAGCGGAGCCGAGCGACGCGCCCAGTCCCCGTACCTCATTACCGAATATCTCACTAAGGAAAACCCAGATCACGGCTCCCTGCCCAATGGCGTGGCTGCCAATGAAGACAAATAGCCAGACGGGCACAATGGCTCCACTGAGATTACCGGAGAAGAAGGCCCAGCTCACAGCTCCCAGTGAAATGATGTACCCAAAGGAACCGATGTACATCAGGTTACGCCGGCCGGCCCGGTCAATGAGGAACATCCCCAGCATGGTGAAGACGACATTGACGACACCGATGCCCACCGAAGACAGCAGCGAACTGCTGCGTTCCAGCCCCGCAGCTTCAAAAATGTCCGGCGCGTAATAGATGACAGCGTTAATGCCAGAAATCTGGTTGAAGAGCGCAAACAGAAAAGCGTAGAAGATCGGCTTGCGATATTTTTTGGTAAAAAAGGAGCTCAGGGCGACGGTTTCTTTCGTCGTGTTACTGGCTTCAATTGCGGCCATTTCCGACTCCGCTGTACCCGGGTCAATGATCCGGAGCACCTCCATCGCCTCTTCCTTTTCGCCAGCTTTAGTGATGAGCCAGCGCGGACTGCGCGGCACCCGAAAGAGCATCACCAGAAAGAGTAGGGCGGGCATAATTTCAATTCCCAGCATGAGGCGCCAATTATCCCCAAAACCCGCTGCGTCAACGGCATAGTTAGAGAAGTAAGCCACCAGAATACCAACGACCAGATTAAACTGAAAGGCCGCTACTAACTGCCCCCGGTACTTCGCCGGGGCGATTTCGGTTATGTACAAAGGCGCAACTACAGAGCTGGCGCCCACCCCTAATCCACCGATGAAGCGGGCAATGCTCAGCATCACTACGTCAGTAGCCAGGGCGGAGCCAATGGCGGAAACAAGGAACAATAGGCCAATACCGATCAGACTGGCCTTTCGTCCGAACTTATCCGCAGGGATGCCCCCGAAAATAGCCCCGATAACCGTTCCGTACAGAGCCGCTGCTACCATCTGACCAATGGCTACATCTCCTAATGCCCATTCAGCCTTAATGATGCCATTTACACCGCTGATGACAGCAGTATCGAAGCCAAACAGGAAACCTCCCAGCGCGACGGTAATCGACCAGGTCCAGACTTTTGCACTATTCATCAGACAGGGGAGTTCTCAATGCTATTATTCATCAGGCTGGGGCGGTAGAGCACCGTGCCTACGTAAAGGATGATGTTAAGGACTACGCCGACAATTGGTAATTCGCCCTCATGCAACCAGCTGAAGGCAATGATGCCGCCGATGTAACTGGCCGCCAGAATGATGCCCAGCAAGCGCCGCTTAGGGATCGTGATCAGCGCGGCAATGATGAATTCGATGACCGCCAAAATGTAGGGCGCCATGTCGTTACCAAAGCCTTTGGCTGCTTCTTCAGCGCCAACAATTTTAAGGACGCCCGTGATGGCCATAGCCACACCGATTAGAGAAATCATCCCTAATCCAATTTTTTCTTGTTTCATGATCGAATCTTTAGAGGGCTCAATCTATCCATTAATTAATGGGCGACCAAAAAAGTACAGGTTTTACAGCACTATGGCTACTCCACTTTATTCCCTCCCAGCAAATATCCCATAGCCGAAGGCGAATAGAGGGCGATGCCAACATAGAGTAGCGTATTTAGTACCAGCCCTGGAATGGGAACGCCACCCATCGTGAGCCACTCCGTCGCAATTACCCCGCCCAGATAACTGGCGCAGAGGAAAAATCCCAACTGCCGGGTGGTGGGTAGAAACATTGCCAATACGCAAGCCCATTCAATCAGTCCGACCCAAAGCGTGTTGGCGCCCAGCGCATTCACCATCATTTCTGCTCCGAATACTTTTGCGGTGCCACTGGCTAGTAGGGCCAGGCCCGCGAGACCCCAAAGGGCCAGTCCAATCTTTTCTCTGCTCATCATGAATGTGTTTTGTTTCCCTAAAATAAGCTTTAATGTAGGTACATTTAAGTCGTACGAGTATCTTTTCGGCATGAAATACTCCATCCAGCTTTTTCTTTTATTCTTGCTGCCCTTTATCCTGCCGGCGCAATCTTCCATTACCTACCTCCACTGCGGTCGTATTCTCGACGGGGTGGGAGGGGAGTTAACCGAGCAAACTATCGTGGTGGAAGATGGAAAAATCAGTCGTATTGAGGCAGGTTATGTGGGCGCTGCCGCAGGTGCAAAGGTGGTTGATTTAAAGCAGAGCACCGTCATGCCCGGTTTTATTGATCTGCACGTACACGTAGAGTCTGAGTTAAACCCCCGGGCCTACATTGAACGCTTCACCAAGAACCCCGCCGACGTCGCCCTCCGGGCCACGACCTACATGCGTAAGACCATCGCTGCTGGCTTCACCACCGTGCGTGACCTTGGGGGCAGCGGGGTAAATATCTCCTTGCGGGATGCCATTAACGAAGGCTATATCATCGGCCCCCGCATCTTTACGGCGGAGAAAGCCATTGCAACCACCGGCGGCCACGCCGACCCCTCCAATGGCCGCAACGAAGAACTGGCTTTTGATGCCGGGCCGGAGGCCGGCGTTGTTAATTCCGCCGACGAAGCCTGGAAGGCGGTCCGGACCCGCTATAAAAACGGAGCAGACTGCATCAAAATCACTGCCACCGGAGGGGTGCTCTCCGTTGCCAAAGACGGTCAGGGCGCTCAGTTCCGCAACGAGGAGCTGGAAGCTATTGTCACCGCGGCCAAAGAATACGGCATGCACACCGCCGCCCACGCCCACGGTGTTGGTGGAATGCAACGTGCCATCAAAGCTGGCATCACCACCATTGAGCACGGGACGCTGATGGACGATGAAACCGCTGACCTCATGATCGAATACGGGACTTACCTCGTGCCCACGCTCAGTGCCGGCTCCTACGTCGCCGAGAAAGCCAAAACCCCCGGCTTCTTTCCGGCCATCATCGTTCCCAAAGCCATCGAGATTGGCTCGCAGCAAAAAGAAATATTCACCCGAAACTACGCCCGCGGCGTGAAAATCGCTTTCGGCACCGACTCCGGAGTGAGCCCCCACGGAGACAATGCCAAGGAGTTTGGCTACCTCGTGGAATGTGGGGTTAAGCCCATGGACGCCATTATATCCGCCACGTCTACGGCCGCCATGATCCTGGGGCAAAAAGAAACGCTTGGGCAAATCAAACCCGGCTTTACCGCTGATATTGTGGCCGTGTTGGGTAATCCATTAGAGGATATTCATCTACTGGAAAAGGTGGATTTTGTGATGAAGGACGGGCGGAGAGTGAAGTGAGCCGATCAATGCAAAGTGTGCGGCCAACAACTTTTACGTACGATTGTCTCTGTCTTTGCATTCGTGTAGTAAGAACACAGAATAAATAATGCTGTATTTTGTGGTCGCAGGTGGATTGTCCTCCTCCGGATTTTAAGTATCGATCATGCAAAATTTACTTCGTTCTTGTTTTACTCTTCTTTTCTTTTTTACGCTTGCTGTTTCCTTTGCACAGATCAACGTTCGGCCGAGCGGAAGCAGTGGCAGCGGTTATCCGGCAATACTTGCCGCCGGGCTTGATTATGAGGACCCCGACTGTGTTCATACCACCTTCGGGCCACACATTACTCAACATTTTGATGAGTTGCTGCAGCGGAACGTTTTCCGTTTTCACAGCCACATTGAGGAAGATAACGATCGTTGCCGGGTCTTTGACCGCGTTCGTATGGAGATCAAAGGTGGGCCTAACACCAACCCGGAGGCCCAGCACCTGATCAATACCAGCTCCTGGTATCGCTGGAAGTTTAAGCTACCCGCTGACTTTGTGGGCACCTCTTCCTTTTGTCACATCTTTCAGAATAAACTCGTTGGCGGAGAGGATGCGGGTTTACCCATTCTGACCCTGACGGCCAGGGCTTCTGTCTTGCAGTTTAGTCACAGAGGCGGAGAAACGGGCACGGACCTCGGCGTGCTGACTCAGGCAGACCTTGACCTTTTCCGTGGCCGCTGGGTGGAAGTTTACCTTAGACAATTACACGCCGAAGCCGGAGAAGTAGAACTGAATATCCGCGACCTCAGCACCGGAGAGACCATTCTGGCCTACGAGAATAACAATATCGACCTCTGGCGAACGGGCGGCCAATACGACCGGCCGAAGTGGGGGATTTACCGCAGTAAGTCAGCGGTGCTGAAGGATGAAACGGCTGACTTTGCCGACTTCTGTATCTCCGAAAGCAGCGCCGCTCTTTGCCCGCCGGAGCCTACTCTAATTGCGGATACCGAAGCACCGACGAGCCCGCAGAATCTGGTCGCCAGTGAGGTGATGATCGCCTCACTGAACCTTAGTTGGGACGCAGCAACGGATAACATCGGAGTGGATGCTTACCGCCTCTTTCAGGACGGGACGGAAGTCTGGTCCGGGCAGGCAACATCAACCACGGTTAGTGGGCTTAGGGGCTCAACGACCTACGACTTTTCCGTCCGGGCAATTGACCCCTCAGGTAATGTTTCCGGCTTTAGCGATACGCTGTCCGTTACCACTACCGATTCAACGGCTCTGCCCGGGCTGCCCGGCAGTCCTTTTCCCGGAGATGGCGCCACGAATCAGAACACAGAAGCTACGCTCCGATGGAGTGGCGGCGATAATACGGTAAGCTATAACGTCTATTTTGGTACGGAGACGGACCCGCCGCTGGTCCGCAATCAAAGCGGAACGTCTTACGTGCCGGATTTAGCGGAATCGACCACTTATTACTGGCGCATCGGGGGAGTGAATGATTACGGAGAGACACTAAGCCCGCTGTGGACTTTCACTACGGGAACGGGTAACACGGATGCTCCCTGGTATCTCTTCCGGGGCAACGCCCGGCCGGAAGAGGAAGGCGACCTATGGGAACTTAATAATGCCCCCGATGCCCCCATCGTTGACGCTACGTCCACAGATCCGGCAGCGGCGGAAAACTCCTTCTATTCCTTCCATGATGCCAGCGGAGACAATTTCCGCTGGCGCTACCGCTATACGGAAAGCGATACTTCCATTACGGTAGTTGCCCGCTTTAAGGCCATCTCTCCGGAGGTCGACGGGATTAGCTTTTTTGAAATCCGGGGCTTCGGCTGGCGGGAGAAAGTCCGCATTAATCAGTCCTCCGTCAGACTGGAAAGATCGGTGTCGTCGGCCGAACGAGCATTGCCCTTTGACCTGAGTGAAGACTTTCATGTTATCAGAATTACGATGTCAGGACCAAACGTAACGGTCTATCTCGATGAAGACCCAGAGCCTTTTTTAATGGGCATTAGTGCGGAAGAAAACACCAGCGAATTTTTTGAATGGGGCAAATCTTCCGGACAGGAATATGGGGCTACCATTGACTGGATTGCCGTAACGGTTAACGGAGAGTATGCTCCGGGCGAAGGGGCGGAGCTGCCAGAGGACCTTGTGTTGAGCCGGGATGCAGCCCTGTCAGAAATCACTATTGACGAGGTGCCGATCGATACTTTTGCCCCGGATGTTACGACTTACTACTACGATTTCTCCTCCGGGGAATTACCGCTTATCGATTTTCAAACACGGTCCGCTTTGGCGAGCACTGAAGTGATGATGGAAGAAGGAACAAGCTCCATCATTCATACGATAAGTGTTACGGCCGAGGACGGTATTACTAAGCGGGATTACGTGGTCGTCGTGATCTTCCCGCTCTCTTCCGAAGACCCTGCCTTCGCCACCGTTCAACTCTTCCCTAACCCGGTAGAGAGCTTCCTGCAAGTGGATATGGGAGATCTGTCATTGGTTGGCGGAGAGATATTGCTCTACGAAAGTTCGGGGCGCTTTCTTCGGTCGTACCAACTTAATGGGGAGCCACGACTCGATCTTAGCGGCGTGAAACCCGGCCTTCACACTCTGCTCTTTCAACTGGCCGACGGCCGGAGTTTTGCCCGCCGGGTAACCATTCGCTGACGGTAACCAACGACCCTTTGACGGCGTTCCGCTTTGCACCTGCGGCCGCGCCTGTCCCTGTACTAGCGGATGGTATCCCGGAGAATCAGGCGGCCTTCAGTATCACTAATGTAGCTGTAGGTTATAGCAACGCTGCCATCTGTAAGCTTTTTTCTCTCGACATTCTCCAGCTTCAGCTTAAAGGGCATCTTCGCCCGGACGACGGAGTCTACGTATGTTGGTGTCCTTAATTCAAGGGGAATCTGTCGGAGTTGCACCGTCCTGGCAATGATGCTTTCGCGGCCGGCAATCCACCGATCATTACTGGAGGCGGTTGAAGTCGCGACTGTCTGATTATTATCTTTCATCGCCTGCCGGTCAGCATTTTCCCTGACGGGGCGGGTAGTCTTTACCTCTGGCGACGTAAGGTCATTTTCCCGGGCATCCTCCGTTGGTTGCGTGCTGGTCGTCCTCTTCGGCTCTTGTGGGGCATCCTCCTTTGCTTCATCGAGGGCTAATTGGTCCTCCTTGACGGGGGGCGCGACGACGGGCTCCTCAATGGCAACGGTCGTAGTAGTGTCTGTTCCTTCAGAAGGCAGGAACAGAAAGGTAGCGACTACGAGCACCAGGGCAAGTACGGCCGCACTCATCCAGCCGCCATACTGTTTTCGACCAGACTCTCTTTTGGGCGCTGGGGCAGGAGGTGGAGCATGGTCAACCCTACTCCCTCCATCGTTCGCCAGTATTATCTCAGGCGCAGGTAAGGGGCTGGCCGATGGGGCAGGAGCGACAATCGGTGGTGGTGGCGCAGAATAGGAAGATTCGACCGACGGCTCAAGCACCATCATTTCCTCTGCCACAATCTGTGGAGCGTCCATCACACGAATTAAAGGGGGCTCTACTTCTTCCGCCAGCTCTGCCGCAACCGTAATCGGGCGGCTGAGGACAATATTCTTCGTCCGTTCCTTTTCCCCGACCGTAATTAAAACCGATATCTTAAGTATCAGGTCGTGCTGTCCTTCCCGCAGCGGACGGACGTTGAAAACCCATTCGGTAGCCATAAATTCATCAACGACTTGCTCCCCGTCGGAAAGCAGCAGGATGTCAAAGGCCCGATTACCAGACGGGCAGGGGTCAAGAATTTCTACTTCCATCACCTCCGATACGGGGATTTCCTCCAGGGAGATACTATCGTCAAAGGGCAGGCCTTCCAGCACCTGGTTGAGCAGGTGTGCAATCCGGACCAGACATTTGTGCGTTTCCCGGACGGCCATCTTTGGGGGCACCTGATAGAGCAGGTGGCCTGGTTTTAACTCAGGGCGGCTCGTGCTGGCTTCCGTTGAAAAATCGTGAAGGGTGAGATGGTCAACGAAGGTGAGCAGGTCCAGCCGCAACTCGTTCCGCAAAATGGCCAGCTGATCCGTCGAGAGGGTGTTATTGATGTCGAAGTCAATAATATCATTGGCCCGTCCATTGAGAAGGGTGACCTGGTTGGCCTTGGGCCGGCCTGCCGGTAAGGCACCTTCCAGCAGGTGAAAGGCTGTTTCCAGGTCGGCGTCAGCTACCGCAAGGCGAATCTGGTCCTGTAGCTCACTTAACTGTTCGGGGGTGATAATGGGCATGAATCTCTTTATGGGTGAAGGCAAGATACGGTAATTGTGGCAGGGCTCCACGACGAAGGCGGATTAACCACAGAGGTACAAAGAGGTCGCCACAGAGGTACACAGAGTGATCATAACGTGGTACTATTCACTCATTCCTTCATTCTCTCCTTCTCTCATTCCTTCATTCACTCATTCACTCATTCACTCCTTTCCCTCACTCCGTCTTCAACCCAAAGGTCCGTTGCTCCAGAATTATCCGGCCACTGATCTCAATGCCGGCGGAGGAGAGCGTATCGGTCATCGGCCAGCTGGTCAGGTAAAGGTCTGCTTTAGCGGAATCCTGGACAAGGGGAATACCCGCCTTACGGAAATAGGGCAGGGCCGGGGAATAGTCTTTATGGTCAGGGATGTAAGTAGGGAGCTTCAGCTCAACCTGCTGGCTGAGGCGGTCGGGCCAGTTACGGCCCGTTTCAAAATAAGGATATACCTGTACCCAAAAGAACAGCACGCCGAGCATGCCCGACAGAATACTTCCGCCCAGGGAGAAATCCCGCTTGTCTCCGTAGAGGCCGATGACGCCCAGGAGCGAGAATATCCAGTAGGCAGCAGCCATACCCAGCGCGGCGCGGAAGCCCGCGCCCGCAAAGGTCAGCCCCGCACCGGAGAGCGCGAAAAAGGCCGCCAGGAAGGCCAGTACGAGGTGCAACACCGCTCCGCCGCGAACCCAGTCTTTCCAGGGGTAGTTGTTTTCCCGGAAGTAGAGCTGCATCTGCTTGCCGGCGACGACCGCCAGTAGAAGCGGTAAAACGAGCGACTGCGTCAGCAGCCCAATGCCCATCCCGCTCAGCAGCAGCTTGCTGCTTTGTTCGCCGCGCCGGACCTTGTAGACCACGTCCCGCAAACCAGCCATAAGCCAACCCATCAGCGGTAACATCCCCAGCAGACTATAGCCGATGAACTTGCCGTAGGCCAGTGGCTGCCCGCCCCAGAACCAGTAAGCGCGAATACCTTGATTGCCCTGTAGTAGCAGGATGACCAGTGGGATGGCGAGGAGGAAAAGCAGGTTCATCCATTGCTTACCGCCACCCATCAGGAGTCGGCCGGCCAGTATGGTGCCCAGGCCGAAGACGAGGGTCGAGAGTGGGGCGGCGATGCCACCCAGCAGCAGAAAGATGCCCGCTGGCAGCAGGTAGTTTTTCTCCCGGTCTGCTCCCGCCAGCAGAATCAACCAGAAGAAACCGGCCTGACCGAGCAGGGCCAGCGCGTCTGGCGTGGCCACTTTGCCGAAGAACGGCAGGTACAGGGACGCACCAGCACAGAGCAGGCTCATGCCGATGGCTTCCTTACCAAAGAGTTTACCCGCCCAACGAAAGGTGAATACGGCCGTGGCAATCAACGCGATGACAGAAATCAGGCGGGGGAATAACCAGATGGCCTGTGATTGGCTGTCGATGTTTTCTCCCAGCGGAAAGAGCAGCCCGTAGAGAAAAGAGAGCATGGAGTCGCCCCTTGCATTACTCAGCGCATGATCCAGAGAGTAGCTTTCAGCACCGGGCCAGGCGGTAATCACATCAAGACGCATCAAGAGAGCGGCGAAGAAAAAGAACGCACAGATCCACAGGAAAAACTGGAAACGGGAGGAGCGGGCCTGCGGCTCAGGCTGCTCGATGAAAGTCTTTTTTTTGCGGCTTTTTTTGGGCATGCTTCGGTAGTCTTGTAGTAGAGTAGTCTTGTAGGCGGTCGTTGGAAGCGGGATAGTGAATTTCTTATCCAGCGAACGTATTTCTTGCTTACCAGTCTACAAGACCACCACGGCGCAATCAGTTTTCGTTTTTCTTCAAAAACTCTTCCGCCAGGTTAAGAAAGTTCGTTGCTCCACGGCTGCCGGCGTTGATCATCACCACGGGCATGTGCATATTCGGGGCTTCGCTGATGCGGGCGTTGCGGTGGATGATGGTGTCAAAGACCTGATCGCCAAAGATGTCGCGGACTTTCTCTACCACCATATTGGCCAGGCGGAGGCGGCGGTCATACATGCTGAGCAGGATGCCCTCAATTTTCAGGGAGGGGTTGAGTTGCTGCTGCACCAGGGAGATGGTGTTTTGCAGTTTGGTCAGTCCTTCAAGGGCAAAATACTCACACTGAACGGGCACCAGCACGGTATCGGCTGCCGTCAGCGCATTGATCGTAATGAGGCCAAGGCTGGGCAGGCAATCGATGATGATGTAGTCGTACTTGTCGCGTAATTTTTCCGTGATGTTGTTTTTCATCACGTCTTCGCGGCGGAAACGATTGATGAGCTCCACCTCAGCACCCACCAACTGAATGCCTGCAGGAATGAGGTGCAGGTTGGGCGTTTCTGTTTCGTAGATGACTTCGTCAACGTCGAGATCATTGACCAGTACTTCGTAGATGGTGGCCTCCAGCTCGTCCGATGGGATGCCAACGCCGGTGCTGGCGTTGCCCTGAGGGTCAGCATCTACGAGCAGCACCTTACGCTCCAGAATAGCGAGGCTTGCGGCAAGATTGATGGCGGTAGTGGTTTTTCCCACGCCCCCCTTCTGATTGGCAATTGCGATGACTTTTCCCATGGGCTTGTTTCAGGCGGCGAAGTTAGGGAATTAGTCGAGGAGTCAAGGAGTCAGGGAGTCAGAAAGTCAAATAGTCAGTTGGCCTACCACTCGTATTCGTGCGTGTCGAAGGTTTGATTAGTAGACGAATAAGGGCGCGGACGCAGGTGCAGGGGAAGTTGGAGAGGCAGAGAGACTGCTGCTCAATGACCTTTAGTAACGGTTTTCCTTGCTTTCAGGCTTTCTTTGCACCTGCGTTAGCGCCACTTGCTAAGCTTATCGAAGTGTCTGGGTTCTATCCACCAAAATAACAATATCTTTGCGCCTTTAAGACAACCACTGGTCAACCAGTATGTTAACAGCGGTAAGAAAGCAAATAGAATGGGTCGGAAGGATCGTAAGATGATATTTAAAACACCGGAGGAGATTGAACGCAGCCGCGTTGCCTGTCTCCTGGTGACAAAGACTTTAACGGAAGTTGGTAAGATGCTCCGCCCGGGACTTACGGGCAAAGAAATCGACACTTTCGCCGAGGAGTTTATCCGGGACCACGGCGCCGTCCCCGGTTTCAAGGGGCTCTATGGTTGTCCTTCCACCTTGCTGGTGAGTCGCAACGAAGAAGTGGTACATGGCCTGCCGGACGAAAACCAGGTCTTCAAAGACGGTGATATTTTAAGTATCGACTGTGGAACGATCGTCAATGAATTCTACGGAGACGCCGCCTATACTTTCTGTGTGGGCGACGTTGCTGAAGACGTAATGGAACTCTGCCGCCACACCAAGCATTCGCTTTATCTTGGTATCGATGCTGCCCGTGAAGGGAAAAGGGTAGGGGACATCAGCTTTGCTATTCAGCAGTATACGGAAAAAGTAGGCGGTTACGGTGTAGTGCGGGAGTTGGTGGGCCATGGCCTGGGGCGCAGTCTGCATGAAGCCCCCGACGTGCCGAACTTTGGCAAACGCGGGCGTGGGCCCGTCCTGAAGTCTGGTCTCATCATCGCCATTGAGCCGATGACCACGCAGGGCCGTAAAGACGTTCACAGCCGCTCCGATGGTTGGACGATCGTTACCCGTGACGGTAAGCCCGCTGCTCACTACGAACATTCCATCGCCATCACAAAAGGAGGTGGCCCCGCTGACCTGATGAGTGACCACCGGCCCATCGAGGAGGCCATCCGGAACAATCCCAACCTGAAGGAGGTAGACAATCTGGACGAAGAGCTCGTGGAGCGTTACCAGCCAATGGCAATGATGGGAGAGTAGTACTTCTTCGCGATCTGATTATGGTTTTCTGAAAATTTTGTTTGGGTGGAACGACTTGTCCCTCAGGCAAAATTTTTGTAGGTCAGGCTGCCCCCCGGCAAAATATATTGTATACAACAATGCGATAGAGGGCTGCTTTCGTTTTTGAACGCTGGCAGGAAGGAGCCGTGGAAGTAACTGCAAGTCAACCACTTCGGACTTTTAGGCCTTTACTTAGTGAAAACTATTCTATAAACATTTGGGCAGGTAAAATGAAAAGACTACCTTTGCCCTCCGAAATTTAAAACATGTCCAAGAAAAACCTGATTAAGCAGGATGGCGTGATCGAAGAAGCCTTGTCTAACGCAATGTTCCGCGTAAGGCTTGAAAACGACCACGAAATCAAGGCCACAATCTCCGGAAAGATGCGGATGCACTACATCAAAATCCTTCCGGGTGATAAGGTAGCAGTGGAGATGAGCCCCTACGATCTCAGCCGCGGGCGAATCACTTACCGTTACAAATAAGTGACTTGCAGCGCCTGCGATTAAACCGGTTAGAATAAACTAATTTATTATGAAAGTAAGACCATCCGTCAAGAAGCGTTCGGTCGATTGCAAAATCGTCCGTCGTAAAGGCAAAGTCTACGTCATTAACAAGAAGAACCCTAAGTTCAAGCAACGTCAGGGATAAGCCTTAAGCGACAATTACTATGGCACGAATAGCAGGTGTTGACCTCCCGCGTAACAAACGCGGTATTATTAGTCTGACTTACGTTTTTGGCGTAGGTTCTACCCTTGCCGGAGAGATTCTGGACAAGGCCGGTGTAGATCATAACACCAAAGTGGTAGACTGGACTGACGAGAATATCCGTACGATCTCTAACCTCATTACCAACGATTATAAGGTAGAGGGTGATCTGAGAACGGAAATTCAAACTAATATTAAGCGTCTTATGGACATTGGCTGCTTCCGCGGCCTTCGTCACCGTAAAGGCCTGCCTCTGCGCGGACAGCGTACGCAGACGAACGCCCGTACACGTAAGGGTAAGCGTAAGACAGTAGCGAACAAGAAAAAAGTTACTAAGTAATGGCTAAGAGAACAGTAGCTGGCCGCGGCAATAAGCGTAAGGTCAAAGTAGAGAATGAAGGACTGGCTTATATCCAGGCTTCTTTCAACAACATTATCATCACCATTACTAACAAGCAGGGTGACGTGATCAGTTGGGGTACCGCCGGTAAGGAAAAGTTCCGCGGTTCCAAGAAGAGCACGCCCTACGCTGCTCAGGTAGCTTCCGGTAACGCAGCCCGTACGGCTTACGAACTGGGACTCCGCGTAGTTGAGGTATACGTTAAAGGCCCTGGCAGTGGTCGTGAAGCCGCTATTCGCGCGCTTGATGGTGCTGGTATCCGCGTCTCTAAGATCAAAGACGTTACGCCAATGCCTCACAACGGCTGTCGCCCTCCTAAGCGTCGTCGCGTCTAATCCTAATCTAAAATCACTTCCCCGCTCACCTTATTGGTAGATGGGAATAAAGACCCCAGGTCACTATGGCTAGATATACTGGTCCTAAGGCTAAAAAAGCCCGCGCTCTTGGCGAACCGATTTTCGGTTACAGCCGCGCCTTCGAAAAGAAGAAATACAAGCCCGGTCAACACGGTAACACCCGTGGCAAGCGTCGTCAGCCCTCTGACTACAAGCTTCAGCTCACGCAGAAGCAGATTGCCAAGTTCACTTACGGTGTACTCGAGCGGCAGTTCCGCAACTTGTTCGAAAAAGCTCAAGCCAGTCGTGGTATTACCGGTGAGGTACTGCTGCAGCTGCTCGAAGCCCGCCTGGACAACGTGGTATTCCGCCTCGGCCTCGCGCCAACGCGCCGTGCTGCCCGTCAGTTGGTTTCTCACCGTCACATTATGGTGAATGGTCGTTTGAACAACGTTCCTTCTACTCAGCTTCGCCCGGGAGATGTCGTCTCTGTTCGTGGCAAGTCTCAGGGAATGGACGTTATTCGTGATACCGTCAACGGTAAGAGCGAAGTTCGTAACTTCGGTTGGTTGTCTTTCCAGCAGGATAAGATGGAAGGTACCTTCCTGGCTTACCCTGAGCGCGACAACATTCCGGAGAAAATCAACGCTCAGCTGATCGTTGAACTTTACTCTAAGTAAAACGTACTCTTCTTTCGCCCGCTACTTATAACGGTGAGCGAAAGAGCCCCCCTCGGGTGGCATTATGGTCCATCCCGCCCCGGACCGCCATCCAGTCCCCAGCCAGGCCTTCGGCCCGCTGGGGACAAATTAATTTAGCGTCCCAGGTGTTTACCGGCTCCTTTTAGCCGGTGTAACCTCACTCAAAGATCAAATTGACATATGAGCAGTATTCTGAACTTCCAGAAGCCGGACAAAATCACGATGCAAAAAGCGGATGATTTTCAAGGCACTTTTGAATTCAAGCCCCTGGAACCCGGTTTCGGCCAAACCATCGGTAATTCCCTTCGTCGTGTGCTTCTGAGCAGCCTGGAAGGTTTTGCTGTTTCTGCTATCCGTATTGCCGGTGTAGACCATGAGTTCTCTACCATCAGAGGGGTGACCGAAGATGTAGTGGAAATCATTCTTAACCTCAAGCAGGTGCGCCTCAAGCAGGTTATCCAAAGCGAGGAGAGCGAAGCAGAAGAAAAGATCTATCTGACCATCAGCGGCAAAGAGCAGTTTACGGCTCAGGACATTGATGACCACACCAACGTGTTCAAGGTGATGAACCCTGAACTGTTGATCTGTACGATGGAGTCTTTCGTCAACCTGGAAGTTGAGCTTACGGTCACGAAGGGTCACGGTTACGTTCCAGCGGATGACAGCCTGTCGAAGAATGCACCCATCGGTGTTATTCCGGTTGACGCCATCTACACGCCCATCAAGAACGTAGCTTACCGCGTGGAAAGCACTCGTGTTGGTCAGCGGACGGACTACGAAAACCTGATCCTCGACGTTAAGACTGACGGTACCATCCACCCGGAGGATGCCGTACGGGAAGCTGCTAACATCGTTATCCAGCACCTCGTATTGATTACCAACGAAGAGATTGTATTCGAAAAAGGTGGAACCCGCGAGGAGACCATCGTTGACGAGCACATCCTGCACATGCGCAAGTTGCTCAAGACGAGCCTGGAAGATCTCGATCTTTCCGTTCGCGCTTACAACTGTCTTAAGGCAGCCAAAATTAACAGCCTCGGCGAACTCGTTCGCTACGACACGCACGAACTGCTCAAGTTCCGCAACTTCGGTAAGAAGTCGCTCGTAGAAATCGAAGAACTGCTGGTAGAAAAAGGTTTGACCTTCGGGATGGACCTTAGCAAGTACAAGCTGGACGAAGAGTAAGGTAGTCCGGTAGTGCTTGTAGTCTGGTAGGCTGACGCACGTTGGAGGTGTTACTCAATGAAACACATTGCCGCCTATAAAATGCGGCAGCCTACAAGACTACCAAACTACAAGGCTAAAACAGGGCCGTTCGTAACCCGAACGCTATTATAAACAACAACGGTAATAACCCACGCGGGGAACAGGTGCCCGACCTGTGCTGAACCGCAAGCAAGTGTTGCCGGCAAAACCACTGAGACATGCGTCACGGTAAGAAATTCAACCACTTGGGTCGCAAGAGCGCCCACCGCAAAGCTACGCTTCGCAACATGGTCATCGCCCTCATCACGCACAAGCGGATCAACACCACCCTGGCTAAGGCCAAGGCGCTGCGGACCTTCGCTGAGCCCCTGATCACGAAGGGAAAGACGAATGACATGCACAACCGCCGTACCGTATTCAGCTACCTGCAAAATAAGGAAGCGGTTACGGAACTGTTCACTGAAATTGGCCCCAAAGTGGCTAACCGCCCCGGTGGTTACCTGCGGGTGATCAAGACTGGCTTCCGGATGGGAGACGGTGCTGAGACAGCCATGATCGAATTCGTTGACTACAACGATGTATACACCAAGGGTGACAAGAAGAAAGGTGGTAAGACCCGCCGTAGCCGCCGTGGTGGTGGAGGTGCTAAGAAAGCTGCTGCCGCAGCGGCACCAGCTGCTGCTGAAGAAGAGTAGTCTTCTTTCAACAATGATTAAGGGAAAACCCGGAAGTGCTGTATGGCGCTTTCGGGTTTTTTCGTTTGGGGAGACCCTGCTTGCATGGTAGCTTTCCTTGCACCTGCGGTGAGCGCCCTGTGCGTAAAACTTCCTCCCCAAACCAAAAGCCGGCTCCCTCCCGAAGGAGAGAGCCGGCGCTACATTAATAGGGAAACGTTCATGGGATTAAAATCTGTCACGGCAGGAAAGGCCCGCCGGCAGTGGATTGAAAATTTGTTGTAGGGTTCCGGGTGTAAGTGGTCAAACAAAAGCAATACACAGGAAGAGATCGCAAGCAGGGCTAATGTCTTACCTTCGGGCAGGATTTTTTATCAACTATTTTTTCACCGTCCACCCATACGTATGCAAGAGCATCCGGATTCTCGTTTTCTGGTAGCGTTGCGGGAGAATGATTCTGCCACATTAGAGGAGTTGTACCAGACGTGCAGCCCGGGGATCACCCAGTGGGTCTTGAACAATAATGGAACCGTTGCTGATGCCAGCGACTTATTTCAGGAGGCGCTCATTAGCTTGCACCGAAGCGCGCATAAAGCTGATTTCCGGCTGACCTGCCCGATCAATGCACTAGTCTTTACAATTTGCCGAAACCAGTGGATCAGTCAGTTGCGTGGAAAAAAGAAGGAAGCGGAGGTAAGAAAAGCGGAAGCGGAACGATATCTACCTGAACCCGCGACGGTTTCGGCCTATGAGCGGTGGGAAAACGATGAACTGGAAAAGCAGCGCCTGGATAAGGCTTTGAGTCAGCTTTCCGAAACCTGTCAGAAGTTACTTCGCCTGTTAGGGCGGGGTATTTCTTCCAGCGAGGCCGCAGAACGGCTGGGAATGCCGAATGCCAACACCGTCTACCGCCGTAAAAATGCCTGCCTGACCCGCTGGCGGGAATTGTTTGACAGCCAAAGGTGAAAAGATGAAAGAAGAAGACTACCTGGAAATCGAGGCTTACCTGCAGGGGGAACTCTCAGCGGAGCGAAAAGCTGCAGTAGAAGAGCGGGTAACATCCGATCCTGCTTTTGCCACGGCACTCGCTGAGCGAAGACAGCTACACGAGCATCTCAAAGCGGAGGCCGGAGAAGCCTCCCTGCGGGCTACCCTGAATCCAATGGGCGCAAAGTATTTCCCTGAACGGGAAGAAGAGCCAGCCGTTGTTCGACAGCTTCGCCCGGCAGCGGGCCGTAGCCGGCGTTGGTGGATAGGTATTGCGGCGGCTGCCGCCATCGCACTGGCGGTTATTGCCGGAGGGCAGTTTATGGGAGAGGCTGATCATTATGAGCAGTTTGCTCAGCACGAGCCACTTTCCCTGACTGAACGGGGAGACTCTGGCAACCTGGCCACCCAGGCCGAAACGGCTTACAATAGCGGAGAGTATACCGACGCCATCAGCTTGTTGCGGGAATACCTGGTCGTGCAATCGGATGATGAGCGCGCACGCCTGGCCCTGGGAGTTTCCTTATTGGAAGAAGACCGGGACGAAGAGGCCATCAGTCTCTTCAAAGAGATTGTCGATACGAACTCCACACTGGCTCCCTACGGAAATTGGTATTTGGCACTGGCTGCGGTAAAACGGGGAGAAACGGCTAAGGCCAAGGACTTTTTGGATCTCATCCCCGCTTCCGACCCTTATCTTACGGAGCGAGCTGACCGATTACGGGCTGCTCTATAAGCTGGCTGTGTGCATCTGTAAGCCTTACTGCCCAATTGGGTAAGTATCTTTTTGTTAGTTTTCACTACGCTTTTATTGACCTGGCAGGCATGTGTTTTGCCCTTGTTTTATGTTTTTGCTGCCTGGCTGATTTATCATCCCAAGACTCAATTGTACAAACATGCGAAGAATAATAACAAAGCAACTGTTGTTCCTTTTTCTGCTATCAGTTTCCACGCTGAGCGGGCAATTTTTACAGGAACCTTTCAATGCAGGCTTAAACAACTGGACGCCCAACGGCTCCTGGGGCTGGAACGCCAACGGTGCAGCAGATACGGTGTTTACGGCTGATTGGCGTGGCAGAACGGCCATACGATCCTTCTCAGAAGGTGGAGCAGCCCTTTTTGCCAACCCGGAGCAGGACGCACAATTGCTCTCCCCAACGGTTGATATTCCGGGAGGAACAAGTGGTCTGTTCCTGAGCTTCTATCAGTACATCAGGAGTAATGGCGGACAGGGAAGAGTGATCATCCGTGACGGAGGAGGAATTGTTTTACGGGAAATTGAGCTACTGCCGGAGTTGACACCGGGAGAAGAAACCTCATCCGGAGATTACCGCATTATTGACTTAACGGACTTACTGCCCGGACTTAACCGGGTGCAAGTGGAGTTTGATGTGGAAGGAGGCCTGTTTTTCTGGCTGTTGGATGATGTCCGTTTGTCAGAGACCCGGCCACCCCGGCCTACTTTCCCCCGCTCAGTCGGGCAGTCGCTGGAAGATTATGGCATCCCCTTTGTCGTAGACTCTGCTGGTGGCGCAGCGGTGCCGTATCAGCTCGTACTTGATTTTATGCCGTCGATTTCCCAGGCGGAAAGGGACAACATCCGGATGCAACTCGGAGCTGTTCGGGTGCAATCCTGCGTCTGCGACCGGCTGGAACTGTGGGAGTTGCCGGGAGGGAACTTCTTTGACCCCGTTTCCGGGGAGGTGCTCGGAGACCCGGGTGATATTCTGGAACGTGTACTCGGCGGAGGCTCCTCCGGAACCATCGATGAAGTGGAACTCAATTATTACAACTTCAACGAACTACAGAACCAGCCACCGGCTCCGGCCATGCCACTAACGGCGGCAGATATTTCTTCCTTCAGTCCGGCTCCGGCTGGTGCAATCAACATTGCCATTCTGGATACTGGCCTCGACTATGACCATCCTGACCTGGCCGGCTATGTCTTTAGAAGCGATGATGGCATCGGCGACGGCGGAGATCAGGACGGTAACTGCAACGTGGATGACCCGATGGGCTGGAACTACGTGGACGATAACAACAACCCGCAGGATGACCATAGCCATGGTACTCACATCGCTGGTGTCATTGCGGAAACGCTGGCGGATTGTGATAACTGTGATTTCCGAATTATTCCCTACAAAACCCATAATAGCTATGGAGTAGGAACACTCTTCGCGGCTTCTTGCGGCGTCCTGCAGGCCGCCGTGCAAGACAATGCAGCGGTGATCAATGCCAGCTGGGGCTTCTATGGTGGTGGTGGAACGATTTTGCGCAATGCCATCGATACGGCAGGAAGTTACGGAGCGCTCGTTTTGGCGGCCGTAGGCAATGACTCACTGAATTTGATTGCGGATCAGCAGAACCCCGCAACTACTTCCCTGAACAATGTGGTGGGCGTAGGAGCTTACTTCCTCAACGGATCTGCCGAAGCGGAAATAGCTCCCTTCTCCAATTTCAATGCCTCCTTCGTTGATCTGCTGGCTCAAGGTGTTGAGATCGAGAGTAGTGTGCCCGGTGGCGGACGAGGCCTTAAGAGCGGGACATCCATGGCCACGCCGGCCGTTACGGCCGTGGCGGCACTGTACACCTGCGAGAATGGCAAAAACACCGTAGCTACTAAAAATTACTTGCTCTCCTCGGCTACTAAGGAGCCCGGTAGCCTCGGGCTTTTTGTCCTGGATGGTAACCTGTTAAAACCCGCAGCCCCCTGCGACGAAGAACCTGAAATCAGCCGCCCTTCCACCAATACCGGCTTTGGCGTAAGCTTTGACGGCACCACGGGAAATGCCGTGCTGACGGCTTTCTCAGATCTTCAGGCGGGGGAAGTAAGTTTGCTCGGTAAGGCCGGAAATCTTATTGCTAAAGAGACGGATGTGTTCCTGACCAAAGGGAGTAAACTGAGCTTTTCGCTGGATGGTCAGCCGGATGGTGGATACCTCATGGTGGTCCGGCAGGGAGACCGGGTGAGAGTGGAGAGTTTGGTAAAGCGGTGATGAAAAGGCATTTTTGTGGGAGTTAATAACGCTATGTATAGTTGTCGCCTGCCGTTTTTACTCCTCTTACTCTGCGCTTTTAGCGGAGCGAAGGCGCAGTGCCCTACGGTGGAAGACTTGCGGGAGAGACTCTTTGCGGGTGGTGACCACCATCCTGGTGTAGCGGATTCCGTGCGGATTGTTTGCCCTACTTCTGCGGATTCTTTGGCTTCCGTTTATTACAGCCGGAGCGCTTATTTCTTCGGTAAAGAAAATCTGGAAGACGCCATCGGGATGGGGGAGTTGGCCCTGGTGGAATTCCGGAAAGCCCAACCGCCGGGCGAAGAGAAATTGATGCTGGGCCGGATCAACTATAATCTGGGTTTGTTTCATTCCCGGCGGGCAGAATATCAACGGGCCCGGGCGTACTATCAGGAAGCCAGCCGGGTGTTTTCATTGGTAGAGCATAAGGAGAAGAATAAGCGCTGGCTGCGCAGCTTGCTCGACCTGGGCTACATGAATAATTTACTGGGCAATTTTGAAGAGGGCGCGCGTCATTTGGAAATCGTAAAAGAGCGTGGGGCAGCGGAGGGTTTCCCCTTTTTTACGGCGGAGGCTAATCGCCTCTTGGGGGAGCAATTACTGGAGCGTGGGGAGCTGGGCGCGGCCGCAGGTGCAACGGAAGTTGCGCTGGCGCAGCTCGAAGCCCTCGGCGTAGAACGCTGGGTGTATGCTACGGGGATCAACCTGGCCAATATCCGCTACAAGCAAGGGCAATACGCCGCCGCCCGCCGGGCCCTCGGCCCGGCCCGGAAGGTGCAGGATTACCTGCCGCTTACGGACCTGAGCCGAATGCAAAGCCTGCTCGCCCTGCTGGCACTTAAAACAAATGCTCCGGAGGAAGCTGAGCGCTGGTACGACGAAAACCGGAGCATTGCGCTGGAAGAAGAAGACCCTCTGTTCATCGCTCAGGCCTATGACAATGGTGCAGAAGTGGCCTTGCAACGAAAAGACTATGATGAGGCGATTAACCGGGTAGGGGAGGCCATTGCTCAACTGGCACCCGGTTTTCGGATGACGGGCGAGCGGCTCGCCCCCACCACCGAACAGCTGCGGGCCAGCCCCTACAAAATAGATCTACTTGTCTATCTCCGAGACTTGTCCCGCATGCTGGAGTCCGCTGGCCGCCCGGCGGATGCCCTTGAAGTACTCTACGCTGCGGACGGACTGACCGACGAAATCCGCGCCGGTCTGGCTGGTGAGGTGGGCCAGCTCTTCTGGCGTAAGCGGGCGATGCCCATCTACGAACGAGCCATCCGGCTGTCACAACAGATGGAGGAGCCGGAACAAGCCCTTCACTTTTTCGAGAAAAGCCGGGCGGTGTTGCTGCTGCAGTCGCTGGCGGAGGCGGATGCCCTGCAGCAATTGCCGGAAGGGGATGCCTCCCGTTTGTCCCGGCTAACGAACCTGCTGCTGGAGCAGCAGCGAGAGCAGTTTGACCTTATGCCGGAGGGGCGGGAAGCTGGCCAGGCCGCCCTGTTGGCGGCTCGCGATAGCCTTGCGTCCCTGCGGAGGGAACTGGCCGTTCGCTATCCGGGCATCATGGGGGCCAGTGTGGAGACAGATGTCCTCGGGGAGGAAGCGGCCCGGGCCCAGCTTTCGGCACTGGGCTATGATCGGCAGCTGGCTTACTTTCTCGGCGAGCAGGAAGCTTTCCTGCTGGTTCTGACCCCTACGGATAGCGAAGTCATTTCTCTGGGGGCAACGGATAGCTTGGAAGCTGCCGTAGGGGAAATGCTCGAATTTTTCACCTCCGCCGGAAAGATCGACGGCGGAGCCGGAGACTATCTGCGGGCCGCGCACACTGCCTATGAACTTCTCCTGGCACCTGCGGGGAGCGCCCCCAATGAGCGCTTACTCATTGTGCCTGATGGCCTGCTCGCTTACCTGCCATTCGCTGCCCTGATCACGGAAGCGGGGGCTTCTGATGTCGCCACGGCCCCCTATTTGTTACGCCGGAACCTGCTGAGTTACGCGCAGTCAGCTACCGTGCTTGCCCGGCAGAACAAAGCCGACCGCCGGGTCAATACGAGCGCCTACTGCTTCGCTCCTTTCACCGAAACCACGGCCAATGAAACTGCTCCAACCCTGGCTTTCAGCCAAGTGGAAGCGGATGCGCTTAGTCCTTACACAAGCGTGGAACGTACTGCCGGCTCCGCTACCCGATCCGCTTTTCTGAAGGAAGCCAGTTCGCACAGCCTCCTGCACCTGTCCACCCATGCCTACGCTAACCGCAGCGGCGAAGAGCCTGCCCGCATCCTGACGGCCGATGCGCCGCTCTACCTGCCCGATGTCTACGCCCTGCGCCTGCCCGCAGCGCTCGTTACCCTCAGCGCCTGCCAAAGTAACATCGGGCCGCTGGCCCGGGGCGAGGGCGTGCTGGGCCTGGGGCGGGCCTTCACGGCTGCCGGTGCTCGTGGTGTTGTGGCCAGTCTTTGGTCGCTCAACGACCGGGCTACCGCCGGAGTTGTCACTACTTTCTACGAAGAACTCGCCGGCGGAGCACCAAAACCCGATGCGCTGCATCGGGCCCAGCTTGCTTACCTCGATCGAACAGATATCCCCGCCTACCTCAAATCTCCCTACTACTGGGCCGGACTTACCTATTACGGAGATGCCGGCACGCTGCCTGCGGGCAATTTTCCCTGGTGGATGGCGGGGGTTGGTGTTCTGTTGCTGGGATTGGGTATTTGGTGGTGGCGGAGGTGAATCTGAATTTGAGATATTGGACCTTCCGGTGCTGGCTTCGCCGCTTTTGCGTGCCCTGGTTAGATCTTGCCCTTTCCTTTGCGAGGCACTCCATCGCTGGCTTCGCCGCTCTTACGTACCTCGCTAAAAGTTTAGATCCGTCCCTATCGGGACTACGGGTTGTTTTGAGGCGTTAAATCTATCGTTATGTTTGGGGTTTGATGGGAAGCGTTCGATTTTATCGCATATCGCATATCGCATATCGCATATCGCATATCGCATATCGCATATCGCATATCGCATATCGCTCGCGGCCGCGAAATCAAGGATCGAGTCTCCAAAATCGAGAATCGAGAATCCTCTACCTGTCAACAAGGGGTTAAAGTCGGGTAAGGATTGGGTTAAAATAGAAGTGGAAAAGACGAAAAGAAGGGGATGAAGCATTTGGGATACGTAACTATCTGAAGTTGTAAAAAAGGTTGCCCATGTTAATCTCCTTTCATTCAGGCCGTACGTACATTTTGACATTGATGATATTCTTTGGGGTTTTCTCCATTGCATCTGCCCAACATATTCATACCTGTACGGTAATTCCTTCTTCCCCAAAAGCTTCTGTCGGGGTACCGGCTAATATACCCGATGGAGCGCAAAAAGCGGTCAGTTATAAGCCCGGTGGAACGTTTAATAGTCAGTGGTCCGTAGGAAGTACGCTAACGGTTAAATTCTTTGGCGGGAGTAGCTATCTGCAAGATCAGGTAATGCGATATGCCAGGGAATGGACCCAATATGCCAACGTTAATTTTCGCGTGCTTTCTTCGGGGACTGCCGATATCCGGGTTTCCTTTACCCAGAACGGGGCTTCCTGGTCGATGGTCGGCACGAGCTCTGCGCATACTGACCAGAACCGGCCCAGTATGAATTTCGGTTGGTTGAATGATCGTACCTCTGACTACGAAATCAAAAGAACCGTACTACACGAATTTGGTCATGCTTTGGGCTTATTACACGAACACCAGAACCCCGCAGGAGGGATTCCCTGGGACGAAGCCGCCGTATACGACCACTACTGGCGTACGCAAGGCTGGGATCGCCAAATGACTTACAACAACGTGATGGCCACTGCTGAGCGAGATGCAACTCAGTATTCTGCCTACGATCGCGCCTCCATCATGCATTATCCCGTCGCTGCTCAACTCACCGGCGGACGCTATGAGGTGGGCATGAACTCAGAACTATCGGAAACGGATAAAATGTACATCGCCCGAATGTATCCCGGCCGCTACACTTCTTCGGGGCGGCCTACGGGTATACCCGTTAGTAATCCGCCTGTTTCTACTCCTCCCGTTTCCGCTCCTCCAACCCGCGTAACGAATTACCGCGTTCAGATTAATAATGCTTTGGGGAAGCAGCAAAAATCGGAGACGGTACAACTCTTCATCGCCGATAAACGATACACGATTCGTCTGGCCAAGGATGCCCGCCAACGGCAGCAACTCAATTTGGATTTACCGAAAGGTAAATACCCTTATCGGGTGGTGGTTTCTTCCACCTACTTCGGGTACCGGAAAGTGAGGGTTAATGGTGTTGTGCGAAGGGAATACGCGGAAATTGAAATCCCCGGCGATGGCCGTGGTATCCTGACGGTAGACGGCAGCGAATCGCTAACCCTGTTTGGTAGCTACGATGAGGCAAGCCAACGGCTTAAGGTTTATCTGGGGGAGAGTCGTTGATGCGCGTGCGAAATCCAAAATCGGGAGCACGAAGTACTACGTAGTAAATCTCTCCTTCCTACGCGAGGTACTCCATCGCTGGCTGCGCGGCTTTTACGTACCTCGCTAAAAGTTTAGATCCGTCCCTACCGGGACTACGGACTGTCCGAGGGTGCTAAATATATCTTTCTGTTTGGGGTTTTACGGGAGGTGTTCGATTTTTATCGCATATCGCATATCGCAGCAAATCAGGAACCCCGAAGGGCTGCGCAGCAAATCGAGAATCTTACCTTTGCGGGATGCAACTCCCCCAACGTTCCGTTCAGCCGCTGTGGCTGCTTGCCCTTTGGCTGGTGATCAACCTGCTGCAGGCGGCGTTTTCCCCGCTTGACGCGGATGAGACCTACTACTGGATGTACGCCAGTCAGCTGGATTGGGGCTATTTTGATCATCCGCCCGCCGTGGCGGTGTTGATTAGTATGGGGAAAGACTGGTTGCCCGGAGCCTTTGGTCTGCGGCTGGGGCACGTGCTGGCCTCTACGCTTACCATTGCCGGCTTGTGGTATCTGCTGGAGAAACCCCGTGGCCCGTTACTTTGGTTGGCTGCCGGACTAATCTTCGCCCAGCCCATGCTGCACGTCTATGGCTTTATTGCTACGCCAGACGGGCCATTGCTACTCTTTACGGTCTTGTACTTATTAGCCTATCGCCGTTTCCTGGATGCCCCAACCTTGGCCAACGGGGCACTGTGGGGGCTAACGATGGCAGGTCTGCTCTATAGTAAATACCACGGCGTGATGCTGATTTTCTTCAGTGTGTTGCCGCATCTGTTCTGGCTGCTGCGTAAGCCCGGCGCATGGGTGGCAGCACTGGGGGGAGCAGCGCTCTTTATGCCGCATCTGTACTGGCAATACGCCAATGATTTCCCCTCCTTTCGCTATCACCTCAGCGGACGGGATGATGCTTACGAGTTCAAATTCACGCTGGAGTATCTGGCCAATCAGTTGGTAATCTTTAGCCCCTTGCTGGTCTGGCACTACGTGCAGACCTTCCGGAAAGACAGCGGGCACGATCGCTTCGGGATAGCGAACCGCTGGCTCGTTATTGGCTTTCTGCTCTTCTTTCTCTATACCACCACCAAGGGCGGCACGGAGGCCCAGTGGACGGCCCTGTTGAGTATGCCGCTGGTCTACCTCACCTTCCGGGCAGCGCGGGATCGCTTCCCTGAATGGCAAGGACAACTGTGGCGTCTCTGCCTCATCGGCGGCGGCATATTGCTGTTGGTGCGCATCTTGCTGGTGGCCCCAAGAGAATGGTTGCCCTTTGACAAGCCCTTCGACCATCAACCCTGGGTCGAACGGCTGGCCGAGGAGGCCGGCGATCTGCCCGTGATGGTGCAGAACAGCTACCGGCTGGCTTCCCTCTATGAGTTCTATTCCGGTAAACCCGCCTGGACTTTCACCGACGTGCAGTACCGCCTCAACCAGTATGACCTGTGGACGGATGACTCGGTGTACAACGAAAAACCCGTCTTGCTACTCGGGCAAAAGACCTGGAATAACGAAGCTGCCACACCTTTCCGGACGCACACACGCGATATGCGCTGGCAACGGATCGAACGATTTCCGGTGGCGAAGGGCTTACGGTTAACCGCTGCGGAGCCACTGCCGGATACGCTGCAACGAGGTAAGCCCGTAGCCTTTAAGCTGCTGGCGGAGGTGCCCCGGGACTTGAGCCTGAACGGAGACTTCTCCCTGTTTCCATTCATTATTTTTCATTTCCCTGACGGGACGATGAGTTTTTACAAGCTGGGGGGAAAGGCTACGAACCAATTGACCGCTGATCAAACAGCAGCCGTCTTCACCGGCGATCTGCGCATCATGAACAACCTGCCGCCGGGTCCGGCCGTAGTAGAGTTCGGGATGGGCTATCCGGGGATGCCGCCACTGCGGGGACAGAGTGAGCTGGTGGAAGTGGTGATTGAATAGACGGTAGACGGTAGAACGGTAGTCGGTAGACGGTAGAACGGTAGACGGTAGAACGGTAGACGGTAGAACGGTGGACGGTAGAACGGTAATTTTGTAGGCGGTAGAACCGTAGACGGTAGTGCAGTAGATACTATCGTAGTTCGAGCAGTTTTTTGACGGGCCAGCTCATCATGATGGCCTCAACTTTGTTGCCGGCCAAGACGAGTTGTTGGGTGCGGCCGCGGCGGCCGCCGTGGCGTTCGTAGAAGCGGATGGCGCCCTCGTTATCCGTCAGTACCCAGAGGAAAATGGTGCCGTCAGGGTCGTGCTGACTAACGCGTTCGGCGGCGTCCCGCATCAGCTTCGGGCCGATGCCGTGGCCCTGCAGGCCGGGGCGAACGTGAAGGTTGTCAAGCATATGTCCGTCTTCGCTGTAGTGCAGAAAAGTGCAATAAAAGCCCACGATTGAGCCCTCTTTTTCGGCGACGGTGACGAGCATTTCAGGATTGGGAGTAGCGAAACGTTCGGTCCAGGTGGCGAGGCGTTCAGCGGGAGCTTCATGATCGAGGTAATCATCGCTAAAAGTTCCGCGATAGGTGAGCTGCCAGCTTTGAGCGTGCAGGTTAGCGATGCCGGCTACGTCGGCCGGATTAGCGTGGCGGAGGGAGAGTTGATCAGGCATGAGATACGTTTTGGGGCGCGGACGCAGGTGCAAAGTAAGTTGAAAAAGCGGGTTGCCGGGTGCCGGGTGCGGGTTGCCGGGGGGCAGGTACCGGGGGAGAGTTTTTTAGGCCCGGGAGCGTTGGATTTTCAGTATACAATCTCCCTCTCAATAATCCTACCACGAGGCAGCCACGCAGTGAATTTCCCTTGTACTGCCCGCTACGGGCTTTACCACTCCCTCAATCAAAACTACCATTTTCTCAAAAAATTAACACAAAATGTTTTTATTTTGATAGTCACCACTCGTTCTTTGCCACAGAAAGTTTACTCACTCCGCAAAGACACGACATGTTTCAAAAAGCCATTCTTCACCTGGATATGGATGCCTTCTTCGCCTCGGTGGAGATCATGAAGAACAGTAAGCTTGTCGGTTTACCCGTCATTGTGGGCGGAACTGGTGGCAGGGGAGTAGTGACCTCCTGCAGTTACGAAGCCCGCCATTTCGGCATTCACGCCGGGATGCCCATGGCCATCGCGCTGCGCCGCTGCCCGGCAGCGCGGGTCGTGAAGGGCGACTTTGAAGACTACGAAAAGCACTCCCGCATCATCACGGAGATCATTGCCGAAGAGGGCCCTGTGTTCGAGAAAGCCTCCATCGATGAGTTTTATGTGGATATTTCGGGGATGGACAAATATTTCGGCTGTGTACAGTGGAGTAAGGAGCTACGGCAGCGAATCGGTCGGGAGACGGGCTTGCCGCTCTCGGCCGGCTTATCCATTAATAAGCTCGTCTCCAAAGTGCGGGCGGGGGAAGCGAAGCCCAATGGCTCAGGCTGGGTAGCCGAAGGAGCCGAGCGGGCGTTTTTGGCGCCGCTGCCGGTGCGGAAAATCCCGTCAGTGGGCCGGGCAACGGCCCGGAAGCTGAGCCTGCTTGGTATTCGTAAGACCGGTACTCTTAGCCAGGTCCCCATTGACCTGCTGGAGCGGGAGTTTGGCAAGCCCGGCCGTGAGCTCCACCGCCGCGCCAACGGTATTGATCATCGGCCCGTTGTGCCGTACACCGATAAGAAGTCGCTCTCCAGCGAGCATACCTTCCAGACGGACACGCTGGACATCGGGGCCCTGCGCCGTTGCCTCCGCGATCAGACGATGAAACTGGCCTACGAGCTCCGGCAGTCGGGCAAGCTTACCGCTGGGGTGGCGGTCAAAATCCGCTACACCGACTTCAACACTTACACCCGCCAGCGGCGGGTGAAATACACGGCCCACGACCAGCAGCTACTCCCCGTCGTTGATCAGCTCTTTACCGAGCTCTTCACCCGCCGGCAGTGCATCCGCCTCGTCGGCGTCCGCTTTGATCGCCTCGTACCTGGCCACACCCAACTCGACCTCTTCACCGATACCCAACAAGACAGCTCGCTGCTGCGGGCGATGGATAAAATCCGGACAAGGTTTGGGCGGGGGAGTTTGGGGAAGGGGTAGCCACGGCTTCAGCCGTTAGCTGGCAAGCGGAGCGCAAAAGCTGTTATGCTTCAAATGATTTTCAGGGCGTTATCTTAAGAATCCTATTTCAATCTTAATCTCTCAGTTATGATTGAAGCAGCCAGTTTTACTCCTGTGATTTTTTTAGTGCTAATCTTAATGGCAAATTAGGTTTGTCTCGAAACTGAATGTTTTAGGTGACTAGTTAGTATATAATATAAGTAATACTTCTTTATTGGGTTATGCTTTTCTTTAGAGAGGTCTCATTTTTTTGAATAAATAGCCAGAAAAGTGTTTTGTTTTGGAGAGTTAGTTTTTTGAGACTATATTTGATGTGTACTAAAGACAATACCATTGAAGAACTCTACACTACTCTCACTATTTTTCTTAATTCCATTTTACTTAACCGGACAGACCTCTGGTGTTGAGGAATGCGAATTTGAACTGTCACCACTTGAAGCTCAAATAGAGGATGCCGATTTTGACTTATTCCATAGTGAGAAACCACTTTTTTCGAAGTTGAATGAGATGGACACGCTTTTTCTTCCGATTCGGTTTACCGTTTTTAGAGAAGATGATGGTTCAATGCCACTGGATAGGTCTGGAATACCTAGAAGTATGGTTGTCCAAGCAGACGCTGATATCGCTATATCTAATTTGAATGAAGTGTATGATTCCATTAAGATACAATTCGTTCAGGATGGGCCAATCAACTACATTGATGACGGAAGAGGTTTAGATGGAGTTGTTCCTATAAGTATTTTTTCATTTACATCATCCAATGCAAACTTTTTCATCTTTCCATTATCTAGTGGCGCAGCCGGTCGGTTTAATTTTCTATCTTTTTCTTTTTCCCCTGATAACCCTTACGGTCCCCGTGGAAACGGAACAGTGTATATTAGCAATACTGGGGCTTTTGTAGGTAAAACGTTAATTCATGAAATGGGGCATGTCTTAGGTTTAAGGCATATTTTTGAAGGAGCTTTTTTGTACGATAACCCTGCTGACCCAATTGAGAATAGCCCTATGATTTTTGCCGACAGAGATTGGAGAGAACTGGTTATTCGAGAGAATCAGCCAATTGGCTCAGTGCCCTTTGATCGACATAATCATGAAACGGCAGGCGATAGAATATCAGATACTCCTGCCTGGGGATTGCTGAGCTCAAATTTTCCTAATCCAGATGATCCAGACTGTTTTGTATATGTTGATTCAATCAGGGGAGTTGAAAATTGTTCTGTGGGATTTACTACTCAAGATAACTCCTACACGGGAAATTATGTGGATTATAATGGACATGAAATAGCTGGTGTTGAAGTAGGTCTTAGTAATCTCATGTCTTATAATGGGAGTTATAGGAATAACTTTACAGAAGAGCAGTATATATTCCAGAGTGTCAAAGCTAGACGAGATGCTGCAAAATTATGGGATATTTCAAAGGGAACTCAGTTTGTAGATACAGTACAGTTTTGGAATACATCAGTTCCAATAAGAAGTGCGAATATAAGATTGAGCCATGATGATAGTAGCATGGTAGAAGGAAGGTACTCCCATGTCACAACCCCTCTAGATGGAAGTTTTAGCGCAAAATTATTTGATAGTTCAGTCAGCGCAAAGTCAACTCTGTTTGGGAGCGGAGTCAGAAATAGAGAATATGTACAAGATTCAGATACATCTTATGCCATATACAACTATACAAAAGACGACTGGTTGGATGATGTAACAACCAATGATATAATCTTACTTACAAGGTATATTTTGGGGAGAGAAAGTCTAAATTCTTTTCAAAAATTGGCTGCTGATGTCAGTAGAGATGGTCATTTATCCATATTTGACATTGTAGCTATTCGGCGTGTTATCCTAGGGTTCGATGATGAATTTAAGGATTATCCTTCCGGTCCTTGGCAATTTGTACCAGAGGTCGTGTCGCAAAGTTCAGGTTTTTCAGTTGATCCGTTCAAAATGACGATTAATGGGAACACTTACTATAATGAAGCGCCTTACATCCGATCTGACTTCTTTTTCAGTCCTGTACTTGAAGGTAAGGCTGGGTTCGATGCCTACAAGCTAGGAGATGTAAATGGAAGTAGCGTTGAAAGATTGACGGGGGGTAATATTTCTTTTGAGGATTGCTCAGAAAAAGAGACAGGAGAAGTAGTGAGCGTTTATGCGAGTACTTTTTTTGGTAAAAACGAATCTTTGAAATACCAAATTCATCCAACGGTGGCGAAAAATATTGCTGGTTTTCAGATGGAAATTGAATTTGATAATACTAAGTTGGAACTGATGAACAGGCAGGTTACTGCAGGAACTGATCTTGTTGAAAGAGCAGCAATAGAAACAGGAGTGATGACTTCTGGCACTAATCAACAGGTAATGCGTTGGAGTAATAAAATTGAGAAAGGATTGAGAACACAGGTGAGATTATCTTATGTTTTTGACGGAAGTAATGCGAATTCTAGTCAGAAAATCGAACCAGGCGAAGACATGGTTGAACTCGTGTTTAAAACTAAGGAAGCCGGTGTCGACTTTTCTACAGCTATAACTATGGGAACGAATATACCATTCGAAGTTTACGAAGCTAGTGGTTGCGTGGTCCGTGAAGATTTTGTGTCGGGAGTTATTCAGGCCGTAGAAGGGAAAAGCTCTTCAGGCTCAAAGGTATTATCTGCCTATGATAAGTTTAATGTGAGCGTCTCTCCGAATCCAGTTTCCGATAGGGCTACACTTATTATAAAGTCACTCGTTGATGAAAAATATGAGGTCACTTTCTATTCGATGACAACAGGTGAAAAAATTCGCTCTTTCACAGTGGCTACCTCCGGAGGTTATTTTTATAAAAATATAAATACAGGAGACCTCCCCAAAGATGTTTTCGTAGTAAAAATAAAAGGATCTCAAACTAACTTTTCCACGAAATTGGTAAAGCTATAACTGATAAAACCGATGCTTGTTAGAATAGCTAGTTTACTTTGTTTTTTATTCGTCTGTCAACTTTTTCTGCCCGCTCAAGAATGCCTTGAGCAAAGGGTTGAAGTAGAAGATGACAAAGTTAATAATCTATCTACTACTCGTTTTTTTCAATCTACGAATAGTGGTAGTGTTCTCATTTCAACCAATGCATTTAATTTGTCTGAATCTAGGCTTATTCATTGGTTTGATAAGGATTTAAATGTTTTAGCTAGTCGACGTTATTTTGTTGGTGAGGACGGCGAAATTGCTGATATTCAGGCACGCGCTTCTGGTGGTTATCTAGGGGTAATTAATACGCCTTCGTTCCAGAATCGTTTTAGTTTTTACCGCGTTTTTTTGGCTAAAGATGCCTCTTCGCCAGATGATAATATCGTTTACACCAGTGATTCTTCGGACGCCCCGATGGCGGTGAAGAATATCTTATCTGTACAAGATTCTATCTTGTTTTTGTCTGGCATTAAATATGGAGAATTTGGGGTGGCGGTTGATTCAACTTTCGTCGAGAAAAGAATCAATAATCAAATGATTTGGCGACATGTTAACCGGGGCGGCGTTTTATTGGGCCTAGATGGTGATGGAGATCAATTTAATCTACTGGTGGCTCGGGATAACGATATTGAAGTGGTGACGATGTCTGGTGAAACGGGTTGGGTGGAAAATTCTTACTCTATTAGTTTGACGGGATATCGTTTTGCACCTTCGATCTTTCGAGACGTTGAACAAAATTCTACTTACTTAGCACGTTTTGCAGACCCTTATGAACTATCGAAGTACAATTCAACAGGTTTAGAGTGGACCTACAAGAAGACGCAAACGTTAACGTCTGATTGGATTGATAGAATAACGGATGTAGACTTTGATGAAGAAGGCTTCATTTATGTGAACGGCATATTTTATAATGAAGAGAATAGTTCGGGAGTATTACTAACAAAGTTATCTCCTGAAGGAGAGTTGATTTGGGAAAAGCGCTATGATAATGAAGGAGAGCTTTGGGCTGCTTCTCGTTATTCGATGATAAACGAAGGCATAATTTATCTGACGGGCGAAAAAAGTAATCAAGCGGGGGCTTGGAATCAATTTGTTGCAGCATTTTCTCTTCAAGATGGTCAGTTGCTTAAGGAGTGTTCAGAAAATGAAATTAGCGATCAAAGATTTACGTCAGCAGGGATAAAGTTCCATGAAGGAAATATCTATACGTTCGGCGATTTCAATGACCGGGTTGAGCCCGTCCTATCCCTCCGGTCCTTCGATTTTTCGGATTTGACCTCATCGAATGAAGAAGCCTCACCTTTAGTGGGAATGAACATCAAGGTATATCCCAATCCTGCGGATCACCGGGGACAATTATTGGTAGAGATACCGCTGCCGCATCAGTTGTCGCATATCCATATAGCGAGTGTAAATGGGAAAGAAGTGGCGGCTTTTACGCTTTCTGCGAATCAGTCGATACTGCAGATTAATGATTTGCTGATGGGGACGTACGTCGTGTATGCGCGCGATCAGGCGGGGGCGGTGGTGATGGAGCGGCGGGTGGTGGTGCGGTGAGGATATAGAATATGTGGTTGGGAATATTTGACGATTTACTTCGGACTGCCTGATTAATGTCAATACCTTATTCCTCCACTAATCCCTAGTGCCGATAGGCACGGGGTCAAACGCTTAGCGAGGGACATAGGAGCGGCGAAGCCAGCGATGGCGTCCCTCGCGTGCTAAAAGGATAGACGATTTGGCTCCTCCGGCGTCGAAAGCAGAAGCCGGGAGAGTTGGATTTGTAGGATTGAAAAGAAGATTCTTAGGATAACATTCTACCATTCTCTCATTCTATAATTCTAATCTCTGGTGTGTTGTTTACGAGGCTTCGGTAGCAGTATTCTTAGGATCACATCCTAAAAATCCTATCAAAATCCTTTTAATCCTACTCTCCCGGTTGTAATGGAAAGAACGGCCTATTATCGATACCCAAACATCAAGTCAAGGGACTACATCGCCCGCTACGCGGCGATTCCGTCCCTCGCTAAAAGTTTTGACCCGTCCTTAGCAGGACTAGAGACTGTACGAGAAAGCATCGTTTCGCTCAATTACGAGTGACTTGGCGTATTCGGCCAAATCAAGAATCGAGAATCCAAAATCAAGAATCAAGAATTCCTTACCCCCCAAAACCCCCGCACCGCATCCGTAATGTATTGCAGCGTGCCCTCATCGAATTCGGAGTGCATGGGCAGAGAGATAACTTCTTTGGTGAGCAGATCGGTATTCGGCAGAAAGTCGATGTTGTTGGCGGCGGTGCCGCGGAAGGCTTCCTGATCGTAGAGGGCGACGGGGTAGTAGATCATGGTGGGGATGCCGGCGGCTTTGAGGTGTTCTTGCAGGGCATCGCGGCGGCCACCGTCGATACGGAGGGTGTACTGGTGGAAGACGTGGGTGCTGTT
Source organism: Neolewinella agarilytica (assembly GCF_900110645.1). GTDB lineage: Bacteria > Bacteroidota > Bacteroidia > Chitinophagales > Saprospiraceae > Neolewinella > Neolewinella agarilytica. Next base: position 159,624 of record NZ_FOFB01000009.1, read on the forward strand.
GGGCAGGCGGGCGGGCGTGAGCAGTCCGGTGAGCCCCTGAAGGTTAGCGTCGTACCAGTCAGCGGCGGCGTTGCGCCGCGCGGAGTAACCGTCCAGGCGGGGAAGCTTGCAGTTGAGCACGGCGGCCTGGATGGAGTCGAGGCGGCTGTTACAGCCGACGATGTCGTGGTAGTAGCGGCGGCTCTGCCCGTGGTTCGCCGCTTTACGAAGTTCTACGGAGAGCTTTTCGGAGTTGGTGTTCATCGCGCCGCCGTCACCGTAGGCGCCGAGGTTCTTGCTGGGGTAGAAGCTGGTGGTGCCGATGTCGCCGATGGTGCCGGTCCGGGCCTGGCGGCCGTCGGAGAAAGTGTAGGTGGCACCGATGGCCTGGGCGTTGTCTTCCACGACGTGGATGCCGTGTTTTTTGGCGAGGGTCATGATGGGCTCCATGTCGCAGCTCTGCCCGTAGAGGTGGACGGGGATGATGGCCTTGGTGCGCTCCGTGATGGCGGGCTCTATGTCTTCCGCACGCACGTTGAAAGTGCGGGGGTCTACATCTACCATTACCGGTGTGAGGCGGAGCAGGGCGATGACCTCAGCCGAAGCGACGTAGGTGAAGGCGGGGACGATGACCTCGTCACCGGGCTCCAGGCCGAGGGCCATGAGCGCGATCTGTAAAGCGTCGGTGCCGTTGGCGCAGGGGATGACGTAGTCAGCCCCGAGGTATTCTTCCAGTCCGGCCTGGAAGGCCTTGACCGCCGGTCCGTTGATGAAGGCGCCGCTACGGACGACATCGATGATGGCAGCGTCCACTTCCTCCTGCATGGCCCGGTACTGGGCTTTGAGGTCAACCATTTGAATATTGGTGGGCGTGGGGAGCTGAGCGCGACCGTCAGGAGCAGTGGGGGTAGCCATGGGCGGGAGGTTTTTATTTGTTCCGCAAAGGTAGGATGTGGCGGGGGATGAAAACACTGCTGTTTGTCAAACTTAGCTGGCATCCTGCGTCTGCGCCCGAAAAATCGCGATGGGCTCGCTCAACGACTTCGTCGTTTTGGTCGGCCATCGCTACGGTAGGCGTCCCTCCGGTACTAACCCGTCCGTCGACCGTCCGCAGCCCTTCGTAGAATGAACTTTCTCCCTACCTTGTAACTGTTGTTATTTGTAATCATCAAATTTATTTACCCATGCCTCGTACTAAACTTACCGGATTCAGTCGCTTGCTTATTTTCCTGATCATCTTCGTTCCCATCGCTTACGTCGGCGCCAGCTATTTTAATGGTGAGGACCCGATTGAGAATATCAAAGGGTATTTAGGGATGGAGGAAACGGCGTCACCAGCTCCCGTTGATAATTACCAACCGACGCAGGATAATTCCGGCAATAAACCGGCTACGTTTGAAAACGTGCAGGACCTGCGTAGTGAGATCGTTCGCTTGAAGCGCGACCTCGCCATCTCACAGGAACAATTGGCTCGCTGTAAAACGGAAGGGGTGGAGTAAATAGTCAAGCAGTCAGATAGTCAGGGAGTCAAGCAGTACTCCGCACTATCTGACTGTTTGACTCCTTGACTATCTGACTCTCTGACTCCCTGACTACTATGGATCGTCTTCGACAAGGAATTCACGAATTTTTCTACACCCTGCTGGCTTTCCCGCGGGCCTGGCGCTTTATGGTCAATCACCGGCTATGGGAAGGTTTACGACAATATGGTTGGGTGGCCCGTGGGTTGGTAGTGATTGGGGTTTTGCTGGGCATCCAAATGATTTCAGAGATCGGAGATTGGTTTAGCCGCCACCAGAATGACTCACTCTCTGCGATGGTAATCGGGGGAGACAGTTTACTCGTTAACTGGTTTACGGATCTGTACGAGTCCATGTCTGACGGAATGCTTAACTGGGTTATTCTGGTTTTACTGGAAGTCGTGATCTACCACTTTATGCGGCGGACCTTGCAGATCATCCTGCGAAAGAATGTGGAGAACGCGCATAAGTTTAAGCCTTTTCTAGACGCTCAGGTTCGGATGATTTTTGTCTCCATGGGCGCGGTTATTTTTGAAGGAATTATCCTCAACGTAGGGGAAACCATCCACGATGGCTGGTTTTTCTGGCCGTTCTCCCTGCTCATCCGTTCCATTTTTCTGGGCTACGTCATTGCGGATAACTACAACGAACAATTCGGCCTCACCATTGAGCAGAGCTGGCGAAACCTGTATAGGGACTACATCGGTATCTGCTGCGGATTGGGGCTGCCAATGCTGATCATGATGCAGGTACCTCTCATCGGTTCGGTGCTGGGGCCTCTGGTTACTTCCGTTACGGCGGCCATCGTACTGCGGGAAAAAAGCGATCTCCACATCATCGGTTACCAGATGAGCGAGAAAGAACGGGAGAAGGCGGAAAAGAAGGCGGCGAGGGAAGCCAGGAAAATGGCGAGAAAGGCGGCGCGCACGCAGGTGCCGTGAAGGGGGGGGAGAAGCAATGAGCAAAGGTCCCACCACTCGCTTTATCCCTCCTTACTTAGACTATAGCGATAGCCTACTCCCAAAAGGAAACCTGTTTGACTTTCCCAGCGTAAGTCAGCGATGAAGGCTTTGATGTCCCCTCCTATCCCCAGCCCAAAGGAAGTATTTGTCCGGGAGTTATTTGCGCCATTCCGGAAACTGGCGTTGAGTATGCCCAATGTGCCATAAAGAACAGCTCTGGGCTTAACGAGGCCCTGACGGGTGAAGTAAAATTCACCGGAGATAGGAAGTCGGTAGATTTTCACCGCTTCGTAAATGCTCTGGTTGGGCTGGCTGTCATCGTATTTCATGGTGAGAAATTCGAAGCCGATTTCAACCGAAAAGGCATTGGCGCTAACAAAGTTGTCATTTTGCCAGTATATACCTGCACCACCTCCAAGCTGAGTATTCTCGCTATCCAGAAATCTACTGAAATCAGAACCCAATAGCCGGACACCAAGCTTCGCGCGGTCAGTCGCTACGCTCTGGTTTTTTGTGATCGGTTCTAATACATCTCCTTTAAACAGGAAATACTCCCGGAACAGCCTTTTCATATCCGCATCTGTATACCGAACCTTCGCGATCTTCTGTGCGGCTTCCGGCCAGTCTTTGAAGAAGTATTTCAGCCCCCCGCGAAAGCTTTCTACCAAATTGAATTCAGTACCACTCACGGCTCGCTCTTCCACCAAAAGCGGATGAAAGGCGTTCCCGTCGCTGAGGTAATAGGTTTTGTCTGTTATCTTGGATTTGTTCTTATAATACTCATCAGGAAACCGATCCAGCACATACAATACGTAAGATCCCTCAATGAGAACTTCCGCTATTCGTTGAGTCTGACGCTTCTCTTTTGTTTCAATGGAAGAAATGGTATGGGTGATCGGCCGGAAAAGCCTGCCAGATTCCAGGAAGTGAGCCTCCTTAATCTGGCGTGGTGTAAGCGTCTTTTCCTCCGTACTATTAGGACTTGAACGGAAACGAATTCGTTTGGAATTCGTCTGTCGCCCGTCAAGGTTAAGGTAGCCCGTTAGTTCACTGCCGTCCTGCAAAACAACCGTCCCTTTCCTGAAATCGTTGACCTGGCTAAATAGCGAATAAGAGAACAGAAGGAGAAACATGAAAAAGGGAATCCGCATAATCAATAGGAGTTGTTAGGTGTGAAAAAGTGTAGGCCTGTTGTGAAAAGCGCGGCTGACTGGGTTCAATAATCGCGTACGTTTTTTTATCGCTCCAAATATAGAAGAAAAAGGTGAGCACAGGGCCTCCCGAACAAGAAGCACCGCAGAACGGACTTTGAGCTAGCTACGATAGCCTGACAGACGGGCTGTTCACCCAATTAAAACATGAGTCATCCCTAATTTTCGGATTAGATGACGGTGTTTTCTGGCAAAAAATAGGATTTTTAGCGATCAGCGGACAGCATTCAGGCAAAACGGCTCTGAATGCTGTCCGCTGATCGCTTTTTTATACCGACCGAACCAGGTTCCATCCGAGAAAACACAGAAAAGGCTGCCCAAACTCCGGGATGAGCCATGTTAAGGGTGGAGAATACCAGAGTCGAACTGGTGACCTTCCCGCCGTGGCGGGACGCTCTAAGTCGCGCTATTGAGAGGGCAGGGGAAATGGATTAGCATGATAGCTGTCGACCAGTGCCTGGACGTATTTTCTCGATTTCTGCTTTTTGATGTAGCTTTCTCTACGATAGGCACCGGTGGGGTCATCAAACCTTTCGAGATAAGCGATGAGCCACGGTCTACCGGCTTTAGTACTTTTAGATCGTCCTTGTTGGTGCCGCTGGAATCGGTCAGTGAGTTGTCCGGTGTAGCCGATGTAGTATTTGTCTTTGGTAGGGGAGTATAGAATGTAGACGTAGTACATTTGATTGCATTAAAAAAGCCGCTTTCCCGAAGGGAAGCGGCTTTAGTGTGGAGAATACCGGAGTCGAACTGGTGACCTTCCCGCCGCGGCGGGACGCTCTAAGTCGCGCTATTGAGCTGGCAGGGGAGTAGTAGAATGTAGACGTAGTACATTTGATTGCATTAAAAAAGCCGCTTTCCCGAAGGAAAGCGGCTTAAGGGTGGAGAATACCAGAGTCGAACTGGTGACCTCTTGCATGCCATGCAAGCGCTCTAGCCAACTGAGCTAATCCCCCTGCTAGAACTGCTTAGTTACCTAAGCGGACGCAAATATAGATGGCAAGAGGTAAATGAACAAGCACGGGCGAAAAGTTTCGCTAAAATAAATTTTGCAAAGAATTAACGATTAGGAAGTGGCCCTGACCAATCTTTTGCGTCCTAATTGACGTTATCAGGATATGACGCAAACGTCATTCCCATCCATTAACAGCTCGTTAACCGGGGAAGCCCGGTGACTAGTCTTATATTTGCTGACAGAAAAATATCCACATGAAACGTTTCTTCCTTCTCCTCCTACTGGCCTGCACGGTAACCATCAGTGTTCAGGCGCAAACAGCTCCGGCTGCCGCTATTGCAATCGTTGAAGAGGCTGCTGAGCCCGTTCAAGGTCCCGAAATGAGCTTCGAAGCCCTTGAAATCGACTACGGTACCATCGCGCAGGATTCTGATCCTTACCGCATCTTTAAGTTCAAGAACACCGGTACTGAGGCCCTCCTGATCACGAACGCCCGTGGCTCTTGTGGCTGTACCGTTCCCAGCTACAGCAAAGCACCCGTTCCTGCCGGCGAGACCAGCGAGATCAAGGTTCGCTACGACACGCACCGTCTCGGTCAGTTCCGTAAGCGCGTAACGCTGACGACGAACGCCGGCGAAGAGCCCATCATTCTGACGATCAAAGGCCTGGTAGAAGCTAAGCCAGCTGAGCCGGAAGCCGTACCTGCCGGTGAGCAAGGTATGTTCAACAACGGCGGTGGCAAGTAAGCCACTTTCGTTACAACGCTTAATTGCAAGCCCCCTTCTACTGTTGGTAGGAGGGGGCTTGTTGTTTTAAGGGGGACTTGGCCAGGAATAAGACCGGGATCTGTAATCGTCCGGTGTTGTGTCCTAAACCTCACGAGCTATACGGGGCAATTGTAAGCTCGGAGAGAGCGGACGCTCGAAGGTCCTTCCAGGACGCTTCGAGGACCGCTTAGCCTTGCTCAAGGAACCTCGCCGGTCCCGCAGTATTGCGGGACCGGCGAGCGTCCCGGCGTGGAGTTTGCGATTGCCCTCACAAGCTTCACCTGAGCGGCCGGTTTTGCATAAATTACCGTTACATTTACACTACCGACTACCGCACTACCGTCTACCAAACTACCGCACTACCGACTACCACACTACCGTCTACCAAACTACCGTCTACCCAATGGTCCACCCCTACCGCCAGCGAAATATGGCCGCACTTGCGCAGAAGCTTGACTTCACCTTTCATGAAGAAGATGATTTTGGCCTGTTGAACCAGCTACAAGACTTTAAGCTGTTCAACGAGGGGCGTGGGAAAACGATCGAGCGCATCATGCGCCGTCAGGACGGCTTGATGGAATTTGATATTTACATCTTCGATTACAGCTTCCGCCGCTGGGGCGGATCGTCCTCGCAGAATATGGAGTATCAGACCGTTTTTTTCCTGCAAAGCGCAAAGCTCGGCCTGCCGGAGCTTTGGATGCAGCCAGAGACTATTGCCCATAAACTGGGTGAGTTGCTGGGCTTCGGAGACATTGACTTCGTCCGCTTCCCGAAGTTTTCGGGGCAGTATCGCCTCACGGGCGGAGATGAAGAGTACATCCGGCATCACTTTACCGATGAAGTGCTCAATTACTTTACGGTTAATAAAGGCTGGACGGTGGAAGGCCTTGGCTTCTACCTGCTCTTTTATCGGAAGGGAACCCTGATCCCCAGCGCTCAAATTGAAGAGTTTTATAAGCGAGGGCAAGAAATTTATGGCCTCATGACCGACAAAGACGCCCAAAACCGCATCTTCGGTCAGTGAAGCTGCTAGACAATAATCCTTTAAAGCGACCTTTTCCTGATCGGGATTTCGACCGCTCCAGTATTCTGGGGATGTTTTGGGTCGGGCTTTTCGTATTCGCTGTATTGTTTTTTCTGCAGCCCTATGGCATGCATGCAGAGGGGAATTTCTTCCTGACCTGCCTGGGATATGGTCTGGTGACCTTTCTGGTTGGCTCTGCCTACTTATTCGTAACCTCAGAAGTGCTGGGCTGGAAAAAATTTGGTGATGGCTGGACGTTGGGGAAGTGGGTGTTGGACTGCGGCTTACTCCTGGCTTTCATCTCCGTCGGAAACTTCATTTTTTACAACTTTACCGTTAACTGGACGGCTTTCGACCCCTTGATCCTGGCCACCATCACGGTGCCAACGGTCATCATCGGCTTGTTCCCCATTGCCTTCAGCGGCATGGCGATTCAACTGCGGGCGGAGCGGGAGAACCAGCGGGTAGCGGGAGAGGTGCAGTTGGCCAGGTTGGAAGGAGGGAAAACGTTCGTTCCTTCCAGGCTCGTCTCTTTGGCGGAGGGAGGGGTAATGATTGATCCGGCCAACCTGCTGTTCTGTGAGTCCCGCCAAAACTACGTTCGCTGCGTGTTCCTTAAAGAGGGAGTGGTAGCGGAGGAAACCATTCTGGGAACCCTCTCCGGACTGGAAGAAAAAATTGGAGAGCCGCTGTCGCGCTGCCATCGGTCTTACCTGGTCAATCTCCTGCACGTGCGTCAGGCACGAGGGAATGCCCAGGGGCTGAAACTGGAGTTGGTGGGCACGACGGAGGAAGTGCCGGTGTCGCGGGCTTATGTAGGTGTAATTCGGGAGCGGGTAATGGGGTGAATACATGGCTTGTTTAACACTCCTTTGCACCCGCGGAAGCGCCCCTATTGTGTACTCAAGGCGCACCAATGGTCCCTATTCCTTTGCTAATGATCCCCGCCGCCTTGTCATCCGGCCTATTCCTTGTGAGCGCCGCGTAAAACCTGCTATATTGGTGAAAATGATAACTAATGGATATCTTGATTAAAGCCCTGTTGATTACTCACGTAAGCGCTGGATTCACCAGCCTGGGGCTCTTTTTCATTCCTATGTTTGCCCGTAAGGGGAGCAAGCTACACAATACCGTTGGCCGCTGGTATACTTATGGTATGTGGGGGGTTGTCATCACGGCAGTACTGTTATGTGTTCTCCGGTTTGCGCAGGGAGAACAAGTAGTGGCACTCTTTCTGGGCTTTCTGGCCTTGCTGACTAGCCGACCACTGTATTTCGGAATAGCGATACTGAAGAATAAAGAGGAAATGTCTGACCGTATGTTACGCATCGACATCCTGCTATGCGGAGCTTTGACCGTTTTTTCGCCGGTATTATTGGTTTTCGGCTTCGGGTTGTTCGGGTTGGAAGGGCACCCGCTATTGATTGTTTTTGGGGCTTTGGGAATGGTGATTACCCTTCCGGACTTAAGGAATCGACTGCGGGGCCCGAGGCCGAAAGATTATAACTGGTTAGGAGACCACCTCAGCGCTATGCTTACTACAGCCATTGCTGCTTTTACGGCTTTCTTCGCTTTTGGCGGGCGAAAAATATTCGGAGATATTTCGGGGAACCTGGAAGTAGCGATCTGGATTGCCCCCACACTGATCGGTGTAGCAGCCATTCGATTTTATAAGCGGCGGATAAGGTCAGGGCACAAGGTGACTTAGCGGGCGACGGAGCGCAGGTGCAGGGTGATGGTACAGGGCAAACGCATCAAATCTAAAACTGTAATCTAATAGTTGATTTTTGTTTCGATCGAACGCAGTGAGCTGTCACTTGCGGTAGCAAATCAAGAATCAAATATCGAGAATCGCCAATCGCCAATCAAAAACGTAGCAAACGAAGTTTGATGCGTTTGCCCTGGGTGATGGTAGGAAAAGCAATGGCGGGCAAACCATAAGCCCTACATTCGTGTTCGCCAAAGCACAACCATAACCACAACCAAATATGTCTAACGCCATCCACCACATTGCCGTTCCTGCCAACGAGCCCGTTATGAGCTATGCCCCGGGAAGCCCGGAACGCAAAGCTTTGAAAGAAGCGCTGCACGAAGCTAAATCAAAAGAAATTGAATTACCTGCCTTCATCAACGGTAAGCGGATACTGGAAGGCGAAAAGGTAAGCGCTCACCCGCCACATGAGCATAAGCACACCCTGGGGCATTTCTACCGGGGTACGAAAGAGCACGTCCACCAGGCCATCGACGCTGCCCTTGGCGCTAAAGAAAGCTGGGCCGCTACGCCCTGGCACGAACGCGCCGCCGTTTTCCTGCGGGCGGCTGACCTGCTGGCCGGCCCCTTCCGCGCCAAAATGAATGCTGCCACTATGCTGGCCCAAAGCAAGAATGCGTTTCAGGCAGAGATTGACGCCGTGGCTGAGCTCTGTGATTTCTTCCGCTTCAATGCTTACTTCCTGCAGGAGATCTACCGGGAGCAACCCCTGCACAGCCCCCGTGGCATATGGAACAAACTGGAGTATCGTCCGCTGGAAGGATTCGTATTGGCCATCACCCCTTTCAACTTTACCAGCATTGCGGCTAACCTGCCCGCCGCGCCAGCTCTTTGTGGCAATACCGTTGTCTGGAAGCCGGCCGAGACCCAGATCTATTCCGCCGTCGTCATCATGGAGCTCTTTGAAGCAGCAGGCCTCCCGCCCGGTGTTATCAACCTGATCTATACCGACGGGCCGGTAGTGGGAGACATCGTCTTTAAGCACCGCGATTTTGCCGGCCTGCATTTTACCGGTAGCACGGGCGTGTTCCAGCAGCTCTGGAAAGAGATCGGTAACAATATTACTACCTACCGCAGCTACCCCCGCGTAGTGGGGGAGACGGGTGGCAAAGACTTCATCGTTGCCTACAAAGACGCTGACCCGGTACAGGTCGCCGTGGCCTGCTTGCGGGGCGCTTTCGAATTCCAGGGGCAGAAGTGTTCGGCGGCGAGTCGGGCTTACATCTCGGCCAGTATCTGGCCGGCCGTTAAGGAACGGCTCCTGGCTGATATGAAAACCCTCAAGATGGGATCGGTAGAAGACTTCGGTAACTTCATCAACGCTGTCATCGATGAGCGCTCTTTCGATAAGATCGCCAAGTACATCGACGGAGAAAAAGCCAATCCTAAGGCGGAGATCATTGCCGGTGGCGGCTACGATAAGTCCGAAGGCTACTTCATCGAGCCTACGGTTATCGTGAGCACCGACCCCAAGTCGACGACTATGTGCGAAGAAATCTTCGGCCCCGTACTGACCCTCTACGTATACGACGACGCTGACTGGGAAAAGACGCTCGAGCTGGTGGACAATACCTCGCCCTACGCCCTGACCGGTGCTGTATTCGCAACGGACCGCAACGTCATTGACCAGGCCACGAAGGCGCTGGCGAATGCCGCCGGAAACTTCTACGTCAACGATAAACCCACCGGCGCAGTCGTAGGGCAGCAGCCCTTCGGCGGAGCCCGGGGCTCCGGTACTAACGATAAGGCAGGCTCAGCCCTCAACCTCACCCGCTGGATCTCCCCCCGACTGATCAAGGAGAACTTCAACCCGCCGGTGGATTATCGCTACCCGTTTTTAGGCTAATGGCGTAAGCTGCTTCCAGCAGCGGCCGGCCGAAGCGGCTTCCAGCCGCGCTATAGTTTGTTTTGTATCGCGTGCAGAGCACGCTTTAGCCGGTCGCCCGCGGAGCGTTGCGTACGCCGGGTGTGGCGTAAGCTGCTTCCAGCAGCGGCCGGCCGAAGCGGCTTCCAGCCGCGCTATGGCTTGTTTTGTATCGCGTGCGGAGCACGCTTTGGCCGGCCGCCCGCGGAGCGTTGCGTACGCCGGGGTGTGGCGTAAGCTGCTTCCAGCAGCGACCGGCCGAAGCGGCTTCCAGCCGCGCTATAGTTTGTTTTATATCGGGTGCGGAGCACGCTTTGGCCGGCCGCACGCGGAGCGTTGCGTACGCCGGAGGGGGGTAATGTACTCCTGCTCCAGCCGAGGATCCCACCAGGTGCCCGAAAAATTAAGGATGTCATCCGTAATACCGGCTTTTTTCGGGTTGTTGAGGATGTAGTTGAGCACAAGGCCAAACTTGCCATGGCGAACATCCTTATCAAATGGGTCTTCCGCCCAGACTCTACGGCCTTTAGCATCGTGGAGTTCATTGATTTTCCGGCCGGTAAAACGCTTGTGTCTCTCCATCAGCATCTCAAGGTCGATACAGGCGTTTACATCATTCGCTCTGAGCAAGACATGTACGTGGTTTGACATGACGCAAATGGCATAGATGCTAAGATCGTACTGCCGGCCAATATGTAGCCAGGAGTCAATAACAATTTTCTTAGCGCGGGGATCGGCCAAAAAAAATGGCCCGTCGGTCATGCCATCGAGCAAACGCTCATAACTTAAGTAGTAGGCCATGTTTACTTGTCTCATTTCAGCCCGATAGGCCTGATGTCGTAGGGAGGTCGGCTGTCGGTCGCGCTGGTGGTAACGAGCCTTTACTTCGTTGCTGGCGTGTTCAAATTGCTCCCCTAACTCTGCGAGTGCGAGAGAGTTGATGCTGTCGAAAAGGCGGTAGGTTATGTGAACAAGTTGGTGAGTAATGGGACGTGTGTTCATGTTTGTGTGTTAATGAGGGGAATGTTGATGCAATAAAGTTAATTTACTTTTAATTAAAAAAAACAAATTGTTTTTTATTGTGCTGTAGCTTTTTTGTATCGCGTGCGGAGCACGCTTTGGCCGGTCGCCCGCGGAGCGTTGCGTACGCCGGGGGTGGCGTAAGCTGCTTCCAGCAGCGACCGGCCGAAGCGGCTTCCAGCCGCGCTATGGCTTGTTTTGTATCGCGTGCGGAGCACGCTTTGGCCGGTCGCCCGCGGAGCGTTGCGTACGCCGGGGGGATTCGCGGATTATTTCCGATCTTACCGGAAATGGCAGGGTATGGAAAATCGCTTTGAAGAGAAAACTAAAGCGGACATTTAGCCTTGTTTTTTACCCTCCACTGCATCCTGCGGCCGCGCCCTTCTTAAGAATTATGACATGAGAATTTTACTTTGGCTATTCCTTTGTGCCATTAGCCTGCTGGATTTGATGGGCCAGGCCAGCGTGGTGCAGGTCTTGGAAAACGAAGAGGGTAGCCAACTTATCGTCGATGGAAAGCCCTTCATGATTAATGGTATGAACTGGGATTACTTCCCCAGAGGCACCAACTATGAGTACATCATCTGGCAACAACCAGAGGAGCTCATCCGTGCAGCATTGGATAGAGAAATGCGTCTGTTGAAAAAGATGAAGGTCAATGTTGTCCGTCAATACACCGGTGTGCCGGCTAAGTGGATTAGCTACATTTATGAAAAGCACGGCATTTTTACGATGCTGAATCATCCCTTTGGGCGCTATGGTTTGTCACTTGATGGAGAGTGGGTGGCTAACACCGAATACGCTGACCCCCGGGTCCACAAAGTCCTGTTGGCGGAAGTTGAACAATTGGCCCGGGATTATGGGGATACGCCCGGTTTACTGATGTATCTGTTGGGCAATGAAAACAATTATGGTCTTTCCTGGGAAGGTGCGGAAACGGAGGCGATTCCGGTGGGGGATGAGCTACCCGCCGTTCGTGCCCGGGCAATGTATAAGCTTTTCAACGAGGCAGCTGCAGCGATGAAGGCGTTGGACACCTCCCATCCCATTGCCATTTGTAACGGGGATTTGCTTTATCTCGACATGATTGCGGAAGAATGCCCGGCCTTTGATATTTACGGTACGAATATGTACCGGGGGAAATCTTTCGGCGACGCTTTTGAGCGGGTAAAGAAAGAATACGGTAAGCCCATTCTGTTTACCGAATTTGGTGCTGACGCTTACAATGCTAAGAGTCAGGCGGAAGACCAGGAACCTCAGGCTTTTTACATGGTGGAGAACTGGAAAGAGATCTACGCCAACGCCGCCGGCCTGGGGCTGGCAGAAAATGCTTTGGGTGGCTTCACCTTTCAGTTCAGTGACGGCTGGTGGAAATTCGGGCAGACCTATAACCTTGATGTACACGATAACAATGCCTCCTGGCCCAACGGAGGTTACGAGCACGATTTCATTAAAGGCCGCAATAATATGAATGAAGAGTGGTTCGGGATTACCGCCAAGGGCTACACAAATAGTAAGGGATTGTATAAACTTTATCCCCGGGCAGCTTATTACGCTTTGAAGAAAGTGCATCGCTTTGAGCCGTTCGCCTCCGGGGCTACGCCAGCTGCCGTAGGGGCTCACTTTGCCAGCATTCAGCTGGGGAAGGCTGCGGCTAAGGGACGAAAATCGGCTAGAAAGTATCACCGGGCCGAGAAGAAACTACACTAACCAGCGCTCAGGCAGTGGTTAGACTTTCCAGTTTTAGCATAAATTGATCGGGCAAGAAGGAGCAGTCCGCACACTGACGGGCTACATTCGCCGATCGCACGTATTAATAACCTTTTGGGCATAAGCACTTTTATGAAAGATTTAGAGCAGGTAACCCTTCATGGGGAGCAGTATTACAAAATCAAGGACAGTGATTCGATGCGTCCTTTCTTCATGAGTATCGTTAGCGATGCTAACCACTGGATGTTCATCTCCAGTAACGGTGGGCTGACGGCCGGGCGTAAGAACTCTGAGTTTGCCCTTTTCCCCTATTACACGGATGATAAGATCACTGAATCCGTCGAGACAACGGGGAGCAAGTCCATCTTCCGGCTCGAAAAAGAAGGGAAGACAGTGGTTTGGGAACCTTTCTCCGTCCGGAATGAGGGCCGCTTTACCGTTAGCCGAAACCTCTACAAAAGCATTTACGGCAATCAGGTCGTTTTTGAAGAGACGAATGAGGATCTGGGCCTGAGCTTCCGCTATCGCTGGAGTTCCAGCGCAGCTTATGGCTTTGTGAGGACGTCAACGCTGACGAACAACAGCGAGGAAGCCATCACCGTTGCACTGGTTGATGGCCTGCAGAATATTCTTCCCTACGGCGTGGGCAGTGACCTGCAACGACAATCCAGTAATCTGGCAGACGCCTATAAGCGCAGCGAGCTGCATGCCGCCAGCGGGCTTGGCATCTTCGCCCTGAGTGCCATCATCGTAGATAAAGCCGAACCCAGTGAAGCGCTGAAGGCGAATACGGTTTGGTCAGTGGGCTTAGACGGGCCGACGCATTTACTTTCCGCGCTGCAGCTGGAGTCTTTCCGTCAGGGAGATGCGCTACGGCAGGAAACGGATGTGAAGGGAGAAAAGGGAGCTTACTTGCTGAATAAGGAAGTTACCCTTGGCCCGAAAGCGGCCCAAAGCTGGATCATCGTTGCGGACGTAAACCAGAGCCGCGTTGCGGTTGAGAAACGAATTCAGGAGTTGGGGGCCGCTGAAGAGCTGGCGGCAAGAGTAGCGCAGGATATTGCTCAGGGAACGGAGGAGCTCATCGCGCTCACCGCTGCATCAGACGGACTTCAACTTACGGCGGATGAGCGGGGAGATACCCGCCACTTCTCCAACGTGATGTTCAACATCATGCGGGGAGGCATTTTCGATAACAACTATCAAATAGAAAAGTGGGATTTCGAAAAGTACCTGTCGAAAGGTAATAAAGCGGTCAGCCAACAGCAGCAGGCCTTCATTGCTGCCTTGCCGGAGGTTTTCTCGCTGCTGGAGCTACGGTCACGGCTAAAGGAGGTGGATGACCCGGCCCTGCAAAGACTGGCGATCGAATACCTTCCGCTCAAGTTCAGTCGCCGGCATGGCGACCCCAGCCGCCCGTGGAATAAGTTCTCCATCAACACCCACAACGAAGAAGACGGCTCTAAAATCCTGGATTACCAGGGGAACTGGCGCGACATCTTCCAGAACTGGGAAGCGCTCGCTCATAGCTACCCGGAGTTTATGGAGGGGATGATCTTCAAGTTCCTGAACGCAAGTACCTTCGATGGATACAACCCCTACCGGGTCGTGAAAGATGGCTTTGACTGGGAAACCATCGAGAAGGATGATCCTTGGTCTTACATCGGCTATTGGGGCGATCATCAGATCATCTACCTGCTCAAGTTTCTGGAGTTCACCGAAAAGCACCAACCCGGTGCACTGGCAAGCTACTTTGCCAAGGACCTCTTTGTCTACGCTAACGTGCCTTACCGGATCAAGTCTTACCAGGACATTCTGAAGAACCCGAAAGATACCGTTGACTTTGACCACAAACTGGATACCGCCATTCGCGAAAGCCGTAAGGAAATGGGCACGGATGGTGCCTTGCTGACTGATCAGTCCGGAGAAATTTACCGGGTGAACTTCATCGAAAAAATCCTCGCTACGCTGCTGGCGAAGACCTCCAACTTCATCCCAGAAGGCGGTATCTGGATGAACACCCAGCGCCCGGAATGGAACGATGCAAACAACGCCCTGGTGGGCAACGGCGTGTCTATGGTGACCCTTTACTATATGCGCCGGTTCCTGACCTTCTTTGACGGTATACTGTCCGGACGGTCAGAAGACAGCTTTGAATTATCCATTGAAGTAACAGACTTCTACGAGCAAACGCTTGGGGTACTGGAGAAATTCGCGCCGCTGCTGAAGCAAGCAATCAACGACCAGGATCGTAAAGCGGTGCTGGACGGACTTGGAGAAGCGGCTTCCCACTTCCGCAACACGATCTACGGCAAAGCCTTCAGCGGTGCGAAGCGCAGCGTTGGAGCGGAGAGCCTGCAGCAATTTATCCGGCTAAGCCTGTCCTTCTTTGATCATACCATTGAGGCCAATCACCGTACGGATGATCTCTACCACGCCTACAACCTGATGACGGTGAAAGGAGGTGGCGTGTCCATATCCTACCTGGATGAGATGCTGGAAGGGCAGGTTGCAGTACTTAGCTCTGGCTATCTGAATGCTGCACAGTCACTGGCGGTGCTGGACGGCATGAAGGGAAGTGCTCTTTTCCGGCCCGATCAGTACAGCTACCTGCTCTACCCGGCCAAGGAGCTTCCGGGCTTCCTGCAAAAGAACAACGTACCGGCGGCGGCGGTGAAGCAATCGGCCTTACTGTCAGCCATGGTGGCTGACGGAGACGGTGGAATCATCCAGCAGGACGTCAACGGCGGGTATCATTTCAACGGTAATTTTAAGAACGCCGGCGATCTGGCCAATGCTCTTTCTGCGCTGGCGGGGACGAAGTACGCCGATCAGGCGGCTGCCGAACAAGAACAGCTGGCGGCGGTATTCGAGGAAGTCTTTAACCATAAGGCCTTTACCGGCCGTTCGGGTACTTTCTTTGGCTACGAAGGGCTGGGGTCGATCTACTGGCACATGGTTTCCAAACTCCGCTACGCCGTGGTAGAGTGTTGCCGCAAGGCCGTGCGGGAAGCGGAAAGTGCGGAGACCATTGGTCGCTTGCTGGAGCATTACTACGAGATTGCGGCGGGTATTGGCGTGCATAAGTCGCCGGAGTTGTACGGCGCTTTCCCGACGGATCCCTATTCCCACACGCCGGGCGGTAAGGGAGCTCAACAGCCGGGCATGACCGGGCAGGTGAAAGAAGACCTGCTGAGTCGCTTTGGCGAGTTGGGGGTAACGATAAAAGAGGGGCAACTCTCTTTTATGCCCACTTTACTACGCAAAGAAGAGTTCCTTACCCGGGCGGAAACTTTCCGGTACATCGACCTTGCGGGGGAAAAGCGGGAGATCGCCCTTCCGGCTGGCTCGTTGGCCTTTACCTGGTGCCAGATTCCGGTAATTTATGCCATCGGAGATGCCCCGACCCTCCGGCTACAGCTGGCTGATGGCCGGGAGCAGGAACAGCAGGGGGTAAAGCTGACGACAGCCCTGAGTGAGGAGGTCTTTGGACGAAGTGGGAAAATCACAAGTATATTCGTGACGCAGCCAGCCGGGGTACTCCGGTAAAACTCGTCGAAACCATGCTTTCTTTACCTAAACTTTGCACCTGCGTCCTCGCCCTGATTTTTCTGTTCTCCTGTACCTCCGGAGAACAGAATGAAATGGTGGTGAAGGATCTTGTTGCCGCCGAAATTCTGGGGAAGCCCGACTACCTGGCCATCTCCTATGGTGGCTACCGGGCGCGCTCCCGGGATGAGCAGCCGACCATGACTCAGTTGCAGGAGGATATGCTGATTTTGTCAGCGATGAATATTCGCATCCTTCGTACCTACAACGTTGGGCTGCCGCAGGCCGCCAATATTCTGGCGGCGATCCGGGCGCTGAAGGAAGCCGATCCTGCCTTCGAGATGTACGTGATGCTGGGGGCCTGGATCGACTGTAAGAATGCCTGGACGGATAGCGAACCGGACCACGATACGGAGAGTGAAAAGAACGCTGCGGAGATTGAGCGGGCGGTAGCACTGGCCCAAAAATATCCGGACATCGTGAAGGTTATCGCCGTTGGCAACGAGGCGATGGTGAAGTGGGCGGCCAGTTATTATGTCCAACCGGGCATTATCCTGAAATGGGTCAATCACCTGCAGGGCCTTAAAGCGGCCGGCGAATTACCCGAAGATCTCTGGATTACCAGCTCGGACAATTTTGCCTCCTGGGGAGGCGGGGGAGAGGAATATCATGTGGAAGACCTGAATAAACTCATCCGGGCGGTCGATTTCATTTCGCTGCATACCTATCCGATGCACGACACGCACTACAACCCGGAGTTCTGGGGCGCGCGCGCCAGTGCTGCGGGGCAGGAACAGGACAAAGAAGCGTTGGTGGAAGCCGCCATGCTCCGCGCCAAAGCCTACGCTATCAGTCAGTATGACTCCGTTGCTTCCTACGTGAAAACACTGGGTGTTGATAAACCTCTCCACATCGGTGAAACGGGCTGGGCCACCAGCTCCAACGGCTTTTACGGCGAAGGGGGTTCGCGGGCCACCGACGAGTACAAGATGGGGCTTTACTACCAGCATATGCGGGATTGGACGGGCGAGGCCAAAATGGCCTGCTTTTACTTCGAGGCTTTTGACGAGCCCTGGAAGGACGGGGCCAACCCCGGTGGTTCCGAAAACCACTTCGGTCTCTTCACCGTGAAGGGCGAAGCGAAGTATCCCCTCTGGCCGCTCGTTGATGCGGGGGTCTTTGACGGGCTTACCCGCGACGGTCACCCAATTACGAAGACTTTTGACGGAGATAAGGCCGCATTAATGGAGACCGTTCTCCCTCCGCCCCTTACTGTGGTGGAAGAACAGTAACTTACCGGACGAAGTAAACCAAGCGAATTCAATAATCACCTTCCGCATACCCTGTATTCGATCATCAAGCGCACATTAAAGAGAACTGTCATGTCGGAAGTTGATAATATAAAAAAAGGTAAAGTCCCTTTCGGACAAAAAGTAGCCTTTGGTCTGGGCATGCTGGCTAACCAGATGTTTCCGGCAGCTTTAGGAATTTTTATGGTCGTGCTCGTCCAGGATCTTGGTTTTCCCGGATGGATGTGGGGCATCATCTTCTTCCTTCCCCGGGTGTTTGATTCCATTACGGATCCGATCATGGGCTTCATCTCCGACAACACCCGCTCAAAATGGGGGCGCCGGCGGCAGTATGTCTTCGCCGGCGGTTTGATTATGGGGGTAGCCTACGTCATTATGTGGCAGCTTTACCGGGACAGTGGGCTCGACTATAATTTCACCTACTTCCTGCTGTGGTCGTTCGTCTTTTATCTGGGGCTGACGATTTTTAGCGTTCCCTACGTTGCGATGGGCTACGAGATGAGCGACGACTTCCATGAGCGCACAAGCATCATGGCTACGGCCCAATGGATCGGGCAGTGGGCCTGGGTAATTGCCCCCTGGTTTTGGGTGGTTATGTATGATACGGCCTGGTTTCCAGATGCGGATACGGCCGTCAGAACCCTGGCCATTTGGGTGGCGATTCCCTGTGCTATACTGGCGATTATCCCGGCCATTTTTATCAGGAGTGAATCAACCCTTGATGACGATAGCCTCACTCCTCTGAACCTGAAAAACATCGGTGGAAGCCTTGCGGAAATTTGGGACGGTTTTAAGGAGGCTTTTAAAATTGAGCCCTTCCGGAGAATGTGCATCTCCACTTTCTTTATTTTCAACTCATTCAATACAGTAGCTTCCTTTTCGTTCTTCATCATCGTCTACTACCTCTTCAACGGAGATGCGGGCGCAGCCTGGTTGTGGCCAACTTTGTTTGGTAGCGTCGGGGCGCTGATTACCACCTTCGCGGTTATCCCGACGGTGGCATGGATGTCGAAAAAAATGGGCAAGAAGAATGCTTTTATGCTTTCGCAGTCTATCTCTGTCGTGGGCTACATCATGCTGTGGTTCCTCTTCATTCCCGGCAAGCCATATATGTTCCTGTTTGCCCTGCCTTTTTTCTCCTTTGGAATTGGTAGCCTGTTCACGATCATGATGTCAATGACGGCTGACATTTGCGACCTCGATGAACTCAACTCCGGCAAGCGGCGGGAAGGCATTTTTGGCGCTATCTACTGGTGGATGGTGAAGCTGGGTTTTGCCTTTGCGGGTGGACTGACCGGTGCAATCCTGAGCTTCGTTGGCTTTGACCCCGAGGCTTATAATCCTGAATCTATGACGGGGCTTCGCCTGTTCTTTTCCGGAGTGCCCATATTTGGAACGATGGTAGCGCTGTTCATTATGCGGAACTATGACCTGACGGAAGAGCGGGCCAACGAAATACGAGTGGCCATTAATTCGAAGAAGGAATAGGCAGGGGCGCAGCCGCAGGTGCAATGGAAAGCTTATGGGAGCAATGCGTTGACCAGCGATGCCTCAAACAGAAATCCAGAAGACATTTTTAGTTTATCTTGGTCTTAAATCCACTAAGAGGAGTATGAGATCCCTGATGATTTTACTGTTTGTAATCCCCGGTATAACCTTGTTCGCCCAAAACGCAGAAAAACTTTGGGCCGGGACCACTACCGTGTCCATTGCTGATTCGCCGGAAGAAGGGCATGGCGTCCAGCGTGTTTTCTATCAATCTCCCTCAACCGAACAGGGAGCACTAAGGGGCATCACCGATGGCAGTATCGGCCAGCTAATGTTTCGGGCTTTCAGAGACGGTCGCCTGGCGGGTTACGCTGACGAGCAGCTGCGGCAGAAAGTAACCAAACAGGACTTTGAAAAAACATTCATTCGAAAAGATACCGTTCAGGTAATTGACCCGGAGACTTACGAATCAAGAATTACCGTGATCAGCCGGGCGCCGGATCCGGCGGATTACCAGTCCATTGAGCTGCACTTACAACTTACTTATCACTCCAACGGACGTCTGCAGCAGAATCCGCAATGGGTTTCTCTGAGCACGGATGCCGGAAGCCCTAAGGTGTATTTTTCGGTGGAGCCATCTTCTAAAGCCATCGACTTCGATAAGGATAGCTGGAATGCTGTGGATCGTATGACGTTCTCCGTTAGCCTGGATGCGCTGGAAACGGAAAGGGGAAGCCAGCTGTACAAGGATAAAATCTTTAATCATCTTTTTGATCAATTGAATAACAAGCCTGCCGGTGGTTTCCGGAATGCTGATGATTGGGGAATTTTGTCTGCGGCCCAATTCGACGGGCTGTTGCACCCTAAGGATACCGTTACGGTCATTGATCCTAATACTTATGAATCGATGGATAAAGTAGTCGATGGTATTCCCTTCTATGAAGGAATAGCTAAGATCAGACTGCTGCAGTTCTGGGCCTGGGATGACGCTGCAGCCCGCTTTGTCTTTAGCCCGGTCGCCTATGCGCCATTGGAAGAATTTCTGGATCGCAAAGGAGGTAGTGTTGCTCGCCCGCCCTTTTATTGGGTGGAGAAAAGTTACCGTAAGCGTTGATCAATTGATATTCCAGCGAGCCTGGAGAAAGGCTTAGAACGTGTCCGAATCTAACACTTCGGGCTGCCTGCGCCGAATTTAGACACGCTCTTAACGCAAACTTCAGACAGAATTAAAGGCCCGTTTTGTTTCCTTGCGTTGAGATGTTGGCTATCTTGCTGTCATTGCACACTATTAGCGCCGGTAGTATGCCGGTGTGTACTCTTAAACCAACATCCATGCATTTTAGATTTTTCCTGATAGCAGGCCTTATGGCTCTGTGTACTACACTCTTTGCCCAAAGCATTCCTTCCTATTACGATGATGTTAATCTGAATCTGACGGGACAGAGCCTACAAACGGAACTCTCGGACAAGGTAACCACCAGCCAGTTCTCTACCCCTAGCTACACCCCCGGCGTTTGGGATGCTCTGAAGCAAACTGACCTCGACCCCAACAACAGTTCTCGCGTCATTCTCATTTATGGCTACAGTGACACTGATGGGGTAAGCAATACCGATCGCACCCGCAGTAAAGACAGCAACGGCGGCGGAACGACAGACTGGAACCGCGAGCATACTTACCCTAAATCACTGGGCAATCCTAACCTGGGGACTTCCGGCCCTGGTGCTGACGTTCACCACCTCCGGCCTTCGGACGTTAGCCGGAACTCCAGCCGGGGTAGCCGCAAATTTGCTGACGGGACGGGTAACTCAGGCATTACGAGCCAGGGGCACTGGTACCCTGGTGATGAATTCAAAGGCGATGTGGCCCGCATGATGATGTATATGTATCTCCGGTACGGAAACCGCTGTCTGCCAAGTAACGTTGGCATCGGGACAACCAATTCCTCCGATGCCAACATGCTCAACCTGTTCCTGGAGTGGAACGCGGAAGACCCCGTTTCCGCGCTGGAGTTGCAACGTAACCCCATCGTGGAAACCATTCAGGGTAACCGGAACCCGTTCATTGATAATCCGGCTTTCGCTACGTCAATCTGGGGCGGCCCCCAGGCTGAAGACCGCTTTGGCTCTGGCGGCGGTGGTGGCGGCGGTGGTAACACCAACCCTTTCTGCAACAGCAGTAACACCATTACTTCGTTCCCTTACGCTGAGAGCTTCGAGAGCGATTTCGGCAACTGGGTTCAGGCTTCTGCCGGCGATGATTTTAACTGGGTGCGCCGCAGCGGTAGCACACCTTCTTCCGGCACGGGACCTTCTTCCGCTTCGGCGGGCAGCAGCTATGCTTACATGGAGTCATCTACACCAAACTACTCAACGAAACGGGCCATTATGTACGGCCCTTGTTTTGACCTGAGTGGTAAGAATACGGCTGACTTTAGCTTTAAATACCATATGTACGGGGCCTCTAATATGGGCTCGCTGGCGTTGGAAGCAAGTACGGATGGCAGCAGCTGGACCTCCGTCTGGAGCCGCTCCGGTAACCAGGGTAATAGCTGGCAATCCGCTTCCGTTGATCTGGATACTTACCTCGGTGGTACGGTACAACTCCGTTTCAACGGTGTTACGGGAACTACCTGGAAGGGCGATATGGCTATCGATGAGCTTGGCTTCAGTACGTCTGCCAGCGGCGGCGGTGGCGGCGGCGGTAACGTTGCCGGGAGCCTGAGCATCACCCTGGACAATTACCCCGAAGAAACCAGCTGGGTAATCCGTAATAGTAGTAACGTTACGGTGTTTAGCGGTGGGACCTATGGCAACCGGGCGGATGGGTCAACCTTTACGGTACCCGTTTCATTGGCTCCGGGCTGCTACACCCTGGTGTTCAGCGACACTTATGGCGACGGTATGTGTTGTTCCTACGGTAACGGCTCCTATACCCTGACGAATCAGGATAACGGCAGCACCCTGGCCAGTGGAGGTTCCTTCGGTAGCAGTGAAACCAGCTCATTCTGCGTGGGTAGCAGCCTGCAATCTGCCCCCGAGGCAACGGATACCGCCTTCCGGACTTCGGGTACTGGTGAGGCGCAGGCTTTTTCCTTATTCCCGAATCCGGTAGGTAATCAACTCTCCCTGCGCAACTTCCCCGAAGAAGCGGAGTACAGAATCCTCAACGCCAGCGGTCAGCTGGTGCAGCAGGGTAGAGCTACGGCCATGGTCGACGTTTCCAACCTTCCATCCGGCACTTACCAGTTCATGGCTGTTGCCGGAGACTGGCGCGTGGTGAAGCGGGTGGTAAAGCAGTAGTGCCTGCACTACTGGAAACAGATGTCCATTATGGTTCTCAACGGAGATGATCAGGGGGTATCCCGTTTCTAAGTCTGGCTGGCGATCAGCGAATGGTATTCAGACGAAAGGGCCTGAATAGCATTCGCTGATCGCTTTTTGCGTTTAATCTCTAACCTGTACGCGTACGTTATCCACGAAAAGGTCTACTTCCAGATCTCTGGGGTTGGCCGTAACGCCAATTTGAAGGCGTTCGTAGAAGACGGGCTCGGGAAGTGTAAAACTTATCCCTTCTGCTGCAGCTGCGTTAGCCAGAATGGTCGCATCAGGCATATTCATACCCGTTTCCGTAATGACTTCCTGTCCGTTGATAATTAAGCGATTATGACCGGTGGCTTCATCGGGGGAGAGTGTCATTTCCCAGACGACATGTACCCACTCCCGACGTGGGAAGGGGAGGCTGGTCTGTAGCAATGTCTCGCCGCCAATTTTTCCGCGCTCTATGGAGAGGAAATCATTGCCGCCGCTCATCAGGAGTCGTACACCGGGGCATTTGTTGTCCGGAACCGTGGGGTCCCAGCAAGAACAGCATTCCAGATCGAGCAGCAGAAGATCACGCAGGTTGGCATCTGAATCTATGTAGAAGTCGGCTTCGATGGTGATGGTCTGGCCAGCGACGGCGGCGAAGCCGCCGCGCTCAATGCCTGTCTTAGAGAGCGGGTTGTTGCCTCCGAAGGAAGAAATGCTTAAGGATTGATTTCCCAGGGAGACCCGTTCAGCCGTGAGTGCTAATTGGTTGTTTCCTCCTGCAGTGTTGATCAGTTGTAGGGTCGTCCAACGGGAACCATCAGGCGGAAAAAGCAGGCTGAGATCGTTAGACTCCGTCTCAAAATCATCTACGAATTCGGTAATTCCTTCCGGGACTATTACCTGATCGGGAGTATCCACCGTTTTTTCGCAACTGCTGATGAGAAATATGCCTGCCGTTAAGCAAACAAATAGAACTTGTAAGGTGACTTTCATGCTTCTGAGACCGAGACTACGGGGGAGATGTGATGGAGAGGGCTGAATTTAACTTTTATGGAGTAGTTCTATCTTAGGTACATTGAGCTATATATGTCTGTTTGTAGATTACAGCTCGTACCTTTTAATGCCAAAGATCATGTCCGTTTCAGCTCCCCCACGTCTTCCAGAAAAGAGCTTCCCCTTATTTCCGTGGCTATTGGGGGGCGTTTTACTCGAAGTCCTCATTTTGGGCTATTCCTATATGTCGTTTGACGAGCCGGGGGAAGTCTTCCGCCACGCCGCCCGCTATTCCGGGCGCTTGTCATTATTTGTCTACCTGTTCGTCTTTTCCTACTTCGCACTTACGTACCACAATACTTCTTCCAGGGTAATGGAGAACGTGCGCAGGCTGGTTAGCATCTTCTGCGTGATGCATTTTATTCACTTTGGCTTCCTGGCCATGAATGTATATCTCAATGAAATCCCGCTCGTACCCTATAAACTGGCCGGAGGTGCGCTTGGCTATCTGATGATCCTGCTTTACCCGTTTTTCCTGACGAGTATTAAGCGCAAGGCCTGGCATAATATCTATTTCTATTATCTCGGCATTGTCATGATCCTCACCTATCTGGCCCGGATTAAAGGAGAGTTTGTGGGCGTAACGGCCGGCCCGATTCATTATTTCGGCATGGGATCGGTGCTGCTGGCTTTTGTGGTGTACGCGTATTTGATGCTTGGGTGGAAGAAAAAGGGGGAAGCGGATGTCTGAAGCTCCTTTCCAAAACAGATCGTGACTGCTGATTGAATCGGTGGCTACTTTTAAAACCAAAACCGGTCAGTACCCAAAAAGGTACTGACCGGATATAAAAGACACTATGAACAACACAAATCGTATCTGATTCCTAAAATTTCATGCCAACAGGATGGACGAAAGCGGGCTTTTCCCGTTGGTGCAGAGATACTATTCAGCGTATTTTTCTTGTGGACAGAATGTTTAGCAAACCTTTTTTAGAGGTAAGAGTTTTTTTAGAAAGACAAAAGGAAAGACAAAATTAGAAGCCCGTTTCAGTGAGTGCTAGTACGATTCTACCTATCAATGACACAATTCTATAATTTCGATATGTATGTAACTCAGGAGCCGTTTTTAGACGAGCTCAGGTAGGTGTTAAATAGCTTTATGATGTTTAAAATGTATGGTGCTCCCCGAAGCAGTTAGGCCGCCATTTTGCTTTAAGATCAATCAACATCACTTTAAATTTCACCCCATATCTTGATGGGGTGGGTAAGGTCGGCTTCTTACTTTTGTACAGAGGCTTTCCTTTACTTTTTGAATTGCATCAGTATGCCAGGTTTCAACGTTACCCATCTTCGGACACGTCCATTGGAAGCAATGGTTGAAAACCGGACGACCTTCACCATGAAGTCTTTGGCTATTAGCCTCTTCGAAACCCACGAAGAGGCCAAAGCAGTCAATCTCCACTGTGATACTCCGGTTCTGGCCAGTATGGTTCAGGGAAGGAAGGTGATGAGTCTTGGGGGAGAACCCGGCTTCAATTTTCTGCCCGGTGAGTCAATTATGATGCCTCCCGAAGAGTTAATGACCATCGACTTTCCTGACGCCGACCAGAAAGAACCCACTAAATGCCTGGCTCTGGAAATTGATCCCGACGAAATCCAGAAGGTTTCAGACCTGTTGAACGAGCACCAAGTCCGGACGGGTGGCCGCCAGTGGGTAAGGGGAAACAAGAGTTTCTACTTCAGGAATGATGCTGGCCTGACACAATTGATACAGCGTTTGGTCTTTCTGTGTGGAGAAGACCACCCCTCAAAGGATAAGTTTGTTGATTTGTCGTTGCGTGAACTGTTGCTACGCCTCCTCGAATCAGAAACCCGCTATCAGGAGTTACTGGATTCTCAACGAAGGGCCAGCAGCGAACCCATTTCGAAGTCGGTTATGTACATTCTTAATAACCTGGATAAGCGGTTGACCGTCGATCAACTAAGTCGGCTGGCGCATATGAGCTCGTCGGGCTTTCACCGTGTTTTTAAGGGTGAAATGGGAGTTTCGCCAGTAGAGTTTATTAACGAAGAAAGGGTTAAACTTGGAGCCAGTCTGTTGCGGCAGGGAGATTACTCCATTCAGGAAATAGCACTGCGGTGTGGATTTAACAGTGGCAGCTACTTCACGCGGATATTCAGGCGGTACTATGGTGTGAAGCCAACGGAGTTTATAGGAGGGGAGTCCATTATCTCCAAAGTCTAAGGTCAGCCGGCAATGGCAGGGCTAACGCATACTCGAAGCCGGACCCTCACCGCGAAGCAGCCCCGAAGGGAAAGGAACATTTTATCCTTCGCTCCGCTACGGAAAATGCACACTTCGAGGTCCTAAATTGGCAGTCTAGGACCTCGAAGTGTGCTCAGCCATGGAGCGGGAGGCGAAATTGCTGAGTTCCTTTGAGCGTCCGGTGAGTATGCGTTAGCCCTGGCCGGCAATGGAGCGGCTCCGGCTGGAAATCACCCTGCTTTAAAAGAACCTTCTTTGCACCTGCGGCCCCCCGCCAAACCACTCCGGCTTAGGTCTGTTTGTCCGCCTCCGTCAATAAGCGAGACTCAATCACGAACCGTAAACCTAACGGAATCTCGGCCGAAAAACTGGAGCCCCGCCCTTCCGTTACGTCGAGGGTAAGGTGGGTATGCTTCCAGTATTCGTATTGAAACCTGGACATATAATACGGGCAACCGTGAATTTCACCGAGTAGCTCATCGTTATCGTCAATGTAAAACTCTCCTTCCGGAAAACACATGGGAGAGGAACCATCACAACAGCCGCCGCTCTGATGGAAAATAAGGCTGCCGTGTTCAGCGCGGAGCCGGTCGATAACTTCGCGGGCAGCGGGAGTTATGTCTACTTTGGGCATGATCTGTTGGTTTGTTTTTTGTGAAAAAAAAACGCCAGCCGGGGGCTTCCCCCGGACTGGCGTTGTTGGCAGGGTACAGCATACTGGCTGCAAGTGCAGGTTGGTCTCTCTCTACTGTTACAAGGTGCACCTGCAACCTGCAACTTGCAACCTGCAACCTGCAACCTGCAACCTGCAACCTGCAACTTACAACCTGCACCCTGCCCCCTGCAACTCGCCCCCTGCCCCTCTAAAAGAAGCCCAGCTTGTCCTTACTGTAGCTAATCAGCATGTTCTTTGTCTGGCGATAGTGGTCGAGCATCATTTTATGATTCTCCCGGCCGATGCCTGATTTTTTGTAGCCACCGAAGGGAGCGTGAGCAGGGTAGTCATGGTAGCAGTTAACCCACACGCGGCCGGCCTGCACCTTACGGGCAATGCCGTAAGCCTCGTGCATGTCGCGGGTCCAGAGGCCGGCACCAAGTCCGTAAAGGGTATCGTTGGCGATCTCGATGGCTTCCGCTTCGTCTTTGAAAGTGGTGATGCAAACGACGGGGCCGAAGATCTCCTCCTGGAAAACCCGCATCTTGTTGTTGCCCTTCAGTACGGTTGGCTTGATGTAGTAGCCGCCGGAAAGCTCATCCACGTAGGCGGCTTCGCCGCCGGTGAGTACTTCACAACCTTCTTCTTTGCCGATCTTGATGTACTTCAGGATCTTCTCATACTGATCATTACTGGCCTGAGCCCCCATCATGGTGGAAGGGTCGAGCGGGTGGCCCATCTTGATGGCTTCAACGCGTTCAATGAAACGCTTAACGAAGTCATCGTAGATGGATTCATCGACGAGAATACGGCTCGGGCAGGTGCAGACTTCCCCCTGGTTGAGGGCGAACATCGCGGCACCTTCCAGGCACTTATCGAAGAAGGCATCGTCAGCATCCATGACACTCTTCATGAAAATATTGGGGCTCTTGCCGCCAAGCTCCAGCGTAACCGGGATAATGTTTTTACTGGCGTATTGCATGATCAGCTGCCCCGTTGTCGTCTCTCCGGTGAAAGCGACCTTGCAGATGTCTGGGTGGCTGGCCAGTGGCTTGCCGGCTTCGACGCCGAAGCCATTAACAATGTTAAGCACACCAGCGGGAAGAATGTCCTCAATCATCTCCATCAGGATGAGGATGCCAACGGGCGTTTGCTCGGCCGGCTTAAGCACGATACAATTGCCCGCTGCCAGCGCCGGAGCAATCTTCCAGGCAGCCATCAGGATAGGGAAATTCCAGGGGATGATCTGGCCCACTACGCCGAGTGGCTCCCAGACATTCATGGAAACAGTATTACTGTTCAGCTCGGAGACACCGCCTTCCTCTCCGCGGATGACGCCGGCGAAATAGCGGAAGTGATCTACGGCCAGGGGCATGTCTGCTGCACGGGTTTCACGAATGGATTTACCATTGTCCCAGGTTTCCGCGCGGGCAAGTACTTCGAGGTTGTCTTCCATCACCTGAGCGATCTTTAGCAGCAGGTTGCTGCGCTCGGTGGCGGAGGTGTTGTTCCAGTGGTCGGCTGCCTTCCAGGCAGCGGCAACGGCCTTGTCAATGTCCTCTTTCGTGGACCGGGGAATGCGGGTGAAGGAGTTACCATCCACCGGAGAGACATTGTCAAAATACTCTCCCCTGGTGGGCGCTACCCATTCCCCTCCAATGTAGTTTTCGTATTGATCTTTGAACCGTGGTGGAGCCAGGGTTGGCGAGACGGTTGTTGCAGTTGTACTCATGATCGAAATTAGTTTGGGTTGAATGATGAGCAGAAATTTTTCCTTAATTTCAGCTTGTGAACCAAAGATATTTCCCCCTGGTGTTGAACACTTGTACTATTCCGTCATTCGGTTGAACGATCGGCTCAATCGGTTGAAAAGTAAGTGGTATTCAAAATATTATATGGCTGAAGTCATTATTATTATGACAACCTTTTGAGAACTTAAAGTGATATGCTGCAACTTGTTTCAGAAAACTTACGTACCCGGAACCTGCACACGCTGGTAGAGAACCGTACAACCTTTACGCTCGATTCTGCCGCTCTCAACCTGTTTGAAACGCACCAGCAGGCAGAGGCCGTCCATCTTCGTTTTGATGCTCCTGTACTGGCCAGTATGATCAAAGGCCGGAAGGTGATGCACCTGCGTCAGCGGCCCGGCTTCAATTTTTTGCCGGGAGAATCGATCATGCTACCTAAGAACGAGCTGATGGTGATCGACTTCCCCGACGCGCAGGAAGGCCGCCCGACGAAATGTTTTGCGCTGGAGATTGACCCTCACCTCATCAGCAAGGTGATCGAAGGGATGAATGAACGCCGCCCGCGTTCGGACGGCTTCAACTGGGGGCAGGCAGACCAAAACCTTCACTTCACCAATGACCCCGGGATTACCCAGCTTATACAGCGGATGGTCTATCTCTGCGCTGAAGATCACCCTGCTAAGGACATATTTTTTGATATGTCGTTGAAGGAACTCCTTATCCGACTGTTGGAAATAGAGTCTCGCCAAAACCACTTGCTGGACCCTCAGGGCCTGGCCACAAGTCAACCCATTACGGCTGCTGTGAGCTACATTCTTGGCCATCTCGATGAGCGCCTGACCATCGGGAGCCTGAGTAAAATGGTCTACATGAGTAAGTCCAGTTTCTTCCGGGCTTTCCGCAATGAGATGGGCATTTCCCCGGTGGACTTTATCAACAGCGAACGGATTAAAATGGCTGTCTCCCTGCTGAAACGAAGTGAACTCAGTATCCGGCAGGTGGCCATGCGTTGCGGTTTCAACAGTGCCAGTTACTTTACCCGGATGTTCAAAAAGCACTATGGTGTCAGTCCGGCGGGCTTTCAGGAGAAGGCTTCCTAGTGCTTTGTCAAGCTTAGATTTTCGGGCAGTCTGGCGGCATTTTTTGCAACGAAGTACGGTCGCAAAACCTACCAGTATTCTACCCGGAAATTAAACATTGCAAAGCACAGGTTCCCGGGAGATATCAGCGGGGCGCGGCCGCAGGTGCAGAGGAATGCTTGAAAAGCAGAGATCGTCAGCCTCGTCTCTCTGAGATGATCGACGACACAAGGGTGCCTTCGGGAGTGTTGCCAAATCCGGAGTCGGAGGAACGTTTTACGGCAGCTCAGGTATGAGGGAGTGCTTAGGTTTTAAAAAACCTGCTTATACAATAAAGGCGAAAGAACTCTATCTTACTTTAGATTGCCCTGACTTAGCACCTCGATTGTACTTTTGGTTGTCTACACCATTGATATCTTCGACCCAAGACTCTCGCTTGTCCAGTATTTTAGCAAAACAACCCGTCAGCTATGCCCAACTCCAACTCCCCAAAAATCCCCCAGGCCGCTCTCGATCTCTACGATCGTTACGCCCACAACCAGATTGATCGTCGGAAATTCGTCTCCCAGCTATCTGCTTATGCAGTAGGCGGGCTAACCGTTGCCGGCCTGATGGAACGGTTGATGCCAGACTACACGAATAAAATACAGGTTGCCGCTGATGACCCCCGCCTGGACGCAGACACGGTGGAGTATACTTCCCCGACAACGGGCATTACCATTCGGGGCCTGCTGGCTCGGCCCGTAGAAGCAAAGGAGAAGCTTCCGGGTATCATCGTTGTACACGAAAACCGGGGGCTGAACCCACACATTGAAGACGTAACCCGTCGGGCCGGTCTGGCAAATTTCATCGCCCTGGGCCCCGATGCGCTTACGCCGCTGGGCGGCTACCCGGGCAACGATGACGACGGACGGGCCCTGCAGCGGGAGCGCGACCGGGACGAGATGCTGGAGGACTTCATCGCCGCCTACCAGTTCCTTCGCCATCATCCGGAATGTACCGGCCAGGTAGGCGTGGTGGGCTTTTGCTTCGGAGGGTCCATTTCTAATAAAATGGCCGTTCGTCTGCCCGATCTGGGAGCTGCCGTTCCTTTCTACGGCGGGCAGCCTGACACGAAGGATGTACCCGCCATCCAGGCACCCTTGTTGCTGCAATACGCAGAGCTGGATAAGCGCGTTAACGCCGGCTGGCCCGAATACGAAGCGGCTCTAAAGGCAAACAACAAAAAGTATACTGCCCATATCTACCCCGGCGTTAACCACGGCTTCCACAACGATACCACTTCCCGCTACGACGAGGCAGCGGCTAAGTTGGCCTGGGAACGGACGATTGCTTTTTTTGAGGAGCATTTGCGGTAGGCTTACTGTCCGTTTATCCGCTCAACCCATTCTTTCACGACCCCTTCCAGCCCCCGCATCGTAATCGCCCCATTTGCCAGCACCAGATCGTGAAAGGCAGCAATGTCAAAACGGTCGCCGAGCTCGGCTTCGGCATATTTACGTAGTTCCCGGATTTTGAGTTCCCCCATTTTGTAGGACACGGCCTGCCCGGGCCAGCCGATGTAGCGATCGATTTCGGTATTGACTTCGTGGAGGGAGAGGGCAGTGTTGGAGGCCATAAAGTCGACGGCCTGCTGGCGCGTCCAACCCATGTAGTGCATGCCGGGGTCAACGACGAGGCGGCAGGCGCGCCACATTTCGTAGACGAGGCGGCCGAATTCCTCATAGTCTGTCTGGTAGATGCCGGCTTCTTTGCCGAGGTATTCGCAGTAGAGGGCCCAGCCTTCGCCGAAGGCGGAGAGGTAAAGGTTGTTGCGGAAGGCGGGGAGGCCTTCCATCTCGGCGGCGAGCATCATCTGGGTATGGTGGCCGGGCACGCCCTCGTGGAGGGCGAGGGCGGGCAGGACGTAGAAGGGGCGGCTGGGCAGATCGTAGGTGTTGACCCAGAAAGCGCCGGCTTTGCGGCGCTTGTAGGAGCCGGGCGAGTAGCGCCCGCCGGTGTAGTTAGGCGCCAGAGCATCCGGTACGGGGGAGACGGTGAGCGGCATCCGGGGAAGTTGGTTGAAATACTGGGGGAGCTTGCCTTCCATACGCTTGGTGATCCAGGCGGCGCGACTGAGAAGTTCCTCCGGGGTCTTGGCGTAGAACTGCTCGTCGGTGCGGAGGAAGTCAAGAAAGTCAGCAAAGCTGCCGCTGAAGCCGGTACGTTTCACGATGGCCTCCATTTCGGCACGGATGCGGGCGACTTCGCGCTGGCCGGTGGCGAAGACTTCTTCGGGGCTGATGTCGTCAGTAGTAAAGTACTTTACCCGCTGGCGGTAGTAGGCTTTGCCGTCGGTAATCCCGCTAATGCCAATTCCTTTGCGCAGACCAGGGAGATACTCGTTTGTAAGGAAGTCACGGAGCGATTGATAAGCGGGGTAAACACTTTGCTTTACAACTTCCTCCAGCACCTGCGTCCGCGCCCTCTGCTGAGTTGGTTGAAGCGCCGCATCATTATTTACGGGTTGCAGGAAGAAGCTCTCCGCTACCGGCGTTGCCAGGAGTCGGTTGATCTGATCCAGACAGTTTTTTACCACCAGGGCCGGATCGGTCTTGCCTTCTTTCAACCCTCGCCGCAGGTGGGTGATGTGCTGCTCAAAGTAAGCCGGTAAGTCTTGCAACCGCTTTCGGTAAACGCTAAAGCTGCCTTCATCCGTAACCCTTTGCCCGAGAATTGTGTACACCACGCCCGCCAGAAAACCACCTTCGGAATCGAGGGGGAAACGATGACTGCCGAATGTCCGCTGATAGATGGCATCGTCGAGCACGTGAACCAAAAGATCGCGGTTGATACGCTGTGCTGCGGATAATTTTTCCTCCTCCGGAACCCGCTGCCGAAGGGTTTTAAGTTCCGTTGCTTCCCACTGAATATTGGCCTCTGATCGGGTACCCCAGCTATCGCCCTGGCTGGCGCCTCGCCATTCTCCGAATTCCTGCATGACGGCTTCCAGCCGACTCGAATCGGACTGCGCTAACAAGAGAGAGAAGGGGAGGAGCGCGAGGGCAAAAAGAAACGGACGAATCATGGGATTAAGGTAAGTTAAATTGAAAGGGTGACCAAAGCTGTTTCGCAAACTCAGCCCCGGAGGGGGCGCCTCTCGTAGCGATGGGCAACCGAGTCGGCAAAACCGACGAGGGAACCATCGTTTTCGTTACACAGGACCCATTATCACTATTTTTGTACCATGAGTAAACAACCTGAACTACCCGAACAAACCATTAAACCCAAGCCCACCCGTGGCGCCTCCTTTTACATGGCCTTACTGGCCATCGTCATTTCCTTAGTCGGAACCTGTGTCTCCATATTTGAAGCCCGGATTTTGCGGGAGCAACAGACGATCATGTCGGACGAAAAGGAGGCAACGGTATGGCCTTACGTGAGCGCCGGAGCAAACATTTCCCAGGAAGGGAAAAGCACCACGGTTACCATGAGCCTCAAAAACGAAGGGGTCGGTCCGGCATTGATCGGAGATCTGCACCATGTTGTAGAGGGACAGACGGGGACTCTGACTGAGGTGCTGCCGATGCTTAGGAAACAGTTCCCGGCGTTTAAAATCATTCCGCTGTTAATTTCCAATACCGGAAAGAAGGTGCTTGGGGCCGGAGAATCCGTCACCGCTTATCGCTTGCTGATCAGCGGACAGACAGATCAGGTACTGGACCACATCGAGGTGACAGGAGCGATCGAAACCGAATTTTGCTATTGTTCTATCTACGGAGACTGCTGGTCGTCTGATGGTGAACGCCTGGCCGAAACTCAGCCTTGTGGCGGCCGAGATTACCTCCGGTGAGCCTTCACCGTAGCCACGGCCTCCACCGCTACGGCGGAGAGGATTAATGCGCCGCCGAGAACCGCTGAA
This sequence comes from Neolewinella agarilytica, assembly GCF_900110645.1. Lineage (GTDB taxonomy): Bacteria > Bacteroidota > Bacteroidia > Chitinophagales > Saprospiraceae > Neolewinella > Neolewinella agarilytica. The sequence goes on from NZ_FOFB01000009.1 coordinate 192,711, forward strand.
AAATCAGGATATTCCTTGAAAAAAAGCATTCCCAGCAGAATGCCGTAGACGGGCTGAACGCAGGTGAGCAGACTGACGGTACTTACCGAAAAATACCGGAAACAGGCTAGCAGTAAGGTGTGCCCGATGGCAGTAGTGAGCAGGCCCAACCCAAGGATGTAGGGGATCGCTTCCGCCGTCGGCGCGGCCTCAAAGAAGAAGAGCGCTGGTAGCAGGCAGATGACCGTGACGGCCGTCTGATAAGTCATCATCACCGAACCCTGAATGCTGTCTACCTGGGTTTTCATCAGGATGTTGCGCAGGGAATAGACGAAGGCCGAGCAGAGACCGGCAACAAGGCCGAGGGTAGCACCATCTTCAAGGCTGAAGCTTGGTGCGAGGAAGTAGATCCCTACGATGACAAGTCCGGCCAGGAACAGGTGGCGGACTTGAAAGCGTTGCTTCAGCAAAAGCGGTTCCAGCAGCGTCGTCATGGCCGGATAGGTAAAAATGGAGAGCATCCCGATGGCGACACTGGACAGCTTGAGGGAGTAGAAATAGAGCACCCAGTGTAACATCATTAACAGGCCGGAGAGAATCACCAACCAGCGGCGTTTGGGATCTTTGATCCGAAAGCTGAAACCTTTCCAGTAGCAAAACACCGCCAGGAAAATCATGGCAATCGCGGATCGCCACCAGACGGCCGGTATGGCGTCTAAGGGAACAAAACGGCCGAGCATACCGGAGGTGCCAATGAAGATCATCGCCAGGTTGATCTCCAGAAACTGGCGGGAAGTGGAAGGAGTACTGATGGGAGGGGAATTAAATTGGGCGCCGGAGCGCGGGTGCAAAGAACGGGCCTTCAAGAGCAGGGAGGTCGGGCGCTTCACGACTTTAGGTTAACCACAAATTCTCACTGAGGTTGGCGGAGGGAAAGACAGAATTTAGCCGCTTTGCGAAGAGGGGGGGGGGACGTAAAAGCTTCGAGCGTTTTTTCAAAGCACTAACAGCTTAGCTATCAGCAGCAGCCCAATACCGATGGGGATGATGTACTTGTAGGCAATCGTCAGGCGGCTGCGCCACGCAGCCGATACGGTATGCCCGCCGATTTCGAGTTCGGCGAAGAAGCCGTCCAGCGTCCAGCGGCGCAACAGGTAAATACAGAGCAGTAGTGTACCGACCAGCAGTAAGATGCTGCCAAACCATTCCAGCAGGAAGTTGAAGTAACCCATGCCGGGGTCACCCATGCCGGCGAAGTTGGTCAGCCACGCCGGGCCGTCGCTGGCACAGGAAATAACGACGGGAACGGCGAGCAGAAAAACCAGCCCGCCCAGGGCAAAGCCCGTTACCCGCCGAGACCAGCCCCGCTGCGTCGTCAGAGCCCGCAGCGCGGGCTCAAAGAGGGATACCGCTGAGGTGAGGATAGCTACCCCGAGCAGAATGAAGAAGGTAAGCCCTACCCACTGACCCGCAGCGCCGTATGTCTTGAATATCTCCACCAGATTAATGAACACCAGCGGCGGGCCACCGTAAATGTCCCCCTCGATATTACCGAGCAGTGGCACGACGAGCAGTGCCCCCAGGATGGCCACTACCGTGTCCAGATGAACGATGGTTGGCGCATGATCGAGCACATTCGCCTGGCGGTCCAGGTGTGCCGCGAAGGTGAGCATGGAGGCCGCCCCCAGCCCGAGGCTGAAGAAGGCCTGCCCCAGGGCATGCAATATACCCAGCTCTCCGCTTTCGGTGGGGAGGAAGAGGGCTTCCCAGTCGAAGCGCAGCAGATTCCAGTAGTCTACCGCTTCCGGGCGGAGCAAAGGCAGGGAGATGATCAGAAAGAGTACCAGCAGCACCAGCATCGGCATGGCGAATTTGCTCAATCGCTCGATACCCCGCCGGAGCTCGCTGGAAGAAATGACGGCCACGATGGCCGTGAACAAGCCCGTAAACAACAGGGCCCGGTTCATTGTCCCGATCGCCGCGCCGAAGGCGGGGCCTGCGGGCGTAGAAGAAAGCGTCGCGTAGTCCGTCAGGTACTGCCAGACATAATCCAGCGTCCAGCCGGCCAGCACCAGGTAAAAGCTGGCGACCATGATGGCCGTTATGATTCCCAGTCTGCCGATCCAGGCCCAGCCCGGCCCATCGTCTTCTCCGCGGAAAGCATCTATGGCGTCCGTTCCACTACGCTTGCCCAGGGCGTTTTCCAGAATCATCAGCGGTATGCCCATCAGCAGGGTAAAGCCCACGAATGCCAGCACGTAGGCACTGCCGCCAAAGAAGTGAACCCGGTAGGGGAAGATGACCAGGTTAGCGACGCCGATGGCGGCGCCGGCGGAGGCTAGAATGTGACCGGAGCGGGAGAAGGACATGAGTGAATGGGGGAATGAAAGGAATGAGTGAATGGGGGAATGAAAGGAATGAGTGAATGAAAAGGATGAGTGAATGGGGGAATGAAAAGAATGAGTGAATGAAAAGAATGAGTGAATGGGGTGGTGAAACCTAATGGTCTTTCAGCAGGTCGATGATGGCTTCTCCGGTTTTCAATAATTGCTGTTTCAGCGTATCCACTTTTGCGGAGTCCAGATCCGTAAATATAGGTTGCTGACGCAGCATACTTTTGTGCAAGGTATCTCCATTTTGTAAAGGGGAGCCTTCCTGAGAGTTATTAATGACAATTGTTTTAGCGCCTGAAAAGCTAAGGGTACTGGCGATGAAGTCGGCCTCGTCGCCAATGGGGAATTCCGGGTCAATGGCCAGGCCCAGCCATACGGTTCTGTTCTCCAGCTCGATGGTACTCACCGTGCCGATGGGCAGGCCACTTATCACAACGGGAGTGCCGGTTTTAATACCGGAGGCGTTCTGCGTGGAGACGTAAATCAGATCTTGTGATTGACAGGAGTAGAGACAGACTGTTATGAGTAAGCCAATACCTCTCAAAAGGGTACTCTTTAAATAATTAGCCATTTGTACTAGCTTGTTGTAAACACCTAAAGGGATTAGGATGATAGAATCGGGCCAGGACCTTGTAGCGTCCCGAAGGGACCTGCGAGCGTCCTTACGGGGTATATACCCGCCCAGCGGTTGGCTTACCTCCCCTCATACTCTCTGATCCACCGCAACGCCAATATTGCCGCCGGCCCCACCATACTTCCGTGATCAAATCCGCCGAGTTCATGTAGTTCGGCGTGCTGGTGGCCACTTAGCTTGAGCATTCGCCAGAAGTAGGCGTTTTCCTCGTAGCGGCCGAAGAGTTCGAGCTCGCGGTCGCCGGTGATGAGGACGATGGGCAGGTCGCTGATGCGCAGGTGAGCGATGGGGGCGAAGCGGTCCACAACGACGTCGTTCCAGGCCAGACCGCGCGCTTTGCGCGGGGTGAAGTGAGTGATGGTGTGTCCGGAAAAAGGAATCAACCCGGCGAGACTGTCGGGGTGCTCGCCGAATTCGGCGAGGTAGGTGGTGTCCAGCCCGATCATACTCGTCAGATAACCACCGGCGCTGTGGCCGCTGACGTAGATGCGGCTCGGGTCACCACCCCAGCGTTCGATGTTTTGCATCGTCCAGGCGACAGCAGCGGCGGCGTCCTGGGTGTAGACCGGGTTTTGCACCTTCGGGTGCAGGCGATAGTTAGCGGTTACCACGGCGATACCCTGGTTCTTCCAGGCGTTGAGGAAGTGCTTTTGGCCAAACTCCAACCCGCCGCCGTGGAAATAGACGATGGTGGCGAAGCCAGTCGTGTCTTCTGGAATGTCAATGTCGAGTTTACAGCGTTCCATGGCGTAGGCGTCCGTAGCGTCCGGCCGGTAGGAAATGCCGTGATAAATGCCGGAGAGGTCTTCCTGCTGGGCGCTGACGCAGGTGCAGAAGAGAGCTAAAGTGTAGAGTAGGAAACCGTGGATTTTCATGGTGGTAAGATAGAACGCAGGACTGGAATGTTAGCCCACCCAGCTCCTCCAACCCCCTCTGCATCCTGCGGCTGCGCCCATATATTCGCCGCCCGGTAGTATTTTGTGTAGCCACCAATTCTAATACTCCTTGCGCCTCTCCCGTATCACCCTCTATCCTTCCCCCATAGCGCTCACCGAGCCATTTGTTATTTCCCTCGGGCCACTGACGCACGCCAACAATGTGCTGGTGAAAATCGAGAGCGATACCGGATTGGTGGGCTGGGGCGAAGCCAGCCCTTTCCCGACGATCCACGGAGAAACGATGGCGGGCTGTATGGCCGTGGGGGCTTTCTTGGCCCGGCAGCTATTGGGCGTCGATCCTCGCGATCCGGAAACGTTTACGGACCGGATGGACTGCGCCATTACGGGCAATGCCTGCATCAAAAGCGCCTTCGATATGGCTTGCTACGACCTGGCCGCACAGGATGCAGGACAACCGCTGTATACTTACTTGGGCGGCAAAAACGATAAAGCGCTGCATACGGATTATACCGTCAGCCTCGGTCCCATTGATAAAATGGTGGATAAAGCCAGGTGGATCAAAGCCCGGGGCTTTCCGGTAGTGAAGCTGAAGCTGGGCGAGGGACCGCAGGATGCAGAGCGGGTTCGTATGATCAGCAAGGAAGTGGGCCCCGATTTTCCCCTTCGCCTCGATGCGAACCAGGGGTGGACCACCGGTCTGGCCATCGAATTACTGCAGGGAATGGCCGGCTACAACATCCAGCACTGCGAAGCCCCCATCCCGCGCCGGGATTTTCTCGACCTGCCGCGCATCCGCGCCGCCAGCCCGATTCCCATCATGGCCGACGAAGCCTGCTGGGATCATCTCGATGCCCAACGGCTGATCAACCTGAAGGCGATTGATCGCATCAACATCAAAATCTCCAAGTCCGGAGGGCTATTCAAAGCCCTGAAGATTCTCCAAATGGCGGAGGCCAACGATATGCCCGTTCAAATTGGTGGTTTTCTGGAAAGCAGACTGGGCTTTTCGGCCGCTGCTCACCTCGCACTGTGTAGTAATCAGGCGGTGTTCTATGACTTCGATACGCCGCTGATGCAAAGCCAGGATCCGATCAAAGGCGGTATCGTTTATGGGGCCGGAGGCCGGGTAACCCTGCCGGAGGGGCATGGCCTGGGGGCGATGCCGGAGGCTGATTACCTGCGAAATCTGGAAGAGAGTGGCTCTACGGTCTGCGTGCAATAAACTATTGGTCGCACGCGGAGCGTGCAACGACCCTACCGTACCCGTAGTTTCTTAGTTGTAATCGTCCGCCCGGATTCATTCCTCAGCGTGTAGAGATAAATGCCGGAAGGGAGGTCAGTGACGTCCATATTGATCCGGGTCTGGTCTCCGAGGGGAGAGAATGAGCGGGTGGCAATTTGCTTGCCGAGCAGATTGACGAGGGTCAGCTCGTAGTTGCCCCGCTGGAGACCTTCCATCTCGAAGGTTGCCAGGTTGATGGCTGGATTAGGGAAAACCCTGATCGTTGCCTGAGCGATACCGGGCCCATTGGTAGAGGTAGCGGTTTCTGCCCGCTTGTATTCCATTCGCTCCACGATGTTGGTCTCGGGGTCTACCTCGAAGGAACCGATGGGCTCCTTGCTGTCGTTGTTCCAGAAAATGTAGGTTACCGTAGGGGCTTGCTGGCCGAGAAACTCACTGAATTCAGGGTTCTCGATGGCCAGTGCCGCAGTAACGTTCACCCAGATAGGAATGCCGGGCGCTTTAGCTTCCAGGTCAATGAAGATACTTTCTCTGCGCTTTTCGCGCAATACGTCATAGTAGTTGTCTCCCAGGCGTACGGTTCCCCAGGCATCGACTTCGTCGTTGCGAGTGGACGTGGTGGTGATGCGGAGAGAGTCTACGGCATCGAAAGCGTCGCCGAGGAGATCCAGGGCTTCGGCGGGTAAGCTGTCGGGCGAAATAGTGGTTTGGTTCTGGGTAACGGTAGCAAACTCATCTTCGAAGTTCAGCGGGGCGCGGCGTACAGCGCGGCCCGGGTTGACGGGGGCGGTTAACTCGAAGTCGGGAAAAAGATCCAGGCGGCTGCGCACGCCCACGAGCAACATAGCATCTGCGGTGACCCGGTAGTAGTTGGTATTGAATACATTGGTGCGTAAAACGAACTCTGCGTCCGGGAAGAGTGGGTCTGTGTTAGCATCCACGGCTTCTGAAAAGTTGATGGTCGCCGTCGGTGTGCCGAAAGACCAGAAGAGGTCAGCTCCGCCTTCCAGTTGCAGGTCCAGGCTATTGGCATAGACACTATCAGCGATTGACGTCCGGAGGGTATCCCCGATGGCGGGGAAATAGCTGTCAGACAGGGTAACCTGTGCGGAGAGCAGGGCGACGGCAAACACCAGCAGAAGGGTAGGTAAAAATCTATGCATACCAATAAGACTTAAAAAATTCAGAGCCTGCGCAAGGTACGGGGAATTGTGGGAGGGGAGCGCTGATTAAGGGTTAATTAACGTCGGCTGGCGGTTATTGGTCGGGGAAGGGGAGTGGGCTTCGGGTATAACTGTAGATGTACCGGGTTCATTTTCGGGTACATCTACAGTTATACCCGAAAATGGCCCATTATCCCCTAATCTGCCATAATCGAAGCTAACCATTTTTCCGCCGTCTCCGCATCCCAGCCCTTGCGGGCGGCGTAATCCGCCGCCTGGTCTTCGCGGATACCGCGAACGGTGAAGTACTTCGCGTCCGGGTGGCTCAGGTACCAGCCACTGACACTGCTGGCGGGGTACATGGCCATGCTGTCCGTGAGTTGAATGCCCGTGGTGGCCTCTACGTCAAGTAGCTGCCAGAGGGTCTCTTTTTCGGTATGCTCGGGGCAGGCAGGGTAGCCGGGGGCCGGGCGAATACCCCGGTATTGCTCGGCGATGAGTTGCTCGTTAGTCACGGCTTCATCCGGGGCATAGCCCCAGAATTCCATCCGGACCCTCTGGTGCATCCGTTCAGCAAAAGCCTCGGCCAGCCGGTCAGCCAGGGCTTTGAGCATGATGGCGCTGTAGTCGTCTCCGGCCTCTTCGAAACGCTTAATGTGCGGCTCAATACCGATGCCGGCCGTGACGGCAAAGCCACCGAGGTAATCCGATTTTGCCGCAGACGCAGGTGCAATGAAATCCGTAAGGGCAAGGTTGGGTCGACCCTTCGCCTTCTTACTTTGTTGCCGCAGGTGGTAGAGCTCCACGGACCTCGAAGCGTCCTGGAAAGACCTTCGAGCGTCCACTCCCTCCTCTTGCTCTTTAACCTCCCCTTGCACCTGCGGCTGCGCCCCATTGTACACTTTAACGGTATCGGTCTCTGTATCCGCGCTCGCCGGCCAGAAGCCAATGACACCTTTCGCCTGCAGCCATTTTTCCTGTACGATTTTGTCCAGCATCTCCCGGGCTTCATTGTAGAGGGTGGTGGCTTCTTCGCCCACCACACTGTCCGTCAGAATAGCCGGAAACTTGCCCGCCAGGGCCCAGCTGCTGAAGAAGGGCGTCCAGTCAATGTAGTCTACCAACTCGGCCAGATCGTAATCTTCGAAAACCTTTGCGCCCGTGAAAGTAGGTACGGGAGGCGTGTAGTTATCCCAGTCTAATTGTAGCGCATTAGCCCGGGCCGCTGCGATGGAGAGCGCCTTTTTACCCGATTGCTGCTTGGCCCGGTGTACCCGCACCCGTTCGTATTCTTCCGTAATACTCTGGCGGTAGGCCTCTCGGTCGGCGGCTTCGCCGTCCAGCAAACTACCCGCTACGGTTACCGCTCGGCTGGCGTCGAGGACGTGGACCGTTGCCCCTTTGGTGTAGGCCGGCTCCACCTTCAGCGCCGTATGCGTTTTGCTGGTCGTGGCACCACCAATCAGCAGTGGTGTCGTCATGCCGCGTCGTTCCATTTCAGCGGCAACGTTGACCATCTCATCCAGTGAAGGGGTGATGAGACCGCTCAGACCGATGATGTCCACCTGGTGCTTCTGTGCCTCGTCCAGAATCTTATTCGCCGGCACCATTACCCCAAGGTCGATGATTTCGTAGTTGTTACAGGCCAGCACGACGCCGACGATGTTCTTACCAATATCGTGTACGTCGCCCTTTACAGTGGCCAGGAGAATGGTGCCTTTGTATTGACGGCTGCCTTCGTTTTCCTTTTGGGCTTCTCTCTCTTCCAGCGCTTCGCCAGCGGCGGTTCGGCGGGCATCTTCCTCGGCCTGCCGGGCCATTATTTCTTCTTTTTCGGCTTCAATAAACGGATTTAAATAAGCCACTGCCGCTTTCATCACCCGGGCAGACTTTACTACCTGCGGCAGGAACATCTTACCGGATCCGAAGAGATCGCCGACTACGTTCATGCCGTCCATCAAAGGACCTTCGATGACGTGCAGCGGGCGCGGATATTTCAACCGGGCCTCTTCGGTGTCTTCGGTGATGAACTCGGTGATGCCGCGGACGAGGCTGTGCTGCAGCCGTTCTTCCACCGTGGATTCCCGCCAGGCGAGGTCTTTGACGACCGAGCGGCCGCCCACGTTCTTGAGTCCCTCCGCCAAATCGGTCAGCCGTTCGGTGGCGTCGGGGCGCCGGTTCAGAATGACGTCTTCGACGTGAACGAGGAGGTCCTCCGGAATATCCTGGTAAACCTCGATCATACCGGCATTAACGATGCCCATGTCCATCCCCGCTTCAATAGCATGGTAGAGGAAGGCAGAGTGCATCGCTTCGCGAACAACGTTGTTGCCCCGGAAACTGAAACTAACGTTGGACACCCCTCCGCTGATCTTTGCGCCAGGGCAAAGCTCCTTAATCCGTCGAGTTGCCTCGATGAAGTCAACGCCGTAGTTATTGTGTTCTTCGATGCCCGTCGCGACGGCAAAAATATTGGGGTCGAAGATGATGTCTTGCGGCGCGAACTTAGCTTCTTCCACGAGCAGCTTATAGGCACGGGCGCAGATTTCTACTTTTCGGTCTTCGGTATCCGCCTGCCCGGTTTCATCAAAGGCCATCACGATGGCGGCAGCGCCGTAGGCTTTGACCAGTTTTGCCTGGCGGAGAAATTCTTCTTCGCCCTCTTTCATGGAGATTGAGTTAACGATGCACTTCCCCTGCACACATTGCAGGCCGGCCTCGATCACGTCCCACTTCGAAGAGTCGATCATGATGGGGAGTTTGGCAATGTCGGGCTCGGCCATCACGAGGTTCAGAAAAGTGACCATGGCCTCTTTGCTGTCCAGTAGCCCCTCGTCCATATTTACGTCGATCACCTGTGCGCCGCCTTCCACCTGGTGGAGAGCAACGGCAAGGGCTTCGTCGTATTTCCCGTTCATAATCAGGCGGCTGAATTTGCGGGAGCCGGTAACGTTGGTGCGTTCCCCGACGTTGATGAAATTCGTCTCCGGGCGAACAACCAGTGGCTCCAGGCCTGAGTAAGTGGAATATCCCGGCAGGGTAGGGATCTCGCGGGGTTTGAGCCCATCCACAGCCCGCGCCATTTGGCGAATGTGCTCCGGAGTGGTGCCGCAGCAACCACCGATGAGGTTGACGAGACCGCTGGAGGCGAAGTCGCGGATGTAATCTTTCATCTCATCCGCATCCTGATCGTATTCTCCCATTTCATTGGGCAGGCCGGCGTTGGGGTAGGCATGGACGTTGCACTCCGCCACCTTGCTCAGGGCCGCCAGGTGGGTGCGCATTTCCTGTGCGCCGAGCGCACAGTTGAGGCCCACACAGAGCGGGTTGGCGTGAGCAACGGAGATGTAGAAGGCCTCGACCGTCTGCCCGCTCAGGGTCCGGCCACTGGCGTCGGTGATGGTGCCGGAGATCATAACGGGTAACTCCCGGTCAATTTCATTGCGTACCCGCTCCAGGGCAAAAAGGGCGGCTTTAGCGTTGAGCGTATCGAAGATGGTCTCGATCAGGATGAGGTCGGAACCGCCGTCAGCGAGTCCTTTGATCTGGGTATAGTAAGCGTCGGCCAGCTCCGTGAAGGTGATTGCCCGGTAGCCGGGGTCGTTTACGTCCGGACTGATACTCAGGGTCCGGTTCGTTGGCCCGACGGCGCCCGCTACAAAGCGGGGTTTGGCCGGGTTTTTGGCGGTGTACTCATCCGCTGCCTGGCGGGCTACTTTTGCGGCCGCTACGTTCATTTCGTAGACGATGTGTTCGGTGCCGTAGTCTTCCTGCGCAATGGTGGTGCCGCTGAAGGTGTTGGTCTCAATCACATCCGCTCCGGCTTCAAGGTACTGCTCATGGATTTCGCGAATCACGTCGGGACGGGTCAAAACCAATAGATCATGGTTTCCTTTCAGGTCACTCTCATGCTCTTCGAAATAGCCTTTGCGATAGTCTTCTTCTGTGAGTCCATAACCCTGAATGAGGGAGCCCATGGCTCCATCAAGGACAAGGATGCGTTGCTCGAAAATATCACGTAGACTGGTCGTTGACATAAAGTGTCTTTTAGTACCGCCAAAGATACTGATCAAGACAGGAATTAGTGGACCGACTGCGACAGTTGATATTGTTATTTTCTACGGCCTGTGAACACTATTCCAATGCGGCACGCCGCCGCAGTGCTTCTACATAATAGTAATCCGCATAAATGATTGGTACATCGATCTCAAAGCCATTTGGAAACCCTCCTGTACTGTGTTGGAGAAAAAAGGGCGCTACGTCACTCTTATATTCTTCTTTTGTTAGCGAGGTGAGAATTCTGTCGGCATGCTGAAGGTAGAAGTCTTTTCGTTCGGGGTCCAGTTTGACAAGGTCCAGCAAACCAGATGCAGTAATCGCTGCTGCTGATACATCACGAGGCGCTTCAGGGCTTTTCGGGGCATTGTAATCCCAGTAAGGGATTTCATCTTCAGGTAAATTAGGGTGGTTGAAAATGAAATTGGCGATTTCCCGAGCCCGATCCAGGAACGCAGGATTTCCCGTCTCCCTATAGCATGTAGCGAAACCATGCAGGCCCCAAGCCTGACCGCGTGACCAGGCGGAGTCGTCTGAGAAGCCTTGGTGGGTATTTCGTTTACGAACTTCTCCGGTGATCGGGTTATAATCAATGACGTGGTAGGAGCTGTAATCCGCCCGGAAGTGGTTCTTCATAGTCGTCAGTGCGTGCCGGTTGGCTACCTTATAAAAGGTAACGTTATCCGTAAATCTGGTAGCGGCAAAGAGCATCTCCAGGTTCATCATGTTGTCAATGATGACGGGGAAATCCCAATTTTCGGCATTGAAATCCCAGGAACGGATACAGCCCACGGTATCGTTGTATCGCTGGATCAGGGTCTCAGAAGCCGTAACAATGATGTCTTTGTAGCGCTCGTCTTTCGTGATTTTATAGCCTTCTCCAAAGCTGCAGTAGAGTTTGAAGCCCAGATCGTGTGTATGATCATCGTACTTCTCTTTTTCGATGAAGGCAGTCCACGCACGAGCGGCTCTTTCCAGTTCCGGATCTTGATTGACGGCATAGAGTTGCCAGAGCATGCCGGGATAAAAACCACTCGTCCAGTCACGGGATTTAACGGTGTGTAACGTACCGTCTTCGTTAAGCGCTCGCGGGATGGCCATGGAGTCAAGGGGTACCTTGTCCAGGTCTGCAATGGCGCGGGCGGCGAGCTGCTGAAGGCGCTCTTTGGCAGTGGGAACAGTACTGTCAGTTGTCGTTTGCGGTGCATCACTACAGGTGAAAAGCAAAAAAAATAGCAAGGTGGAGATGAACGGTTTCATAGCTGGATTTTCTTCAGACTGGCTGGAGGCTTCTAGAGAAGATATGTAAGATAAGTCTCTTCTTTATTCTATTTCAGCACGAAATGATCCTATTGGCCATAAAGTCAAAGAACGTTCAGGTGTAAAGGGGCAATCTCTTGCCGATAGCACGAAGTATTTCGTAGCAAATCAAATGCCCCTATCGCAAACCCTTTCCTTCTACCAGGACCAGCGCCCGCTCCAGCTGTTCATCCCGTCCTTCGCGGAGTGCGTCTTCGGTGATGGGGACGATGATGTCCGGCGTAACGTTTCCCTCAATGGCGTAGGGGAGTTGCAGGGCGATGTTATTGACCTTCAGCTCGAACTCTTCATTGGGGCCGATGAATAATCTTTTCTTCCGGTTGCTCCCACCGAAGGTTGTTCCCGCTGAAGCTCCGGCGGTGACCCCCAGCAGTTTTCCCCGACCCGAACCCTGCACGAAGCGGGCGAACATGCCGCTGGCGGAGAAGGTCATCTCGTTAATAAGAACGACTACCTCACCATCAAAACGCAAGTTGGCTTTACGAGGCTTCATGGCTTTGCTCAGTACGCGCTGGACCTTGCGGCCGTGCTTGCTTACCGCCCCGCTCCGCCGCCGCTTAAGGTCTTTGGCGGATTCACCGGGCAGGGCTTTGGCCGGGCCGGTGAGGATGATGCGGTCGGCGAAGCGAAACTTACCTTCGGAGAGGAAAGAATACAGGTAGTTGATCCGGCCGCTGGAGCCACCGGTGTTGTCGCGCAAGTCAATGATGAGCTGGCGGGTGCCGCTCTGCTTCAGGGTGTCAAACACCTGCTTGACGAATTTGTAGTAGTTGCCATCCCGGAATTTGCGGTCGGCAAAACTGTTGATGTCAAGGATGCCCGTTTGGCCGTCTTCGGCATAGCGGAAGGTGATGGTTTCTGCGATGGGCGTCACTTTCTTTTTGGGGTCAACCCAGGGGCGGTGAGTGGGGAGAATTTCCCGCCTTGAGCCATCGGTAAGGGTAAGGGTGAGGCTGGCCTGCAGGCCATAATGCCGTTGATACTGTAGGCCCATACCTCGGGCAATAGCGGCTTGGGTAGCGGATACATTGCCCACGTCATTAAGGCCGGCAAAGTAAGCCATGTTGTCGATCATGGGCCCCAACTCTTCGCCATTGATGGCAGCGATGGCGGTAGTGGGCAAGAGCGAATCCGTTGTTGTTCGCAGGCCTTTGAGAAGAATGAAACGCCCGTCATCCGTTCGCATCAGGGAGAGCGGAAAAACGTTCTCCCTTACCCTTACGTTCATCAGCGAGTCAAAGTGAGGTTCCAGGATAAGGTGGCCGCAATCGGTTACCTCCTGCAAGGGGGAGACCAATCGGGTAAAATCCCAGAGCGCAATGGAGTCCGCAAACCTTGCGCTCGACATAAAACCCTGCACCTGCGTCCGCGCCGCCAATAACCGTTCCCTCCCTGCTGATTCATAGCCGATCGGGTGATGATCACGAATGGTCTCATATACCTCGTCCACCATGTCGGGCACCGCGCTGAAGGGTAGCATACGTTGGGCGCAGACGCTGGTGCAAAGGATGGTTAAAATGAGCAGGGAGAGGCCATGTCTGTTCATGGGGCGGGGATGGATAATTACTGCCTAAAGATGCCTTAATTCTTATTTGTCATTTCCTAAGACAGGCTTAATTTTAATTTTGGTAACGTTTTGGCAGTTATCCGGCTGAAGCCGGGGCTGTGTTACGAAGCTCTCCGAGCTGGCTTACAGCTTAGCCCGATCAATACGAACATGAGTGCGGAGATTTGTATTTTACACCCTACCAGATAACCCAATTAATCATCCCCCATGTCCGATGAAGAAATGAACGAGCTCAACCGTCAGCTCCGCGCATTGACCGAGCAGCAGAACAACGCACCCAAAGCGGAATTTGCGGGCCTGAGCTCGGAGCAGGTGTTCTGGCTCAACCACCACCCGCTGGAGGAGGGTTGTGTAGTACGCTGGCGGGAAGACATTTCGGATGAGGTGCTGGCTCAAGTGCCGCTGCTGACTTTTGCCGTCGACCTGCTGAGCCGCCTGCGCGAAAAGGAAGTGAAGCTCACCGCCAAGGGAAATTTACCCGCCCGGATGGTGAAGGAATGGTACGCCACGGGGCTGATCGCGCAGTATGACCTGGATAAAGGCATCACCAAACTCAGCTCGGAAGACGACTGTTACTTCGCCACCACCCTGAAATATGTCCTCGGAGGCTTGCGGTGGACCAAAAAACGCCACGGCAAACTAAGCCTCACCGCAAGGGGCAAAAAGGTACTCGCCGGCCCCCGGCAGGCGATGCTGGAACAACTTTTCCTTCAGCATTTTACCAACTTCAACCTCGGCTATTTCGATGGGTATGACGATGACGGCGGGCTGCAGCACCTTTTCGGTTTTTTCCTGGTTCTTTTGCTGAAAAAAGGGAAGGATTGGCAAAAGAACACTGCCTACGTTGAGGCCATGCTGGAGGCGTTTCCGATGCTGGTGGACAGCTTTCCATCAGACAGATACGTTACGCAGGGAAAAGCGGCGCGAAATGCCATCGAGGTTCGTTTTCTGGATCGTTCTCTCAGTTTCTATGGCCTGCTAAGGTTTCGGGGCGGGCACCGCATACTGGAGAACAATCGGGAAGTCATGGCCACCGATCTCTTCCGCAGCCTCTTCCGTTTTGAGCCCGACGCCCGGCGCCCGGAGCGGGAAGAAGACGTCGATGCTCAGATCCGCTCTGCGCTCTTTGACGCGGAGATGGGCGGCGTTTCCTGGTCTTCCGGCGATCTGCCAGCGGAGCTGCAAAAGCAGTTTCACGACCAGATCCGTGCCTTCCACGCCGGGGACGGGGCGGGCCGGGTCACCATCGGTAGCCTCCTGTCTGGCCTGGAGTTGCCTGCCCCGGACAGTCTCGATAGCGAAGAAGCCGCCGTCGGTGAAATCGAAAAATTGCTGCTCGCGCTACAGGAAAAGCACGTTTTCTTCGAGCCTCCACACCACCTGCCACCCTCCCGCCTCTACCGCTTCCTGACGACGGATTTCCTGGCCCACGAAATACCGACGCCCAACCCGATGATGCCCGCTTTCGTTCCGCTGGAATCCATCGACCCGGAGCTGGCCCAACCGCCAGCCACCGTGCTGGCCGCCGAAGACTTTATGGTCATGCTCTTCACCCTCGATGAGCCGCTGCCCGAAGACCGCTTCCACCACGTCATGCGGCTACACGGTGAGGTAGCGCCCCGCGAAGCCGCTCTGGCCCACGCGAATGCCTGGCGCGCGCAGTGGTCCGCCATCACCCCCCTGAGTTTCGCCCCCGGCCCCATCCAGGAAGCAGACGGTTTTATTACCTACCCCTTCGTGCAGGTCCGCTTCGAGACCACCGACCACGCCGGTAACACCCAGGAAAGAGAGTGGGTGGGCGTCGTTCAACTCATCCCCGTGGACGATGACTGGCTGGTTTATGGGGGGAGTTTTCAGGAAGAAGGGGGGCTGGGGTTTGGGTTTTGAGGAGGTCCAGAGCCCCCGGCCCAATACTAAAATCAATCCACCCATTAGTAAATTAGCCCTGCAAAACTTGCCAGATCCCGTTTTTTTTTAGCTATGTGCTGTACTAATAGTAAATCAACACAGACCCTTATAACAACACATGGGAAAATTCCCGTTCTATTCCCAAATGGATAGCATGGACTGTGGTCCGGCTTGCCTTCAGATGATTCTGAAGCATCACGGTCGTTATTATCCGCTACCGTGGCTACGTTCCATTTCCTACCTCAGTCGCGAAGGCGTAAGTCTCAAGGGCATCAGCAAAGCCGCCGAAAAGGTAGGCCTGCGCAGCATGGCCGTGAAAATTCCCTTCGCCGGGAAGTCGGATACGCCCTGCTTGCTCAACGCCCCATTCCCCTTGGTGGTGCACTGGAACCAGAACCACTTCATCGTCGTCCACAAAGCCAATAAAAAGTACGTATGGATTGCCGACCCCGCCGCTGGCAAACACAAACTACCCAAAGCTGATTTTCTACGCGGCTGGCAAAGCGACGGCGACCGGGGTATTGCTTTATTGTTGGAGCCTACGCCCTCCTTCTACGAAAATGAAGCACCACCATCCGATAAACTCAGCTTCCGCTTCGCCCTCAATTACCTCCGCCCTTATAAGAAATTGTGCTGGCAGTTGGGTATTGGCCTGGGCCTGAGTTCTCTGATTTCGCTGCTGTTCCCCTTCCTCACCCAATCCATCGTTGATACGGGAATTGTCAATCAGGACATCGGCTTCATCTACCTCATCCTAATCGGACAGTTGGTGTTGTTCGCCACCCAGACCGCCGTCCGCTTCATCCAGAGCTGGATATTGCTCCACGTGGGCACCCGCCTCAACGTTTCCCTGATCAGCGACTTCCTGGTGAAGCTGATGAAGCTCCCCCTCGGCTATTTCGACACCAAAATGACGGGTGATCTACTACAACGCATCGGCGATCACCGCCGCATCGAAGCCTTCTTAACGCAGTCTACCCTCGGGGTTATCCTATCGACCTTCAACCTCATCGCCTTCAGTGTCGTACTGCTCTACTATTCGACCACCATCTTCTTGATTTTCCTGGTGGCGGCCATCGCTTACTTCGCCTGGATCGCCTTCTTTCTCAAACGCCGCAAAGAGATCGACTACCGGGCCTTCCAGCAGCACAGCCGCACGCAGGATTCGCTCATCGAGATCATCCAGGGAATGCCCGAAATCAAACTTCAGGGCAGCCAGTTGAAACGCCGCTGGCGCTGGGCGGAGATTCAGGCCAAACTTTTTCGGGTACAAATGAGCTCGCTGCGACTCGGACAGTGGCAGGAAGCCGGAGGCTCGTTCATCAACCAATCTAAAGACATCCTCATCACGGTCATCGCCGCCACCGGCGTCATCAAAGGTGAATTGACGCTCGGAATGATGCTGGCCATCCAGTACATCATTGGGCAACTTAACGGTCCGTTGGCCCAGATGATCAACTTCATCCGCTCCGGACAGGACGCAAAGATCAGCCTGGAACGTTTGGGCGAAATACACGCCCAGGCGGAAGAAGACAATCAGGAAATAGGGGTGAGCAAGGTCCAGCCCCGTGTCGGAGACATCGTGCTGGATAACGTCAGCTTCCGCTACAACGCCATCGAAGACGATGTGCTGAAAAACGTCAACCTGACGATTCGGAAGGGGAAAGTCACCGCCATTGTCGGCACCAGCGGCAGCGGAAAAACGACCCTGCTAAAATTATTACTAGGCTTCTATCCCGTAACGGAAGGAACCGTTCAGGTGTCCGGCGCAGACCTGCAACAACTCGACCAGGGCGCCTGGCGGGAGCACTGCGGCGTAGTGATGCAAGACGGCTTCATCTTCTCCGATACCATCGCCAACAACATCAGCGAAAGCAGCGATTGGCCGGACGCGGAGCGGCTGGACCACGCCCTCAACGTCGCCAATATCGAAGGCTACGTTCGCGCCCTTCCCCTCGGCGTCAACACCATGATCGGTGCGCGGGGCAACGGTACCTCCCAGGGCCAGAAGCAACGCCTGCTCATCGCCCGGGCCGTCTATAAAAACCCGGATTACCTCTTCCTCGACGAAGCGACCAACTCCCTGGACGCCAACAACGAACGCGAGATCATCAATAAACTGGACGAGTTCTACACCGGCAAAACCGTCGTGGTCGTAGCTCATCGCCTCTCTACGGTTTCCCACGCCGATCAGATCGTCGTCCTCGAAAAAGGTGAACTCATTGAAATCGGTACCCATAAAGAACTGGTTGCTCGGAAGGGCGCTTACTATACCCTGGTAAAGAATCAGTTGGAGTTGGGTAGTTAGAAAATCCCCCCCGGCCCCCCGAAGGGGGGAGTACCCGCCAAATCTTATGAGGCGTTTACTCCCCCCTTCGGGGGGCCGGGGGGGACTAACACAAACTTGATAAAATTCACATATGCCCAACAATCCTTCCCCATCCACCCTCTACCGCGACGCCGCCATCCAGGACATGATGGGCAGCCCTCCCGGTTGGCTGCTGCACTCCGGGCTCACGGCCATCGCCGTGGTGTTCATCGTGGCGCTGGGGCTCGCCGCCCTCATCCGCTACCCGGAAAAGGTTGAAGCGCCTTTCCTGTTGCAAACCGAGAAGATTCCTTTGGCGCTACACGCAGGTGCAATGAATGTCATCGATACCGTCTTCGCCACAAGCGGAGCCCCGGTGACTCCCGGCGATACCCTGCTCGTATTTCAAAGTGAAGCAGACTGGCGCCCCGTCCGAGACCTCGATCGGTGGCTTACTACAGTGGAGCAAGATCTATCACCGGAGCTATTTCAAGAAACCCCTTCCCAACCGAGCGCTTCGCGGCTGCCTACGGCGGTCCCACGGGGGAGGGCTATTGAAAACTTTGGACGTTTTAACGAAAAACGATTGATGTCAGTTGATCCTACGACTGGTCTCCAGTCACACCTCCAACGTCTGCCACGTCTCCCCTCTCCTTCGGAGAGGGGCCGGGGGAGAGGTCTTGGAAGCCGGAGCTGCGGTTTCCCCTCCACCATCCAAACTCCCCTCACCACGCTAAATACCCTCCTCAACGCCCATCAAACCTACCTCCAAACCAACGGCCTCACCGCCGAAATCACCGCCTACGAACGTGAAATCGCCGACGCCCAGCGCCTCAGCCAATCCCTTAACCGCCAGGTGGACCTCTACGAACAAGAACTCGACTATCAGCAACGGCAAACTGACCGGATGCAGGGACTGGAACAGGAAGGCATCGTCAGCACCCAGGACGCCGAGCAAGTAGCTGCCCAGACCATTGCCGCCCGCCGGCAGCGGGAGGTCCTGGTAAGCAGCGACATCCAGAACCAGCTACGCGTCCAGCAGCTTCGCCAGCAAATTCTCCAACGGAAGCTCGCTCATCGCGAGCAACTGGCCGATTTCGATCGCCAACTACGCACCCAGTTAAAACTGCTGCGCACGGCACTGACTGAGTACCGAGACCGTTATTTTCTCATCGCCCGCGAAGCCGGAACCCTCACTTGGCAACCTACCGTCCGGGAGCAGGCTACGGTGAGCCCCTCCGAACCACTCGGTTTCCTACGGGGAGATGACGGCGACGCCAAAACGATGGTGGCCCGCCTGCAACTCCCGTCCCTCGGTCAGGGAAAAATCGAGCTTGGCGACCGCGTCATCCTCGACTTCGCCGCCTACCCCTCCCGCGAATACGGTCAGGTGGAAGGCTCCCTGCGTACCCTCGACCCCATCGCTCTGCCCGACCAGCAGGGCAACTACCTTCGGCTGGCCACCGTCGCCCTGCCCGATACCCTGGTCACCTCTTACGGCAAAACACTGCCCTTTCAATATAACCTGGCGGGCACCGCCCGCATCATCACCGCTGACCGCAGCCTGCTGGCGCGGTTGTTTGATCAATTCCTGAACCTTACTAAAAACACTTAATTATGGCTTTTATTGACACATTCTACCAACTCGAACGCCTCGCTTACCTCATCCAGCGCAAAGCCACTGGCTCCCCCACTGAACTGGCTGCGAAGCTGGAGGTTTCTCCTCGTACGGTGCACAACCTCTTAGAGCAGTTGCGAAACTGGGGTGCGGAGATCGCTTATTGCCGGGAGCGGTGTAGTTATTACTATGTACAGCCGATTAATCTTTGTTTTTCGGTGATTCAGCCAGCTGAAGATGCGCGGAAAATTACGGGAGGGCGTAAGAATATTTCAAGTTTTTTGCTGGATGCAGAATTTTTGCGGTGGGGAGGTGCTTCTTTGTATTGTTGATCGAGGTGATCGACGGCCGGGGTATGCTGAAAACCGGGATTAAACAGAGTAGGCAACGACTAAATCGTGTTATCATGAAAATGACAAGTACTTTCGAGCAGTTTGTAACTGCCAAAATTAATAATGACGTTTTATCCAAGATTTCTGGCGGTATCTCTCAGGAGGATTTTGACGCTGTTATGGCGCACCTATTTGTAAATAATCGTGCTCAGTACGAAATTGTAAAGCAGATGGCTCAAGATGGTATGATAAATATTGAGTAAGTTCCCAAAAAACATAGTTGACATTACCTTTCTTACTTCTGCAGTTTAATCGCTAAGTAAATGTCTTGGGTTTTGGAAATATGTTTTAAATTAAGGCTCAGGCAGATGAGGGTCGGTGAAAATTTAGATCTTGTCAGCCTGGGCCATGTTTTTATATTTGTGGTACTTTGTACTGAATTTTTCATTTAGAGCATGTCTAAAAATTTGAGTCTCGGTTTCTACTGATCGACGAAAGAACCATCTGAATATTGGCCGCTAGAATGAATCCTGCCGAATTTTC
>NZ_FOFB01000047.1 GCF_900110645.1 Neolewinella agarilytica
GGTGGGGCTGTGGCGCATGGCTTTTTGCTTTGGTTTAGGGCAAAGCTCTGGCGCGGAGTTGGGGTTGACAAGATGTGGTTGGTCGGACGCTTACGGTCATTCGGTGTTGACCACATTCCTGATGGGGCCACCTGAGGAGTTATTGGAAGACCTGTTTTTATAACTTTACCTTCTTTATCATGTACTAGTGCTTTTTTTTCTAAAAAACCATCCTCATTAGGTTGGACCATTGTAGTGTTTTCTAATCCTAGCGGATCAAATAAGTATTCACTCGCAAGTTCAGCTAAAGATTTCCCAAGTTCATCCTCTAAAGCCATTTGGATGATTACATACCCTCCTCCACTATAGCTCCAGTCATCTCCAGGAGAAAATTAAAATTCAATTTCTTTATCATACCTTGGTATTTTACCGTATAAACTTTCCACTATTGATGGAATGTAATCTCCTTCATAGAAATCCGCGAATCCGTGCTGACTAGTACCTGATGTATGATTCAGAAAGTGCAACCAGTTTGGTTTATTGGTCAAAATAAGTTGGGATTCAGGTAACTTCCATCTTTTGAGATAATCTTCAATAGGATCTTCTAAATTTATAAGTCCTTTCTCTTCTAAAATCAGACATAGTAAAGCGGTAATAGGCTTTGAAATGGAAGCAGTT
This sequence comes from Neolewinella agarilytica, assembly GCF_900110645.1. Taxonomy (GTDB): domain Bacteria; phylum Bacteroidota; class Bacteroidia; order Chitinophagales; family Saprospiraceae; genus Neolewinella; species Neolewinella agarilytica. The sequence goes on from NZ_FOFB01000047.1 coordinate 658, forward strand.
GAAAATGCCGTATTCTCATCTATCTTTTCACTTGTTTCAAAAGACTTGAGTCCAAACTGCTTACTGTAAATAATTTCATAATCATCTATAATTGCCAAGCTAAACCCTGCAAGATTGTGCGCTGCAAGTTCATTGTCTATCTGCAAGCTATCAGTCAAGAAATCATAATTTTCGTTTTGACTTTCAACTGAAGAGGATTGGTTCTTACAACCAAAATTAATAAAGCTTAAAAGAAGAAAAATGCCTAGAATTCTCACCTCGATTTATTTTAAAGTTATTCTCATTTACCATAGCAGTAATGAGATTTGAAAAGTGAGGTACAATGTTAACGACTATTTCTAAATTTGATTTTGTTATTCTATTACTCTAGGAGAATACTCGACTAATGTATGGTTGTACAACGTTTGCGCACAACGTTTAGTACATGCGGCGTGGCGGCGTTTAGCCGACATGATCGTCATGTACATTGTTCTCTCTCGTTTTCCTTTTTTTCCACTTAATAAATTTCATTTCTTTTTTTCATTTCTTCTAAGATTCCAAGATGGTCTTTCAACCTATTTCGAAATCCAATTGGTTCTGGTTTTGCTTTCTTTGGTTTATAAGTCACAAATTCAATATTGTTGAGTAAGTCTGAATTCTGATTTAGATATTCAGAGACCTTATTATTAATCTGAATTTTTTCGTTTAATGCAATGTTCATAATCGCAACATAAATAAACGATTTGAGTTGTTCATCTTTAATTACTTTCATCTCCTCCAGTAAAAAATTGAAATTTTCTTGAGTAGAGATTTCACCGATATATCCTACTATTTGTTTTTTCAAATAAGACCTTCCATTTCTATATGCTTTCTTTAAATATCTCGAATCTCTTAAAACATAAGCTTCTCTTATCCTCTTTTGGGTAATTCTTTTTGACTTCAGATTTGATATTATTTCATTAAGCCAGTTTTTCATTTATTCGCTTGTGTTTTTTTCTTTAATGAGAGAGAACGGGAGCGCCAACGCAGCCCGCCGCCGAAAAGGCTCAACCAAAGATAGAACATATTTTTTTCAATCTCAATCTTTAGTTCGAAGATTCCGGCGGGTTGACGGTGGCGCATTGTTCCTGCATGATTTTACTAAAAATTAACCACATACTCGATTGTGAAAGTACCTACTCTATTTTCGCGATTAAAGAATTCAATATCCGAATTATAAAATACTTGAATCGTATTTTCATCTTTCCATATTGGCAGAATACTATCTGAATAGCAAATCAAAATATTCCCTATACTTTCAGAGGTAATACTTTCATTTCTATTTAAGACAGACAACTGATAGCTATTTTTTGTAGTAGCCCCACAACCAACTTCAAAGAATACTAGTTTGTAATCATTATTAGGTGAATCAGTAGTTCTAATCGTTGAAGTTTCACACTCTCCAAATAGATTACACGAAATCAATGAAATAAGAAACACTGCCAATACAAATAACTTGATTTGATTCATTAAAAAGTAATTATTACGAATTCATAATACTTTGAATCCCGATTTACATAGTCGAATTCGACGCTTTTCATTTTATCTCCATTAGCATCATAATATTGATCTATCTCCCTAACTTTCATACTCGTAGACAAGTCAAATATTTCTTCTCTTACGGGATACTCCTCTTTGTTATAATACATTACAGATTTAGTACTATCTCCAATATAGTTATAATGAATAATTTGGAAGAGAGTTGTATCATTGTAAATAAATGTATCATAGGTTAATGTCTTACCGTCTGAAATCAATATCGCATCAATTTCTCTTTCATTTTTATTAAATCGGGTTGATAGTATTGAAGAACTATTATCAAAACCAATATAGCGCAATTCTAAATTATTTAGCTTCCCCCTTTCATACATCCTTTGATACAATATAATTATAGTGTCAATTTTTGGAAAGTCAGTTCCATCAATTTGGTATGCACTATCAATGACTCCTTTCTGATTCTTAAAAACTTCATATCTCATAAAACCTGAATCTCCTAATATCTTTGATTCCTCTAAAACTAGTTGCCCTCTTGAATCAAAGAAACTTTCATTAATATACACCATATCAGCATAATAAGAAGTCAGCTTCTTGAAAATTTTATGCCCCTTATTATTAAATTTGAAATCAGCACGATATATGGTATCAATCACAACTCCAAAACTGTCAGTCATGACCTTGTACTCAACTTTATCATATGTGCCGGTAAGATTCGAACATCCAAAAAAACAGTAAATAGCAATTACTCCACCTAAGCACAATCTAGAAAACCAATATTTTTTCATTTGTATGAGTTACCTACTGATATTACCATAAACATAGTCCATTTCTTTGTCCCCATCAAATATTTATTGTAGGCATATGGAATCAGTAATTGCAGGGAACGAATGAGAATTCACGACGGATTTGAGCAAAGCGAAAATCTGTCCGTGAATTCGATTGTTCCGCGACGTTTGCGTTTCGAAGCCAAAAGATATTTCTTTTTTTTGAAGCGTCAGCTTCTTTCTTTTGGCGATTTCCTCCAGATAAGGAAGTATGGACGTGACTACGGGTAGTCTCGCCGTTCTTCCGGAGGAATCGTTACGCTGCGCCGAGGAGAGATGATCTACTGATCGTCTTCCGATGTCCGGCAGACGGACGGTTGAATACATCTATTCTCCCGGCTGCCGGAAACAAATATACCGAATGCAAAGGATCACTTTTAAAATTAACTGGTCGGTGGCCCTAAACTTTTTCCCGACTCGCATCCTTCGCAAGCTCAAGTCTTACAGACCTGTAACGACTGATAGCCAAGTGCTACAAAAGCTTCTTTTGCCGCTTTGTCTGCCCTGCCGCTACTGATTTGCCTTGAAAATCACCGCTTGCGAACGATGCTATATTCGGTCTTCCAGGCCACCTGCCCTTTGTAGTGATCCTTTGATCAAACATTCGGGCGGGTGGTTTGCCCCCTATTAATCGGACTCTCTTACGGTTATGTTTGAGAATGTGATTTTAGAGCTAGTTTAGTTGTATTAGCATACTGCGGGTGTTGGATTTTGCTGTTTACCGGCATTTGCCTGCGGCGCTGATTGGGGAAGCTGTTTTTCCTTCTTGTGGCCCTTAGAGCGGAGTCCTGCTTCCAGTTTCAAAGGGCTGTTGATCAGGTAACGAGGCACAGTAAGTTTAAAGATAAGCTTTCCACGTTTATTTTTTCGAGCAGTCACTTTTCCTTCTTTCCAGATGTCCCAAAACAGGCTAGGAGGGAGCATCGCTACCGCAGAGTGCACCCGGCTGTTGTTGTACTTCTCGTAAAAGATCGTTAGCCTGATTTCTAGTTGTTCCAGCGTCCAGAAAGTGTCATGCCGAAGGGCTAAACCTATTATGGCGTGGAAGCTTTCTACGTGCCCATTTTCTTGTGGTGTATACGGGTGAGTATAAACCTGGCAGAGGTGATTCTCCGCGAAAAATTCCCGAAGGCGGGTAGCTAAAAACTGCGGTCCGTTGTCACTGCGCACTTCAATATCAAAGCCTTTAGCCAACATGTCGGCGGGTTGTAAATGATCCTCGATTACAGCCTCCCAGGCACTTCTTACGGCCGTCCACTTCATGCTGTAACCAACACTCCAATGCAAGCCTACTCGGGTAAAGGTGTCGATAATCGTAAGAACATAAGCGTACCGCCGGTACTCTTCGACCCAAAACATCTTAATATCCATTTCTAAGAGTGTCAGCGGTTTATCAGGCCTGGCGCAGCGATGAGTAACGTAAGGGCCACGCTCCGACCTGAAGCGCTTAAGCAATAGACCTCCCTGTTTCATGAGTCGGTACACTTTTTTAGGATTGATTTGATAGCCCTGCAGTTCGAGTTGAGCCCCCATTCTTTTATAGCCACAACGAAGATCATCATCACCCTGAATGTCCTCGATCCGTTCTACGACTTCAGCGTTAGGCCGTTGGCTCAATGTCCCTGCTTCGTCGTAGTGGTTCGTATGAGTGGAAGGCTTAACGCCCGGCCGAGAACGGCGCCCCGAACCAGACGGCTTGGGACGATGATAATACTGATGGCGGGTCAGTTCAAAAACGGCCAGGGCTTCGTTTAGCTTAATGCCCTCGTCGTTGTAGAACTTGACCCGCTCTCGCTTCTCGGACGGGCTTAGCTCTTTTTTGAGCGTGCCTCTTTTAGTGCTCGGATCAAGAGTTCCTTTTCTGCCACCAATTCCTTGAGCTGACGATTTTCTTTCTCCAGATGACGTAGCTCCTTGAGCTGTTTAGCCGTTACTCCTTTCGAGAAAGCGTCTTCGCCCTGTTCCTTCAGCTTACGCCGCCAGGAGTAGTAGGTGGCTGGGTAAACGTCGTATTTAGCCAACGTTTTGGTTACTCCCTGTTCGGAAGCCTCTTTGATGATTTTGAGCTTGTCTTCGGCGGTGAATTTGCGTTTTGCCATGGTTAAAATTACAGTTTAGAACTGTAATCGAGTCTGAGCTATTAGGGGGCCGAAACACGGGGCGATAGCCCCCACAAATATTTGTTGCGCATATGTTGCGGAACGTTTGCGCACACGCAGCCGCCCTAAGGCGGTTGGCGTGTGCGCGATGTTAGGTGCATGATTTTTCAACAGCGTAAACGCAATAACATGAGGAAGGGATAGCTTGAAAGCTACCCCTCCATCAATATATATACCACTGAATTATTTGAGATTTACAAGTCTCTAGCCATCTCAAAATCCTCCTGAGTAATAACCAACAGCGTTCCATTTCCATTGTTAGGGAGCCGATCTGATAAAAATGGGTCTTTCGCTGCTTCAAAACAGTTTGGAGATTCATTTATCAAACTTCTTCCTAAAGTGCAGTCGTATCCTTTACCGTTCGAAAACACGTACTTAATTCTTCCAACTTCACATGCAAAACCTGCATATAGAAACTCTCTATAAAAGCAAATTTCCTTTCTTTCGCCAGGGGCAATAACTATAGAGTCTATAGGAGGGAGTTCGGGAACGTCATATGTGAATATCTTAACGGAACTATTGGACTGGTTCTCAACCATACCAAAGAATACTATTAGCTCATCATCTATAGTAACACATCTGCTAAAATTGGTCAGTAAAAGCAGAGAGAAAAAGATGAAATTGATTTTAAACCTATTCATCCTGTAGCCTTTGTAGTACATCTCTCACATAAGAGAATACTTCTTCTAAGTTGGCTTCAGTAGGGTTAGAATGATCTGACACTAAAGCGTTCTGAAGTTGAACAAGAGTCCTACTGTCATCTAAGCTTTCTTGAAGTTGTTGAATGGTATAACCACTTACATTCTCATTGGGTAAAGGGCCTGTTCCTCCTCCGAATACGACTTGTTGGTTCAGATTATCATTCAAGTCGATAAAGAGAGAGGTGTACTCAGTCATATTTGCTGGTGCGATTCTTTGGCGTCTATGATTCCACCCGATAAAGCGGTTAGAGGCGCGGAAATAACCTGGAGCAATTCGACTATAGCGTTCATTCACAACGATTGTTTCAACACCTTCAGCCCAGCTTTCAATTAGCAAATCACGATGTTTGGCATCGAATAACCCACCGATACCCAAGAACATATTTCTATCAGAAGTAAAATGACCTGAGTGTGTTAGCTCGTGGATTGTAGTCGCATAAATTTGGTCACTAGATTTCCTTTCAGTCCCAGTTACAGTACCACTAGAATTGAAAACTTCTTGTCTTCTTGTTACCCTGATCTCACTGATAAAAATCGGTGCTAGTTGAGGGGTAATTGGACTTAATACAGGAAATTGAATCTGTCCAAAATAAATATAGGGGAGAAAATTTGATGAACCAGAGCTATTGTACTTTGCAGAAATTCTCACCCCATTTCTTGGAGCATTGAGACCAAATTCATCAGGTCTGACCCAATCAAATGTATAATCAGCCGCTGCATTGTGAATTAATGCATAAAAGTGGGATCTTCCTCCGAGACCAAAATGCTGGTTCCAGGGTTCTCTCTTATAAATCTTTTGTCCGCGATGTATCGCATCCCAGAAAATTGTCCCTGCTTTTACTACAAAACGTGCATCTCTAGGCTTAAAATGGACCGTGTACTTTACACGTTTAGTTTTGGTGGATGAGGTGGCGAAGTTCCCATCTACATCAGTTTCACCAACTCTGATGCGCAGCCATCCCCACTTCCGAACAACAATCTTTGCATTACGAACCCCAAGAATGTTATTGGGCAGATTGAGGTCTGAAAGAATATCCTCTTCAACGGTCACCCGCCCAGAGGGAGTCCAATTTCTCCTTTTTTCAAATGAATTAACTTCAGAAAAATCAATCAAGACCTCATCGAAGGGAATTCCCTGATTGATGACTTCCTCATACGACATTACCGTTGTAGGGTCAGGATTGTCTCTGTCTATATAAACATATGTTTCTTTCTCCTCAACGTCCAATTTCCCGCTTAGACGCAAAGCTTCCGTGTTTAGTTCGTAGTAGAAATCTAGAGCTTGAAGCTCTTCTTCAGTTGGGTTTTCACCCGTTTCATCTTCAGGAGTGAAGTGTAAATCTGCTAGATGTTCAGCCTGAATTCCGGAGGGCAATGGATAATTGACGGGCACAACTGAATAGTAGTAAGTAAAGGGACTACCGCTAGCGGCTACAGCAGGGTCAACATAATTTTCCCCGTCCGTTTGTGTACTATTTTCGTAAGGTGTGTCCGAGACACTTAGCGTTTCATCTCCTACTAGTGTTTCATATTCTGTACTGTCAGTAGGGAGGAACCGATAGTATCGATGAGTTACTGTGATTTCATAGTCTCCAGAGCTTTTCTGTTCGCCTACTTCTGCTTTTCCTGGAAATTTTGTAGCTGTAGGATTTATGCGTAAGCTTTCCAGTGCTAATTGCATGTTTTCTACACTACAAGGAATATCCGTCTTAGTCTGGAGGATTTCATTAGTACTTGCAGGTGATAGAGGTTCTTCTTTCTCGCAGGAGTTAAAGAAGATCATCAGTATTACTACTGATAACAAATATATGTTAATTTTCATCTAAGATGAGTTTAGCCCAATTCAAAACCAATTTTAATAAAATACAAAATTGATTTTTTTATTAGGTAGATGATAGGATGTTTCTTAATGGCAAACATAGCCCTTTATATCGGTAACATTCAATTTTAATCAATTTTTTTTGGCCATACGATAAAAATAATTAAATCCCATTTTAGGACAAGTCATACTGCTTTCTTTTGCACCTAACGTGGGCAGCCACGCAGCCCGCGCTCGCCACCAAAGATAGGGCAAAGCACGGAATGATTCCTCCCCCAAAACGTCAGCGCCACCCTATTGACGATCCGCACGGGTTGACGTGGCTGCGGTGTTGCCTGCATTTAATTTTCGTTAGTCTTATACATTCATATAAATAAATTGCTCACTATCTCATTTAAAAACTCATGCGTATGGCTACACCTAGAAAGTCATTCCAGGTGTTATCATTATCGTATCACTAACTATTAAAGTAATTTTATTGAATACTTCATTAACAAGGATAGGCTTGCATAAAATTCACTTTTCTATACCCTTAACTTGTAAGAATAATTTGAGAAAATCGTCCTTAAATTAATGGATTAGATTGGTACTTAAAATTTTCATGAAGAATTCACATGGGGATTCAGTATATGGTAGAGTGAAATATCTTAACTATGATTTTCTCGGAGAATACTTCATACGTTATTAATTTTGAATTTTTCCTCTTGTATTAATGGTTACCTAGAAGTTACGAAACTAGTTTAAGCTAAAATTGAACGTAGATGACAATGCCTATACAGATGATCTATTGTATTAATTAATTGCTGAACTCAATTTTAAAATCATAGTTTCATTGACCATAGTAAGCTTACTATTTGTAATTATAGGTATAATTGGCATTTGCTTATCTAGTATGATTTCGGTTCCATTTTTGTCATTTTACTTGATTCTAAATAGGTTGAAGGATACTCCTAGATTCAATAAGTGGGCATAACCAAATTCGCCCTCATTATTCATTCGGAATGGAGTCAAATTGTAGTTGACAAATGGTCCAAAAGATTTAATCAAATTATATTTTGCGCCAAATTTAAAGCCGATGTAGTGATCAAATGAACTAAACTGTGAGCCTATATTATTCATTGTAGGCATAAATGTTATTCTTTCATAAACATATAGGTATGAAAGACCAAAGTCAATCTCGTAGTTTCGTCTTTTTATTAATTTTGATATTGAAATTGTATGAGCAAAATTCTTTTCAGTAAACCGTCCATTTGGATTTCCAGACCCTATCAAATACATGCCTACATTACTCCAACCAAGGTTTATCTTCAATTTACCTTTGATTCTTGCCTCTAAGAGCGTGTCTAAAATTATGATTTCTTCGATATAAAGGCTGTCAGTCGTATTTTGTAAGTCGCCAAACTATACAGAATATGACCAAGCAGTGGGC
>NZ_FOFB01000015.1 GCF_900110645.1 Neolewinella agarilytica
GCTTCCATGATGTCATCAGGAAGCGTAGCACGAGCTACGATACAGCTGATTTCAACGGGACCGGGAGCGATACAAGTAGGAGCGTTCTTGTCTTCAACAAGTACGTCCAACCAGCAGAAGTTCATGTTGCCTTCCGCATCAGTTACTTTCAGGCCAACGCGAACCGTACCGAGATCAGCACAAGTCAGCACCAGTTCCTGGTCGTATACTTCAGTAGCAATGTTCTCAGCGTTTACGCGAGCGATTTCCAGCGTTACACCGGAACAGTCATCGTAAGAACCCCGGTCGATCATAGATGGGGTAAGGATAGCGATACCCGTGCTGGCACCACCGGCAGCAGAACCGCTGGAGATGCTTACGTTCAGGCCATCTTCACAGATAGCAACCGGAGCAGTTCCGTCTTCTACGCAGAATGGGTAGTCAGAGAAGTCGCTGTTACCACACTCATCGGTGTAGGTGTAGCGGAGAAGGTGACAGCCAACGGGGATGGCAGAAGTTACTTCTGCGCGGTTGTCCGTAGGGTCAACGTCGAAAGCACCGATTGGCGTAGCGCTCAGGTCAGCACCTGGGTAGATGCTAGCCGTGATGGTTACGTTGTCAGAGCAGTTGTCCGTAGCGCTGATACCAGCGTCCAGGCGGATGTAAGCAGCACAAACGTTACCGGCATTGGTCGTGTAGATCAGGTCGCCGTCAACAACACCGTCGAAGTCACGATCCTGCGTAGGACCAGAGAACGTAGGAGCAGTCGTGTCGCCAACTTTCACAACTTGCGTGAAAGTGCGAACATCGCTTGGGTCACACCAGTCGATAACGGTGTAAGTACGAACGAACTTGTAAGTGAAGGGGCAGGTAACGATGGCCTCGCCGTCAGCATAGGTTACACCGATGTTACATACTGCTTCACCAGCGCTCAAGTTGAAAGTACGGCCAGCAACTTCCAGGAATGGGAAGTCTTGCGTACGAGGAGCGGGGTAGTCAGCGCGGGTGGGGTTAGCCGTTCCACACTGCTCGTAGTTAACAACGTCTTCGATGTTGTCAGCACTCAGGTCATCCAAAGAAGGACGGCTGAAAGTGATGGTGTAAGAAGCCGTTACGCTTGGGTTTTCTTCGCCGGCTGCTGATGGGCAGGTAGCGATTTCGGTAGCGGTGAAGGTGCGCGTGAGCACAACGTCTTCACAGTTAGGATCCTGAGCATCGTAAACGAGTACGTCGTTTACACAAACTTCGATCTGCTCCGTACAGCCGTCCGTGAAAGTCGGTACGAGTGGAGAAGAACCACCAGCAAACAGGCGGTTACGAAGAGCAGTAGCCATAGAACCAGGAACCGTAGCACCGGTTGCAGAGAAGACACGGTAACACTTGTTTACCGTTTCGTTCAGCGTCGTCAGGGTGTTACCATCAACGTCAACACAAAGAAGTTCAACATCATCAGGAGTCGTTACAACAGCTGGAGGAGTTTTGTCTTCAGCGTTAACGATACCCCAGCTGGTTTCAAAACCAGTAACGGGAACAGCAGTGTCCGTCTGATCGAAAACGAAAGAGCTGATCTCAAGAATTGTCCGCTGCGTAGGATCATCAGAGAAAATTGGAGTAAAGCCGTCATCATTAACAGCGAAAATAACACGGTATCCAGGAAGGACATCGATAGTAGCAGAACCACTGGCTGCCTCGCTCTGAGAGATGATACGCTCAATCTCCACACCTTCAAAGTCATAGAGAATGATACCGAAATCAAAACCTTCATCAGCACCATTGAAGTCATAATCGAAGGTTAAAACACCTTCCTGAGTGAAAGAGTAAATAGCATTAGCGAGAATACGTCCACCATCATCTTCTCCACCGAAAGTAGAAAGAGTAAGAGTATTAGACGTAAACACCGTGCTTGACTCATCGGCTCCCGTTACAGGAGTTCCATCAAGGTTGCCATTGAAGACGTCCCAGTTCTCCGCAGCAAAAGGACCGGTAAAGTCAGAAATTGCGGGAAATACGCCTTCATCCGGAGTAGTTACCCGGTACTGGAAAGAACCACAGCCGTCAACGATAGGGCCGTTAGAAGGGTCGTTGTCAAGAACAACGATATCAAAAAGTTCAGAACCGGGTACTTCACCGTCACCATCGACGTCATAGTCACCACGGAGGACCATTTCTGGAATTACAAGCCCCTGACATTCGTCATTCAGGGTAAGATTAATATCGGTGACGTTGGCCAGATTGACCTCGTACACCTGTGCCGTCAGCATTGTGCTGAAAAGACAGCAGAATGCGAACGTAAGCAATTGTATTGCTTGTTTCATAAGATTACGATTTAAATGAGATTAAGAAAAAAAAACACCATCCAAAAAACAAGGATGTAGATATGGTTAAACTTTGCCTGAGTAGGAGCAGGCTAGACATTGGTCTTTTAAGATCGCGTAAAGCTACTGCTTTGCCCGGGGTTTGACCAAGTCAAGAACGATATTTAAGAGTAAAAAATCGCAAATAGTTGACATTCACTGCCCATTGGTTTTCTCTTTGCACCTGCGGCTGCGCAAAAACGGTCAACAACTTGTTACAACCCGTTTTTTGTCGGGGGTAAAGTCTCCAAAAACAATCATCCCGGTCAGGGAGATTGCTCTCTGACCGGGATGATACTTCCTTAAGGAAAGGGAATTTAGAACCGTAAGGTTACGGTTTCTCCGATACCACATCCAACTTTGATGCGATCTCCTTCCTTGTCTCCACGTTGGAAAGATTCGCTACGGATCGGCATGGAACCACTGTAGTTAGCGATACGTCTGTTTGCATCACCAGCTACCTCTGCGTCAATGCTTTTCGCATAACGGTACTTGTCGATGGCTGCCAGAACTGCCAGTCGCTGCTGGTAAGAATCACCACAACTACTGCCAAGACGGGCGTAGATATCACCAATCAACAGGTAAGGCTTGCCCCAGCTGTCATTAAGCTTGGCCGCCTTATTGGCGTTCTGGCGGGCAGCACCGTACTGACGCAGCTTGCCAGACTGGATAGAAGCCATCTGGTAGTAGTATTGCGCCTTTTTCTCATCGTCATCCGCAGCATCGATAGCTTCCTGGTAACGGCTAACGGCACCAGCGAAGTCACCACTCTTGAAAATGAGGTCAGCGTCATAAGCAGGGTTCATCCGGCGACGCTCTGCTTCATACTCAGCGGCCTTCGTGGCGTAAATCGCGTCGTACTGAGCCTGCATCATGGCAACGTCCTTATCATTCTCATCACACCCCTGTGTTTTCAGCTTAGTGATGATGTAGCGAATGATTTCAAGGTCTTCCTTGTTCTCTTCGTACTTAGGCATCAGTTCGTTTTTGAAGTAAGCACAGTCGAAAATCTTATCAGCGTGCTTTTGCACACTGGCATCCAGATTTGCCTTAGCGTCTTCGTAGTATTGCTTGTAGTCTCCGCCTTTTTCGATATTGGCATCAGCAATTGCGACTCCCTTTTCGTAAAGCTCCCGTACGCGGGCGTTATCGATCTCACCTTCACCGAAGTAGTAATCCAGTAGCGCACCGAGTGGTGGCAGCACGATGTATTCAGTAGCTTCTTTGCCTTTGTCCATGGCCATTTCCAGCACATCGATGGCTTCCATGCTGTACCCGGTCATGTAAAACATATCGTAGCCTTTACGACCGAGAAGAAATGCTTCAGCATCCGGGTAGCAGTTCAGCTCTTCATCGTAAAAGGAAATCAACCGTTCCTGAAGCTCTTTCTTTTTGGCGGCATCCGTTTCTTTTTGTGCTAATGCACCGTAAAAGAGGCGACCGTCCCGGTAATGGAAAGGACGTCCACCATCCGCAGCGGGAGCGATGTCGTAGGCCTTTTTCCAATTATTGAAGGCGTTATTGAATTCGTCCTCCGTCATTGCCACCAGATCAGCGACTGTCTTGTTTTTAACAAAGTTGCGGTAAGCAACGTGGGCATTTTCGGCTTGCTCCTTCTGAGGAGAGTCCGTCCAGTTTTCACACTGGGCGTTAGCTACGCTAAAAGAAGCGCAGAGTATCAGCATCAGGGCCAGGGTGCGACCGCCCAAGGCGGTAGCGGTACTAATGATAGTTCGCATGTTGGTCTAGTTGAGTTTACGTTTGAAGAACCAGGAGTTATCGTTCAAGGAGAACCCCGCAGTAAATTGTATGTAGTTTTCGTCAAGAATATTTGGGACCCCAAACTTACCAATTTCTACAGCAAGATCAAGGAAGGAGACTTGTTGGCGTGGCAGGCGGAGGGGCATCCCCAGTCCGAAAGTAACCGCATTGCGACGTGCCTGAACACCATCTACTGAACGACCATCTTCTTCGAGCCGAAGACCGGCACGGTAACGAACCCGTTTCCAAAAACGGTTATAAGATGACGCATTTGGTATGTATTGCAGGCCAAAAGCGATTCGGGCGGCGTCCAGCAGTTCATCTGGCTGGGCGTCATTACGGTATTGACTGTAAGCACGGTTGCCATAATCCACGCCGATGAAAATACGGTTGATATCTTCGTAAGCTACCCCCACAGAATAAGTGGTAGGCAGCGTCAAAACGCCTTGTTGTTGCGTTATGGAGCGCAGGGTGTCAGACACGAATAACTGGCCGTTAGGGCTAAATCGACGAAACAAAAGGCTGGCATCCGTGTCAACATCGTTACCAATGTTACCATTCACACCAACAACTATTCGCTTGCCATTAGGCACCATAACACCGTTCTTATTGGGCGTTTTAAAGTTATAGACATATTGAAGCCCGTAGCCGAGGCTAAAGCCGCTGATGGCTACATCTTCAAGAAATTCTGAAGCCAGAGATTCCGGCACATCATCAAAAGTAACGATGCGGCTATTGGTAATCTTACCAAAGTTGTAGTTCACATTTAAGCCCGCAGACAGGTAACGGAAGCGGAAAGCCGTAGACCAGGAAAAGCGGTAAGCTCCACCATTGCCCTTTAGAGTATTGGAGGTAGTACCAAAATCGGGATCTTCGCTTTCCAGCCTGAGGTCATAGCCCACTAAAGAAGTAGGGGCTAAAGAAAAGGCCATACCTGCGTTCCAGGAATTTTGCTGCCGTTCGAGGTTCAAACTGATGGGGTTTCGCAGAGGAAACCCTAAGGCCAGATACCGGAGGTTCCCCTGCCAGGTATTCACCGAACCGTTGGCATCGGATAAATTGGCGTTACGGGCGTAGACCCCAACCTCGAAGCTCGTCGATTGAAGGTTCGCCAAACTGGCTGGGTTCTGAATATTAAGGTGAAAGGGGTTCTGGTAAGCACTCTCCAGGCCTCCCATACCGGAAGCTACGGCGTGCACCTGATCCAGCGGGTTGCCAAGGCCAAAGCGGCTTAGCGGACTGTTCAGCTTAGGCCGAATGTCAACAAAGTCTGACACCAGCGATTGAGCGGATACACTCGTAGCCGCCCAGCAGAGCAGGGCGAACAGGAGCAGCAGACTTGGTTTACGATTCGTTTTGAACATAATTAGACAATATTTGATTCAGCCCGCTCAGGACCAGGTTGGGGTGAAGTGAAAAAGGAACGCTAAGCTTACCAGCCAGGAAATTGGCATCGCCACCCGTCAGTAGTAGTTCCAGGTCGGGGTATTGCTTTTGAAGCCGAAGGAAGAGTCCTTCTGTTTCATAAACCACCCCTAACTGGCCACCGTGCCGAAGAGCCGAAGCCGTTGACCACCCTACCCGGCCGGAGGGGTCCGCCGGAGGCGTATCCGGCAACCGGGCCGTAAAGGTGTGCATCGCCTGTAGCCGCATCCGTATTCCCGGGCTGATGTTACCGCCGAGATAAGTAGCAGAGCCATCGATCAGGTCGAAAGTGACACAAGTACCCGCATCAACGATTAATCTTGCCGGCAAGGCAGATGTTTGGGGCGTCCCGCAGGGTGCAGAGGTAGTTGGAATAGCCATGCTTCCCGCTACTACCGCTATCCGGTCTTGTCCCAGGGTTTCCATCGTAGTATAAACGGAAGAAAATGGAAGGACCAAATCAGGCCCTAAGGCCAACACCAGGCATTGCCCGGATTCCCATTTATCTATCCACTTTGCGGGTGGCACGTTTGCCACCGTGGAATAGATGATTTTTTTCACCCCATGGTTGGTTACCAACCGGTCCACCTCCTCCCATTCCTGGTCAGAAAAGCGGATTACCGGCCCGATCATCACCTTATCGAGGAACACCGCCGCTTTCGCTACGGTGTTACCAATGTCAATGACGAGATGATGATTCGTTGCAGTGCCCATCTTACAGAGTCGGCGATAAGACGTATTTCACGGGGGTGATGGTTCTTAAGCCGGCGTTAAAAATTTGGTTTAATGCTTAAAATGGCGAACTCCGGTGGTGACCATCGCCATTTTTCTTTCGTTACATGCGGCGATGGAGTCTTTATCCCGAATGGACCCTCCCGGCTGTACAACGGCCGTTACGCCCGCTTCGTGGGCAATTTCCACACAATCACTGAAGGGGAAGAACGCATCTGAAGCCATTACCGAGCCTGCGACATCAAAGCCGAAACGACCGGCTTTATCGATAGCCTGCTTCAGGGCATCCACGCGGCTGGTTTGGCCACAACCCATGGCAATCATTTGCCCTGCTTTCACCAATGCGATGGTGTTAGACTTCAGGTGCTTGGCACATTTGTTGGCAAAGACCAGGTCTGCGATCTCTGCTTCGTTGGGTGCGCGTTCGGTAACCACTTTGAAATCATCCGCTGTTTCACTGCGCAGATCCGTATCCTGCGCCACCACGCCATTCAGCAATGTCTTAAAGCTACGCGTGCGCTGTTCCAGGTGATGGTACTGCAAAAGGATACGCTTACTCTTCTTACTGAGGAGCTCAAGCGCGGAATCCGTGAAATCAGGAGCGATCAACACTTCGTAGAAAAGTTTGTCTATCTCCTGAGCCGTACCCAGTTCTACGGGTTTGTTGGTGATTAAAATCCCACCGAAGGCGGAGACATTATCTGCCGCCAATGCGGCATGCCAGGCTTCCAACTGAGTAGGGCGCACCGCCATACCGCAAGCATTGGTGTGTTTCAGGATTGCAAAGGCGGGGTCCCCGTCTTCAAATTCCTGCATAATGGCTACTGCCGCATCTATATCTACCAGGTTATTGTAGCTGATGTCTTTACCATTGAGTTTGGTAAACATTCCTTCCAGGCGGCCGTAGAAGGTCGCATTCTGGTGTGGGTTTTCACCGTACCGCAAAGGAGTTGTACGCATCTCTGACACCTTAAAGGTGTCCAGACCACCATCCTCATTGAAGTAGTTAAAGATGGCCGTGTCGTAATGGCTGCTGACCGCAAAGGCTCTGCGGGCCAGATTCCGGCGGTCCGTCAGTTCACTTACTCCCTGTTTCACGTCCAGCAACTCCTGAAGAGTAGCATAATCGTCCCGGCTGGGTACAATGACCACGTCCCGATAGTTTTTTGCTGCCGCGCGGATGAGAGCAATTCCTCCAATATCGATTTTCTCGATTATAAGATCTTCTTCTTCCGTATTGGCGACGGTCTCCTCGAACGGGTAGAGGTCTACAATAATGAGATCTATTTCGGGGATATCGTACTTAGCCAGTTGCCCGAGGTGGTCAGGATCCCGACGGGCGAGAATACCACCGTGGACTTTGGGGTGAAGCGTCTTCACCCGACCATCCAGAATGGAAGGGTAGCCGGTAAGCTCCTCGACCGGAACAACTTCGATTCCTCGGTCGCGAATAAATGTTTCCGTTCCCCCGGTGCTGTAGATAGTAACGCCCATTTGCTGGAGCGCATCAACTATCGGGCCGAGGCCATCCTTATGGTAAACGGAGACTAGAGCAGATTTTATTTTCCTGGCAGTCATATAGAGCCTTACGGTTTTGAGGCCGCGAAGATAAGCAATGATTACTCCACCCCCAATACCCAGCCCTCATGGCGAACCACACGTTTGCGTTCTTTAGCACTTAAGCCCTCGGGTTCTGCTAACCAGCGGGATAAACTGCCAGCCGATTGGTTTTTCTGTAGCCAGCCGATATAAGCACGTACCTGAGCCCGGTCAGGAATCTTGTCACTGGTATCAAACTGCAGCATACTGGGGTAGATCTCAGCGTGAATAATGCACGCTCCCTGAGCAGGAATACTTTGGTCGAAATCTGTTTCGAAAGGCCAAATCAGACTGCAGGCGCTTAAGGTCTCATCCAAAAAACGCAGTTGATACAGGCGTGGCAAGCCCAGTAAAGTCTGGCTACCCACACTTCCGGTATAGGCTAACTTCCAGGCTGGTTGCATTTTAGGCACTCGTTGCTCCACCAGCCGGCGTTCCTTTAGCACGGCCTTTTTAGTAATGACGGGATAGCGAAAATCTTTTTTTGAGCCCAGAAAAATTCCACTCTGCCCGACGGGTACCCCCCAAAAAGGGCCACCTCCCCGGCTTATCCGGCGGTTAAGTTCCGCACCTACCGCAAAGCGGTTATTTCCGTTGCGGTCATCATCTTTCACCAACTCGTGGAGTTCCTGCCAGATGTTTTTCCAGGTTGATTTTTTTTGCAGTTTCAAGGACTTCCCGAGCCCCTTGGGATAGCCGAAGGAAAAATCCCAACCCACCAATACTCTTTTCCCCGCTTTGGCCAACGCTGACAGTCTTTTACGCAAGTAGACAACACATTCATGACGGGTACGGAAATAACGGACAGAAATTCGTCCCTTAGCACCAGCCTGTGCCAGCCAGATAGCATCCCGGGAAGGGCGAACCGGGCTCGCCCGGTTACGGGCACTCCAGTCAATGGCAATAAAATGGTCGAACGTAGGCAAGGATGGGTAGGCTTATGTCGCGAATGTAGCCACGGACCACTTATAAGCCATAATAAACGGCGATAAGTTTAGTCGTCAATTATCAGGCAGAGGCACCAACGAGCGCATTACGCTTCTCCGCAATGGCAGGAGACGTGAGGTACTCATCGTAATCCAACAGGCTATCAATCATTCCATTAGGCCCGATTTCAATAATGCGGTTAGTAGAAGTTTCCACCAATTTATGGTCATGACTACTCATGATGAGGTTGCCTTTAAAATCCACCAGTGCGTTGTTCATCGCCGTGATCGATTCCAAATCAAGGTGGTTCGTAGGCTCGTCCAGCAACAGGAAGTTAGGTGAGTTAAGCATCATCTTACTCAACATACAGCGCACTTTTTCTCCTCCGGAGAGAACGCTGGAATCCTTATGAACCTCCTCTCCGGCAAAGAGCATCCGGCCCAAAAAGCCCCGGATAAACTGCTCATCTTTATTCTGAGAATACTGCCGGAGCCATTCCACCAGGTTTAAACCGTTGGCAGCCTGAAAGTACTCCGCATTCTCGTTGGGCAGGTGCTGGACCTTGATCGTCTGACCCCACTCGATTGTTCCCGTATCCGCTTCCGTTTCACCAGCCAGTATTTCGTAAAAGGCCGTCAGAGCCGTAGCTTCATCGGCCAGCAGGGTAATCTTATCACCACTGTTCATGGTGAAGGATACATCAGAGAAAAGGAGCGTTCCGTCGGGCGATTTTTTGCTCAGATTGGTAACTTTCAATATCTGATCCCCTGGCGGCCGTTCTGGCTGAAAAGCAATGAAGGGGTACTTTCTGGAGCTGGGCTTAATGTCTTCAATATTGAGTTTTTCCAGTGCCTTCTTTCGGCTGGTAGCCTGCTTTGACTTCGAAGCATTCGCGCTGAATCGCTGGATAAACTCCAGCATTTCTGCCCGTTTCTGCTCCATCTTCTTGTTTTTATTTGCCTGCTGCTGCAGGGCAAGCTGGCTGGATTCATACCAGAAGGTATAGTTACCCGTGTAGATCGTAGCTTGCTGACGGTCAATATCCACGATGTGAGTACAGACCATGTCCAGAAAATAACGGTCGTGACTTACAATGATGATCGTGTTCGGGAAGCCCGCCAGGAAGTCCGCCAGCCAGTGGACGGTCTTTGCGTCCAGATCGTTCGTCGGCTCATCGAGCAGAAGCAGGTCGGGGTCACCGAACAGTGCCTGCGCCAGCAGAACCTTTACCTTCTCGGGGCCACTCAATTCCTGCATCAGTTTGTAGTGCAGATCTTCCTTGATGCCCATATTGGAGAGTAGCTCTGCGGCGTCGGAGTCAGCCGTCCAGCCGCCCATTTCACCGTATTTGTTCTCCAGTTCAGCGGCGCGCATTCCGTCGGCATCCGTTGCCTCAGGGTTCATATAGATAGCGTTCTTCTCCTGCTCGATGGCATAGAGTTCTTCGTGGCCCATCTTTACGGTATCAAGTACCGTATGCTCTTCGAAGCCAAAGTGATTCTGACTAAGCACCGCCATACGGTTACCCGGTTCCAGGCTTACGTGGCCGCGGGTGGGGTCCAGGTCCCCGGAAACCACCTTAAGAAAAGTAGACTTTCCGGCGCCGTTGGCTCCGATTACACCATAGCAGTTACCGTGGTTAAACTGCAGATTAACCTCATTGAAGAGGACGCGTTTACCAAACTGTACGGTAAGATCTGATACATTTAACATAGGACGAAGAGCTTTTTGGGGCCGCAAAATTACGGCTTTTAGTGGCGGCAATCAAATGGATATCGAATTAGCCGTTTCTTCAGAAGAGGTGGGCGCGGTCCGCAGGTGCAGAGGAAGGAACAAAAAAGCAAGGGGAAGGCGGCCTGCCCTCCCCTGCCCTTGATACATTCATTGCACCTGCGGCTGCGCCACAAGATTACTTTGGCTCGCAAAAAAAATCCCCCTGCGCCGGTAGCTGACCAGCGCAAGGGGATAATTTATTCATTACATTTTTCAGCAATGATTGACGTACCGTGTTCGGATTCTATTCCAGAATCACCCGGTGCGTTTCCGTTCTGTCACCTACCATCATACGCAGGAAGTAAACCCCTGCAGAAACATTGGTAGTCGGTAGATTGATAATTCCGGCCCCCGGACGCAGGTACTGGCGTGGGCCTACAGAATTACCCCGAACATCGTAAAGCTGAACGCTCGTTGGCAGGTCAACATCCGACTCTTCGGTCATTTCAACGTGGATCATTCCTTCGCGGGCGGGGTTCGGGAAGATTCGGCCAAGGGAGGCAGAGGTTCCGGCAAGCTGCATCTCCACAACGTTGGAGAGCATGTCACCGTATTCTGCGTCCATCATCCGAACCCGGTAGAAGTTGCGGCCAGCGAGCGGGCTGATGTCCCCCTGACGGAAGATAGCCATATTGCCACTGGATACGAAGTCAGGCGTGGTCACTGTAGCAACGGGGCTGAAGTTCTGACCGTCCGTTGAACGTTCGAGCTCAAAAGCGTACTCCGTTCCATCAGCAGGAACCTGCCATTCGATCATCACGTCACGCAGTTGCAGGTTATTCACCGCACCGGAGGCGGTGAGGTTGCCGCCACAACGGGTTGGAGAGTTAAGCACAGAAACATTGAACACCTGCGTGCTTACACAACCATTACGGGTAACGGTCAGCGTGGCCGAGAAGTTACCAAAGGTCTGCCAGGAGGTAGTCACCGTTGGCTGCGTACTGGAAGTTACGGTTGCAGAACCAGAGAAGGTCCAGCTGAAACGAGCGCCGGCACCGGGGTTAACGGCCTGGAAAATCGCGTCTTCCCCCACACAGATGGAACTCGGTCCGCTAACGTCAGCTACTGCGTCATTGCCTACTTCCACCGTCAGCACGTTACCCTCGATGTAAGGGCAATTGTTGCGGCGTACACAACGCACGAAGTAGGTCGTCTCGTAAATCGGACCGGGAGCGAAGTTAGGCGAGTTACTGTTTGGCACTGCCTGCCAGTAAGAAATATCCTGGCCAGCATCTTCCGTATTGTACATCCAGAGGTACTCAATCTGGCCAACACCACCCGAAGCCGGGGCGATTTCGGTGAATGGCTGCGGTACGTTACCCGGACCACAAAGTGTCTGGCTTTGAGCGATGGTTCCCGGGTTGCTTACGTTCTGACGACATGGGTTAATGAAACCGGCGTCGATGGTAAGGTTCTCCTCGTCAGGGCCAACGGTGTAGAAGCCCGTCATCAGCATGGCGGGGTCCATGTCACTGTCCAGTTCGTCATTAACACCAGCGTTTGGCGTAGTTGGGACGAAATCTTCGGGCTGCTCGAAGGTGATCTTGTACGTGCCCGGAGGAACGAAGAAACAGTAGAAGCCGTTTTCATCGGTCGTGGTCATGTCCATATACGTGCCGTCCTGGCTCGTTACGGTAACCTTTACGCCAGGAATACCCGGCTCGCCGGCATCCTGAACGCCATTACCGTTGATGTCTTCGAAGACGAAGTTACCCAGCTTAGCATCACACTCATCAACGATTACCACAATACGTTCTGCTTCCACAACACATTCGTCGGGATCAGATGGCGTAAACTGTGCGGTAATCACGTTCGGGCCAACGGGCAGTGCCATTGGGTCAATTTCAGTAGCCGCAACACCTCCAATGGTGAAGCTTACATTTCCAGCCAGGGGCTGGTTGTTAAGCAAACCAAAGCCGTTGAGGTCGAAGGTTGGATCAAAACGACAGAGGCTATCCGGTGGCGTTTCCACGTAGCGGACTACGGGGTAGAAACACTGATTTCTCAGCGTTAACTCGTAAACACCATTACTAAGTGTTACGCTGTACGGCAGGCTATCCACCAGGAAGAGATCAAGACGGTAGATCGCCAATTCGTCAAAGTTTTCGAAGAGACCAACCTGCGGAAGTACGGTTCCAATAGCAATTGGAGTCGGAGCAGCCGGAGGTGCAGCACTGGTTGTGCTGAACATATTTTCTGCGGCAATGATTGTCCATGTCTGACCGGGGTTTGCAACGATCTCTACTACTTCTGAGAACTGACCATTAAGCTCATCCGTAGCGTTGTTAAGACAGTTACAGGGGTCGGTAATTTCACCGTTAGGCTCCGCAAAGAAACCGGCATCAACGGTCATATTGAACTCTCCGGGCTCCAGGTTATAAACCTGTGTCATACCGTTCATTGATGGGTCAGCATCATTGTCCGTAGCATCGTTTCCAGAATTAAAGATGGTACGGATACCACCGGGTGCTTCGGGGAACAAGATGGAATAGTCTCCGGGAATGAGTCCCATAAAGGAGTAAAAGCCATTTTCATCCGTCCGGGTAGAATCGATGATTACACCAGCAGCATTTTTCAGGTAGACGGGATAGTCAGAAATACCGGGTTCTCCTGGATCTTGCTGACCATTGACGTTCCAATCTTCCCATACGTAATCTCCGATACCGGAGAATGCCTGCAGTGTTCCGGTACATTCGGTAGTACAACCATTAGCATCCGTAATGGTAACGGAGTAAGTTCCAGCGGCCAGGTTGCTGATCGTAGGCGTTGTAGCGTTATTACTCCAAACGTAAGAGTAAGGAGCTGTACCACCATCGATGTCCACGGAAAGCTGACCATCGTTACCACTGGTGGCAGGCTGATCGATAACTACGTTACAGGAGAGCTGAGGTAGCTCGCTGAGCGAGATACCGGTCGTAACCTCCGAACATCCGTTTGCATCCGTGACGGTTACCATATATAGTCCGGCAGGTACATTAGTGATTTCAGGGGTTACAGCACCATTACTCCATTGGTAAGTGTAAGGAGGTGTGCCACCAGAAGGCAGAACGGTAATAGAGCCGGTAGCCGTACCACCACAGGTGATGGTTGGGGCCGTAATCGCCAAGTTGACGTCGCCGGGCTGATCCACCGTGAAAGAGCCTGACTGCATACAGCCGTTGGCATCCGTTACCGCAACCGTGTAGGTTCCAGCGGCCAGGCCGCTGATGTCCTGAGTAGTTGCACCGTTACTCCAACGGTAGGCATATGGAGCCGTTCCTCCGCTAACGGAGATATCTACTGAACCAGTAGCTTCATTGTTACAGGCAGCAGCGTTAGCCGTACCACTTACGGTGATCGTAGAACCTGCTCCAACGGTGAAAGACCGGGTTGTGGCACAACGGTTAGAATCCGTAATGGTGACGGTGTAGTCACCCGCTACCAAATCGCTAATGTCTTGCGTAGTTGCACCGTTACTCCAGAGGTAAGAGTAAGGGGATACACCGCCTGAGACTGAAAGGTTGATGGCGCCGGTAGCGTCACCCTCACAGGCAACATCCGTTACTTGCGCAGAAGCGGCAATAGCGGATGGTTGACCAACGGTAAAGCTGCGGTTAGCCGTACAGCCGTTCGCGTCGGTTACCGTAAGAGTGTAAGTTCCTGCGGAGAGGTTACCGATGTCTTCAGTAGCAGCACCGTTACTCCAGGCGAAAGAATAAGGTTGTGTTCCACCAGATACGGAGGCGTCAATACTTCCATCGCTATCACCATTACAGCTTACATCTTCAACGGTAGCCGTGATGCCAATGGCTGTAGGCTGTCCGATGGTGTAGGTAGTGATGTCTTCACATTCGTTAGCATCCGTAACGGTCACCCGGTAAGTACCCGCAGACAGGCCGGAAATATCTTCCGTTGTCTGGCCATTGCTCCAGCCATAGCTGTAAGGAGCAGAACCTCCAGACACGGTTAAGTTGATGCTTCCATCATTTCCGTTAAAGCAGTTAGCATCTGTTGGGATACCTGAGACTACAATGTCAGTTGGTTCGTCAACGACAAGGGAGCCACCGGCGAAACAACCGTTCGCATCCGTGATAGAAACCATGTAAGTACCAGCGGTAAGGCCGCTGATGTCCTGGGTGGTTCGGCCGTTACTCCAGACGTAAGTGTAGGGAGCAGTTCCTCCACTAACAGAAATATCGATACTTCCGGAAGCATCATCATTACAGGCAGAGGGTGTTGCCGTACCGGTTACAACAATGTCAGGGCGCTGAGTAACCGTAAAGGAGCGCTCAACACTACAGTTGTTTGCATCCGTAACGGTAACGCTGTAGTCGCCAGCAGCCAGGCCACTGATGTCCTGCGTTACCGGGCCATTACTCCAGGCGTAGGTGTAAGGAGTTGTTCCTCCTGAAACCGTAAGGTCAATCGAGCCGGTAGACTCCTCAAAACAGGCAGCCTCTTCCACCCGGGCCGTAGCGTTGATGGCCGCCGGTGCGCCAACGGTAAAGCTGCGCATTGCAGTACATCCGTTAGCATCCGTTACCGTAAGCGTATAGGTACCTGCGGAAAGATTAGTAACATCTTCAGTTACAGCACCATTGCTCCAGGCATAAGAATAGGCTGGCGTGCCACCTGAAACCGAAGCATTAATGCTACCATCTGATCCACCATTACAGTTGACATCATCAGTCACCGCCGTGAGGGCAATAGCTGTTGGTTGTTGAATCGTGAATGAAGCCGTTTGCTCACATCCGTTAGCATCGGTAACGGCTACCGTGTAAGTGCCGGCGGTAAGACCGGAAATATCCTGAGTAGTCCGTCCATTACTCCAGCGGTAGCTGTATGGGGCAGTACCACCTGATGCCGTCAGGTTAATGCTTCCATCATTTCCATTAAAACAGTTGACATTGGTTTCCTGTCCGGTGACCAAAATCAATGCAGGCTCATCGACATTGTAAGTACCCGTTGCGGTACATTCATTAGCATCCGTAACGGTAACAGTGTAAGTGCCTGAGGTAAGATCAGTAATAACTCTGCTGGTTTGTCCGGTATTCCACTGGTAGGAGAATGGGGCGTTACCACCATCTACGCTAAGGGCGATCCGGCCGTTTTCATCACCATTACAATCCACATCGGTAACGATGGGGGTAATGATAATTCCGGCAGGTTCACGAACGGTACCTGAAGTAACGTCGGTACATCCGTTGGCATCCGTTACGGTAACAGTATAGGTGCCGGCGGCAAGGCCGTTAAGATCCTGGCTGGTAGCACCGTTACTCCACTGGTAGGTATATCCGGGAGTTCCTCCGCTAACAGAGAGGTCCAGTGCACCGTCATTGTCGCCATTACAGCTAATGTCCGTTGCCTGGATAGAAAGCTGCAGGTCATTCGGTTCCACGATTGTAACCTGGCCCGTTACCTTACAATTATTTGCTTCCGTAATGGTAACACGGTAAGTGCCCGCAGTAAGACCGCTGATGGTAGCCGTAGTCATTCCATTGCTCCAGTCGTACTCATAAGGGGCATCTCCTCCTGACACAGTAGCCGTAGCGGTACCGTCGCTGCCATCATTACAGCTTACAGGAGTGCTGCTCAGTGATACGTTCAGGTCAATAACACGGATAGTAGCAGTTGCCGTTCCCGTACATCCGTTAGCATCTGTAGCCGTAACGGTGTAAGTACCAGTTCCAACATTACTAATGGTTGGTCCGTTGCCACCATTGCTCCAGGCATAGGTATACTGGCTAACCGGGCCAGATACTGGCGCTGCGGTTAGTGTTCCGGTAGAAGTTGCTCCACAAAGAAGATCATCTCCGGTAATGGCAACGCTAACATCGCTGGACTCTGTGATGACGTAAGAGCGAACCATTTCACACTCGTTGGCATCCGTTACCGTTACCCGGTAAGTACCTGAAGAGAGTGGACCGATTCCTTGACCGGTAAATCCACCCGGGCTCCAGTTATAAGAGTAAGGAGGTGTACCACCGGTAGGATTAATGCGAATGAAAGCATCAGACTCACCGGGGCAGACAGAATTATCGCCAAAGATGTTGCCCGTGATTTCGGTAGGCTCACTAACCGTAGTAGCTGCGGTAGCAGTACATCCTCGTGCGTCCGTTAAGGTAACGCGGTAAACGCCGGGGGAAAGGCCAGAGATCGTCTGACCAACACCTCCATTAGACCAGGCGTAGCTGTAGGGGGCAGTGCCACCGGCCGGATTGGCAGTAATTGCTCCGTCATCATCGCCGAAACATTGAGCGTCAACGCCGACAACAGTTACTGATGGAGGGTTTTCTTCAATCGTAGTACAAGCCACATAACCACATAAATTCGCGTCAACGACCGTCACACAGTAGTCTCCGGCAGGAACAGAAACCCCACGGGTATCAGCTCCGGTAGACCAGTTATAGCGGTAAGGAGTAACACCTCCCTGCGGCTCTGCCGCAATAGTAAAAGGCCCCTCACATTCGGTGGGGTCCGTAATCGTAGCCGTCACGCGGCTAGGCTCCGAAAGGGTTACGGAGGCTGTTCCAGAAATATTATTTGCGTCAGTTACGGTCACTCCATACGTCCCCGCATTGAGGTTAGTGATCGCGGCGGTAGATCCTCCGTTACTCCAGGCATAAGAGAAAGGCGCCGTACCGTTCGAAACGGTTGCTGTCGCAGTTCCCGAAGAGAGCCCAAAACAAAGGATATCTTCTCCTTCTACACTTACGTTTAATTGCGCAAAAAGAGCAGAAGTTAAGAATAGAAAAAGAACCGTCAGCCCTCCATGAAGAGGTCTGGAAAAGAGTAGAAGTTTCGGCATAATGGAATTATGATTGATAAGCTGATGGGATGTAAAAACCTCCTGGGAAAGAGGCTGTCTTAAATTCGGTTCAACCACCATCAAAGATGTGGCCAAAAATAAAGCACGACCGTTAACCGGATCAAACCTACCGGTCTTACGGAAATCTTGTTTCTTCAGTAAATACTCCCTAAGCTCTTAAATCGTGTTGTTCTCTGGTTTCTAACCAAGCACAAGGTAACAATTCAGACACCGTTTACACAAATCCAAAATTTCACCCTGTGTTCACTAGGACGCAAAAAAAGAAATGGGTCACACCAGGCAGCTTAGCCCGGTATGACCCATTTGACAAATCGTAATCTCATGAAAATATTGCAAAAAGTGGGCCGAAGCCCCGTAATCTTTGATTGGTGGTCAAAACGAGGGGAGAAAACTATGGGTAGTAAGTCAGCCATTCTTAAATCCTGGCTGACTTACTACCTAAGGTAAAATCTCTGTGTGTATTTCCAAAGTATCGATGCGTTCATCGATCTCTGCTTTCGTTTGACAATACAATTATCGGGCATCATTAGGCCCAGAGAAAAGACACATTAATCAATTTGTGACAAAAAATATTTAAAATAAGATCATAAAAACATGATTACCAGCCATTTACAATCACAAAAAGTGAAACACAATAACTCTATCGCAAAAAAAATCTGCTCCAATTCCTTCATTTTTTTTGCATTTTTTCTTCCCCGCGCTCTTGATTTTGCACTTTTTGCAAAAAAATAATGCCCTGCCCGCCTTTTTTTACTCAAAAGGAGAAGAAAACCGGGAATCTTCGATCAGGCTCTCATCCGTAAGGCTTTTTAAGAAGGCCAACAGCGCAGCCTTCTGTCGATCATTGAGGCTAAAGCCCGTAATATTCGGGTCTTCATTTTCCACTCCATGCCCTCCTGCAGCATAATGATCGAGCACTTCTTCCAGTGTGGCAAACCGCCCATCGTGCATGTAAGGAGCCGTCAGTGCAATATTTCTCAGGGTAGGCGTACGGAATTTACCATTGTCAAAACGGCTCCCACTTACCTCACCCAGTCCCTTATCAGAAAAGTCATCCAGACTGCTTACCGCATCAAGCCCATTATTTTTGAAGCGGTTATCTCCAAAAGATGGGGCATTATGACAATGGCCACAACCGGGGTGCAAGGTTCCTACCGGTACATCCTCAACGAAAAAGAGACTATCCGCTCCCAACTGTTCTTCCTCCGTGAAAAACTCTGAATTCTGGTACACCACCCGGTCAAAGTGGCTGTCCGCTGAAATGATCGTCATTTCAAACTGAGCAATGGCCTTTACGGCCAACTCCTGCGTAATCTCTGAGGTCCGGCTGATGCCAAAGGCCGCACGAAAGCGCTCCGGGTAATCATCACTCCGCCGAAGTCTGATCAAAACGTTCTCCCAGTCTTCGTCCATCTCAAGCATATTCTCTACGGGGTGAATGGCCTGCTCCCATAGCTTACCAAAGGCACCATCCCAGTGAAAACCGTTGGGGTTAAATGCGAGATTGACAATCGACATGGTGCTGCGCGTTCCGAGTCTTCCATCTATGCCCGCAGCCAGCGCTCTGCCGTCCGTAAAAGCTTTGTCCTGTTGGTGGCAATCCGCACAGGCAAAGGCACTGTCCCGGCCCATAATCTTGTCGTAGAAGAGTCGGCGTCCCAGCTCAATGCCCTCAACGGTCAGCGGATTAGCCTCGTCAAGAATAGGAGCAGGCAGATAGTCCGGTACTTCCAGACTGTAGTCAAGGGGTGTTGATGGTCCACTGATTGCCCGGTCAACGGGCTCTTCCGGACAAGTATCACAGCTTATCGGTGGGTCTGGCTCACAACTCGCAGAGAAAAAGAGGATCGCCAGGGCCAGTACTACCAGAATACGTTGCATAGAAATAGCTTATTCGCCAGACAGTTGCAGCGGGCGATAATTCTCATTATTAACGAAAGAAGTATCCGTAAGGGTTTGCAAGAAGGCCAACAAACCGGCTTTTTGTCTTGGGTTCAGGCCAAGAGGGAAGACATTAGCACTTCGGTTCTCGGCATACTGTCCGCCTGAATTGTAGTGATCAACTACCTCGGCCAGGGTTTTCATCCGGCCATCGTGCATGTAGGGAGCCGTAAGCGCTATGTTCCGAAGGGTCGGTGTCCGGAACACCCCCCGGTCAAAAGGATTCTCCGTGATGGCGCCCCGACCAGCATCATCAAAATCAGCCAGGTCGTGCGCCAGGTCGAGGCCATTATTAAAAAATCGCTGATTCGTGAAGTGCGGCGGCGTATGGCAGTGCGCACATTCTCCTGTCGGCAGGTTAGCGAACGCTCCGTCCGGGTCATCGGCTAAATCAAAAAAAATGGCGTAGCCTAATGCTTCCAGTTCGTCGTAGGTGTCCACTCCCCGCTCTACGCGGTCATACTTACTGTCTCCTGAGATAAGCGAACGCTGAAACTGGGCCAGTGCTTTGCCAACATGATCCGGTGAGAGTTCCTTTTTAGCCGTCAGGCCAAAAGCCTCCTGCAGGCGAGGCCAGTAATCTGCGTGCTGCCGCAGCTTACTGACCACCAATGGCCAGCTACCACCCATTTCATTCGCTTCTGCGATGGGGTGCAAAGCCTGCGCTTCCAGATTATCCGCCCGGCCGTCCCAGAATAGCGTCTCATAGAGGTAGCCGACGTTGGTAAGGCCCGGCGCGTTACGACGCCCCACCCGACCATAGATGCCAATGCTCTTTTCCAGCCCGTCAGTAAAAGCGCGCTCCGGTTGGTGGCAGGTACCACAACTTATCGTTGAGTCTGCCGAAAGAATGGGATCAAAGAACAGGTCTCTCCCCAAAGCCAACCCAGCCCTGGTGGTAGGATTGTCTGACGGGTAAATGATGGAGGCAAAGGCTTCGGGTTCGGGGATGAGAACGGGTTCTTCGGCGGGTTGGCAGGCGGTGAGGAGTAAGAGGAGAGCGGCTATGAATACAGAAACCTCTCCCCCGGCCCCTTTTGCTGCGCAGCTTCTCCGCAAAACTCTACGAGTTTGCTCCGAGGTCCATGCCGCTCGTTCCTCGCTGGAGAGGGGTGACCCTTCGATGAAAATTTTCTTAAATGATGAGAAAAGCCTGTATAGGCAATGGCAAAATGCCACCACTATGGTAAAATAAGGATGGATACCCTCCAATCTCATACTCTAGCGAACTTCCAGCTCAAACTGATTCGCCAGCCGGTTCCAGATATCACTGGCGATGGCCTGGTTTCCACCGTGGACCCGCTGCTGGTCAGCATCAGAAATATCGAAGGTATTGTTGCCGTCAGAGAGTGCGGCTAAAACGTCCGAGATGATGGTTAGCTGAGGGTCGTTGCTACCATCAAGGCTAAAGTCCTGAGTAAAGGTAATTGTCGTATACAGTGCATCGCTCCCCATATGGTAGGTTAACGGCGTATCAAAAACACCGTCTCCTTCCATATCCGCGTTTGCTTCGATCTTGGCGAATACGTAGCGGGCGCTGGCGTTCCAGAACTCATTTTCGTTGAGCGTCCCGTCAGCGGGGGAGTTATTGGGGTCCTGAGCGTTCAATTCAGGCTTAACGCCGAGCCCGAAGCGAATGCCCTGATAATCTCCGGTGGGCACCGTATAGGTTTTGGTGGCTACGGGGCCTTCGGTAGCGGACATCCAGCGGATCAGCTCGATGTCTGACAGGCGCACGGCATCTCCACCATCAGCGGGGAGAAGTTCCAGATCGGAGAGGTAGTATTGAAAGAGAAGAACCTTCAGTTGCTCGCCGGTTGGATAATCATAAGTGGCGCTCTGGATAGCGAGATCATCTTCCCCGAATTCACCCCGAAAGGCAATGCTCAATTCTGCTTCGGTGCTTACCGGGTCATCATCATCCTCGCAGGAGACGATCAGGAGTAAAAGGGGTAACAGAAAATAAAAATAGCTTTTCATGTCGAAGCAACTTTGAGCTGGCAATATTCAGACAGCATTTCCATCTTCCCCCTGGGCTTTTTCGGCGCGGACGCTGGTGCAAGGGGAGGTTAATTTAGCAAAAGATGACGCCAGGTAAACGCCCCTCAGCTTGCTTTTGATTTGTACCGATTGGGTTATTGTAGCCTTAATGACATAAATCATTGACGAACACGGCTCGCATTGTTTCCGTTACGAGAACAGTGCATATTCATTTTATTTAGTAAACTTTAAAATCAAGACATAATGTCTAACCCAACCAAAACCAGGCTTAACGAGGCCCTTCAACAACTTAGCTATGGCTTCTATGTAGTAGCTACTCGTGCAGACGGAGAAGAGCTGGCAACCAGATCAAAAGACTGGGTAAGTGCCGGCACCGTAAGCTGGGCGATGCAAACCAGCTTCCAGCCACCGCTCATTACCATCGCCATTCAGAAAGACAGTGACCTGAACGAAACCATTCAGAAAAGTCAGGTATTTTCTCTGACCATTCTGGGCAAAGACGAACGGGACCTGATCGAGCGATTTGCGAACAACTCCGATGTTGACTATTCCGGCAATACGGTCAACGGTATCTCCTACAAAGAAGGTACCACCGGTGCTCCCATCCTCGATTGTGGGGTAGCAACGCTGGACTGCCGCCTCCATGATGCCCTGACCACCGACGGAGACCATCTCTTATTCGTAGGCTACGTGGAAGATGTTATCGTCAATGATGGTGAGCCCATTACCGAGCGGGATACCCGCTTTGAATACGCCGGCACCAGTGCCCGCAGTTAATTGACCTGAGCTTTCGCTCATCCCCTCCCCTGCTTTTTAAGCCCCATCTCTGCACCCGCGCTCCGGCGCCCTGACACTGCCTGCGCGCGGTCAGCAGACCTATTATTTATACCACCCCACAAAACTATTATCCGATGAAACCCGACGCTAATGATATTGACAATCAGGTACAAGACCGTAATCCTGGTGTAGAATTTAAAATGGACCCCAGCCCCGAAGTAATCCGCGATGGATACAGAGGTAGCGGTAAACTGGAAAATAAAGTAGCCATCATAACCGGTGGCGACAGCGGCATTGGCCGCTCCGTAGCCGTGCATTTTGCCCGCGAGGGGGCCGATGTAGCCATCGTTTACCTCAACGAAGACCGCGACGCCAGAACGACCAAAGAACTGGTAGAACGCGAAGGCCGCCGTTGCCTCACTTTTGCTGGCGACCAGGGGGACTCTTCTTTCTGCAACTACGTCGTCAAAGAAACCATCGCCGAATTTGGCCAGCTGGATTGCCTCGTCAATAATGCCGGTTTTCAGGATCAGATTGAAGACTTCACCAAAATTTCCGACGAGCACTGGCGCAAGACCTTCCGTACCAACGTCGATGGCTATTTCTTTTTCGCCCGTGCTGCCATGCCGCACCTGAAAAAAGGCTCAACGATCATCAATACTTCTTCGGTCAATGCCTTCATGGGCATGGGCTCTATGCTGGATTACAGCTCCACCAAGGGAGCTAACCTCGCCTTTAGCCGCTCTCTGGCCGACAGCCTGACACCGAAGGGCATTCGCGTCAACACCGTAGCTCCCGGCCCCATCTGGACACCCTTCATCCCCGGTGGCATGAACAACACCAAAGACTTCGGTGCCAATACCCCCATGGGCCGCCCCGGGCAGCCCAGCGAACTGGGCCCCGCCTACGTCTTCCTCGCCAGCGAAGACTCCAGCTACATCGCCGGTCAAACCATTCACATCAATGGTGGTATGGTGACGGGTGGGTAGTTTGCACTATTCATGTTCTAATAATCAGCGGACAGCATTCAAGCCTCAGGGATAATATGCTGTCCGCTTTTTTGTGTTCCATAATAGAGTAACTCATTACGACACCAAAGACCGGTCGGGTTTCCGAATCAGCAGAACTACCACTTCCGCAGCCTCACCATCTTCCCCGGGGTCATTCCATCCACCCGGAAGCTTACCTCATTAAAATAAGGTAACCGAAGCCTTGTTTTAGGCGTACCGCTGAAGGCCCATGGCTCCGACGGAAGGCCCAGCCAGTTCAGGTCAAACTCTCCGTTATCGTTAACGTCGTGGAAAAGGCCGAGAGCATATTCCTTACCGATCATCATATCCGGGATTTCGATGTAGACCCGACCGGCAGTGTTCACCTTTGCGGCGACCAGTCGTGCTTTTTCCCGGTCCAGAAAATCGTCTTCGGAAGTATAAACCCCCACCCATATCGTGCCACTGGCCGTCCGGATGTTATCTACGGACAAAGTCAACGTCCGGGTAGGAGCCTCCAATGGCCCGGGAGTCGCTACACTCAAAAGTGTAAGCAGCGGCAAAACCAATAGTAGTGACAACTTGCGGATCATGTATACACAACTATCTTGACTGGCAAAAGATGTGTAGACGGAGGCTTCAGACTGTCACTTCACGACTAATGGAGTAATGTAGTCGGGTAGTTTTGTAGTAGTGTAGTGCTGCCGCAGGGGGGTTAGGCAGCACTACACTACTACAAAACTACATTACTACAAAACTACACTACTTCTTAATCGCTAGCCCGATCACCTTATCGGGGTTGTCCGGGTAAACCCCTTCAATGCCGACGGCACCGCTGGCGCGACTCATGATCTTATTGAAGTCTTCGACGTCCTTTACCCGGCGATCATCCACGTGGGTGATGATGAAGCCCGGACGGAGCTTTGTTTGCTCATAAAGAAGGCCGGATTTGATGTCGGCGATCTGCACACCGCCGGAAATTTCCAGCTCTTCGGCAACCGTTTCATCGACGTCGACAAATTCAGCCCCCAGTTCAGAGACGACTTCCGGAACGGGCTTGGGAAGAATAGCTTCCGTATTGCCTTCGGAGTTTTTCAGACGGGCGGTTGCCTGCCTTTCGTCACCTCCGCGTTCATAGGTGATGACGACATTGTCTCCCGGCCGGCGGCGACCGAGCTGTTCGAGCAGCTCGCTATTGCGGAGAGTTGGCACACCGTCAACGGCAGTGATCACGTCTCCTGCCTTCAGACCCGCTTCTTCCGCGGCACTGTTCTCGGTTACTTCATTAACGAATACACCATTATCGCGGTCAATGCCTTTCTCTTCGGCAAAAGCGGTGTTCAGCTCGATGATCCGGGCACCCAACAGGCCACGCTGTACGACACCAAATTCACGAAGGTCCTTTACGACCTTGCTCACAATCGCCGAAGGAACGGCAAAGCTGTAGCCGGCGAACACACCCGTCGGGCTGCTGATGGCAGTGTTGATGCCCACCAGGTCGCCGTTGATGTCGACCAGGGCGCCACCCGAATTCCCGGGATTAACGACGGCATCTGTCTGGATGAACGACTCGATGGCCAGCTCGCCGCCGGTACGGCGGACGATATCGATGCTACGCCCCTTGGCGGAGACGATGCCGGCCGTGACCGTGCTCGTCAGACTGAAAGGGTTGCCTACGGCCACCACCCACTCGCCAATGCGGAGTTTATCGCTGTCGGCAAACTTGACCGTTGGCAGATTGGTAGCGTCGATCTTGATGAGGGCGATGTCTGTCGTTGGGTCAACACCGATAATCTCCGCCTCATAGGTCTGCATATCGTTGAGCACTACTTCCAGGTTTTCGGCGCCATCCACTACGTGGTTATTCGTAGCGATGTAACCGTCGGGGCTGATGATGACACCGGAGCCGGAGCCCTGCTGTAATGGTGCCTGCCGCTGAGGCGTTCTGCCATCTGGTGAAGGGTTGCCGAACAGGTCGCGGAAGGCGTCGGGCATTTGATCCGGATCAATACCGAAGGGGTTACCGCCAACGCTACGCCCACTGGCTTGCTTACTGGCCTTGATGTGTACTACGGCGGGAAGTGCCTTATCAGCTGCTGTGGCAAAGCCCGTGGTCGGGGCCGGGTTAACGTTGGTAGTGGTGGCCGGGTCAGCGAAGTTGGCGTACTCCACGGCCGGCTGGCCCGCTACCTCTACGTACTTTACTTGTTGGTTCCAACCAAAGAGTTGGGCGCCGCCGAGGGCGGCGAGGCCGCCCACTACGGCGGCGAGGACGATGAACAGTAGTTTTTTCATGCTTTTCTCACTTTTATATCTAGGGAACGGATGTTTTGGATCAAAGTGTATGCTAAAGACCGCTGAGACCAGGGTTTGGTTGGGTGGGTTAACGGTTATTAACGTTGGTTAACGGGGGGCAGGCCTTGTAGTTGGCTTTGCGCGATGGGGCTGCGTGTGCGCTTGCCAAGCGCGATGGGCTCCCGCGTCGGCTGCGCCGACTTGGTCGGTCATCGCTACGGGGAGACGCCCCTTGTATGTTTGTATCAGGATCATTATTCATCGTTAGCTACGACTAAAATAACGATCTTACTTTTAGCTGAATGCAGGTCGAACGTCCCTTAGACGATCTTTCAGGACCAGTCACTCCCGGAGTTCTACCGCTTCAGTTAGAAGGCTTTTAGAGTCACGATAGCACTTAATCCAGTAGTCATTTTCGCTGCTAGGAACGATAAAGCTACAAGGGAAGACGACGGAAGTTCTTTGTCTATTGTTTCACCATTTGACCTTCACCATACAATGACAAATTCTAACATAATCGCCTACTGTGTCGGTGTAGACATCTCATCGGAGAGCTTTGATGCTTGCCTGCAAAAAGTCTACGATAATCGTACCCTTGAAATGGTAGCCACTAAGCAGTTTAAAAATACACTAACTGGCAGCAAAGCATTTGCTGAATGGCTATCGACCAAAGGGGCCCTTAAAGAGTTAGTCCATGTGGGCATGGAAGCCACTGGCCGATACTATGAACCACTCGCTTACTTTCTTTTTGAGCAAGGCTATACGCTCAGCGTCATTCTTGCCAATAAGATTAAGTACTTCGCCCGTAGCCTCAATGAGTTCTCTAAGACGGATGCCATTGACGCTAAAATCATTGCTAGCTACGTCTCTCGTCATGTTCCTATCGCTTGGGCACCAATGAGTCCACTAATGCGCCAACTACGAGAGTTATCTCGTGAGCGCGAGGCACTTACGAAAACTTGCACGATGTCCAAAAATCGCTTAAAGGCGCTTCGGGCAGGTCATAAGCCACTAAAAGTTACCATCAAGCGGCTTGAAAAACAGGTACGCTTTTTACAAAAACAGATCAAGGAAATTGAGCTTGAAATGGACCTGCTACGAGAACAAGACAAGACGCTTGGTGAAAGGTATGAGCTACTAGTCTCTATTCCTTACATAGGCAAGATAACGGCCTATGTAATCATGGCTGAAACTGACTGTTTTCACCTGTTTGAAAATCGCAACCAGCTAATCAAGTATGCTGGCCTAGATATCATCCAAAATCAGTCCGGAACGTCAGTGAATGGGACCAGTCGAATCTCCAAACGGGGTAATGCACATCTACGGTCAGCGCCGTATCCAGGCCTGGGGTCAATATCGCGGGGTAAAAGCGTATTCGCTAAAACCTATACGAAAGCTATCGAAAAGGGGATGGAGAAAAAACAGGCCCGAACGGCCGTAATCCGCCAACTACTCCGTGTAGCCTTTGGTGTAGTTAAGTCCGGACAGCCCTATCAGGCCGAGATACACCGGAGCCGGACAACAAAAAAGATAGGCGAGCTCGAAGGCTCGCCTACGGTGACTGGCCTAGCAAGCTAAACCGTCTTCTTAAATCAAAGATAAAAACTTCCCGGAAGCCTTGGAAATTTACATAGCACCTCCGGGGCTGGCCTAATGAGCTAGTTACTGAAGTTTTCGTTGGGAGGTACTGGTACACAAAGTTGGCATACGCTACCTTTATTACAAAAAGTCACCAACATTCAAGATCAGAACGATAAACTAAGCAGAATGTACGTCGGAGCCCTGACCTTCGAAAAAAAGGATGACGAAGAGGAGTACACCCTCGAAGCTGCCAATACGGGCGATGGCCGCTTGGTTTTTGACGCAGAAAACGAAGAACTCTTTCCTGAATACTACCATAAGGACCACCTTGGAAACATCCGTCTGACCTTCACCGACCGAAACAAAGACAAAAAAGTAGAACTCCTTGGCCCAACGGCAGAAGTCGGACAAGTCATGGATTTCTACCCCTTTGGACTGCAGCAGAAAGGAGGCGGGGTGTTTGGGGATGTGGCAGGGACCAACTCCCGCGAAAACTACAACGGTAAAGAACTCATTGGAGAAGTTGGCCTGATCGATTATGGGGCGCGGTGGTATGATGCGGCTAGTGGGAGGTGGGGGCAGGTTGATCCGTTGGCTGACAAATACGTTCCCATTAGTTCATATTCTTATGTAGGCAACATGCCTGTAAACGCTCTTGACCCCGATGGAAAAAAAATAATCCTTATAAACCGTAGGTATACATCTCTAAGAAACATTGCCTTCATTTCTACTTTTCATGCTGGTAGAAGTCTGCTAAACAGACTTATTAGTTCAGAAAATAATTATAAAATAAGGGTAACGAATACGACATCAAATACTCATTATTACGATAGAGCAGAATGGAATTGGTCAACGTTTTCAACTATCCCTGCTCGATCCGTTTTAGCTGTTGGCACTTCTTGGTATTCCTCTATAGAAAAAGGGTCTAGAAAAAGCCAATATATCTTGTATCATGAGCTCGGACACGCTTGGCAGCACGAAACTGGAGAAAGAATTCGGGACCATAAAGAAATGGAACTTTCAAATGTACCAAGGGTTAACTTCATGCGCGCAATTTATGGTGAATCAAAGATGAGAACATCATACGCAAAATACGGTCTCAAGTTTAAAAAAGCGCCAAGTTTTTACAATTCCGCAGGATTGAAGGTTAGTGATTTCACAGAGCTTGACTATGTAGATACTGAACGTGGCCAAGTATTTGGATTCTCCTACAACTATACGAATAAAGATGGCACTGTAGAAAAACGATTTGGAGCTGTAACTTCTAGTCAAAATGGAGAAGTAGCGATTAAAGGACATGTACAGTTAAACAATCGAGAAGCATACGATCTTCTTATTAATCTTATTCGCAACTACAAGTCTAATGAAAATTAAATCGGAAAGAATAACACTCATCTCTCTTCTTATTT
The DNA here is from genome assembly GCF_900110645.1 of Neolewinella agarilytica. Lineage (GTDB taxonomy): Bacteria > Bacteroidota > Bacteroidia > Chitinophagales > Saprospiraceae > Neolewinella > Neolewinella agarilytica. The sequence continues at coordinate 28,352 of NZ_FOFB01000015.1, forward strand.
ATTTAGTTGTTGACACAATCCATTTCACCATGTTTAGATATGGTTTTAATGGCACGATGAACTATATAAGTGAGGCAAGCTATGAAAGCTACGGAATAACGTTATTCAAGTGGATAATCATTCTTGCTTCGTCACTTATACTTTGGAAAGGCGATGTGGGGCAAAAAACACTTTTCACAACTTATTATCCTATTATAATATTCTATCTTTTCTTCGCCAAAGGAAAATGGTCAATCATATTGTCTGGCAATCCGCTCTTCATAATCAACTGGCTTGAAATTATTGGCATAATTACTTTCACAAAACTACTCTTTGGCTGGGGACAGCCAGATCAGCCATTAAAATCTGATATCATTACAGGAACGTTTATAGGTTTAATCCTGTGTTTCATTGCGAGTAAAATTCCAGCAGTTCAAATTATAAATTAGTCGCAAATGTAGAAGTTCCATTAAAGATTAACTTTATCACCTTCAACGCAACCAATTAATCTCTCTAATCAATTAAAATCCGCCTTCATTACAATGAAGACACCCTACATTATATTTTTCCTCCTCTCCCTCCCCCTCCAGGCCCAAATAAAAAACTTCCAGCCTGGCTACTACTATCAGCAGGCTGGAGACAGCATCCGGGCTGCCATCAGCCAGGAGGGAAGCGACTACTTAAGCGTTCAGGTACGTGAAGACGACGGCAACATTCAAGCCTTATCTACCACAGACATCCAGGGCTTCGGCTTTCCGGAGCAGGGTATTCACTACCGCAAGATCACCCATACCTTCACCTCCGCCGAAGGGGAAGAGATGATGGTGCCACGCTTTGCGTTAGTCTTAGTCGATGGTGAAAACACACTTTTCCGGGTAGAGCTACGGGGCAACGAATATTTTCAGGCCCTTTCTGATGTAAAAAACTATGTGTACTACTTCCAGCGACCATCGGGGCAACTCTACAAGCTGGAACGAGTGGAAGAACAACTTACGCAGTCTCGCTTCCGGGTACAGGAAAAGTACCGGGGCGGGCTGCGTTACCTGATGGCAGACTGGCCGGAAGTCAATAAGCGGGTCGAAAAGCTGAAATTTCGGGACGAGGACTTATCCGGACTCGTTACGGACTACAACCTTTTCCTGAACCCAGCCGGCAGCAATGTCGTATTGAACACTAGCGACAAGAGGAAGATATGGCACCAGCTCTCCCTAAGCGGTTCTCCACGGAGTTTCAACGTTATCGGTAATAACTCATTAGGTAGCACCTTTACCGGAGACTACTCCTTACGCTTTCAAAATGTACTCCAATCCAACTCCCTGACCATGGGGGCGGGGCTCGGAGTATTGTTGCTGACACCCCTTGATGACGAGGGGCAAAACGAATGGTTGCTACGGGTTCCCCTGGAAGCCGCGTTTCTGCTTACCCATAAAAGCAAATTACGCCCGACCCTAAGCCTTTTCATCATCCCTACGTACGGGCAGGAAGAAAAAACCTTTACCACCCGGCTGAATAACGATGGGAATGAAACATCCACCCGCACCGTTTCCTATACTGAAGGGATACTGTTTGGGATGGCGGGGCCTGGTTTGTCTGTCTCACTGGGGCCGGTGGGGATTAACCTTAGAGTGGAACACCCCTTACTCGGAGCAGACTTTTTCAATTTAAGTGCTGTACCCACTTATACTTTTTTGGGGCTTAGTTATGAATTGGGCAGGAAGGATTGAGTTGGAATCTTGCGATGGGCTACGCCCCACGATGGGGCTATGCGCGCGATGGGCTCCCGCGTCGGCTGCGCCGACTTGGTCGGCCATCGCTACCGAAAGACGCCCCATCCGGGGCTGATGGGGTGGAGGCCGGGTGGAGAAGGACCGGAGGTCCGCCTCTCGTAGCATCGGGGCTTGCCCCGATGTTTTCGTTATCCGTACGATCCGGTATTACCGTTTCCCCATATCCCCCCCAAACCCGACCTTAGCGCCAAAGCCTTCCGATCCATGCGCGTGCTCCTAGTCCTGCTTTCTTTTTTAATCGTCCATCAAAGCCTGCTGGCGCAGAGCTACTTCCAGCAGGAAGTCCACTACGACATTGAAGCCCGGCTCGACGACGACAAGCACGAACTTCACGCCCACCTGCGGCTGACGTACAAAAACAATTCAACTGACGTGCTGGACAGCATCGCCTTCCACCTCTGGCCCCGGGCCTATGCGGAAGACGAGAGTGCTTTTGCCCGGCAGCAACTGCGCAATGGCAGCACGCGCTTTCACTATGCCGATAAGAAATACCGGGGCACGCTGGACAGCTTGAACTTCAAGGTGGATGGTTATGACGCCAGCCATCAGTTTGCGGCAACGGACATTACCTGGCTCCGCCTGCCGAAGGGCCTGCAACCGGGTGACGAGGTGGTGATCGAGACGCCCTTCCGGGTAAAAATCCCGGCCAGCTTCTCGCGGTTGGGCCACGTAGGCCAGTCGTATCAGATGACGCAGTGGTACCCTAAGCCGGCCGTTTATGACCAGGACGGCTGGCACCCGATGCCCTATCTCGACCAGGGGGAATTTTACAGCGAGTTTGGTAGTTTCCAGGTGCAACTGACCCTGCCGAAGAACTATGTAGTGGGCGCTACCGGCACACTGCGGGAAGCGGAAGAACGCGACTGGCTACTGGAAAAGGCGGAAACAGACCGGGCGGCACTGGCGGCCCGCGACGACCTTTCCAATGGTTACGTACGGGAGCCCTTTCCAGCCTCGGCGGCGGAGAAGAAGACCATTACCTACGTGGCGGAGCGGGTGCATGACTTTGCCTGGTTTGCGGATAAACGGTTCAAGGTGCTGTATGACACCCTCAATGTGGCGCGCACGCAGGTGCAGAGTGAGGTAAAGGAGCAAGGGCCGATCGACGTCTGGGCAATGTTCACCGAAACGGAAGCGGGCTTGTGGAAAGACGCCACGGACTACCTGAAACGGGCCACCCGTTTTTACTCGGACCACGTTGGTGTTTATCCTTACCCGCAGGTGACGGGTTTGCAGTCGGCGCTCAGCGCCGGCGGCGGCATGGAATACCCGATGATTACCGTCATCGGTCGCAACGGCTCCGCCGCTGATCTGGACGAAGTCCTTACCCATGAGGTCGGCCATAACTGGTTCTACGGCATCCTGGGCAGCAACGAAAGGGATCACCCCTGGATGGACGAAGGCCTCAACAGCTACTACGAAAAACGGTACATGGACACCTACTATCCGGATAGGGAGCTGCTCTATCCCGTCGTCGGAAACGTAGACTATAACCGTCTCGGCTACCACTACACCGCCCGACAGGGAAAGGACCAGGCACCGGACACCCGTTCCGACAGCCTCTCCCAGATGAACTACTGGATCGAAGCCTACAGCAAACCCACCCTGGCGCTGACGGAGTTGGAACAATACGTTGGCACAGACCAGCTGGACGCTGCGATGCAGGCTTACTACCGCGACTGGGCCTTCCGCCACCCCGGGCCGGAAGATTTCTTCCGGACGATGGACGATAACCTGCGCGAAGAACTCTCCCCCTGGTTCGCCGAAGGGTTTATGACGACGAAAACGACGGACTGGAATGGGAAGGACGGCACGGCTGTCTCTGGTCCTCGCCTTGCACCTGCGTCCGCGCCCAATAGCCCGCTGGATTTATGGTCCGGCGGTATCCGAAAACTGAGTCTTGGCTTCGGCACACAACAAGACGATCCGCAGCGAACCCAACTCTTCGCCCTTCCGCTGGCCGGCTACAACACCCACGACGGCATTCTGCTCGGTGCCGCCCTCCACAACCGCACCCTGGAGCCCCGTCGTTTCGAGTGGATGCTGGCCCCGATGTACGGTTTTGGCAGCGGAACGCTGGCCGGTTTTGCCGGTGGCCGCTACCGCATTCCCCGCCCGATGGCCGGGGTGCAACAGGCCCTCATCAGTCTGGGCACCCAAGGCTTCAGCGACTTCACGCTGCCGCAAACGGAGGAAGCCTACGCCTACGCCCGCACCGCCCTGAAGGGAGAGCTGGTATTCGACCATCCGCCCATCACTCAGCGCAAGAGCCGGCTGTCTCTTCAACTCATTCGGCTGAGCAAAGACCGCCCCCTTTTCGAGGGCTCCCCCATTCCGGTCGGCGAGCAGGAGGAAACCAATCACTTCCTCCGCCTCGGCTACGAGCGGGAGCTGGCGCGGGAGCTCAACCCCTTGGCTTACAAAATCTCTCTGGAGTATAAAGACCGGGACGACCTGCGCTCCGAAGCCTTCGAGGCCCGCCACCTCCGCCTGGAAGGCGAGCTCACCGGCGGCTACCAATACGAGCGCAGCCGCTTCCTCCGCTGGCGCCTCTACGGCGGTACCTTTCTCAGCAATTCCCTGAGCGAGAGCGCCGCCCGACTGCCCAGCGGCTTCTCCCTTGTCGACAATGCCAACAGCGATTACCGCTACGACGACCTCTACTTCGGTCGCCGCGCTGACGGCTGGCACGAGCAGCAATTGAGCCGCCGGCAGGGCGGCTTCCGCGCGCCCATCAGTCCGTCCCTCCCTTTCGGCACCAGCAATAAATACCTGACGGCCCTCAACCTGGACGCCGACTTACCCTTCCAGCCACTTGGGATTCCTTTCGGGGTGTTCCTGGATGCCGGCTACTACGGCTTCCGATCCACCAGCTCCGATCCCCTGAGCGGGGAGGTAAGCTGGGTGGGTGGTGTCTCCCTCAGCGTCCTGCAAGGACGCGCGGGGATCTACCTTCCCCTCGTCTCCGACCCCGACACCAAAATGCTCCTCGAACAGCGGGGCAGCCTGCTAAGCCGGATTTCTTTCCGGATCGATCTGGCGGGGGGGATGCCTTGGCGGTGGGTGGATGATGTTTTTTAGTCTTTTGGTTCTTTGGTTCTTTGGTCTTTTGGGGCTGCCGCACTTTGGAGGCGTCGCTGCGCGACTTTTTTCACGCAGAAGGGCGCGGAGGGAGGAGAGAACGCAGAGGGGAACATCCTATCTATCCTGCTTTAAATCCTAAAATCCAACTCCCCGGTCTTGAGGCTGCCGCATTTTGGAGGCGGGGGAGGCGCCACTGCGCGACTTTTTTCACGCAGAAGGGCGCGGAGGGAGGAGAGAACGCAGAGAGGGAAAACATCCTATATACTCTCCTAAACTCTCAAAAATTAAACTCTCTCTGTCTTTAGGCTGCCACACTTCGGAGACCTTGGGCTCCTGGTTTAAAAAGCGTGCGCCCTCACACTTTGCGACCTGTAAAATGCGGTAGCCCAAAAGACCAAAGAACCAAAATACTACTCTTATCTTCGCCCCATGACGCTACAAGACTTCTTCGACTACGCCCTCAACCACCCGGCCAACGTACTTTTCTATTTTGCGCTGATCCCCTTCGCCGCTTTGCTGGCGGGTTGGATGGAAAGCGAAGAAGGCCACCTTCCCCCGTGGAACTACCTCTACAGTACGCTGGTATACCTCGTAGCCGTGCCCGCTATTTTATCGATCGCTTATAACGTGTATAAGTGGCTGTTTGAACGGGCCAGCATTATGGATGCCAACCTCCTGCTCCAGATTCTCCCCATTGCCAGTATGCTACTGACCTTCTTCATTGTCAAAAAACAGGTTCGGATCGAATCGCTACCGGGTTTCAGCCGACTGGGCGGACTGGTGATGATGATCTCTTCCGTATTGGTAATTATGTGGTTTATCGACAGAGTCCGTATTGTAGCCTTTACCTACATGCCGATTCAGTACTTACTGATCATCTTCATTGTCCTGCTGATCTTCATTCGCTATGGCTGGAGACGGGTGGCAGGGTAGAAATCGCTATGCGAGGTCTTTAGACGGAAACAGAGCTGTGCTCGTTTTCGTGTAGACGGCCTAACGGCCTTTTAGATACTACCTATTCCTGATCAATCAGACGGAGGAAATCATTAAAAACTTCGCGGGCAGCGGGCAGCGCACTCTGGGGAAACGCATTCAGCGTATCCAGGCCGGAGACGATGCGCAGCTGGTGGCCCTGATATATATGATCCTGGAGCACTTTGATTTCGTCGACCGTTGGAGGAGTCGTTAAGGGGATAACTTGCCACTCATCGTCTGGGGATACTTCCATACGAAAAGGGCGGAACTGAGGTGAATCACTCTGCTGCAGGCGGGTTTCTAATAAAAGCTGGGCTCGATCTTCAATCCATCGGTCAACAATGGTGGGTATCAATGCGGCATCGGACGCCAGAATATCTTCGTGCCGATAGACGGTAAAGTTAGCCGGCAAGTCTTCGGCAGTGTAGTGCCGGGCGCGGGTGTTTTTGAAGAAAATCCGGTTCGGCGCTGGCACGTAATTTTCGCCACGGGCGGCCTTCCGGGCGGCGGTGTTGCCATCGCAAGCCGAAAAGAAGGGGAAAAGGAGTAAAAGGAACAGCGCTTGGATGTGTTTCATTGGTAAATAAATGTATTTGGGGGATATTGGTTTTGTACCGCCGACTTCAGTCGGCGGAATAAGAACCCACCGACTGACCGCCGAAAGCCTACGCGAAGCGCAGTCGGCGGTACAAACGCGCCCATGATAGATCATTTAGTATACCTCGTCCATGACCTCGATGAAGCCGCCGCCAAGCTGGGTAAGGCCCTCGGTGTAAGCTTTTCCCCCGGCGGCCGCCACCTCAATCGGGGAACCAAAAACGTGTTGCTACGGATTGGCCCGAAGACTTACTTCGAGCTGATGGCCGTTGACCCCGACAATCTGGAGTTCTCTGGCAATCGCTGGATGGGCGCGGATCATCTGCCTAAAGAGCTGCCCGGCAGGCTAAGCCGTTGGGGGCTACAAGTCAATGGAGCAGACCTTATAAGCAAGGCTAAACTCCTGGAAACACAAATTCCCGGTGCAGGCGCCATACAGCCCGGTAGCCGCCAACTCGACAGCGGCAAAACGCTGCGCTGGCAACTCACCGACCCCGGAACGGAAGCCGTTCGCACCCTACCCTTCCTGATCGACTGGTGTGGAGACCCTTCGCCTGCAGAGCGCTTGCCAGAGGTGGGTTGTCGTTTGCGCTTCTTTCGTGTCTCTGCTCCGAAGTCGAACTTGATTAGCACCCTTTGCAAAAGCACGCCTGAAGTAACCATTGCTACTTCTGAAAAAGAATTTCTCCGGGCTGAGTTAGTTGGACCGGCAGGCCAGGTGGTCCTTACCAATTACCGGTAAACAGGCAAAGCCAGCCCTGGAAGGGCGTTTGATGTAGCGATGGTTGACCGAGTCGGCAAAGCCGACGAGGGAGCCCATCGTACTTAATTAGCCATTCTTTCGCGATAATGGGCAAAGAGCGTAAATCAGGGAATCTACAGGCTCCGTCGCACCAGTTCCAGCGTTGCCAGGCTCATCAGCAGTTGTTCCTCCTTTTCGTTGAGGTCATCGGGGATGAACTCGAAGGCGCGCTGGCTCAGCGGATCGGTCTTGCTGGTGGGCGAGGTGGTGATGGAGCCTACTTTCCGGTTGCCGACACTGATGGGCAGGTAATTCTCTTCGGCTTCGGCGGCGATTTGGGCGATAGGTTTGCCGGTGCGGGCGCCGAGCAGCGCGCCGTTGGAAAGTGTCCCTACGGGTTGATCATCGATTTCCAGGGTGGTCTTTCCGTTTTCGGTCCAGTAGACGTAATCGTGCTCCGCCGTGCGGGCGTAGAGCAACTCGTTGACCTGCTTACCGAGGTAGCGGCGGTAGCTGTAACTCACCACCGGCTCGTGAAAAATGGTGGTAAAGGTGCCTTTAGCGGTAGCGCCCGCTCCGGTTTTCACGACTTGCTTGTCCTGCGCCAGGCTGAACAGGTCCAGCTCTTCTTTATTCAGCGGCACGAGGTCAGCACTCCAGCTATCCATCTCTTCTTTGAGTTCGCGGACGGCGCGGGCACGCTGCTTTTTACCGGGCATGCGGTTGCTGCTCCACATTTTGAAAATGGTCAACAGAGCGACGAGCAATAAAACGCTGATGATGGTCAATGGAATCATGGGGAAATCTTGGAACCTAAAGGTAGGAAGAGTACGCTTGGGTGGCGGGCTTGGTTCGGCACTTCGTCGATTGGTCGGGCGGTTTTGTCTTTTGGGGCGCGGCCGCAGGTGCGGTGTGAGGGGATGAGGAGCAAAGTTTTCTTAGCGCAATAACTCCACCACCTCCGCCCGTTTCCGGCTGGCGACGGGCACTTCATCGCCGTTGCTCAGGCGGAGGTAGCCGGAGTCTACCTTTTTAAACTCCACGACGTGGCGAAGATTGACGAGGTGAGACTGGTGTACCCGAATGAAGTGATGCTCGTTCAGCAACCGCTCGTAGTGCTTGAGGGTTTTGGTGACGAAGACCGGTTTCTCGCCCTGCAGAAAAAAGCGGGTGTTATTGGAATCCGACTCGCAGCGGATGATGTCTTTGATCGTCGCTACAACGATGTTTTCAGAGGTATGGAGGCTGATTCTCTCGGGTAGATCATCGGGGTGGCGAATGGTATTCTTGAGCAGGTCAATACTTTCGGGGTGAGCCTGCCCCCGGCGCTCGATGGCGCGGTCAACGGCCGCGCGCAGCAGTTCACTTTCTACTGGTTTAAGCAGGTAATCCACTGCCGCGAAGCGGAAGGCCCGTACGGCAAATTCGTCGGAGGCCGTCACAAAAATCAGCTCTGAGCTCAGATCAGGCACGATCTCCAGGATATCAAAGCTGGTACCGTCCCCGAGCATGATGTCGAGAAAAAGTATGTCGGGTTTCTCCGAGCGCAGCAACTTGGCGGCGGAGACGACGCTGTCAGCCGTACCGATAATCTCTACTTCCGGGCAGTGCGCGGCCAGGTCAGCTTTGAGGGCGGCCAGGGCCTGGGGCATGTCTTCGATGATGATGGCGGTCATGGTTGGTCATTTGGTTCTTTGGGCTACCGCGAGGGGTAGTCTGGCAGGCTGCCGCATTTCAGAGGTGTGATAGGCGGCCGCGAGAGGTAGTTTTGGCCAAGATAACACCTACCCTACATTGCCGCCTACAAAATGCGGCAGCCTACCAGACAACAAGACTAATCCCTCCTTACCAGGTCTCCACCGGGATCGTCAGGTCAACCACCGTACCGCCCTCCGGGCGGTCACTGATGCTGAGCTTCCCCTTCATGGCTTCCACCCGGGCGCGGGTAACTTCGAGCGCTACGGACTTATGCCCGGGGGCACGAGACTTCCTCAGCGCGGCGGCCGCCTGGCGGCCGATGCCGTTGTCTTCCACCAAACATTGCATCCTGCGGCCGCGCATGATGAACCGTACGTCGATGTGACCTCCCGTTTCTTTTCCGGAGAGTCCGTGCAGCACAGCATTTTCCACAAAAGGCTGCAAGAGCATGGGCGGCAAACTGATCTCCTCGGGGTCTTCCTCTCCGGGAGGGTGGATGGTAAACGTAAAAGAAAATGGCTGACAGAATTGCTCCATCCGCAGATAATCTTCGAGGGTTTTGATCTCGTCCGTAAGCGGAATACTGGCCTGCCGGCTGTTGTTCAGAATGCCGCGCATCAGCCCGGCAAAACGACTGATCTGATCGCGCGCTTCGGCGTCATGATGGCCGTCTACCAGTCCGCGGATGCCATTGAGGGCGTTAAAGATGAAGTGCGGGTTCATCTGCAACTGCAGTGCTTTGCGTTCCAGTTCCAGCACCTCGTTGCGGGCTTCCAATTGCTTTCTTTTAGCGGCCTCCCGCGTTTGGACCCTACGATAGAAGGCGTAAAAGCCGCCGATCAAAAATATGGCACCCAACAAACTCACCAGCCCCAGAAACCAGGTAGATCTCCAGAGCGGGCTCTCGATCACGAAGGTATATTCCACTGGCTCGCCCCAGGTCTTTCCGCCGTCGGTGGTGGCCGCGACGGCGAAGTCATAGCGACCGCTCGGAAGGCCAGCGTAGCGTACTGAAGACTCATCCGAAGGCGGCGACCAATCCCCTTCTCCGCCTCCCAGTCTCCAGCGGTAACGGATGCGTTCTGGATAAGTCAGATCAATGGCCCGGAAGCGAAAGTTGAGGTGGTTATTGCTGGCGGAGAAATGAGGAACGCCATTTTCCAGCCGGTAATCTGCCGTATCCAGCGGTTTATAGAACAGATTGATGCTCTCCAGAAAAGTAGGTGGCGGCTCCAGGTAGTCCCCCGGGGTATCATCCTCGTAGCGGACGAGTCCGTTCATCGTACCAAACCAGATGTTCTCTTGCGCATCGATCAGGGAAGCAGCAGTTGTTTCTCCACCCAGAAAGCCTTCCGACCGACCGTAGTGACGCAGGTAATCGGGCAGTCCATCCTTATTCAGGTACAAGCGGCTAACGCCCCGTTCGGTGCCAATCCAGAGTTCCGGCCGGTCAGGCGCCGCGGTCAGCTGAAAAATATTTGTCGATAAATCCCGGAAGAGTGGAGGCAGTGGAAAGAAGGTAGGATTGACTTGCCGCAAATCCGTGAAGTAAAGCCCGTAGCCCGCCACGGCCACCCACAACTGTGTATTCCGGCGCAGGGCCAGCGCTTTGACCGGTCCTGCGGGCAGACCATTGGCCGCGCCATAAGTCACTAGCTTTTCGCTGGTCGGGTTCCAGTGGAGTACCTTCCCTTCCTGAGTTCCCATCAACAGCCCACCCGCCGGGTGAGGAATAGCGTCGGAGAACTTCGACTCCGCTGCGCCATCCGGCAGGGTGAAGGTCGTCAGCTGAAAAGTGGAGTCTATTCGCTCAATGGAAGCGACGGCATCCCGATAGCTGACGGCCCATATTTTCCCGGCCTCCTTCTCCGGAAGCAATCGCATAATCCAGTCTTCCGGCAGGTCTTCCTGGCGGGTGATACGGTCTACCCGACCACTGTCACTGAGCACGACAATGCCCCGTCCATCCGTAGCGAAGTAAGTATCGCCGGCTTCATCCTGTACGATGGAGGTAATTTTTACGCCTTTCGTCGGGTCCTTCACCGTTGGCCGGTGGAAGCCCGTAGAGTCATAGTACTGCATTCCCTGGCGGGAAGCTCCGACCCAAAGGCGTCCGTTTTTTCCTTCGCAGAGGGCGTAAATTCTTTCCCCAAGCAGGCCGTCGTTGAGGTCGTAGTGGCTCATTCCCGTGGGGATCATCCGGCTGATGCCGCCACCGGAGGTGGCGATCCAGTGCCGGCCCTGCCGGTCGGTTAACAAGGCACGGATGGCATTCTGAGGCAAGCCGTCAGCTTCGGTATACTGTTTGAGGATGGTGGCTTTGCTATCCAGCAGGTAGAGACCGTTGTTGCGGGTACCGACGAGGCTGCGGCCGCCGGGGATTGACAAATAAGCCGTTACACTCTTCAGGGTATCGTTGGGCGGATCAACGACGATGGGCAATTCGGGCCGGCGATTTGTGGCGACAAAAACCTCCGCTCCTGATTTTAGCAACGCATTACCGGTGTTAGTAGCCACCAGCACGTTCCCTTCCTCGTCGATGGAAACGCCGTTGACGAAGTTGTCTCCCAGCCCGTCAGCAATGGTGTACACCCGAAAGGTTGCCCCGTCAAAGCGCGCAACGCCCCCGCCCCGGGTGCCTACCCAGAGGTAGCCGTGGGTGTCTTCGGCCAGGGCGGAGGCCTGGCTTTGGGGCAGCCCCTCGGCGACCGACCAGTTGAGGAAACCGAAGGGTTGGGCCGTGAGGGGAAGTGTCAGACTGAAGAACAGTGTGTATATAAGGAGGCGTAACACAGGGGAAAGATACGGTAGTCTGATGGTCTTGTGGTCTGGCAGGCTACCGCACTGAGGAGTCGTGGGAGGGCGTCGCTGCACGATTTTTTTTACGCAAAGCAACTCTGTGGTTAACCGAAGCTGCGTAGCAGTCCACCTCTCCATGCAACTTCCCAACGCCGCCATCGTTATCTTCGCCCTAAACAAACCGAACAGCATTGCCTGACGACCCATCGATGGATCCGAACTACATGGCCCTTTATGAGGAAGCCCTCCGCTACGATAAAGTAGGGGACGTGTATACGTCGGTCAAGCTGTTGAAGAAGATCATCCGTCTGGTGCCGGAGTGGCCGGAAGGTTTCATTGCGCTGGGGCACATCTATCATCGGCGGCGGGAGTGGAAACCCGCTTTTCACTATTTCAAGAAGGCCGTGGCGCTGGATGCTGATGACCGGGACTCCTGGTGGCACCTCGGCCTGGCGGCCGTAGGCCTTGGCCGAATGCGGGTAGCGCAGACGGTATGGAGTAAGTTTGGTTTCGAGCGGGTTCCGCTCGACCGGCCACTGGGCCTCGAGCTCAAGGGAGCCGACGGCTACGAAATCCTCTGGATGCAACCCCTGGATGCCAGTCGCGGCCGCATCCTCAGCATCCCTCACCCGGGCAGCGGAATGCGCTATCGGGACATGATGCTCTACGACCGGCGTAGCCGCCGGGGTACCAACGTCGTCGATCAGCGACGAATTCCCGTCTATCAGTCTCTGTCGCGAATAAAAAAATCACCCTATACTACCCACAGCTGCCTGCTGCATACCAGTAAATCCGCTGCCATCCAACAGCTGGAAAAGCTCTGCTTTGAAGCCGGCTTAGGTTTTGAGGTTTGGAGCAACGCCACCCGCACGACCCAACTCAACCGCAGCAACGCTACGGAAACGGAGAAAAAGAGCTTCCCGGAGTACTACAACGACCTCGTCCCCAGCCCCGACCATGGCACAACTCTGGTCGCCATCGCTGCCATCCACCCCGCAGAGGTGGAGCGGGTGCTGAACGATTGGCAGATTATTAGCCTGGAAGGATTTTCGGATTTGCGGGGGTATTGAGGCAGGTTGCAAGTTGCAAGTTGCAAGTTGCAGGTTGCAGGTTGGAGGTGCCACCCTGCACCCCGCACCCGGCATCCTGCAACCTGCAACCTATACCTCAACAAATTAACCGTTCCCTAACCAATTCCCACCGATCCCCGCCGTACCTTTGCAGCACAATTAAGTATTCGTCTTGAAAAAAGCGCTCCCTCTACTTTTTGGTTTATTGCTGCTGGCACTCTGTACGCTGGCGGTCAGCCAATACCAAACTGCCCGGAAGGGAGCTTTGCTGTATGCGGAATACTTCAGTCCCGTCCCTCCGGGCGGTTACGGGGCGCAGCGGGTGTTGACAGCTGTGGCTACCGATACGGACGCCTCCATTCTCCGGCAAGGGATTAGCGATCATCAGGAAGGGCGCTATGATTATGCGCTTACTGCTTTTCGGGCTTATCTGGAGAGTAACCCTGAGCCCGAAGAATACACCATCGAGTTACTCGCGGCGACTGCCGCCATGGCAAGTGGGGAATATGCCGAGGGGAGAATTTACCTGGAGGCGATGCCGAAAGAGGCCCCTGTGGCAAAAGCAGCTTTTGTCTACTACCAGGCCCTGTTGGAGCTCAGAAATGAAGAGCTCGAAGAAGCAGGCAAAAACCTGGAGCTCTTGAAAGGTCTGCAGGCTGGAGGGTTGTTCCCTGCAGCAGAAATCCTCGATGAATTGAAATAAGGCTTGGGGGGATAACCATTGGCTTCCCTACCCTCCGCGACCGACGAGCTCATCGGCCGAGCGTTATGACGAAGGAGTTTCGCTCCTCCGCCGAGTGGAGAAAGACTTGAGAGAGCCCAAATCGTCAGCTTACTCTGAAGATTGAGCCCTGATCCACATAGGTAGTACTACCCCACCAACCCATTGCCCACCTCCTTCACGAAAGCCAGCATTTCTTCCAGGCCGTTCAGCGTATGAACGCGCTCGTGGCCGGAGAAGTCGTGCAAAGAAGCCTGATAACCCGTGAGGAGGAATTCACAATCGGGGCTACCCTTCAGGACGGCCTCGATGTGTTGCTCTACGGGTTCATTGACGAAAGCGTTGGAGAAAATGGTAAAGAAGTAATCGATTTCCGTAATGGAGGAAATATCGCTGAGCTCCGAGATCGCTACATCCCCGCCGAGGTAAACCGTGGAAAACTGACGTTTGCGTAGCAGGTACTGGATAAAGAGCAAGCTAAGTTCCTGACGTTCGCCCTCCGGCAGGTAGAGGCAGAAAACCGGCCGACGACGGCGCTTCAGCAGGGGCAGCGCATCCGTGGCGGCAATCACTTTGCGGCGGATCAGGTTACTGATGAAAGCCTCCTGCACCGAAGTAACGGAGCCGGTGAAGTAAAGTACACCAAGCTTATCCAGAAAAGGATAGATCAGTTCCAGCATCGTTTCTTCGAAGCCGCGTTGGCGAATATTGGTATCGACGATGTGGCTGAACATGAACTCGTCCATCTCAACAACGGCCAGCGTGAGCGCATCGGGCTGGGTATCCGGGCTGATGCTGATGGAGCTGATCTCGGCTACCCGGGCGGCGCGCTCATCAGCGCGCAGTTTAGCGATCTTCGATATCCGCATCCCGTTTTTATTCAACAGGGCAACGTTGAGCAGCTCCCGCAGGTCTTCGTCCAGATAGTAGCGAATATTGGTTTCCGTACGCCGGGGCGTGATGATCTCGTATCGCTGCTCCCAGGCACGGAGGGTCGCGGCCTTTATGCCGGTGAGTTTCTCCAGGTCACTGATGGAATAAACAGCCAAATCGAGGGATTGTACTACATTAATTTATGCCTGCCGGGGGACTAACGCCAACATTAGCTAATGGTTCAGCTTTTTAAGCACTATCGGTTTGTGTGCTTTTGGCTATTTTTCGCCACTCAAAGTTATCGGGCGCAAACGCAGGTGCGGGCAAAGGTAATTAAAGCAAGGTTAAACACGTATTTTGCAGCGGCCGGGCCGCTGCGTTAAATGTCCCGCTTCCTTGCTGCCATTAACTTACCTTGCACCTGCGTCCGCGCCTCCAACTCTGCTAAAACCTCGTACCGATGATCAAGCTCCGTTTCTGTCTTCCGCTCTTCTTCCTGGCTTTGAGCCTTGGCCTGTCGGCCCAAAACTGTCGCTTTCAGCTACTGATGGAAGACCTGGTGACCGAAGATGGCTGGAATGGCGGAGAGCTGACCATCCGGGTCAATGGCGTCCCCTCCGTCTACACCCTGGAAGACGGCCGTTCTGCAGCTGTCTTTTTCCCGGTCAGCACCGGTGATGCGGTGAGCCTTGATTTCCTTTCGGGGCCTTTCGGAGAAGAGATTACCTTTTCTATTCTCGACAATAACGACAGCCTGATATACCGGGGCGCTAACCTGGAGACCGGCCTGGACGTTTTCTCCTTTACGGCGGCCTGCGTAGCCTGTGCGCCACCGCCCGCCTCTACTATTGAGTTGTTCCGGGTCAGGTCTACCACCGCCGACATCAAGTTTCAACCGGGAGACCCGGCCAACAACCCCCAATACCGGATCGAATACGGACAAGGAGAAACGTTTGACCCCGCTACGGATATGACGGGAGAGCAAGTGTTGCTTACCGACACGATGACCCGCGTCACCGACCTGCAACCGGACACCGTCTACGCCTTCTGGGTGAGTACCATCTGCCAGACCCTGGATGACACCAGTGCCCGCCGTGGTCCCTTCCTCATCCAGACCCAAAAGCAGGCCGACGTCGGCATTACGGCCCTGGCCTCTCCGCTGAGTGGCTGTGACCTGAGTACGGAGGCCGTCACCATCGGCATTACCAACTTTGGTGGCGAGGCTCAGGCCTTTTTCAACGTCGACTTCGCCATCAATGATCAGCCCGCGGGTGTTGGCCGCCCGCAGGACGGCATCTTCACCGGTGTGGTCGGGGTAGACAGTACCGAGTTTTTCACCTTCGACATCAATGCCTTTCTGGACCAACCGGGCACCTACAAATTTACCGTCTGGACCGAGCTCGAAGGCGATGAAGACATGACGAATGACACCATGGACTTTTTCGTGGTGCATACGCCGCTGATCGCAGAGCTACCCTATACCGAAAACTTCGAAGACAGCGATGGCTTCTGGCGCGGAGAGCGCGCCGGCCGCAGCCCCGTCTCCTGGCAGTGGGGCCTGCCTAACGGAGTAACTCTTGATCGTGCCCCACAGGGCGAACGCGCCTGGGTGACGAACCTGCGCGGCGACCACAACAACAACGAGATGAGCTACCTCTACTCGCCCTGTTTTGATCTGACGGACCGCACGGAGGATCCCTTCTTCAGCGCCGTCCTGCAACTCGAACTGGAGGATGACTTTGACCACGCCTGGCTCGAGCTGACCACCGACCAGGGCGAAAACTGGACCAAAGTACTTACCAGCCCCGCCGGCTATAACTGGTATAACGACCTGCCGAACCAGTGGTGGGAAAGCAACGACGGCTTCGCCGCAGAGCCGCTGATGGTGGCCCAACTCATTGAAGGAGTCGCCGGGCTGGGCGAAATTCAGTTCCGCTTCGCCTTTGAGTCCAGCCGCGACGACACCATGGAAGGTGTTCTGGTGGATGCCGTCAGCCTGGGGGACCGGGCGGAGAATAATCTGGCGGCAGTGACGGCGCGGGTGAGTTCGGCCTGTGCTCCATTCACTAACGCCGGCCTTAATTTTACTTTCGCCAACGTAGGCACCACTACCGCCCGAAACATCGACATCAACTACCTGCTCTCCGGAGCTGTCGTTACGGAACGTTATCCAGACACTCTGCGACCCGGGCAAACAGCGGTATTCACCGCTTCCCTGCCTGGCGCGAACACTTTTACCGATCCCTTTCCGGTCTGGGTTACCCTTACCGGCGACGTGCAGGCAAGTAACGACACTGCTTTGGTTGCTTTCGAGACCAACCAACCCGTTCCCTTCCTCGAAGATTTTTCTGACGGTGAATACCCCGATCGCTGGAACAACACCGGAGGAATATTCCGGGTAGCCCAGGCTCCGAGCGGTACTTTGGCCTTGTTCGATACCATCGGTATTACTGCTGGCAACAACAGCTTCAGCACGGCGGAGTACACGGGAATTGAGATTACGGACTCGCTGCGGTTTACCGTTACGCTGAGTGATCCGGGAATGCCTGACGTCAGCACCGGTTTCGTCAGACTTACCATTGGGCGGGATGAGTGTGATGTAACCGGAGAATTCGTGGTGATTGATACGCTGCGATCCGGTGACTACGCTTTCAGCCTGGAGACATTTGAGGGTACCCCCGTTCGGTTTACCTTCCTCTTTGAGGCCCTCTCTGGTGAGACCGTCGTGGAAATCAACAGCGTCAGCATCCCCCGCTGCCCCGAAGATCTCGGTCTGGTGACGGACATCCTCAACGTCACTGATCCTGAGGAAGACGATGGTGTAGCTACCGTCTACGTCTTCGACGGCCTGGCGCCTTACACCTTCGAGTGGAGTACCGGAGAGACCGTCGCCTCCCTGGGCGACTTAGCGATCGGCAACTATGCCGTAACCGTTACGGATGCGCTGGGATGTACCGACAACATTGCCTTCGAAGTTGACTTCGGCACGGATGCGGAAGACCCCGAAGGCCTGCTCTCCAGTCTCAACGTTTCTCCTAACCCGACGAGCGGCTTGCTCAACCTTCGCCTCGAACTACCCGAAAGCAGCGAACTCACCGCAACCATCTATGACCTGACCGGGCGTGAGCTGTTGCGCCGTGACTTCGGTCGTAGCCGACTGCTAAATGAGGGGCTTGAGCTCAGTAACTTCCCTGCAGGTATTTACCTCCTCCGGGTGAATACAGGCCTGGCGGCACGGACGGTGCGGGTGGTGCTTCGGTAGTCTTCTAGTGTCAGTAGTTTTGTAGGCTACCGCACCTGGGAAGTGGGGAGAAGCTTTTGGGGCTGCTGCGCAGCTAATGAGTTCGCACGCAGAGTTCGCAGAGCGGAGGAGTGGGAAGGAGAAAGGGTCTCCTTACGACCATTTTGCAGCAATCCGCCCTGCCATCAAACTAATCCGCCCGGAAAAGACTTTAAGTAGCCATGAAGATTGGAGTAGTTTGTTACCCTACCTACGGTGGTAGTGGTGTGTTGGCCACAGAACTAGGTTTGGGAATGGCCCGTAGGGGCCATGAGGTTCATTTTATTACCTATCGCCGCCCGGCAAGATTGGGTAATTTCCAGACTAATGTTTTCTACCATGAAGTAGATAGTGGAGCCGATTATCCACTCTTTGAGTACGTGCCTTACGAAACCTCGCTCGCCTCCAAGTTGGTAGATGTCATTGAGAACTACGGCATCGAGCTGCTACACGTACATTATGCGGTCCCACACGCCTCAGTGGCATATATGGCGCGGAAGATCCTCATCAGTCGGGGTAAGTATGTGCCCTTCGTTACTACCCTGCACGGGACGGACATTACCCTGGTGGGCACTAACCCCGCCTTTGCCCCGACGATCACCTTTGCCATTAACAAGTCTGATGGGGTAACGGCCGTATCCAAATCCCTGAAGAAGGACACATTGGACAACTTCGAGATCTGCCGCAAGATCGAGGTGATCTACAACTTCATTGACTTTAAGCGCTTTAAGCGCGACAATAAAGAACACTTCAAGGCCGCCATTGCTCCGAACGGAGAGCGCATCCTGATCCACGTATCCAACTTCCGCCCGGTGAAACGGGTAGACGACGTGATCTACATCTTCAAGATCGTCCACGACGAAATCCCCAGCAAGCTCCTCCTCATCGGCGATGGCCCCGAACGGAGCCGCTGTGAAGAACTGAGCCGTAAGCTCGGCCTGAGTCAAGACATCCGCTTCCTCGGCAAACAGGATGCCATCGAGGAGCTGCTCGCCGTCTCTGATCTCTTCCTCCTACCCTCTGCCAGCGAGTCTTTCGGCCTGGCCGCCCTGGAGGCCATGGCCTGCCAGGTTCCCGTCATCTCCAGCGACGTGGGCGGTATCCCCGAGGTAAACATCGACGGGCAGACCGGCTACCTCTCCGGCGTAGGCATGGTCGACAAGATGGCGGAGGATGCCCTCCGCATCCTGAAGGACGATAAAATCCTCGGCCGTTTCCGCGCCGCCGCGCTGGCGCAGGCCGCCCGCTTCGATATTGAGGAGATCATCCCTAAATACGAGAACTACTATAAAGAGGTCATCCAGAACAGTATTAACACGGTGGAAGAGCCGGAAAGTGAGTGTTAATCAATAATGGAGACAAAATTTCTCATCCTGTTGCACAAAACCACTTGCCTGCCTATCTTTGCAGCCGCTTAACCAAAATGGCGCGGTAGCTCAGCCGGTTAGAGCGCAGGATTCATAATCCTGAGGTCGGGTGTTCGAGTCACCCTCGCGCTACATAGAAAGTCAGGGAGTTACGGTGAAAACCGTGACTCCTTTTTTCTTTCCCTTCCTTTGGGGCAGCATCTAAAGCCATACTCATCCGTCCTCCCTTCTTAAAAGTGCAGCCCTCTTTCGCAACGGAGTGGCTTAAAAGACTACGGGCTTGCAGTTAGTGCACACTAATATCAAAATTTTCCTCAAATTTGCGCCCCCTAAGGAAGTGACCCTGTAAAGGTTTCACGTCAAAAGAGCCGAGCGATGAGTAAAATCACTGTTCGCTAACTAGTATTCAAACCAATTAATTCTTACTTACATGAAGAATATTTTCACTTTTATCCTCCTCTTTGTGCTGGCTGCCGGCGGCATCCAGGCTCAAACGCTGGAAGAAGTCAAAGCAAAGAAGGCCGAACTGATGGCTATGCAGAGCGAGAAGCAAGCAGAAGCTGATGCTTTCAATGGTGAGCTGGCTGATCTCAGCAAGCAGATTGAATTACTCTCAGGATGGCAGACCGGCATTAGCGGCTTGCTGGGCCTCAACTTCGGCGGTTCTAACAACTGGGCAGCCAATGCTAACCCCAACAGTTCTTCTTCTACCCTCAACATTGGTGTAAACGGCTACGCTAACAACATCAAAGAGAAGACTTTCTGGCGGAATACCCTGACGACCAACGTAAGCTGGCAGGGCCTCGACAACAACACCAATGATGATCAGGCAGGAAGCGACTTCCTCGAAAATCGTAACGGTGATGTTCTCATCGCTTCTTCTCTCTACGGTTTCCGCCTCTCTCCGGACATCGCCGCTACGGTTTTAGGTGACCTGAACACCTCCGTGTTCAACTTCCTCAGCCCCGGTACCGCAGACGTCGGTGTTGGCGCTACCTGGACGCCTTCCTCTATTCCTAATCTGGTAGTGGTGGCTCATCCCCTCACTTACCACTTCGCTTTTTCTGGTGCTGACGCAGTGGAGAGCCAGTCTGCCCTTGGCGCCAAGATCAAGGCAACTTACGCTCTGGAGCTTCCCGGCGGCGTGGCATGGACCTCTAACCTCGGCGTTTTCCTTCCTTACAGCAACGACGAGACAACGATCCCCTTCATCGATGAGAACGGCGTAGAAATGACCAGCGAAGAAGGCTTGTTCGAGTACACCTGGATCAACTCTTTCAATATCGCTGATCTTTGGAAAGGCGTAGGTGTTGGCTTTACCGTTGGCATTCGCAAGGCAGGCTTCGAGTACCCTCCCGGACTCCAGTCTTACACGGCTTTGGGCCTGACTTACGGTTTCTAAACCAAATTTTCAGTGCATTGCAGGTGGCGCAGCCGCAGGTGCAATGTTAAACGCCAGAGAAGGCAATGAGAGCTCGGATGCTTTCATTGCCTTCTTTGCTTTCCGGCAGAATTGTTTCTTTGCGCCTCTTCATTCTGCAAGCTCTGTAACCACATCCGCGCCTCATTTTGCTAAATGACTCCGTCGCCGCCGCCCTTAGGATATGCGATATGCGATATGCGATTGGCGATATTTGATATGCGATTTAGTCGCCGGCCACAAGTCATTCATTAACGAGAAAAGCTACACGCCGCCGCAGAATCATTAGTCCCAGTGGGGACGGATCTAAATTCCTAGCGACGGTACGGAGTGGCGGCGAAGCCGCAACGGAGTGACTCGACCGGAGAAGACAGGCGATATGCGATTGGCGATATTTGATATACGATTTAGTCCCCGCCCAAATGTCATTCAGTAACGAGGATAATTACACGCCACCGCAGAATCCTTAGTCCCGGCAGGGACGGATCTAAATTCCTAGCGACGGTACGCAGTGGCGGCGAAGCCGCAACGGAGTGACTCGACCGGAGAAGACAGGCGATATGCGATTGGCGATATTTGATATACGATTTAGTCCCCGCCCAAATGTCATTCAGTAACGAGGATAATTACACGCCACCGCAGAATCCTTAGTCCCGGCAGGGACGGATCTAAATTCCTAGCGACGGTACGCAGTGGCGGCGAAGCCGCAACGGAGTGACTCGCATGCAAGAAAATAAAATGAGAATGTATCCGCCTGAAGTCTAGGTACCTTCGTGCGGAGGCAGCGCAGGACCTGCGTCCCGGCGGGTATGGATTTCCACCCCAGCGGAGGAGACCTTGCTAAAAGGAACGATGTATTCGCTGTCTTCGGCCCGCAGGATAATATCGTTGTTATTGATCGTTATGATTTCCCCCCGCATTCCATCGATGGTTACCTCGTCGCCTACCTTCATCTTACCGCGGTTATAAAAACCAGCCAGTAAGCTTCCCATCAGATGACGGCTGGCCATGCCGTAACCAATAGCAAAGGCACCAGCAATCCCCGCCAGCATAATGGAAATATTAGTTTCCATAAACCGGGTTTGCAACTGCGCCTGGCGCAAGGCGATAAGAACGATATTCAACAGTAAAAAGTAGAAAACAACATTACCGATCAGATTACCAGAGGTAATCCCGAGCGATTTGCAAGTCGTAATAATGATTTTCTTGATTGCATCTGACAGAAAGATGCCCAACATCAGAACGACAAATGCCGTGATACCATTAGGGATGAAGGCGATGAAATCAGACATCAGGTCTGAGATCATCCGCATTCCCAGGGCCTGAATAGCCGACATGGCGAAGATGATGATAATGAAGTAATACGCTCCCGACGCCGCAATTTTACTGGGCACCAGGTTAATATTAGACTTTTGGAAAATATCGATACTCATCAACTTCTCGGCCAGCTTGTCAACTCCGATAGCAGATAATGACCGCTTGATGATGCGGGCGATAATTTTGGCCAGCAACCAACCGACCAGAAAAATGATTACAGCTTTGATCAATGCAGGAATAATATCCAGCAATTGCAAAGTTTGCGCTTGTAAAACTTCAAATATGGACTCCATGGGTGCTTAACGTATAATCTCATCCTGATCGCCGGGCCCGGAGGGTAGTCTGCGATCGTTTAAATTGTCTTCAATACTTCCTCCTTCCTCAATGGTAAGGTACTCAGAATCCGGATTTATCACATCCCCGCCCGCTAAGACAGTAATGGTATCCGCTACTTTCGGAAAGAAAAGCTCCACAACATCACCAATGAAGTGATAAGTCCCCAGACGGGATTCTACGGTATTACGAACTGTGTCCTGACGCACTTGTACAAATGCGTTAATTTCTTCATCCTTAAGTTGTAGAAAACCGTTCATTAGCGTTCAATAGTGGATAGCGAGTTTTCTTTAAAGAATCTCTTTGCTTTTTCTTTGGCTCTTTTGAGTTGCATCTTAATGGCCGATTCATTTTTATCGAACATCTTGGCAATATCTTTAATCTTCACACCATCCTTATACTTCAATAACAAAAGTGTCCGATCAGCATCTGACATTTTGAGTAAAACCCTACGCAATTCGTGTACTTGCATATTGATTAACTCTTGATCATTATCATCATCAATCTCAACATCTGGCGGGTTTTCCAGCTCATCAGCGAAAAGCTCCCGGCTTCTTTTTTCTTTGCGAATCTTATCGATACAGAAGTTGTAAGTGACCGAATAGACCCACGTAGAAAACTTAGATTGTCCTTGAAACTTGCCCAGGTTCAAGAAAATTTTCGTGAAAATTTCCTGAGTTGCATCTTCAGCCTCATCCTGATCCCGAAGCATCGTGATCGCCTTGCTGTAAATCTTTCCAGCATACCGATCATGAAGCAATCGAAAACAAACACTATGCCGCTTCTCCCGGTAAGCCTGGATGATCGCAAGATCTTCCATCTCTGGTTGGCAAGGGCCCAAAGCGTGATCGCGAGACATGTATCAGGTTTAATCCGGGCAGGTAACAAGAAAATCTGCCCTGGTGAGACGTTATAGAAAAGTTATGGTCACGCAAGATAGTTATGAATTTTCATTCACGAAGAACGATCTGTGAATAAGGAGCAATTAGTCTCCTTAAAGTAGTCCTTTAGCCCCGTTTTTCGTCACTTCTTTTTTTAAGGGCAACACGGCTACATCTTATTTCGTTACCTGTTTACGTAATGAACTTGGACACTTTATCTAGTTAAGAGCACCATTTTTCCCCTACAACGAAACAATTCTAAATGCGCCATTTGCTAATCATTGCTCTGCTGAGCTATGCAGCCCTCTCCTTTGCACAGGACCCGGCTGACATCTACCACAAAACCGTAGACCTGGACGAAATCAATCAGGTCAGCCTGGAGGTCTACGCCAACGACCAGCTGGAAGTTCGTCAGTGGCCCGGTGACGACATCCTGATTGAAACCAGCGTCAAGCTAAACAACGGCAAGCCGCACATCCTGAAATTTTTCCTGGAAAAAAAGAGATGGGAACTGGCCGAAGAGGTAAACGGCGACCAGCTGCAACTTGTGAGCGCCGATCAAACCCGTCGGATGGTTCAGGGTACGGAAGGAACGACATCAGAGACGGTCCTTATCGTCGTTTATATGCCCGAAGAGTTTAAAGAAGCGGGCAACAATACCTTCCGCCGGGAAAGCCGTTAGCGATCCTTTTTCGACTCAAACTACCGTACCTTCGCCCCAATGGGAAGTACGATCCTTGAGATAAAACTATCACCCGCCGACCTTCACAATGAGGAAGCGCTTCGCCGTGCCGTTCTTCGGCAGGGCTCGTTAGCTCCGGCTGACGTTGGAGAAATTCACGTGGAACGCCGTAGCGTAGACGCCAGAGGACGCCCGGTTTTCCGGTTACGGGTCAGCATTTTACCTCCGGGAGAAGAACGCTCTCCCGAAACGCCCTACTCTTCCCTGTTCAAGGATGTATCTGATGCACCAGAGGTGGTCATCATCGGTTGCGGCCCGGCGGGAATGTTTGCGGCCCTGGAGCTGATTGAACTGGGGCTTCGCCCCATTATTATCGAGCGCGGGAAAGACGTACAGGCCCGCCGCCGTAGCCTTCGGGCCATTCAACAATTCGGTGAAGTAGACCCGAACTCCAACTATTGCTTTGGGGAAGGAGGCGCTGGCACCTACTCCGACGGGAAGCTCTACACCCGCAGCCTCAAACGGGGCAATTATCTGAAAGCGCTTCACCTCCTGGCAGAGCACGGCGCCCAGCCCGATATTCTTATTGACGCTCACCCGCACATCGGCTCCAACAAATTACCAAAGGTGGTGGCAAATATGCGGCAAAGCATCCTGGACTATGGCGGAGACATTCGCTTTGGCCACCGGCTAATCGAATTAGAGCGCACGAAGGAAGATATACAGGCACTCATCATTACCAATGAAGCGGGGGAAGATTACCGGCTGACCGCCAGTGCCTACATTTTTGCTACCGGTCATTCCGCCCGGGACGTTTATCATCTTCTTCACCGTCACGACATCCGGATGGAGGCTAAGCCCTTTGCCTTAGGTGTCCGGATCGAGCATCCGCAAGCGCTGATCGATAAGATTCAGTACCGGCAAGAGCAACGGGAAGAGAATTTACCCGCCAGTAGCTACAAACTCGTCACCCAGGTCAAAGACCGGGGCGTATTCAGTTTTTGCATGTGCCCGGGTGGCCTGGTGGTACCGGCATCCACCGCTCCGGGAGAAATCGTAGTGAACGGTATGAGCCTGAGCCGGCGAGACAGTCCCTACGCCAATTCCGGCACCGTCGTAGCGGTGGAGCTGGAAGACCTGAAGCCTTTTGCCAAGCACGGCGTATTTGCCGGGCTGGAATTCCAACGCTCGGTGGAGCAGACGATGTTTCAGGCATCGGACGGCAGCCAGCGCGCGCCAGCGGCGCGACTGACGGACTTCGCCAATGGCCGGGTTTCCTCCTCACTACCAGAGACGAGCTACATTCCGGGTCTAATTTCCTCACCAATGCATGAGCTTTTGCCCAGTAGCATTTATAGTCGCCTGCAGCAGGGAGTGAAAGACTTCAGCAGAAAAATGAAGGGCTACTTCACCGAAGAAGCCAACGTAATTGGTACGGAAAGCAGAACTTCCAGCCCCATTCGCATCCCGCGGAACCGGGAAACCTTCCAGCACCCTGACCTGAATAATCTTTACCCCTGCGGAGAAGGTGCGGGCTACGCCGGCGGCATTTTGAGTGCAGCGATGGACGGGCAGAATGTGGCGCAGGCGGTTTTTAAGTGTGTAGTTCGGTAGTTTTGCAGTATCGTAGCTACCCATTATGCCTGCCAGCCAGCTTTCAATTACTCGCCATCTTTGGGGTTCCCTGCTCCTCTCCGCCGGCGTCCTCTATCTGGGCTATGGGGTAGACCGGCAGCAGTTCTGGTCCTTATTTGGCGCTTTCGTGGTGGCCTTCGGGGGCTACCTGGCGCTGGTATACCGGGCGGAGGCCCGGTATTTGAAGCCGCTGATCGGTCTGGGGATATTGCTTCGGGTGGCCCTGGTGTTCGCCTTCCCGCTGCTAAGCGACGACGTCTATCGCTTCATCTGGGACGGGAACCTGATCGTAGCGGGCGAAAACCCTTTCGCGCACTTACCGGCATACTACCTGGAGGCAGGAAATCAAATTCCGGGCCTGACTCCGGAGCTTTTTGCCAGGCTCAACTCACCAGACTACTACACGATTTACCCACCCATTGCGCAGGGCGTGTTTACGGCTTCCGCCTGGCTGAGCCCGGGCAGTTGGTACGGTGCAGCGGTGGTGATGAAGCTGTTTTTGCTGCTCTGCGAGCTGGGCTCGCTTTGGGTGATGTGGCGGTTATTGGGCGCGGGGCCGCAGGTGCAATGGCAGGTTGAAAAGAGCAAAGATCAGCGACCTCGTCTCCTCTACTACTGGCTCAACCCACTCATTCTCGTCGAGATCACGGGCAACCTCCACTTCGAAGGCGCAATGGTCTTCTTCCTGTTACTGGCTTATTACCTGCTACAACGAAGTAAATTGGTAGCAGGTGCCGTTGCCATGGCAGCCTCGGTAGCGAGTAAGTTGTTGCCGTTGATGTTGTTGCCGTTTTTGATTAGGCGGCTCATCAAGGGATCTCCCTTTAAGATCAGGTCTGTAGTCGAGTCGTATCGATATCTCCGCCGCTTCCTGCTTTTCTCCTTAACCTTCGGTATCACCTGCCTGCTCTTCTTCCTTCCCTTTCTGCTCTCTCCTGACTTTCTGGAGGGTTTCCAGAGTAGCCTGGAGTTGTACCAGCGCAAGTTCGAGTTCAACGCCAGCCTCTACTATTTAGCGCGGGCCTATGGCTATTTTGACGTAGGCTGGAACCAGATCGCCGTCTTTGGCCCACTACTGGCCAAAGCCTCCGCCGTCGGGATTCTGCTGATGGCACTGCTCGACCGGCGAAGTGACTGGGCCTCCCTGGCCGCTGGCTGGCTTTTTGCCTTCGTGCTGTACCTGCTTTGCGCCACAACCGTCCACCCCTGGTACCTGAGCGTACCGATTGCGCTCAGTGTGTTCACCCGCTGGCGCTTTCCGCTGGTGTGGTCGTTCCTGATCATGCTCACTTACACGAACTATCTGACGGTGCCCTACGAAGAGAATCTCTGGCTGGTGGGGACTGAATATCTCTTAGTGCTGGGCTTTGCCTTGTGGGAATGGCGACGTGTACCCACAGCTTCAGCCGTAGGGTAAATTGTCAGGCTGCGGCTAAAGCCGAAAATAGTGTACAACTAACTCCCCCTTTTTTTCGTCTATATATCAAAGCCCTCCGCCGATGAGACGTCTCCTTTTCCCCCTGCTTCTTGCTACCATCCTCTGCACCTGCGTCCGCGCCCAGGTACTGACGGTAAGCGATGAACTGACCATGCGTAGCGATACGGAGTACAATTTGATCGGTAAGCTCGGCGGTCAGGTGCTACTCTTTCAGGACCGCGACACCAGGCATCTGCTGACCGCCTACGACCGTAATATGCGTCAGAGCTGGGAAAAAGAACTCGAACTCCGTGGTCGCAACATTCGCCTGATGGAAACCGTCGCGAAACAAGACGGAACCGGTTTCCACCTGCTCTACCTCTTCCGCGAAAAGGGTAGAAATTTTCTTCAGTTAGATCAGTATAATCCTGCCGGGAATCTTCAGGACAGCGTCACCCTGGTTGACTTCGGTGCCTTTTTTACTACCCCCGAAGACCAGAGCTTTCGCTCTGACGATGAGAAAAAGCTGGTCCTTCTGATTGCAGAACAGCAAACGAAGGTTCGCTCCATTGGCATTGACCTGGAGAATATGGAATTGCTCTACGACATCGAAACGGAGCCCGAGAAATTCTTTTTTAATGACGACTTCATGCAGGCGGAAGTCACGAACGAAGGAGATCTCTACTTCATCATTGAGCGAGACAATTTTCGCAGTAAACGAAAGGAACACAAATACGAGGTGCACACCTTCCGGGCTGCTGACCGACAGGTCAGCTTCTTCGAAATTCCGATGGGAGACAGCCTGACCTACGATATTTACTTCCGCTACGACAACACTAACCGGCAGCTCGTGGCCGGCGGGCTTTACACCACTAAAGATTTCAACCGCGCGGACGGCTATTACTGGCTAAACATTGACCCGGCCAATCCGACACAAGCCTCCCCCCGTTTCACCCCTTTTCCTACTACCTTGATCAGGAATATTGAGGGTAAGAAGTTCAACAAAAAAAATCCGGGCATCGATGAATTGTCCGTTCGGGACCTTGTTCTTCGTCAGGACGGCGGAGGGCTAATCATTACCGAGAGAAACCGGCAGCTGGAACGAAGAAGTAACGCCAGCAGAACGCAGGTAGTGAATAATTATGGGATCCGCCCGCTGGTGGATTACCACTATGACGAGATGATCGTCTTCAGCATTCACCCGGATGGGAAGCCGCACTGGAGTAATATCCTCCATAAGAAACAATACAGTCAGGATGATGGCGGGGTCTACTCTGGTTACCTCCTGATGGAGAATCCACGCAGTCTGCGTTTTCTCTTCAACGATGAGATTCGCTTCGAAAACACGGTTAGTGAGTACGTTGTCAATGGCCGCGGAGAGTTTGACCGCAACAGCTTGTTTCACACCCGGGACCTGAACATGCGTCTTCGCTTTCGCGATGGCGTTCAGGTGGCGGCCAACGAGGTGGTTTTACCCAGTGAACACCGGAATAAATTGCGCCTCGTGAAGATGACGTACGAAGTAAAATAGCTTCGCCTCCGGCAAAGCACTACTCCTAAGAACAGTTTTTACCGAAGGCGAAGCCTAAAAGCGAAAGCGCGCAGCGTCTTTCGCGTCTAACGCAGCCTAAATCTGGAATGGCGAAGCCATTAGCGATTTGGCTGCGGCGTAGTGCGCAGGTAAGGCTTAATCACCTTATGTCCCTTGGGGAATTTATCAGGAATATCCTCTGTTTTGATGCTTGGGGAGACGACGACGTCTTCGCCATCTTTCCAGTCTACGGGAGTAGCGACGGAGTAGCCGTCAGTGAGCTGGAGGCTGTCAAGAACGCGGAGAATTTCCTGGAAGTTACGGCCCGTTGAGGGTGGGTAAGTCAGCGTCAGACGTACCTTTTTATTCGGATCGATGATATACACCGAACGGACGGTAAACTTCGCATCAGCTTCGGGGTGCATCATATCATAAGCAACGGCGACCTTTTTGTCGGGATCGGCAATAATGGGGAAATTCATTTCTACCTGTTGCGTTTCCTCAATGTCCTTGAGCCAGCTCATGTGGCTGTCAAGATCATCGACACTGAGCGCGATAGCTTTGGCATTACGACGTTCGAACTCCTCCTTCAGGGCTGCAGTACGACCCAGTTCGGTGGTACAAACCGGGGTAAAGTCGCTTGGGTGGCTGTAAAGAATGACCCAGCTGTCGCCAGCCCAATCATAAAAGTTAATGTCCCCCATAGTCGTTTGGGAGTTAAAGTCGGGAGCGGTTTCGCCTAAGCGGATGGGCATAGTATTTTGGGTTTTGTTGAGTAAGAAGAACGCAATCGGGATGGTTTCAGTTTCGGGTACCACGAACCAAGTTGGGGTTAATTCATTCTTTAATCACCTTTACGGGAGCTGATCACGATGTGGCGGGCCATTTCTTCTTTCAGGAACAGGAAGTGCTGGCCGGATTCATCCGCCGGGTGCTGCGAGGAGATACATTTCAGGAGCGGGTCTTGCGAAACAGGTAAGTCAAACACTGATTCAATAGCAGATTCTATTATTCTAGCGGTAATAATCGCTCACTCCGCCACTCGCCGCCAGGTCTGCTTCACTGACGATCGCTGGCAGGGGTTCGATATCGCCTTCATTAACCTTTGCTCCTTCCGGCAGGATGCCGTCTAAAAGGAAAGCCAATACTGCCCGGGTGACCCCGGCAGTTCCCAGGTGGTGCCCGGCTCCTTTGGGTGTGTAAACCGCACTTCCTTTCCAGTGGCTGTGATTGCGCAGGGTGTTGCGAAAGGCGACCACCTTGTCTTCCGGATCGTGTACGAGCAGTGCCTTTACCTCCGGTAGCAACGTAGCATTTCTGGCCACGTCGAACTCATCGAGGCTGCGGCCCGTGCGCTGCTCGATGTAGGCCTGCATTTGATCAAAAATAACAGACCGCAGGCCGAGGCTGGCTGCGAAAGTGAGAAAGATCCATTTCACTTCCGAAAAGACTCCCATAACGACCGCACGCCGGGGGCGCAACTCTTTTGGCAGGGTAGTCAACGCTTCCACCAGGCAACCTCCGCCAAAGGAATGGCAAAGCACTAGATCACAGCCGCCGGTTCGTTGCAGGACCGCTACTTCCAGGGC
This sequence comes from Neolewinella agarilytica, assembly GCF_900110645.1. Classification (GTDB taxonomy): domain Bacteria; phylum Bacteroidota; class Bacteroidia; order Chitinophagales; family Saprospiraceae; genus Neolewinella; species Neolewinella agarilytica. The sequence goes on from NZ_FOFB01000015.1 coordinate 58,129, forward strand.
GACGTATCGTGGGTAGTCCAGGCTCCCTTTACCCGCCAGGCCATGGCCGGGCGGATCAAAAGCAACCACCCGGTACCCTGCCTCCGTCAGGGCAGGAACGTAGTGACGCCACCGACCAGCGTTATAGGCCCAGCCATAGGCGCAGAATACGACCGGAGCATCCGCTTTACCCCAGCTGTATACCGGAATAGTAACGCCTTCATGCTTAAAGTCATGCCGGTCCGCCGTTTTCAGGAAAGCCAACTCTTTAGCCCGTACGTTGGGCTTAGGGGGAGCGGTGAACAGGCGAAAGGCCAGTTTGCCCGCCATAGCCGGATTAACGTAAGACAGCGCATTTAGCCCCAGGCCCAGGCTTTTGAATGCCATTGCTTTGATGCTCATTGGGAAGAAGTTGTGATGGGTAAATGAAGGTTCTCCAGACTGCGGTCAATCAGTCGTTCCAGGTGAACCGGGTCTCGGTAGAGCTTGAAGAGTAAGACGCTGCCCTGATAGTCAGCGAAGAGCCGGTAAGCCCGTTCGGTTGCTTCCTCTTCGGAGAAACGCTCCGTTAAAAGGCGCTGCATCGCCGCTAACCACTTTTCGTGAAACTGCCGTAGCTCGGGGGCAAATTCGCCATCTACTCCTGTCTCCAAAATGCTATTGGCAAAGAAGCAGCCACTGCCCTCGTTGAGAAGACAAAGTTCGAAATGCTTCCGCTCAAAAGCTTCGAACCTGGTTTCCAGGTCCTCTTCTCTGTCAACAATCGAGAGCACTTTGCGCTCGTACCAATCAATGGCAAACGCAATCACTGCACGCATTACGCCAGCCTTGCTGCCGAAGTGATGCAGGATACCGGCCTTACCCAGGCCTGCCGCATCCGCCAATTGTTGTAGCGAAGTATGGTGATAGCCATGGCGGTGAAACACCGCCCAGGCAGAACGAAGGATGGCCTCCGGAGTAGTTTTAAGTTTGGGCATATTTTTATTTTACCGATCGGTTGGTCGGTAAAGGTAATAAAAAAATGTGCTCCTGCCCAAATGTTGGGGGGGATAAGTGGTTCTTGAATGTTGTAGGGGTCGCGCTTTGCGCTTTACTCCCCGGACTACGTGGATGGCTTCGCCATACCACTTCGTCCGGGGCTAAGGATGTTTGATCCCTACAGGATCAGGACTACAGAGTGGTCCAACATCCTTCGCTCCGGATGAAGGAAGAGGCGAAGCCTCGACGTAATCCGGGGAAGTCATGACCAAGCGAACTAAGATCCCGAGGCTACTCCATCTCCCAACGCGCCTCCAGCTCATCCACCACTTTCCACAACTCATTAAAGTCCTGGATTGCAAAATACTTATTCTGCACTTCGGTGATAATGAACTCCTGAGCGAGAACTTCGTCGAGAACGAAGGGAACCACTTCAACTTTGGGACTATCGAACACATGGCGGGTTTCGCCGTAGCTGGAGCAAATGCCGGCCCCGTATACCTTCACTTCTCCGTTTTGGCGCATCACGCCAAACTCAATGGTAAACCAGTAGAGGCGCTGGAGTTGGGTTACTTTTTCCTCATCATCTTTAAAGCGAACGCCAAGCTCGCCGAGGCGGCGGGCAAATTCTCCGTATTCATGGTTGAGGTAGAGGGGGATATGCCCGAAGATGTCATGAAACATATCCGGCTCCTCCAGGTAATCGAGCTGCTCCTCACTGCGAAGCCAGGTACTGGAGCAAAAGCGACGATTGGCCAGCAGACTAAAAAATTCGTCAACCGGCAAAAAACCTGGAACTACCTTGATGGACCATCCTTGGGCGGGTAGTAGCCGCCCGTTCAGGTCCGAAAAACGTGGTGGATGGTTAGGGCTGAGGATGGGGTGTAGTGCATCAAGACAGTCCAGGTATTCTTGACAGGCCACTTCGCGAAGCGCCTTCATTTGTCGGTCTGCCAGCTTTTTCCATACGGCATAATCGGCCGGAGTGTAAGCGGCATAATCCTGATCGAGGGGAAGTTTGGCAGTCATAATTGATCTTTTTCTTAGAATAAAGATAGTGCAGCAATTGTTGTCTTGGCAAATAAATTTTCTTTAATGGTTTTTTATTCTGCTTCCACGCGACCTAAAGAAGCCGGTAGCGTAACCAGATACAGCCTGATTGGCTCTAAAGCCTACCGGTCTGCAACTCCCCCTTGCACCTGCGGCCGCGCCTGCTTACCTTGTTTGGTAAACGTAGGATCATGCTAAAGCTTTATAAAATTCTGGTGCCTCTGTGCGCCCTTGCCACCATTCTTTATGCCTGTGCGCCCGAGGAAGTCGTGAATAAATACGAGAATCGTGTGATCGCTATCCATCCGGAAGCCGCGGCCCTTGATGCTGCCCGCATTCGTAAAGAAGCCAATGTGGAAATTGCTGACGGCTTTGACCTGGCCCTCTGGGCAGCTGATTCGCTCGTTCAGGACCCCATTGCCATCAGCGTTGCCCCGGATGGGCGCATTTTTTACACTCAGGCCACCCGGCAAACCAGCTCCGAATTTGACATCCGTGGCCACCAAAACTGGATGACGGCCTCCCTGTCTTTTGAGACCGTTGAAGACCGCCGCAAGTTTTTACGGGAAACTTTTTCCGCCGACAGCGAAGAATCTGAAGCGCACCTGAAAGACCTCAACGGAGATGGTGTGAAGGACTGGAAAGACCTGACGGTCGAGAAAGAAAACATCTGGTTCATTACCGATGAGACGGGCGATGGTGTCGCCGACCGCAGCCAACGTTACCTCGAAGATTTCGGTGAAGAGATCACTGACGTAGCTAACGGCATTGAGTTTCTTAACGGCGAAGTATATGTGAGTGTCGGCCCCGATCTCTGGAAAACCGGAGATGACAACAAGGACGGCATTGCCGACCGCACCGAAAGCCTGAGCCACGGCTATGCTGTCCACGTCGGCTTCAGCGGTCATGGCATGAGCGGCGTCACCGTCGGCCCCCAGGGCCGCATCTGGTGGGGCATCGGGGATATTGGGATGAACGTCGTCGATAAATCCGGCAAGGAGTGGAAGAACCCCAACCGCGGCGTCGTGGTCCGCTGCGACCCCGACGGCAGCAACTTTGAGGTTTTCTCCCACGGTGTGCGCAACACCCATGAGTTCGCCTGGGACAAATATGGCAACCTGATCACGGTCGACAACGACGGAGACCACGCCGGCGAACGCGAACGACTCGTCTACCTCATTGATGGCTCCGACACCGGCTGGCGCATCAACTGGCAGTTCGGCAAATACACCGACCCGAAGAACAATACCTATAAAGTATGGATGGACGAAGAAATGTACAAAACCCGCTATCCGGCACCGGATTCTGAGCAGGCGAAGAATGAGCAGGCCGCCTATTTCCTGCCACCCATCGCGCAGTTCGTCAATGGCCCGACCGGGCTGGTGTATAACCCGGGCACGGCGCTGGCACCTAAATATTACGACCACTTCTTTGTGGCGGAGTTCCGGGGAGCACCGGGCAGATCTCCCATTCATGCTTTTAAGATGCAGCCCGATGGAGCAGGCTTTGCACTGGCCAGCGCTGATACCATCGTCAAGGGTATATTACCTACGGGGCTGGACTTTGGCCCTGACGGAGCCCTTTACTGTGGCGACTGGATCAACGGTTGGGGCACCAAAAACGAAGGTCGTATCTGGAAACTGGATATGGGCGCGGACGCAGGTGCAGAGGTGGCTTTACGAAGCGAGGTGAAGGAGCTACTGGCTGCTGAATTTGACATAATGCCGACTGGAGAGATCATGAATTTACTAGGCCATCAGGATCAGCGCATTCGTCGCAAAGCTCAGTTCTTTTTAGCTTCCATGCCGGACTTAGGTGGCTTTGGCTCGCTTGAGGATGTAGCACAAGACCCACAGGCCAATCAGCTGGCCCGCATCCACGCCCTCTGGGGCATGGCGCAGATGATCCGTCAGGGCAAAGACCGCATCACCGATCTGGAACCCTTCCTCCTGGACGCCGACCCGGAAATCATCGCCCAGGCCGCCCGCCTGGTGGGCGACCTGAAGCACGCTGCTGCCGGAGAGACCCTGATCGGCCTCCTCTCCCACCCCTCCGCCCGGGTGCGCTTCTTTGCTATGGAAGCCCTGGGGCGCACGGAGAACAAGGCCGCCGTTCAGCCCATTCTCGCCATGCTGCGTGAAGATGACGGTAAGGACACCTGGCTCCGCCACGGCGGCATGATCGCCCTGGGCCGCATCGGCGATGCCGGGGCCATGCGTAGCCTTGCTACTGACGCTACCCGCAACATGCGCCTCATCGCCATCGTCGCCCTGCGTCGTATGGAATCTCCTGAGGTAAAAGCCTTCCTTGAAGACGCCGACGAGTACGTCGTCGCCGAAGCCGCCCGCGCCATCACCGATGATTACACGATCCCCGGAGCCATGTCTCCCCTGGCGCAGATGCTGAACAAGCGCGCCTGGACGAGCGAGCCCCTCATCCGCCGCATCATCAACGCCAACCTGACGGTCGGCAATAACCGAACGGTAGACAATCTGGTCACCTACGCCAACAACACCGCTAACCTGACCGATATGCGCGCCGAAGCATTGGCCACTCTCGCACACTGGGCACGTCCTTCTCTTTTTGACCGGGTAGACGGTCGCTACCGCGGCGAGCGGAACAAAAGTGACGACTACGTGCGCCAGCAATTGGGCGAAAGTATCGCCGGGCTGATGGCCGGAGGAGAACCGGCCGTTCGGATGGCGGCCATCCGCGCCGCTGCCGGGCTTAAGATCACCGACGCCACGGAGCAACTCTCCGGGCTGCTGGCTAAAGATCCCTCAGCTGACATTCGTGCAGAAGCGCTCTTTGCCCTCGATGACTTAAAAGCTCCGGAACTGGACAAGCTGATCCGTATGGCGATGGAAGACCGCGACAATAGTGTTCGTTCCCGTGCCCTGTCCCTGCTACCTAAATCAAGTGTCGCTCCCGAAAAAGCCGTTGAGCTCTACGCCGACGTGATTGATAACGGCACGGTGCGGGAAGCCCAGGCTGCCATCACCGGTCTTGGCCAACTGGAAACAGCGGGCGCCAATGCTTACCTCAGCGAGCTGATTGGCCGGATGGCCGACGGTAAACTCCCTGCCGGAGTACACCTCGATCTGATCGAAACCATCGAAACCAAAAACGACGACACTGCCCTGACAGAACAACTCTCCGCCTACGAAGCCGATTTGCTGAAAAAAGACGACCTGGGCCTGTTCGCCTCCGCCCTTGCCGGCGGTAATTCCGGTGCCGGGCGCGGCGTCTTTTACTGGAACTCCAGCGCTCAGTGTACCCGCTGCCACGCCATCTTCGAATATGGCGGTAACGTTGGCCCTAACCTGGCCGGCATTGGCCACCGAATGACGCCGAGGGAAATTCTGACCTCCATCATCCGCCCGAGCGCGGCCCTGGCCGCGGGCCACGAGACGGTGCTTGTCACCCTCAAAGATGAGGAAGTACTCTCCGGTATCGTCCTCGAACGTACACCAGAACACCTGAAGCTGAAGGTCGGTAAGACGGATAGCCGCACCATCGCTCAGGCAGACATTGCTGAAGAAGAGACCTTACCTTCCAGTATGCCCTCCGCCGAAGGCAAAATCTCCCGCCGGGAGATTCGGGATTTGGTAGCGTTTTTGGCAAAAATGAAGGGGGAGGAAGGCTAGGCGTAATCACGTTCAACGTGCGACCGGCCAAAGCGACCTCCGGTCGCGCTACTCTTTTTCAGCGCGACCGGAGGTCGCTTTGGCCGGTCGCCGCCGGAGGCGGCGTTCACCGGAAGGATCCCAGTAGTGAACAAATCAATTAAGTCACCTACAAAAACCGCTGCAACTGCTCCTTGAAAAAGTCGGCACTGTCTTTCGCACTTTGCATCGCATTGTGGGTATAGTTCCCGCCTTGCTCCAGGTAATAATACTCCAGTCCTGACAGCGTCGGGTCGGGTAATACTTCTACGTAATTAATAGAGCCATTGCCCAACTCGGTATAGTCCCGGCTAAGCTTGTGCATGTCTTTGATGTGCCACATGACGAAGCGGCCGGGTTGGCTGGCGATTAGTTCCTTTGGCGTTTGCTTTGCGGAATGCATCACCCAGTACATATCGATTTGCAGTTTAACCAGGTTGGGATCTGTTTCCCGCAGGATGATATCGTAGCCCGTTTGTCCGTCATATTCCACAAACTCAAAATCGTGGTTATGGTAGGCAAAGCCGAGGCCTGCAGCGGAGACTCGTTCTCCGATTCGATTCAGCATCTCGGGCAGGCGCTTGAAAGTCTCCAGACTTCTTTGTTCCGGTGCCATCCAGGGCCAGGTGATGTAAGGCATGCCCAGCGCTTTGGCGCAGTCGATACATTGATCCACGTAGCGATCCAACTCTGCCAGCGGCTTATCCAGGAAAGGGTGAAAGCCAAAATGTCCGCTGGTGGTGGTGATATTCAGATCGTCTAGCACCTTTCGGAAATCTGTCGGAGAATGACCGTAAATTTTATTCGCATCGGCGTCAAAGCCATAGATCTCAAAGTCCTCGTAGCCCATGAGGGTTAACTTCCGGAGGGTATCGATGGGCTCCCGGGCCATGTCTTCCCGGACGGAGAAAAGCTGGTAGCCCATTTTAAATTGGGGTTGATCAGACATAGAACAACCAGAGGTTGGCAACAGAGCAGCGGCAGTTAGCAGGCTGGCGTGGTTGAGAAACTGGCGACGGTCCATCATTTGAAAAGAAGAGGTAGTGTGGACCACAATATGGCGCTTTCCGGCGAATACTCAGTACCCGGTGTAAGCACGTTCAACGTGCGACCGGCCAAAGCGACCTCCGGTCGCGCTACTCTTTTTCAGCACGACCCGAGGTCGCTTTGGCCGGTCGCCGCCGGAGGCGGCGTTCACCGGAGGGCAGCCCGTAATTTCGGGCCGTACTCCGCCGCCACCTGGCTCATGCTCTCCGGGTTAAGAGTCTCCAGCTCGGGCAATTCTACCAGCGGCCAGACGCCGGTCTGCTCTCCGATGATCCGGACCGTCTCCGGGCTATCTCCTCCAGAGTAGATGAGGCCAGCGATGGGAATATTTTTCTCTTTCAGCAGCGCAATGCTCAACAAGGTATGGTTGATGCTACCCAGATAATGGCGGGAGACCAGGATGACGGGCAGGCCCAGCTGAAGGATCAGGTCCGTGATCGTTTCCTGATCGTTGATCGGGACGAGGAGCCCCCCAGCACCTTCCACGATCAAGGGTCGGCCGTTCGTTTCCGGCAGGATAAAATCGGACAGCTTAATCTCTACACCATCAATCGCTGCTGCGTAGTGTGGGCTCGCCGGTGTGCGGAGTGCGTGCCGGATGGGATGAAATCGTTCGGCGTCAGAACCCGTCCAGGCTTTTACCCGATCCGTATCGCCAAAGTTCAGGTCACCCGCCTGAATGGGTTTCCAGTAATCAGCGTCGAGGGCTTTCTGCAGGAAGGCGGCGGTAACGGTTTTGCCGGCGTCGGTGTGGATTCCGGTGAGGAAGAACATGGTAGTGTAGTAATGTAGTTTTGTAGTAATGTAGTTTTGTAGTAGCTACCGCTCAAGGCAGGAAGGATAGGCCACGCATGGGAAGGAAGCAGGTTCTGATTTTATCTGGGCTTTAAAAACTGCTGAGGATTATTATCCATATAAGATAAGAGCCTTCCTACTTCTTCGGATGCGGCCATGTAAGACTCAAAGGTAGCCTCATCAATGTAGCCTTCGTCCAGGGCGAAAAAGAGCCAATTTTGGGTTTCATAATTTTCGCCCATGGAGTCGGTGAGCTTGGCCGTGAAGTGCTTGGGATACCGACGCTTTGCATAAGCTTCCGCCAGGTTAGAACATACGGAACGCGAAGATCGTCTTACCTGATCCGTCAGACTATATCTTTCTTCTTTGGGAAATTTTGCCCGAGCCAGTCGGGAAATAGAGGTAGCCAGCTTAAATCCTTTTTTCCAGGCCATCCAGGTAGTAAATGTAGAACGTGACATAAAGGGCTGTTTTTAATGAGTGCCCCAAAGGTCAACATCGCGTTAGCCATTAGCCGTTTTTTAAACGAATACTTACGTTTATAAACGTTTAAATACGGATAAGTAATGGTCTCCAAAGTGCGGCAGCCACTACACTACTACCCCCTACAAAACTACATTACTCCCCACTTCCTCCCGCAACATCTCCACCACCGCCGCAATCCAACGTGGGTCTCCGTTCAGGGAAGGCACGAGCTGAATGTGCTCACCGCCCCACTCTTCGAACTCTTCCTGGTATTCCAGGCCGATTTCGATGGTGGTCTCCAGGCAGTCAGCGACGAAAGCCGGGCTGAAGCAGAGTAGTTTCTTCGCGCCCTTATTCTTGGCGAGGTCTTCGAGCACGTCGATGGTGTAGGGCTTGGCCCAGTCATCAAAGCCGAGACGGGATTGGAAGGAGGTTGTGTAGCTTCCTTCGGAGAGACCAAGCTCCGCGACGATGGCGCGGGTAGTGGCATGGCACTGAGCGCTGTAGCAAAACTGGTTCACGCGGCTGATGGAGCTACAGCAGGCGTTAGTACCGTCAGCATAACAATGGCAACCGCTACGGTCCCCTTTTTTGAGCTGCCGCTGCGGCAAACCGTGGTAGCTGAAGATGATGTGATCCCACTGGTCCATCGGACCAAGATCACGGGCATTGTCAGCAAAGACCCTGATCAGATCGGGGTGCTCGTAGTAACTGTTAACCATGTTGACGTTCGGGATGATCTGCTCCTTACTCAGCAGTCGCATGACCTCCTGGTGTACACTACCGGTGGTGGCACTGGCATACTGCGGGAAGAGCGGAAAGATCGTGATGGAACTCACTTCTGCGTCCATCAACTCCTTCAGTGCGTCAGCAATACTGGGGTTTTGGTAGCGCATGGCGAGACGAACGATAAAGTCGTCGCCCATTTCTTTGGCGACGGCTTCGGTGAGTATTTCGCCGTAATATTTCAGCGGGCTTCCGTTTTCCGTCCACAATTCCTGGTAGAGTTTGGTAGAACCACCGGGTTTGAACGGATTAACGATGCCGGAGCGAATGGGCGCAATGATGCCGCGCACCAGCAGTTGCTGAGCGGGGCCGGGCAGGTTGTCAATTACCCTTGGGTCGGTGAGAAACTCCCCGAGATAGCGATTAACGGCCCTTGGCGTTGGCTCATCGGGCGTCCCCAGATTAACGAGTAATATCCCTTGTTTACCGAAGTGTTTTTGAACGTGCATGACGGAATAACGAATTTGGGGTCCATTGGTTTTTCGCTTCGGTGGTTCTTTAGCCTTCCCCTGCTTTTTTTACCCTTTGCTGGCACCTGCGTCCGCGCCCCTTGCTGCGCCTGCTGAAGTGCCCAAGTCCTGCAATTGTCGCCAGTCGATCAGGCCGGACAGCGATGCTCCTCCCAGCCCCAGCACGCCAAGCAACAAGCAGGCCGGGAGCCAGGGCAAAGGAGCGAAGTGGTAGAAGGCGAGGCCGCAGGATGCAAAGATGGTTGCAAAAAGCAGTGTCTTCCACCAGGCAATGGTGCCAGCCGGAATGTTCAGCCACCGGTGCGCCAGCACCGCCTGGGTCACCGCAATGAAGCTTTGCGTCAGCAACGTTATCGCCGCCGCCCCCGGAGCGCCGTAGATCGGCAGCACCAGCCAGTTGCCCCCCAGATTAAGCACGATGCCCAGCGCATATATCTTGTTCATCCGCCCGATGAAGCCCCTTGCGCTGAGCAGGGAGCCATAGGCATAGTTGAGGCACTGCGCTACGAAGCTGCAAGCCAGAAATAATAGGATCAGTCCCGTCCTGCTTTCCGCAAAATCGTAGAGTAAGTCCACTATCGGCTGGCTGTAGAACGCCAGGGGAACGGCGGCGCAGACCGAACCCGCCAGCAATAATTGCACACTGAATTTCAGTAGCGGTTTCTCATCCTTCCCTTCCGCCTGCAGCCGGGCGTACATCGGGATGAGCAAGCCCGCCAGCAGCCAACCGACCATGTTCAGTGCATCGAGTAAGCGGTATGCTGCAGCGTAGTGGCTGGCGGCTTCTGCCCCGTCTACCAACAGACGTTCAATCATGATGGCATCCGTGCGGGTGTAGGCCGTAGCCAGAAAGACGGCCAGGGCGAAGGGAGCTCCGCCCCGCAGTAGTTTACCGAAGGTGGCCCGGTCAAAACGCGGTAATTTCCGTGGCAGCCGGTCTCGAATCGCCACAACCAACAACACCGCCGTGACTCCCCAACTCGCCAATTGCAAGCCTGCAAAGCGGGTAATGGTCAGCTCCTCCGGTGCGAAAAGCAGAAGTCCGCCTACGGAGAGAATCATCAGGCTCTTGTCCATAATACTGAACCAGCCATCCAGTGCGTATTTCCCTAGCCCCGACAAGTTGGAACGTAAATAAAGCACCACACTATTGAAGAACTGTACCGCTCCGGCAATCAGTAAGAGATATATTTCAGCTCCCCGATAGCCCAGCCACCATCCTACCGGCAGCAGGACGAGAAAAAAGGCTGCTCCCAATATTATTTTCAGGCCGATGAAATAAGGGAAGTACTGAGCTAACTGCTCCCGGTCTCCGCTGAGCTCCCGGCTATTGTAAAGCTGCAAACCGAAATCCGCTACTACCTGCAGCAACATTCCCAGGCCCAACAGGGCGAAGTAGAGCCCATAATCTCCTTCCGGCAGCAGGTTTTGCACCATCCGCTCCACCCCGAAGAGGTAGACGCCTTTGACCAGTAAGTTGAGACTTACCTGAAAGATGGCATTGCGAAAGAAGGAGCTTACCACTTTGAGTTCGTTGATGTTTTGGTTCGTCGGTATTTGGGTTCCGCTATTAATTTAGGTGAAGAAGCCCGTACCTTGTGTGGAGATAAAGGTAGCTCAAGCCAACAGACCATAATACCAACGAACCAATATGCTCCGCATTTTAATCATCAACGGCCCCAACCTTAATCTCCTCGGCCGACGCGAGCCGGAAATTTACGGGGAAGACACCTTCGAGGACTTCATGATCCACCTCCGGGGAAAATACATTGATTCAGATGTAGACCTGACTTACTTTCAGAGTAATCATGAAGGGCATATTCTGGACAAATTACACGAAGTGGGCTTTAGCTATGACGGCATTGTCCTGAATGCCGGCGCACTCACGCATACGAGTATTGCCATCGCTGACGCCATCGCCGGCATTGAAACGCCCGTCATTGAGGTACACATCAGCAATGTGCACAAACGGGAGACTTTCCGCCATCACAGCTATGTTTCACCCGTGGCGGAAGGTATCATTGTAGGCTTCGGCCTGCGGGGCTATGAGTTGGCGGTGGATTATTTCCTCTAGTCAGAAGACGGCCTATCAAAAGCCAAACTCAACGACTTTCCATTTCAAACGTTTTCTTTACACAACAACAAAATCCTATCCATGGCTTTCTTTGATCGATTCACTAAATCGAGCAACCCGCTCCTCAAAGAGGAGGCTATTGCTAAAACAAATACCCTTGACGGTGGTATTACTCAGCGCGCTGAGACTGACCCCATGACCGTCAGTGGTGCCGTCAACAAATCTCTGATCATGGGCGCACTGCTCCTGATCACCTCCCTTTACTCCTTCGCTAACCCCAGCCCACTCTTCCTTTGGGGTGGAGCTATCGGTGGTCTGGTCCTGGTGTTGGTGATGTCCTTCAAGCGCCACCTCTCTCCTACCCTGGCTCCGATTTATGCGCTGCTGGAAGGCCTTTTCGTCGGCTCGGTTACTGCTATGTATGCCGCCGGGTTCGGTGCGGGCATCGTTTTTCAGGCGGTGCTGCTCACGATGGCCTTGCTGTTCATGATGCTCTTCGTTTACAAGGCTGGCCTGATTAAGGTCACCCAGAAGTTCCGTACCGGAATTCTGATGGCTACGGGTGGCATTTTCCTGGTTTACCTGATCAATATCGGCCTTAGTTTCTTCGGCATCAACATGCCCTTCCTCCACGAAGGTGGAATGATTGGTATCGGCATCAGCCTTTTCATCATCGGCATTGCCACCCTGAATTTACTGCTGGACTTCGATTCTTTTGAACGAGCGGCCGCTATGCGCGCGCCCAAGTACATGGAATGGTTCTGTGCCATGGGCCTTATCGTCACACTGGTCTGGCTTTATATTGAGGTACTGCGTTTACTCGCTATCTTGAGTAGCAGTGACTAAAACCCGAAGCGTTTCGTAGCGCAGCCCCGGCTTTGGCTGGTGGCAAAATAAAGAAAGGGGAAAACGGATACTGTCCGTTTTCCCCTTTTTCGTAAACAGCCTTGAAAGCAATTACTAGTGAGAATAAAGTGAGGCTGTAGAATCTTTCATCATCAAAACTATCAGGGTAACGGTGGGAAATAAGGATGCGCTGCCTGAGGAGAGAAAAAAATGTCTGATGATCTTGTTGACTGGTAGGCTACCGCGTGTGGGAGACGGGGGAGGCGAATGTTATACCCCCCAACATTGCCGCCTGTCAAACCTACAAAGTGCGGTAGTCTACCAGACAACGAGACTACAAGACTACTCCGTACGCTTCCCGCAATAAAGCCACGTACATTTTCCTGGCGGCTTCGATCTCTTCCACAAAGATGAACTCATCAGCTGTATGGCTACGGGCGCTGTCTCCGGGGCCAAGTTTGAGCGTCGGGAACGGCATCAGGGCCTGATCGGAGAGCGTTGGTGATCCATAAGCAGATGCGCCTGGGCGTACTTTTAGTCCGGCTTTCACAAGAGGGTGCGTTTTTTCTATTCCGCTTGATTGCAGCCTGAGGCTACGCGGCTTCAGCTCCGAGTGCTGACAGGCTGCCTGCAACTCTGCCACTGCCTCTTCATTGCGGTAGGCTTCGTTGACGCGCAGGTCGATCAAAAAGGTCGCCCGATCGGGCACTACGTTGTGCTGGGTTCCGGAATTAAGCACGGTAACGTTGGCAGAAGTTGGCCCCAACAAATCACTTGGCCGGCTAAACGAGTGGCGTCGAATCGCTGCAATATCATCAAGAGCCAGGTATAGCGCGTTGACGCCTTCCTTGCGGGCGGCATGCCCGCTGACTCCTTTAGCCTCTCCGTCAATAACAACCAGGCCGCGTTCCGCAATGGCCAGGTCCAGTAAGGTGGGTTCCCCTACAATGCCGGCATCGATGGCTCCCAAAAGCGGTAGTAGAGCGGCAATGCCGTTGGGGCCACTAATTTCTTCTTCTGCGGTCGCAGCCAGTAGTAAGTTACAGTTCAGGTTGTCCTCATTCTCCAGCTCAACAAAAGTGGAGATCAGCGAGACAAGCGCGCCGCCAGCATCATTACTCCCTAATCCAAAAAGCTTACCGTCTTCAATATCTGGTCGGTGAGGATCCCGGGTATAGCCGGCAGCAGCTTTTACCGTATCGTGGTGGCTGTTAAGCAAAATGACCGGCCGGCCCTCCTGCCAGTTACGGGAGCGGAGCCAGACATTATTCAGGTGACGGTTCGGACGCAGTCCTTGTTCTTTAAGAAAAGCCTCAATGAGGTCAGCCGTCCCCTCCTCCTGTCTGGAAAGCGAAGGAGTGGCAATTAGCGATTGGAGAAGCTCCAGATACATAGTAGAGATGGGTTCAGTGGATTACCCTTTGGTTTGCGCTTGCAGAATAGCCATCAGTTCTTCTTGTTTGCCATCGTGCGTGATCAGGTAAATCGGCAGAAAAATCTGGCTGCCACCCTTAACTTTCAGAACAAGGTCCCGGACATTGGGCCGTTCTATTCCGGTAATATCTTCCAGTAATAGTTCCTGCTCTCCTTCCTTCTGGTCCAGTTTCCAGACAAGGTGCTTATCGCTGACACGCACGTACCGATCCAAATCGCCCCGGCTGGCATGATCTGCCCGGTAACCGGCGTAAGCCATCAATAATCCTCCCAGTAAATAAATCACACCTAAGCCAAGGTGCCACCAGCTATGTTCTTCGTCACTGGCGTGCCAATCGGTAAAAAACAAGAAAAACTGTTGCCCCGCTGCCAGTAGCAGCAGAAAGGCTCCAGCAAAGAGGACGAAGTGAAACCAGCGGTCTTTATTGTCCGCATGGTGTTCAGAATGGTAAGTGTAACGGAGTTTCATCGGGGCTAAGGTAGTGGATACTTACGTCATGTCTGCAAGACAGCACTTAAGGACAATGATCAGATTTCCGCTAAGACTGCTGCCATTCATCCAAAATTAGCCGCCGTTCATAGATAAAATTTCTCCTACCCCTTTCGCGTGGTAGCTTTGCCGACCATAGAATCCATGCTACATGCGGAACACTACTTTATTTACCTTACTCTTCTTGTTTTCTTTTGGCCTCTCGGCTCAGTCTGCCAATGGCAACTGGACCCTGGAGCGCGCCGTAGAGTATGCGCTGACCAATAACCTGCAGGTTAAGCGGTTGAATAATTTTGAGGAAATTGCCCGTATCCAGCGGCAACAAGCCCAAAATGGTCGGCTCCCAACCCTCAGTGGTTCCACCAACGTTGGTGCTCAGTTAGGTCGGACGATTGACCCGACGACCAACACTTTTGATCAGCAAACCATCGGTTTTCAGGGCTACAACCTAAATGTGGGGGTAACGCTTTACAATGGTGGTCAAATCAAAAACGGTCTCCGGCAGGCAGAATTAGATCTTGCCGCAGCGGAGGTTGACACAAAAGTCACGGCCAACAATATTGGCCTCCAGGTTGCCAATAGCTACCTGACCATCGTACTGCTCAAAGAGCAACTCACCAATTCCCGTGCCCAACTACAACTGACGAATGATCAGCTGAAAAACACCGACGCTCTCATCAAAGCCGGAGCTTTACCCGCCGCCCAGCGCTTTGACCTGGTGGCGCAGCAGGCCGCGAATCAACGAGCCATCATTGATCTCGAGAATCAGCTAAATAATGCCAACCTCGCCCTCAAGATTTTATTGGAGTTGGATTTCGACCAGGAATTTAACGTTACTACTCCTGAGTTAAACCCGACGGAAGCCCAGCTTTTCGAGAATTACGACGTGAACGAAGTCTACCTCTCGGCCCGGGGCATACAGCCAACGGTAATGGCAGCAGAGCTGAGGAAGGAATCCTCAGAAGTAGGCATTGAACTGGCGGAAGCCGGATTACGCCCAACGGTAAGCCTCTTCGGTAGCCTGAGCACCAACTATTCCACCGCTGCCAAAGAATTTGACCGGAGCAACGAAATGGAAATTACCATCCCCGTCCCGAACCTTTTACTGGACAACATGCCCGGCAGAATTTCAACCATCACAACAGTGGGAGGAACCCTCAACGACATCGGCTATTTCGACCAGTTAAACCGCAACTTCGGCCAGTCTGTTGGCATGAGCCTCAATGTCCCCATTTATAGCCAGGGCCGCAACAAGCTGAATATCCAACGGGCGCAAGTACAGAAGCTAAACGCTCAACTCGACATTGAGCAGGCAGAGAACAATCTCCGTAATGATGTAGAACTCGCGCTGGCTAACCTACGCGGGGCTCAGGAAAGTTACCGCGCGGCTAAAATCAGTCAGGACGCTGCCCAGGCAGCCTATGACAACGTCCAGCGCAGCTTCAAAGCAGGAGCGGCTAACAGCCTGGATCTCGTTACGGCCACGAACCGGCTCGATCAGGCGAAAACAGAATTCACCCGCAGCAAATACCAGCTTATTTTCAACCGGCAGGTTATTCGCTTCTATCTGGGTCAGGGGTTCACCCTGGAGTAAAACCAGACACACCATTAACGGACTTCGGTCTGCTTTTTGAACAGTATCACACACTAACAGTCTAATCAACATGGCTCGCAAAATTATTATCGGCATCGTTCTTCTCATTGTCCTGGGTACCATCGTAACGATGGTGCTGAACAGCAATAAAGAAACGGGCACCCGGGTCTTCACCTCTGAAGCCAAAGAAAGGACCATTCAGGAAATTGTCTCCGCCAGCGGCAAGATATTCCCCCAAACGGAAGTCAAGATCAGTTCTGATGTCTCCGGCGAGGTAGTGGAGCTTTACGTCGAAGAAGGAGACAGCGTAAAAGCCGGTCAACTATTGGCTAAAATCGACGCAGACGCCTACCAAAGCCAGGTGGCCCGCGCCGCAGCCAACGTCAACAGCAGCAAAGCACAGCTGGCCAATGCCCGCGCCCAGATCAATAGTCTGGAAGCTCAGAAAACCCAGATCGAGGCTCAATTGGCTAATGCACGGGAAATTTACAATCGTAATAAAGCACTCGCCGCTGATGGCGTAGTTAGCCAGGCAGACCTCGAAGCCAGCTCTGCTTCCCTCCGTGGCCTGGAAGCTAATCTTAAGGCTGCAGACAGTAACATCCAGGGAGCCAAAGAAAGTGCCCGGGCTGCTCAGTACGGCGTAGAATCTTCTGAGGCGACCCTTTCTGAGTTCCGGACGAGCCTCCGGCGAACGACCATCTACGCCCCCATGAGCGGTGTCGTGTCTTTGCTCAACGTAGAACAAGGCGAACGCGTAGTGGGTACCATCCAGATGGCGGGTACGGAACTCATGCGTATTGCTAACCTCAACGCCATGGAAGTGCGCGTAGAAGTGAGCGAAAACGACGTTCCTTCCGTAAAAATCGGCCAGACGGCTGAAGTTGAAGTAGACGCCTACCTTAACCGCAAGTTCAAGGGCAATGTAACCCAGATTGCAAACTCCAGCACGACGGCTGGCCTGGCGGACAACGTCCTCAACAGTGATCAGGTCACGAACTTTGAAGTTCGCATCAGCATCGACCCCGCCAGTTATGCCGACCTCGTAAAAGGCGGCAACCTTTACCCCTTCCGCCCGGGCATGTCTGCGGGCGTAGACATTCTCACCAGCAACTCCGGAGGAGTAATCAGTATCCCCATCGAGGCCGTCACTACCCGCGAAAAAGAACAGGATGATGATGCCGTTGGCATTGACGAACTGGAAGAAGTGGTCTTCGTCGTTCGGGCTGACACCGTCGACAAAGTCGTCGTTACTACCGGATTACAGGATGCTTCCGTCATTGAGGTCAAGAGTGGCCTTGAAGCCGGAGACGCCGTTGTTGCCGGCCCCTACACTGCCGTTAGCCGTAACCTGAAGGAAGGAGAAAAGGTAATCGTGAAGGAGAAGGATAAGTTTTATGATGATGACAACAACTAGGTTTGGTTTGTACCGCCGACTTCAGTCGGCGAATTACTCTATTCCGCCGACTGAAGTCGGCGGTACAAACCCTACCGCCGCTGAAAAGGCATCGCCAATGGCCCGCTAAATGACAAGCGGGTAAACTCCAGATCCAGCGTCGCCTTGCCCGTTTCTTCTGTGTCAATCACGACGGTACGCTGGTGGGCAAAATCATTATCTCCCTGCCCTTCGATCCGGCGAAAATCGGCGTTATTGATGACCAGTTTACGATCCTGGGCCAGTTCGGTCAGGTCCATTCCTAATAGCTTGTAGCCACGGGCGTCTACGGTGTGCTTTGTGGCAAAACGCTTATCGCGGCCATTCAGAATAAAGTTCTCTCCAACGGTTTCCAGCTCCAGGTCGCGGCTAAAGAAAACGGCGTTGCCCATCACCATTTCCTGCAGGAGATCAAAGCGGGCGGGGATCTTGTATTTACGCTCGATGTAGCTGAGCGGCTCAGCGGTATAGTCTCCGTTCAGGCGGTTGATCACAAAGAAGGAATCGGGGCGAATGAGGGCTCTTGCCCCTTCGAAACCAAATTTTTTCACGCTCATCCAGATGGCCTTATCCTGCTCTACGCGGATGGTAGCCGTGCCACCAATGTTCATCTTGGGGCTCTTGACGTCAACCTTAGCGCGACCCTCAAAATATTGGGAAGCGAAGCGACTGTCTTCCAGCTCCTTCATCACCTGGCTGGCCTTGCTGGTGGCGGAGAGTCCGTCCCGGCCATCACGCCCGTCAAGGGCCTTTTTAGTACAGCTGGCAGCAAAAAAAAGAGTAAAAGCGGCTAGAGATAGGAGTAAACGCATGGAAGTTTGTTTTGATCAATGCGGGTAGCCGGCCTTCCATTGATTCGGAAAGAGGCGGCGCGGACGCAGGTGCAAAGTACTGGATTAAAAAGCAATGGAGATCCGGGTCTAACTCCGCACCTTCGATATTTTCGCGGAGAGCTTCGCCGACTTACTACCCGCTGACTTAGCGCGGGCGTAGGTTTTGGCAGCGGCGGCCTTGTCTCCGCCAGCGGCCTGGGCATCGCCCAGGAGTTCCAGGAAGAGGGCATTCGTATTACCGGGCCGGTCGTAAGCCAGCAATGCGGCAGCTTTATCAGCGTTTGCCCACAGGAAGCCCAGCGGGCCGGCAGCTCCGCCCGGCAGTTTAGCCAGGTCCAGCCCCGCTGAAGTGTTCCCTTCCGCAAAGCCGGCGAAGGCCTCCGCTAATACCTCCATGGCTGCGGCAGCCTCCGGCTGCCCGCTCACCATCAGGCTCGCCTGGCTAAGTAAAGAATTCGCTTCGTCAAAATCAGCCCGCAGCGCTTCCCCGATGGCGTAATGCACGTATACGGCCGGGCGGTTGGGGTATACATCCAGTGCGTCCTCCGCATATTTGCGCAGTTCACTGATCTGATTATCCAGGTACAGCGTGGCCAGCAGCTGTTCCCAGACGGGGTATACGGTATCGTCTAACTCAATGGTCGCGATGTAGGCTTCGGCGGCTTTGTCCAGCTGCCCCGTATGGAAATACAGGTCTCCCTCGATGGCGGCGGCCTTTGCCTCGTCCGGGTGTACCCGGCGGAGTTCAGCCGCCAGGCGCATGGCTCGTTGTCCCAGCATTGCATCCTGCGTGCTCGCCACCTGCTGCACCAGGGGAAGCAACTTACCGACCTTCAGGTCGATGTCTACGTCCGCCCGGCCCAGCAAGGCCAGCAGTTTATCGTCGTCCGCTGCAGCAGCGGGCTTATTGCCCACCTCTTGCATGGCCAGTTGAGCGCGCACGTCAGCGGGTTGAATGCTCAGAATTTCCTGATAGGTCTTTCTTGCCTTTCCGGCATCGCCCTGGCTTTGGTAATAGCCCGCCAGCAAATGACGGTGCGCCAGGTTGTCGGGCTGGGCAGCCACCAGTGCCGTCAGCTCTTTCTCCGCCCGCTTTTGATCGCCCTGCCCAAGATAGAGCGCGTGCTTCCGCCGGGCCAGTTCGGCGTTTACCCCGATTCGGTCTTCCAGTTGGTTGTAGCTGGCGATGGCTCCTCTAATATCCTGTGCCCGCACCAGAAAGGCTGCGCGCTCCAGGTAAAAATCTTCCCGTGCCGGGTTTTTCTTAATCAGACCCGCAAAAAGCGCCGCGCCTTCCCGGTGCTGACCACTGGCTTGATACAACTCCGCCAGAAAAGCCGCGTAGACCTCGTTGGGGCGAGTAGCATAAGCCTTACGCAGGTGATTAATGGCATCGTTGGTATTTCCCTCTCCGTATTGCAATCGACCGAGCTCAAACTGGATAGCATCGTTATCCGGCTCCATCTCCGCCAATTCTTTGAACAGGCCGATCGCTTCGGTGGTCTTGCCCAGCAGCGCTTCCCGTTTGGCTTCAATGAAGCTACCTTCATTTTTTAGCCCGGCGGGAGTCTGGCTTTTGGTCATTTGAGCCAATAGCAGGCTCGAAAAAAGGGTAAAACAGAGTAGTAGTACGTTACGCATCGGCGAACGGGGATTGATGAACACCAATAGATAACGCACAGCTTCGCCCGTCGTTGCGTTGACGGGGGGATAATCCTTCGCCTTGTGATTTTGATAACGTCTCAGCCGGAGGGCTGAAAGTCAAAATAGTCAGATAAGACAGGCAGAAAGTCGGGTAGCCACAAACGGAGCGAGTCTGTCCCCGCGGCTGCTACTATCGGGCGGCTTGACTGTCTGACTCCTAATCCACGATTGTAATCTTCATCATGTTCGTCCGGCGGCGCTTTTCCAGTGGCATGGAGCCAGTATTAACGGTCATATCTCCCGCCTGCACGTGTCCTTTATCCTTTAGAATCTGAGTTATATCTTCTACCGTTCTATCGGTGCTGGTGAAGTTATCGTAGTGATAGCAACGTACGCCCCAACAAAGGTTCAGGGTGTTGAGCATGTGTTGCAGGTCGCTGAAGATGTAGATCTTCGAGCTCGGGCGGAAGCTTGACAGTTTGAAGGCGGTATATCCCGTACGCGTCATACCCACGATGCCGCGGGCACCAACGTTTTGGGCTGCCCAGGCGGCAGCGGAACAAACAACGTCACTGACGAAGGTTCCACTTTTAGCGTTTGACTTAGGGCGCTTCATCCCGATTTCATAGATCTTTTCAGCTTCGTGGATGATGGCATTCATGGCCTTCACAACGAGTGCCGGGTGGCGGCCAACGGAGGTTTCGCCGGAGAGCATTACGGCGTCCGTTCCGTCTAGTACTGCGTTAGCAACGTCCGTTACCTCAGCCCGGGTGGGGCCGGGATTGGTGATCATGGAGTCCATCATCTGGGTCGCCACGATGACGGGCCGTGCGCGCTGGATGCAGCGCTTGATGATGTCTTTCTGGATGATGGGCAGCTGCTCCATGGGCACCTCGATGCCCAGGTCACCGCGGGCTACCATGATGGCGTTGGAGTGCTTGATGATCTTGTCCAGGTTTTCGATGGCCTCCGGCTTCTCGATTTTGGAAATGATCTTCGCCGGGTGGCCGGCAGCATCAATCAGTGCTTTGAGTTCTTTACAGTCTTTGGGATGGCGGACGAAGCTGAGGGCGATCCAGTTGACCGGCTGCGTCAGCATATAGGCCAGGTCTTCCCGATCCTTTTTGGTCAGGCTCGGCAGGCTGATTTTTGTGTTGGGCAGGTTGACACCTTTATTAGACTTGAGCAGACCACCGAAGAGGGTCTTGAGCTTAACGGTGTCCGTACCATTGGTTTCTACTACTTCGAAGACCAGGGTACCATCATCTACCAGGACGCGTTCACCGACTGTTACATCCTTGGCAAATTCCGGGTAACTCATGTATACCCGCTCGGCGTTACCAATACATTCGGTGTTCGTGAAGGTAACAATCTGGCCTTCCTCAACGGGCAGGCCCTCTCCTTCCATCTTACCGACGCGGAGTTTCGGCCCCTGGAGGTCCGCCAGGATACTTACGTGAGTATCCATTTCTTTATTCAGCTCCACAATCCGTTGGATGATGGCGCCGTGTACTTCGTGGGTTCCGTGGCTGAAGTTCAGACGGAAGCAATCAACGCCAGCTTCAATCAAACCTTTAAGACCTTCGCGGGAGCTACAGGCAGGGCCGACGGTGGCAACGATCTTGGTATTCTGGTGGTCTGTTATATTCATCTTCAGAGGGGGGATAGTGTAGAATTTACAATAATACCGCAAATGTAAGAGATGGAGAAGTTATTTACCGTTTATCTTACGATGTCAATGCTCTGGAGACCTCCCTCAAATGGGTGCCATCGATTGCCCTAGCCCAAAACTATGTGCGAATATTTTTTTTACCAGAACTCCCTTTTACTACACATTTAGCTACCTTAACCACCCAATAAAATCCACTATGCAGGAAACGCTCACGAATTTTTACAGCCACCACCTCGGGCATGATGTCAAGATCCTCACTTTTGGCACCCATGGCCAGCCGCTCGTCATTTTCCCTACTACATTAGGTAGTTATTACGAAGCAAAAGATCGGGGGATGGTAGAGTCTCTCCGGTGGTTTATTGAGCGTGGATTCGTGCAGGTGTTCTGTCCGGACAGCATTAACGATGCCAGTTGGTATGGAGACATTCACCCGAAGTTCCGGGTGTTGAGACACATTCAATACGATAAATTTCTGACGGAGGAGTTCGTCCCCCAAATCAGGAACAACACGCCCAGCGGACGCATTGCCTGTTGTGGCATCAGCTTCGGTGGATTCAGCGCCAGCAACTTCGCTTTCCGTCATCCCGAAATGGTGAGTCACCTCTTCTGCCTGAGTGGAGCATTCGACATAAAATCGTTTATGCACGGCTATTATGACGACAATGTGTACTTCAATAACCCCGTCGACTTTATGCCCAATGCCGACCATGGCGACCTTTGGAACATGAAGATCATCCTGGGCACCAGCAACTGGGACATCTGCCTGGACGGCAACCTGAAATTCAGCGAAATCCTACGTAAAAAGAATATCCCCCACTGGCTGGACGTCCGGGGAGATATCGAGCACGACTGGCCGCTGTGGCTGGAGATGCTGCCGCATTATGTTTCGATGTTGTAGTGTTTTGGTTCTTTGGTTCTTTGGTTCTTTGGTCCTTTGGTTCTTTGGTATTTTGGGGCTACCGCATGTTGTAGGCATCGGAGGCAAAATATTTCACGTTGCCGTCTCCAATGTGCAGCAGCCCACCACGCAGTAGCAGCGAAGTTAAAGAACCAACGAACTAAAAGCCCCAAACACCATGTTAGCTTCCTACCAAAAGCAATTCGCCTACTACCGCCACCTCGGCGAAGGGGCCATGGCACAGCTCACCGAAGAGGAATTATTTCGGGACGATGCGGCGGGCTCCAACTCTGTGGCCGTCATTGTGAAGCATCTCAACGGGAACATGAAAAGTCGATGGACCGACTTCCTGACGACCGACGGCGAAAAAGAATGGCGCGACCGGGACGATGAGTTCGTCGCCGACTTCAACCATCAGGCAGAACTGGAAAAAGCCTGGGCTGAAGGCTGGGCCGTGCTGGAAGGCGCCATTAATGGTTTGCAGCCAGAGCAACTCAATACCATTATATACATCCGTAATGAAGGGCACACCGTTGCGGAGGCCATGAACCGGCAGCTGGCGCATTACGCCTACCACATCGGGCAGATCGTTATGCTGGCTAAGCAGATGAAGGGAAAGGACTGGAGGTCGTTATCCATCCCGAAGGGGGATTCCAAAAGCTTCAACCGTGGAAAATTTGCCGAAGAAAAAGGGGTGAGACACTTTACGGACGGCTTGATGAAAAAATGAGGGGGCAGTTTCCCCTGCTCCTCTAACTCCTGTTTGCATCCTGCGTCTGCGCCCGGACAATAGTATGGTAGTAGTGATAGTAATTATCATTACTAAGTAAACTCCACCTGCACCATATCCTCCATCTGGATGCCCAATAGTGTGGAAGCCCGCCCCAGGTTGATGGCTACTTCCAGATAACCGTCACTGTCGAAGCGGCAAAGTGGCTCTCCTTCCGGCACGTCGTGATAGCGGAAACTAAGCCCGTCAATGGGTTGCATGCGCTTGATGAGCAACTGAAAGCCACGCCCCTTACCTACCTCTTCGAAGAGCTGACGGGTGATATTGGTGGTCACATTATCAAATCGATCAATAAAAGTGACGGCTCCACGGATATAATCAGGGCCAATGACCGGTTGAAAAGCCAGCCGCTCAGTAAAGCGGGTGGCGGGCAGGCCAACCTCCTGAAAAGGCTTGCCCTTAGCCACATGCGCAACGGCCCGGGCGTAAACGGACGACAGAGAATCGTTCTTCGTGTAGCCGTCCAGAACAAATGTTTCCCGCGGCATCCTGCCGAAAATCAGGCTAAAGATGCCATTGTCTGGTCCGATAAAAAATTGCTTCTCATGGCGGATCGCCAGAAATCGACCCCGGGGTTGATAATAATCATTGACACTCAGCAAGTGAATTGTTCCTGCCGGGTAATGGCCCCAGACCCGGCGGAAGATGAAAGCCGCCCGCACGATGTCGTAGGTAGGCACATCATGGCTAATGTCTACCAGTTGCAACATAGGATGAGCGGCCAGCAGATGGGCCTTTAATCGGGGGAGATGAAAATCTTCCCGACCAAAATCAGTCGTGAGGGTAACCAGGGAAGCGGGTGTATTTGCCACGTTATGAAGTAATATTTGGGGGGTAAAGGTAGGGTTGCCGGATATTAATGGGTAGTGTGAACGTCACGGGGGGCGCGGTCGCAGGTGCTAAGGAAGGTAAAGAAGCGGTGTAGTATGTGCAAAGTCTGAAACTTTTGACGAGGTTTCGTAGTTTTGAGTTCAGGTCAGTCGCCAAAGCAGGCGGCGACAAAAACTGTCTCATTTGAGCGAAATCGTAGTATCCATCAACGGGGTAGATCCCCTGGCTCTTCTCGGAGAGAACAACAAGAAACTGAACATTCTGCGGGAAGCCTACCCGGACGCTAAAATTACCCAGCGTGGCACGAAGGTGAAAATCACTGCCGATAAATCTCAGGCTCAACAGCTCAAGCACCACCTGGAGCTTATGATGCGCCTGCTGCAAGATAACCGGGAGTTGAGCAAGCAAACCGTTGAAGACATTATGGCCGGCGAAAATCCCTTCGTGACCAAGCTTGGCAATGGTGCCTCAAACAAGACTATACTGTATGGTCGTACGGGCAAGCCCATCAAAGCCCGGACAGCCAACCAGGCCAAACTGGTTGAATCTGCTGCGACGAATGACATTGTCTTCGCCATCGGCCCCGCCGGTACGGGTAAGACCTATACCGCCGTTGCGCTGGCGGTTCGTGCCCTGAAGAACAAGGCGGTTAAGAAAATCATCCTCACCCGGCCGGCCGTAGAGGCCGGCGAGAGCCTTGGCTTCCTGCCCGGAGACCTGCAAGATAAGATTGACCCCTACCTGCGGCCACTGTATGATGCGCTGGACGATATGATTCCGGCGGAGAAACAGGCTAAGTTCCGCGAAGACCGAACCATCGAGATTGCTCCTCTGGCCTACATGCGTGGCCGGACGCTGGACAACTGCTTCGTCATTATGGACGAAGCCCAGAATACGACTACCAGTCAGATCAAGATGTTCCTTACCCGTCTGGGGCCATCTGCCAAAGCCATCATTACCGGTGACCTTAGTCAGGTAGACCTGCCCCATAATCAGGTCTCCGGCTTACGACGTGCCGTTAAGCTCCTGAGCCCCATCAAGGGAATCGGCACCGTTCGCCTTACGGCAGACGATGTCGTTCGTCACCGTCTCGTTAAATCCATCATTAAGGCCTATGATGCGGCCGATGAAGAGGAAGGAAGAGGTCGTTTTTCTACTCGCCAGGATAGCACTTTTGAGCGCTTAGGCCCTCCCGGCAAAAGAAAAAATGACAAAAACGAGGGCTGAAATGTTAAAATTGAATAAAGCTTAGCCGCCAAAAATACTTACTTTTTTAGAAGAAGCCAGCACGTTAACGTGCTGGCTTTCTGCGTTTTACAACTACAATAAGACATAAATTAGCAAAAAACGCGCCTTACTTAGGCCCGTAAAATGCCTCTTTAGCGAGTCGATTAGGCCCACACCTTTGGATCATCAGATAACCACTCAAAACACTCCACACATGGAATTTGCTATCGACCTGCTAAACGCAGACCAAATTGACGCCATCCTCTCCGTTTACGCTTCTGTTGCCGACTGGCTGGGCGCAGTAATCAACAACACCAGCTCTGTTGTCATCGAAGACATCCCGATGTAAGAAGGTGCCATTAGTGGATGGTCTTTTCACCAGAATTCTGATTATCCACCGGGTCAAATGCCTGCAAGGACTGGCCCACACCAAAGGAAAAAGCATCTGCTCTTGCAGAACTCATCACTAACCTCCCAAGTAAAAATATCATGATCGAAGACATTCTCATCTAGACCGTACTTCTCCATCATCAGATACTCTCATCAAAATAAATACTCCACATATGGAACTTGCTATCGACCTGCTTAACGCAGACCAAATTGACGCCATCCTCTCCGTTTACGCTTCCGTTGCCGACTAGCTGGGCGCAGTAATCAACAACACCAGCTCTGTTGTCATCGAAGACATCCCGATGTAAGAAGGTGCCATTAGTGGATGGTCTTTTCACCGGAACTATGATTATCCACCGGGTCAAATGCCTGCCAGGACTGACCCACACCAAAGGAAAAAGCATCTGCTCTTGCAGAACTCATCACTAACCTCCCAAGTAAAATATCATGATCGAAGACATTCTCATCTAGACCGTACTTCTCCATCATCAGATAACCTCATCAAAATAAATACTCTACTCATGGAACTTGCTATCGACCTGCTTAACGCAGACCAAATTGACGCCATCCTCTCCGTTTACGCTTCCGTTGCCGACTGGCTGGGCGCAGTAATCAACAACACCAGCTCTGTTGTCATCGAGGACATCCCGATGTAAGAAGGTGCCATTAGTGGATGGTCTTTTCACCGGAACTATGATTATCCACCGGGTCAAATGCCTGCAAGGACTGACCCACACCAAAGGAAAAAGCATCTGCTCTTGCAGAACTCATCACTAACCTCCCAAGTAAAAATATCATGATCGAAGACATTCTCATCTAGACCGTACTTCTCCATCATCAGATAACCTCATCAAAATAAATACTCTACTCATGGAACTTGCTATCGACCTGCTTAACGCAGACCAAATTGACGCCATCCTCTCCGTTTACGCTTCCGTTGCCGACTGGCTGGGCGCAGTAATCAACAACACCAGCTCTGTTGTCATCGAAGACATCCCGATGTAAGAAGGTGCCATTAGTGGATGGTCTTTTCACCAGAATTCTGATTATCCACCGGGTCAAATGCCTGCAAGGACTGACCCACACCAAAGGAAAAAGCATCTGCTCTTGCAGAACTCATCACTAACCTCTCCAAGCAAAAATATCATGATCGAAGACATTCTCATCTAGACCGTACTTCTCCATCATAAGATAACCTCATCAAAATAAATACTCCACACATGGAACTTGCTATCGACCTGCTTAACGCAGACCAAATTGACGCCATCCTCTCCGTTTACGCTTCCGTTGCCGACTGGCTGGGCGCAGTAATCAACAACACCAGCTCTGTTGTCATCGAAGACATCCCGATGTAAGAAGGTGCCATTAGTGGATGGTCTTTTCACCAGAATTCTGATTATCCACCGGGTCAAATGCCTGCAAGGACTGACCCACACCAAAGGAAAAAGCATCCGCTCTTGCAGAACTCATCACTAACCTCCCAAGTAAGAATATCATGATCGAAGACATTCTTATCCAGCATGGTCTTTAGACACAGCCCGCGCTCTGCGCTCAACCGTCAGGTGTTCCAAAACGATATCCCAGAGAACTTCGTAGGGAACAATCTCAATATCAATTGACCGTTCTTTGGCGTTAATCATCCGATTATAAACGGTTTTAGCCTTTCTTTCCGTAGCCCCCTTATGAAAATTGGCCTGAACTGTAATTACAAGCAATTTGAAGAAGCAGTTATGCCTGAGATTTTCATCGTCTTTCAAGTATCTGCTACAGTATCGTTCTAGTGCTTCAGTACGATCAACTACCTTCCCATACTTCCCCTCAACAATAAAGTACAGGGCCTGTAAAATCAAAATAGGAATGTTCATTCCATTTTTGTTACGGGAGTAAGAAGGAACATTATTGAAAAACCGGGCAAACTTAAACTTAGGCAGTTTTGCCCAATCTTCTTTGGGTTCAATTCTACCTGCTACTACAAGAAAGTTAACGTATGCTTCCCAAATTTTCCAGTATTCCTGGTGCCTTGGTGTTAGTAGCCGGTTAATCAATCTGCGATTCAAGTTCGCCAATGCTAAGTAGGCATAATCGAATTCCTGCATTCTCAACCCCAGCCTGATGGCATATTCCACTACCTTAATTCCATTGATTGAGTTTTTGGGCAGCACCTCATAAGCACTGGCAATTTCAGATCTTCCCAGCTCAAAATTTTCGGCTTTAAGGATGCTTTCGAGTCTGTTCAAAAGAAGGAAATTGATAACACTATGGCTGGCTCCCTTACAATTCCTCAGCACTTTTTCGCCCTTTTTAGAAGATTCTATCGCCTCCCGGTACTTACCAGCATACATCAGACCGGTTATCTCAAGACTATATACCATACCCTGAAACTGGGAAACATGCTCATAAGTCTTTCGAGATTCTTTGAACTCCTCTAAGTACTCCAAAGTCCGCCTGCCAACTTCAGAAAAGGTTTTGCGATGAGCATAAGTCATATCTCTGACCTCGCGGTATCTGTTGTCCAGCTTAGATAGCTCGTACAATGCCTTCGAGTAGTATCGGTTTATATCATTGTACTTCTTTACCAGTTGCTCATTGTATCCCACTCCAAGATGAAGGTAGGCAAGGTGGTTGGAAAGGCTATGATTTAGCGGGATGATCTCATATTCGCGAACACTGTAAAACGTTTGCTTTGCAATTTCCCGGGCTGCGTTATAAGCTCCAGATACCAGCAAGATCTGAATCGTGAACAATTGCCTAAAACCACTTTCATAAGCAGCGTTATAGTTACTGTAGTCCAGCTCCATCACTTTCCCTTTCTGGATAGCAACAATCATTATTTCTTTCAGCCTGGACTTAAGGGTCTTGTAAGCGGCTAATTTTCGGTTTGCGGTGGGTCCATAGAGCCTTTTGGCCACATTATCCTCCGAGAGGTCAGGATCCTCTGCAAGCTCAATTAGCTTTCGGGTTAACGAAGCTCCATTCTTATCATTAAGTCGATCCAGAACCGCCTTTTTTCCCGCCACCGCCAGCAATTCGCGCAAAATTCTCATGAAGTGAAGATAAGAAACCTACCACACACTTCAAATTCAAACCTTGTAAACAACTGATTATCAGCTATTAAATGCTTTTTCATTAAAAAAATGAGTGAAAAAAGAGGCTTACTAACCAGTGTATTTTGCCGCCAGAACTACAATAAGCGCGCTATATCTTTGTAATGTCTTAAAGCGTAAGGCAAAAGAAAAGTGTTGTCCGGCAATCCTATACGACGCCGGATCTTATGTTTGTTTCGTGTTGTTCATAGCGTTATTATTCATAGCATTATGCGTAGTTCACCATGGTAAAATGTTTGGCGGGTCCTAACCTGCTAAACATTGCACCATGGTGTTTTTTGTTTGTACATAACCCTACTATAAGCTGGTCCAAAACTAAACGCCTTAAATATAAGGGCCACTATCCTTTTTTCAAGGAAGTGGCCCTTCATTTTTGCACAAAAACGTGAATATCTGAGGTTTATCCCGTTATTAAACGGCAACTGGGCGCTCCCCAATCAGTGCTTTCAGCTTCTTGCGCGCCAGGAAAATCCGACTTTTCACCGTTCCGATGGGGATGTTCAGGTACCCGGCAATCTCTTTATACTCGTAGCCCTGGTAAAACATCAGGAAGGGAACCCGGTAGATTTCACTAATAACCTGAAGTTTTTCTTCCAATTCCTTGAAACTCATCTTGGCCTCGCCGCCATTGGCAATGGCCCCACGATTTTCTACAGCGTATAAGAAGCTCTCTACCGGCTCATTTACATGGCGGCGATTCTTCATTTTACGATAACGGTTGATGTAAGTATTCCGCATAATGGTAGATGACCAACTCTTAAAATTTGTCCCCTCTGCGAATTTAGATCGGTGCTTGTAGGCGCGAAAGATCGTCTCTTGCATCAGATCTTGTGCATCCTCGTAATTTTTTGTCAGTCGAAGTGCGAAAGAGAACAGGATGCTTTCAAAACGGCCAATCTCGGATAGGAACTGTTGATTCGTCATTATAATATGGATTTACTTTTTTTCAAGTCGTTTACAGTCACCATAATGACAAGAACCATGCCAAACACACAAGTACCTGATTAACAGAGAATTAAGTCTTAATGAAAATCCAAATCGTTTACTACATTTCGCCAACTCATGAAATACAATAAGCTCGCGCCTTCTGTATTCGGTTTTCCATCTTGATTTCAGGCTCTGCATTTGCCAGGGTCCCAAAAAAAAGTAAACTTTGGCTAAACACCCGACTCATTTATGGATTCTATAGACCCGGTTAAGATGCCAGAAAGCCGAGATCTAACTTCCTGGCTAAATAAGTGAAGCTAACCTTATCATGAGTAAAATTGACATTATCAACGACACAAACATTCCTTCCTTACTCAGCAAGGAGGGTCTCACAGTCGTATTAATGACTTCTCCGTGGGACGGCAACGGAATCATCATGCGTAGCATTATGGAGAGCATTTCAGGAAACTTTTCTTCCGTCAATTTTAGCCAGGCAGACTACGAATCCTCGCCCCAGCTGGCCCGTTTATTTAGCCTCTTATCTCCACCGGGGATTTTACTGATCAAAGAAGGAGAGCTGCTCCACAGAATTACTAAACCCGTAAGTGCCGGCAAAATTAGCGAACTCATCAACGCCAGCGTTGCATAAACCCATCTAATCGTGAGTAACGATATTTTCAAAGTATTCATTCTGGAAGACATGGAGGCCGACCTGCTGCTCACTAAGCGTCAGGTCAGAAAGTTTTTGCCCTCGGTTCTCTTTGCGGTGGCAAGAAACCGGACAGAGTTTGAAGCCAAACTCATTGAATTCCAACCTGACATTGTCCTTTCAGATTACAACCTCCCCGACATGAACGGGTTGGAAGCACTACTATACGTACGGGAACATCTGGACAGTACTCCCTTTGTATTCATTACTGGTATCCTCAACGACGAGGAACGCGTAGCCGAGACTATTCTTAATGGAGCATCTGGCTATTTATTGAAAGAGAACCTTCAACGATTACCTCCATTACTTGAGTCTGTTCTGGAGAAAAATGCGGCAGTCCTCCGTCATAAGGAGGAAGAATGGGAACGCCGCAGAAAGAATCAGATCGGGATACAGAAAACCATTGCTGCGCTTCGGGAAGCCGAGATCCCGGGTAAGGAAGAACTATTGGAAACGCTTCAGGAGGTTTTTGATAATATTCGCTAAGGATCACTATCTGTCACCGAAACCGGATTTCTTGCCTGATTCAGGGATATTTTCATCGTCAAACACCTTTTCAGAGCTACTGAAACGAACAAAAACCTTGCTCAAAGCGATTTAATAAAGGAAGGACGGATTCACTTCCTCTTCCTCTTTATAACTGAATTCCCAACAACAACTAATTATGAATAATCAAGATAACAGCGGCAAAGGATGGGCCCTCGGATTTGGCCTTCTGGCAGGTATCGCCGTCGGCTACTACCTAAATAGTAACGAAGGACGGGCCATGCGGCGTAAAGCTCAGGTTCAGTTCGACGAGTATGGCAATCAGATTTCTGAGTACAGCCACGAAATGTCTGAAAGAGCATCTGCTTTAGCAACTGACGCCCGGGAAAAAGGCAAAGAATACATCGATCAGGCCAAATCATCGCTTGAGTCTGGAAAAGAATGGGCAAGCGAAACAGCAGATAATATCAAATCTACCGTAACGAGCAAAGCTCAGACCCTTCGCGACTCTGCCAGTGAGGCCGCTGACGGAGTAGAAAGCAGCTTTAAGCGTGGAATGGAAAAAGCAAAAGCTAAAGCACGCAAAGCTTAGTAGTCCCCCCAGGATGACTACGTAAGGAATTCTTACTCAGCGGCCGCCGGACTAAACTGCCGCGCGGCCGTTGATATTTTACCCGCAAACTACTGATCACACATGAAGGCTAAAGACGAACTTCTCGAAAAAGCGGGAGAAACCTATGGCTACATCAATAT
Source organism: Neolewinella agarilytica (assembly GCF_900110645.1). Lineage (GTDB taxonomy): Bacteria > Bacteroidota > Bacteroidia > Chitinophagales > Saprospiraceae > Neolewinella > Neolewinella agarilytica. The sequence goes on from NZ_FOFB01000015.1 coordinate 89,501, forward strand.
TTTGGTGGACCGCAAAGTAGAGCAATACAAACTTGGTGCTGCTGAAAGATCAGCTAACGCCATATCAGGAGCCATTACTGCCGTAGTTCTCGGCCTCTTCGGCACAATAGCTTCCCTCTTCGGCCTCATCGCCATTGCCTTCTATATTGCTGGTGCAACCGATTATGGCAACGGTTTTGGCATTGTAGCTCTTGCTGTCCTCCTTTTGCTGTTACTCCTTTTTCTACTCCGGCGGGTAATCATCATTAACCCCGTCATCAGAAAAGTAATCACTATTTTTTTCGCCGAAAAAACGCCATCTGACAAGTGAACAGTTCTTCTAACATAAGCAGTCTAAGCGATATACAGGACCGTAAAAAGCAACTCGAATCCGAGTTAGATTACTCCCAAAAAGCATTGATTGATAGTGTAACGCCCGCAAGCGTTTCCGCAAAGAATTTCTTGATACAAGACCTTGTTGTTCCGGCAATTGGCATCGGAACGGTTCTGTTTCTGGCTTCCAGGCTTATATCCAAGCGAAAAGAGAGAAGCAATATTGTATATCAGGAGCCCGTAGGGAAACTTTACGATGATTATGCCGACACACCTACCTTTAAAAGGGACCAACAAAAAACTGTACAGAAGAGAAAAATTGAAGCTGTAGAACGCCCCAGGAAAAAGCCCTTGACATCTCTTATTAAGTTAGGCAGCGTTATGATCCCGGCAGCTCAGGCGATCATGAAGGCCGTACAAGAAAGTAAGCCCCCTAAAAAATATTAACTAATCACCAATTCATCCTGGCTGGTTTATGCTACTACCTTTCTGCTTTTTAGTACAGAATCAGGCACAATAAGCCCATCAAACGCTGCAGGAAACCTGGTTACAACTACCTTGAGGTCTTTCAGTAAGTGGAAGACTCTTCTCTATGCATAATTTGATTTTTTCTGTCTCCAGCCTTCTTCATTGTGAGCTTTATACTCCGGAAGGTCTCAACATTGGCACATTACACGATGTCGTTTGTAATAAGGATAGTGGTAAAATCACTTACCTGATTGTAGAGACCTGCTCTCCTGACCACCTCTTTGCCATACACCACTCCTTTTTTTACCTGGGCCAGGAAGAGGATGAAATCATCTTTGACCAAAGAATAGGACGAGAGAATCATGCTATCTACCTTGATCTCCCCGGACATTATGCCAGCAAGACTGTACTTAAGTACAGAGACTTCCTCCAACTAATTTTACCTAACCTGGCCGTAGCGGGTCATCGTAGTGACAACGAAACGCTGTTTTGAGATAAGGTACAGTGACCTACCTTAGCGGCATGCCAATGAAGGTACTCATCATCCGTTTTTCTTCCATCGGAGACATCGTTCTTACCACCCCGGTTGTCCGGGGGGTGAAGGAACAGCTCAATGCCGAAGTACACTTCCTGACGAAATCCAGTTTCTCCGCGGTTTTAAAAAACCATCCCGGGATTGACCGTCTATGGATCATTAAGAAAGATATTTCTGAAGTATTTGATGCCTTGGTTCAGGAAGGCTTTGACCACGTCATTGACCTTCACGTTAATTTGCGTACCCGGGAGCTGAAGACCCGCATGGCCATTCACCAGGCCCGGCACCTGCGGCCGCGCCCAAAATGGCATGCTTTTTCCAAACTCAACCTGGAAAAATTCCTCCTGACCCGATTCGGAATCGACCGATTACCTAAGGTGCATATCGTAGACCGCTACCTGGCAGCAACAGCCCCCCTGGGTGTCCGAAATGACGGAAACGGGCTCGATTACTTTATCAGTCCGGACGAGGCTGTCAACCTTCAGAAAGAAAAAATCCCTGCCCATTACATCGCCTTTGTCATCGGCGCAGCCCATGCGACCAAACGGTTGACGGAGCAGCAGATGATCGATTTTTGCGCGGCTTTACCCCACCCGATTGTACTTCTTGGTGGGCCGGCGGAAAAAGAAACGGGAGCGCGCATTGCCGCCCAGCACAAGCACGTGATTAACGCATGCGGTCGTTTTTCTTTAGGCGGCTCAGCAGACCTCGTTCGGCAAGCAGCCATTGTCGTTACCCACGATACAGGTCTGATGCACGTCGCTGCCGCCTTTCACAAGCCCATTGTGAGTGTTTGGGGGAACACCGTACCTGCTTTCGGCATGTACCCTTACCTTCCGGGAAGAGAGGTCGAAGAAAAGCAAAGGCGACAGGAAGTCATCGGACTTTCCTGCCGCCCCTGCTCAAAAATTGGCTTTGATCAATGCCCGAAGGGACATTTTCGCTGCATCAAAGAGCAAGACCCCGCAACCCTGGCTAAGGCTGCATCCGATCTACTCAATGAAATACGGTAAATCGCCTCGTCTCGCTTTGGCGTCCTTTACGATAACGGAACATATAAGTGCCCGGAGGTAGATCAGCAACGGACAGTGTTTTCCGGTCTCCCTGAATATTCCCGGAGGTAAGTATGCGTCCGTTCAGGTCAATTACCTGGTAGGCCGCATTCTCTTTTCCTTCCGGCAAGCGAACTTCCAGCACTTCATTAGCCGGGTTAGGGCGCAGGCGAAGGGAAGATTCCTGAACCGTCAGCCCCGCCGTTTCGGGCAAAATGTCTGTTCCGCAAGGGCTTCCTTCCGATACGGTAATGCCCCGGAAATAGCTGTTACCGTCTTCCGTACCTACGTCATGGTCGGCGGTAAAAAACAAGTAGGATGAGGGGCCGGTATAGAACTGACCAATTGGGATCTGGTAGTATTTCCACTTCCCATCACCGGGGTAATTGTCAAAGTCTCCGATTCCCCAGTTTTGCGTCCCGTATAGGCGGAAAGTCAGATTAGCGGAGATGACGTTGTTATCATCCATTCCAAACCCATGGACCTCACCTGCTCTATCGGACTTAAACCAGAAAGACACCCAGGTTTCTTCGGTAATTTCGTAAGGATATTCAATGGCCTTCCAGGCGTTATTCTCCAGATAGATACCATTGCCGTCCTCCGAAACGGTAACCGTTCCGGCATCCTGATTAGGAGCATAAGAAACCGGTACTAGCTCAAAAAAGTCGATGGCCTCACAATCTCCATCCGGTGAAGGGGGTAAGTCTGGCAGACAGAAATCTATAATATCCAGCGTATCGAACTTACTGCCAATACCGAGAATAGCACCGGAAGAGTCAATCAACTCATAGCTTCCCATACCATACTTACAGCAAATACCATCAAAATCACTATCGTGGATGATAAAGTTGTAGCAGCCGTCCGGCACGCAGACTGTGTCCTGAATAACCCTTCCGGCCTGCTTTTTAGGATAAGGGCCACCACTGGCGTGTAATTCACCGGTTTCCGTGCGAATTTCCCAGCTGGTTTCCATGCCAAAATCATCGAGTGTAAGTCGTAGATAAACCGTTTGTTCTTCGCAGCTTATCTCCATGACGGGATCCTCCTCCTCTTCATGGTCATCATCACGCTCGCAGGCTGCCTGAACACATCCTTGCGCGCTGGCAACCCGGCCAGACATAACGGCCGCAGGCTGGGGGCTGAACCCATTCATAAAGTTGGTGCCTACTGAGCGTAAGTGGCAATAGGACATGATTGTGCCTCCTTCGGCAGGAACGCCGGGGGTGGCACAATAGCCTTCTGTCCAGCCCGGGCAGCCATCAATTGCTGTCGTATCTCCATTCCAGACACAGGCATGCGTGTGTTGGCTTCCCATCAGGTGGCCCAGTTCATGAGCGATAACCAGAGTTGACCAACTGTAAATGGGGACTACCGCAAAATTAGACTGGATGCTGGAGAAGCTCATTCGTGCAGCGTTGTAAGGATGGCAAAGGCCATCCAACACAGCAATTCCACCACTGGCCTGATAACTCACCAATTGGGCGAGATCTCCGTTAAAGGACTGTCGATAATTCTGGAACTGAGTCAATAAGGCACTACTGGACGTTCCGGCGTAAGGGCTCACCTCATCCCAGACAAAGATTTCGCTGATGCGGAGGTCAATGCCGATTGTTTCGTACAGCGTAGCAACTTCATTAAAGTTAGCGGCGATGTGTTGGGCGGCAGCAGATACACTTCCTTTATCGTAGAAGATGTCGTAGTCTACCTCGAAATAGATATCAACACAGCCACCCGTTGATTTCGCCTCCGTATTCAGGCCCAGCTCTTTGTCTGAGTAAGGAAGGCCACTATCCGGAGTAGCACATTCTAATTCCTGCCGGTCGAGTAATTGATCATCCGGAAAAAGTACGTAGGCCGAAGAAGGCACCGATTTTTCGCCCGTTCTGGCCGGGCCAAGCGCAAGTCTTTCTCCATCAGAGCGATTAAGAGTCGCGGTCATTTCGTTATCGAGCAGACTAAGACTGACGCGACTTCCGGGCTCACCGGCAATCTCGCCAACATAGTGTAAGCCCAGGAAAGGCTCCACTAAAGCAAGGTCAGCAGAAGCTTGCCGAAGCCGTACACCTTGACGAAACAAGGGGCGCGGACGCAGGTGCAAGGTTAGTTCTCGCGCATTCGCTGCCGTAACGGGCAGCGTGAGCGTCCAATCAGCGGGCGCAGCAGCTAAAAGCTGCGCGTAAGATTCTTCGTCCAATTCCAATAAACCAAAATCACCGATTTCCTGCTTAAGCATTTGCCTTACAGGTTGTTTACTTTCTGCCGTTCGGAATAGCTCCGGCGGCAGTGGCAATTTATGTTGTGATTGAATTTGTGCAGATAGAGAGAAGGAGCACAACAGCATCATGCTGATGTACCAATAGGTTTGTTTGAGAGACATGTTTTTAAACTGCGTGTAGAGAGTGACACGGCATTGGGACAGGACAACAAGTTAGGAAATAATAAATACTTAATTTCTACATCTGTAAGCCCTTGATTAACCCAATTCAAGTTGTTTTATCAACTTATCAGCTTTTCTACCCTAAAGTAAATACCACCTTAATCCAATGTTAATTTAATTGCACTTTGTAATTCTAAAAACCCGAAAAAGTCAATAAACATGCGGGGGTACAGCAAAAAACGGATGGTTAAAACAGCCTTAGTCCTTTGTCATCGGTGCCCCCCCCAAGTAAAGGAGAAGTAACCTGTTGTTTAATTTTTTTTGCAGCAAACAAGCTTCTCAAATACCACTTTTTTATTTACGGAACGGTAGGCAAAAAAAATAAACCGGCTCCTCATAAAACAGCACAGCCGCCACGAAAATCATTTCGTGGCGGCTGGCTGAATGGAAAAAATCAGGCTTAACCCCGATCAAATCTTAATTCCTGCAGCACTACTCCGTTATTCTTTTTGGCTACGTAGACGTATACCCGAAAAGATCCGTTTTTGGTGCTCAGTGTACCGATGCAATACTCTGCATCGTCTGATTTGGAGGCTCCCTGGTGGACCTTACCGAAGCTCGTGGGGGAAAATTTGGCAAAGAAGCCATTCAGAGCCTGTTTAGCTTCCTCCCGGCTATAAACGTCTTCTTCATCAAGGATACTGAGTTCTACCTCAGCATCCATGGCTGCTACCAGCTGATCAATATCACCACCGCCAATGGCGCGGCAAACATCGTCCAGTGCAACCGGAGCCTGATCTGCGGCCGGAAAAAGAGGGCCAAGAAGAGCCATATATATAAAGAGCATAAGTTTCATGGGATCGTAGTTTAGGTCAAGAATGATATCTACCGGATGGTAGAAAGAGACTCACAAAAGCAATATCCGTTGATATTTTTGGCGCTTCTGGTCATCTAAACAACTGATATTTAGACGACTCGTGATACAAATGTCACTAAAATTACTCCTAACAAACGCCCCCATCATCATGGGGATTGCTAATATTTGGTTAAAAAAGCAGGTTCAAAACGCCAATTTCGAAGCCACAGCCAAATTACTACCTTCGCCACTATAAAATAAAGGAACATGAAAACCGGAAAAACACTACTTGTAATTCTTGATGGCTGGGGAATTGGTCAACGACCAGAGGCTGACGCTATAGCGCAAGCAAATACCCCCGTGTTCGACCGGATTTATAAAGAGTGCCCCAGCGCTACCCTGGTAACTTACGGCGAGGAAGTGGGGCTGCCCGAAGGGCAAATGGGCAATTCAGAGGTCGGCCACCTTAATATTGGAGCCGGGCGCGTCGTTTACCAAAGTTTTGCCCGTATTAACAAAGCTATCCGGGAAGGAGAGCTGGCTAAACTACAAGCCCTGCAGGATGCCCTTACTTACGCGCGTGAATCCGGCAAGGCTGTGCATCTGATCGGTTTGCTAAGTGACGGAGGCGTTCACTCGCACATCAACCATCTTCTCAAGTTAACAGATATTGCGACTAAGGCTGGCAATGAAAAGGTTTTCATCCATGCCTTTACGGACGGTAGAGATGTAGCCCCCGATTCCGGCAAAGGTCATTTAAAAACGCTGCTGGACCACATAGATGGGCAGCCCACCAGACTGGCTAGTGTAAGTGGTCGTTTTTTTGCGATGGACCGGGATACCCGCTGGGAACGAATTGAGAAAGCTTATGATGCCATGGTTAAAGGTGAAGGCATTGGCAGTACGGACGTGCTATCCTCCATTCAGGCCTGGTACGACAGTGGAAAGACCGACGAGTTCGTAGAGCCAATCGTGATGCTACGGGCAGACGGAAGTCCGGTTGCCCGCATTGAGGAAGGTGACGTAGTGATCAACTTTAACTTCCGTACGGATCGTCCCCGACAAATTACCCGGGCGCTTACTCAGGAAGACTTTCCGGAGCAGGAGATGAAACGAATTCCTGACCTACGGTACCTGTGTATGACCCAGTATGATGAAAAATTCACCAACGTAGAAGTTTTATTTCCCAGTAAGGACCTGAATAAGACAATGGGGCAGGTAGTAAGTGAAGCCGGAAAAACGCAGGTTAGAATTGCCGAGACGGAAAAGTACGCGCACGTTACCTTCTTTTTCAGCGGAGGTCAGGAGGAGGAGTTCCCCGGTGAAAGACGTCTATTGATTGACTCTCCACGAGACGTAGAGACCTACGACGAGAAGCCTGAAATGGGTGCTTACGGAATTACGGATACAATTGTTGAGGATATGAAGACCAATGGCCCGGACTTCATTTGCCTCAACTATGCCAATACCGATATGGTAGGGCATACGGGCATTTGGGATGCGGCCATTAAGGCCGCAGAGGTTGTGGACGAATGTTTAGGGAAATTATTAGCTACGGCGCAGGAAGAGGGATACCACGCTATTGTTATTGCTGACCATGGCAATTCAGACATTATGCGAAACGAAGATGGCAGCGTGCACACTGCGCATACGACTAATCCCGTCCCCGTTATTTATGTAGGCCCGGATCAGGAATTAAGCTTGAAAGATGGTGGTAAATTAGGAGATGTAGCACCAACCCTGCTTGCCCTGATGGGCGTAGCCCAACCGGAAGAGATGACGGGGGTAAGCCTGCTGGCTTAGGTAAAGAGTCGGGAAAAACCGCTTTCGTCAGGGAGCCTCGTGAATAAAGATGAAGCCTGCTAAGGTGAGCCTGCCTTGCACCTGCGGCAGCGCCAGCTCTTCTAAAAAGCTACTCTAAACCTATCCTTCCCCAAAAATTTGCTACTCTTTCTTACCTTAAAGCCCATGCGAAACCTCTTCTTCCTGTTCCTGGCTTTAATTTTTGTGGCTGCTTGTCAACCAAAACCAGATACTGCCGGACGGAGCCCGGAAGATCCTACAGCCAATAAAAACATCTCTGAAGTGCAAAAAGTACCCATCCCATCTGCCTGGACGCTCATTAGCTGTGAGCGGGACGGAAAGACTATTCCTGCCGTTAATGAGCGTTGTTTTATTGCACTTCGTGATGGACAAATAGGCGGAAACACCGGCTGCAACAGCTTTGGTGGCGATTGGAGTGGCAGTCCCGCAAAAATGAAAATACCGGGGGTAATGGCCACAAAGATGTATTGTGAAGATGCTGCTGAGCAAGAATCTATGATTCTACAGATGCTCAATGGAACCGTCCAGCTGGAAATGGTGAACCCCAAGACACTCCTGATCACTTCTGGTAAGGAGCAACTTAGACTTGCCCGCAACGACGACAAGCTGAAGCAATAGTCCGTTTTCCACCTCCGTTTTTTTTGACTAACCGAATGCCCCATTTTATGTCTACTTCTGACCATACTGTTTCCACTCATTCCAATGGACAGGAAGACTGGCTTGCCGATCTGAATACCTCGACGGGAACTACCGTTGAGGAACGGGATACTGCTTTATTGAAAGAGATAAGCAGACGGACAAAAGGAGATGACAGACTTGATCTTAACCGATGGACAATAGGTGCCTACATTGATTCGGGAGAGAACGAAGAAATCAATAACTATGCACGGGCGGAAGTCCAATCCGGAGCGGAGGCATTGTTGTTCCGGCTGTATCATCAGCCTGACGCGGAGGAAATTGCTAAAATTCTGCAAGGAATAGACATAAGAAAGCAGTCTTTGCATTGTACGCTTCGCTACCCGGGGCAGGATCCAGCGGAACTCTTTCGGGATCTTGTTCGCTATTTACGCAGGGAAGGGCACGAACTGCAAGGAGTAGCCGGATCGGTTGATTTTGACCCTCTCCTCGATTGGTCAGAGCCTCCTTTCCCCCCACTGATACGTCTGCTCTATTTCGTTTCCCGCTGGATGCCTCACTTCCGGGTACTGCAGGTAAATGCTGCAGGTTTCAATAATGGTGTTACCGACGCTGACATTGAACTCGCATTAGCGATTTCTAAAGGCGCCTCTTATCTGAAGCAGATTGAAGAATTGGGCTATCCCGCAGCACTGGCCAACAATCATTTACAGTTTGCCTTCACGGTAGGCTATTCCTTCTACGGAGACATCGCTAAGCTCAAGGCTTTACGTGTTCTTTGGAGTCGGGTTTTAAAGGATATTGGCCTGACGACAACGCCTACCACTGAAATTGCGGCCCATTCAGACATTACAGTATTGAATGATGATGGACTGGACAATGGTCTTCAGCTACAAATGCAAACGCTGGCGGCGGCCATTGGTGGAGCGGATATGATCTTCCTGGCTCCGGCGGACGGCCCCTTCCAATCAGCCACAGAAGAAGGCCGAAAACTCGCTCTGCAAACCCAACTCGACGCCAGATCCGGACAACTCAGTCTTTCTGAAAAAGCCGTTGACCAGGCTTTTCTGGATGCGATGACGGAAGCTCTTGTAGAAGCGGCATGGAAAAAATACCAAACCATTGAAAAGCAAGGGGGCTTTGCCTCTGCGGTGGAATTCTAGATATGATGTCGCTAATCGTTCTTTTCCTTTTCTCAATTTTATTGATCAGTTTCGATGAATCGACCTCGCCCAAACGCTACTTCTAAACCGGTTAATTCTTCTTTAATGCCTACGATCACTTCTACTGCATGGGGCGAGAGCCCTGCGGGTAAAGTAAGCCTGTTTGAACTCACCAACGACCAGGGCAATACCCTCTCCCTGACCAATTATGGAGGCATCGTCACCTCCATTGTTATGCAGGGGAAGGAGATGGTCATTGGTTTTGACAATCTGGAGAGTTATCTGGGAGAGCACCCTTATTACGGAGCGCTCGTTGGCCGTTATGGGAACAGGATTGGTGGCAGCCAGTTTTCATTGGATGGCAAAACCTTCATGCTGGAGCCTAACAACAACGGCAACCAACTCCATGGTGGCCCCAGGGGCTTCAATGATCATCTCTGGGGTGTAGACACCGCGACTACAGCAGAAGCTGCTATAGTAACGCTGAGCCACATTAGCCCTGATGGAGACCAGGGCTTCCCCGGAGAGCTTCGGGTAAGTTGTCGCTATGAGTGGACCAACGACAATGAACTAAGGCTATACTACGAAGCCCGGACCAATAAGCCCACTATTGTCAATCTAACCAATCATACCTATTTCAATATTGGTAACGAAGAGAACATCTTACAGCAGACACTTCATTTAAAGGCCGACCGATTTACGCCCGTAAATGATGAAATGATACCATTCGGAGAAAACCTTTCGGTGCGGGGTACTCCCTTTGATTTCACCACCGCTAAAGAAATTGGCAGGGACATCATGGCGGATCACCCTCAAATAGCCCTGGCGAATGGCTACGATCATAATTTCGAGCTAAATGATTACGATGGGAGTCTAAAGGAGTTTGCCTTGGTAACCGACCCAGCCTCCGGCAGAAAACTGCGTTGTTTCACGACAGAGCCCGGCGTACAGATATTCACCGCCAATTTTGCGGCGGGTCAATTCAAGGGCAGAGGAGGAACGGATTTGCCTACCTACGGCGCCATCTGCCTGGAAACGCAGCACTTCCCGGATTCACCCAACCAGGCTAACTTTAAGACACCACGCCTGGACCCCGGACAGGTTTACTCCACTACTACAGTTTACCGCTTTGAATAGCGGAGAATACAGTTCCGACAACTCTGCTCCGTGGCTCTCAATTATCATTCCGACCCTAAACGAGGCGGAGCATCTGCCTGCCTTACTGGATGTTCTAGGATCAGGCATTAGCCCAACGGAGATTGAGATCATCATTTCTGATGGCGGGAGTCGGGATGGTACACAAGAGATCGTCCAAAGCCGCCATCTTCAGCTCATAGACTCACTGCCTCCCCGGTCTCGACAATTAAATGAAGGGGCTAAGTTCGCCCGTGGACAATACCTATGGTTTCTTCACGCGGACACCTTGCCGCCGCCGGACTGGCAGGCACACTTACAAGCAGCTGCACAGCAACATTTACCATCTTGCTTTAGCATCGTCTTCGCCCAACAGGAGAGAAGCTGGTGGCTGCGACGCTACGCAGCAGGCAGCAGGTTCAACCTGATGGCCTTTCGCTTCGGTGATCAATCGCTCTTTGTATCCGCCAGCCTTTTTCGGACTTCAGGTGGATATAAAGAAGAGATGTACCTGATGGAAGGGCATATCCTTGCCCGCCAGCTAAGAAAACTAGCCGGTGGTTTTTACCTGCTACCAGCAAACGTAACCACCTCTGCCCGTCGGTATTTCCGTTATGGCGTCGTCTATACTCAACTAGTCTTCGTGCTAATCTTTTGCCTCTATTATCTCGGGGCCAGCCACTCAACATTGGTAAAGTTGTACTCTCGTGCATTCAGGTCCTCCTGAGCAAACAAAGGAAGGGATTAAGCCCTAAATAACGTAGGTAGGAATCGACCGAAAATTGCCTTCTTCATCCCAGCTAAGCCGTAAATAAGCCGGGGGTAAAAACTCCTGCTCAAAGCTATCTGCATCCGGGTTAATAAAAAAGCTGGTGGGCGGACAGAGATGAATGCTCATATTCTGATGAGTCATCATTCTTCCGGTATGGTAGTGCCCGCAGAATATTCTCCGATGGCGGCCGTCGGCCCGAAGGATACTGAGCAGTTTCTCCGTTTCTTTCAGCGGATACTTCTCATCCATAAAAGAAACCCCCATCTTCATCGGTGGATGGTGAATGACGATGTCCGACTGAGGATATTGTCCAAGTGCTTTAGTGAGCCACCCTAACTGCTCCTTGTCCACTATGCCAGCAGAAGAATCGAGGAAAATGAAGTATCTCTCATTTACTTTCACCAGGCCTTTGATGGGCTGTTGCTCATGTCCTTCCAGAAAGAATGCATTGCGCATCATGGCGCGGTCATCATGGTTTCCGGGTGTTAAATAGTAGGGCTTCTGCAGCTCGTCGAGTAAGCTTCTGAGCTGATGATAGACTTCCTGTACAGGATCATGCGCGCAGAAGTCTCCCGTCAGAAAATAAGCATCTGGCTCAAAAGAGCGACTATGTTCCAAAACCTGCTTAAAACGGTCCAATACACTTAAGCCCATCAGGGGTTCGCCTGGGGTAAGGAGATGGAGGTCCGTAATTTGCGCAATTTTAGTGTACACGACCGGTTAAAAGCTTAATTGATCGCAAATTAAGCATTAGTCCTGAATTCTATTTGTCCTAAGCCCCGCTAAAAACCAGAAGTATACCAAATCAGCGAAGTAACTTGCCCAATATTCTTATTTGAGAAAACAATTGCCCGCGTGCCTGCGTCCTCCACCGGTAGAACAAGCTTATCCTATGTCTAGTCCGTTAATGAATACTCCTGCTGCTGGAACAGCGCCAAAGGAGCCAACAAAAGTTACCTCTGGCTCCCTCCCGAATCTGGAGGGAAAAACCCCTAACCCGTTGGGGAGTGAACTTGCCGGAAATATTGAAAACTATATCGGTATGGCCAGAGTCCCGGTTGGGCTGGCCGGGCCATTGCGGATGCAAGGGGAATATGCCAAGGGGGAGTACAGTATTCCGCTGGCCACAACCGAAGGAGCGCTGGTGGCTTCTTTTACGAGAGGAATGAAAGCGATTAGTCTGAGTGGCGGTGCAGTAACCAGAGTAATCAGTGAAGGCGTACAGCGAGCACCTTATTTCAGATTTGAGGACCTTGCGACGGCGGCAGATTTTCTGAAGTGGATCGCTGTCCACCAGCATGAATTTGAGCGCATAACCGGAGAAAACAGTCGCTTCGCTAAGCTTACCTCCATTACGCCTACGCTGGAAGGGAATGCCGTAACGCTGATGGTAGAATTTACCACGGGGGATGCCGCCGGACAAAACATGGTAACCATCTGCACCGACCGCATTTGCCGGTTTATTGCCAGCAGCTACCCGGGAAAGATCGTTGAATGGTATTTGGAGGTGAATGCCTCTGGCGATAAAAAAGCCAGCCGGGTCAGCTTCCGTAACGTTAGAGGGAAACGGGTATGTGCGGAAATTGTAGTCCCCCGAGACATCGTCATCAGCGTATTAAAAACTACGCCAGAGACTATTGATCGATTCGGCCGGGCAGCCTGTTATGGTGCACTACAATCTGGCACTATGGGGGTTCATGCCCACCTGGCGAACGGGCTAACGGCTTTGTTTATCGCTTGCGGGCAAGACGTAGCCTGTGTGGCAGAAGCCTCCGTAGGGACCGTTAGAATGGAAGTAACTGAAGCGGGAGATCTTTACGGCTCCGTTACGCTACCCAACCTGATTGTGGGGACCGTTGGCGGAGGAACCGGCTTGCCGACGCAGCGGGAGTGCCTGGAAATGATTGATTGCTTCGGGACGGGCGGAGCCCGGCGTTTTGCTGAGATTGCGACGGCCGTTTGCCTGGCCGGCGAGCTCTCCATCCTCGCAGCCCTGGCAGCGGGGCATTTCTCCGCCGCCCATGAGCGGCTGGGGCGGAAGGGGTAAGTACATTGCTTTGTTAATCCATTCTTGCACCCGCGCTCCGGCGCCCTACTTACGGTACTTATCCGATAGCCCCTTCCCTTCCCGAATCATCACTATTGCCTTCTCTAATCTCCGCTGTCGGGTTTCCTCCCGCTTAGCACCCGATATGCTTTCACAAAATTCCCGTTGCTTATAAGGCGGCATGGCGGAATAGGCGGTAAACAGCGCCGGCTCTTTCTTGAATACAGCAGCCAATTCAACGGGAATAACCGGCTCGGCCGCCGGTAGTACTTCCATTTCCAGGCCCATCAGCTGGTTCTCTACCGCTTCGTTAAGGAAAGAACGTACCAACTCTGCGTCCACCGCCTCCTCGGCTCCAAACCGTAACTGCCGCTGTGCGACCGTCTTCCCCGGGCTTGCGTTGACCAGCATACCGTCCGGATCGCTCAGTAGTGCTCCCTGGCTGAACCATACACCAACGTAGGCCTTCGCGTAAAAGAGCGTTGCCACATTCTTCTTTTCAATCGAATAAACCGGCATGGCCCACTTAATAGCCTCGTTTAATTCACTCCGTTCCAGCAGGATTTCCCGCAATTGGTCCAAACGCTCTTGCCAGTGAGCGGGCGCCTGGGCGATGTAGGCTTCGGGAGAAGAAGGCTTTTTCATATTGGGATAATTCCTGCTTAAAAATAATGACTTTATCGAAAATTTCACTCTTCCTCCAGCGCCAGTTGTTCCCGAAGTTGTTCGGGCGTAGGTAGCTTACTCTTCATTTCCGGGGGTAATTCTTCAAATAATCGATAAGTCGCCACCCCCAGAGGCCGGGTATTCGATTTCAGGGAGTATTCCACGATCACATCGTTCTTCTCTTTACACAGGATCATACCAATAGAAGGGTTCTCATGGGGGAGCTTCATCGTATCATCAAGTACCTCCAGGTAAAAATTCATCTTACCGGCGTATTCAGGGATGAACTTTTTGACCTTCAGATCGATCGCCACCAGGCACTGCAACTGCCGGTGGTAAAAAAGCAAATCCACCCAAAAGTCGCTATCGCCCACCGTAACCCGATACTGACGGCCCACGAAGGTAAAGCCATAGCCGAGTTCGAGGATAAAATCACGGATACGATCCATAAGGCGGTCTTCCAACTCTCGTTCTTTGATTTCCTCTTCAATGCCTAAAAACTCGAGGTTATAACTGCTCTTGATGGCTTCGTTTGCTTGATCAATTAGATTTTCCGGAAGGGTGTCTTTGAAGTTATTACTGGGCGCTTCCAGAATGCTTCTTTCGTAGAGTTGGGCATCGATGTGGTAGTCGAGGATGGCGCGGGCCCAGCCGTGCTTGAATGATTTTTCTAAGTAAAAGACGCGCTTATCTTGAGTAAAGCCCTTCCTCAAAAGAAGTATATTATGCCCCCAAGGTAATTTGGCGACAGTGTGTCGCATATTTGGAAAAGCCTTATACGTAAGGTAAAGTTTTCGCATATCACGCAGATTTCTAGGGGATAATCCTTTCTCTTGAGGAAATTCCGCCCGTAAGTCTCTAGATATCCGATCAATTACACCCGCTCCCCAGCCATGCTCCGTCTGGCTCTCCACTATTTTCCGTCCTAATTCCCAATACATGAGAATGAGTGAGCGATTAACTTGTTGAATAGCATGTACGCGAGCGGTACGCACCGTAGTAGTAAGCTCCGAGAGCAGGGAAGTATAAGCCGTTGTCATTAATAGGGTGTCTGGTCTGACACCAAAAGTAGCGCCAGGCTAATAAACAACCAAAAAGTTTTAAAAATTTGTTTAAAACATTTTTTACAACTCTAGCTTCAGAAAGCGCCCCGTATGGCTTTCCTCCACTTTGGCAATTTGCTCGGGAGTCCCCTTGGCAACGACCGATCCGCCGCCCCGGCCGCCTTCGGGTCCCATGTCGATGATATAGTCGGCCACCTTAATGACGTCCATCGTATGCTCAATCACAATAACGGTGTTGCCTTTGTCCACCAGCCCCTGAAGCACGCGTAGCAGGTATTGGATATCTTCAAAGTGAAGGCCTGTCGTTGGCTCATCAAGGATATACACCGTCTGCCCCGTTGCCCGCTTGCTCAGCTCTTCGGCCAGCTTCACCCGCTGAGCTTCGCCACCGGAAAGGGTGGTGGCCCGCTGCCCGAGGGTTATGTAACCCAGACCAACGTCCGCCAGCGTTTTCATCCGACGGTATATCTTCGGAATGGGCTGAAAGAACTCAGCCGCCTCAGCTACCGACATGTTCAGCACGTCAGTGATTGATTTTCCCTTGTACAGAATCTCCAGCGTTTCCCGGTTAAAGCGCTTCCCGAGGCAGGTTTCACATTCCACCTCCACATCCGGCAGGAAATTCATCTCGATGGTGCGGCTGCCGCTACCCTTGCAAACCTCACAACGGCCGCCCTTAACGTTGAAACTAAAGCGCCCCGGCTTATAGCCCCGAATCTGCGCCTCCGGCAACTTGGTGAACAGGGCACGAATATCCGTAAACACGCCTGTGTAAGTAGCCGGGTTACTCCGTGGAGTCCTCCCAATCGGGCTCTGATCAATGTCAATGACCTTGTCAATGTGCTCCAGCCCCTTGACGGACTTATAGTCCATCGGTCGCTTCACACTGTTATAGAAATGCTGCCGGAGAATTGGGTAAAGCGTCTCATTGATCAACGTTGATTTTCCGGAGCCACTCACCCCCGTTACACAGGTAAAGGTGCCCAGGGGGATTTTTATGCTGACGTTCTTCAGGTTGTTTCCGCTCGCGCCCTTGAGTTCGAGGTAGGTCTTGTTTCCTTTCCGGCGTTTGGCCGGGACCTCGATCTGCCTACGGCCTGCGAGATAATCACTGGTAACACTACCTGCGTTCTTCTTGAGCAGGAACTCTTTCGGTTTACCGGCAGTAACCACTTTCCCGCCCTTCACCCCTGCACCGGGGCCGAGATCCAGCAGATAATCGCTGGCCATCATGATATCTTTGTCGTGCTCAACGACGAGAACGGAATTACCAATGTCCGTCAAATCGCGCAAGGCCGTGATGAGCCGTTGGTTGTCGCGCTGGTGCAGCCCAATGCTAGGCTCATCCAGGATGTAGGTAATACCGGTCAGCTGGCTCCCGATCTGGGTGGCCAGCCGGATGCGCTGCGCCTCTCCGCCGGAGAGGCTACGTCCCGGGCGGTCCAGGCTCAGATACCCCAGGCCTACGTGCAGCAGGAACTTGAGGCGGAAGCGAATTTCTTTGAGGATGTCGGTAGCGATTAGTTTCGTCCGTTTATCCATCCCCTCCTCGGCGGTTTCCATCCATTCACCGAGTTCACCCAGATCCATCCGGGCGAGGTCGCTGATGGTCTTACCCTTGATTTTGTAGTAGCGGGATTCTTTTCGCAGGCGGTCGCCTTCACATTCAGGGCATTCGTTGATGGTCATGAAGTCCTCCGCCCATTGCCGGATGCGTTCGCTGGTCGTTTCTTCATACCAGCGGGTGATCATGTTCACCAGACCGTTTTTCTCTACATCCCATACCATGTCATGGGCAATACGGTCATAGCGGCTTTTCTTCTGGCGGCCAGGCTTCTTTTTCTCTCCGTAGAGGATAACGTTGAGTCCATCCGCCGGCAACTTACTGACCGGATCAGACAGTTTGAACTTATACTTTTTAGCAATCGCCTTAACCTGCTTAAAGGTCGTGTTATCGCGGCCTTCTCCCAGCGGTACGATACCGCCTTTGTTGATGCTCTTGCTACGATCCGGGATAATTTTATCGATATCCGGACTATTCACCTGACCAAGCCCCCGGCAGGTTTTGCAGTAGCCGTAGGGAGAGTTAAAGCTGAAAGAGTTGGGGCTGGGCTCTTCGTAGCTGATGCCGTTTTCGGCGTCCATCAGGTTCTTGGAATAGGGCGAGGTTTTACCCGTGTCCACATCCTGCACAAACACGAGCCCGTCTCCCATTTTCAGAGCGGTTTGCAGGCTTTGGCTCAGGCGGTCAGCCCGGTCGGGCTGCATCTTCAGGCGGTCAATGACCAGCTCAATATCGTGCACTTTATAGCGACTCACCTGCATCCCTTCGGTGATGTCGACGATCTCACCATCCGTCCGCACTTTGGTGTACCCCTGTTTACGGACCTGCTCAAACAACTCCCGGTAATGACCTTTACGGCCACGGACGAGTGGCGCCAGGACGATGATCTTCTTGCCCGCATAGCGCTCAGCAATCTGCTCTTTCATCTGCTCCTCGGTAAAGCGCAACATCGGTTCGCCGCTTACGTAGCTGTAGGCGGTGCCGGCGCGGGCGTACAACAGGCGGAGGAAATCATAGATTTCGGTCACCGTGCCCACCGTGGAGCGGGGGCTGCGGTTCGTCGTCTTCTGCTCAATGGAGATAACGGGACTAAGGCCCGTGATCTGTTCCACGTCCGGGCGCTCCATGGTGCCCATAAACTGCCGGGCGTAGCTGCTGAAGGTTTCCATGTAGCGGCGCTGGCCTTCGGCATAAATGGTATCGAAAGCGAGACTTGACTTTCCGCTACCGCTCAGTCCGGTGATCACCACCAGTTCATTGCGGGGCAGCTCTACGCTGATGTCCTGCAGGTTGTTCTCCTTGGCACCAACGACCGTGAGAAACCGCTCGGAATGAGGCAATTCCTGCACCTTCTTTGTACGCTTTTTGGGCGCTGACGCAGGTGCAGAGGAAGTCTTTTTAGCAGCAGTGGATTTAGCGGGGGGCATACCTTAATTTTCGGGTGCCAGCAACTAATCTATATGACACCTTTTTTGCAACGGATCAAAGGTACTAAGGTTGACAAACTTTTTGTGTACAATTGTTGCATTTGCAGTGTCAAAGTTATAAAAAGCTTCAATCCTCTAATACCTCCTGCTTCTGAAGTGATCCCATTACCCCCAAACACTCGGCTGACTCAGTGACCACGGCAGCGCCCTCCCCTGCTTCAAGCTAACCCCGCTTTTCTGATCTCATCCGCAAACCACCCCTGCTTTCCATCCCGTAGTTTGAAGTAAACCAAGTCCCCTTTCTTCAAATTACCGGACATAACGTTCTTCCCCCGGAAGTGAAACTCCTCCCGTGTTCCTTCCAGGCGTAGGTACCCCATCCCCTTGCTTTCGAGATAAAAAATGATCCGACCCAGCTTTTGTCCGTCTGTCATATCCCGTAAATATAAAAAGCCGCTTCTCTCTGGGAGAGAAGCGGCTTTCGGTTTTTCTTATTCCTGATGAAGGAATTAGTTCAGCTCTTCGGAGCGTTTACCCGCAGAGTAGTTCACTTTGAGCTGATTACTCTTACGAAGCTTGGTTTTAACGTCCTGTACGATACCCATCGTTACTTCGCCATCCACGCGGAGGGAAGAAGTAATACGGCTACGCTTAGCTTCAGGAAGCTTCACTTTGTGCTGCTCGAGGAAGAGAGGAATATCTTCGACAGTAGAGATCTTGTCACCCAACTGAATGCGGGGAGAA
Source organism: Neolewinella agarilytica (assembly GCF_900110645.1). Lineage (GTDB taxonomy): Bacteria > Bacteroidota > Bacteroidia > Chitinophagales > Saprospiraceae > Neolewinella > Neolewinella agarilytica. Next base: position 108,142 of record NZ_FOFB01000015.1, read on the forward strand.
GTACCGTAAACCTGCTGGTACTGCTTGGTGGGCTTACCAACGTAAATGTAGTTTACCAACGACTTTTCTTCCAGCTTGGTAAGCTCAGTTGCTTCCGGTGTATTCACCTGCAGCTTCAGGTCAGAGTCCCGCAAAACGGTTACCATCATGAAGAAGAAGAGCAACATGAAGATGATGTCCGGCAGCGAGGCGGTAGAGATCGCGGGTTTTGACTTACCGCGCTTTTTGGTAAACTTAGCCATGATTATTTCTTAGAGTTATTAAGGACTTGTGTGTCCGTAAGATGCCGCACAAAGCGCGACTGGTGGGTGAAGGCCAGCAAAAAACGGGCCGACTCAACTAATTGTAGAAGTCGGCCCGGTTGTTTTACTGTTCGTCACCGAAACTGGTGGGTTCCGCTTCTGAGATTACGAATGGAATCTCTTCACGAATAGACTTCCGCTTAGCGAATTCCATGTCATCCGTGTAGGGCTCACCGTACCGTTTGTTAGCCAGATCGTCCCAAAGTTCCTGATAGGCACCCTTCAATTCGTTGTAAACAGCCAGGTACGTTTGGTAATTGGTACCGCGGTCATTTTTCAACGAAATAATGGCGTTTTGGGGAGACTCAGCCATGTTCGGCATATTGTTGGGGTTCATGATGAACTCCTTAGTGCTTTCGCGCAGGTTGGCGAGGCGCATAGGTTCTTCACGGACCAACAACTGGTTCTGAGCGTTTACGAGTACAGAGTACACGTTACGTTCTTTCAGCTTAGTGATGTCAGGCTCTTCGTCAGACCATGGTGGCAACTTAACGAGGATACCCTTGTCTTCAGCAATCGTAGTGGTCACAAGAAAGAAGATCAACAGCAGGAAGGCGATATCCGCCATGGAGCCTGCATTAATCTCATTACTCATCCGGTCTCTTGTACTGGTCTTAGCCATCGTCTTGGTAGTTTAACGGATTACTTAAAGATGCCACGAATACCAAACACGACCAGTGAAAGCACCGAAAGGGCAATCATGATCAGCGCTGCCAGGATGGCGCCACTGATAAACTTCAGGTTGCCACTCGTGAAAGTCGCTTCCTGAGAAGTCGTGAACTTATTGATGGCGTTCTGGATTTCAGGCGACTCAGCGGCGATGTCTCCGTTAGCGGAAGAGTAACCGATGAAGACGATGGCTGCGAGTACCACCAAACCGATGATTCCTTTTAAAGAACCTTTAGGGTCAGAGGCAAACTGCGCAACACCGAAAACGATGGCAGCGAGAAAAGCGATAACAATCAATACGATGGAGGCCATCATACCAAAGTTAAAGATGTCTGTTTCGTAGCTCCGATCGTCTCCCTGAAGAGTATCAAAGACAGCTTCGTCAGCAGAGAAAATACTTCCCAGGAAGATTACCGTAATCAGCAGTCCAATCCCAAAAGCCAGCGCCTGACCGTATTTATTCAAAAATGCGTACATGCTATGATTGGATTTAGTAGTGAGTGCAAATTACTTGCGGAATACGTTGTTCGTAGCCATGGTATCAACCAGAGCGATAGAAGCATCTTCCATACGGTTAACGATACCGTCGATCTTGTTTACAATGTAGTTGTACAGGATCTGAAGAATAATAGCCACAACAAGACCGAATACAGTAGTAAGAAGGGCTACCTTAATACCACCGGCAACAACTGCAGGGGAAAGGTCACCAACTGTTTCGATACGGTTGAAGGCCTGGATCATACCAATTACCGTACCCATGAACCCAAGCATGGGTGCAATAGCGATAAAGAGAGAGATCCATACGAGGCCACGCTCCAAAAGGCCCATTTGAACGGAACCGTAGGAAACAATAGCTTTCTCAACGGCGTCGGGGCCTTCGTCAGCGTGGCGAAGTCCTTCGTAAAGAACGCTGGCCGTTGGGCCGGCAGTGGACTTAGCAACCTCACGGGCTCCTTCCATGTCTCCGGCTTCAATGCGCTCACCGATGCGGCTGAGCAGCTTGTCCGTATTAGTGGATGCAAGGTTGAGGGTAATGATACGCTCAATACAGAAAGCCAGTCCGAGAATCAGACAGATAAGTACGATGGCCATGAAGCGCCAGTCACCATCGATGAACTGTTTCTTCAGAACCTGGAAGCCAGCGGAGTCCTGTGCTAACAGGTCCGAAGCGGAAAATGCTACCAGCGAAAGGGCCGCCAGCGTCTTGAATAGATGTCGCATAGCCAAATTTAGGTTTAACGAATAGTTTGTGCGTGATAAGAAATCCCCGGGCCGGCCCTGCCGGGCCGGGAGAATGTAAATGTAAGTAGTATATCGCCGTTGCGATATTTGATGCGATAAGATAAGCAGAACTTTTACTTATCACAATTTTCAATGCGGAGAGAGGGACAACTCCTTTCAGTCGTGATCGCTGCGCTCAATGTTCGAACACTACGAGACCGTCGGAAAATATCTCCTGCTTAACTCCTTCTTGTCAATGCGGAGAGAGAGGGATGACTCCTTTCAGTCGTGATCGCTGCGCTCAATGTTCGAACACTACGAGACCGTCGGAAAATATCTCTCACCTAACTCCTTCTTGTCAATGCGGAGAGAGAGGGATGACTCCCTTCAGTCGTGATCGCTGCGCTCAATGTTCGAACACTACGAGACCGTCGGAAAATATCTCTCACCTAACTCCTTCTTGTCAATGCGGAGAGAGAGGGATTCGAACCCTCGAGACAGTTACCCGCCTATACGCTTTCCAGGCGTACCTCTTCAGCCACTCGAGCACCTCTCCTAATCATATTGTGAGGCCTTAATGTTCGCTATCCGTTGATAGCCTTGCTCGCAATAGACGCAAAAATTGCAAAAACGATCAACAAAACAAAATTTTTATTGGCTGTTGAGACAATTAAGACTCACTTTATGAGCGCTTGCTTAGCTGCCCAGGGGAAATCTTTCTGTGCAAAGCGGTCAAGTTCAAAGAGTTGCCACGAATTTTCGTTTGTTTGTCGGCCAACGGCCTCAGGAGAAGTTTCCCAAATTTCTGCAATTTTTTCTGCGACGAAAGGTAAAAAAGCTGTCTCGTTCCGTTTTCCGCGCTTCGGGACGGGTGCCAGGTAAGGAGCATCCGTCTCGAGTAAAATACGATTCTGTGGGGCTGCTTTTAGCACGGGTTCCAGGCCGCCATTCTTGAAGGTTGCCACTCCTCCGATTCCCAGATAGAAACCCAGGGAGATGGCTTCCTGTGCCTGCTCTACGCTTCCCGTAAAGCAGTGAAAGACGCCTCTGAGTTTCGGGTTGTTAATATCCTTTATGATGGCCAACAACTCATCAATGGACTCCCGGGCGTGGATACAAATCGGCAGATCGTAGTCAATTGCCCACTGGCATTGCCTGCGAAAAGCAATTTCCTGTTGTTCCCGGAAGCTTTTATCCCAATACAGATCCATCCCAATTTCACCGATTGCCACCCAACGGCGTTCCGCCAGGTAGTTTTCAATGATGGCCAGCTCTTCCTCAAAGTTTTCTTTAACGCTAACCGGGTGAAGACCGATCATTGCTAAGGTAAGGGCAGGATACTCCTTTTCAAGTAAAAGCATTTCAGCATGGCTGCTGCTATCCACTGCCGGCATAATGGCTAATTCCACCCCTGCGGCGGAGATACGAGCCATCATTTCTTTGCGGTCAGCAGCAAACTTGGTGCTATAGAGGTGAGTATGCGTATCAATGTACATAGGTTACGATAACAGTAATGCGCCCCAATTCCTTTTTGGTGGTTGGGGGGTGAGAAAAAAATGCTCGGCTTACCTTCGCTCCATGGCAAAGAAAACGAAGTTCTACGTAGTCTGGCTGGGGCATCGCCCCGGCGTTTATACGGATTGGCCTACGGCCAAGCAACAAATAGATGGCTACAAAGGTGCGAAGTATAAATCTTTCCCCGACCGCCGGCAGGCGGAAGCGGCCTTTGCCAACGGTTTCCAGTCTTACATAAAAGCCGCCACCTCCCCTGCCGCCAGAAAAACATCGAACCTGCGGAAGCGCCGCCAAAATGCTCCTCATACCGATAAAATCATCACACGCAGCATTAGTGTTGACGCTGCCTGCTCCGGCAACCCGGGAAAAATGGAATATCAGGGTGTCACCACCTCCGGAAAGAAACAGCTCTTTCACCGGGCATTCCCGCTGGGAACCAATAATATCGGTGAATTCCTGGCACTCGTTCATGCCCTTGCTTTCCTCAAAGGGCAAGACATGGGCGACCTGCCGATTTACAGTGACTCCCAAATTGCCATCGGGTGGGTGCAGAAAAAAAAGTGTAAAACCACTCTTGCCAAAACCCCCAGGACAGAGGAACTATACACCTATATTGAACGTGCCGAAGCATGGCTGAAGGCCAACCCGGTCACGAACCCAATCTATAAATGGAACACTAAGGCATGGGGAGAAATCCCCGCAGATTTTGGCAGAAAGTAGACGCTACGCTTTAAGACGTCGCTTCGCGCCTACTTCACAAATTTCATCCGATACTTAGCGCTGATATTGCCCTTCTTTATATTCTCCAGCTTCCGTTTGATCATCCGCCTTTTGAGTGGCTTAAGTAGTTCTGTGAACAGGATGCCTTCAATGTGATCATACTCATGCTGGATGACGCGGGCGTTCAAGCCAGTGAATGTTTCTTCGTGTTCAACGAAGTTCTCATCAAGCCACCGGATGGTGATTTCTTCCGGGCGCTCAACATCTCCGGAGAGGTCAGGGATACTGAGACATCCTTCGGAGTACGAACAATCGTCACCGGCTTCCTCCAGAATTTCCGCATTGATGAACACCTTTTTAATCCCCAGATGTTCTTCTCCTTCCTCATGCATCGGTCCGCTATCTACCAGAAAAAGTCGGATAGACCGGCCAATCTGAGGAGCAGCCAGGCCCACGCCATTGGCATTTTCCATCGTTTCCCACATATCTTCGATGAGCTGCTCTAAGCCTTCATAATCCGGGGTGATATCTTTAGCAACTTTCTTGAGGACAGGTTGCCCATATGCGTAAATCGGTAATTTCATGACAGGTGGATAATTCGTAAAACTGTTTTAAATAAGCCAAAAAGACTTACGTGATGGACTCCATAAAGTCCTGCAAAATGATAGTCGCAGCCATCTTATCAATACGCTCCTTTTCCCGCCTTTTCATTTTAGGCACCCCCATTTCAATGAGCGCTTCCATGGCACGTTTGGAAGTCCGGAATTCGTCTTGTCTGTGTAGCGTTATCTCTGGATATAGTTTGGCAAATTTACGTTCAAAGCCAATAACATGCTCATGTATTTTGTTGGGTTTACCATCTTTATGCAGGCTTTCACCAATCACCAGGTCCCCGACGGGTTCTTTTTCGAGGTAGGTTTTCAGCCAGTCGAAAAGCTGCCAGGTAGGTATAGTCTCCAGGCCCGTAGCGATAATTCGCAGCGGGTCACTAGCGGCAATTCCGCACTTCTTAGAACCGTAATCAATGGCAAGGATACGCACGTGGGGATAATTTTACCACGTGATAACGTTCTAATCCTCTGCCAGGTTTCCCGGGCGACGGAGCGCAGGTGCAAAGAACGCTTGTAGCGCCAGTTTTGGCTTAGCGCTACAAGCGGTAATTAAGAGCGCGTTTAAGACTGGCCGGAGCCAATCGCGTCTTTATCAATAGCCAGGTTCCGGTCTTCTGACGAAGAAAAAGACAGTCGCTTCACCAAAGATTTGATACTCCGACGAGACTTATAGATGAGCCACATCATTACCGGCACCACGACCAGTGTAAGGAAGGTGGCGAAGACCATACCGTAGATGATCGTCCAGGCCATTGGTCCCCAGATGGCGGTATTGTCTCCTCCGAGGAAGTAGCGACCATCCCAGGTAGCGATAAAGCTGAAGAAGTCAAAGTTGAAACCAATAGCCAGCGGAATCAGGCCCAGAACGGTAGTAATTGCCGTAAGCAGTACCGGTCGGAGGCGGGTAGACCCGCCATCAACGATAGCGTTTCGAATGTCCTCCAGCTCCAGCTCAGAGATTTTTTCCAGGCCCTGTTCAGCTACCTTTTCTTTCATCAGCAAGGTGGTGTAGTCAATCAGCACGATGGCGTTATTAACCACTACTCCCGCCAGGGAGATGATACCTACACCGGTAAAGACAATCGACAGTGTTCCACCAAAGAAGTAATAGCCCAGTAAGACACCGATTAGTGAAAGCACTACTGAAGTCAGGATTATGAACGGTGAACTGATGCTGTTAAACTGAGCAACGATGATAATGAAGATCAAAAACAGAGCAAAGACGAAAGCTCCGAGCAAAAAGCCCAGGTCTTCCTGTTGCTGCTGCTGCTCTCCGGTAAAGGCGTAGTTGAAGCCCTCCGGCATATCATAGCCCTGCAGGGCTTCCTCAATCTGGGGCACTACGCTGTTCCCTACGTAGCCATCCAGCACGTTAGAGCTGATGGTGATCACCCGGTCCAGGTCTTTACGTTTAATGCTGGAGTAGGTGGAGGTGTACTCCACGTCCGCCACCGTACTGATGGGCACCTGAGAAATCTGGCCATTGGCGGGATCACGGAAAGTGATGCGCTGGTCGAGCAGCGCTTCAACGCTGTTGCGATCCTGCTCCCGGAGGCGAATAAAGATCGGGAACTCGTCTTCCCCGAGCTTATACTTACTCACTTCCTTACCATAGACGGATGTCCGCAGAGCACTGGCTACCTGGAAAGTACTCAGGCCAAACCGGCGGGCTGCTTCCCGATCAACTTTAACGAGTAATTCGGGCTTGCCGAGCTTTACGTCAGCGGTCAGCTCTTCAATACCCGGAATGCCCTGAGAATTGATGTAACTGATGATGTCGTCTCCCAGGGGAATAAGCTTCTCCAGGTCTTCCCCCGTTACCTCCAGGTTGATGGCTTTGCCCGTAGGAGGTCCGTCAGCATTTTTGTCAACAGTGATCTTAGCCCCGGGAATTCCCTGAACCGTTTCCCGGATCTCCTGCATGATTACGTTCGTGCTTACACCGCCCCGTTCGCGGAAGGGGACAAAGCTGACGGTAATTCTGGCTTTATTAGGCGTAACGCCGGGCTCCGGCGGGGTATTGGGATCGGAGGTATTCTCTCCGATCTGGGTCAGTACAGATTCCACCACCTCATCATAAGGCTCCAGAAGCTTCAGAATTTTAGTTTCCAGCTGCTTGGCCACCAGGTCGGTGGCCATAATGTCTGATCCCAGCGGCAGCTCTACGAAAGCATTAACGTAGAGAGGGTCCGCTGAGGGGAAGAACTCTACCTGCACCCGCTTAGAGGTGGAGATCAGGAAAATGGACAAAAAGAACAGGCCAATGGTACCAAACAGAATACTCCGTCCCCAGCGCAGAGAGAAGTTAATGGCGCCTTTGTATTTGCCCTCGAGCCAGGGGAGGAAGCGGTCCTGGAAGACAAACGATACCGGGCGTAGCATGAAATAGTATACCAAAGTTGTGATCGTAACGATCACCATCAGGTTGAAGAACCACTTCTGACCGCCAAGCAGGCCAATAAGCACGCCAAGAACCATCAAGAGCCCTGCTATTAACAACGTTCTCAGCATCCCGCGGCTGCGCCCCTTTTGCGTTTCCGCACGCTCATCAATCTTCATGAAGCTTTTAGCCAGTACGGGGTTGATCACCAGTGCCACAATGAGGGAAGACCCGAGTACCAGAATCAACGTAATGGGGAAGTATTTCATAAACTCCCCCACAATACCCGGCCATACGGCCAGGGGGCTAAAGGCCGCCAGGGTGGTTGCCGTAGAGGCGATGATCGGCCAGGCAACCTCGCCTGCACCAAACTTTGCGGCATTATCCGATTTTCGGCCAAGCTGCATATACCGGTAAACGTTCTCTACAATCACGATACCGTTATCCACCAGCAGACCAAGAGCCAGAATCAAGGCGAAGAGTACCACAATGTTAAGCGTGACGCCCGACAGCCAAATCCATAAAATCCCCATTAGCATAGACAATGGGATGGCGATACCCACAAAGAGGGCATTGCGCAGACCGAGAAAGAAAAGAAGTACGAGAACCACGAGGATTACCCCGGAGATGATACTGTTTTCCAGGTTGTCTACCTGATCGCGGGTGTTGTCACTTTGGTCGTTGAAGAAGGTGATCTCCAGATCTTCAGGTAGTTGCTTCTTCATTCTGGCAACCACCTCTTCAATTTCATCCGAAGTAGTCAACAGGTTTTCACCTGACTTCTTAATCACATCCAGGCTTACCACCGGCAGGGCGTTCGCCCGGGCAATACTGATGGGGTCTTCGTAGCCGAATTCAACCGTCGCAATGTCCCGGAGATACACCAGCCGCTGACGCTCGTTTTTCACGATGGTATTGGCCAGTTCATCAGCATTCTGATATTCCCCAACCACCCGGATTGCACGGCGAACATTGTTGTTCACAATCTCTCCGCCAGAAAGGGTGAGGTTCTCGCTGCCAATGGCATTTTCGATGTCCTGAAAGCTGATTTCCAGACTCTCCATTTTACGTACATCAACGGCAATCTCGATTTCCCGATCCTGCACTCCCTTCAGCTGTACGTCATTGACGCCCTTAATGTCTTCGATCTCTTCTTCCATCATTTCTCCGTAGCGCCGCAGGTCATCCGGTGAATAGTCTCCACTCATGTTAACCGTTACGATGGGAAAGTCAGAAGCAGAGATTTCCAGAATCGTTGGGTCTGTATCCAGATCCGAGGGTAGCTCCGGCTTGGCAACATCAACGGCGTCCTTCACCCGGCGCACGGCTTCATCGATGTCTTCATCAGCATTGAATTCTACGGTGATAACCGAGAAATCCTGAATACTGGTAGAAGTGATTTTCTTGAGCCCGTCTACGCTCTGAAGTTCTTTTTCCAGTGGCCGGGTAACCAGGCTTTCGATGTCAGCCGCCGAGTTACCGAAGTAGGGCGTATTGACAAATACCTGCGGAAATTTCACCTCCGGAAACTGCTCCTTCGGCACCTGATCATAGGCGTAAAGACCAAAGATGAAGATCATTATGGTGAGCAGAAAGACGCTGGTGGAATTGTCTACTGCCAGGTTGGTCAGGGAGAATGTTCTTTTATTCTGTTCCATGGGGTTGCGGGATACAAGTTGCGGGCTGCGGGTTGCGGGTTGCAGGTTGCAGGTTGTGAGTTACTGGATGTGGGTTGCAGGGTGCGGGTTGCGGATTACAGAGTTGCAGCTTAGGCGCAGGGGGCAGCCAGTAAGGCCTTCCTTACACCCTGCACCTTGCAACTTGCAACCTGCAACCTGCCTACTGAATAGGATTTTGGCTTAAGCTTACCTTCTGCCCGTCCGTCAGGCCACGGGAGCCATCCGTAATGATTCGGTCACCGACTTTTAGCCCGGCAGTAATGACGGCTTTGTTCTCATAGCTTTCGCCCGTTTCTACGTAGACCTTTTTGGCGACGGGGCCGGCCTCGCCCTCCTTTGCCAGGAAGACGAAACGACGGCCATCGATCTCCTGTTGAATTTGATCCTGGCTAATGACGATGAGATTCTCGCCGGCGAAGTCCAGAACTTCAACTTCTGCCAGCAGGTTAGCCTTCAGCGTCCGGAGATATTTCCCGGGCACATCAATTTCTACCTCAAAAGTCCGGTTAGCAGGGTCTACCGTTTTACCGATCCGGCTAACGGGAGCCATAAATTCAAGATCCAGCGTAGGGACCTTTACTTTTACTTTCTGGCCCCGCTTTACTTTAGTGAGCAGGTTCTCGGAGGCATCCGCCACTACGTCAAGATCGTTTGTATTGAGAATGGAGATAATCGGCGCTCCCGGAGCAGCCGTTTCTCCCTGCCGCATCATCACCCGGTCAACGGTACCGGAGATGGGAGCGTAGACGTTTTTCTTCGCCGTCTGAACATCAATGGAGGCCAGCTGCTTCTGCAGCCTGTCATAGTTGTTCTTAGCCTGGAGGTACTGAATCTCGGAACCGATGTTTTGGTCCCAGAGCCGTTTCTGGCGTTCAAAGACCGTTTTGGCCAGCTCCGCCGCCGTTTCCAGTTCTGCCCGTTGGGTAGTAATGTCCTCCACGTCAATGACGGCGACCAGGGCTCCTTTGCGGATGTTGTCCCCTTCTTCATATTTCATGCTCATAATCCGACCAGGCAATTGTGGCGTAGCCATTGCCGTTTCGGAGGCCCGAACGGTCGCCTGTACTTTAGCGAAGTTTTCAAAAGAGGAAGCCGAGACCGCTTCGTAAGCCACCAGGACTCCCTTCGGTGCCAGACTGGGGTCTGCCGCGAAGATTTCCTGCTCCAGAGCTTCTACGTCTTGCGTTAGCTGTCGAAGCTCCGCTTTTTTCGTTCGGAGGTATTCTTTCTTCCCGGCCAGATCTTCGGGCACAATGTCTTCAGAGACGGCGCTACCGCAGGATGCAAGGAGCGTGGTAAAGAGCAAAGGAAGTAGGTAATGTATAGTTTTCATCTTGTGGGGATGGATATTGCTAAGGGGGGGGAAATAGAGGGGAAAATGCAGGAATAGGTGACCCTGTTCTTACATCATTATTGAGGACGGCCGAGGGCCAGATACAGATCCTCTTTGGCGACAAGTGTTTCGTAAAGTGCGTTGAGATAGTTGGCCTGAGACTCATAAAGCGCCTGTTCGGCCTGTACGATCTCAATACTTGAGCCAACGCCCTCACGATATTTAACCTGGGTCGTTTCGTAGATCCGCTCGGCGAGCTCAAGGTTGCTTTTAACAACGGCCAGCCGATCGCTGGCGCCAACAAAGGTGGTCCGGGCGTTAAGCACCTCCAGTTGTATGCTTCGCTCTACATCGTTACGCTGGTTAACGACTTTCTGCGTGGCAAGAATCGCGCGCTCTTTGCGGGCAGAACGTCCGCCAAAGTCATAAATGGGGATGTTAGCCTGCAGGCCAACCAGCACGGTGGGTGCCCAGAAGCCATCACTGAAGTTGTCCCCCTGATATTGGTACTGTGCCGCCACGTTGGCGTAAACTGTAGGCAGATAAGCCGCCCGGGTGAGTTCTTCATTGAGCTTCTGCAGCTCGATGGTTTTGTCCAGGAGGCGAAGCTCCGGGCGCCGGAGGTACGGAATGTCCGCCGTCAGAGCCGCTGCTTCGATCTCCGTTTCCAGCTTATCGAGATCGTCTTCAACCTGAAGGCCGTCTTCCAGCGGATAATTGAGGGTAAATTTCAGAGCACGCAGTGCGTTCTCTCCCTGGCGGGCTACCTGATCCCGCTGGCTACGCAGGTTGTTCAAGCTAAGTACCAGACGGTCAACGTCCAGCTGCTCCACAAAGCCTGCCTCATACTGTGCTTCGGTTTCGTTCTTCAGCTTTTCGAGGTTGGAAATGTTACGATCCAGAATGCCGACGTTGGTCTTCAGGAGCAAAACAGGGAAGTAGGCCTTTACGACCTGCGACCGCAGCGTCCGCTGCGTATTTTCCAGCTGCAGGTTGAAGTAGTCCCCACTGGCGCGCGCTGCGCGCAGGCCAACGAAGAAGCTCCCGTCGAAGAGCATACTCTGGGCGCTAAGCCCGGCCGTAAAGCTATTCTTGAGCTGAAAAGCAATACTCGTCGGAGCATTGGGGTCGCCCATGGCAAAGGCTTCGGGTAGCGGCAGAACGGGCACTTTCAGGTAGTGGGTAAAATCCAGTGAGCCATTAATCTGTGGCAGGCCCGTACTGAGTCGTTCCTTTACGTTTTGCTCCGCGTCCAGAATGTCCACCCGGGCATTTTTTATGGCCGTACCGTTGGCCATGGCATATTCTACCGCAGCGTCCAGGCTAAAAACCTGAGGAGCGGATTCCTGCGCCCGGAGGGAAATCGTCAAACAAACAGCCAGCATTAATGCCAGAAGCGGTCCGGGACGATGGGAAAAAAGGTTCATCTTAAAGTACTTGTATTACTGTAGGTAATGTCAGAAACGGGGCTGAAAAGTTGCATCCCGATAACTTCCTGAGTTTTCTTTTGGATTGATTGCGTTTCAATATTTATTCCAAAGCTTCCTGCTTGAGGTAACTTTCAAGCCGTTCCCGGCCAAATTGATTCGTAATCCCGTGAAAATGATAGCGGGTTAGCTGGCTGATGATATCCGAGATCAATCTGTCCTGAGCGGGAAAATGAGCCCGGTCAATCACCATTTTTATCATTCCGGAGTAGAGCGTAGAGACGATGTCACTTTCAATATCTTCCCGATACAGCCCTTCTTCCATACCTCGTTCAAGGTTATCGGCAATGGACTGCTGAAACTCGGCATGGTGTGATTCCATTTGCTCCTTCCAGATACTGGGGTAATATTTTTGCAGGTCCCGAAAGGTCGTCGGACTGATCTGCCGCATCTGACGAATGAAGAAACGGCTGTTGCGCAAAAACTCATCGATGGCATCCTTGGACTCTGATCGGTTTCGGGCTAGTATCCTTCGGTCTTCACAGGAATCCTGCTGCATCACCATTTCGATGAGTTGCTCCTTGTTCTCCACTATCTGATAGATGGTCTTCTTCGATACGCCCACCTCCCGGGCGATATCGTCCATACTTACACTCTTAATCCCTACGCGCATGTAGAGATCGTGGGCCGCTTTCAGCAGCTCTTGTCGAAGTTGTTCGTTTTCATTCACCGACCGAGAACGAAGGAAACTTTAAATGGTTCTAAAGTTTCCTTCGTTTTTTAAGTTTTTTTTGTTCCCACGGCTGAAGCCGTGGGAACAAAAAACCTTGCACCTGCACGTTCGGCTGGCTCAGTGACCACGGTGAGTGCTAAAAAAAACTCGCCAATACTAAAAAGTACAGGCCGGTTGTTCTTTTACCAAACACCTGAAATAAGCTTATTTTTATAGCCCACCGCCGACCATCCAACGAATGAAACACCTAAGCACTATTCTTTTGTTGGCGATACTCTTCGCCTGCCATTCAACACCGCCTATGCCTGAATATTCCTACCGGGACGAACTTCAATCAAGTACCATCCACCTGCAACTAGAAGATTTCGACGCTTCCGTTGACCCGCTTGGTATAACGCTGTTCTGGTATCCATGGCATACACAAGATCAGAAAAGCATAAACCTTACGGCAGACAGAAGCGGGCGTTTCACCTTTGAAACAACCGCCAACGTGGTGACGAACTACAGCCTGATTCTCGGCAGTAAGATCTATGACCTCGTGCTGCCTCCCGGGGAGGACCTGACCATCCGGCTGGTCCGTAAAGACGACGGGACATTCGTTTTTAAATCTCCCGAAAACCCGCTGACCGAACAAATAGGAGAGATGATAAGCATCGTCGCCCCGCTTGACTGGGAGGCAATCAATGAAAAACTGGGGGGCTCTACCGATCCGGACACCATCCTGGCCGTCAATCAACAAATCGCCACCCAACGACTAGCCCGCCTGGATTCCCTGCGGAAAGCGAATACTTACGACAATCCACTGGTGTATGTCTACGGCGAGGAATTTATCAAAAACAAAGTTCGCTATGATTTCAATGTTCAGGCACTGCAAAAGGGAATGAGCTCAGGGCAGGAAGAGTTATCCCGGCTACTGATCCCCACCGCAGGAACGGTCGTAACCGAAAAGCCCGTGTACAACTACGAAGAGATCAATGACCTAAGTTACCAGGCCATGGCCCTTACCCACGAGTGCTACCTGCAGACGAAGTCCATGAAAGGACAAGCGCGCAAGGACCGCTACTACGAGCTGTACCGAAAAGCCATTGACAGTGTGTATTCCGGCTTTGGGCGGGATGTATTGTACGCCCGTTTCTATGACCAGCAAATGATGGTAGAGCCAACCGCCACCGGTTTGATTGAGGACCTGGAAAACTTTTTGCGACAGACTCCTTACCCCGCATTACGGGTTCCATTACGAGAAAAGCTGTCAGTGCTCAAAGGAGAAAAATCGGCACATAATCAGTACGTACAGCAAATCGAGGAGCTATCAAATGAGGAAGACAACCCTATACCCGCCATTTTGGAGAAACATAAGGGTAAAGTCGTCCTAATTGACTTTTGGGGCACCTGGTGTCCTCCTTGTGTATCAGAACTAAAGAATTACTACCCTGCATTTGCAAAAAAGTACGATGCGGATCAGGTTGCTCTGGTATTTCTGGCCGTGAAAAGCCCGGAAAACATCTGGCGGAAACAAATTAGCGAATTAACCTTTTCCGCTGAGCACCATCAGTTGAACGAAGCACAAAGAGCTACCCTAAGCAATCTGTTCGGCATTAGTGGCTTTCCTCATCACACACTATTTGACCAGAGCGGGAAGCTGGTAATGGCAAAAGTCGGCGGGCCAGGGAATGGACTGGAAGCACAGGTAGACAAGTTATTAGATTAGGCTTCTTGCGCTCGCCGTGGGTACGAAGCCTGCTGAACGTGCAGGTGCAAAGGAAGGGTTGCAGAGCGATGATTCCACTACCCTACGGCTGAAGCCATGGGTAAAGAAAACCTTGCACCTGCGTTGAGCGCCAAATAAATCTACGTGCAACGATAACGGGTCTTCAGGCGTCTTACCAGCAAACCGTCAACAAGCCTACCTTTGCCCCCATGAATAAATCTCTGGCCAACGCGCTGAAATTTCTCCTCTTCGTCGGGGTGGGTTTCGGCATCCTGTACCTGATGTATCGCAGCCAGCAGGCCGCCTATCTGGAACAATGCCGTTTAGACGGAGTGCCGGACGATCAGTGTAGCCTGCTGGACAAGCTGGTCGATGACTTCAAAAGCGCCAACCCTTTGTGGCTGCTCATGACGCTGGTGGCTTTTTCCCTCTCTAACCTCAGCCGCGCCGCCCGCTGGAACATGATGCTGCGCACCTTCGGCAAAACGCCCCGCCTCACCAATGCTTTTCTGACCATTAACCTGGGATACTTTGCCAACCTCGGCTTTCCGCGGCTCGGCGAGGTCCTGCGGCCTGCAGCCATGGCCCGCTACGAGAAAATCAGCCTGGAACGGGTCATTGGCACCGTCGTTGTCGGCCGCATGGTTGATGTGATCATGCTGCTGCTCATAACGGGTATCGCCCTACTCCTCGGTCGGGAGAAGTTGTGGAACCGCGCAATGGAATTAGCCGACTTTGGAGACAAAGTTGACCTGCTTCGCAACCTGGCCATCTTTGGTGCCATTGCCGGCATCCTGATTCTTGGCCTACTCTGGTGGCAGCGCCAACGCATTATGGACAGCGTCATCGGGCAAAAAATATTAGCTATCATCCGTGGTTTCGGCGAAGGCATTCAAACCATTCTCAAGGTCGAAAGCCCCCTCTGGTTTCTCTTCCACAGCCTCAACATCTGGCTGATGTATATCCTGATGACCTATTTCGTCATTCTGGCCTTCTCTCCTACCGCTGCCCTGAGTATTGAGGCGGCGCTGGTCACCTTCGTTTCCGGTGGCTGGGGCATTGTCATTCCCAGCCCGGGCGGAATGGGCACCTACCACTTCCTCACCGGCGAAGCCCTGAAACTTTACGGGATCCATTCATTGGATGCTTTCAGCTGGGCTAATATTTCCTTTTTTACCATCAACATTGGCTGCAATGTGCTCATCGGCCTGATCGCCCTGCTGGCGCTGCCGAGAATCAATGCGGATTATGAACCGGAGTAGCCGGGTGTCGGGTGCCAGGTGCCGGGTGCCGGGTGCCGGGTGCCGGGTGCCGGAAAAAGCGAGGTATTATATACGTCACCAAATCAAATCAGCTAAAATTTCGTCCTTTGGCTAACCGCCACCCCGCGCCCGATACTACACACCCCGCTACCCGCACCCGGTACCCCGGCCCCCGCAACCACCGGCCGGCATCCCGCGTTATTTTCTGACTACTCACCCCAAACCAATCCTCCCATCCTCACCTACACCTGGCGATCCGGCCGAATTTTCGGCGTTCCCGTAGAGTTGCACTGGAGTTTCCTGCTACTCCCTCCGGCGATCCTGTACTTTTCGTGGGTGCCGGAATACGGCATAAACTGGCGGGCAGCCGGTTGGTGGACTGCCATCGCGTTATTGCTTTTTGCCTTCGTACTCATTCATGAACTGGGTCATGCACTCATGGCCCGCAACCGGGGAGTTCAGGCCGAGAAGATCGTCCTCTTTCCACTTGGCGGTGGCGCCTATTTACCAGAACAGCCCGAGCGGGTGCGGGATGAAGTACTGGTTTATGCCGCAGGTCCGCTGGCTAACATTGCACTGGCCCTGATCGCCTTCCCCCTGATTCTTTCCCGCCCTGACGGGGAATTACTCTTACGCTACTATTTCCAGCTTACGGGGAACATTGTCGTTTTGCCGGGATGGTTAGACCAGCTCCTCGGCCTCACCATTTCCGTCAATCTGTTGCTTGCCTTCGGCAACCTGCTGCCCGCCTACCCCCTGGACGGAGGCCGCATCCTGCGTGCCCTGCTCCGCCGGCCAGTGGGCGCACGGCGGGCCACCGTTGTTGTTACCTTTCTGGGCGTGATTATCGGGCTGGCCTTAATCTACCTCGGGTGGCGGATCGGAGACCCCTTACTTATGCTAGGAGCTGGCTTCATCATACTGCTTTCCATAGCAGAGTATCGCAATGGGTGGCAACGTCGCCGACTCGCTAAACACGCGCTTTCTACCGTCTTACGACCAGCGAATGAACGCTACCGGGTCTTTCCTCAGATCAACTACCAACAGGCCTGTGCGCTGTTCACGAAGGCAGGATGGCCGGTCTTACCCGTATTCGATGAATGGAACCAGCTAAGGGGCTTTCTGGAGTCCACCGTTCTGCTGGAGGAAGCGACGGAGGAGGTCAGCTCCGTTCAGCCTTATTGTGAATATGAATTCGTTACGGCCTCGCCATCGGAGAACCTTCTTGCCGTCACCGAAAAAATCGTCCATGCCAACGTTTACGGAGCGGCCATTTACGGTCAGCGCGGCCAGCTGGAAGGCTACGTCTTTACTGAAGACGTGATGAAGCTGCTCGATACGCCGTGGAAGCGATTCCTTAAAAGATGGAGGAAATAAGGGCAGTTGTTAACAGTCGCAATTCCCGGATTATCAGGCTATATCCCCAACTTTGCCTTTACCAATTCCATCATATCACTGCTATCTTCCGTAAACAACAGAGAATTGAACAGGGAGGAATCAAAGACCATCTGATAGCCATTTTCTTTTGCAACGGCATCGATGGCCTCGCGGGCTTTTTTGATGATAGGCCCCAATAATTCTTGCCGCTTTTGCTCGATTTTAACCACCATCTCCCGCTCAAACTGCTGAATAGCAGCTTGGTCCTGCTGGAGTCTCTGCTTGATCTGCTCCAACTCTTTGGGGGTGGTATTCAGGCTGTTAGCTTCCGCTTTCGCAACGGCCGCTTTTAAGTCTTCCACCATCTTTTCGCCCTGCTTAATAAGCTGTTGGTTAAAGGCTTCCAGTTCCGTTTCGGATGCCTTGACTTCGGGCATTTCACTGAGAAGATTGCCAAAATTGACGTGCCCGAACTTCTGAGCATGGCTCACGGAAACGGTAGCAAATAGTAACAGCAGAGAAAAGAGTAAATGCTTCATTCGGGGCGTGGCTGATTGATGAACAAAGGTAACACGATGGAAAAGCCCTGGTCCTTAAGGAAGCGTTAAAGAAACAATTAAAACTTTTTTGTTTTAAAATTTGATATTTTAAAACATTTACTGCTACCTTGTGGACATAAAGCAACAAAAATGATTAATCAGGCTAACCTCCCCATTCCTGCCGGATGGAAATTATTCTTCCGGGAATTATACCGTCGGGTGCAGCAGCAGATCAATAGTCCCTGGACCAAGGTGGTTTTCTTGTTCGCCTTAACGATAATCGTTACCCGTAAGGAACTCAGCATGAGTATCAGTATTAATGGGGGGGATTTCTTTGCATTGAACGAGACATCCGTTTTTAAAGACATGACCGATGGCCCTATCATTACCGGGGCGCAGTCCGCAGGTGCATTGGGAGGTGCGGAAGCAAAGTTAACCAGCTACAGTGCCCCCAAAAGGGAATGGACCGAGAAGCAAAAAAAGCAACTCGCCTACGTAGACCTGTACAAACTTACCGCGCTGGCGGAGATGGAGACTCACCGAATCCCCGCCAGTATAACCCTCGCTCAGGGTCTTTTGGAAAGTGGGACCGGCCGTAGCACCCTGGCCAGAAAGAACAACAACCACTTTGGCATCAAGTGCTTCAGCAAGAAGTGCCGCAAAGGGCATTGCTCCAACCACAGCGACGACCACCACAAAGACTTCTTCAGAAATTTCGACTCGCCCGAAGAAAGCTACCGTGCCCACAGTCAGGTCTTGCTCAAGAGCAGATACAAACCCCTCTTTGACCTTTCCATTACCGATTATAAGGGCTGGTCTCACGGCCTGCGTAAAGCAGGCTACGCTACCGATCCCCGCTACGGGGACAAACTCATCCGCATGATCGAAGACCTCGAGCTATGGCGATACGACCGGCTCTGAAGATATAATGGTGGGAAGCCCGAGAGATTTCCCTCTGGCTGAGGACAGGCAGGCAAGTAGGCCCTTGACTGTGAGATGAACGCGCTGCTTATGCCTCAACCCACCATTTAAGAATTATAGGTTTGACGTTTTGAGTGTGACGGCCCGTTCCCCTGCCAGGGAGCGGGCATTTTTTATAGCGCCAGCCAGTTCGCCAGTTTCTTCCGGACCATGCCTTTTTCCAGCTCAGAAATCTCCGTACCGGAGGTAACAAACATATTTGCCTTAGGCATGAAGGTCAAACTGTCTACCGCAACCCAGTGGTCTCCGGGCAGGGTGGCTGTTCCTCCGTTAGATTTCGACTGTATCTGAACCCTGATCTCGCTATCCGTTTCCCGAGGGGTTGGGGATAAAAGCAAAACCGTCACGGTCTGCTGACGGTGGCGGTAGGCGAATTCCTCATTCGTAACGACGAGGACAAACTTAAAGGGAGAATTAGGCGATAACGGTTTTCTTAGGGCGTAAACGTGATGGGGTTTAAAGGAAGTAGTTGAAGACATCTGCGTTGTTACTGTAAAAGTGGTGTACGTCGGAACACATCTCAACGGACTCTTGGCAGTCCTTTACGTAAGCACGATATTCCTGATCGCTGAGTCCGTATTTATTGTCTTCTGCGGTCCGACTGGTTTCGTTCTGAAAATCCGAATGCTTTTGAGCAATCGAGCCAATGCCGGCCGAAGCCTGAAGAGAAGTATCAAATCCTGTATTCACGTTATGCAACCTTAGTTTGCTCTTATGACGACTTTCAAAAAACAAAAGTCACGAGCTGTTATAACTGTAGTAACACAAAACTACGCCTAAGTTCCTTATCGCGAAAGGGTTATGACACTAGGCAGACACAGCCCTAAAAGGCCGAAAATCACTTATTTGATTACGCGCTACGGGATGTTAGTAAAATCAGGCTTCTCTTTTCACCTTATACTGGCTAAAACCGACAGATTAGCATCAATGATCTGCTTACACAGGCTTATGTCTTAGCCGGCAAAAAAAGTTCCTAAAAGTTGAATTATTTTCGATTCGGTCGGGTTTAAGCAGAAAACGGCTGTCTATTTCCCAATACAAAAACTGGAAAAAATGTTTCCCAGCAAATCATCTGTGGTGATTTCGCCGGTAATTTCGCCGAGTTCCCGGAGTGATTGGCGGATGTCCATGGCCACAAAATCCTGGCTCACACCGCTGGCTAAACCATTTAAAACCCGGACGAGTGCCTCATCCGCCCGCCGCAGAGCGTCATAGTGCCGGGCGTTGGAGAGGATCACCTGCTGCTGATCCAGCAGCGCCGTCCCACCCGTTGCTGCCGCCAGCAAACGCTCCTGTAGATAGCCCAGATTACTCTTCTCACTGGCGATCATCGGGACGAAGTCTTCCTGCTCTACCTGCCACTTCCCCGTGTAAGTTTCTCCGAAGTATTGCTCAAACTTAGTGTAAGGGTTCAGGTCCATTTTATTGGCCACAATGATCAGCTGGAGGTCCTGCTGCCAGAGCCGGTCAAGGTCTGCAGCGAGGGTCTTGGGGTCGGTCTCGATGACGTCAAAAACGTAGACCAGCAGTTGGCTGGTCCGGACACTTTCCAGCGCTCGCTCTACGCCGATGGCTTCGATGGTATCCGTCGCTTCGCGGATACCGGCGGTATCTACGAGGCGGAAGGTTACGCCGCCGATATTCACCGTCTCTTCGATGGTATCCCTGGTGGTACCGGCGATGTCGGAGACGATCGCCCGTTCCTCATTGAGCAGGGCATTGAGCAGGGTGGATTTGCCGGCGTTGGGCCGGCCGGCGATGACGGTAGTTACCCCCAACTTAATCGCATTGCCCAGGCGAAAGCTGGTCGTGAGTGCTTCAATGCGGCCGCGGATGCGATCAACCAGCTCGCGGAGTTCGTTTCTATCCGCGAATTCAACGTCTTCCTCGGCGAAGTCCAGCTCCAGCTCGATCAGGCTGGCAAAATGGATCAGCTGCTGCCGCAGCTCTCCGATCTCGTTACTCACGCCGCCACGCAATTGCCCAAGGGCGATACGATGAGCCGCTGCAGAGGTACTGGCGATCAGGTCCGCAACGGCCTCCGCCTGGCTCAGGTCCAGCTTTCCGTTGAGGAAAGCGCGCTGGCTGAATTCTCCGGGCTGCGCCATACGGGCACCGTGATCAAGGCAAAGCTGCACTACCCTGCTGAGGATGTAAGCGCTGCCGTGACAACTGATTTCGACGGCGTCCTCTCCGGTATAGCTCGCCGGGGCCCGGTAGAGGGTAATGACGACTTCGTCAATCGCCTCACCCGTTTCATCGGTCAGGATGCCAAACCATGCTTTTCGGGCTTCACTCTGCACCAGCGTCCGCGCCGGAAAAAACGGATCCACGATACGAATACACCCTTCGCCCGACAAACGGACGACCCCGATGGCTCCTTCCCCCGAAGGAGTGGCAATGGCGACAATGGTTTCTTGCATGGGGCAAAGATAGACGGCTGCGCCTTTTAGACGTAAAGCCTCGCTGCGCTCGCTTTACTTTTAGATGTCGCTCCGCTCCTTGCAGACGCTTCGCTTTTAGCATGCCTCTTTGAGAAATACCAGAAAGTTGGCGAAGCCGCGTCTGAATAGCGCGTAACGCGCTAATTCATCACTCTTGGCAGGGTAATCGTAAAAGTGGTTCCTTTCCCTACCTCAGACCGACTGACGGCAATTTTGCCCTTATGATATTCCTGCACGATGCGTTTCACCAGGCTAAGCCCAAGCCCCCAGCCTCTTTTTTTTGTGGTAAAACCAGGGTTAAAGACTTTGCGGATATCCTTGGGCGCGATGCCTTTTCCGGTATCTGAGATGTCAATCATTACTTTGTTTTCCAGTACGCGGACAGCTCCGGATATGGTTCCTTTCCCATCCATGGCATCGAGTGCATTCCGGAGGAGGTTTTCTACCACCCAATCAAATAATAAGGGATTGATCGCGATCATATCTTCCCCTGCATCAGGTGCAGGAAAGTCAAAATTAACCTTCCGGGGGGCTCTTTTTTCCATGTATTCCCGACACCGGGCCAGTTCCAGGTAAACATTCACGGACTGCAACTCCGGCGCGGCACCGATCTTACTGAATCGGTTCGCGACCATAGAAAGCCGGTCTACGTCTTTTTCCAGCTCACTGGAGACCTCCATCAGATCTTCATCCTCTGCGTACATGAGCTTAAGGTGCTCCACCCAGCCCATAATGGCACTGATGGGAGTTCCTAACTGGTGGGCCGTTTCTTTGGCCATCCCGACCCAAACCCGGTTTTGCTCTGCTCTCCGGGCCTGGTTAATGCCGATGAAGCCGATGATGATGAACGAAAGGATCAGAAAACCCTGGATGTAAGGAAAGAAGCGGAGTTGACGGAGGAGGCGACTTTCGCCGAAGTACATAATCTGCACATCAATTCTAATGGGTTCTCTTCCTTGCTCAATCCATTCTTCCAGTATTTTTCGGACCTCATTGGTGTCCGGCTCCCAGCTCCCGAAACCGTTCCAGGATTCAATGTTCCCCTTTGTGTCAGTCAGAATTCGAGGGACCGTTTCCATGCGGTCAAGAATTTCGCTCTGCAGGGTAAAATCCCGCTCCAGGTCTTCTGCCGTATCAATTTTATTAAGATCTTCAATGGCCAATCCAAACAGGTTAGCATAATTCTGCTCAGTAGTCGCCAGTTGCGCCGCCAGATTATTGGTATACCAAACCGAAGCGATCACTATTACCAGTCCGACAACGGCAAGGTAAAGGGGCCAACGAGAAGTAGTTTGAAATATATTCATGCGTGATAGAAGGTCCTAAATCTAACGATTGGCCTTCGGAATAGGGTATTTGTCCCCGTGTTTTTTAAGAGAGAAGAATGGGGGCGCATGGCGCAGGTGCCAGGTGGGGTAAAAAGCAAGGTGGCTACCTTGCCGCAGCTGAAACCTGAATCCCCAGGTCCTGCAGGGCCCGGCGACTCGCAATCTGCTCCGCACTTTTCTTATTAAAATCTTCTCCAACGGCCATTTTACGACCATTCACCATTACGGCTACCTTGAAGCGATCTCTTTTGTCCTGTTTAAAACGTTTGACGACGGCGTAGTCCACCTTCTGTCCGTTTTTCTGGCAGTGTTCCAGTAATTGGCTTTTGTAGTTATCGTCATAGCTCTCCAGATGCTCGACGTCTACGTAGCTGCGCAACATTCTGCGGACGATGAATCTCGTCGTCCGTTTATACCCTTGCTCCACGTAAACGGCCCCCACCAATGCCTCTACGGCATTGCCCAGCATGGACTTAGCGATGCGGGTATTGTTGTAGGTGGAGAGAATCTCGTCCAGCCCCATATTGAAGCCGATCTCATTCAGACTCTTGCGCTTTACGATCTTGGACCGCATTTTGGTAAGGAAGCCCTCATCTTCCGTAGGGTACTTCTTGTAGAGATATTCCGCAACGATGGTCCCCAGAACGGCATCACCCAGGTACTCCAGTCGTTCGTTGTTCTGCCCGCCGTAAGCCTTCGTTGAGCTGTCGTGGTTGCTGCTTTTATGCTGAAAAGCCAGCTTAAACAAATGCAGATAAGCAGGGGTGAAGCCCAACAAACGCCTTAGGCGCCGGACGAATTCTTTCTCCGGAGACAGGTAATAATTATAAAAGCGTCTGATCGCTTTGATCACAGTTGGCTAAGATTTGAAGCGCCTAAAGATAGTGGCTGAGTTGTGCCCACCAAAACCGAAGGTGTTACTCAGTGCAACATCCACTGTTTTATTCTCCGCTTTATTGAAGGTCAGATTCAGGCGAGGGTCAATATTGGGGTCGTCCGTGAAGTGGTTAATCGTAGGAGGAATGAAGCTATTCTGGATGGCCAGAATACAAGCCACCGACTCGATGGCCGCAGCCGCTCCCAGCAGGTGGCCGGTCATGGACTTGGTAGAACTGATGTTCAGGTTGTAGACATCTTCCCCGAAGGCGAGCTTAATGGCCTTCAGCTCGGCCGTGTCTCCCAGAGGAGTAGAAGTACCGTGCGTATTGATGTAATCCACTTCGGCGGGAGAGATTCCGGCGTACTTCATGGCGTTTTCCATGGCAATCTTAGCGCCTGCTCCTTCAGGGTGAGGTGCTGAGATGTGGTACGCATCAGAGCTGGCGGCGTAGCCCGCCACTTCGGCCAGGATGGTAGCTCCGCGTGCCTGCGCATGCTCAAGGCTTTCGATGACCAGAATACCGGCACCTTCGCCCAACACGAAACCGTCGCGGTCCGCATCATAAGGGCGGGAGGCCGTTTTCATGTCGTCATTACGGGTGCTCAGGGCTTTCATGCTGTTGAAGCCGCCGATGCCTACTTTGGTGACAACGGCTTCGGCGCCTCCGGTGACCATCAGGTCAGCCCGGCCAAGCCGGATATCGTCAGCTGCAGCCGCCAGCGCGTGACCGCCGGAAGCACAGGCACTTACCGTTGCGTAGCTAGGGCCACGCAGATTGTAAGCCATGCTGATGTGCCCGGCGCCCATGTTGGCGATCATCCGGGGGATCATGAAAGGATTGTAGCGGGGCGTTCCGCTCCCACCTTCAAAATCCTCAATTTCTTTTTCCAGGGAGCGAAGCCCGCCAATACCGCTGGCCACAATGGCTCCGGCGCGGTCGGGGTTGAGCTCAAAAGCCGTAGTCCCGTCTTCGTTCTTGATACCGGCCATACGCATTGCTTCTTCCGCAGCGTACATGGCCATAATGACGTAGCGATCAAGACGTCGAATCTCTCGCTTATCGAGATAATGCGTAGGATCCCAGTCCGTCACTTCACAGGCGAACTGTGTTTTGAAGAGTTCGGGATCGAACTGGGTAATGGGCTTAGCGCCGCTTTTACCGCTCTGCAGACCTTCGAGGTATTCAGGAACACTATTCCCGATGGCGGTCAGAGCACCGATTCCGGTTACGACTACTCGCTTCATGGGTTTTGCTTTTGTTGGGCTAACGACCAAAAATAAAAACCGCCGCCCGGGGTCTGGAGACCAGACACATCGGGCGGCGGAAGAAAGGGAACGGGAACAATATTACTTGTCTACGCTGCCTTCAAGGTAAGTAACAGCCTGGCCGACGGTCTGGATATTCTCCGCCTGCTCGTCCGGGATGCTAATGTCGAATTCTTTTTCGAATTCCATGATGAGTTCTACAGTATCAAGACTGTCGGCTCCCAAGTCGTTTTGGAAGCTGGCCTCCGAGGTGACCTCTGCTTCGTCTACGCCGAGCTTGTCGACAATAATCTGTTTCACTTTTTCCTCAATGCTAGCCATAGTATAATTGGCGTTTAATGAACAATTGCGGCGCAAAGAAAGCCCGAAAGGTTTACTTTAGCAAATCCAAGCCTTCAGAAAAGGTTTGAATACCGCGGTTTAGTATTACAACAGCGTAAGTATACGATTTGATGGCAGGGTTTTACTACTGGAACCGATTATCCTTCTAAAATGACCTGCTTTTACCGTAAAAAACTTGGTTTTCCACACTAAACCCGCCAGCCGGGGACCTCTCAAAAAACTTTTCTCCTTTTCTGTTTTTTTTGATTTTTTGGGCCTTTCAACCAGAAAAACAGGCCAAAATTTTCTGTTGCTCCTTGCTTACTGAGCGGGTAAAAAATAACTATAATCCGTTTTTTTTGCCTCCGGTCGACCCTGACTCATGACTTTATTGAAGGCAGGTTCTATGATAAACAGGTGATTCTGCAGGGTAGAGTACGAAATATGGAATGAGAATTGATGTTCCCCTGACCGGAGGGCCGATTTAATGGTGATCAAGCGCCACATTGGCCTCTCAAAAGCTATCTTTGATAAAAATCTACATATTTACTTCTTTGCACTAGAAGTCCGAACAGCATTATGAGGTTAAGTTTTATGTGTTGCGTTTTATGGACGACTCTCGGCTACTTGCCTGTTTTTGCTCAAAAACCAACGATTGAATTAATGGGGCTTGAACGCCAGGTTGAAGCTTTGCCCGCTTCGCTTGCTAAAATGCCGTGTGACCCGGCCAGCAGTCCGATCACCATTGTTAGCTGCGAAGGAGAAACGCCCATCAATGGAGACGAGGACCCATCCGACGGTGCTTTTATGGAGTGGGTCGCTACGGGGACGAACAACCTCTACTTCAGTAGAATTTACAATGGCACGGACACCTTTAACATTGTCAGGCCCGGCACCTCCAGCAGTGTGTACCCTGCCAATGAACCTGACGGGGTGTCCTACCGGGGGCGCTTGGCCATCGGTGGCTCAGGTGGCGGCAGCAACGCCTGCCTGCAGCCCGGCACCTGGACGGTACAAGTCTGGGACGTAATGGATGCTGACGGTGATCTAGAACCCGATGTAGGACCGGATGGCGGCATTATTGGCTGTTTCACGGAGTGTTCTTATACTTTTTTCCCTTCCTGTCCTTCCACGACCAACCCTCCCTTTACCGTTGACGTGCGAGATCTGGGTTGTAATGGTACCGGCGGATACGTCAACCTGCTCAACTTTCAAACCGCCGACCTTTATTGTGTGGATGGTGACGGAGGTGGAGCGTCCTTCTCCTGGACCGGCCCTGACGGCTTTACCGCCACTACCCGCGACGTGGACAACCTGGCCCCCGGCATCTATACGGTTGCCGTAATGGACTTTTACGGCTGTACTTCTTTCTGGACCCGAAACATTGTTCAGCTCGATGATGTAGCCATGACCTGTAGCCCGGTGAGCGGGCCAAGCATTTTTGGCGCCAGCGACGGGTCCTTTAGCGTAGATATCTTCTCCGGCTCCGGAGACTATACGATTTCCTGGACCGGGCCCGTATCCGGGATGAGAAACAATGCGGTAGACGGGATCAACACCGTTTCCGGCCTGCCGGCCGGCAGTTACACCGTTACGGTGACCGACGTCATATCCAGCTGCTCCGAGATGTGTACTATCGTATTACCGGACCCGCCCTGCGTCATTGACTTTTCGGTTAGTGAAGACAACATCGGAAACATCATCATTACCATTCTGGACGGCACCCCGGATTACTTCGTCAGTTATACCGGGCCTACTTTCCGGGACGACATTGGCCCGTTCGACAATGGCGGCCTGCTCATCAATGCCGGCGAATTTGAAATCGGCGAATACGTCTTCACCGTCTATGAAGCCGGGCGGTCAGACTGTAGTGAGTTTCGCTTCTATGAAATTCCCGGGCCGGATTGCAGCGACCTCACCTTTACCCTCAATGAATTGCGGCAAATAAGCTGCCATGGCCGTAATGACGGCCGGATAGAGATCAGCTTCACCGGAGACCACAGCCCCGTCATATTCTGGACGGGGCCCGGCGTTGATGGCTCCAACACCACAAGCCTCGATAATCTCGGTCCGGGAAACTATGCCTATCAAATCAATGATAGCCGGGGCTGCTTCCTGGAGGGGGACTTTGACATCATTGATCCTCCAACGCTGCTTTTCACCTGCGACCGCGCCAACGAAACGCTGCCTGACAACGATGACGGCAGAATCTGGTTCGACATCAGCGGCGGCACTGCCGGATACTCTATCAGTTACGTTGCTACTGATCAGGATGGCAATGCTTTACCCTCCCTTACTGACCGGCCGGTGATGAGCGGAGACACCCTCTTCAATCTGCCGGCGGGTGCTTACCAAATCACCCTTCAGGACGCTAATGGATGTACGCAGAACTGTACGGCCATTATTGATCAACCGATCTGTGACCTGGCGATGAGCGGAGGCCAGACCGACATCAGCTGTTTTGGCGAAGATGACGGCATCATTACCCTGGACATTAGTGGAGCCGGAACAGGACTGCAAATTGACTGGAACGTAGATGCCCTCGACGGCAGAGATACCGTTGAGCAACTTAGCCCTGGCAACTACTCCGTCACCATCAGTGATGATACAGGATGCCCGGTGGCTCCTCTCAGCTTTACTATTGCCGAGCCCGATACCTTCTTTGTGGACCTGATGCAAACCGAGTCCATCAACTGTTTTGGCGAGGAAACGGCAAGAATAGAGGCCGTAACCTCCGGCGGTCAGGGCACACTTTCCTTTCAGTGGAGCGTCGGTGGAGTGGGCGACAACAACGTTGCCGGCAATCTTCCGGCAGGTAGCTACGCCATTACGGTTACTGATTCCCTGAGCTGTACGGCGCTTGATGACATCATGGTAAGTCAACCGGCCTTGTTAACGCTCAACTGTGGAGCAGTGGCGGAAACCAGTATTGGGCTGGCCGATGGCGTCGTCGGCTTTTCGCTCAGTGGCGGAAGGCCCCCTTATCGCTTCAGCCTGAACGGTCAGCCCGTTGCGCGCCCACCGATGGATAGTTTCCGGGCGCTCTCTCCCGGCAATTATCGCATTGACATTCTCGATGCCAATGAGTGTAGTGTGACTTGCAACGCCGTGGTGAATGCCGGTGGTTGTGGAGATTTCACCGTGACGGTTAGTGCCGTCCAACCTGATTGTAATCTGGCTACCGGATCAGCTACGGCCAGCCCGATGGCCGCCAATGGAACGGTCCGTTATCTGTGGAGTAACAACGAAACAACGGCCACCGTCACGGGACTGCTGCCGGGTGGCTATACCGTTACCGCAACGGATATATTTGGCTGCGAAGCCATCGGTCAGGTTACCTTCAATGCCTTTGAGAACTTTCCCCGTGTGAGCCTTGCGGCCTTCAATCAGATTTGTGAAGACGACTGTAGTTCGATTGCTTATGTGGCGGAGGGGACATTTCCATTCCAACTGAGTTTTGTGGTTAATCAGGCGCAGACGCAGGTGCCAGAGACCATTGAAATAAGCAGTGCGAACAGCCTGCTGGAGTTCTGTCCCGGTGATTTTGGTCTCAGCACCCTTGCCGGCAGCACTATTGACTTTTTGGCCGTAACGGATGCGAATGGTTGCAGCAGAGATGTGAATGAATCGCGGGAAGTATCCCCTTTCCCGCCTGCCCTTGGCAGCCTGGACACCACTCTCTGCCGCCAGGACACCTTGCGCTACTTCGGCGAGATATTCCACCTCGGCAGGATGAATGACGACGTAACCATTCCCCTCCCCTCCGTGAACGGTTGTGACAGTACAGTCTCTGTATCCTTAACCTTTTTTGCACCTGCGCTCGGCGCCCTCGACACCACCCTTTGTGCCGGAGATACTCTTCGCTACTTCAACGAACTATTCCACGCCGGAAGAACGAATGATGAGGTCATCATTCCCCTCCCTTCCGTGAACGGTTGTGACAGTACGGTCTCTGTATCCCTAACCTTCTTTGCACCCGCGCTTGGCGCCCTGGACACCACGCTATGTACCGGAGACACTCTTCGTTATTTCGACGAAATTTTCCACGCCGGAAGAACGAACGATGAGGTCATCATTCCCCTGCCCTCGGTAAACGGATGCGACAGCACCGTCGCGGTCAGTCTTGATTTTTATCCTTTAGCAACCAGCACGATCGACACCCTGATTTGTGAGGGTGATTTTTTCTTCGTCGGAAGCGTCCGCTTTGACGGTCCTACCAATAATCAGATAGTTACTTTAGCAGGTGCTTCCGGGCAGGGCTGTGATAGCCTGGTGTCAGTTTCTGTCGGCATGATCGCCCTTCCGGAGATATCCATCAGTGGCGATGGTTTTATCTGTACGGATGGCTTACTGGACATCACCCTGAACTATGATGGCACGGGCACTGCCACGGTGGAACTCAGTTCTCAACCCGGTGAGTTTTTTCAGATTACGCCCGGTCAAACGGTGATCGAGCGAATGGTAGTGGCGGGTACAACCATCAGTATCTTATCCGCCAGCGACGATGGGCCCTGTGCACCGATTACCAGTGGCTCCATCCAGGTGGAAACCTCTGACCTGGAACTCCGTATTGAAGTAACGAGTGGAGACGGCCTCTACGCCGTCAGCTGCCCCGGAGAATCCGATGGCTCACTGCTGGCTACCCCCAGCGGCGATCTCGGCCCTTACACCTACGAATGGAGTACCGGCGAAAACGGCCGGTCGCTGGATGGCCTCTCCGCCGGAGTATACTCTCTTATTGTGACCAGCAGCCGGGGCTGTCAGGATACTGCACAAGCCGCCCTGTTTGCACCACCGGTGCTGGTCGCCAGTATTGATACTTTACCCGCCAGCTGCTTACAGCCCAGCCCCCAGATCATCCTGCGTGACATTGCGGGTGGCACGGGTCCTTACCTTTACAGCATAAACGATCAGAATGGTTTCCGCCAGGTGGGGAGCCTTCCAAACACCATTGACGCCATTGTCGGGACCACCCGCTTTCAGCTGGAAGACAGCCGTGGTTGCAGACTGGCAGAGAACTTCTCTTTTGCCCCGCCCCCTACCGGAGAGATCGTTGTCACGCCCGGCCTCTCGGTCATCACCCGGGGGGACAGTGTCCGACTTCAGGTACTCACGGACCTCAATGCCGATCAATATCTCGTCAGTCCCGGCAGTCCGGAGCCCATGAGTTCTTCTTCCTTTTTTGTTGCTCCTGAGATAACAACTACTTACGAAATAACCGCCATTGATGAGCTGGGCTGTACGACGACCACGACCGCTAAAGTTGTCGTGGACCGTTACGTCCCCGTCTATATTCCCAATGCTTTTTCCCCGAACGGAGACGGAGTAAATGACACTTACCGAATTTACGGACGCAAAGAGGTGGTCTCCTTCAGCAACTTTGCCATTTTCAACCGCTGGGGGCAACAGGTTTATATTCTGGATGGGCCAGTCAGCCCCCAGGACGTCAACTGGGGCTGGGACGGGACAACCCAAGAGGGCCGGTTACACGAACAGGGTGTGTACGTCTTCACAATAACGGTTACTTTTGCGAACGGAACTACGCAGACATTTAAGGGAGACTTGGTGCTGATGCGATAAATTTTTCCTAAAAGACGGGCTAAAGAAATAAGAAAAACTAAAAACCGGGGGAGTTAGGCCTCATGCGCCCCATATTTGACGTTACTACGCACATACCCAATAACACGATTATCATGACTAAGTATCTGTTCGGCTGTTTGCTGCTCCTTTTCGGCGGCAGTGTTTTCGCCTCGGCCATCCCATCAGAATTGATATTCACCGTAGACCAGGAGCGCTACATCAAGCGCTATAAAGAAATTGCGATCCGTGAGATGGAGCGATCCGGTGTTCCGGCAAGCATCAAACTGGCGCAGGGAATTCTGGAGAGCGATTCCGGAAAAAGCTCCCTTGCCAGATCCGCCAACAATCACTTCGGCATTAAGTGTGGAAGCGGTTGGCAGGGAGAAGAGTACTATAAGAAGGATGACGATTATGATGACAATGGTCAGCTGATTAAAAGTTGTTTCCGGCAGTACCGTAACCCGGACGCCAGCTACGTGGCGCATTCTGAGTTTTTGCGCGACCCGGCCAAATCATTTCGCTACGGCTTCCTCTTTCGCCTGGAGCCCACCGACTACAAAGCCTGGGCTAAGGGCCTGCGCCAGGCAGGCTATGCCACTAACCCGCGTTACCCTGAGCTATTAATCTCCCTCATTGAGCGCTACAACCTTAACCAATACGATACACCGGGAGCGGTAGACCCCGTAGACGTTGAAGTGCCCACCAATGAAATGATCACCGGCATTCTGCGGGCGAATGACGTAAGCTACTTCGTCAGCGAAGCCCCCATTAGCGTAGCGGAAGTGGCTAAGCAGGTAGACCTGAGTGCCCGCCGGTTGCTGGATTATAACGAAGGCCTGAGCAAGGATGACCAGCAGATCCCTCCCGGCGATCGCGTATACCTGCAGAAGAAGCGGAATAGTTACCGCGGTAAGGAAGTCTACCACACCGTTGAAGTTGGAGAGACCCTCTATGACATTGCCCAACGGTACGGTCTGAAACTGGATAAGCTGGCCAAGCGTAACCGTCTGCAGGAGACTGACAACCCGGCCACCGGAGTTAAGGTGAAGCTCCGGGGCAGCAAGATTAAAGATGCTCCCCGTCTGGAGGGCACCCCTGATCCTGATGCGATCATCAATGAAATCCCTACCGATACGGACGGTCGGATCATCATTGATGAGCCCACCGATGAGACGAACACCGGAACAACTACCACCACCCCCACGGGCAACCGCCCGGTGGTAGTGCCACGGCCGACAACGCCGAATCCGACAACCGGCAATCCGTCGACGAATCCGCCTTCAACCCCCTACCCTTCCGGCACTGGCTACCCTCCGACAACAACGACTCCTTCTACTGGAACGGGTACTACGGTCAACCCTCCGGTTGTGCAGCCTCCCGTCAATGTTCCCCCAACGAACCCAACGAATCCGCAACCGGAATACCACACCGTTAGTGCTGGGGAAACGCTTTACGCCATTAGCCGTAAGTACGGTCTTACGGTAGATCGGCTCAAGCAGATTAATCAACTGACCAACAACAACATTTCTATTGGTCAGCAGCTGAAGATTAAGTAGATAAATTAGAAGTGAGTTAGGAGCTAAACATGAGTCATCCCTAATTTTCGGATTAGATGACGGTGTTTTCTGGTAAATAATAGGATTTTTAGCGGTCAGCGGACAGCATTCAGGCAAAACGGCTCTGAATGCTGTCCGCTGATCGCTTTTTTATACCGACCGAACCAGGTTCCATCCGAGAAAACACAGAAAAGGCTGCCCAAACTCCGGGATGAGCCATCTTTATTGCAACTTTAGCCCTTAATTCTCATAAACGATCACGATTTACGCCTCATCCCTTTACTTAGTTTAGAGACCCTTACCTTAGCCGGCAGAATCAATCCAACCTCCGTGACTGGCATACGCTTCCTGCTTCCGCTTTTCTTTTGTCTTTTCCTGCTTCCTTCTGCCCTCTCCGCCCAAGACCTTGAGCAGGACGGAGAGTACGGTGTAGACTGGGGAGGCTACCTCTTCGGGCTGAAGGGAGGGCTCAGCCTGGGTAGTCAGGACTGGTCCGGGCTGGAGACCGAATTACTTCTTGGTTATCATGGAGCTCTCTACATAGAGTCTGTTCCTGCAAGCGGTCGGTTTAATCTTTACGGGCAGCTGGGCTACCATACCCGTGGCAGCAGAATCAGCCGTCGACGGGGCATCACCTTCGGAGGGAGTGGCGTAACGCTGCCCGCGGATGATTTCCGCTTTCAAAATATCTCCTTAGGGCTTGGGGCAAAATCTGTTTTCCAGTATGCCCGTTTCGGCGACCTTTACTACGTCCTGGGCCTCAGAGCGGAGTATAACCTAAGCACTAATCTGAGCGAGTATGACCAGCTGGAAAGTTCCTTCGGAATTTCTTTCCGGGCCAATTACCCGATTGACAGCCCTGAGTTCATCAACGAATTCACCTACGGAGCTACTTTCGGTGCGGGAGCGCTGTTCCCCATTTCCGATAAAATTGGAGGTTTCGTTGAAATCACCGCTCACCCGGACCTTAGCTTCCAGTATAACCAAGGAGCCATTCCTAACGTGATCGATCCCTTCGGGGCGGGTAACCGGACGATCCCGGAGCGGCAGATCCGGAATTTCACCATTGAAATTTCCTTTGGCATCCGCTTCCTGCGCAAATGGACCTATGTCGATTAAACAGCAACTATCCTCTTTGGGGGCAGGGCTTCAGTCTTTGCTCTACCCTACGCTTTGCCTTAATTGTCAGCGTCCCCTCTTCGGCAAGGAAGAGCCTCAGCTCTGTATCTCCTGCTACGGTGAGCTGGCCCTGACGAATTACTGGAAGCAAGCCGAAAATCCGGTTACGGACCGATTAACCGGCCGCCTGCCCCTTACCTTCGGCGTCGCCCTCTATTTCTTTAATACAGGGACCGTATGCCAATCCCTCATCCACGCGCTTAAGTATTACCGGCGGCCGGAGGTCGGGATTCAGCTGGGCAGAGAACTGGGAAACCATCTGAAGGAGCATCCCACCCTGGCGGACCTCCACGGCATCATCCCCGTTCCCATCCACCCCACCCGCCGCCATGAGCGGGGCTACAATCAAGCGGAGAAAATAGCGGACGGGATGGCAGCGGCAATGGGGCTTCCGGTCTTTGACCGTGCGCTTCGGCGCACGAGTTTTACCGGCTCGCAAACAAAAAAGAGCCGCATCGAACGGGTGGACAACGTGCGTAAATCATTCGCCATTGACAAGGGAGACTTCTCCGGTAAGCATCTGTTACTCGTCGATGATGTAATCACTACCGGGGCCACCCTCGATTTCTGTGGTAACCTATTGCTGGAAGCCTACCCCGGCTCGCGGGTGAGTATTGCTACATTGGCGATTACGGAGGGGTAAGCAGCACGCTCATCGCCTTTCAACTCCCCCCTGCACCTGCGTTCGCGCCCTTAATGAACACTTAATGCGGCACCCCTTGCTCATGTCCCATGCTCTTTTATACCTTTGCGCATGGAAACGAACCAAAGCTACCCCCCAAAATTTGCCGAGCAGGGCCTGACCTTCGACGACGTCCTCCTGCTCCCCGCTTACAGTGAAGTACTTCCCCGGGAAGTGAATCTGTCCAGCCAGCTAACGCGCGGCCTTCGTTTGAACGCACCGATCGTTTCCGCCGCGATGGATACCGTTACGGATGGCCGCCTGGCTATCGCAATAGCCCGCCAGGGAGGCATCGGCATTGTGCATAAGAATATGACCATTGCGGAGCAGGCCGAGCAGGTCCGGATGGTAAAGCGCTCAGAGTCTGGCATGATTGTCGACCCCGTCACGCTGGAGCACGACGCTACCGTGGGAGACGCCCAGGCACTCATGAAGCGTCATCGCATCGGCGGTATTCCCATCGTCAATGACGCCTATATGCTCATTGGTATTCTCACCAACCGGGACCTCCGTTTTGAGAAAAGCGCCGGACGCCCCATCAGTGAGATCATGACCACCGAGAACCTGATCACAGCTCCCGTTGGCACTACCCTGGACCAGGCCAAAGACATTCTCCAGCGCCATAAGATTGAGAAGCTCCCCGTAGTGAGTGACAGTGGAAAGCTGGAAGGCCTCATCACCTACAAAGACATCATGAAGGTGAAGGACTACCCCAACGCCTGTAAAGACAGCTTCGGTCGTCTCGTAGTGGGGGGCGCCATCGGCGTTACCGCTGACATGCTCGAACGAGTACAAGCCCTGGTCGATGTTAACGTAGATGTGATTACAATCGACACCGCACATGGTCATAGCCGTGGGGTTCTTGATGCCGTCAGCAAAACAAAATCCACTTTCCCCGATCTGCAGATCATTGGTGGCAACGTAGCTACCGGTGCCGCTGCCCGCGCGCTGGCGGATGCCGGAGCGGACGGCGTAAAAGTCGGCGTCGGCCCCGGTTCTATCTGTACTACACGTATCGTGGCTGGTGTTGGTGTTCCACAATTAAGTGCCATCCATAACGCTGCCGAAGCGCTCAAAGGCACCGGCGTTCCGATCATCGGAGACGGCGGTATTCGTTATTCCGGAGACATCGTTAAGGCGCTTGCCGCCGGAGCCTCCACCATTATGGCGGGTAGCCTCTTCGCCGGTGTAGATGAGAGTCCGGGCGAAACGATCCTTTACGACGGACGTAAGTTCAAAGTCTACCGTGGCATGGGTTCCCTGGGCGCTATGAATAAAGGCAGCAAAGACCGTTACTTTCAGGACGTAGAAGACGACGTCAAGAAGCTCGTTCCGGAAGGCATCGAAGGTCGCATCCCCTTTAAGGGCAGCCTGGCCGAAGTCGTCAACCAGTACCTCGGTGGCCTGCGGGCAGGCATGGGTTACTGTGGTGCGGGCACGATTGATGCTCTGCAGCACGCGCAATTTGTCCGGATCAGTGGAGCCGGTATGGCCGAGAGC
Source organism: Neolewinella agarilytica (assembly GCF_900110645.1). GTDB lineage: Bacteria > Bacteroidota > Bacteroidia > Chitinophagales > Saprospiraceae > Neolewinella > Neolewinella agarilytica. The sequence continues at coordinate 143,335 of NZ_FOFB01000015.1, forward strand.
CATCCGCATAATATTACGATTACGAAGGAGGCGCCTAATTACTCGCGGCGGTAACCGCCGGGGTAGTTTGGTAGTAATGTAGTATGGTAGTCGGTAGTAGCTGCCGCAAGGGATTAACACGCTGCTTCGCAGCTGGTGAAAAGGAAGTTGGTAGTAATGTAGTTCGGTAGTCGGTAGTAGCTACCGCATGGGGCAAGCACGCTGCTTCGCAGCTGGTGAAAAGGAAGTTGGTAGTAATGTAGTTCGGTAGTCGGTAGTAGCTACCGCATGGGGCAAGCACGCTGCTTCGCAGCTGGTGAAAAGGAAGTTGGTAGTAATGTAGTTCGGTAGTCGGTAGTAGCTACCGCATGGGGCAAGCACGCTGCTTCGCAGCTGGTGGAAAGGAAGTTGGTAGTAATGTAGTTCGGTAGTCGGTAGTCGCTACCGCATGGGGCAAGCACGCTGCTTCGCAGCTGGTGGAAAGGAAGTTGGTAGTAATGTAGTTCGGTAGTCGGTAGTCGCTACCGCATGGGGCAAACACGCTGCTTTGCAGCTGGTGAATAAGCACGCATTCGCTTATTTGAGTCCGCAATTTTAGGTAGAGAGCTCACCGTAACGCAGCAGCAAATCACTAGTCCTGATAAGAACGGGTCTCCTTCTTTGCAACGGTACGGAATCACCGCGTAGCAGGCGATGGAATGCCTCGCGTTTAGGTGGCATGGTGGATTACCGGACGAGGCAGGCGAGGATCGTAGACTACACAGATAACGCGGAGACAGAATATTTTTTGGCGCGGACGCAGGTGCAAGGGGATGTTGAAGAAGCCATGATTTTACGAACGAAGCAAGCTTCCCCCGCGGCAGACTACCAGCACTACGAGGCTACTCACCTCCGTCCCAACACCGCCTCCGTTAATTCCCACCCCAATTGCTCCAGGTCAATGCCCAATACTTCGCGGTTGACCTTGACGACTAGTTCCCGCTGATCGCGGGGTAGTTGAGAATAGCCGTGCATCGCTCCAAGGATGGAGCCGGTGACGGCGGCCACCGTATCGTTATCCCGGCCGTAGTTGGTGATGAACTCCATGGCGGATTGGAATTCCAGATTACTAAACAGTAGCGCCGTCAGGTTAATCAAGTGAATCTCTCCGGCGTGGAAGGGAGCGTCCTGCTTGGCTTTATTGAGAAGCTCGTAGGCCTTTAGCGTCTGGGCAAAGGTGAGGCTGTCGTGCGGGTAACCATCCGGCAGGCGAAAGGTCATTTCCTCCATGTCAGCTTCCGTTACACGACGGGCTTCCCGGACGATGGCGCGCGCCTGCCGGTACTGCTGGTAAGCCACCCGCCCCAAGAGGCGGGAGCGGAAGAAGCCCTCGGGGTCTACATCCCGGAGTACGGATGCCAGCGTATCCGTCGTCGCATCGGGGGCGAAAGCGGCGGCGGTCAGCGCCGCCGTCATTCCGGTAATGTCCCGGGCGTAGCCCAGGTCAAATAGCCCCAGGTCATAGGCTGCAGCGTAAGCTTTCTCGGGGCGGCCGGGAAAGGAGAGCCCCAGCACGGGGGCGTAGAGCATTCCACCACAGGCCATTTCTCCGCCATAAAACCGGGAGAGTGCGTTGCGATAGCCGTCAATGTCATCTTCCACGTAGGGGCGGCTTACCCGGGCCCATTCCTGGAGCCAGGTGAGGCGACGCATATTGTCTTCGAAGGGCTCCGGCTCAAGGCCGGCGGTTTCCTTCAGGTCCCGCACGCTACGTTCGTATGCCCCATTCAGGTAGGCCGCGAAGCGACGGGGTTCAGGTTGGAAGGCAGTCCCGTCGGGCATCAGATCATGCTCTGAGAGCACGAAGTTGATCATCAGGGCCTTCCAGCGGGTGTCATCGGTTCCGGCACCGGGTGGGAGATTGAAGTCCCAGGGGCCTTCGGGGCTCGGTTCGCGGAGCACCAGGTCAAGACCATCAACGTGGCCGTACTCTTCACCAATGTCCCAGCGGCTCCACATCTCGGTTGGCGCGCCCATTGCGTCCCCGATGGCAGAGCCGACGAGGCTCCCCAGAATTTTATCGTACAGCAAACTATCCGTTAGCCCAATATCCTGATAGTCACTTTCCGTGTAGTCTGTATTCATATCGTTTTGGGTCGGTTTCTGGCCAGGCATTACCGTCGATGGCGCTGACTCGCAAGCCATCAGCGTGATCAGAAGTAAGCACAGACCTTGTCTAAGCGAGGTACCCATGCTGTTAAGGTACAACGGAGGCACTGGCAACGGAAGCCTTAGTTACCACTTTAAGACCGTTTACTGTTAAAGACGACTAAAGACTGTAAATACAGTATTCCTTTTCCTTCAACAGACAGCATCCGAACGTATTTTTGCGTTCTTTCAAAAAACCAACCAATGAAATTTTTCTCTTTGCTCTTTATGGGCTGTTTGTTTCTGGCCTTTGGCTGCAATAAAGAAGACATCTGTGGTGAGAACCTCATTACTATTGAGCAGTACATCATGGATAACAACCTCAACGTACAGGAAGGAGCAGAGGGCCTTCTCTATATCATCGAAGACCCGGGAGGTATTGACCGCCCTTCTTCCACTGCCAGTGTAACGGTCAACTACCGTGGTGTAACCACTGATGATGTTGTATTTGACGAAACGAACGGATCAGCGGTGCCTTTCCGGTTGAGTAACCTCATCCGGGGCTGGCAACTGGGTATTCCTCTCGTCGGCCAGGGAGGTCGGGTGAAGCTTTTCATCCCTTCTGAGCTGGGCTACGGCAGCCGCGCAGTGGGTTCTATCTGCCCTAACTCCGACTTGATTTTTGACATCGAGTTAGTTTCTTTCTCTGAGTAAAAAGCTATCCCCATCCGCCAGCTGGAACATCACGAAGTACGGAACACTGACCGTCGGCATCCCATTCACCTGGTTTGCCCGGACTGGAGGGATCCCCTCAATGTAGGTTCCGTGTTCCGGCTGGCGGATGCTGCGGGGCTGTCCGGCCTGGTTTTAGGAGGAAAAACCCCCGCTCCGCCCAACAATAAAATTAACAAGACGGCAAGGTCAACGGTAAGGAGTATCCCTTACGCCATTGCAATTGACACTCTTGCCTGGCTTGTGGCTAAACAGCAGGCGGGAGCCCTGATTATTGTCCTTGAAATTACGGATCAAAGCCAGTCTCTGCTAAGCTACCGGCTTCCCGACCACGTTCTGAACGGAGACAGAGAAGTATATCTCATCGCGGGTTCTGAGTCTGCAGGCATTGCGCCGGAGCTGCTGGCAATCTGTGATCAAGCCGTGCATTTACCGATGTTCGGTCAAAACACCTCCATGAACGTTGCCGTTGCAATGGGGGCTGCCGTGTACCTCCTCTTAGCGCAATTTGACGCTTAAGGCAATTACGGCATAAACCATCCTTTAGCTAAGGCCGGTGCAAGGCGAAAATTGCCTGTACCTCAGCATCATTATTCAGCTCCGGGTACCAGTCTAACAGAAGATCGTGATCTTCATAGTAGCTACCTAAAGCATCGTTCAGGTATTCCAGGGCCAATTGCCGCTTGTTGCACATGAGATGCAAAGCCACCGTACCGTACAGTAAGCCGGCATCCTGATATCGTTCCAAAGAATCGGTCATCAGGTCAAGCGCCTCTCTCTCCCGCCCACAATCGACCATGAAGATAGCATAGGCTACAATCGCTTCGCTGTAGCGATCATTCATCTCCAGCGCTTGCCGGAAGGCCGTTTCTGCTTCTTCCGTTTCATTCATGGCTGCCTGGCAAAGCGCCAGCCCCATCCAACAATCCGCCGTATGGTTCAATTGCTCAACGGCACGACCATAGTTATAAGCAGCTACCCCCCATTTCTCTTCCACAACGAAGCATTCTCCCAGATGCTGGTAGGTGTCGTACATATTAGGATCCAACTCAATGGCCCGAAAAAAAGAGGCTTTGGCTTTATCAATATCTCCCAGCATTTGATAAGACCTTCCCACCCGCATGTAGGTCTCATAACTTTCTTCTGACTCCGGAGAATCAAAGTAGGTGCCATAAACCTTCAGCGCCCGCTGATAATGATCCAGATCAAAGAGTTTGTCCGCATACTCCAGATTGTAACGAGGGTTTTCCTGCAGCGAACGAGCGTTAGCAAAGGCTTCCATGGCCTTGTGGTCATTCCCCTTATCGTCATACCAGAGCCCAAGGTAATACCAGACCAGATCGTTAAACGGATCCTTATTCAACACGCGCTGCAATACTTTCCCCAACTGTGAGCGGAGATATTCGAATTCAGTCGCGTTCAATAATTCATCCAGAGCAGGCTCCTGATAAGGATCCAGTCTCACTGCTTCTACAAAAGCGTGCCAGCTATCGTCGTATCGATTCACCTGCATGAGTAGCAGACCATCAAAAAAAGCGAGTAAACTGTGCTTGGCGTCTCCTTCAACTACGCTTTGGAGCTTGTCCAGAATGGATCTTGCCTCTTCCCTTTTTTCAAAATGAATCAACACTTCAAGCCGGAGCATCAGCGACTCTTCATCATTAGGAGCATAAATACTCAACTTGTCCAGCGCAGCTAATGCCTCATCCTCTTCCAGGTTAATTTTATGAATTAACGCTTTCCATTTGTAAAACTCAGGCGTGAAGTTATGCTGAGTAATGGCCAGGTCAGCGGCCTCCAGCGTGCGGTCAAAGTCATGCTTATTGAAGTAATGAACCAGTAATTCATCAAATTCCTCTGCTGACAGAAAAAGAGAATTTCCGGGCTCTTTTCTTTTTTCGAAGCGGCTAACCAATGCTTGTAAGGCGAGGTCCCGCTGGTCATTTCTTTTATTACTCATAAGGGCTGAAGAAAGGCTTCGGCATAACCTCCCGGGCCATTGGCTGAAACTCTTGCTAAACATACGATATGAAGCGTATAAAAGTTGCCTTTAGCAATAAACTTTTTGTGTTGTTTTAAGACTTCAAAAACTTTTGCAGTTAGTCCGAAAACCGCCATTAGAGCTTCAGGTAGCCCCTAGTTACGCTTTCTATGGTTCCCCATTCTATCCCAAAGCTTTTTCCGGAAGGCCCGCTCCGCTGCTTCCAGTTTTAAGACTTTTTTCGCGGCAAGTATTTCCATGTACTTATTTTCAGCTTCTATGCTCAAATCAGTGATACGCTTCCGTTCTCCCTGCAGCTTACGGAGAGCAGCCTTAGCCTCTGCTTCTGTCATCTCTGAAACCGGTTCAGAGGATCTTCGGCCATGAAGTCCTTCCTTTCTAATTGCTTCCAGTTGTTTCTCATAAGCCCAGAAAACGGGGAAGAAGGCCGCTGCTTCGGCCTCGCTTAATGCTAACTGCTCAGTAATAAAAGCCTGACGAGCCAGGTGAATTCTTTCGTGTCGCTTTTCTCTCATATCATCTCGCGCCTGCCCAACCGGTTGAGCAGAACTGAAAGAGCTTAAGCTCATAAAGAAAAGTAATAGCAAATACTTCCACATAGCTTATTGATTTAGGGGAGCCTCTGCGTAAAGCTCAGATTCAAAGTCATATAATTGATCGTCGATATAGGCATCGATGTCTTCTGCCGTCAGCTGGTTGAGAAGCTCCTCGCTACTCAAAGATGCTACAGCCACGCCATCAGTGCCTGCTCCTTCCCCGCCCGGGCTGAACACCCAAAATCCGATCAGCAAGAGTATCGCAGCGGCAGCAGCGAGTAGTTGGCGAAGAGGTAGTCTTCTTACCACTGCGGTCCGCTGTCCTTCGGCCAGGCTGGCTTTAGCCAGGGCCTCAAAGTAAGCGGGATCAGGGCTCTTCAGTCCATCACCTGCACCTTTAAGATTCCGCAGTGTCTCGGGCAATTCCCGCATTTCCTTATTGGACATACGCTTTCAATTTTTCTTCTACTTTTTTTACTGCCAGATGGTAACTGGCCTTCAGGGCTCCTTCGGAAGTGCCCGTAATTTCACTGATCTCCCGGTAAGGCAGGTCATCAAAATACCGGAACACAAAGACCGCTCGTTGCTTATCTGGTAAAGTTGCTATGGCACGTTGTAATTCCAATTGCGCAGCATCACCATCGAAATAGGGGTCTGCACTCAATTGTCGCTGCGCCATGTCCTGGTGGCCTTCGCTTAAAAACCTTTGCCCTCTTCGCTGTCGGCTACGCAGCCAGCTAAGGGCTTCGTTGGTCGCAATACGGTAAAGCCAGGTCGACAGTTTGCTATCTCCCCGAAACTTATCCAGGTTACGATATGCCTTCACGAAGGTGTTCTGCAGAACATCATCCACATCCGTTGATGACTGTAACATCCGCAGCAGATGCCGATGCAACATCGGGCCGTACGCCTTAACCATTTGGCTAAAAGCTGAAGCACGGCTACGCGTATCTTGCAGCTGTGACAACATTTTTTTCTCCTCTGGCAGATCAGGCAAGGTTATCCGTTTAGTCTGTTCTGTTATAGGACACCGATCAATCCTGATGGTTTAATCCGCTCTTCAGCAAAAAACAAAAGGGAGAGGAATTCATCAGCACTGTTTTACCTGCCTGATACCATCATTGGTGCACATACCGTTATTCTCGGTGTTACTCTATTTGTATCAACCCATAGACAAGAACTCATGCAACGATTTATTCTACTCCTCCTTCTTTGCAGCTTCGTCACCGGACTAAGTGCCCAGGACCTCTTTACGGTTCGGGTAGGCATTTTTCGGGACGTCAAAGCCAGCGACTTTAACAATCTCAAGTCACTGGGCTTCGTCTATGGTACTCCCGGGCAAGACAACACCACCGAAGTGTTCGTGGGCCACTACAACGATCAGGCCAAGGCAACCAGCATTGCCGGTAATCTGGTGCAACAAGGCTTCCGAAATGCCCAGGCCTTTACACTGCCAACTAATACGGGCCAGCAGGTAACCGTTATTCAGTTGGGGCTACATTCGGGCGAACGCGCCATTGACTGGGCCGGCTTTGAAAGAGCGGGGCAACTTTACGTCGAATCAGCGAACGGGCTTTCCAAGATAGTCACCGGTATTTACCCTGACGGCCCCACGGCGCTGAAGTTCCTTTCCACCATTCGGGAGCTTGGCTATCAGGATGCTTTCGTTAAGCGCATCAATAATGTCCGGCTAATTCCTGTGTCTACTTTCGAGACGGGCATTAAAAAGCCATTGATTCCCATCAACCTGCAGAATACGCCTCCGGCAGCGACGCCTACTCCTGCGGCTCAGCAGACGAGCCCTGCGGCCAACACAGACAACGTGCCGGCGGCAACACCGGCCACCTATGGCTCCACTGCTGAAGCACGTTCCCCTGCACCTGCGGCCGCGCCTGCAACTTATAATACTACACCCGCTACTCCTTCCCTGCCTGCTGCTGCCACTGCTGCTGGCCTGCCGGCCATCGATGGAAAAACGAAGCGCCACAGCGCTGCTGAATTACAACGACTGCTCAAGGAGAAGGGATACTATGAAGCGAGCATTGATGGATTTTACGGCCCCGGCACCACCGCTGCTTACCGGCGTGCCTGGGACGAAATGCCGGAGGTAAGGAAATACCGTCTCCTCTCCAGCCTTAACGATGTGTCGACTGACGCAGTAGGAAACTGGCCGGAAATCACCGTATTAGTAGCCGTAGCCCAAGATATTGCCGCAGGGACCGCCAATACCTCCCGTGAACAGCAAATGGAACAACTGCGTGCCACCTTATTTAATTCCCGAACGGCACTAACTCCTGCTGCCGCTACCCGGGCCCGCGCCTGGGCGACAACCTTATGGGCAAATCTTGAAGATTGGGCTACAGAAGACCCGATGCACGCCAAAATTTTTGGTGCCTTTCGCATGGGCTATCATCAGTCCCAGGTTCGCCTTGAAGATCGCTATATGGACGCCGGCATGAGCGCAACGGACGCACGTGATACCGCTACGGCGATGCTGCAAAACCTGATCGGCGCACAATTGGATCGATTCCTGTAGTCCCATTGACAAGGGGAACATGTTGGCTTGACTTTCTTACCGAACGGTCGCGCAGCAAGATACCTGCAACTGCGGTAGCTTCTGCAGGAATAAGATTATTACTACCCCACTGTTTTCACTCTTCCTCCAAAGGAACCTGCCGCCCATCGGATTCTTCCCGCTGAGCAATAATCAGCTTGTAGAGCATGTCCTTTAACTCCGTGAGTCCTTCTCCGGTAACGGCCGAAGTATAAATATGCGGAAGGTCATCGGGGATTTCGTCTTTCCTCATTTCCTTCAGCTCCTCGTCTACCCGGTCAGCCCGGGTGAGTGTCAGTATCCGGGGCTTATCCAGTAGTTCCGGATTGTATTCCCGTAATTCGTTAAGTAGAATATTGTATTGCCCCTGAATATCATCAGCATCTGCCGGGATACAAAAAAGCAGTGAGGCATTGCGCTCAATATGTCGCAGAAAGCGATGTCCGAGCCCTTTTCCCTGGTGGGCCCCCTCAATGATACCAGGGATGTCGGCCATCGCGAACGATTTCCCGTCGCGGTACTGCACCATTCCCAGGTTGGGCACCAGTGTCGTAAACTCATAGTTGGCGATCTCTGGCTTAGCAGCAGAGACGACCGAGAGCAAGGTAGACTTCCCCACGTTGGGAAGCCCCACCAGGCCTACGTCCGCCAAAATTTTCAGCTCCAACACCTTCCAGGTTTCAATACCTGGTTCTCCTGGTTGGGCGTACCGGGGAGTTTGATGGGTTGAAGACTTGAAAAAAGAGTTTCCTTTTCCTCCCCTTCCGCCCGGAACGAGAATTTTTTCTTCCAGGTGATCCGTCATCTCGAACTCGACCTTACCGGTTTCTGCATCCCGGACGATCGTTCCTAGCGGCACCTCAAGAATAACATCCTCTCCGTTGGCACCATGTTGATGGTTACCACTTCCGTTACCACCGTGGCTTGCTTTGGTGTGCTTGCGGTACTTAAAACCGAGCAAGGTCCAGAGATTCCGGTTGCCCCGCAAAATGATATGGCCACCACGGCCACCGTCGCCACCATCCGGTCCGCCTTTCGTAATGCCTTTAGCACGGTAGAAGTGAGCAGAACCGGGACCTCCATCTCCGGAACGGAGATAGATCTTCACGTAATCAACGAAATTCCCGTTTGCCATATCAGTTTACTAATTCTCTATTCCTCCAATTTGGAGCCGGACCCTATTTGTCCATTTCTTTTTCAACAATCTCCTTAACGGAGGCTGCTACTTCCTCAATGGATTTAAGGCCATCGACGCGGTGCGCCAGCTCCAGCTCCTCGTAGTACGCAAAAACCGGAGAAGTATACTTCAGGAAGTTAGCGTAGCGGGTTTTAATGGTGTCCACTGCCGCATCATCAGCCCGGCCACTGGTAGCGCCACGGCCCAGTATTCTCTGAACAACGGTTTCTTCGTTGATGTCCAATAAGATAAGCGCATTGATCTGCGTATCCAGCTGATCCATCAATTCATTCAACGCTTCTGCCTGGGGCGGCGTTCGCGGGAAGCCATCAAAAATGATGCCCGGAACCCCTGGGTTATCTTCCACCCGTTTGCGCAGCATAGCAATCGTAACCTCATCGGGTACCAGGTCTCCCCGGTCCATGTAGGCCCGGGCTTCCTGTCCTAGTTTCGTATTATTCTTCAGCTCGTACCGGAACATGTCTCCCGTACTGATGTGCAGAAAACCATGGGCTTCGACCAATTTGGCAGCCTGAGTTCCCTTCCCGGATCCGGGAGGGCCGAAGAGTATTAAATTGTACATAAGATTTTGCTGTGTGAACGGCAAAGATACGCCATCGGGGTCTTAGTATTGAATTTAAGGTAAGTGAATAAGGCGCGGCCGCAGGTGCAAAGTGTCTTCTTTAGCGAGCAAGGATAAAAAAAACCCGCTCCTCCGGAATGGAAGAGCGGGTTAATTCCTATTAAATCAGCCTCCGGGCTACTGCCCGGGGCGGGTAGTTTAGTTACTTCACGATAACCATTCGCTTGGTGGCAATCCACTCTCCGGCCGTTACCGTGTAAGTGTACACACCGGAAGCACCGCCAAGCTGACGCTTGCTTACGCGAACGCTGTTGTAGCCAACGAAGCCTTCCTGATTGAATTCCTTCACCAGGCGGCCGGCAGCGTCCGTAACGGAGATCGTCACTTCATCATGGGCAACTGGCAGCTGGAATCCGATCGTGGTTTCCTTACGAACGGGGTTAGGAACGTTCTGCAGCAGGCTGTATCCACCAACTTCCACCGTCTCTTCGTTGAAGATCAGGCTGAGGTTCCGCAGACCTTCTCCGCCACGGGTATAAGCTTCCGCTTCCGTGTAGCGGCTTCCCGCATCAAGCGCTTCGCTCAGCTTTCCGCTAGCTTCAGCACGTACGACTACGGTAAAGAGAACCTCTTCGCCCGTCCAGTTAGCAGGAGCGTCAACTTCATCCCAGTTCCAGCTGGTAGTGATCAGGCCCTGGTTGGCGAAGCGCCAGCCAAAGTTACCCTGACCGACCAGTCCGGCTTCAATGGATTCAATCGTCACAGCAGTCTGGTCAAATTCGAAGGTGAATTGATAGCCATCTACCTCCGTGAGGTCCGGAGCCGTAACGGGGATGCGGTAGGTTTCCCCCTGCATCATTTCCGTTTCGTCCAGTTCCAGTTCCAGGGCACCGTTGAGGCTCCGTGGAACGGCTGGCTGCTGAGCGTTAGCTACTGCGCTGCTGTTTACGTCACCCAACTTGACACCGATGAAGTCAGCATCCACAATGTTGGCGTTAAAGTCATTCACGTTAATTACTGATGGGAAGCTTTCAGCCCATGGGTTATCCAGGGTAGCAAACTCGTAATCAGCAGGGATGAACGACCAGCTAGGCATCTCGTTCGGGTAAGCATCGCTCAATCCAAGGATCAATCGACGGATGCTGATGATATCACCGACGTTGATTTCGGTATTACCATCGACGTCAGCAGCGACGTACTTGTAAGGAGAGTTCAGGAGGTTGACTCCGAGAATGTGGCGGGTGATGGCCACGATATCGGAAGTACGTACTCCGTTCAGGTAATCAGTGAAGTGCGTTGGCGTGATGGTGTAATCAGCATCAACTGGCAGACCAGTAAAGATGAATGCACCGTCCTCAAGCGTCGTCATGGTACGAGTCATGTCATCAACACCTTCCAGGTTCACCACAACGTCTTCCACAGTATTCATGGATTCGGTCATAATTACACCAGCGAGGTTACCACCAGTGTCTTCACACAGTCCTTCCTGGAAGGCCTGTACTTCAACGACAACACTACAGTAGTCAGCGTTTCCGCGATCGTCGATAGAGTAGACACGTACTGGCAGGTCGCCCAGGTCAGCACAAGTCAGATCAATACCGTCACGTCCGGCAGCAGGGCCGAATCCAGTAGCACCAGCTTCCACTTCCGTGTAGATGCTGTACTTGTCAATCACGTTACCGAAGCAATCTTCTACGTCAGAAGCGATGAAGTCTGAAGCCCAGATAGCGGCCATACCACCTCCGTTGCCGTCAGGCATCAGTGTAGCAGTCAGCGTCTGGATACAGATTGGCGTCGGAGCCTTGTCTCCCGTTACACAGAACTCGATGATCTCAACATCTGAGTTTCCGCAACCATCAGAGGCAACTACACGGATAGCGTGGTTACCCTCAGGTACGTTGGTAGCATTAACGGTGAAGTTTCCGTTACCATCATCATTGCGGGTGATCGTGATGCCTAAGGCAGCAGCATTGTCAGCGTTGAAGCCATTAGCGACTACATAGTTAGCATCAAGTTCAAGTGCTACAGTTGCGGCAGAACACTCGTCAATGGCCGTGAAGGTCAGTTCAACATCTGCGGTACAGGTAGCGGAAGTTCCAGCGAAGCATTCAGCCGGAGCGTCAGCATCGATGGTCGGAGCCACCTCGTCGTAAATCTTGATGAACTGGATGTAGCGGAAGTGACCGCGGCTGTCGTCAGCTGCGTAAGCATCATCATCGATGTTATCGCTTCCGTTGTCGTCGTCAGAACCATCCGTGTCATCACCGTCATCAAGGAGTTGATCACGCTGTGGAGCATTCGGGTTGTAATTGCGATCGCTGAAGCGACTCAGGAAGGCAAAGTCATCAGCAGTAGTCTGGTCATCCGCTCCAGGGTTGACATTCAGGTAAAGAACCTGTGTCTCTGGGTTTCGGATGCCATCACCGTCCCGTGGGATCAGGTAAGGCTGGCCGAGTGTGTTGTACTCACACCAGTTGATCACATCATAAGTCACGCGCAGTTTGAAGCACTCTTCTCCGGCCTCAAGCGTACGGAGCGTGTCAACCACAACATCAGTTGTGATCAGGTCACAAGCGTCTTCGTCCGCTACGATTCCATTGTAATCAGGAACTTCAGCACAAGTACCTTCTTCATCCGTTGGGAAGGTCAGACGGTAATCATGTACACCGTAGATCGTGATCCGCTGGCGACAGTTATTGGTGTTGGTAAAGCCTTCACCGTCCGTAGCCGTGAAGATCCGCGTTAGGCTACCCACACCACAACTGTTCACATCACCTGAGATCGTAGAAGTAACCGTTACACTACAGTTATCGACGCCGGTAGCAAATCCAAAGGCTGCATTCAGCTCTTCTTCCGTTGCTTCCATAATATCAGATGGTAGTGTAGCCCGGGCTACGATGCAGCTAATCTCAATTGGAGCAGGAGCAATACAGGTTGGTGCATTCTTATCCTCAACCAATACGTCAAGCCAACAGAAGTTCTCGTTGCCGAGTGCATCCGTCACTTTCAGGCCGACACGAACAACTCCGATGTCAGCACAGGTCAGTGTGATTTCCTGATCGTATGCTTCCGTCGCGATGTTATCCGCGTTTACGCGGGCAATCATCAGCGTTACATCAGAACAGTCATCGCTGGAACCAGCGTCAATCATATCAGGTGTCAGAATGGCAACACCCGTGCTTACGCCACCGTCTTCAGCGCCACTCGTCAGGCTGATGTTAAGTCCATCTTCGCAGATAGCAACAGGAGCCGTACGGTCTTCAACCGTGAAGTCAAGGTCCGTAAAGTCGCTATTACCACAGGCGTCTACGTAGGTGTAACGCAGTATGTGAGTACCAACGGGGATCGGAGAAGTGATTTCAGCATCTCCGTCGTTGAGGTCAACCGTGAACGTTCCGATTGGCGTACTGGTAAGATCACCATTCGGGTAGATCGTAGCACTCAGCAGGATCGTCTCAGAGCAGTTATCCGTAAGTGTAATACTCGCATCATCCAGGCGGAAGATGGCCGTACACTCATCTCCCGTGTTGGTTGGGAATACCAGCGGGCCATCATCAGCCACACCGTCAAAGTCATTATCCTGGGTAGGACCAGTGAAGACTGGTGCATCGAAGTCACCAACCTTAATAACCTGTGTGTAAGTGATTGGGTCACCATCTGGATCACACCAGTCGAAAATGCGGTAGGTACGAACGAACTTGAACGTTTCAGGACAAGTAACGATACGCTCACCATCCGTAAATCCGGCAGCAATAGTACAGTACCCTTCGTTACCTGGGATATTGTACATACCTAATGCGGTCATAATGGTAGGCTCACCTCCTAAAGAAGGAACTGGGTTACCATTAGGCAGCGTCTCATAGTCCGTGCCACAAGAGATTTCAATAACCTCTTCAGTTGGGATCGTCACATCATCAAGCGTAGCCGGACGAACAGTGATTTCCTGGACGCAGCTGTTGAAGTTACCGCTCTCGTCAGTTACCGTGAACGTACGGAGGATGGTCTGTACAGTACACTGTGGATCCGGGTTAGGAATCAGGAAGTCACTGAATTCAAGAATCAGTTCATCCGTTGGTGTACAGTTGTCAGCAATAAACGGACGGCCGGTAAAGTCAAGGCTGCTCTCCTGGTTGAGGATCTGATCAATATCGGTACAGATAAAGTCTTTACCGTCAAAGCCGGAAACATCATCCGGACATTCAATCTCAGGACGCTTCTTGTCTTCTACAAGAATTTGTCCCCAACAGCTATTGTCACACATTGGGTCAACGAGGCTTACGAATAAGGTCTCATTAACCTGGTCGTTACCGACGATTGAGGTTGGCATTCCGTTGGCATCACGGAGGGTATCTCCGGAGCTGGTCAGCAGGACAACTTCAAGTGAGTTAGCACATACAAGGTTACCCTGGAGAATCAGGTCAGGGGTAATTTCAGCTTCACAATCTTCACCGAGAGAGATATTCTGGAAGCCACTACAAGAGAGGTTCTGAATATCAAAGATGTCAATCGTGATGGTTGCTGTCATTTCCGGACAATCATTTACCGCAGCGATTGTGTAATCGATGGAGTAGTCTCGGCTACGGTCAAGCGTACCTGGGATCACTACATTCTCAGGATCACTGAGGTCAACTGCGATTGGGTTACCGTCTTCATCCATGAAGAACAGGTCACCTTCCGTGAAGGTTCCTCCGATGTTCGGCAGGCCAGCGAGAGACTCGAAGAGGTTGATGACCACTTCTGCCTCATCACAGCCCAGACATACCGTAATGGTATTGTCTACGCCTGGATCCTGGTAACATTCTACTGTTACAATAGCGATGTCATTGTCGTCTTCGTCATCGTCGATAATGCCGTCTCCGTCAGTGTCACCACCGCCGTTAACATCATCATCATCGATGTCTCCATCGTTACCCTGCGTATCATCAGGCGTAGAGTCAATATCATCGACTTCGTTGCCATCTTCGTCAGTAGCAGAAGCAATCTCCGCTTCGTTAATCAGAACTTGTCCGGACTCAACACCTTCAGGATCTTCCATTACACCCATGGTGTAATCAGGGAACATTTCCGGTGCAACCGTTAGCGTAATCTGAGTTGTGGTCGATTCACCGGGCTCAAGTCCACCTTCGAAAAGGTCTCCGTTAGCGATGCTCAGTGTATCAATCGGGTTACCATCATCATTCAGTGCCCATCCCGGGTTAAGCGCGGGGTCAAACAGGAAGCCTGCAGGCACGTAGTCTACAACGACTATGTTGTCTGCGGTAATCGCTCCCTGGTTAATAACGGTGATATCGAACGTTACTTCATCACCAGCACTGACTACATTAGACTCACCGTCGGCAAGTGTCTTGATCAGAGCAAGGTCGAAGCCACCAACGAAGATGGTTGCAGGGTCAGAGTTATCCTCATCACCGCCAGCCAGTCCGTCGCCATTGACATCATTATCGTCTGTGAAGGTATCGTTGCCAGGGATCGTATCCATTGGCGAGTCAACTTCAATCACATCGTTACCAACGCCATCCGTTGCATCACTGACTTCAGCAATGTTCGTCAGTGACATTACAGCTTCCATTGCGGGGTTAACCGTCAGGAAGATCTCAACATCAACAAAGGCTCCTGGCTCAAGAGCATCTGCCCCGTCAAAGTCAGTGAGTGTTGTTTCGATGTAAGTAGTATCATTGATATCAGCATATACCATCCAGTCCGGGTTAAGGCTAGGATCGAACATAAAGCCATCAACTGCGGAAGGTGCGTAATCAGAAACACGGATGTTATCAGCAGCAATCGCACCCTGGTTGAATACCCTGATAGTGAAGGCTACTGTATCACCAGCATCCACATTTGCGCTTTGACCAGGAGAAAGTGTCTTGGTCAGGGCCAGATCGAAGGTATTCGTAATGATGTCTTCGAAGTCAGACTCGTCCTCATCACCACCATTGGTTCCATCACCGTTGATGTCATCATCGTCGTTATCATCGATGACATCCGGGTTGTTAGGATCTACAGGAGTAGAATCATCATCAACCTGTGGGTTACCGTTCTCATCAGTAGACTCACCCAATTCGGCAATGTTGCGGAAAGTGAGATCACCAGCGAGCGGTGCGTCAAGTACCAGTTGAATCTGGAAGGTAGCAGAAGTACCTGCTGCCAGACCGCCTACTGGCAGTTCGCCGTCAGCAACCGTGAAGGTATCCGTAGCGGTGTTGGTGGCTGCATCGAATACGAAATTGCCAAAGCTCATGTCAAGACTCATTCCAGCAGGAATGAAGTCAACAACAGGAATGTTGTCAGCAGCAATCGCACCCTGGTTCGTAATGACCAGATCGTAGGTAATAGTATCTCCAGGATTAACCATGTTAGACTGACCAGCAGCTAACATTTTCTGAAGAGCAAGGTCGAACGTCAGGATTTCAACATCCTCAAAGTCAGATTCGTCCTCGTCACCACCGTTCTGTCCGTCACCATCAATGTTATCATTGTCAGTATCAGCGATTTCATCAACGGGCTCACCGTTTTCGTTGTAGTCAGAATCGTCGTCAATCTGTTCATTGCCCAGATCGTCCGTTGCGTCCTGAATTTCAGCGAAGTTGCGTAAGCTCATTCCTGCTGTCTGTGGAGAAGCAAGCACAAGCATAATGGTTGCTGTAGCCGTTTGGCCAGGAGCGATGCCACCTACAGGCAGCTCACCTTCGGCAACGGTAAGAACCGTGGTAGCAACACCACCCGTTTCAGACCATACTTCGTTACCAGAAATGGTTCCGTCAAACATCATTCCGGAAGGAATGAAGTCAGCAATCATCACATTGTCTGCATTGATATCACCTTGGTTGGTGATTACAATATCGAAGGAAACAGTATCCCCTGGCTGCACTTGTGCACTTTGTCCTGGGCTAAGAATCTTAGCCAAAGCAAGGTCAAAAGTATTAATGATGACGTCCTCGAAGTCAGATTCGTCTTCATCTCCACCATTTGTTCCATCACCGTCAATATCATCGTCGTCATTATCGTCGATGGTATCTGGGTTATTAGGATCAACTGGCACAGAGTCATCATCAACCTGTGGGTCACCGTTTTGGTCAGTAGACTCGCCAAGTTCCGCAATGTTGCGC
Source organism: Neolewinella agarilytica (assembly GCF_900110645.1). Taxonomy (GTDB): domain Bacteria; phylum Bacteroidota; class Bacteroidia; order Chitinophagales; family Saprospiraceae; genus Neolewinella; species Neolewinella agarilytica. The sequence goes on from NZ_FOFB01000015.1 coordinate 160,131, forward strand.
AAGCTGGTACCCGCAGCAACCGGAGCCGTCACTACCAGTTGAATCTGGAAAGTCACAGATTCTCCCGGAAGAAGTCCTCCTGCGGGGATTTCGCCATCAGCCACCGTAAAGGTATCCGTAGCAGTCATCGTTGCAGGATCAAGTACATAGTTTCCGAAGGTTTCATCAAGCGTCATTCCGGGAGGGATGAAGTCAACAACAGGAATGTTGTCAGCAGCAATGTCTCCCTGGTTCGTTACTACAAGGTCATAAGTGATTGTATCACCTGGGTTAACCATGTTAGACTGGCCTGCAGCTAACATTTTTTGCAATGCTAAATCGAACGTTTGAACGGTAACTACTTCAACGTCGTGGTCATCTTCATCACCACCTTCATTGCCATTACCGTCGATCTCATTGTCGTTTACAACATCTTCATCGTTCATATCATCCGGAGTAGAGTCGATGTCGTCTTGTGGATCACCGTTCTCATCCGTAGCTGCACTAATCTCAGCAAAGTTGCTGATCATAGCTCCTGCGGGGAGCGGATTAGCAAGCGTAATGAAGATTTCAACACTAGCCGTCTCACCAGGAGCGAGGCCTCCAACAGGCAGTTCATTACCAGCTGTCAATGTCCGCTGAGGACCGGCAGACGCAAGAGCCCAACCAGCATCATCGTTACCCATTACTCCTCCTTCGTAGGTCAAGCTACCATCAGCAGGAAGATAATCAGTTACAAGAATGTTATCAGCAGCAATCATTCCCTGGTTGATGACCGTGATCGTGTAAGCGATCGTATCACCAGGAGCAACATCGGAGGACTGCCCAGGAGACAGCGTTTTCGTCAATGCAAGGTCAAATCCTTCAATGGTGATGCTGGCGATATCGTGATCGTCATCATCCTCACCGGGATTGTTGCCGTCACCATCAACTTCGTTATCAGAAGTCAGCGTATCGTCGTCAGGATCAGTGTCAAAAACAGAATCATCATCTGTCTGCTCATCACCGTTCTCATCGGTAGCATCACTGATCTCAGCGAAGTTGTCAATTTGTGTTCCTGGTGGCAGCAGTGGGCTAGCCAGTGTCAGGAAGATGTCAATTGAAGCAGATGCACCAGGAGCAAGACCACCAGCAGGAAGTTGTCCGCCAGCGACGCTGAGCGTCGCTGTTGGGTTGCCTGCTACGTCAGTCCAGCCTAAGCTGGTATTATCATCCGTTCCGTTACCAGCCATCATCTCAAAACTGAGTTCTGCTGGGAGGTAGTCCGTTACAGTAACATTGTCAGCGGGGATATCGCCTTGGTTAATAACCGTAATAGTGTAGGCAACCGTATCACCTGGTTCAACTACAGGAGACTGAGTTGCAGCAAGTGTTTTGATAAGTGCCAGGTCAAAGGACTGTACCATAACGTCGGCAATATCGTGGTCATCCTCGTCTCCGCCTTCCATACCATTACCGTCGATTTCGTCGTCATTGACAACGTCTTCGTCGTTCATGTCGTCTGGCGTAGAGTCTTCATCGACCTGTGGGTCACCATTCTCATCCGTCGCGTCACTGATCTCAGCAAAGTTGCTGATTGTGGAACCGGCAGGTAGCGGGTTGGCAAGCGTAAGGAAGATATCTACAGAGGCAGTCGCTCCGGGAGCAAGACCACCTGCAGGCAGATCACCAGCGGCAACCGTCAGCGTACGTTGAACACCAGTTGCAGCTACTGCCCAACCGGCATCATCATTACCCATTACTCCACCTTCATAGATCAGGCTCATATCCGCTGGCAGATAATCCGTAACCAGTACGTTATCCGCAGCAATATCACCCTGGTTAATCACTGTGATAGTGTATGCAATCGTATCTCCGGGACGCACATCGAAAGACTGCCCTACAGCCAGAGTCTTCGTCAGCGCAAGATCGAAGGTTTCAATAGTAACCGTTTCGATATCGTGATCATCTTCATCTCCACCTTCCATGCCGTTACCGTCGATGTCGTCGTCATTGACAACATCTTCGTCGTTCATGTCGTCTGGTGTAGAGTCAGTGTCATCCTGTGGATCACCTGTTTCATCAGTAGCACCACTGATTTCTGCGAAGTTATCTACAGTAGAGCCGGCGGGTAGTGGACTGGCAAGTGTCAGGAACACTTCTACAGAAGCCGTTGCTCCGGGAGCAAGACCACCTGCAGGAAGATCTCCAGCGGCAACCGTCAGCGTACGCTGAACACCAGCCGTTGCAGCAGCCCAGCCAGCATCATCGTTACCAGTGATGGTACCATCGTAAGTCAGGCTCATATCCGCTGGCAGGTAATCCGTAACCAGGACGTTATCCGCTGCGATATCTCCCTGGTTGATCACCGTGATCGTGTAAGCGATCGTATCACCAGGACGAACATTGGCAGACTGACCGGAAGACAGCGTCTTCGTCAACGCAAGGTCAAACTCAGCCGTCGTGATTACGGCCACATCGTGGTCGTCATCATCCTGACCAGGAATAGAGCCATCGCTGTCAACTTCGTTGTCAGACGTCAGGTCATCATCATCCGGATCATTATCCAGTTCAGAGTCAATGTCAACCTGCTCATCGCCATTTTCATCCGTTGCATCACTGATCTCAGCAAAGTTGCTGATGTCAGATCCCGCAGGTAATGGGCTGGCAAGCGTCAGGTAAATATCAATTGTAGTAGATGCTCCAGGAGCAAGACCACCAGGAATGGTGATCGTCGCCGTTGGGTTACCTGCAACTACTGCCCAGCCAAGGCTGGTGTTATCATCCGTTCCGTTGCCGGCACCGGGTTCGAAGGTCATATCGGCAGGGACATAGTCCGTCACCTCAATGTTATCCGCAGGAATATCTCCCTGGTTGAAGACCGTAATGGTGTAAGCAACCGTATCACCAGGTGCTACAATCATGTCCTGGCCAGCAGCAAGCTCCTTGATCAGGGCAACGTCAAAGGTCTGAACCGTTACCGATACATCATCAATATCATCTTCATCATCTCCGGGCGTAGTGTCCGGAGTAGAGTCTGTATCGTCCTGTGGGTCGCCGTTCTCATCGGTAGCAGCACTGATCTCAGCAACGTTGGTAATCACCGCACCAGATGGCAGCGGGTTCGCCAGCGTCAGGAAGATTTCTACCGTAGTCATTGCTCCGGGAGCAAGACCACCAACAGGAAGCTCTCCATCAGCAACCGTCAGCGTAGTGGTGGGGAAACCACCAACCAGCATCCAGTCTTCGTTGCCCGTTACTCCGGCTTCGAAAGAAAGGTTACCGTCAGCATCCAGGTAATCCGTTACCTCGATGTTGTCTGCGGCAATCATCCCCTGGTTGATCACCGTGATCGTGTAAGCGATCGTATCACCAGGACGAACCTCGTCAGACTGACCATCAGAAAGTCCCTTCGTCAGGGCAAGGTCGAAGCCTTCAATTGTAATACTGGCGATATCGTGATCATCATCATCCTCACCTGGGTTGTTGCCGTTACCGTCAACTTCATTATCAGAAGTCAGCGTATCGTCATCAGGATCAGTATCATAGACAGAGTCATCGTCCGTCTGCTCATCACCGTTCTCATCGGTAGCTCCACTAATCTCAGCAAAGTTATCGATCTGCAGGCCCGGAGGTAGCAGTGGGCTAGTTAATGTCAGGAAGATATCAATCGTAGCAGATGCGCCAGGAGCAAGGCCGCCAGCAGGAAGTTCACCGTCAGCAACCGTAAGAGTCGTTGTGGGGAAACCGCCAACTACTGACCAACCAAGGGTCGTATTATCGTCCATTCCGTTACCGGCCATAGTCTCAAAGACGAGCTCCGTAGATGGATAATCTGTAACTACAATATTATCGGCAGGAATGTCTCCCTGGTTGATCACCGTAATGGTGTAGGCAATTGTATCACCTGGCTCAACCGTAGCTGCCTGCATTGGAGCAAGCGTCTTGATCAGTGCAAGGTCGAAGGTCTCGATAGTGACCGTTTCGATATCGTGATCATCTTCATCTCCACCTTCCATGCCGTTACCGTCGATGTCGTCATTATCAACAACCTCTTCGTCATTCATGTCATCTGGTGTAGAGTCAGTGTCATCCTGTGGATCACCCGTCTCGTCAGTAGCAGCGCTGATCTCAGC
>NZ_FOFB01000013.1 GCF_900110645.1 Neolewinella agarilytica
CTCGCCTACAGTGACTCCATGAGCTGACGCATCAAGGGTCTTGAGTCGTAAAGATAAAAAACATCGCTAAAGCCTAGGATTTAACCATAGCACCTTTTGCCCTTCAAAAGTAGGCCGCCGGCAGGCATGTAAAACGGGAAGCTTAACGGATTATAATGGATCAATCATGATTAGTAATCCAAAATCATAGCGGACCATTACTTGACAGACCACTACCCCTCCATCAAAGTCTCCCCAATCTCCGTCCGTGCCGCCTGGGTAGCGGGTAAAACTGCCGCTACAAAGCCAATCAGCAGTGCCCCTACCAGTAACCACCACTCTTCCGGCAGGAAGCGGGCGGGGTCAAGGCTGTAGCGGAAATCATCGCTTACACTGGAAGCGATAAAGTAGAGAATACCGTGGCTCAGCAAAAGGCCAAGAATGTAACCGATGACCGCTACCATCAGACCTTCGACGATGATGAGGGAAAAGAGTTTGCCCCTCCCTGCGCCCATTACCCGTAGCAGGGCTAGTTCATACCGACGGTCCCGCAACGAATTGAAAAGACTAATGAAAATACTCAGGGCCGAGACAATTGTAATGGCCAACACCAGAATGCCCAGAATTCGCTGCCCGGAATCAAATTGCCGGCGGACTTCACTGATTTCATAGGCGGGATTTGCCGCCAGCAAGCCGGTATTTTCGTTGATGTTGCGTGGAAAGTTCAGTGCCTGAAAGCTACTGGGGTTCCGGTAGCGCACCAGAACACTGGTGATTTCCTGATCGTCACCGGCCTCTAACAAGGCCTGAATGTCACGTTTGCCGTGGTTATGGCCAGCGTGGTCTTCGTGATCATGCTCAGCATGGTCTTCGCCCTCGTGTTCGCCATGGGAATGCCAGTAGGTCTGGTTAGTGGTCAGCACGATTTGATCCATCACCGTGCCGCTGGGTGCAAGAATACCCACGACGGTAAATTCATCATCGTGCTCGATGTTGTCTTCGCCCTCATCAATGATGCCGTGGTTAGAGCGAAACTTATCCCCAAGCCCTAGTCCGTTCTTCGCAGCGACTTCTGCCCCGACGACCACCTCAAAGTCATCATCCCAGCGCTCACCGCTGGCCAGGGAGGCTCCGTACCAGTCCAACAATTTAGGAATCGTTCCTACAATCCGGTAGCCCCGGTAGCTATCACCGACAGACAGCGGCACGGCATCTGCCACAATCGGGTGCTTGGGGTTGAAGAAGGAACGGACTTCTTTCAGCGTCACGTTGCCGGTTGCGTAACCAACGTGGTACATGCTGTTGAGCGTCAACTCCAAAGGGCTGCCCTTCGCGCCAACAACCAGGTTAATACCCGCCAGGTTATTATCAAACTGCTCGTCAGCCTGCTGGCGGAGATTCAGCAGCAGAGATATTAATCCGATACTGAGGGCAAACAGCAGCACACTCAGCAGTGCGCTGAGTGGCTTAAAGGTCAGGTTTTTCCACGCTAGCGAGAGCAGGTTCATAAGCGGGTGTGTTGATCGATGATGCTCGTCAATCGGTTATCATGGGTAACAATGAGCAAAGTAGCGTTGACAGCAGCGGCGCTTTCCTGTAACAGTTGAATTACCTGCGTAGTGTTACCATCATCAAGTGCGGAGGTGGGTTCATCGGCCAAAATCACTGCCGGACGATTGATAATGGCCCGGGCAATCGCTGCCCGCTGCTGCTGACCAACGCTAAGGGCTGAAGGCAATGATTTAATCTTATGGCCTAACTCCAGCCGGTCGAGAATTTCCCGGATGGCAGGTCGGTCAGTGGTCTTACCCGCGAGCCGTTGGGCGAGCAGGAGGTTTTCCTCGATCGATACCGCTCTGATGAAGTGGGCCGTTTGAAAGACCATGCCCAGATGGCGACCGCGAAAGCGGTCGCGCTGCGGTCCACTTAGCCCGTTCAGGTCGGTTCCGTTGATCATCACCGTTCCGGTAGCTGGCGTTCTAAGCCCCGCCAACAATTGCAGCAGGGTCGTCTTCCCACTACCGGAGTTACCGAGCAGCAAACGGGTTTCACCGGCGGCGCAGTCGATATCGGGGAACGTCAGGCGTTCGCCGCTGGGGTATTGGTAGCTTAGGTTTCTAGAGCTTAACATGGGAGTGCAAGGTAGGCAATGGTGAGGGATGTTTGAAAGTGGAGGGTTAGGAAAAATGAGCCACTGGTTTTCACCCAAGACCATCGGATTACATCAAGTAGTGGATCTTTTTACTATTAGGTTAACGGGTAGGAAATGACGTCCAGATCGCTCGAAACAGGTGACGTTGTTGCTTTATATCTGGGGTATTGACGTCAACTGTTATTCCCTGAATATTGGGAACAACGCAACTTTTTCTGTTTTGAGCCCTTGATTTTGTTAGGTTTGTGCGAATGTAACATTCGCAGGGAAGTTGATTGAACGTAATGCGGATGTCATACGTTGGGCTCAACAAAATAAATCACGTATGGACAAAAATAATCTGATAATCTTTTAACCTATGAGGTATAGTGCAGAAGAAACAACAAAGAGAATTGAGACATTTCAGACAGATTTAAAAGCCTTATCTTCGGTAGAGGTAATTAGAAAATACATTACTTTTGGCGAGGTAGCTGCTTTAGAAGAGCACAACTATTATCAATTAAAATACGAGATATCAGATTTTTTTGAAATTCATCCTTCGCAAGTTCTAATGGTTGGGTCAGGCAAAACAGGTTTCTCAATAAGCGAAAAGTTACACGCTAAACCTCCTAAAAAAAGGTATAGACATTTTTCAGAGGAATCTGATTTGGATATGGCTATAGTATCTCAAGAGCTATTTGATATTATCTGGAAAGAAGTTATTGAATTCTCTGATGACAAAGCACTTTGGCCAAGAAGTGACGACTTCAAAAATTACCTCTTTGAAGGGTGGATTCGCCCAGATAAGCTTCCACCATCTTTTACCTTCAAGAATGGAAAGGAATGGTGGGAATTTTTTCGTAAACTTACCTCTAAAGGTACTTATGGTCCGTATAAAATTGCAGCTGGACTCTACAAAAGTTGGTATCATCTTGAGAGGTACCAAGCTGTTACAGTTAACGAATGCAAACAACTATTATGAAAACTACTGCTACCAACACCAAAATAAGAAAGATTGTCTCAGACTTAAGGTCTGAGAAACTAATTCCCAGACCTGACTTCCAGCGAAGACTTGTATGGTCAAATAAACATAAAAATGCTTTTATAAAAACAGTGCTAGAGAATTTACCCTTTCCAGAAGTTTATATAGCTGCTGGCGAAGTTGACCTAGCAACAGGGGAGGGTAAGGAGATACTTGTGGATGGTCAGCAAAGGTTGACTACACTTTACCATTATTTTATTGGTTCCAAGATTATTAGATTATCTAAAGATGTTCCAGCGTATGAAGATCTAGATAATGACGCTAAAAAGCAATTTTTAGAATATGATGTCGTAGTTAGAGATTTGGGAGCAGTTCCTATTGACGAAATCAAGGAGATTTTTTTGAGAATAAATAGCACTAGCTATTCTCTTAATCCAATGGAAATAAATAATGCAAGATATGATGGTGAAATAAAGCAATTCGCAGATAGCTTGGCTGCATTTGATTTCTTCGAAAAGCATAACGTGTTTAGTGGTAACGACTTGAGAAGAATGAATGATGTTAGGTTTATATTATCAGTTGTTGTCACAATGATGTCCACATATTTTCACCGCGAAAGTGAAATAGAAAAATATTTAGAAAGATATAATGACGAGTTCGATTATGCTGATGAAATTAGGGCTGGTTTTATCGGGACACTAGATATCATTGAGGGGTTCGACTTCCCGGGTGGCTATCGGGTTTGGAATAAAGCCGATTTGTTTACGTTGATTGTGGAGTTGCATAGAACAGTCATCAAGGAAAGCATGAGTTTAGACTATACAGTGTTGAAACATATGTTGACAGAGTTCTACGACGAGGTTGACAGATATAACAAAGAAGGAAATGAAGATGTCACGTCGGCGAATGTCATCTTATACCATTCTGCAGTATTACGAGGCACTAATGATAAAAGTAATCGATTGGCAAGAGGAAAAGTGATTTACAATCTGATTATTGGATGTATGAAAATGCTAAACTGAACGCGCCGAACAACGCAGCCAACGTCAACCCTCATATCGTCGGGCTGTGTGGCAGCGAACCGGTCTACGTAACAGAGTGCAAAGGATAAATACATTAGATGTTTAGATTCTGCTGTGCTAAATATGTATATTTACGAAAAAATGGAGATCAGAAAGTCTTTGCCTATCAAGCATTCTTTGCTTATAGATGTAGATGGATTATCACGACTTGTAAAATATTTACATGGAAAATTTAAGAAAGTTTCCCTAATAGCAAGGTGTAATGATGATACTAGGCTAGAGTTTCAATCTCTTGCTGAGTTGGTAGATTATGAGAACCCTACTCACCGAAGGATAAATGCAATAAGAATAGTTTGCAACAAAGACGATGTGTATACATCTACCTTTGGAGATGTTGAAATTACTTTGGGTGATTACTTAACACAATGGACTGGAATTATCGAATATAGGCTTGAAGACTATCAATTTTTTTTAGAACTAGAAAAGGAGATTAGTGCAAGAATCAAGCAGTTTAAACCATGGTATTCACTGTTTACAAGCTTAGATTTTACCACTGTAATTTTCGCTTCATTGATAGGATTGTTCATCTTGGGGACTTTTTATGGCGGATATCTTGAATACATTGGTAAGTTTCCCGAATCTACAACTAACGATGATAATAGCCCTGATATGTTGTTCTGGTCAGGATTCATTATCGTATTTGGCGCCTCGATTCTTTTAGGATATTTATTGAATAGGATAAATAAATACCTTTTTCCAGAATTTACTTTTTTATTAGGACAGAGTAATGAGACTAGTAGTATAAAGTTTGCAGCTCTAAGATTTATATTTATCGGCGTAATTTTAGCTATCATTATAAATGTGTTAAGTAGCTTTATATACGATATGGTGAAATCGTAGATTTCTGGTTTACTAAATTTATAATTAGTATTTTTGAAAAAATAAATCTTACAATGAATAGCGAGAAAAGTAAGAAGACATTAGATCAAAGAATTGATAAAATCAAATCTGAATTGATTGGGTTAGAACATACACACATAGGTATTGTAAAGAATATTCTGAAGTTTGGGCTGAATTTAGAAAATCCAGAAAAGCAAAAGGAAGCTTGACTGTTTTTATTAAATTTTATATTCCGAAGACAAGCCACGGTATTTGTAATCGCTATTTTTTCGGGCCTAACTGCTTTATTTAGTGTGTACTTAGCGTCTAGAGCAAACTCAATTATTTAAGATCAGAACAGTAGAAAAGTCCAATTGATAAGGGGGCAAACCAACCACCCGCATGTTTGGTAGTTGTACGCTTCCCAACCCAACCTACCACCATTTATCAGAAAGTAACCCTTAAATTGATCCCTTGCCGACAAACTCAAACGCGTATCTTCACGCCCAACCACCCAATCATCGCCGTGCGCTCACTTCTCCTTCTTCCTTTTCTTCTTCTCTTTTTCCTGCCTACGATTAGTGCCCAGGACGGTCTTTTCCCGGCTTTTGACATTCGCGCCAGGCTTTTAGGAGGTACCGGACTAACCGGAGAAGGAATTGATGCGCTATGGACCAACCCCGCCGGCCTTGCCCATACGGGAGATGAGCTGGAAGGAGCCGCCTTTGCCGAACAGCGCTTCGGCCTCAGTGAACTAACGACGGCCAACATCGGCGCTGCCTACAAAACCGGCCTTGGAGGCTTTGGCCTCCAACTGGCCAGTTTTGGCTTTGACAGCTACCGGGAGACCCGTATCGGCCTGGCCTACGGCCGTAAACTATCTGAAAAATTCAGCATCGGTGCAGATTTTTCCGGCTTCGCCGTCAGTACCGAAGGCTATGAGAGTACCTTCAACCTAACCTTTGGGCTCGGGATGCAGCTGGAGATCATTCCCGAATTGCACGTTGGCGCAAGAATATTCTCACCCTTACGCATCGAACGTTTCCCGGATGAATACCTTCCACAACTGCTGGCCCTGGGCCTGAGCTATCAACCGAGTAACAAGGTGATCCTCTCCGCAGAAATCCATCAGGATGCCGAGAACCCGGCCCGCTTCCGCGGCGGTCTTGAATACCTGCCTGCAGAGGAACTCAGCATCCGACTCGGCGTCGCTACGGAAAATACAGAATTATCCTTCGGGCTTGGCTATGAAGTCATTGATCGGCTGGAGCTTAGCGCAGGCGCCGTATGGCACGAAGTGCTGGGCGTCTGGCCCGGGGTTGGCCTCAGATGGCGGTAGTAACAAACTGCAAAAACACCTCCTTATGCCGGTCGAGGTCCATGTCCGGTGACAAGGCTACCCGAACGATATAATCCTTATCGCCTTCTTTCGTGGTTCCCTGCGTTGAGGTGGCAGGCACCGTCCAGTAACACCCCTTCAGCTGACCGTAGCTTACACAGTATTTGCTTTCGTCAGGGATTTCGGTAATCATCCGATTGATTAACTTGAGGTTCAGAGCTCTTTTGTAGGCCTCTTTTTCTTCCGGAGTATTCCCTTTCGTGGGTAGTCCCAACGAAAACACAGAGGGCGTAAACCCTTGGGCAGCCAACTCTTCGGAGACGAAGTTTATTTGGGCTTCAGGCAGTACCTCCCCGACAAAATTCACGAACTCACGCGTGTTCGTATAGGCAGCCATAATGCGCTGATTCATGGAAGGCAACTGCCTGGCCAGTATTTCCACCTGATGAGCCGTAGCCTCATTGTCGCAGAGAATTAAATGGGCTTCAACTTTTTCCATCAGGCTTTCCGCCAGCTTATTCCCTACACAGTAACCAGCCGTACACAGCCCACCACTTGGAAATTTAGACCCACTGGAATAGGATATGGTTCTGACCGTTGACAGTACTTCGCCTTCGCCTAAGAAATGCACATTGGGGCAAAAGGTCTGGTCCAGAATAAATACCGGATCGACGGCAATTCCGCCGTTCGGCGTTGTACGTTTTTTCTCCAACGCTTCCTGCAGTTTAATCAGGTCGGGCACTTCCACCCTTGGATTCGTTGGAATCTCAGCAATAATGTAGGGTACCGCATCTTGTTTAGCGACTTCTGCCAAAACCTTTTCTACGCCCTGCACCATATCGTTACCTCCATCCACCGGCAGATCCAACACCTCAACCTTATCGAGGCAGGCGGCTACGCGCCTTGCCTGATCGTTGGTTCCTCCGTAACAGTTTGGCGGGACAATAATTTTAATGTCTTTCCCGGGATGATTTTCCAAAGCATGGTCAATCAATCCCATCATGATGGCATACTGCACGGAGAGACCGCTGGAGCCCAGCAAAGCTCTTGTTTCTGTGCCAGTGATTTCCTTGAGCGCATCAATCACAACGGCCTTATTTACCTCAACGTCCCCCCCCTGAGGGCCTGAGAGTTCTCCCGTAAGCACTCGCAAAGCCGCCAGGCAATTGGCTGGCGTCATCGCAATGGTCTCTCGCCTCCGTACGTGTTGAATATCGGAAACATAGCCCTTGTTTTGCGCTCCGTTGATTAGCAAGACGCTACCAAATTGAGCATGCGTGCTCAGGAAGAAGTCAATACCTGACGAAAGCTTAACGGTAAAAATATCCTCCTGCGGAGCAACAAAAATGGTACTGCCATCAAATGCGGGAATATCTTCCACTCCTCTGACCTCCTTCAAATCGAAGGTATAGCCATAGACCCGTCGGATCATTTCGGCATTAAAAGAAGATGGCAATTTACCCGTATACAGAATCCGGGTTTTCTTCTTCTCGAATAAGTTCTTGCGCAAGACTGCCAGTATTGGAGTCACCTTAGAGGAAAAACTGATTACGCTTTTTGCCTCTAGATCATTAACACCAGCAACCACCCATTCCAACAAACAGGACAAGGGGTGGCCTAAGCGAATATAATCGTAGGCCGTAGGCAGTTCATTCAGGGCAGTTTTATCAGTAACGTTATTTCTGTACAAAACCTCCAATTGTTCCAAAAACTGGCTTTTGGCCTGCTCCTCGTTGTAAATATCCAGGCGGTGGGTGGTTAAATTCAGCCAGTCAGCCGGCATATTTTCCAACACCTTCTCAACGTAACTAATCATTGTATTCCCGTTCAGGGTAGCTGAACGCTCAAAAGCTGTATGCATGTACTTATTCGATTTATCTCCGGATGAACGGAAGACACTTTACAAAATTAACTTCAACGGTTTATGAAGGTTTCCGCTTTACCTGACCGGCAAAAATCAGATGGTATCAGGGAGCTGAAACACGACCATTAGCCAAAACCAATCCCTTTCTTTGAGGTAGCCTTCGCCCGGTAGAGCTCCGCCATACGAAGCGCGGTGACGGCCGCTTCCACGCCCTTATTTCCGTGCTTACCGCCGGCACGGTCAAGCGCCTGCTGGTGCGTATTCGGCGTGAGCACCCCAAAAATAAAGGGTCGCCCGGTGGCGATGCTGAGGTTTACGAGACCCTGAGCGACGGCATTATTGATGTATTCATCGTGTTGGGTTTCTCCTTTGATGACACAGCCGATACAGATTACAACGTCGGGGTTTTCCCGGCCGGCAATGATGCGCCCTGCGGCGGGTAACTCAAAGGTGCCGGGGACCTGAACAACGTGTATTTTTTCTTCGGAGGCGCCATGCTTCTGCAAGGTTTCCAAACAGCCTTCGTAGAGGGCATGGGTAATATCCCGATTCCAGTCGGCCACGACGATGGCGAATGTCATTTCACTGGCATCAGGGATGTTGCTGTCGTCGTAGGTACTCAGGTTCTTAAGGGCAGAGGCCATGATTGATAGGTTTTGGCTTGAATACAGTTTTGGGGGCGGTCTGGTTGTGATTCCCACCGCTCCCCTTCCCCGCTCTGCTTTCTAAAAACATTCTCTGCACCTGCATATGTGCCCAAATCGGACTAAATTGCGAGCGGACCGATAGAAAAATCTTCCCGTGCCCAATCAAGTAAGTCGACGTATTTATGATTTCCTGAAGGATCTGCCTCCTTTTTCGTTCGTAAAAGAGGAAGGGGCACTACTGCAGGTTGCCGGGCGGGTTGAGGTGCAATATCAGCCCATTGGCTCCATCATTTTTCGTCCGGGAGAGCCACCGCGCGAGCGTTTTTTCCTGGTCAAGGAAGGAGCCGTGGAACTTTTTGCCGTCAATGAAGGAGAAGAGCGCCTGATTGAGCGTTTTGGCGAAGGAGAAGTGTTCGGCATAAGACCGCTGCTGGCTGAAGACGAGTATCTGTTCCTCGCCCGTTCCGCAGAAGAGACCTTACTCTACGCCATTAATACGGAGGGATTCCGTGAGCTTCTGCCCAACTACCCCGAACTCAGTAGCTATCTCGCAACACTGATGGCGGGCAGCACCCGCTCGGCCCTGCAGGTGAAGGCCCGGCAAGCACCTGCACTCATCGAAAAAGAAAATCTCGGCGGCCCGGATCTGCTGGATCTGCAGACCATCCACCGGGCACGGGAACCCATCAGTTGCCAGGCCAGCGATCGCATCATTACGGCGGCCAAACTGATGAGTGAGCACAACATTGGCTCCATTATTATTGTCGACAAAAAAGAACGCCCCGTAGGTATCATTACGGACAGAGACCTGCGACAGAAGGTCGCCACCGGGATAAAAAGCAACCAGGAGTTAGTCGTGGAAATCATGCAATCTCCGGTAATCTGTATTCCGCCCTCCATCACCGTAGCGGATGTACAGATCGAGATGATGCGCCACAAGATTAACCATGTGGTGCAAACGGAAGACGGGACAGATAAGACGCCCCTTACCGGAGTCATCAGTAAGCATGATCTGCTGGTAAAGCAGGGCAATAACCCTGCGATTCTCATTCGTGAAATCGCCCGCTCCCAATCCGCTACCGAGCTAAGAGTATTACGCGAACGGGCAGAGCGCCTGCTCAGTCTCTACTTATCCCGTGAGGTTAGTATTTCCTTCATCACCACGGTGATGACGCAAATCAACGACGAAATCATCCGTAAATGCATCAAGCTGTCACTAGCACGCATGCAGGCCGACGGGCGCGGTAACCCGCCCGCCCTCTTCGACTGGCTCGCCCTGGGAAGCCAGGGGCGGGGTGAACAACTCCTCCGGACAGATCAGGACAATGCCCTCATTTTTGAGGACGTGCCCGAAGCGCGCTACCCTGCCGTAAAAGATTACTTCCTTCAATTATCTTCTTACGCTACTGAATTTCTGAACGATGTAGGCTTTGCTTATTGCCCCGGGGACATGATGGCCAGCAACCCCAACTGGTGCTTGTCCGTAAGTAAGTGGCAGTCGCAATTCAGCCATTGGATGCACGTAAACACCCCCGAAAGCATGCTGCACACCTCCATCTTTTTCGACTTCCGGGGTGTTTGGGGAGACGGCAGTCTGCCCGCCAAACTGACCGCTCATATCTTCAGCAACCTGGAGAAGCCGAGTCAGCGTTTCCTTTCTTCCCTCGCGCTGGCTGCGTTGGACAATCCATCCCCGCTTACCTTTTTCCGCAACTTCGTCGTGGAGCGATCCGGCGAGCATAAAGATCAGTTTGACCTGAAGGCCAGAGCCATGCGCCCACTGACGGATGCCGCCAGAGTATTAATGCTGGAAGCCCGGCAGGGAAGTGTCAATAATACCTTTCGTCGTTACGAGCTCATGGCGAAATTAGAACCTCAGAATGCCGAGTTGTATCAGGCCGCAGCGGAGGCCTATGAGGTCCTTATCCGTCTGCGGGCAACGATGGGTCTGCGGCGAAACGACTCCGGCCGCTACCTGAAGCCCAGCGAGCTGAGCCGTATGCAACGGCTGCTGCTTCGCAATAGCTTTGGCCCCGTAAAGGAGACACAATCACTACTGGAGACCCGTTTCCAGCTTAACTTTCTTCGTTGATGGAAGGCTTCGAATGGTTACGAAAGCTTCGGTCGAGCATGGGCAAAAGCAAGGCGAGTGAACCGGACTCAACCTGGCCGGAATGGTACCAACGCTATTTTAGGGCAACCCCCAATAAGCCAGCGGATGAAGTGCCGCTGGAGGAGCTGCCGATCGTGATCATCGACGCCGAAACAACGGGGCTTGACGTTAAGAAGGACCGGCTCCTCAGCATCGGTGCTCTGCGGGCACTGGGTAACAGCCTGCAGATCGCGGACCATTTTGAAGGCTACCTCCCTACCCCGCCCGATCAGCAGGATGCTCGGGCGGTACACATACATGGCATCATCCCCGGTTCCCGCCGCTATGACTACCTCGAAGAAGAAGAGCTCATGGAAGGTCTTCTGGAATTTATCGGTGAACGAACGATTGTGGGCCACCACATTGGCTTCGACGTGGAAATGATCAATCGTGCCCTTGAACGCCTGGGAGCGGGGCCTCTCCGCAACCGGGTAATTGACACCGCTGACCTGGCTAAGCGAATTCAGCCATCGGGCTATTGGTCTCCGCCGGAAAAGTATTCTTTAGACACCCTGGCCAGGCGGTATCGAATCCCTCTTTCAGACCGGCATACCGCTCTGGGCGACGCTTACATTACCGGAGTACTCTGGCTCAAGCTGAAGGGGCGTTTACTGGAGAAAGTTGGCAGAGACCTGGTGCTGGGAGATTTATAAACCCTTTCCTGAGCCGGCAGCATCCCTTTAGCTCAAAGAAAGAGAAGCATCAAAAATATTATGGTAGCGAATAATCGTCAAGAGGGTTATCTTACCCATAAACAGAGACATCATGCAACGACGTAACGCAATTAAACTGGCGGCTAGCCTTCCCTTCGCCGCCGCACCACTTGCCGTTAAGGCTCAAACTACCAGGAACACCAATAAATTCAATCTCGCTTTTGCTCCCCACGCCGGAATGTTTAAAGCCCATGCCGGCGAAGACATTCTGGATCAGATTCGCTGGGCGGCTGATCAGGGCTTCACTGCCTGGGAAGACAACAATATGCCTAAGCGAGAACCAGCCCTGCAAGCAAAGATTGGCGAGCTGCTGGCCAAACACAATATGACCATGGGCGTCTTTGTGGCCAACAAAATCAATTGGAAAGAACCTACCCTTACGAAAGGAGCCGGTGAGCATCGTGATGAATTCCTGAAGGACATTCAGGCCTCGGTCGAAATTGCCAAACGCTGCAATGCTAAATGGATGACCGTAGTGCCCGGTTTCGTAGAGATGCGGCTGGAGCCCATGTACCAGTTTGCCAATGTTGCCGAAACCCTCAAGCAAGGCGCCGCCATTCTGGAACCTCATGAGCTCACCATCGTACTGGAACCGCTAAACTACCGGAACCACCCAGGGTTGTTCCTGACCAAAGCTGCCCAGGCGTATGCGCTCTGCAAAGCCGTAGACAGCCCGGCCTGCAAGATCTTATTCGACATCTACCACCAGCAAATCCAGGAAGGGAACCTCATCCCCAATATCGATGCTGCATGGGACGAGATCGCCTACTACCAGATTGGTGATAACCCCGGCCGTAAGGAACCCGGAACGGGAGAAATCAATTACGCCAATGTGCTGGCTCACATTCATAATAAAGGTTTCCGAGGTGTCTACGGTATGGAGCACGGCAACAGCCAGGACGGTAAGGCAGGAGAAATGATGGTGATGGACGCTTACCGGAAGGTGGATGTGTAGGGGGGGGAGTTGCAGGTTACAGGTTGCAGGTTGCAGGTTGCAGGTTGCAAGTTGCGGGTTACGGGTTATGCTCCCTGCAACCTGCACCCTGCACCCTGCCCCTACTGCTCTATCTCATTCCCCTCCAACAGGCGCCAACTTTCCCGTGCGACGGCCCGGAGTCGCGGAGATAATTCCTCGGCCACGGCATACTTTTTCAGTAACGGCAGGTAGTCCTGGTTCCGCAGGCGCCCCATCAGCTTTAGCGCGGAGAGTTGCAGGCGGCGATCCTTGCCCTCCATACTTTGCATTAAAGATTTGAATTCCCGACGACGGAGTACTTCCATTGAGTCCCGGGTAGGCAGAATGGGCTGGGTCACTTCGCCAGTCTGTCGTTGCCGGGCTTCCAGAATGGGGATCAGGCTCCGCTGTACCGAGCTTTCCAGCAGGTTATCCAGGAACTCAATGGCGCTTATTTGCTCTTCGATGGTTCCTTTGGTCAAAGCCCGGTGCACGGGAATAATGTCTGTGGGAGGATAGCGCAGACCTAACAACCTCATTAATCGCTCAAAGGTGCCCGCCATCCGCTGGCGCAGTAGATTGGCGTACCCTTCGCGGTAATCCAACTCTTCTTCGTCCGTTGTAACTGTCAGCAGGATGTTCTGGACATTGAGCCTCTCCTGCAAACTCTCATAGGACTCCATTTCTTCCATCAACAACCGGTAAATGGTTTTAGCCGGCAGAACTCTGTTTGGAAAATCACGACGGAGTTTATTGAGTCCCCGAACGGCCTGCAGGCGCGTTTCATAGTCATGTGGTGCATAGCGTTCTATGCAGCCGATGAGCAGGTCGACGGAAGCACGGCTATCCAGCTGGCTCAACACGGCCGGTAAACGGCGCAGCTCCTGAACGGAAATTTCTCCGGACCGGATCAAGTCTGGCAATACTGCCGTTAACCCCGGGCCATACTGAACGAGCGCCTGCTCTACCTGTTTACGTAATTTAGGCTCCGTGATGAGCTGTAGAAGAGGGCGAATAAACTCTTCGTGTTGGTACTCCCCGGCGGAAATAACGGCGTGTTTAGCTACCACCGGATCATCATCAATCAGACAGGACAAGATGAAGCTCCGCGCAGATACGGATTGCGCCCGGCCACAAGCCCTTAGCACGTACTCCGCCCATTCCCGCCGCTGCGCGGCGGGCATACTGCGCATAGATCGTATCCTTGCTCGTATCCGCTGAGCAACATCCCAGCGATCCCGGCTTACTTCATTTCCTGATGTTTCCGTCGCCAGGCTCACCAATGCCGGTCCGGCGATTGCTACCGATTCATCCTCCAGGCATTCCCTCAGGATTCCCCGCACGCTGGACTCCGGACGGGAGAACAGATAGTCAAAGGCAGCTGCACGTACCTGCGGATCATTGTCCTTGATCAAAGAGGACACCTCTGATACCAGATCAGCTCCTGGTTGCAGGTATAAACTCCGCAAGGCTCTGGCCCGGACATTTGCGGAGGGGTGATTCAGGAGTTTGCGCACCGGGGTCCGTAAGGAAGTGTCCGCCAGGCTATCTGACCGCTCCAGTACGTAGAGTAATTGACGCTCCTGAGAGGTCATCTTTCCATCTTTCAACACCTGCAAAAAGCCCGCCAAAACCTGTTTATGGGTACTCTTCATCCGGTTTCTCTTCTCACGGGGTTGCAGGTGAGACAGTTGGTCCCTAAAGGCGTCCATATACTCTTCGCGAATCATCAGCACACAGACCAACCAGACAACGGTAAAAAGAATAACCACCCAGCTAATACTTGCTGCGGAGAAGCCCGCTATCTGTGTAAGCAGGATCAGGATCAAGCCACCCAGCCCGCCGGCAGCACTGTCGATAAAGACATCGATATAGGTCTTTACCTGTTTTTTCGTTTCCGCGTCTACTGGCAGGAAAAGCATCTCGGACGAAGCACGCGAAAGGCTCTGCTTTAAACTCCCGTCGGTAGCCCGACTGAAAGTAGCCGCTCCCAGCCCCGGTAGAAATAGCATTACTAATGCCCCGAGCCCCAGCCCCAGCGGTAAGAAGAGTAAGGCTCCGCTTACCCCAAACAGGCGAACAATTCGCTGCGTGAGTAACAACTGAATCAGAAGAGCGATGATATTGAAAGTCGAATACCAAAAGCCAAAAAAGGCCGCAAGCCGCTCCTGACTACCATAGCGAACGGCGGCAAGAGCACTGAACTGATAATCCACCAGCTTAGCCACCGTAACGCTTAAGGCGATAATGGCGCACATAAGTAACAGGTGCTTACTCTCCAGAATCAGACGATGGGGAGCCTTAAACTCCTCGGCGGATTTCTTTTTGCGGCTCACCTTACTACGGGTACGACTCACATAGCGCCGCCAGATAAAGGCCGTCAGCAAAATACAGGGCAGGAGCAACAGAGCGGCTATGAGCATCAGGTTGCGCGCGCCAATGTCCTGAACGAATAAATTGGTTACGTAGCCGCCGGCAATACCCCCGGCAATGGCACCAGCGCCGATGAGCCCGAAGAGGCGTTTAGACTGGCGGACGTCAAAGACGAAGCTGGCCATCATCCAGAATTGGCTGGCGGCCAGAACACCAAATATAGCTACCCACAGATAGAGTGCCACTGACACGGCTGGCCGAATGGAGGGATACTTCATTAACCAGCCACAAAGACCAAGTATGACCAACAGGATGGTCAGTGACGCAATCATTACCCGGATCAGGCTATTGTAGCGAAGGGCAAAGGCATAACCAGTAGAAACCACCGCGGCCAAGAAGGCCGTAATCACAAACATATAGGGCAGGCCAACGGCGCCATACTCATTGAGGAACAGGGCACTTGCAGTTGGCTTTACCATTAGCAAAATGGCAATGATCAGAAATATCAATAGTTGTAAAACCAGCACAGCTCCCCATTCCCCCGGTCGGGCCCGAAATATTTTGCGGAGGAATTCTTGCACAGACGGCTGGAGTAAGGTGGTGATGCGGCGAAGATCGTTATTTACTTCGGCTTTTGGTCGATCACGGTCACCTTCTCTGCTTTAAAACTTCCCCTGCACCCGCGGCCGCGCCTGAACTTGCCAACACGCACCGTTGACTCTATTCTCTTCAAGCTAAATTTGCTGTGATTAATTTTCTTCCGAGCTCCCCAGAGTCGCCAAATAATTATTCAGCATTTCCATAGGCTTCACTACCGCCACCCGTCCGGAACGGACGAATTCGTACACTTTGAATTTCTTCAGGTCTTGCAATAAAGCCTCCGTTTCGTGCTCGTGGCCGGTCTTTTCAATGACTACGAATTCCGGTTCAATCAGCAATACCCGGGCGTTGTGCCGGCGGATCAGCTGCTCGACTTCACTACCATTGCTGAATACCTCGATGGGCACTTTATACAGGGCAATTTCCTGGTGTACAATCTGGCTGTCATCGTAATAAAACGCCTTTAGCACATCCACCTGCTTATCCAGCTGAGCCACCAACTTTATCACCATCTCTTTGGTTACGTCCACCACGATGGTAAACCGGTGGATCGTCGGGTCACTACTCTGACTCGTCGTCAGACTAGGTATATTGATATTCCGGCGATTGAAAATGCCAACTACCCGGGACAAAAGCCCCGCCTGGTCTTCAGTAAAAACGGTGATGGTGTAAGAATTGATTTCACTCATACTATAATAATCTTTGGGTGCAGATACTCAGGCAGGCTTAGCGAGGGGCCGCAGGGTGCAATGTGGGTTAAAAAGCAATGATCTCCCTACCTACACACTCCCTTGACCAACTCATTGACTCCTTGACCATCTGACTGCCCGACTGTTTGACTCCTTGACTATCTGACTGTTTAACTACTTAATATCCTCCGGACCTAAAATCACCTCACTAACCGCCTTACCACTTGGCACCATCGGGAAGACATTGTCTTCCTTTACGGTCGTAACGTGCAACAGGTAGGGGCCTTTATGCGCCAGCATTTCAGCGATGGCTTCCTTAACGTCAGCCGGATTGTTAATACTCCTTCCGGGAACGCCGAACCCCTTAGCAATGGTCACAAAGTCAGGGTTGACCAATTCAACGGAGCTATATCTTTTTTCGTGGAACAATTCCTGCCACTGGCGAACCATGCCAAGGAAGTTGTTATCCAGCAAAACAATCTTCACACCTACATTCCACTGAGCGCAAAGTCCCAGTTCCTGTAGCGTCATCTGAAAGCCTCCATCCCCGATAAAAGCGATGGTTTCCCGCTCCGGGTCTGCATATTTGGCACCGAAGGCTGCTGGCAGTCCGTACCCCATCGTTCCGGCTCCGCCGGAAGAGACCCACTGGTCATGCCCCTTATACTGATAATAGCGGGCGGCCATCATCTGGTGCTGACCTACATCGGTAGCTACGATGGCCTGACCGTCGGTCTGATTACTCACTTCCCGAATGACCTGTCCCATCCGGATTTGTCCGTCTGCTGTTGGTGTAATTGCCTCATCAATAACCCGCTTTTTCTCAATGCGGGTGCATTCGTTGAAACGACCAACCCACTCCGGATAGCTCTTTTTTTCTACCAGAGGTAAGAGTTTTTCCAGCGCTTCTTTGGCGTCTCCGAGAACGGGCGCGTCGGCTTTCACGTTCTTGTTCAGTTCTGCCGGATCTACTTCGATGTGCACCACCTTACTGTCAGGCAGATAGGTAGACAGTTTACCCGTCACCCGGTCATCAAATCGCATACCAATGGCGACAACCACATCCGCATCGTTCTGCAGAAAGTTCGGACCATAATTCCCGTGCATGCCCAGCATGCCCATAAAGAGGGGGTGATCATCGGGCAAGGCCGACAAACCGTGACAGGTTGCACCAACCGGAATACCGGTCTTATCCACAAAATCTCTGAAGATTTCCTGAGCGTGCGCAATGTGGATACCGTGGCCGGCCAGAATCATCGGTTGTTTAGCACCGTTGATCAATTCAGCCGCGGCCACCAGCTGGCTTTTCCTGACCTTATTGTAAGGTATATAGCTACGGATCTCCTGATCCCTGGGATAAACGAAGTCGACCATGGCCAACTGTGCATCCTTGGTTATATCGATCAGTACGGGCCCTGGCCGTCCGCTATTGGCGATATAAAAGGCTTTCTTGAATACCCAGGCGATATCCTTTGGATCCGTAATCTGATAGTTCCATTTGGTAACGGGAATGGTACAATTGATGACGTCTACTTCCTGAAAAGCATCGCTTCCCAACAAGTGTCCATGGACCTGCCCGGTAATGGCAACCAGCGGTAAGGAATCCAGCTGAGCATCACAAAGGCCGGTCAGCAGGTTAGTAGCTCCCGGGCCTGAAGTAGCCATACAGACGCCCGTCTGCCGCTTAATGCGGGCGTATCCTTCGGCGGCATGAATCGCCCCCTGCTCATGTCGGGGAAGGATATGCGTCAGCTTATCCTCAAAGTCAATGAGAGAATCATAGACCGGCATAATCGCTCCTCCGGGGTAACCAAAGATCGTATCTACGCCTTCATTAATCAGGCACCGCAAGACGGCTTCCGCCCCCCGAATCAAGTTCGGAGCCGGTGCTTTGCCGTTGGAGGAAGGTTTGGTGGCAGTGGTATTCATATCACTCTGCTTTACTAATTCTCGTTGTATAAACTTGGGTCTCTTTTGGGCTGACGAACTAGAGATCCGTCACACATCCCAGTGAGGCGCTGCTGACTGATTTGGCGTATTTCTTCAGTACACCAAACTTTGCCCGCGATTCTGGTGGCGTCCAGCGGGCACGACGCTCAGCGATCGTGGCTTCGTCCAGCTCTGCTTCCAGAATGTTTTTCTCTGCATCGATCCGGATGATGTCGCCATCTTCCAGCAGACCGATCAATCCGCCCACCTGGGCCTCGGGGCTGATGTGGCCCACCACAAACCCGTGGGTTCCGCCGCTGAAGCGGCCATCGGTAATGAGGGCAACCTTTTTACCCAGGCCCTGGCCCATCACTTCACTCGTTGGCTTCAGCATTTCAGGCATTCCGGGGCCGCCCTGCGGGCCGGAATAGCGGATGACGACCACGTCTCCCTCCACAATTTCACGGCGGCTCAGGGCCTGGTTAGCCTCCAGCTCCGAGTTGAACACTTTAGCCGGCCCCATGAAGTGCAGACCTTCCTTGCCCGTGATTTTAGCCACGGAGCCTTCCGTTGCCAGGTTGCCGTAGAGAATGCGTAAGTGACCAGTTTCCTTGATCGGTTGATCAAAGGGCTTGATGATTTGTTGTCCGGCTTTCAGCGGTGCTGCTTCTGCCAGGTTCTCGGCCAGCGTTTTACCGGTAACGGTCATACAATCACCGTGCAGGAGACCTTGCTCCAGCAATACCTTCATTACGGCTGGAACACCGCCGACGTAGTACAAATCTTCCATGACGTACTTGCCCGAAGGCTTCAGGTCTGCAATGAAAGGAACCTTATCGCTGACCTTCTGGAAATCGTCGATGGTAATGTCCAGGCCGGCAGCATGGCTCATGGCGAGCAGGTGAAGGACGGCATTCGTACTTCCTCCCAAGGCGGTAATGGTGACCATTGCATTCTCAAAGGACTTACGGGTCAGAATGTCGCTCGGCTTGATGTCTTTTTCCAGTAGCCGGAGCATGTATTCACCGACGCGCTTGCAGTCAGCAGCCTTATCCGTGGAGTTGGCCGGGATGGAACTGTTGTAGGGCAAAGACATACCCATGGCCTCGATGGCGGAGGCCATCGTGTTGGCCGTATACATTCCTCCACAAGCACCGGAACCCGGGCAGGCGTGACGGATCACCCCTTTGTATTTCGTTTCATCCGCTTCTCCGGTCCGGTATTTACCCAACACTTCGAAGGCAGAAACAATGTCCAGCTTCTCCTCTTCGTAGCAGCCGGGGCTGATGGTGCCACCATAAAGCAGGATGGCCGGACGGTTGAGCCGGGCCAGCCCGATCATCGCCCCGGGCATATTCTTATCACAGCCCACTACGGTCACCAGACCGTCGTACCACTGTGCACCGGCAACGGTCTCAATACTGTCGGCAATTACATCGCGGCTGGGCAGGCTGTAGCGCATACCATCCGTACCCATACTGATACCATCACTTACCCCAATGGTGTGGTACATCAGGCCAATCAGGTCCTGCTGCTCGTTGATACTCTGTTTTACATCCTCGGCCAGGCCATTGAGGTGCATATTACAGGGGTTCCCTTCCCAACCGGTGGAGACCACACCAATCTGGGCTTTTTCCATGTCCGCATCATCCATGCCGGTGGCGTAGAGCATGGCCCGGGCGGCGGGCTGTTCTGGGTTGCTGGTTACGTTTTTGCTGTACTTATTTAGCTGGTGTGCCATATGTTTGGGTTAGACGGAGCCTTCAGATTATTGGTTGGGATAAAAGAAAAGCCGCTTTCCCCCTAGAGGAAAGCGGCTTTTTTGCCCTGCACTAAATCATGCTGCTTTCCTCCATGGGGTGGATACCACCACCACAAGAACAAGAATTAGCAACACGACGAGCAAAGCGTTCATCAATTAGTTTCCTTTGATGCACACAATGTACAAGGAAGCTACGGCCGGCCAAAGCATAGTTGGACGGAATTTACGATGGCAAAGCGGGCTTAGTAGCGTCGATGATCAAAGCGAAAGAGGGCACGGATGCCCACCTGAAAGGTTGTCAGCTTAGGTTCCCGAACTCCAAGGGACTGTCCGTTTACGTCAGTAACGACCAAATCATCAAGCAGTGGCCCGGTACCTACTCGTGCATTAGCATAGGGTGTAATGGTTAACAAATTGCTGAGCCCGATATCCAACCCAACTCCACCGCCGTAGGTGAATCCATTACCACTATCGAACTCAAAGCCTTCACCGTTGAGGTCGTAAACGGCGTAGCCCGGAGACAGCTGCAGGTAAAAACCTTTTTGCAGTTGGGGGCCTTGTTTCCCGAACGTCGGGCAATCACAGTCTCCCCCAAAATCAAAGGGATAAACGTTTACCTTAAATTCAAAGCCATATTCCCTGAGCTGGATTTGAGTTCGATCAACCACATTGTCATCGGTTTTACTGCTGGCAAAATAAACCGTTGGCAAAAACTCGACCCGTTTTTCGGGCAGGCGAAACCAGTAGCCAACCGATACCTCATTGCCTGCTTTCCAGTCCAGAAGGTTCTCTACTGACTCATCGCTAACATCCCAGCGTGTTTGGTTGAAATTAGCGGAGGCTGATACGGCCAGCTGGGCAAATCCGGTAGCGGAGGACAGTAAGAGAAGGAAAATGAATAGACGGCTCATGGATTGATTACTTAGTTGAATATGTGCATTTGAACGAGGAAAGCTTCCCGGTAGTATGGGTGCAAGGGTATACACCGTGGGTTGAACCCGGTTCACCCTCGTCGGCCGAGGAGAAACGACTCTTCTCTCCCCTCGGCGGACGAGCGAAACTCCTTCGTCAAAACGCTCGGCCGACGGGCGCGCCTCAAAACTCCAGCTCCATGGCTCCTCCAACCGCCACTGCATTCCAGCGTCCGCGCAAAATGTTTAGTTGCTCCCGGATGCGACACAGCTTCTCCTCGGTCAGAAGCAGCATCTCCGGTAAGTTACTTTGCCGCAAAATTTCCTGAAAACGGGGGATAAAGTCCTGTAAGGGCGCTCCTGATTGCAGTTCCGTCAGCAATAAATTCACCAGATGCTCCACCTGCAGGGAGGTGCGGGGCAAGTTTGCGGGGCGTAATGGATCCGGTCGTTCTTCGGGCCGCGCCTCAAAGTCTTCAATCGCATAGCCCGCCGCCAGAATGCCATAAAACGCATCCTTCAGCTCAAGCTCCGTCTCAATAGCATAGTGCGCCAGATCATGAAGTTCCGTTCCCGGGTGGAGTTTAGCCCAGGTCATGCTACCGTCTGATCGGGTTACGGACAAGACCGTACGGCCCGATTTTGGGCGGGAAAAACGAATAGTCAAAGAAGGTAGTTCAGGCATAGTATTCTAGGTTAAATTAACCCGCTAACAGCTCCAGTAAGCGCTGCTTCCTCGCAGCGGCAACGGCTAACTCCGTCCCGTCATTCAGCGTAACGGCCCCACCCTTACCCCTATGATACCTTTTAACGCTGGCCAGGTTAATGACCGTAGACCGGTGGATGCGGAAAAAGCCCGCTGGCTCCAGCAAGGCGTCATAAAATTTGAGCTTACGGCAGATCAATAGCTTTCGTCCATCGGTCAGGTGGAAATTTGTGAAGTTATCCGCCGCTTCCAGAAAACGAATCTCTTCGGGCAGTACAATCTCTAATCCATCGATCAACGGCAGAGCCAGCCGGGAAGGTGCCTCCAGCGTGGTCTTTTTAAAATTTTCCAACAGAGTCCTGGTCACCTGTCCTTGTTCCCGCAGTCCCGCCCGGGCCTTTACTTTCGCCACGGCGTCGATGAGATCATCAATATCCACGGGTTTCAGCAGGTAGTGCGCTGCGCTCATACGAAGCGCACGCAAAGCATACTGCTCGTAGGCAGTAACAAAAACGACTTCCATCTGATGAGACGCAGGCAGGCGTTCCAGCAAATCAAAACCATTTCCAAAGGGCATCTCAATATCCAGAAACAGTACCTCCGGCTGGTGATTCCGGATAGCCTTCAGCCCCGCATCAACGCTTTCGGCCTCCCCTACCACCTGTACATCCGGGCAGTACTTCTCCAGGTAATGTCTTAGTGCCTCCCGGCTGGGCGCTTCGTCGTCAATAATTAGCGTTCTGATGGCGGTTGGTTTTGGTGATGATTTATCAACCCGTTGGTAAGCTCGGTCGATTGGCTCCACAATTTAGGAAGAAAGGAATAGCTGGCGTACAAAGAAATTTATCCGTGCGCCTACCGTCAAAACCAACATACCTGAAACGAAGTGGTTTGGGACAATTAGCGCGCCGTTAGCGTGGTGGGTGGCAAGGCGCTTGAGGCCGACTTTAGCCATAGCTAAAGGAGGTTTCAGGCAACGCAGCCAGCCGCCGCGATAACAAGCGATAAAGTCCCAAACTACTTTGATTCAGGTATAAGCAGCTAGCAGACTAAGGTTGGCCAATAAAAATTCAGCATTCAGGTCTGCACTCCATATTACTAGCCACTAGCCATCGTAATTGACTTAGCTTTTAACCTAAGCCATTCCCTCAATTTTATCATCTTTGCCTTCCCACCAAAAAATAAATGAAATGGCAATGTTAAACTTCGGAGGAACGGAAGAGAAAGTCGTGCTCCGCGAAGAATTCCCCCTCGAGAAAGCACTGGAGACCCTGAAAGACGAAACCATTGCCGTGATTGGCTATGGCGTACAGGGCCCCGGCCAAAGTATGAACCTGCGGGACAATGGTTTCAACGTCATCGTTGGTCAGCGTAAAGGAGGTGCTTCCTGGGACAAGGCCGTTGCTGACGGTTGGGTACCCGGCGAAACGCTTTTCCCCATCGAAGAAGCTGCTGCCAAAGGAACCATCATCCAGTACCTGCTGAGTGACGCCGCTCAGATCGAGGTCTGGCCAAAACTAAAGCCGCACCTGACGCCGGGTAAAGCACTCTACTTCAGCCACGGCTTTGGCATTACTTACAACGACCAAACGGGCATTCAGGCTCCGGAAGGCGTTGACGTTATTCTCGTCGCTCCCAAAGGTTCCGGCACTTCCCTGCGCCGGATGTTCCTGCAGGGTCGTGGCCTCAACTCCAGCTACGCTATTGCGGAGGATGCTACCGGACGTGCTTACGAGCGCGTCATTGCTCTGGGTATCGGCGTTGGTTCCGGCTACCTGTTTGAAACCGACTTCCAGCGAGAAGTATACTCCGACCTTACCGGTGAGCGGGGTACGCTGATGGGTGCCATCCAGGGTATCTTCGAGGCCCAGTACAGCGTTTTGCGCGCCAATGGCCATACGCCTTCGGAGGCCTTCAACGAAACGGTAGAAGAACTCACACAGAGTTTGATGCCACTCGTGGCAGAGAACGGAATGGACTGGATGTACGCCAACTGTTCTACCACCGCTCAGCGGGGAGCACTGGACTGGAAAGACAAATTCCGCGACGCAACGAAGCCTGTGTTCGAGGAGCTGTACAAAAGTGTGGCGACCGGCGAGGAAGCCCGCCGCAGTATCGACCTCAACTCACAGCCTGATTACCGGGTGAAGCTGGAAGCAGAACTAAAAGAGCTACACGAAAGTGAGATGTGGCAGGCTGGCCGTACGGTCCGTGGCCTTCGCCCCGAAAATAACTAGTCGAATGCAATTCTGATTTTATAGAAAACCTTGCCGATAGCGCTTAACTGTGTTATCGGCATTGTTTTACCTTGTCCTCCGCTAACGGAATATCGTCCGTTTCAGAATAGGGGCGCGGTCGCAGGTGCAATGAAAGTTGCGGAAGCAATGCGCTCACAATCCAGCCTTACTTATGCCTTCCATCTCCAATTCGACCCTAATTCCCGTTGATGACGTAATGCGTGCCCGGCACCGCCTGCGGGGTATAGCCCTGCATTCACCGCTGCAACGCAATCATCGGCTGAGCGAGCTTTACGGAGCGGATATTTACCTGAAGCGGGAAGACCTGCAGGAAGTACGCAGCTATAAGATCCGGGGAGCTTTCAACAATATGGCCATGCTCTCCGACGAGCAGCGCGCCCGTGGCGTGGTTTGCGCCAGCGCCGGCAATCACTCTCAGGGCATGGCGCTTGCCTGCGCCAAGATGAAGGTCAAAGGCACTATCTACATGCCCGCCGTTACCCCAAAGCAGAAAGTAAACAAGGCTAAATCCTTTGGTCGGGAGTTCGTCACCATCGTGCTTACGGGTGACACTTATGATGACGCTTATGCAGAAGCACTACGCGGTGCGGAGGAAAACGGCTGGACCTTCGTCCATCCCTTTAATGACCGGAACACCATCGCGGGCCAGGGCACCGTTGGCCTCGAAATTCTCGACGATGCCCACCAGCCAATTGACTATCTGCTCATGGCCGTCGGAGGCGGAGGCCTCAGCGCCGGAGTAGGCAGTGTTTTTGCCGAGCTAAGCCCCAGTACGACCATCTATGGTATCGAACCCGCCGGAGCTCCAGCTATGCACGACAGCTTTCGCGCCGGCGAAGTGGTCACGCTGGAAAAGATAGACAGCTTTGTGGATGGCGCCGCGGTGCGGCGCGTGGGAGACATCAACTTCCCCATCGTAAAAGAAGTAATCAGAGACATCCTTCTCGTGCCCGAAGGCAAGGTTTGCAAGACCATGCTAGAACTCTACAACGAAGACGGCATTGTTGCTGAACCCGCGGGCTCCCTCTCCGTTGCCGCCCTGGATCAGTTAGGCGACATTAAGGGCAAAACCGTCGTTTGTGTTATTGGCGGCGGGAATAATGACATTGCCCGAACCGCTGAAATTCAGGAACGTGCCTTACTATTTGCCGGCCTTAAGCATTACTTTATTATTGAGTTTCCCCAGCGAGCCGGTGCCCTACGGGACTTTCTCAACATCCTCGGCCCTAAAGACGACATCACCCACTTTGAGTATACCAAGCGGACCAACCGAAGTGTAGGCCCGGCTTTGGTCGGTATCGAGCTAGGCAATGCCGAGGACTTCAAAAACCTTACTGATCGGTTGGATAAAGGTGGTATTCAGTATAAACACATCAACAACCAGCCTTTACTCTTTGAGATGCTGGTGTAAGCCCTACCAGTAAATATCCACTATCGTCATCGCACCAAAAAGCAGGCTGGCTATTCCGTTGGTGGTAAAGAATGCCAAATTGATGCGGCTCAGGTCTCCGGCCTTTACGAGAGAATGCTGGTAGATCAGACAGGAAATAAAAATCAGCCCGGCCATGAGGCTTAACCACTGAAATTCAGGGTACAGATTCCCCTGATACCATAGGGCGTATACCAATATACTTGCGCACACGAGATGGAGGAAACGCCCCAGGCGTAGTGCATTTTCGGTTCCCAGGCGGACAGGAATGGAAAACAAGTCCTCTTCCCGGTCAAACCCCTCATCCTGCAGGGCATAAATAATGTCGAAGCCGGAAACCCATAGTAATACTACAGAGCCATAGAGTACGGGAAGCAGCGCCCACTCTGCCGTAACCGCCAGGTAAGCCCCGACGGGTGCGAGAGCTAACCCAAGCCCCAAAACAAAATGACACAGGTAAGTGAATCGCTTGGTGTAGCTGTATCCCAGAATGACCAGGAGAGCAATTGGGGACAAAGCGAAACAAAGTGGGTTCAGCAGATAAGTAGCACCGACAAAAAGCAGGCAGTTAATAATGACAAAGATCAGTGCGGACCGACTGGATATCTTGCCGGCGGGTATTTCCCGAACGGCAGTTCGCGGGTTCTTACCGTCAATGTCCCGATCAAGCCAGCGATTAAATGCCATGGCCGCAGAGCGGGCAAAGATCATACATAAAATCACCAGGCCAAGCTCCCGCAGGGGAAGGCTGCCATGATCTAACACCCCCAGGAAGAAGCCCAGGAGCGCAAATGGCAGCGCAAATATGGTGTGGGAAAATTTTACGAGCGACAGGTAGTCGCCCAAACGGCGAAGTAGGGACATATATGGTCTTCACTGATCCTATGGGGAAGACGTACGGCAGACAGAATTGTTTGCTAAAAAGCAGGCCTGCCCGCTGTTCAGCATAGAAACGTTCAATTCCTACCTCATTAAGACGAAATCCCCCTTCACAAACCGTTCGGAGCCATCCGTTAATCGAACGGTAGCATAGAAGACATATACACCAATCAGAGCAGAACGTCCATCCAGGTTGCCGTCCCATCCATTGGGCCCTTCGTGCACCAGGTTACCCCAGCGATCAAAGATCTGGAAGGTGGTAAGTTCTTCCACCCGGTCACCATATTCCAGCTGGTAGAAATCGTTTACGTTATCTCCATTAGGGCTGAAAGCGGAGGGAGCGTATACGGGCAGACGCTCATCTACCGTAATGGCTACCCGTTCCGTGAAGCGACAGCCATCAACGGTAAGCAAATTGAGCTGATAAGTCGAAGAGGAGGAAGGCCGGGCAATCGTTGTCTCCTGACCTGGTGTTCTCAACCCAAGGGGCGGAGACCACCAGGCGGTATCGAGTGCAATACTGATGTCGGGGTCCAGGAGCAGGCTGTCGCCGATAATGATGGTGGTATCGGCAAAGAGATTTAGCTGCGGGCGCAGAGCCCCTGGCACTGTATATCTTAGCCGGAGCGAACAGTCATTGGCGTCTTGAAAGGTTACTGTCCCTGTGCCCACCTCCGGGGCAAAGTCTATGGCTCGTTCAACGGGAAGAAAGAACTGACCATCAAGGCTCATTTCGTAGAATCCGGAGCCTCCGAAAATAGTGTCTACAACGATCGCCCCCCTGCCACCAACACAATTAGGTGGTAAGGCGGAAACCTCTGCCCGTAGTTGCTCCCGGTCGGAGATACTTACTGAATCAACCCTGAGGCAACCATCGGCATCCTCCACTGATACGGAATAGGTTCCTCCAAATAGATTCCGGTTGAGGGCTTCCGTTGGCCCATTACTCCAGCTGTAGGTATAAGGTTCCTGCCCTCCCGCAACCTCTACCCGAACCCGACCAAGCGTATCGACACAAAAATCAGCAGGATCGAGGACAGCCTCCGTAGCGATCGTCAAATCATTGACATTGACGCGGGAGTCACCGGTAAAAGTTCCGGGGCAACCGCCGATTCCGGCATCCACCAAGGTATAGATCGTTGATTCCTCCGGGTGAAAGACTACCCGACTGCCATCCGTTATTCCATTCAGGTTGGTGGTATTCCCCAGGAGGTCACGGATTTGAGCATTGATGCCTCCGGGGCCGTCGTAGGCAAAACGCAACTCAATAGAGTCTCCCTGGCAGATTTCATGGTCTCCCAGCAGGCGAAGCCCCCCTACCCTTCGGAAGCTAACGTTGACGGCCACCAGGGAATCACAGCCAGTAGAAGAAAGACCGGGAAGGCGGGCAACTCCGCCCGGATCATCAACAGTGTAGATTTCTCCGCCATAACGAATGGTGTCACCGGCACAGGCATTAGCCGTATAACTTCCGATAAACACCGGAGGAATGTCTAGGCGAACGTAGACCAGGCTGTCACACTGCCCGGCACGGGCAAATGCGACTTCTCCTTCCGGGCGGTTAGCGTTGAAGGTATCTTGTGTTTCCGGAATTATGTATTCCGTTCCCGGGCAAATGAAAACTACAGAAGTATCTGGTATTTCCGGAGAAAGAAATGTGATATCTACCTCGTAACGCTGCCCGCAGGATGATCCATCATCGACCATAAAGGTGTCCGACGGGTTGGAAACATCAAAGGAACGACCACCGATCATGAGGGGTTCCGGCCGGCAGACAAAATCAAACCGGCGGATGGTATCCGGCTGATCTACTTCGATACGGGTAGTGATGTTAATCTGTCGCTCACAGTTAGCGTCCGTGATCTCAATTAATTCGACCAGGTTGTTATTCCCAGGCAGGTCACTGACGGCGACCCTGAGTACTGCTGTGTTGCCCGGTGAGGTGAAGGTTGCATCGGTAACGGGTGCACCAGCAGGTAATGGTACCAGGCGGTAGGCAAGACTGAAGGGGCCCGTTCCGGAAAAAGCAATAGGTAAACGCAGGCTATCCCCTTCGCATAGTTCATATTGCGGATCGGGCATAGTGACAATTGCAGGCGCATCATCCACCCCGGTAATGGAGAACATCGTATCCAGACGACAATCGTTGGAATCAAGAATGCTGAGCGCAAAATCCCCTTCCATTGTGGGGAAAACAATGCTATCATTCGGGAAACCGGCATCGGACCAATTATACCGGATCGTTCCAGCAGTATTAGTAGCCAAAACGCTGATCGACCCATTTCCATCGCAATTCACGGGGTCGATAGTGGCAACGGCTGAAACCCGGCAGGGCTCTTCAATGATGGTAAAAGTACAGCCGGCCGATACACAGCCATTGGCATCTGTAACCCTGGCGGTGTAGGGTCCGGGAGACAGCCCGTCAATCAGCGTATCTCCAGCAACGGATACGTTATAGTTCGTTTCCAGTACTTGTTGATCAAGGGTTATTTCGTAAGGTGGCAACCCTCCGGAAACGCCCAGTACGATGCTGCCGGATGTGGAGCCAATTGCGTTCGTTTGTGCCCCACAAACAATTGCCGGTGATTCTCCATCTTCCAGCGTAATCATTACCGTGTCGAGGCAGGTGTTAGCATCCATTATTTCAATGGTGTAAGTGCCAGCTGGTAAATCAGTCTGGGTCTCTCCCGGCGGCAGAACTCTGCCGGATGTTCGCTCGGGGTAATCTATCCAACGATAGGTGTAGGGCTCAGTGCCTCCGCTGGCGGCAACGGTCAGACTTCCCGTTGCTTCACCGGAACAATCGGGAGCGGTAATAACCTGGTTCGCAGTGGGCAAGGTAAAAGTGGGAGGAGCGGCATTAATCAGTACGTAGCTGTCCGGTGCGGAACTACAGCCTACGGCATCAATGGCTATCACACGGTAGGAACGCCCGAATACCCCTCCGGACAGGCTGTCAAAGGTGATGAGCTCTCCGGCGATGAGATTCGATATACTGTCCAGGCCAGCCCCATTGGTTGGGTTGATTAGTCTTATGGTGTAGGGTGGCGTACCACCCCCAGCGACGGCAACTTCAATCGCGCCCGTTGGGGAGCAAGGGTTAGAAGGGGTAACCGTAGCCGACTCCAACGCAACCATTCCACGGTTACGCACCAGGATCGGGCCCGCCATGACCGGCGGGCAGCCGGAGCCGTCAGAAACGGAGACGAAATAATCTCCCTCCGGCAGCGGGCCTGCCTCCTGCATATTGTCGAACGTACCAATTCCATTACCTCCGCTCCAGCTGGTAAAAATCGGTCCGTCATTTCCGGAGATGCTCAGGCGGATAACGGAGTTATCCACCCCGCTACAACCGTCGGCCAGGATGGAGACGTCGTTGATGGTCAGTGGGCAGTTTTCATCGATAATTTGCTGGAAGCAGGAGGTCATTTGCCCTGCGTCGTCAGTAACAGTAATGGTGTAAGTCCCCTCGGCCAAGCCATCAAAAACACGACTTCCTGCGGGCTGGTTGGGGAAAGTAGTACTTCCCCCACCTCCGTCGGAGAGCACGACATTGAATGGTGGCACACCACCATACAGTTCAATAGAAATAGCGCCCAAAACGGTAGTGCCATTAGCCTGGTTTCTGATGGCGCAGGTAAGGATGATCGGGTCGAGCAGGGTGACTTCTGCCGTACAGGTATCGCTAACACATCCGTTGGCGTCTGTTGCGACGATGCGGTATTCACCGGGCCGGAGGCCGGTCAGTTCTCCCATTGCCATTGGGAAATTCATGGCACCTGCGTCTGCGCCCAAATAAGTCACCGTATAAGGAGCGGTTCCTTCCGCCAGAGAGACCACAATAGATCCGTCAGGTACTCCCGGACCACTTGCTCCGCCAGACACCTGACAACTCAAGGAAAGTGGCGGCCCATCCGGGACGGTAGCCACTCCGGTCGTTTCACATCCATTTCGGGAAGTTACCGTCCAGGTATAATCGTCTGGGGCGAGTCCTGTAACCGTTGCCATGTCTGGTAGCGTGTCCCCCGCCCACTGGAAAGAAAAGGGGCTCTCTCCAAAAGCCGTTAATACGACTCCGCCATCTTCATTTCCCGGACAGTTCGTCGGTATCTCCATAACGCCGACGGTCGGGCCTCCCTCCAGCACCAACTCAATGGGTACTAGGTTTCCTTCACAGGTAAAAATACCCGCGCGAGCAAAAATGGTCGTTTCCGGGCTGGTAAAGACTTCCGGGTCCGTGATTTCCTGCGTTCCGGCAGCATCAGTATAGTAGGTGACGGGTTGCCCTCCGCCAATTTCATCATCCCACAAGCGGAGGTTAAATTCTCCCATGCCCACAAAAAGCGGGTCACAACCGCCTATGGGCTCGGACGGAATCATGGTAATGGCCCTATCCCCCTGATATTCGATAAAAAGGCGGCTCACCACGATACAGAGATTCTCGGCGTAAATAATCCGGGAATAGATGGTATCTCCCGGCGAGCCATCAGGCGTGTACTCCGTAATCCTGCTTACGTTCGTTTCGGCGGCTTCTGCTGAAGGGTGGAAGGATACGGATAAGGCAGATGCAGGATAAATGGCCGATAACTCTACTGCGCTAACCGTTGGGAGATCGCCGTTCGGGTCACAGATAAAAAAGGTAGTATCCAGTGCCGGGCAGGTTTCCGGGATGATGGGTAAATCACAATCCAGATTCCCCACCTGATTTAAACCGACCAGATAGTAGGTACCATCATCGGGGTCCAGCTCGCGGGTATTGTAGGTAAAGCCCCGTAAGCCACAACGGGAGATAATGGTGATCGTTCTTAAGGGGTTTCCACTTTCCGGCGCACCATTGGCAAAAGCTCCAGCCGTTCGTTCACAGGCGCTTTGCAGGATATAAACCGGACGATCTCCGCTGCAGACATTACCAAAATTAAATTCAGAATCAGCCAGATCAATGTTTTCGGTAGTCCCGGTGGCGAAGACAACCACGGTTGCACCAGCTGGAATGGTATCATTTGGCCCAAGGGGAATAATATTCGTACAACCTGGTAAAAGAGTGATGGCCGGTTCTCTCCATCCACAGCCTAAGGGGTTTCCGGAAAGATCAACGCCGATGTCTGCGTTAGGGTCTCCAAAGCCATTAAAAGGAAGATCAATCCCGATAACAGATACCGGAACGGGAACCAGGCCGCTCGATAATACCAGTACCTCAGACTCAACCCGGGTATCACTACCGTTGGGATTTGGGTGATCTACACAGGAATTTAACACGGCCAACTCTGGCGTGAGACACTGAGCCGTCAGATCAGGCGCAAGCAAACAAGAAAAAAGGCAGATCGTCAGCAGCCAAAGACTGTTCGTCCACGTTTTGTTAAGGGATGTCATTTTCCTGTGAGAAGGGTGGTATTCAAAGTGTTTTAAATCGGTATACCGAAGGTAAGTCTAAATCATACCGCCGTAAGAATTAACGGCCAGGAATTAGCTATAATTGTCCATGAAATGGAGATAAAGGAAGACGAAATCGTTAATATGTTTAAGTTTGAATGTTTATTGTCCTATTTTTCAAAGACAGATGGTTAACTGTCGAGCTACTACGACCTGGTTCCCTGCTTACAGCTCCCCTTCAGGCCTTTGTGCGCTGACTCAATAAACCGTTAATAGTCAATCCTCTGTTCGGAGACAGGTGCACTAATAGAAACGGTAAAAAAAGACCAACAAATCTTGTCTAAACCAACAAAACCCGTATCTTTGCGCCCACTTTGAAACGTCCTCCGGTGCCAACGGGCTCCAAATCCGGAACAAAACGTAAGGCCATGTCCACACAATCTCCTTTTATCTTACCCTTAAGCGGGCTTAGTCAGGGTATTTACGTGTATGACCTGATCGTTGATGATGAATTCTTCGCTACTTTTCCCGATTCTCCGGTAAAGCACGCCAACGTAAAGCTTCAGCTTACCGTTGACCGGCAGACCCGCGAGATGGTGCTGGACTTCGATTTTGCGGGTACCACAAATACCAACTGTGATCGTTGTTTGGCAGACATTGACTTGCCGATTGCTGATAAACGTCAGTTGATTGTGAAGTTCAGTGCTGAAGCCACTTCTTTGGAAGAAGAAGGAGAGCTCATTTATCTCCATCCGGACACTAGTCTTTTCAACGTCGCTCCCTATGCCTACGAAATGGTGTTGCTGGCTCTACCCATGATCCGCACCTATGACTGCCGTGCGGGGGAAGGGCCCTACCCTTGCGATGAAGAAATGCTGGATCGTATTGATGCTTCCGTAGATGTGGCTCCGGCCCCGGATGAAGAAACATCAAATGATTCTGACAAACCAGGCCCCTGGGACGTACTGAAGGATATCAAATAAATAAAAGAACAAAATCTAAATAGCCATGGCACATCCCAAGTCGCGGATCTCGAAGCAACGGAAGCGTAAGCGTCGTACTCACTACAAGGCTACGGCCCCCACTATCTCCGTTTGTCAGACGACCGGTGAAACTCACCAGCCTCACCGCGCCTACTTTGATGCGGAAGGTAACATGTTCTACAACGGTAATATGATCGTCAAAGGCCCCGAGCAGTTCGAGGACGAAGAGGTCGGTGACATCGAAGAGTAGAGCTTCTTACTTGTAGCTATTTGAATAGCCCACTGGTTCCATACCAGTGGGCTATTCGTGTTTGATATATTCCCCTTACTTTCGGCCACGAAAAACAATCAACTATGTCCAGAACCATCATTAATACTTCTAACGCACCTGCTCCCGTAGGCGCCTACAACCAGGCTATTCTCCATAACGGCGTTCTATACGTAAGTGGGCAAATCGCCCTGGACCCCGACAGCGGTGAACTACTCACCGGCGATATCGAAACAGAAACCCGCCGGGTACTGGACAACCTGGGCGCCATTCTGGAAGCTGCAGGTACCAGCTTTGCCAACATCCTGAAGTGCAGCGTTTTTGTAAGCGACATCGAAAACTTTGGCCGTATCAACGCAGTCTACAGCGAATACTTTGACGCAGAGACGGCACCAGCTCGTGCCCTGGTGGAAGTAGCCAACCTTCCGAAATACGTGAATGTGGAGATTAGCTGTATTGCGGCGGTCGATTAATAGTGCCCAACATGAGTCATCCCGAATTTTAGGCAGCCTTCTCTGTGTTTTCTCGGATGAAACCTCGTTCGAGCGGTATAGAAAACGATCAGCGGACAGCATTCAGAGCCGTTTTGCCTGAATGCTGTCCGCTGATCGCTAAAAGTCTTATTATTTACCAGAAAACATAGTCATCTCATCCCAAAAACAGGGATAACTCATGTTGGCCTCACTCCCCGCGCATCGCCCGCATCATTTCATTAATGTTATACCGATCAGCGGGAAAGGCCCAGGTGCGGCGATCTTTGGTTTGGACCAGCAACACTCTCGTGGCGGGCCCTAAGCCGCTGCCCGTATAGCTTTCCAGGCGCATTTCCGAAGGTTTAGGCATTGGAAAGTCTTCGCTGCCAATCAGTAGTCTCTCATCCGCAATTTTCACTTCAGGATATTTGAAGACCGACCAGAAAGAGCCCAGAAAGCCCATCAGGGCCAGCAATGCTAAGAAATAGGACAGCATGGGCATCAACACTCTGCGACGAGGATCCGGATGCTTGTTTTTGTTAAGCCTGAAGGCCAACCAGACAAGGATGATAAACAAGGCCCCACAAACAGCAGCCATCAGGTATATGTCGCCCATCTGCGGGCTGAAGGAAAGTGCTTCGTTCATGATTTTGAATGTGCTGTTTGCTGCTTGAGGGATGGCATAAAAGTCTGAGGTATTACTTGCCGCTCGCTTCTGCCTCTAATTCCTTTTGTCGTTCCAGTGCGGTGAGCAACTCATCGAGTTGCTGGGCACCAATTCGCTTCGAGACGATCTTCTTATTCTCATCAAGGACAAAAATGGAAGGAGTGGACCGAATGTCATAGTCTTTATAAAAGCGCATGTAGCGATCCGTGGCATGCAGCCATTCCCCGATCCCATTGTCATCAATGTATTCCCAGCATTTACCAATCTCTCCCTGCTTGGTACAGATGGAGAAAATCTCCACACCTTTGTCTTTCCATTTCTCGTAGAACTCCTTCATGAAAGGGGTGGACTTTTTGCAGGACGGGCAGGCAAATTGCCAAAAATAGAGAATGGTATAGTTAGCCTTTAGATCATACAACTCAACGGGAGTTCCATCCCGCCGACTCATCTTCATATTCGGTGCTTGCTTACCGATGAGGAGAGGTCTGGCCCGTTCCGCATTTTCCTGCATACTCTTTAGTTGCTCTTCATCCGTCCAGTAAGCGCGGCCGTTACTGTAGTAATTGTCCACCATATGCACGTAAACAGCATCCATACCAACAATTTTGCTGGCTGCTGCTTTGTTGATAAAATGAACAACGTAGTACTTAAACATCTCGGATTTTGGATCCATCAGATCCAGTACTCCATCAATCGTTTTTGATACCGTATCGGGGTGCTGAACGTGGAGCTTATCCACAAAATACTCGATCCGATTGAAGAGAAAAGGTGTCCGGAGCAGTCGCTCATCCTTTAGATCAATGGGGTCGAAATAGTGTTTCTGCAACCACTTTAGCTGGGCGGTTCGTCGTTCCGTTTCGTCCGCTATTTCAGGGTATTCCGGCGGGTTATTCGACTGGTTAGTGCGGATGATGGCAGCGACAAAAGATGCCGGATGCTCTTTGATTATATCGTCTTGTTTAGCCTTAACGCGTAGGTCAAAACCTTCCATTTCCTTCGTTACTTCTTCCCTCCTTGCGTCCGTGGTCGTAGAGTCCTGAAGGACTTGCACCAGCGGCTTACTTTCTTCCTGCATGTTGTTTAGAAAATCCATGTATCCGAAAAAAAGCTCGTTTTCCCGGCTACCTTTTGCCGTAACTTTTCCGAGATTGGTCAGCTGAGTAGACAGGCTGAATTCCTGATCTCCATCCGTGCCGATCAGCATCTGGAAGTAGTTATTGTCGGGTTGAGTTACCACGAGATAAATACCTGCGGGCAGCGGTTCATCTCCAACAAAAAGATAACTTCCATCTTCCGTCTGATAAGCCGTATCCATGAGATATTGCTTATCGAGAATATTGTTAGCCATGGTCAGGATTTCCTGGTCGTAGCCTTCAATATCGACGCTGATTTTATAGCCTTCTTGTGCCAACAGCACGGAGGCAAAAGGAAATAGTAAGGCAAAGAGAGAAAGAAACTTCATGTAAGCGCGTTTTGCGTTGCGCAAAGGTAACGCACGA
Source organism: Neolewinella agarilytica (assembly GCF_900110645.1). GTDB lineage: Bacteria > Bacteroidota > Bacteroidia > Chitinophagales > Saprospiraceae > Neolewinella > Neolewinella agarilytica. Next base: position 35,460 of record NZ_FOFB01000013.1, read on the forward strand.
CTCGCCGAAAGTATTAGCCAGCAAGGGAGGTTTACATTTGTTTAAGAACCAAAAAACGGCTGAGGAGGCGCTGACGCAGGTGCAAAGAACCGTTGATAAGAGCAAGGTGGAGATATTCCCGCTATGCCAGTCTCCCGATTTTCAGTATCATCGTTCTGTCGTTTATCCGTTTCTCCTCTAAAACCATAGCGTTATGCCGAGAATTGTAACATTCGGAGAAATCATGCTTCGGCTTAGCCCGCCCGGCTGGAAACGTTTTTCTCAAGCATCTTCCTTTGACGCGATCTATGCCGGAGGAGAATCCAACGTAGCTTTTAGTCTCGCTAATTTCGGACTTGACACTCGCTTTGTCACCCGAATCCCTGAGAACGACATCGGAGCGTGTGCACTTAACGCCCTGAATTCCTGCGGTGTAGACACCAATCATGTGATCCGGGGAGGAGAAAGGTTAGGTATTTACTTTCTGGAAACGGGCGCTATGCAACGGGGGGCTAAAGTAGTCTACGACAGAGCCTATTCCAGTATGACAACTATTATGCCAGGTCAAATTGACTGGGAAGCTGCATTCGAAGACGTAGATTGGTTTCATTGGACGGGAGTTACTCCGGGCCTCAGTCAATCCGCAGCGGATGCCTGCCTGGAAGCCTGTAAAGCCGCCGCCGACCGGGGAATTACCATCTCTTCAGACCCGAATTACCGTAAAGCCCTATGGAAATACGGCAAATCACCAGCAGAAGTTCTGCCGGCATTAGTTGAGTACAGTGATATCGTGATCAGCAGCAAATTTGACGCAGAAACACTATTCGATATTCCCTTTGAGGAAGAAGGCTTATGGAATAAAAATCCGGACAGCCGTACCAGCTATTCAGCCGTTGGCAAAGCAGTTATGCAACGGTTTCCAAAAGTAAAGAAGGTAATTTCCACTTCCCGGGGATCCATCAGTGCAAGCCATAACACCTGGTCGGCGATGTTGTGGGATGGTAAACAGATTCACACAAGTCCGACCTACGAACTGAGCCATATCGTAGACCGCGTTGGCGGTGGTGACAGTTTCATGGCTGGCCTGATTTACGGCTTCCTTACCTGGCCGCAAGAGGACCCAATGGCTCTCCGCTTTGCTGTTGCCGCTTCTGCACTTAAGCACTCTGTTTCCGGAGACACTAACCTGGCTACGGTCGACGAAGTTATGAGTTTATTACACGGTGACGGAAGTGGTCGGGTAAGCCGTTGGCCTCTCTACCCCAGCCCATTGTACCACCGCAGAGCGGCAACAATCATGTCAGGTTCTGCCGTAGCGTTTACCCGGGCGCTGCCCGGGGCGGAGAGCAGCGTGAAGTTGATTCGGCTGTCTTCATTTTTCTTATCCTGCCGCATAAGGGTGAGCAACTGCCCGAAGGCCGATTCCGGTACTGCCTGGTGACCGTAGATTTTCAGCAGATAGGTGGTAATTTCTTCGAGGTCATCACCTGACAGAGAGTCCAGCTGCGTGCTTAGCCAACTCTCCATTATCATACCCGCTGCCACGGCTTCGCCGTGGAACAAACGATCCTCCGTTTCCAGCCAAAAAGACTCAATGGCGTGACCAATGGTATGGCCGAAGTTCAGGGATTTGCGCAAGCCTTTCTCAAAGGGGTCCTCCAGCACGACTTCCCGTTTAATGTTTACACTTGCCGGGATGATGGTACTCCAGTCAACTTCCTCCAGTTTCGTAATCGTCTTGACCGCCTCCCACTGCTCCCGATCAGCGATAAGTGCGTGCTTCACAATTTCTCCGTAGCCTGACCGGACTTCCCGGGCAGAAAGTGTTTTCAGGAAAGCCGGGTCAATCCAAACTGCGACCGGGTCATTGAAGACTCCGATACTGTTCTTGACATGATTAAAATCGATCCCCAGCTTCCCCCCAACGGAAGAGTCTACCATCGACAGGAGTGTGGTAGGAATCTGTAAAAAGTCAATCCCACGCTTATAGGTAGAGGCCACAAAACCGCTCATATCTTCCAATACTCCGCCGCCCAGACAGATGGCGCACCAGCGGCGCCCTACCCCAGCCTCAAACATGGCTTCCCAAAGTTCCTGGCAGGTTCCCAAGTGCTTATTGAGCTCTCCTTCCGGCGCCACCACCACCGGCGTCCCTTCCGGCAGGTAGTGCTCAATCAGAGGCAGACAGTCAATAACTGTGTTATCATCAGCAAAGACTATCCAGCCGGCGTATTCTTTGCCCCTGAGCCAGTCAAAGTGCTTCTGGGTAATAGAGCCAATTTCAATCTGATAGCTGTCAGCGACCTGAAGCGTCATGGAAGTTAATTTTAGGATGAAGGTAGGATGTTCATCGGGGAGTAAAACTCCTACCGTTTATTAAGAAAGGCCCTTAATCGATTTCTTTAGGTCCCTTTCGTGCATTTTCACCTGACTGGAAAATTCCGGAAGTAGAGATGCCACCCTCTTCAGGTCTTTCCCTTCCGAGGCTTTTTCCAATACAAGGCACAGAGCAGAGAGAGAGTCTGAACCAAGCACCTTCGCGTTCGACTTCAAAGTGTGAAACACCCGCTTTAGGGAAACGAAATCCCGTTCACTGAATGCTTTAGACAATTGTCTTTTCATTTGTGTCAGGTCACGCAGGTAGACGTCAATGAGTTCCTGTTTAAAACTAAGATCTCCACTGGCCATGGAATCCAGTAGTTGAAGCCTGGTATCAAAAGTATAAGGAGAATGCATAATGTAAGGATGTACTTTAAAACGGTCTGATAATCCCGTTTAAACGAGCTTCTGTCTCACGCTCCGAATCACATCGATTACCAGTGTACTGGTTGTAGTCAGCGCTACAACGTAGCCCGGGGACGCGCGAAAAACGCCACAAATGTAAAGTAAAGACGACAATGGTAGCAGCCAGGAACAATCAGAACCTGGTTGCAGCTGGCCCAAGCTAAAATGCACAGCAGCGCTCCATCATCCTCCCGCCCCCTTTAACATTGGCAGTGTGCCAGATATAAGGATACACCTTAGCCGTCAGACCAACTGAAGCAGGAGGAAATGCCCTTCAGGCGAATACGGTTGCCATTCTTACATCTGTTGTATTGCCTAATCATTTACCTTTGCTCTATGAAATTTACCGACTACCCGCTCGCTTCAGAAATTAAGCGAAGCATTGGCAAACTAGGCTGGAAGCGCCCCACGGACATCCAGTACAAAGCCATCCGGCACATCCTGGCCGGAGAGGACGTTATGGGTATCGCCCAAACGGGTACCGGTAAAACGGCAGCCTTTGCTATTCCCGTCTTACAGCTGATTCATACCGGCAAGGAAAACCAACGTCGCAAAGACGGCATCAAGTGCCTCATCATGGTCCCTACACGTGAGCTGGCCATGCAACTCGATGAAGTATTTACGGCACTGGCCAACGGAACCCGGGTGAAGGTTTTTGCTCTTACTGGCGGCGTGGAGCAAGACCCACAAATTGCGCGACTCCAAAACGGTGTAGACATCCTCATCGCCACCCCCGGGCGGATGTTCGACCTGCTCAACCAGAAAATTCTCCGACTTGAACGGGTTAACATTCTCGTTCTCGACGAGGCCGACCTGATGCTCGACCTTGGTTTCATTGATGACATCCGCGGTGTACTCGGCCACCTGAAGATGCGGCGGCAAACATTATTTTTCTCCGCTACCATCAACGAGAAAATCAAAAAGCTGGCCTACACGCTAGTCAATAAGCCCATCCGCATTCAAATCTCTCCGAAGGATCCGATCTCTCGCAATGTCGATCATTCTGTTGTATTTATTGAGATGGACGACAAACGCTTCTTTCTCGAACGGTTCATTAAGGAAAATCCCGAAGCCAAAATATTAGCCTTTGTTCGCACCCGCGTCCGCGCCGAAAGAGTCCATAAAGCCATGAGCCGGGTTGACATCCCGACACTCTATCTACACGGTGACCTTAGCCAGGAAGAACGTAATACCGCTCTCGAAGCTTTCCGAAACGGCGAGCAACGCGTTATGATCGCTACTGATGTTAGCGCCAGAGGTATTGACATCCCTGACGTGACGCATGTCATTAATTACGACCTGCCCGACCAGGCCGATAACTACGTCCATCGCGTCGGCCGTACCGGCCGTGGGGAACGCCGGGGCTTCGCCTACACTTTTTGTGCCCCGCAGGAACACGATAAGCTCAGGGCCATTGAGGCCTATACCGGCACCGAAATCAAGGTTGTGGAACTTGACCGGCAACAATACAAGGAAACGCTTCACTTCAGCCGTACGGACAACATGAACCTGGACGAACTTTTGAAAGAAGCCGAGCAATGGGAAAAGGGAAAGAAGAAGAAAAAGCGGTAACTTTTTGTAGACGCGCTCCGCGATTTTAGGCACCTACCCTAAGGAGCACCTAAAAGCGCGAAGCGCGTCTGCAAGAAAGAGGAGCGCAGCGATCCCTTTCGTCTGAAAGCCTGCGCAGCAGCGGGCGCCTAATCCGGCAACAGCCCTACAATCGTTTTGCGCAAATCACTCCGATACTCCGTCGGTGTTCTTCCGGTATGCTTTTTAAAGGCCCGGTTAAACTGACTGAGAGAATTGAAGCCACTATCGTAAGCTACTTCAGCGATAGTCGAGTGCTCGTCGCCCAGCAGCTTACAGGAATATACGATCCGGAAGTTATTGAGGTAGGTGACAAAGGTTTTGCCCGTCACTTTTTTGAAGTAGCGACAAAAAGCTGGAACCGTCATGGAAGCCACCTTCGCAATTTCCGTAAGGGACATCTCATCCCGAAAGTTTTCGCTGATAAACTGCTGCACATCGTTAAACCGATCGTAGCCGTGCGTAGCAATTTGCAGGTGGAAGCCGTCAGCGTTAAGCGATTCATATTCCTGGCTTACCGCCAGGTTCTGTAAGATGTCGATCAGCAGCAACAAACGGCTAAGCGGATCAAGATCGATCAGTCGCTCCAGGCGAGAGCCCTGGACGGTGCGCGTAAGCCCCCCAAAAGAGAGTCCGTTCCTGGCTCGATCCATCAGGTCACTCACGCCACGCATTTCTGGCAGGTTGAGAAAATCGGCAGAAGGAAAATCGGTAGAGAACTGTACGACAGTTTCGGCCTTGTTTCCGGTAAAGCGATCCGTAAAACCCCAATGGGGCAAATTGGAGCCAATGAGAATGAGCTCACCATCCCGATAGTGAGACACGTGGCTCCCCACATGACGGCGACCATGGCCACCGCGAACATACACCAGTTCCAGCTCCGGATGATAGTGCCAGTTAGGCAGCTTGTTTACCCGGATAGAAGGATCAGCGTAATGCTTTACTAAAAAAGAGGCTCCTGGCTGCGGCATTACCCGTTCTAATACGGGAGTGGTATTTAAATCCATGGGAAAAATTCTGACGACTGTACTAACGCAAACTATTGGTTGGACGTATCCATGCCCTAAAGTAACACATCAGATGAGATTCGGACGAGTCGGGGGGGTACAAACCTTTGCGGGAGGACTGTGCCAATATTGTCAATTGATGAGTTAATAAAGGGCCAAAAGGCGCATATATTACCCTAGCAATGCTGTTTTTTACCCCTTCAAATATCAATGGTTAATAAATGCGCAGTCTTTGCCAAGATACGCGTGGCAAACAGCGAATATTCGCTCCATCTTTGCATTGCAATGAGGTCGGACATGCACCATTTGTGAACTACTAACCTCTTGAAACCATGAAAATAGTACTTAATCTATTTTGTCTGTTGGTTTTCTCTTCCGTAGCAACGGCATCGGTAGATCCATTTGACATTGTCGTCTTGGCAGACCAGTCTAATCAGAGTGTTGTCTTCCGCACAACGGTCGCTTTTGACCGTACGACAGACTTTGAAATATACAGCAATTCCGGAGATCTTATCTTTCAGGAAGAGCTGGCCCCAGGAACCTTCTTAGCCAAACGGTTTAAGCAGAACAACTTTGGCCCGGGCAAGTATACCATAATTCTGGCAGATGCTGTCGGGAGAACGGAATTACCCGTAACGATGAGTAGTGATAACATTTCTACGGATCGGAACCTGGCCCTGCGGACGCAGTTTCCGGTTGTTGACCTGAAAAGCAGCGGTGTATTAGTGGTTAACTGCCGCAATAAGCCTTGCCGACGGATCAGCCTTCGGTTGACGGACAAAGCTGGAGAGGAAATCTTCAGTGAGGAAGTTGACGGAAAAGCAAGCGTCCGGCGTTCCTACCAATTGAATCAACTGGCGGCGGGAGATTATCTCGTCACCATCTCGTCGAAAGACGTACAGAACTATACAGCAGCCTTTACGCTGCGCTAAGATTTTTTGCATGATCGACTTTAAGTTTTCGCCCCTCTCGGCTTTTTGCCGGGGGGGGCTTTTTTTGTGGTCGGTACTTAAGCCTCTTAGTTAGCTACAGCATTTTGGGGCGTCCCGCAGTTTTGCGGGACAGGAGCAGAGAAAGCCGTTGAGGAGCATAGTTTGGGGCAGGCATTGCGATCAGGATTACCAGATGCACCACCTATGAGAAGATCAATCTTCACCTACAGGGATTTCAGCATCCAGCGGCCAGGTCAGGATAATCAACTCGTTAGTGCCTTTGGTTATTTAAACGTGCTCCTTCACGCCAAGTGTAAGGACCTTAAATACCTATCTTCACCTCCATGAAAAAGATCTCTTTCGAAGACCCTCACCGCCGCCTCCACTTCGATTTTTTTCGGAATATGGATAGTCCGCACTTTGGCATAACGGCAGACGTAGACATCACAATATTTCTTGATTGTGTACGACGATCACCAGGCTTACGGTTCACGCCGGCCATTGTATATCTCATTACTCAAACAGCCTTGGAGATTTCTCCCTTTTGCTGGCGCATCAGAGGAGAAGAAGTTGTTGCGCATGATAATCTGAAGCCTAGTTTCACCGTACCTACTGCTGCGTCTTCAGTGTTTAGCTTTTGCACCGTCCCCTATCTGCAAGACCCCACTGACTTTCACACCCTTGCCGAAGAAACCATCGAGGCCATGAAAGAAAACCCGAGCTTTGAAGACGAGCCAGGCGCAGACGACTACCTCTTCCTGTCCGCCTTCCCCTGGGCGAGTTTCACCAGCATAACCCATGCAATGAATCATTCACCAGCCGATAGCATACCGCGTATCACCTGGGGGAAATACTATAAAAGAGACCAGAAAGTATTTCTTCCGCTAGGCGTACAAGCGCATCATGCCTTGGTTGATGGCAGCGATATTGGCCGATACTATCAACTCCTTGAGCAAAAACTGAAGGACAGCGAAAATATTTTTGACAAATTCCTATGATTTCTCACTTTTTTACCACCAAGCATTATTTGGGGATAAAACGCCCCGCGAAATACACTTAGTTACTATTTCTATTAAACAGAATAAATTTGGGAAAATGCGAATCCCCTTGCTCCCTCAACCTAATCAGCACCTGCGTATAGCGCCCAAAACATTTGATTATCAGATAGTTCGGCATAACTTTACATTTAAATTGGCGTTAGTGTACATAGAACACTATCCAAGTCCTTCCATCTGTAAAAAAACCACACTACTATTATGATTAAGAAGTCTGTTGTAAAATCAAAAAATCAGTACAAGGTTACTTTTGAGGTCCCTTCTGATCTTATCGGAGCCGGCCGTGAAGTACGGGTACTGGCTAATTTCAACGACTGGAGTTGGGACGGAGGCCTGGTCATGAAAAATGGCAAAGGCACCTATAAAGCCAGCACTGAACTGCCCGCAGGCCATTACCAATTCCGCTACCTGGTTGATGGTTGGGACTGGAAAAATGACGACAGTGCCGAAGCTTATACCGATAGCGGATACGGTACGATCAACTGCTGTTTTGCTTTAGATGCTATTGCTGCCAAGAAGGCCGCGCCTAAAAAAGCAGCTCCCAAGAAAGCTGCTCCAGCGAAGAAAGCCGCTGCGAAGCCTGCTGCGAAGAAGGCCGCCCCTAAGAAAGCCGCTCCAGCTAAAAAAGCTGCTCCCAAGAAGGCTGCTCCTGCGAAAAAAGCCGCTGCGAAAAAAGCTGACGATCTGAAGCGCATTGAAGGCATCGGCCCGAAAATCGCCGGTCTGCTCAACGATGCTAACATTCACACTTTCGCCCAGCTGGGCAAAGCCAGCCCCAAGAAACTTGCTGACGTACTGCAGGCCGCAGGCGCGCGTTTCCGTCTTGCTAAGCCTGACACCTGGCAGGAACAGGCTAAACTAGCCGCTGCCGGTAAAGACGCTGAACTGAAAACGCTGCAGGATTCCCTGAAGGGAGGCCGTCGCTAATTCTATGCATGGCTGATGAATTTCAGCTTCTCTTCTGCGCTTCGCCCATCGCTCTCCGGTAAGGAAAGCTTTGGGCGAAGCGTTTTTTTATGCTGTTAACATCTGTCAAGTTGATCCGTTAGACTTATGTTAGCAGCTTAATTGGTAATGCGCCCGTAAGCCATTCCACTTTAGAAAATTTTCCCAGCCTATGAGTTCCGTAAATAAAGTAGTCGCCCACAGCCTTTTCACTGATTTTGACATCAGCCTCTGGAAGGCTGGTAAAAACTTCCGTGCCTATGATAAGCTAGGTAGCCACGTCATTGAGGTAGACGGAACCAAGGGCACCTACTTTTCCGTTTGGGCGCCCAGTGCACGGGCAGTGAGTGTAGTGGGTGACTTTAATTACTGGAACCGGCAGGAACACAAGCTTAATCCACGTTGGGACAGCAGCGGCATCTGGGAAGGCTTCCTTCCTGGCCTCGGGAATGGAACCGTTTACAAATATGCTATTGATGGTCCTGATGGTGAGCACCTCGAAAAAGGAGACCCTTTTGCCCGTCTGTGGGAGGTACCGCCCAAAACCGCCAGTGTAGTGTGGGACACCTACTACGAATGGGACGATAAAGAGTGGATGGACAAGCGCATTGAAGCCAACGGCATCGATCGGCCCTATTCCGTTTACGAATGTCATCTGGGTAGCTGGAAGAAAAAAGAAGGCGGGATGGAGAGCCTGAGCTACCGGGAACTTGCCGTAGAGCTGGTCGCTTACCTGAAAAAAATGAACTTCACTCACGTGGAGTTTTTGCCCGTAATGGAGCACCCCTACTTCCCCAGCTGGGGGTATCAGATTACCGGGTACTTTGCCCCCTCGAGCCGTTTCGGCGGCCCGCAGGATTTTATGTATCTCGTGGATGAGCTGCACAAGGCCGGGATCGGGGTGATCCTTGACTGGGTGCCCAGTCACTTTCCTACCGATGACCACGGACTGGCTCAATTCGACGGTACGCATCTGTTCGACCACGAAGACCCGCGTTTGGGCTTTCACCCTGACTGGAAATCAGCCATCTTTAACTACGGCCGGAACGAAGTCCGCTCCTTCCTGATATCTAACGCTCTTTTCTGGCTCGACCGTTACCACATCGATGGACTGCGGGTAGATGCCGTTGCCTCCATGCTCTACCTGGACTACAGCCGCAAGGAAGGAGAATGGATCCCGAACAAATACGGTGGCAACGAAAATCTGGAAGCCATTGGCTTCCTCCGGGAGTTTAACGAAACGATCTTCCGGGAGTACCCTGATACAATGACCATCGCGGAGGAAAGTACGGCCTTCAGCGGCGTCTCCCGGCCCACCTACGTCGGAGGCCTCGGCTTTGGGCAGAAGTGGATGATGGGCTGGATGCATGACACCCTGGGCTACTTTAAGCATGAGCCCATTCACCGAAGCTACCACCACGGCGAAATCACCTTCAGTCTCGTGTATGCTTTCAGTGAAAACTTCATGCTCCCGCTGAGCCACGATGAAGTAGTACACGGCAAAGGCCCCCTCATTGACCGGATGCCCGGAGACGAATGGCAACGCTTCGCCAACATGCGCGCGCTGTATGGATATATGTACACCCACCCCGGTAGCAAACTCCTCTTTATGGGCGGAGAGTTCGGGCAGACGACCGAGTGGAGCATCGAAAAAGGTATCGACTGGAACCTGACGAAATACGCCCCGCACAAAACGCTTCAGAAGTTCGTAGCTGACCTCAATAAGCTCTACCAAAGCACTACTGCTCTTTACGAAAAAGCCTACGACCCCAAGGGCTTCGAGTGGATCGACGGAGGTGATCACCAGAATAGCGTACTGAGCTATCTGCGCCGTGGCAAAAAGGAGAAAGATATTGCGGTGGTCATCAACAACTTCACACCGGCCGTGCGCCATCACTACCGCATCGGAGTACCCTTCAAAGGGACCTACGCCGCCATCCTCAACAGCGATGAGGAGAAGTACGGTGGCACAGGTAACTACGACTTGCCTAAGCTAAAAGCTGCTGATTCCGAATGGAACGGCCGGCCCTATCATCTGGAGATGACGATTCCACCTTTGAGTACGGTGGTGCTGAAACTGCAAGGGAAGAAGTAGTCAGGTAGGCTGCCGCAGGTTGGAGGTGTTGTATTTGGCTGCGGCCAACGGAGTTCGCGTTTATGCCGAGCGTAGCTGAGGTGCAGGTGCAAAGGATGGATAAAAGGTGATGTTCCAATGTATTACCTTTAGAGCGTTTCAGAACCTAGCTAAATCCTATCAACATGCGTCCCTTCCTGCTCATTCTTTTTCTTCCTCTTTTTTTCTTACTAGATAGCTGTAAGACAACTCAATCAAGCACTAATGCAGAGCATACCGTTATCGAAGCCGCTGAAGAAGTAAGGCTAAGCCCAAACAGAAAGAGCTTTACTTACATGAAAAGCGGTCAAGAATTTAAAACCAAACGAGCACTGAAGGGTACACTAAGCCCCGAGCTCACCGATAGCCTATTCTCGTTAGCGCAGGAAGAAAATCTACCTGCGTCTAAGGTTTTGTTAATCTACTACTATCCAGCCAAAACACTTAGTAATAGTACTGGCAGTTGTAACAGCTCCTGCACAAAAAACAAGTACAAACAGGTCGATCGGCGGATAAATAAACTAGAAGGAACTGCCGTAAGCTACCTGAAACGGCCCGGAGCCGATTTAGGCAAGTATGCAGAAATATCTAATTGGAAAGATGACACCTATTATCTTATTGAGCGCAACTTTGTTCCGCATCCTCAATTAGGAAATAGCTTTATAGTACTCTCTAAGAACGGTAATTATGAGGCCTATTTAGGAGAGTACCCTCAATCCTACGTATTAGAAACCTTCAGTCGGGTTTACAAAAAAAACTAAAATGCCAACGCTTACATAGATTAGTCATTTTTTCTAATCCAACAACCGCCAACTAACCCCAATTCGCAGCGCCTCATCCGGATAAGGATAATCTGAGGTGAGGTAAAGCAAAGCATCCAAGTCCCAGAGATTGTTGAGTTGGACGTACTTCACGAAGAAGCGGAAGCGGGTCACCCGCATGCTGAAGAAAGGATCAATCTGATACTGGAAGCCCGTCTGCCGGTCTTCCTGCAGCTGGAACTGCTGCACGACGGGGTTGTAGTAGTAAGGGCGGAAGCCGGAGGCATAGCGGAAGTCGAAGCCGAGGTTGACGTTCAGGACCTTAAACCACTTTCCGGAGTAGTAAAAACTATGCTCGCCGTAGAGACGTGGCAGGCGAAAGACGTCCTGATCCGCCTCCTGTAGCAGGAGTCGGTTATTGAGGTTCCAGCGGCCGAAGGAGAAGTCGCGTTCGGCCGTCAGCTGCAGCAAGCTGTTGGCTCCATTAGACTGCTCCGGGCGCCCCTCCGAATTGAAGTAAACATAGTCCGTTAGTAAAGAGTACGCCAGCCCAGCCCGGATTTTCACCACCGGCAGTGTGTATGCCCCTTCGAGCCGAAGCTCCAGCGTTTTCCCAAAATCGTTGCTCCAGATATTTTCTCCGTTGAGGCGGAAATTCTGGGCTACCAGATCCTGGGCGTAGAGCTGATTCAGGGCCTTGAGCTCGAGTTTGCCGGCTTTGCCGAGGTCGAGGGTACCTTCACCGGAGAGACGATAGTCGCCGGTTTGGCCCACTAAATTTAGCTGGGCGTTGACCAGCAGGCTGAGGCGGTCACTGGGCCGAAGACCAATACGGGCGTGAGCAATCAGGTTATTGACCGTGGAATCACCGTCCTGCTGAATACGGTGCAGCTGGTGCGTCAGGCCGGCTTCCAGTACATCTTTCTGAACGGTAGCCCGGTCTCCTGATTGTCCTCTCCTAAAGGTAGATAGGGTGATATCGTTTTCGATAATCCGGTGTTCAATCTGGTTGCGGACGCCGCGTACATCAACGAATAGAGCTGGAAAACGACGAAAGAACGCGGAGGTGTCCGTATTCGTCTCTTCGGCGGAGACGCGATAGCGGCGACTATCCAACCGAAAACGGTGGCGAAGGGTGAAAGCCCGTCCCTCATTACCCGTCAGGCTGTCTTTTTTACCGCCAAACTGCAGGTACTGGGTAGCCATCAGTTCACGGTAGCTGTAGCGCAAACGGGTTTCTTCCAGAAAGCTTTCCAGGTTTTGCAGGTTGTTGACCTCTCCGCCGTCTACATTATTCTGAAAAGAAGAATCAATTACCCCTCCGTTCTGCAACTGCTCATAGGTATTAGCCGCGAAGCTGAAGAAGCCGCTGTAGCGGCTGCCCGGTGGTCGGACACTCAGGGCCGTGGCCACATGCGTATTTCTAAGGTTCTGATTGGGGTACTGATCCTGGGTGCCCTGCTGAGAGATTCGGGTATAATCAAGGAGCAGGTTAACGCCGGCAGCAAAGTTGCGGCTGAACTTGGCGGTGGTCCAGTTATCCTCCTGCTGGCTTTCACGCACGTGGCCCAGATAAGTGAAGGGGTGTTCCAGCCGGTAATATTCCAGATTTTCACCCGTGAGTTGATAGAGGTCAAACTGCCGGAAGCCAATGGTCGAGCCCGTGCGGGTGATCGGTTCGTAGCGAAGAGGGTAAGCTGCTCCACCACGGGTGCCGATGGTGGCGTAATCAAAGTCAGGCTTTCGGTCTGGCTCATACCGCTGGAATTGATCGAGCAAAGAGTCCCGCCAATTGCTTTCAGAGTTAGGGTTGTCCACCAGGTAAGTGAAAATGCCGAAAGTATCAACGATGGCCTGCCGTTGTTCCTGAGGGCCGGCCCGGCGATCGGTGCTGGCATCGAAGTCGGGGTCTCCGGACTGGGGCCGCCCATCAGAGGAAGGGTCAAGGATCTGCCCGAACAGAACCGTTCCGGATAGTACGAAGAGGGCGAAAAGGAGGAGTCTCCTCCCCTGCCCTACAAGCATTCTTCCTGCACTTGTCCCGCAGCATTGCGGGACGCCTAAATCCCCGTCTTGTCTTACTAACTTCCTCATGCACCGCAAAGAAACGATGAATGAGGGGAACGTTGCCTGACAATGCCCGGATTAGAGAAAAATTAAGACAATCACCAACAGCCCGACAGTTCCCGACCGTACATAGCTAAGCGTTCCCGCTCCGTAGTTCCCGTCTCAATACTAAGCTCTTCTCCAAAGCGAATTCGGTAAGTGTTGCGTAGATAGGAAAGCATGGATACCAAGGCTACCCTACCCGATTCATATTCATGCCGCAGCAAGGACACGTTGCTGCTGCGCGGTAGAATGATAGAATAGAAGGGTTTTAAGATTATCACGGCGGACAATTCTATCACTCTATAAATTCTATCATTCTAACTCCCGCTATAATTGGGAGCAATGGCAACCTACCCTTCCAACAATTTCGGGTTCATCCCCATATTCGAGAATCCGCCATCGTGGTAGAGGTTCTGCATGGTCACGTAGCGGGTCAGGTCGCTAAAGAGGGTGGCACAGTAGTTGGCACAGTCAATGGCCGGGGCGTTGCCCAGGGGCGACATATCATCTCCGTAGCCGAAGAACTCCTGAAAGCCTTTGATGCCTTTGCCAGCCGTCGTCATGGTGGGTGACTGGCTGATGGTGTTCACGCGAACCTTTTTCTTCTCGCCGAAGTGGTAGCCGAAGCTACGAGCGAAGCTTTCCAGCAGCGCCTTGCTCTCCGCCATTTCTCCGTAATCCGGGAAAATACGCTGAGCGGCGATGTAAGTCAGGCCTACGATACTTCCCCATTCCGCCATGTGGTCTCCCTTATACAGCACCTGGCACATCTTATGAAAGGACATGGCGCTGATGTCGAAAGTCTTTTTCATCCACTCGTGGTTAGAGTCCGTGTAATGCTTTTTCTTGCGCACGTTGAGGCTCATACCGATAGCGTGGAGGACGAAATCAATCTTTCCTCCCAGGATTTCCTCTGACTGCTGAAAGAGATTTTCCAACTCTTCGATACTCGTAGCATCACAGGGAATGATGGTAGCTCCGAGTTTTTCTCCCAGGGCATCCAGCTGACCAAACCGAAGCGCAACGGGTGCATTGGTAAGCGTGAATTTTGCGCCCATGGAGGCACAAACCTCCGCTACGGCCCAGGCAATTGATTGGTCATCGAGAGCACCAAAAATAACGCCGCGCTTGCCGGCAAGAAGTTGGGTAGCCATATCAGAATACTTTAGTGTGTTAGTCTTTTTGTGTAAACTGGGCGTGAAGGTAGTCAGTTCGGCAAAAACCAAGGCGAGAAAGCAACATATTATGCACTTTGGCAAGCTCAGCGGAGGCGCGGACGCTGGTGCAATGATGACTTTAAAGGAGCCGTGTTTTGCCAATTGAGTCCCTACGGCTATCTTGATGCCCAACAAACGATGGGCGTTTGCCCGTTTCACCATTACAATTTTCCGATCATGGCCAAAAGAAAAGTTTCTCGTAAAAAGCCAAAAATCAATGCAGAAAATGCTGCACAGACTAAAAAATTCTTCACCATCACTGGCATCCTAGTTCTGGTTTTGCTGGTGATAATTTTTATTTTCTTCTCTCAGTCCTAAGAGCAGGATGCTCCGTCAGCTATTCCGGAGGAATCACGGCTGAAAATGGTGATGGTTGCAGGTGCAAGACATGCCTTGCACCTGCAACTTGACCGCCTCTTGAGGCCTCAACTCCTCCGGAATCGTAGTAAACATTGGCGGAACAGCTTAATCCTGAGAGTTTGTCTGCCGGACTAAAAGTATACCCTTCGGGGCTGCTGTGCGGTGAGCGCCCGGCAGGTATGCGTTAGCCATGGGTGTCCCTCTACTCCGGAGCCGTCAGGTTAAGCCCGGCCAACAGCTCTTCTGCAGTAGTTCCCCGGGCAAGAACCTCCCCCTTTTTCACGGGCTGTTCGTAACGCCGCCTTCCGGATGGGCCAACGGAAGACACCTTGATGTCACGCAGGCCCGACGGTAGCGCCCGAAAGTAATGGTACTCCCCCAGCGTATTGTCGTAAATGACCATGCCCGATAAAGCACCGGAAATGGTCATCAGATAGGGAGCATCCAACATGCCTACCCGGTTACCCGGGTAGTGAAAACAAGCGGTGAAGGAGGGGTATTCCAGTATCGAAGTCTGGAATAATTTTTTGGGCATAATGGCCTTCAGCCGCTCCAGCGCTTCCAGATTATCGGCCAAAGGGCCAGATGGAAAATCTGCCCGATCAGCGGGCAGCGGAAGCCATTCACCCGACCTCACCTCCCGATACTCCATCGGGCCAAAACTCATTTTGTAGTCAAAGGCAGGAAAGCCCGGTGAAAAGTAGCCCGGGTGATAATAGGACTTCCCCTGAGCAATGCACCAGGCAATTTCCAGCAGTATCGTGTAAGTCCCTAAGCTGTCTGCAGCATAGTCAGGATCATAAATACCTGCCTTCGTGTAAGCACAGGTTTGCCCGGCGTCAAAAAAGCTGAAGCCCGCCAGCCGCTCTCCGTCATAAAGACGAACCACGTGGGTATGAAACACTTTCCAGCCAATATCCCCCGTAACGTGGTACTCAATGTCCAGTCGGCTTTTCTCCGGGTTTTTCTCCATGTAGCGTCGGTTTACTTCCCACATGGCAGCATCGGGCAGTTGGGCCGGGCTAATCTCCACCCGGAATTTCTTTTCATTCCGCCGCATTAGTTTCCGGTGGCGCTTCTTGAAGACAAAGCCCCTGAGCGGAAGCCTTAGCTGCAGGCATCCATAGAGCGCATCATCGTCCGTCCTTAAATAGTCCGAGCAATAAATAGACTGCCCCGCTGGCCGCCAGCCGGCGGTGAGGTAGTCGTCCAGGTCGGCTGGTTGAAGCGGACCCTCGGGATGAAGGATAATGACGGGCAAAAGGCCGTAAGATTGGGGGCGGCGAAGATAAGACGGAATAAGTGTTGGACAATCATCCTAAAAGGCCCTTTTCCGACAATTGATCTACACGACCACTGACCTGCGCGTCTTCCACCAGCCCTGGCGCATGCCAGGGTTTCACCCTGGCGTCGATAACCAGAGGGCCGGCACATCCCCAGTGCTTGTGCTCGGTGAAGGCACCCAGGCCGTGCACATCATGGCTCGGGTTGGAACGGGTGAAGGTGGCCCAAACGAAGTTGGAGAAGTCTTCGGCCAGGAAAGCACTGTCGTCACAGATAACAATCATGGCTATTCCGTTTTCCAACATAGCACCTGCGTCCGCGCCCAGATCCGCCGTAGTAAAACGCTCCACATCTTTAAGTGCCTGATTAGCACCGGCACTATCCAGCTGGGCCTTGTCCGACGGACCAGCCGGAAAAGCAATGAGTCGCGCGGGATCCGGGTCGGCACCCGGCACCGCCGGCCCTTTGACCGCCAGAATACCTGGCGCCACAAAATGCGGGTCGCTAAAGCCTGCAGGCAACGCTAAATTAGCGGGTAAATCCGTCGTCAGTTCCCGTCGTTTCTCCCCGCGTACGGCCCAGATTAACTTACTCCCACCGTTCCAGCCCGAGCCGCTGTAGTCCAGCGTATCGATGGTAGTTTTGGTCTGAAAGTGAAGGTCGCGAGTAGGGTCAAATCGTTCCAGAACGTGTTGGAAGAAGGCCGGTTGGTCGTCCGCATCCAGTTCGGGATCATCTTCGCCGGCGGCAATAATGCAATACTTGGCCAGGCTCGTCTGTCCGCTGCCAATGATTCGGTTCGCCTGGGTAATAATTTCTTCCGGCACGAGCATTTGACCGTCTTCGCGGAAGGGCATGTATCGTTCCGAACCAATAGCCAGCAATAGCGGATGAACACCGGCTTCGTCAACGGCATTGACCTGTTTGATGCCGGGGAATTCGCCCGGCGTGAGGTCTTTAACAATCTGATGAATCAGGTAGCCAAACTGGCTGTCCTCCGCTGGCGGACGGCCCACCACGGTGAAGTGCCAGATCGGATCTTTGCGGTGCCAGACGGTTTCGACGTCCATGACCGGGAAAGGGTGCTGCAAACTGTAATAGCCCAGGTGATCACCGAAGGGCCCTTCGGGCATCATTCCGTTTTTACGGATGGTGCCGGTGATGACGAAGTCGGCGTCAGCCGACAGCAGCCAGTCCCGGTCCCAGGTATAGCCAAAGCGGCGGCCGGCCAGCATACCGGCGAAGGTCATTTCGCTCAATCCTTCCGGCAAAGGCATGATTGCACAGAAGGCGTGGCTCGGAGGCCCGCCCACAAAAATGCTGCAGCGGAATGGCTCATCAGATTTAAGGTACTCCGTATGATGGACGCCGATGCCCCGGTGCAGCTGGTAGTGCAGGCCAATTTCTTTGTTCGTAACGTAGTCGTTACCCGTCAGCTGAATCCGGTACATTCCGATGTTGGATTGCATCGGTTTACGGCTTCCTGGCGGCAGGGTCATTACCTGTGGCAGGGTGACGAAGGCGCCACCATCCTGTGGCCAGGATTTGACGAGCGGAAGCTGATCAATCGTCGTTTGGCCGTACTTGATGGCGGGATTGAGGTGCTTTCGGGGCAAGGCGCTCAGCGCCGTGAAGGGTGCGCCGGCATAGCGGAGCGGAGCCTTGGCGAAGTTGGCGGGGTCGGCCTTTAGCTCCACTACCTTTTTAACTTTGGGCAGGGTCTTCCGGAAGAGAAAGTCCGTCCGTTCTTTGGTTCCATAGAGGTTAGACATCGCCTGAAAAGGGCTACCCTTCACGTTCTCAAACAAGATTGCCGGACCACCTTTGGCAAAGATGCGGCGGTGGATCTCGGCCATTTCCAGATCAGGGTCTACTTCGGCGCTGATGCGGAGAAGCTGACCTGCTTTTTCGAGGTCTCGGGCGGCTTGGCGGAGGGAGGAGTACATAGTCTGGTGGTTCGATAGTCTTGTAGTGCCGTGCAGCATGCGTGACGGGCACGACAAGACTACTGAACTACCAGACTACTAATATGGGCGCGGACGCCGGTGCAAAGTAGGACTTCTTAAAGAGCAATGAAGAGAAGAAGGTTGTCTCTCTTCTGTCAGAAATTCATTGCTCTCTAAAAACGCCGCTTTGCACCTGCGGTAGCGCCAAATACGCTACTGGCTGATCTTCAACTTCCTGATTCCTGTTTTTGTCGTCTCGTCAAGGAAGCTTAAAGACTTCCTAAATTTGCCGGCAAACAAGGATGTATGCAACTTCAGACGTATCCTGTAAGGTCTGTTACATCACTTAAAACCCCGGACATTGTCATTACTATCAGCCCTTTTCGGCATCGCTATTTTTCAGGGACTTGTACTGGGAGTGATCATTCTCAGGTCGCCCATATTCCGGAGCGATGCCAATAAATACCTGGCGTACGCGGTGATGGGGCTTTCCTTCGCCTTGCTTAGCCTGGCTTATGAGCTCACCGAAGATTACCCGGAAGACTTTCTGCCCTTTATCATTGATATTTTCAGTTCCGGGGCACTCTTTCCGGTGCTGGTATTATTGTTTATCGTCAACCAGGTGGACCACCCGATTCGGCGCTCCGGTAAACGGTGGTGGTGGTTTCTTCCGCATTTCTCCTCCGTTGCGCTGAGTGGGCTTAATGCGATTGTCGATTTTGCTTCCGCTCCTTTAATAGTTAAGGTATTATTTGATGCAGCCGAGGTCAGTGTATTTCTGCTGATACTGGTCTTCATCCCGGGCATTTTACTCTACGGATATTCTTTCCTCAAATACGCTGATAGCTCCCGGGAAAAACGCTGGCTAACCCAGCTCTGGTTCTGGGTGTTCGCCATTATGGCTTCCTGGGTCTCATCCATAGTGTTTGCTATGTTTTCCTACATCAATATGGCGTGGATGCTGAGAACGATCGCTTTGGGTGCCAGCTTTTTAATTCACTGGATTACTTACGCAGGCATCTTCAAATTCAAACTATCCAAAGATCAGGAAGAGATCCGGGCTTTGATCAGCAAGTGGAAATCAGGCTCCCTCCAGCCAGCCCTCTCCACATCCTCTCCGCCTCCACGTCAAAGTGAGGAGAAGCAGGAGCCTTCTTTTACCGAAGAAAACGATTATTTCAGAAGGCTGGAAACACTCTGTGCCAACGAGCGGATATATCTTGACCCTTCACTGGACAGGGCTAAAGTTGCAGAGATGTTGGGGATAAGCCCCGGTTATGTTTCTCAACTCGTCAACTCCATCACGGGAGATAATTTCTCGACCTACATCAATCGCTACCGGGTCGAAGCCGTCAAAGCGATGATTGCCAGTGCCGAGTTTGACAACTACAGTTTACTGGCCATCGGGCTGGAATCCGGCTTTTCCTCAAAGACCACTTTTCACACCGCCTTTAAAAAAATGACGGGAATGACCCCTAACGGGTACCGAAAAGCACATTCCTAGGTTCGGATTCATGGAAATTCAAGGTTTTGGAACCTCTGGCGACGGGATTTGGCCGACTATTGCCCCAGAATCAAATGAATGAAATCATGCATTTAACCAAAAGCCTTTCTGGCTTGTCCGACCATCATTGTACTACAAGCTACGGTCAGGCCAGGCAGGCGGAACGAGAGAAACCTCACGGATACAACTTCCCCTCCGCCCTGCCTTCAGTCTACCTTGTGATTGTCCTGCTGCTGCTGCTGACGGCCAGGCTTTCGGCGCAAAACACATCTGCCCCCATATCCTTCGCGGGAAGTACCGACTTCAAGGTCGGGTATTTTGGCAATATATTCTCTAACCAAGGCCTCAATATTGGTGCAGAACACCTCTGGAGAGAGAGGATCAAAATCAAAGAAAGAAGGAAAGGTCCGAAGACTATCAGGCGCCAACTACTACTGAACGGTAATATTGGCTACTCCACAAACTTCGCCACCCAAACCCAAAACGGAATTTTCGCCTATTCCGGCCTCACCCTCCGCAGAGTCAACGCTAAAAGCAGGGAGCTTTTCATTGAGCTCAATCCACTTGGCTTTTACCGTTCGATGCTGCCCACAACCTATGAGGTAGCGGGTGATGACGTCAGCCGCGTTTCCTTGCCCGGCAGAAGCTACTACGCCCCCTCCGTCGCCTTTGGTATAGGGCGGTTCCGCAAAGAGACCAAACGATCCGGTTGGTACTTCAACCTTCAGTATACGGTACTGACTGACTACAATGCTGCCGTGCTGCCCATCTTCTCGCTGCACTTCGGCCGCAAATTCAATTTCACCCGTAAATAAAGCCCTTCAGCCATGAAATTCAACAAAGTCAAAACAGCCCTTTCGATATTCGTAATGCTCAGCGTCTTCTCCTGCACGAAAGGAAGAAATGAACCTTAAAGACCTGAATGAAACCATCTACCTAAGACACCGACAGGCGGATATGCCCGCTCACGTACACGGCAACGCTTCCGAAAAAGTGTTCCTAATCTATCTGCACGGTGGCCCTGGCGGATTGGGCCTGGAGGCCCGGATAAACACGTTGATCACCGAGGTTGAAAAAAATAACGCTGTTGTCTATTTTGATCAACGGGGATCCGGGAATGCACAAGGAAACTATTCGGAAGATGACGTGAGCATCGACCTGATGGCAGAAGATGTGTTAGCCCTGGTGAAAGTTTTGCGAGCCAGATACGGTGACGACCTTAAGTTCTTCCTGATGGGTGCAAGCTGGGGAGGAACCCTCGGGCCGGCAACTTTACTAAAAAACCAGGATGCCTTTTTAGGGTGGATCGACGTTGCTGGCGCCCATAGCCCTAAAGACTTGTACCACGAGTACCAGATTATATTACCCGAAAAGGCCAACGAGCAGATTGCGTTGGGGAACAGTATACCACACTGGGAGGGTGTTCTTGAGCTCGTCCGAAATGTAGGCCCTGACTACAGTGAGGAGGATTTCTCTAAGTTAAACCCGAAAGCGCACGAATCCGAAAAGGTACTTGCTCAAGACATGGTCATCGTTTCACCACAAATTATTGGAGAGGACGGTGCAGAGCGGAGTTTTGCTGTCCGAAACAACGGAGAGATCGGAATTTTATTAACTCAAATGGGGCTTTGGAGTGACCTGTCCTTCACGGACCGCCTATCCGAAATAATCATACCATCCTTAGTTCTTTGGGGAGCACATGATCTGGTCGTTCCGACCAGGTTTGCACAGGAAGCATACAATCACTTAGGTTCTACGCACAAGGAGATCTTTGTTTTTGAGCGTTCGGGACATAGTCCGCTGGAATCTGAGCCCGGTCTTTTCGCTGAAAAGGTCATTGGGTTTATTAATGAGTATCGGTGAAGACTTCTTTTTTAGTTTGAAGTAGCCGGTTAGAGTCAGGCAGTCAGGAAGAACTCTTTGACTGCCTGGTTCTTTGATGCTAAACCAAATACGGCGCAAACGCCGGTGCAAAGCAAGACTCATTAAAGAGCAATGGTTGGCAGAAGCTAACTCACCATCCGAATCCAGAAATGAATGGCCTGGAGAGGGTTAATTAGCCTTATTCAATTCCAAGGTGCAGAATTCTGCCTCCGCTTTGATTTACCGGGCTGGTGGATTTACCGATCACCACGCCTTTTTCTGGTGCGTAGTATTGCTTAATGAGTTCACCAAAAACATTTCGGAGAGAGGCGATCAGCTGCCCTTTTTCCAGGCGATCCAGCAGTTCAACGTGAACCTGTAG
The DNA here is from genome assembly GCF_900110645.1 of Neolewinella agarilytica. Classification (GTDB taxonomy): domain Bacteria; phylum Bacteroidota; class Bacteroidia; order Chitinophagales; family Saprospiraceae; genus Neolewinella; species Neolewinella agarilytica. The sequence goes on from NZ_FOFB01000013.1 coordinate 57,291, forward strand.
TAGGCCACCGGTTTGGGTGTAGAGCCAATAGCTCTTCTTGCAGATTATGGTAGACTCCTTGGGTTCCAGCGTCTCATCATCCGTCATTTTAAGGTAGCTGAGCACGTTGTGTACTCCCACCAAACCACTACGGATCATTTTCTTCTGGTACACCCCCGGATTACCCACCTCGAGTGTGATGGCGGGGATGTCGAGAGCATCGGCTGTCCCCCGGAAAGTACCATCATTAGGAGGGTTGTGCACAATAAGCTGCGGGTGTTGCAAGAGCGCGAGTCGCCGGGTTACCTCTATGCTCATATCAGCACGGACATAGTAACTATTAATCCGGCCACGACTGGCCGTGTGAAGATCCAGCAGGTAATCGGTAAATTTCAGGAAACGATTTACCAGCCGGTAGGCGTAAACCTGGCTGGCGTTTCCATTTTCCTTACCGGGCATGAGGTGGTTGAGATCAGAGCCATCAGCGTAAAACCGTTGTTGGCGGTTGAAGCCGGGAATATTGACCACGGGAATAGCGACCACCGTTCCTCTCAGGGTTTCGACGTCCAGGTCAGCGAACAAGCGTTGGATGACGGAAATACCGTTCAGTTCGTCGCCGTGAATGGCAGCGGTCAGGCCCAGGACGGGGCCGTCATCAAGGCCACGGGCCACCATCAGAGGCACCAGCATCGGGTTCCCCATTCCGTCGCTGGCCAGTCGTAGCCAGTAATGACGGATAGATCCCGGAGGAGTGTCCTCTAAGTTAAAAGAAAGCACAATCGGCAGGTCATTAAAGCCTTTCGTTGAGATACTCGTAGATTCCATTGATGGTTTGTTGCAGAATTGGTCGGCCCGTTTGCGCTTCCGCCTGGGGGAAACCGCCAATACTGTTGGTATTTAATTCGGACAGGACGCGTTTTCCGTCATCGTCCATTAAGGTGTCTGCTCCGAAGATAACAATGCCCTTTTTCAGCAAAACAGGAGCAATTGCCGCAATCATTTCTTTCTCTTCCGGGCTGGCTTCGGCGGGTACGGAAGAACCACCCTGAGCGACATTACACAGCCACTGTCCGGGAGCAGGCAAACGGAGGCTGGCGCCCAATATCTGACCGTTAACCACCAGAATGCGTTTATCTCCGGCAGAAACGTTTTTGAGGTACTTCATGGCCAGATAGTTCCCCGCTTCAAGGTCATTGGTGGCAGATTCGAGCCAGTCATCGAGGGGGAATGAATGCCCATTTACCTCTGCGGTACCGTTCATAATCCGCACTAACCCTCTGCCGCCGTATTCCTGCAGGGGCTTAAGGACGATGGGGTGTTGGGCGGCAAAACGCTGCACCTCCAACTTACTTTGCACCCTGCGCACCGCCGCCGTAAAACCAGGAAAATTGTGCAAGAAAGCCTTACTGCCCGTTTCCAGAATTCCGGCCGGATTATTAATAATAACTGGTCCTGAAGATGGCGCATCCGTGGTCACAGAGCCTGCTGAATGTGCTGGCACAATGGACGATAAACGGGCAAAGAAAGCCTCATCCGCCGGAGGCGGTAGCCGAAGCCAGATCACATCTGCCTCCGCAGCCGTAAACTGCCTGTCCTCCCCGCAAAACTGATCACCAGAGGGGTCGTAGTTGAAGTGTTCGCTTGCCTCGCACCCAAAAAGAGGAGCCTTAAGTTCGCCGGCAAAAAAGGCCCGATTGCGTTCATCTCCCCTGCTGGCTACGAAGACAAATGCCGTGCGCGGGTCCTTCGCTAGCTTCCGGGTCAGCGCATAAAGAGAATTTTGATCGCTGTGCCCACGATGATCGGTCAGGATCAGAAACTGGTATTTCCTCATAAGAGAACTTCATTGAGCAGCGCAGCATCGTCATTCAGGCTCTTAAAGAGCCGCATACTGAACTTCCCTTTTTTAGTGTAAAGCTGCTTCGCCATTTTATCAATGGCGATTGTGGAAAGTACCGTCTGGATATAGGCTTCGATTAAATCGTCTAAACCCACGCCCATACGATTGAAATCGCGCCGATCCATCAGCAACAGCCGGTTAACGTCACTTGACCATTGGTTATCTCCTAGTTTTTCAGAGAGGTTAGTGCCCAGCATCGCCCAGGAATCGTCATTATCCGTCAGCGAGTCTGCCAGGGGTTTTCTAGCTCTGCGACTGTAGCAGGCCAAGGGCCGGATACCATTTGCCGTGCTGCTGACCATCAGCCGGATATCACAAACGTGCGTCTTCCCTTGTTTATTGGGAATGGTCCCAACGTGAAAATAACGCCCCGAGCTACTATTCGAACTCCACTGGTAATTTCCGATGAGGCTCTGAACGATATAGCGATCATAGTGAATATCTGTGTCCATAAAGGCTGCTAACTCCTGCTCATTGGTAATGGTGTACACGCCCTGCCCGGCATTGCTGTAAGGGATTTTCACCACCGCCAACCCGCCCCAGCGGGCAACCCATAGCGGAATCTCTGCTTTAGCCACATCCCGGATAGTTTCCGGCGCATGAATTCTGAGGCCGCTGCCGCTAAGTTCACCATTGAAGAAATCGTAAGCCTTTGCAGCAACCATTTTGTTCCGGCCACCGGCCAGGCAGGCTACAATCGGGTTGAGTATTTTGGTCCGGCAATTCAAGGGCAGGCGGTTCCAGGGCTTCTGCGTAACGTAGCGGAAGGCAGCCCGCAAAGGCACCCATTGCTCCTCCACTCTGGCAAAGAGCTGGTTATTTTCCAGTTTCAGGTTGCGGGAGGAAGCTCCGTCGTAATCAGTGATCAGCAGTACGTCTTCTTTAAACACATCAGCGATGATGGCTGCATAGCCCGTCGTTTCCATGGGGTTCTTATCGTAGATCACGGCCAGGCGACCTTCCACCTTTGGGCCACCGGTCTTTCGGTTTACGTAAGGAAGGAAGGTTCGCTCCACGAGGCGGCGATAGCCGCCTTCTTCTTCATGGTCATCAAGTAATGGCATCGACTTTTGCCCGCTGGGGCAAGAGTTATTCTCAATAACTACCATTCGCCGGTTCCCTTCCGCCGTAGTGGCGTGAATGAGGTCGGCACCACTCCACAAAAAGTGACGACATTCATAGTTCAGCAAGTCCAGCAATACTGCCTTATCCGTTTTGGGATTAAGGTGGCAATACCTGCTGACAATTCGCTCGGTGGATAAATTAAGGAAGAAACTTACGAGGGGGTGAATGGTAGCGTTTAACGCTTTAGGATACCAATGCGCTTCGGCTTCGAAGCTACCCGGGGTGATAGCCCGGACAATTTTGTTTTCTGTCACTTTACGTGTTTGATTAGGGACTACAAAGCTACGCGGGGTTTTCTATTAAAACTGCTTTTTTTTGCCCTGACTTTTCCCTTTCTTCACCATGAGCTTTTCCCCTTTTTCATCAGGGATTTATTATGGCCATTCGCAGGCAGGTAATTGTCTTGACAGCATAACATCTAAGCCAGGTCCATAGAATCAATTGCTTCTATGCTTACCTTAGGCTCTACCTTCTATGACCGCTAACCCCAATGCCACCCGCGCCACCCGTGCGTTGTTTCAAAACCTGCGCGAGCTGGCTAAAACAAGTACGCTCTTCGGTCATCAGGACTCCCTTGCCTATGGCGTGAAGTGGAAAGACTGGCACGAATTCCGTACCGACATAAGTGACGTTTGCGGCCAACACCCTGCTGTCTTTGGCTGGGACCTCGGCTGGATGGGTAAAACCAACCACAATCTGGACGACGTCCCCTTCAAGGCCATGATGGTCTGGATGCGTGAAGTTCACCATCGCGGAGGCATCAACACCGTCTCCTGGCATATGGACAACTTCCACGATGGCACGGCCTGGTCCATCAGCCGGCGGGTCGTGGCCAGTATTCTCCCCGGCGGCAGCAAACATCAGGACTATCTCGATAAACTGGATGCCTTTGCCGGCTTTGTTGATGAGCTGGAATTGGGCACCATCATTACCCGCGACATTCCCCTCATCTTCCGCCCCTTTCATGAACATACGGGCAGCTGGTTCTGGTGGGGAAACGCCCACTGCACCAAAGAAGAATACGTCGCTCTTTGGCGGTTCACCTTTCATTATCTGACCGACGAAAAAGGACTCAACAACCTTCTCTGGGCCTATTCTCCGGACATCTTCGAAGACGAAAAAGATTACCTGGAGCGCTATCCGGGCGATGACTACGTCGACGTGCTGGGCCTCGACGACTACCATGACGTAGGGCCCGGCGGCCAGCCAATAGAATTCCTCCGGCGGCTCCGCCTGCTGGTGAGCATGGCCGAATCGCGCGGCAAGCTCGCCGCGCTGACCGAAACAGGTGCTGAGGCCATCCCGGATCCCTGCTGGTGGACCCAAACGCTCCTCCCCGCCATTGCCGAAGATCCCGTCGCTTCCCGTATTGCCTGGGCACTGCTCTGGCGCAATGACCGGCCGACGCATCATTACGGGCCGTATCCGGGGCACGCCAGCGTCCCGGACTTCAAGGTTTTCAGCGAGCATTCAGCTATCTTTTTCCGGGACGACCTGGACAAAATTTACCGCTTACGAATAGAGCCAAAGGCCTGAGGTTTACGGCTAAATCAAATATCACCTATCGCCAATCGCTTATCGCATATCCCTTTCCTACCTTCGCCCCCATGAAAACCCAATCCGACATTCTTGCCAAGCTGGGCATTGAGAAACTCAACCCCATGCAGGAAGAGGCCCGCAAGGCTATTCTGAAAAACCCGGAGGTAGTACTCCTCTCCCCTACAGGTACGGGTAAGACGCTGGCTTTCCTGCTGCCGATTATTGAAGAACTGAAGAAGAAAACGGAGCAGGTACAGGCGATGGTAATCGTGCCTTCCCGCGAGCTGGCCATTCAGATTGAGCAGGTACTGCGGCAGATGGGGAGTGGTTGGAAAGTCAATGCATTTTACGGCGGTCGGGCAGGAGCACAAGACCGGGCGGAGCTGAAAACACCCCCGGCCATACTGATCGGCACCCCGGGACGAATCGCCGATCATTTCCGCCGCAAGAACATCAATACGGATTATGTGCGCACTCTCGTGCTTGATGAATTTGACAAATCGCTTGAGGTGGGCTTTGACGACGAGATGAAAACAATCATTGACGGCCTGCCTAACCTGCAGAAAAAAATACTCACCTCCGCTACTCAGGGAATCGAGATCCCGGAATTCCTGGGCTTAGAAGACGCCCTGACGATCAACTATCTCGGTAGCCACAGCAGTAAATTATCGCTACGCAGTGTGGCATCGCCGGACAAAGACAAGCTCTCTACGCTCCGGGCCCTGGTTGCCAATACCCGGGAAGGCAGCGGAATTGTTTTCTGCAACTTCAAAGCGACGATTGATTTTGTGAGTGATTACTTCGACGAGCACGACATCGAGCACAGCCTCTTCCACGGCGGCATGGAACAGATTGACCGCGAGCGGGCCCTGGTACAGTTTCGCAACGGCACCCACCGGGTTTTACTGGCAACCGACCTTGCCGCCCGCGGAATTGACGTGCCGGAACTCGACTACATCATCCACTACCAGATGCCGGCCCGGGAGCCGGAGTTTACCCACCGTAATGGCCGGACGGCAAGGATGCACGCCAGCGGAACGGCTTACCTGATGCATTGGGAAAAAACACCACTGCCTGACTTTGTTGAAGGAGCCATCCCGCTGGAGCTAAGTAAAAAAGTACCCGCTATCAAAGCCAGCAAGTGGGACACAATCCATGTTTCCGGGGGAAGGAAAGACAAGATATCCAAAGGGGATCTGGCGGGGCTTTTCTTCAAGCAGGGCGGCCTTAAAAAAGGAGAACTGGGTGTTATTGAGTTAGGCTCTCAACACTCCTACGTTGCCGTACCACGAGCGAAATCGCTCGCGCTGGTAAAGAAGCTCAACAACCAGAAAGTAAAAGGACGGAAGGTTCGGGTTTCGGTAATTGACTGAGTTTGTGGAGCAACATGAGTAAAAAGGACGTGATTAATTGACTTGTTGCGAGTTCGCTTTCCGAGCGAGCGACGGCAGGTTTTGTTCTGAACAAGGCGCGAAAAGGGAGCCTGGCCTAAGCCAGATGACCGATGATGCAACGCAGTTCAGGATAAAATTGGCGAATCGCAGCCGGCAGGGTGAGCTCGCAACAAGTCTAATACCATTAATTGGTAAAATACTACCAGTCAATACTTGTTAGCGGCATTTACTTTCCAAGGGTTAACAAAGAGTCGTAATTTTTCGCCAGCCTAGGATATGTTTCCGGCCCCTCACCTTTTGCCTTATGCGCTACATCAGCTTGCTTTTACTTTTTAGCAGTCAACTTTTGCTCGCCCAGGTAAGCGGCCGGGTAATTGATGCCGATAGTGGCCAGGGAGTTGAGTATGCGACGGTGAGCGTGCTAAGTGCGGTGGATTCCAGTGTTATCGGCGGCGCGGTCGCAGGTGCCATGGGAGCCTTTAAAATGAGCAAAGTAAAGGGCCGCGACGGCTGGCTGCTTCGCGCCAGCTTTATTGGTTATGACGACAGCTTCAGCGAGGTTTTTGCCGGAGGGGCTTCTTTGCCACCCAACTTCACTTTGCGCCTGCGCTCCGGCGCCCAAATTCTGGAGGAAGTACGGGTGACGGGCAAACAACTGACCGATATTCATCGCCTCGACAAACAGATCTTCGATGCCGAACAATTTACCAACGCCCGCGGCGGCTCCGCCACTGATGCCATCGCTAACCTCCCCGCCGTCAGCGTCAATTCTGCCGGAGAGATAAACGTGCGCGGCAGTACCGGCTTCACCCTGATGATCGACGGCCGCCCCGTACAAACCGACCCCGCCACCGTGTTGGCCCAGCTACCGGCTAACGCAGTGGAAAAGATTGAAATCATCACCACGCCCGGCGCGAAATACGACCCTGACGGCAAGGCGGGCATCCTCAACATCACCACCCGAAAAGGCACAACCGATGGCTGGAGCCTGGCGGCCAACGTCAGCCTGGGTGCGCCCCGCATCCGCAACTACGACAATAAGGCCGAGCCCCGCCGCTACGGTGCTGACCTGGGCGCCACCTACCGCCGCGGCGACTGGGATATTGGCGTTGGCCTCGACTATCGCCGTGACGACAACAACGGCCGCCGCGAAGGCTACGTTAATACCCTGACCGGCAATGTGCTCACTGAATTCCCCTCCGACGGAGAGCGGAGCCACGACCGCGAAAGCTACTCCGCCCGCCTGTCCGTGGCTCAGCAACTCAGCAAAACCCAAAGCCTCCGGGCAGGCTTTCTGGCGGGGAAGCGTACCGTGTGGCGCACAGCAGATATTCTCTATCAAAACCAACGGCGGGCCACCGTTAACCCCGCTGCCGTAGACCTTGAAAGCCTCTATGACCGTTTTCTGGCCAGCGGAGACGTCTCCTCCGAAGGAGAAGAAATCAACCGGCTCACTTACTACAACGAAAACCTTCGGGTTCGTCGCGGAGACTTTCTCATCGGCACACTTGACTACTCGGCAGACTTGGGGAACGATCGGAAATTAAGCCTCTCCGGGCTCTACGAACGCACCATTCTCGGCGGACCAACCAATAATGATGTCTTTGGCGGCCCTACTCTCGACGTTCCGCTGCAACAACAGTTCAACACCAATGATAATCCACTCGATGGGTTCCGGCTTAACGCTGATTATGAAGCCATGGTCGGTAACCTGAAATGGGAAACCGGCTACCAGTTTCGCTACCTGAAGCACCCGGGCGATTTCCTTTATCAGGACCGCGACCTGGAGAATAATGTCTGGATTGACAATCCCGAATTCACGAATGGGATCCTGCTGCGGCGAGACATTCACTCGGCCTACAGCCAATTCAGCGGCAGCAGCGAGCAATGGCAGTACAGCGCCGGTTTGCGGCTCGAATATTTTGATCGCTCCGTGGAACTCGACCGACCAGCCACCACCTTTACGCTTGACCGACTGAGCCTCTATCCGTCCGCCAACGCCAAGTACCGCATGAGTGAGCAACTCTCCGCCCGCGCCGGCTACAGCCGGCGTATTGACCGGACGACAACCTTCAAGATGACCCCCTTCCCCGAACGGGAACACAATGAAACCCTGGAGCAGGGCGACGCCGAATTACTTCCCGAGCTAACGGACCTGGTCGAGCTCGGCCTGATCGGTAATTTTGGCGATAATTCCCTCTTCGCCACGGCCTATTACCGTCGCACGACCGACGTCATCAACCGGGTAAACACCGTCTATAACGACACCATCCTCAACCGCATTTACACCAATGTCGGCAAAGCCGACGCCCTCGGGCTCGAACTCGGTGCCACCCTCTACCCTACTGAAGCCTGGCGGCTGTACGTTGGTGGTAATGTCTACCGCTACGCCATTGTCGGTGACCTCTTCGGTGACCGGATTGACACCAACAACTGGATCTATTCCGTCAATGCCACAAGCGATATCTCCTTCGGTAAAAACCTGGATTTTCAGTTGGGCATCAACTACCTCTCCAGGCGTGTAACGGCTCAGGGCGAAGACGGGCGCTTCTTCAACCCTTATCTCAACGTTAGCCGGGACTTTCCGAAGCAACGACTAGCCATCCGTTTACAGTGGCAGCACTTTGGCCTTGGCCTGTGGGACAACAACGAGCAGCGCATCACGACGGTCCGGGACAACTTTTTCACCACAACAAATTACGTCTATGAGACAGATCGAATACGGCTGAATGTAGCTTATCGGTTCACCAGGCTGAAGGGGGAAGTCAGGAAGGTAAAGAGTGAGTTTGGGGATAAGGAGTTTTGATGGACTGCTTCGCAGTTTTAGGAGGGAGATGTTCCATCGCCAAAGTCGGTTGGGAGTGTTCACTGAACTGTGTCTAGGTTTATTCAATATGTTGAGTAAATCTAATTCCGTGTGACCGCATGAGTTCCCGTCGAATGCTTGCCCAGCTCTGAACAGTCTTATTCCAACTGCCCTTTTTTCTTTCTAAAGATAAGAAGAGTTGAATAAGCAGTGATTTATCACTTGGCCATCCTCCTTTTGTCTTGGTGACTCGTCGGATCTCTCTATTCAGATTCTCAATAGCATTAGTGGTGTAGGTGAGCTTTTTGAGCGCAGGGCTTAAGTCCATACAGCCCATCAAGTCCGACCAATCTTTCTTCCATAAGTCTACGACCACATCATATTTGCCCTCCCAGTATTCTCCAAAGTCTTCCAGCTTACGTTTTGCTTCAGCTTCGTTGACAGCATTGTAGACATCTTTGAGTTGACGCATTACCTGTCTGGAGTCCTTTTCGTCTAGGAGTCGGAAGCAGTTACGTATTTTATGAACCATACAACGTTGAATATTGGCTTGTGGGAACGCTTCTGCTATTACATCTCGCAACCCAGCCAGGCCATCGCTACAGACATAAAAAACATCTTGTAATCCGCGATTCTTAAGCTGCTGCAAGCAACGGCTCCACTCCGTCGCGCTTTCAGAGCCCTGACCAGGAATAAGGGCTATAATGTCTCGCTTACCCTCTGTTGTAATGCCATAAATGACGTAAAGAGCCACTTTGCGCATTTGTCCGTCTCGACGAACTAGAACATGGACAGCATCAATAAACATTACGACATAACAAGTATCTAAGGGACGGTTTTGCCATTTTTCGACAAGCTCCCATACTTGGTTGATGACACCTGAAATACGAGCCTGACTCATCTCTGCACCATACATCTTTATCAAATGCAGGCGAATGTCTTCGATGGAGTTACTCATCGCATAAAGCTCAAGGATCTGATTGTCGAAGCCCAATCCCATCTGCTTTTGTCGCTTCTTAACGGTAATGGGCTCAAAGCTGCCATTACGATCACGTTGGTAGGTGATATCTACTGGCCCAGACTCCGTACGGAGCTCTTTACTTGCCAGACCGTTACGTTTATTGGCAATCCCTAAAGCTTCGTCTTCTGCTAAATGATCGGTTAGTTCTGCGGCTAAGGCACCTTCTACGAAGTTAGCGATTAGGGGCTTCAGCAAACCCTCGTCTCCCGTAAGCTTTTTTCCACTCATTAGGCCCTTGATAACCTCTTGACGATAGCTATCAAAGTCGAAGGCATCATCTTCAACATTCGCTTTTTTAGTATTCTTTTTCTTGGACATAATCTAAGATCGTGTTTTTGATCCAGACACAGTTCAGTGAACACTCCCGTCGCTTTGCTCCTTACCTCTTCGGAGCTGGAGCTCCTCCGCCCAAAACATTCCTTAGTGACAGTAGCCACCCAATTAAACCTTTCCTTTTCTCGTTCATCCAACATCCGTAAATCACCAATCTATGACCGATCACGCTAAAATTCATCATCTCTACCGTCGGGCAGGATTTGGTCTCAGTCCGCAGGAGTGGCTAAAGCTGCGAGAGATGACGTTCAAGGATGCACTCGAGGATCTTTTTGCGCGGACGCAGGTGCCAGCAAAGGTTTTACAAGCAGGGCAAACACCTGATTATACCCGAAAGAACATCAGCCCGAAGGAGCGGATGGAATTACAAAAGCAGGAGCGAAAAGACGTTTCCTTAATCAACGTGCGATGGCTAAAGCGTATGGCCAGCCCAAAGGAGGATGCGCTACTGGAAAAAATGTGTTTGTTCTGGCACGGTCATTTTGCCTGTGAGACTAAGTTCAGTCTGCTGGCCACTCAGCAACTCAATACCCTTCGAAAATATGCGCTGGGTAACTTCAGGGACCTTTTACTGGCTATTGCCCGGGACCCATCGATGATCCGCTACCTCAACAATCAGCAAAACCGAAAGCTTTCCCCCAACGAAAACTTTGCCCGTGAAGTAATGGAACTCTTCACGCTTGGCCGGGGAAACTACACGGAGACGGACGTAAAAGAAGCTGCACGGGCCTTCACGGGTTGGTCCAGTAACCTGAAGGGAGAATTTTTCTTTCGGGCCCGGTTACACGATTACGGAACGAAAACCTTTTTGGGTAAAACCGGAGAGTTCGACGGAACCGATATCCTTGACATGATCCTCGAGCAGCCTGCGGCTGCAGTATTCATCTGCCGCAAAATTTACCGCTACTTCGTCAATGAAGAAGTAGACGAAGTCAGGGTGCAAGAGCTTGCGGACAGCTTCCGTCAGAATTATGACATCGGTCAACTGATGCGGACCATTTTTAGCAGCGACTGGTTTTATGCCCCGAACAACATTGGCAACAAAATTAAAAGCCCCGTTGAATTGCTTGCGGGCTTAATGCGGCAGCTCAACGTCAGTGATATTTCGCCACAGGGCATCATTATTTTACAACTGGCGCTGGGGCAGGTGCTCTTCCGCCCGCCCAATGTGGCGGGCTGGCCGGGTGGGCGATACTGGATCGACAACTCTACCCTCTTGCTACGGCTCAATCTGGCCGCAGCCATCTTCCAGGCCGGAGAGTTCAACTTCGAACTTGCCCCCGAGTTGGAACAGGATAATAAGCGCCAGCTTAAAAAATTGGGGGCCGTGATGAACCTGGAACCCCTGAAGCAACTGGCAGCAATATCTTCCGCTGAACTATCGGAGCTTTTGCTTGCCGCCACTTCATCACCAAGTCTGAAGCTTAGTCCCGCATCCGATCTGCAAGCTCTCCAACTAATGAGTTCTCCCGAATATCAGGTCTGCTAAAACCCGAACAATATGAAACGAAGAGATTTCCTCCGAAACTCCACGCTGGCCTCCACGGCGATGTTTACCCCGAACTTCCTTCGGAGCTCGGCCATGGCTAATGCCAGCAGACTCGCCTCGCGCTCGGGCAAAATCCTGATCGTATTACAACTCTCCGGTGGCAACGACGGCCTCAATACAGTCATCCCATTTGGCGATGATCTTTATTACCAGAACCGTCCGGTCTTGGGTATCCCCCGAAAGGAAGTACTGGGCCTCAATGATCATCAGGGCTTACATCCTGCACTTTTGCCTTTACGCAAGCTGTACGACCGGGGAGAAATGACCATCATCAACAGTGTGGGTTACCCCAATCCGGACCGCTCCCATTTCCGGTCTATGGACATATGGCAAACGGGTAGCCCGGCTACTGAAAGTTGGTCTACCGGTTGGATCGGCCGCCACCTGGACACTGCAGCCGCCGGCAAGCCTGCCTACCACGCTCTGGAAGTAGATGATGGTCTGAGCCTGGCGATGAAGGGAGCCACCCGGACGGGTTTTGCCATGAGCCGGCCTGACCGGTTGCGACAGGCGGTCCGTAACCAACGGCTGCACGGCCTGACGGCAGACCACACCGCCGGCAACCCTTCCCTGGGTTACCTCTACAAAACGCTCACCGAAACAACGGAAGCAGCGGGGTACCTCTTCGAGCAATCCAAGGTAAAGAAGGCTACTGCGGACTATCCTAAAGGAGCCTTCGGCAGAGACCTCAAGCAGATCGCCGAGCTCATCACAGCAGATACTGCTACCAATATTTATTACGCCAGCCTCGGCGGATTTGATACCCACGTACAACAGCAAAACCGCCAGCAGCGACTACTCGCTCAATACGCTCAGTCCGTTGCGGCCCTCGTGGAAGACCTGAAGGCGAACAACCTTTTCAACGATGTGCTCATCATGACCTTTTCCGAGTTCGGTCGCCGCCTGAAGCAAAATGCCTCCGGCGGAACGGATCACGGCACGGCCAACAATGTCTTCCTGATGGGGGGTAAACTGAAGACGGCGGGCATTTTCAATAATGCTCCTAACCTCTCCACCCTTGACCGGGGAGATATCATTCACGAAATAGATTTCAGACGATGCTATGCAACCTTGATTGACGACTGGCTGGAAGGCGATTCTATGGCAGTACTGGGACAGAAATTTGCGAGCTTAGGGGTAGTGTAGCCTATATATTCATTGGGAGGAGGAGCTCCAGCTTCGACCAGGCAAGGGAGCGAAGCGGCTTTGCCCCTGCAACACCTGTTCCCTAAGGTCGCTACCGCTATTGCTCGGTTCGGGAGCCTTTGGCCCCGTTCGCCGTCGGAGCAGGAGCTTCTCCGCCCAACAACTCCATCACCCCGCCTCCAGCATTCGACGATGATAATTGATCTGCCCCAGGTGGTAGCTCAGGTGACCAGCCAGGTGTACAAGGAAGTATTCCGTCGTTGTCTTTTCAGCGAAGACTAACTGCGGATAATCCTGAAGAAGTTGTTCTTCCGCTACTTCGTCTAAACCCTTATTTACGTCGACGATGGTACGATCAATCATAACGAGTAACTCAGCAACGGGAATATCTTTCCCGGCAAACTCATGCGCGCGATCCCGGACGTAGCCCGTACCGCCAAACTCCGCAGCAATGTAAGTATTCAGATTTCCGATCAGGTGCAAACAGAGATTACCTCCGGAATTGGTGGTACCAGGAGCTACCCGCCAGAGGTTTTCTTCGTTTTCATAGCGGGAGATCTCCTCCCGAAGCTTTGTCAAGTCTCTGGTAAAAAGAATCTTCAGAACACCAATGAGAGAGGAAGCCATAGTTCGGTTTTTGGCGAAAGGTAAGCCATCCCCGCTTTTCAACCACCCTTGCACCTGCACGCTTGCCAGATTCTGTGACCACGTCCAGCTCCCTTTTCTTTTGCCCTAAACCTACACCAATAGTTCTCCTGGTGTCTTAAGGGTTACCCGTTCTGTGCCCAGCAAGGTGCGCTTTTGCCCGGAAGTCCGGGTGAAGATATACTGGAAGAAGAAGTTAGCGGTGTGAATTTTAGACTGGTAGAAATTAGCCTCATCCTGTCCGTCAGCGGTGGGAGCCGCCTTAGCGGCGGCCACTGCCTGCCGCAGCCAAAGCCAGCCCAGCACGTGCAGGCTGAAGTAGTCAAGGAAGATCGTCGCGTCGGCCAGGAAGACTTTTGGGTCTTCACTTTGCGCTAATCCCATCAGATGCCCCAGAACTTGTTGTACTCCCCCGAGGCTTTTGCCGAGGGTTTCCGCCATACTGCGGGTTTCGTCGTGGTTAACGGCAGTGGAGATCGTTTCCTGCATTTCCTCCGTGAGGAATTGCAGGGCTTTACCCTTATGCATCATCAGTTTACGCCCCAGAAGGTCAAGGCCGTGAATGGTCGTGGTTCCTTCGTAGATGGCATTTACGCGAATGTCGCGGTAGATCTGTTCCAGCGGAAAATCATCAGTGTAACCGGCACCACCGAGCACCTGCATACCCTGGCTGACGGCCTCGGTGCCGTACTCACTGGGGAATGATTTAGCGATGGGCGTCAGCAACTCCATCAACAGGTGAGTACGTTCTTTTTCGGCTGGGTCCTGGCTGACCTTACTGATGTCTTCCCAGAGGGAACACTGTAGCAGGAGATCAACGCTACCTTCCACGACGGCCTTCTGGAAAAGCAACATCCGGCGAACGTCGGCGTGCTCAATGATGAGCACCTGCCCGGTGTTGACGTCTTTGTTTCCGGGATGGCGCCCCTGCGGGCGCTCTTTAGCGTACTGCAGGCTGGCGTAGTAGGCCGCTGAGGCCGAGGCGGCGGCCATAACGCCCGTGCCGATCCGGGCTTCGTTCATCATCTGGAACATATTGTTCAGCCCACGGAACTCCTCTCCCACCAGGTAGCCTTTCGTCTGTCCCTGTTCGCCGTACATAAGGTGAGCGGCGACGTAGCCTTTCTGTCCCATTTTACCGTAGATGCCGGCGGTGGTAACGTGATTATCCACCAGGCCATTTTCCGTAGGCAGGTGCTTGGGCACCACGAAAAGGCTGACGCCCTTCATGCCTTTGGGGCCATCTTTTTTGCGGGCCAACAGCAGGTGAACAACATTCTCCGTTGCGTTATGATCTCCGCCGCTGATGTAGATTTTTTGTCCCTTGATGGCGTAGCTGCCATCACCGAGATCCTCGTAAGAAGTAGTGATATCTGATAACGAAGAGCCGGCCTGCGGCTCGGTCAGAGCCATGGTTCCCTGCCATTCACCGGCGGCCATTTTCTCCAGGTAGGTAGCCTTCAGCTCGTCGGAGCCAAAATTGAGAATCAGGTTAGCGGCGCCCGTGGTGAGGAAGCTGTAAGCAGCCATATTTCCGTTGGCAGCCTGAAAGATCAGCCCCGCGGCATTCAGAATGACCGTAGGCATTTGTTGTCCGTTATTTTCATAAGGCCAGGCTGCGTTCAACCAACCGGCGGCGCCCATGGCCCGCATACCCTCTCCTACTTCCGGCAATACGTGGACCTCTCCATCTTTATAGTAAGCTTTCTTTTTGTCCATCTCCCGATAGTAGGGAAACAAGTATTTATCCGACAGCTCCTTGGCGGCATCCAGGGTCATTTCGGTGGCCTCATGGTCAAAAGCTTCGTGAGCTTCGAAGGAGCGGATTTTTTTCAGGTCCAACACTTCATTCAGGATGAAACGAAGGTTACGGGTGGAGATATATTGCATGATGTTTTCGTTGGGGCGGTGAAGATAGGGAGGAGTTAGCGAATTTTCGCTGGAAGGGACAAAATTTAGGGCGCGGACGCGGGATGCAGGGGGGAGGTTGGGGGGCGGGGGAGTCACAACCAACTCACTCAACGGTAAAAACCCGCAGCCCATCCAACACCATCCCTGGCTGAGAATTACCACCATTCCAGAAGGAGACGACAACCTGATCGGCTCCAGCATCGGGGACTTTAGAGTCGATGTGTACGCTACGGCGCCAGTCGTGATTGAGGACCCGGTGCATCCGGATCATCCGGCGCTTTACCTCTACGCCGTTACGGCGGAAGGCGATGATCATCTGGGCGGAGTTGTCGCGGTTACCGCGCGGCTGATCGATTTTAACGTCGACGGAGGCACGAATCCAGGTGCGGGGAGGCAGGTCGATGTCGGTGATAAAATCCGGACTGTTCTGTTGTTTAGCCACCAGGCATAATGCACCGTTACCCGTTACGGGAGTCAGGCCACAGTCGTCGGTGGAGCGGTCCTCGAAGTCGTTCTCGTAGAGAAGCTGACCGATGGTCGCTTCCCCCGGGAAAAACTCGGGGGTGTCGAGAGCGAGGCGGTCATCATAGTTTTTGTCGAAGGTGTAAAGTGTCCGCCAAAAATAAGTTTCCGTCATCTGCTCCGTCAGGAAGAGTCCGCCCCGATGAGCCTGATGCGTGAACCAGAGGTTGTGCCAGGTGAAGAGGAGGAGCAAACCTCCTATGAAAAAGGGAAGGATTTTGGCGGAAGTTTTTCCTTGCTCCTTAGCTACGCCTTGCACCTGCGGTTGCGCCCCAAGACCCTGGACGCTCGAAGGTCCCTCTGCTCCTTCGTCGCTCCGGGACGCTTCGAGGTCCTTCTCCCAACCAAAAACCCATCCCAGAAAGGCTGCGAGCGGGAAAGACAGCGTTACGTAAGCCTGCACCATCGTCCGCTGCCCCAGACTTCCGCCATACCACCAAACACTCCAGGCGAAGGCGACGTAAATGAAAAGCACCGCGTGGAGGAAAGTCGGGAAGAAGATTTCTCTCCGCTGAAAAAAGAGCGGCAGGAAGCCCAGAGCCCCAAAAGCCATCAGCGGCGTATACACCAGCCAGCCCGCTTTATAACTGAATAGACCGTGGTAAATGTGTGCCTTCAGCCAGTCAAAACCCTGATCCTGATAACTGTATACGATCCAGTCTCCGCTGACGTATTTCCAGTAAAACAGCTGTAAAGAACCAATGGCAAGTGTCACAGCTGCCGCGCCCACCAGCTTGGCCCAATGCTGGCCAAAGAAAGCCAATCGCTCCTGAATGGCGCCCTTCTTCGTCAGGTCTAACCCCCATAGAATCGGCAGTAAAGCCGCAATGATTTCCGTCGGTCGGGTAAGCGCCATCAAGCCGATACACCCCCCAATCAGCAGCGCGCGCCGCCAGCTCGCCTTAGTGTAGAACCGGTGAGTGGTGAGCAACAAAAGCGCGTAGAGTGTGAAAACATTGTTGTGGGTCATGGCCCCGTCAATGGCCGAATAGTTCAGGTAATTCGTTCCAAAAGCGATGCAAAGCAGCGTAAGGGCCACCGCTTCTTCCCGGAAGTAGTGCCGGAGTAAAACCATCAGCCAGTACAAGCCCAGAAAACTAACGAGCAGACTCCCCAACGAGATCATGAACTGATAGGGATGAGAAAAACCATCTGCGGGATAGATTTCACTCACGCTCGCCCACCCATGTGCCACGGCAAAAAACGGCAGGTACATGACCGACTGCCCGAGGCTGTATTTCATGACCCGGTTACCACTCTCATGGGTAAAAGCCTGGTAAGGGTCACTGGTGGGACGATAATCACTGATTACGTCGTCCAGAAACTTAACTTCCTTAAGGTCCTGATAAATGAAGGCAGCCGGTAAGTACATATAGTAGCCGCTCACATCATAACTGATGGTCGCCTCGGCCCCCGCCTGCTGCCACTTGGGGTAATAGCAGAAATGTACCAGGCTAATGAGCAGGTAAGAAGCAAGAAGGGCGAGGGTGGCGGATCGCATGGGGGCGAAGATAGAGAATGGAGGAATGGGAGAATGCCAACGGGTGAGTTGGATTCTTAGAATGAGAAAAAGGATTTGTAGGATTTAAAAGCTATACCATCGAAACTAGAGTTTTCCCCCAGTAATTCCGCAGGAATTACGGCTAATAAAGGAGCTGATTGTAGAGGCATAAAGGACTAACCATCATCTCTAGCGGAGGCGGTCGGACGGATCATTTCGACGAGCGCCCTCCAGCGCAGCGAAGAGGGAGAGAGGAGAAATCTCCGACCGCTCGTAGTGGAATCGGAGGAAAAGGCCAACCGCTCTTGATGTTACATACCGGAACGGAAAACTACGGCGGCCCCGTCGTTACCGCTGGCGGACTCCTCTTCATCGCCGCCACCGGCGACCCGATGTTCAAAGCCTATAACAAGCGGACGGGCGAGCTACTCTGGAAATACAAGCTTCCGGCAGCGGGCTTTGCTACGCCTGCGATGTATGAGATTGATGGGAAGCAGATCGTGGTGATTGCCTGCGGGGGTGGGAAACTGAATACGCTGGCGGGGGATGGGTATGTAGCGTTTGGGTTAGCGGAATGAGGGAATGGGTGAATGAAGAAATGAGTGAATGAAGGAATGAGTGAATGGGAGAATGACAGTATTTCGTCTGTCCCGAAAATCATTTTCGCGCTCCCAAGGTTGTCAACACCCTCGCCCGCTCCTCCGGCGTATTCGCATTTGAAATCGGCGTTTCGTCTTCGATTTCCAGCAGCGCGACGTCGCTGTTGATGAGCATCTTGCGGGGGCAGGCCCGGCCGAGGCTCAGGAATTGCAGCAGGCGGGAATAGGCTCTTGGCTCGTAGATGGCGACGAGGGGCTCGGGGAAAGGCTTGCTGGCGCCCTTGATGGCGGTGGCAAATTTGCGGGAATCGCGGGCAGAGATTAAAGCATTTAAAGTGTCAGTTTCCAGGAGGGGAAGATCACAGGCGAGGACGAGCCAGGCGGTGTCAGGCTCCATTAGTAGGGCCGTACAGATGGCGCCCATGGGGCCCATTCCCGCGAAACGGTCGGTGATCTGGGGTACAGCAGCGTCTGCGGAATCGGTGACGGCGGCTACGGAGAGGTAGGGCTCCAGTCCGGCGGTGCGGCACATAGCGATCATCCGATCTACTTCGCTGGTTTCCTGGCGGTACACGAGCTGGCTTTTATCGGTTCCCATCCGGGAGCTTTTGCCGCCGGTGAGGATGAGGGCTTTGAGTGGTGGGCGGTGGGCAGTGGCTTCCGACCGGAGGAGGGGAAGCAACAGATTATGGCTGTCTTCGAATTTCCCTTGCACCCGCGGTCCCGCGGCTAAATGTTCCTGCAGCCAGTCGGGCATTTCCTCCGCACCGGGGCAAAAAATGACAGCAGCTACATCCGTCAACTGCTCTTTTCTACGCGCTAAAGTTCCTGCCTTTTTCGGGTCCACGAAGACGATCTGCCGTGCCGCCGGGTAGTGATTGCCATTCACCAGCACAAGGTCATACTCCTTGCCCAGCAGCTGATCGTCGTATTCATTCCAGGTGGAAGGGCTGTCGTTCATCAGTTTCTCCCCCACCCGACGGGCATCGTGGCCGGGCAAATCTCCGTGCTTCCCGCTAACGGTAAGCACCCGAAAAGATTCACTCAACTGCGGCAACCATTCTTCCAGCAGCCCGTCAATACGCGCACAGGTAGTGCCCACTAATGCGAACTCCGCACGCGCATAATTCCCCAATTGCGGGCGAAGAAGCTTGGGGTGTTTCTGATGTGTTTTCTCCGTGGACATGATGAAGCATTATTTTCTGGAAGGGTAACAGCCTGAAGGCCTTAATGGATGGATGGGCGCAGCACGCAGGTGCCATGAAAGCCTTAAAAGCAAGGGGATGCACTCCCGGAAATCAAAGTCTCAACACCCGGAACACTTCTCCCGCCGCGAATTCCGCCCGCTCCGCCGGCAGTTCCAAAAAACCATCGGAGCGCAGCAAACTGGCGGCATCCCCTGAGCCGGCGTGCGGCGTTGGGGTGGCGAGCAATTGTCCACTTTCCGGATCAGCCTTCAGGGAAACCAGCTGAAACAGCGTTAATGAAGGCTTGAAAGTAAGGGCCTCCGTTAGTGCGGCAAAAACGGTGTTTGGTTCCGTCATGTGTAATCGCTGCCGCAGAAAAGGCATTACCATTCCGAGCGTACAGTTCACGCTGGAGATGGGGTTTCCCGGCAGTCCGAAAACCATCGTGTCTCCCAGTCGACCCGCCCAGAGCGGTTTGCCGGGTCGCTGCGCGACCCCATGAAAGAGTTTCTCTACGCCCAACTCCTGCAATATACCGGGCACATAGTCCAGCTTACCCTTAGACACCCCTCCGCTGAGCATAACTAATTCGTTGTTGCGGACGATAGCGGACAGCGACTCCCGCAGCCTTTCCGGCTCGTCCGGCAAATGGTGCAAGGCAGGCTCAATGCCCAATCCCCGGAGCACCTCCCGCAGTTGAAACAGGTTGGACATCCGAATCTGGTGCGGCAGCGGCCTGGCCGCAACGTCCACCAGCTCATTACCGGTAGCAATAATAGCCGTTCGCGGCAGCGCACTTACTTCCACTTCGGCGTAGCCGCAGGTAGCCAGCATTCCGATCTCCGCTATGCCAATGCGACAACCGGGAGTAGCCAGCTCCGCCCCTTCCTCAATATCTTTACCGCGGTAATGGATGCTTTTGCCATCTTCCACTCCTTCCGGCAGGTGAAAACCGCCACCCTCCGCCCGTAAATCTTCGTAGCGGATAACGGTGGTGGCTCCCTCGGGCAGGGCAGCGCCGGTCATGATTTCAATGCACTTGGTGGCATCCGTTAAAGCGCGGGGGCTTTGCCCCGCTGCCTGCATCCAGGCTACGGGAAAGAAACGCTGCCCGGCGGCGTAGGCAGCGTAATCAATGCAGATGCCATCCATCGCCACACGGTTGAAGGGCGGTTGGTCGCGGTCGGCCCGTAGGGTCTGCCTCAACACCCGGCCTGCGGCCTGGCCTAAAGCAACGGTCTCGGTTCCCCAATCGGGGTCTTGTTGGGCTAGTATGTCGGTGGCCTCGGTGTGCGTAATGAGCATGGGGGCGAAGTTAGG
This sequence comes from Neolewinella agarilytica, assembly GCF_900110645.1. Taxonomy (GTDB): domain Bacteria; phylum Bacteroidota; class Bacteroidia; order Chitinophagales; family Saprospiraceae; genus Neolewinella; species Neolewinella agarilytica. The sequence goes on from NZ_FOFB01000013.1 coordinate 77,768, forward strand.
GATTTGCTGCGCAGTACTTCGTGCTCTCGAGTTTCATTTCCGTACGGCAATATGTGATAGGTGATAAAATCGAACACCTGCCTCCAAGCTCCAAATAGGACGCTGAATTTAGCGCAATGAATAGTTTCTAGTCCCGATAGGGACGGGCCAGCCTCTTAGCGAGGTACGCAAGAGCCGCGCAGCGGGCGATGGAGTGCCTCGCTGGTCAGGTATTCATTTTAATCCAACCAACTACCGCAGTTAAACGGTCCGAGAGCTTGTGCCCCCGTTCGCGCTCAACGCATAAGCGTCTCGACCAACAAAAACGGGCCGCTGGCATTTGCCAACGGCCCGACTATCACACACATTCATTCACAATTCTTAGCAAGTCTGTTAGCACGCTTGCTATGTTGAACAAACCCATTTGCCTCCCAGGATGTTTGGTAAGGGTAAGGGAATAACTTAGCCGTAACAATTCCCCTTCCGTTTTGGGTAAACCTTAACGATCTCACTGGCCTTCCCCATAACGCCCATTCTTTTTATCTTCGCCTTCGTATGCTGAATAAGACACTCGCCGGATTTTTCGCCTTCTTCCTGGGTATATTTGGAGTCCACTATTTCTATATCGGGAAATGGTGGAAAGGGGTGTTACAGATGGGGGCCTTTTGGCTATTCGTTTTTCTTGAAGGAGCAGGAAACGGACAACCTAGAGACCTTTTCGGCATACTCATCGCCATTACGGTCCTCTCTGCGGTTATTACCGGCATCACCTGGTGGGCGATGCCCGAGGAGAAGTGGAGAAAGAAGTACGACCCGGAATCATTGGCCGGGGAACGGGGCTTTGGCGCTATGGGCCTGCCCGCGCCCAGTAAGAACACGAAGGCCTTGAAAGCTGAAGGTATTCGCTACTACCGTAGTGCGGACTATGACCTGGCCATCGAAGCCTTCCTCGAAGCCGCTGACGCAGACATTGCTGACCCCGGCACCCACTTCAATCTGGCCTGCTCCTACGCCCAGCTCGGACAATACCCGGAATCCATGCGGCATTTAGAGCTGTCCGTCACCTTTGGCCTGCCAAAACCGGAACGGATCGAAAAGCACCCGGCCCTGGCGGCCATGCGTAAGCATACGGCCTTCAAGAATTTCCGGGAGAACAATTACCGCCGGCTCAACCTCCTCGAAGGTGGCCCGAAAGCAGCAGAAGCACCGACCGTAATTCCCAAAGAAGAAACCCTCGAAGACTTCGCTACTCCTCCGCCCACTGTCAGTGACGCTCCGCCACGCGAGGCTTTTTCTGCTGACACACCGCCGCCTCAGCCCGACCTGCTGGAGCAAATCACCCGTTTGCGGGAACTGCACGATGCCGGCGTGCTCACTCAACTGGAATATCAGAAGCAAAAAGAGCGGTTATTGGGTTAACCGGGGCTTTGCACGCGGAGCGTGCAAGAAAACCTTCGGCACATAGAATGTGCAGCCTCCCGACAAAAAATCCACCCTGCCTCCGCTATCTTTGCCCAATGCAAAGGAAACTTCTTTTCCCCTCTATTTTCATTCTCCTCCTGCTCTCCTTCTCAGGAGCGGCACAAGGGTTAGCCGGTGCCAAAAACCTGGATCGTGCGGTACTGATGCACCTTGGCTACGGGCCAATATTCAGCAGCGGAGACCTGCAGGATCGCTTCGGTAATGGCTTTTCGCTGGATGGCGGCCTTACCTGGCTGCCCGCTAACTCAAATCTGGAGCTCGGCTTTCGCGTACAGTTTGGCTTTGGAGATCAGGTGAAAGAAGATGTCCTGGCAGGTTTACGGACCAGCAATGGCTTCGTCATCGGGAATCAGCGGGAACCCGCTGATATTCAACTTCGGCAGCGGCAGATCTTTCTCGGACCGGCCCTTGGCTACACGCTCAAGATCGGTAAAAACCAGCGAGCTGGCCTCCACCTCAAAACGAGTGTTGGCTATTTTTTCCACCGGATCCGCCTGCAGGAGGATGCCGTACAAAATGTCCCCCAGCTTAATGATGAATTGAGTGCCGGTTATGACCGGCTGACGGGCGGGCTGGCCATCCATCAATTCATTGGTTATCAGCAACTGGCCTTTGACCGAAGGCTCAACTTTTACCTGGGCGCAGAAATGACGGCAGGCTTTACCAAAGGTCTGCGGACCTTCGATATTCCGCTGGGAACTCCTCCCTCTTCGGAAGGGCGAACCGATATTGTCCTCGGCCTGAAGGCAGGTTTAATCATTCCGTTTTACTTCGGGGAGGGGCGCGAGATTTTTTATAGATAAAGTCCTTCTACCTCACATGCCCATTCTCTACCGCCTAGGAACTGCCCTATACCACACGGCCATACGGCTGGCGGGAGCAGTAGGCAACCCCAAAGCAAAGGAATGGGTACAGGGCCGCAAAAACGCGGCTCCCCTACCCGACCATCTCCGCCCCGAGCGGCGGAAAGCCGGGGAGAAACTCCTTTGGGTCCACTGTGCAAGCCTTGGAGAGTGGGAACAGGGTCGCCCCGTAGTGGAAGCACTACAGGCCGCTAACCCCGGCTGGAAGACGGTGCTGACCTTCTACAGCCCCAGTGGATATCAACGCTGCAAGAACAGCGAAATAGTCGATTTTGTGACCTACCTGCCTCCGGATAGTCCCCGAAACGCAGACCAGTGGCAGCGGGAGCTGCGGCCCGACCTGGCCGTGTTCGTCAAATACGAGTTCTGGTATTACCATCTGGAAGCCCTGTTCAGCTACAAGGTGCCCACTTTTTTGGTAGCGGCCAGCTTCCGGGCCGATCAACGGTTCTTCAGCAAATCCGGTGACTGGTGGCGGGGGGTACTTCAATTGTTTACGGGCATCATTACCCAGACGGAGTCAGACGCCAGTTTGCTCATGAATCGCGGCGGAGTCCCCGCAGAAATCGTTCGGGTGGGCGGAGACCCGCGCATGGACCGGACGCTGGCGCTGGCGGAAGCCCCCTTCGAAGATCCCCTGCTGGCGGCCTTTACGGCTCCGGCGGTAACAACGATTATTGCGGGCTCCGTCTGGCCGGACGATCTTAAGGCACTGTGGTTAGCTTGGGATAAGCTGCCGGACACAGTACGCATCATTCTGGCGCCCCACGAGCTGCATAAGCAGGAGCTGGCGCAAACGCAGGTGCAATGGAGTGCTAAGCGATATACGCAGTCGCAGGCCGAAGAGCTCACCGACGCCCGCGTTCTTTTGTTAGACACCATTGGCATCCTCAGCAGGGCCTACCGCTACGGAGAGCTGGCCTACGTGGGCGGTGCCTTCCGCACCGGCCTCCACAACACCCTGGAGCCGCTGGCCTATGGCCTGCCGACGGTATTTGGCCCCAAGCACCAAAAATTCCCCGAAGCCGCCGCAGCGATAGCGGGCGGCGGAGCCTTTTCCGTTACCTCCGGAGGAGAGCTGGCCGTCGTGCTGGAAGAATTGCTCGATGAGGAAAATCGAGCCCGGGCCAGCAAAGCCCAGCGGGCACTGGCCGGGGCTAACGCTGGTGCGGCTGCGCGCACCGCCCAACTCATCAATAATTGGGACCATGACTAAGCCACTATCACCTTGCTCTTTTTGGTCCTTTCTCTGCACCTGCGGCATCGCCCTGCTGATCTCCTTTCCACTGAGTGGCCAGCCGCTCTCTCCGGAAGCCAGCCTCAACCGGGCCTTCGAAAAAGGTAATCTCATGGTGGCCATCTCCGCCCAGAGCTGGCGCCCCGGGCTCTGCATGGCCGCCGCACGGGTACAAACCGGCAAAAGTGTAAGCCTCTCGCTGAGCCTTAGCGCCCGGAAGAGCTATACTTTTATCTCCACCGCCGAGCAGGAATCGACGGACGTAGACCTCTATTTACGGGATCAGGACGGAAAAATCATCGCCAGCGATAGCGAAACCGACGGTACTCCGGTGATCGAATTTCGCGTTCCCGAAACCGGAAACTACCAGCTTCAGCTACATATCCCTGCTTCGGACCAAGGGACGAATTTTGTCTCACTGAGCCTTTTGGAAAGCAGCGGACGACAGATCATCGAGGAGGAGTACCGGAACCTGACGGCCAGTTTCTTCGCCAGCAGCGAAGAGATCATATCGGCTTACCCCAAGGTTCGCTGGCAGTCAACTATTAACCAGTGGTGTCTCTTCGGTTTTTCGTTGGATCAAAAGGAAGGACACACCTTCCAGCAACTGCGCCTGGATGCTGCCCGCTACTACTTTGCCGCTGCCGGAGGGCCTGCATGTCAGAACATTGACCTATATTTAGCCAACCAGAAAAATGAAATTGTTGCTCTGGACAAAGCCCCCGACGCACTGCCCTTACTGGAATATGTCAGCAATAACAGTCAATCGTGTAATCTGCGAATCGAGGTCAAACGTTCCTCCGGGCCCGGCTTCATTTTACTTGGTCTCTTTCATCAGTAAACCTGATCGGGCATTTACCCCGGTCGCAATACTCCCTTTTTATTATGGCTAAAGTCCTCAAAGTAATCGAAGTACTCGCAGAAAGTAGCGACAGCTACGAAGATGCCATCCGCAACGCCGTAGAGAGCACCTCCAAGTCCGTTCGTCACGTACGTTCTGCTTACATCAATGAGCAATCCGTCACCGTGAAGGATGGCAAGGTGGATAAGTTCCGCGTCAACGTGAAAATCACTTTCGAAGTGGATGTTTAGGGAAAACAAGCTCCCTTAGCAAAAAAAACGCCACCTACTGTCATTCAGTGGGTGGCGTTTTTTTGGGGGTAGCATTGGCTTTACTTAGCGGCCAGTCGTTTGATCACTCTATCGACTTCCTCTTCCCGGCCTTTCTCGTAACCCGTAAAGGACTTAACGATATTCCCTTTTCCGTCCAGAATATACATCTGTGGGATGCTTCGGAATCCGAGCTTGCCCTGCAGTTTACCGTCCGTATCCACCAGAATGTCGTATTTCCATCCCTTGCGCTTTACGAGCGGGTTAATGCGGTTGATCATGTGCCGTTGGTCAACACTGACAGCTACGAAGCGGGCACCGTATTCGCTTTGCCACTTATTGAGGTAAGACTTCATGTGATCCAGCTCCATGTGACAGGGCATACACCAGGTTGCCCAAACGGCAATGACGGTTGGCTTACCGTCACCAACATAATCCGCCAGAGAGGCTGGTTGCTGGCTGACCGTCACGAGATCAGGAGTAGGAAAAGCTTTTTGGGCGTTAAGGCCCGCCGTCATACAAAGCAGTAGCAACGGCAACAGTAAGTTCTTGAACATCTTATTTCTTTTACGGAGAGTAAACGTCCACTCCCCGTATTAATGTTACCCGAAGATAGGTTATTGTTATCTTAATGTGTTAATACATGGAACCTATCCCATCTCCTGAACCACTTCTTTAACCTGTGGCATCATCCGCTTCAGCATTGACTCAATTCCGGACTTCAGGGTAACCGTTGAGCTCGGACAGCCGCTGCAGGAGCCCTGCATGATCACGGTCACCACACCTTCATGGTAGCTTTTGAATTCGATGTTACCACCATCCATTTCTACGGCTGGTTTCACGTAGGTATCGATGAGATCTTTGATTTGCTTGACGGTTTCCGCATCGTCTTCGCTGTAATCATAGCTATCACCACGCTCAGCTTCCAGGCGGGCGACCTCTTCGGCAAAACCTTCTTTGATGATGGCTTTATCTTCCTGCAGGTATTCTTTGATGAATTCCTTGAGCTTAAGCATGATATCGTCCCAGGAGTAGTTGAACTCCTTCGTCAGGGTCACATAGTTATTGGCGATGTATACCTTTTGTACGTAAGGAAAATCGTAGAGGGCCGATGCCAGCTCCGACCATTCCCGGGCGAAGGATTCTTCCTTAAACTCTGCCGTACCGTTGAAAAGCATACGGTTGGTGACGAACTTGAGGCTCTCCGGATTAGGCGTTTGCTCGGTATAGAGTAGTACGGGGCGCTTTTTGGTGGCGACTTCGCTCATAATATTTTTTTTGTGCCTGAAGGGGCGTTTGGCTGGTAAACGCCTGTTCCACCAAGAGGGTTTAATGCCCGTTTGCCCGAGAATTAAACAAAGGCCAACCATTTCCCGTACTTATCCCATCTTTACACCAAAATATACCTTCTAATGCGTCACTTTTTATTGCTGATTCTTCCCCTGGCTTTCTCCCTTTCTATCTCCGCTCAGGAGTTTAGTGGAGGTTTTCGTGCCGGTCTTAACTTTATTAGTTTTTCTGGCGATCAGGAAATGAGTTCTGTTACAGATGCTACATATGAGACCTTTAACCGCACCACCGGTTTCCACGTTGGGGCCACTTTCGCGTTGGCATTCACGGATCTGGTAGGCATTAAAGCAGACCTCATGTACAGCCAAAAAGGAGGAGAGATCCGGTATGAAGGCCCTTCTTACTTTTACCTTTATGCCAATCAGGATGACCTGGAGGGATCGGTTATCTTTGGTGACCGCAGCAGTGAATACGACGTCGTCAATAGCTTCATCGATATTCCCCTGACGGCCTACTACCGGCTTGGCCCGCTGGAAATTGAAGGCGGCCTGAGCGCTGCCTTCATGGTCAATAGCCGGGTCTCCGGCGGAGCGACCTACAACACGAATACTTTCGGAATCGACAACGACATTGTCTTTAACGTAGATGGCAATTATTTTCAGGACAGAGCCGGCGGAGGTGGTATTATCTCCCGATCCTCCACTCCGCTACCACGTACGGATGTATTCCCTCCCGACGTTATTTCGGCCTATTACAATTCTAACAGCGACGAGAAACTGTACAGACGGCTTGATTTTGCCGCCGTTATCGGTCTTAGTTTCTACCTCAATAACGGACTCTTCATTGGTGCTCGTTACCAACACGGCCTAACGGACGCTACTCTGGGTGAAAATGACCTCCGGATAACTAACGAAGACTTAGTTGGTGGCCGGGAGTTTAACACCGAAGACACTGACAACAGCCGGGTTATTCAGGCTAGTGTCGGTTTCCGGTTTTAGGCTCTCCTCCAATATTTCGATTCCAGTGCCCCGATTACCGGCTCTTGTGCATCTGAATAGCCTGTGCTAACTGCTCCACCTTCAGGTTCTTGGCCACAATCTTGCGGTCCGGGCCAAGCAGATAAAGCTCCGGCGTATTGTCTACATAATAGGTCTTAAAGATACTCCGATTGGTGGGGTCAAACACGTTAGTGAATGGCTGCAAACGATAAGCCTGCACGAAGCCTTTCCATTTAGCGGCATCCGTGTCAAGGGCGATGGCGTATACATCCAGATCATTCTTCAGGCTCTGATAAGCCTGCGTTAGTTTGGGAGTCTGCTCAATACAGTGATCACACTCCGGGTTGTACATAAAGACTGCGATGTAAGGCTTTTTAAGGTCGTACAGACGCTTGCCTTTACCGTCCAGCCCCGGAACGGTGATGTCAGGTCCGGCTTGCCCCTTCAGACTGTAAGCCATCTGGTCTGCGCGTTGTTGCAGTCCGAAGACAGTCATACTATCTGACCAGAACGCCCGCTCACGGGTGAAGTAGTTCTGAATCATGTGAACGTGAATGGCCTCGGCGTCCATTACCGTAGACTTTCCCGGTTCATACTGCAGGGTAATCCAGTTAGCGAAGAATTTGAAGAAGTCCGGTTTATCAATGGCTTTGGCTATCAGGAAGTCGCTGGCCGCCTTAATGGAATCGGCGTTCTGTGGCGTCAGTTCTTTGATGTACCGCTTAAGCTTATTGAAAATAACCGGCGTCCGCAGCAGGCGGTCGTCATTGAAGTTGACGCCGTTCCAAAAGTCCCGCCGGAAGGCGACCACCTGCCCTTCTTCATCAACCTGACCATCGGGTCGGCGAATATCTCTTAGTTGTGGATTTTGCCCGCCACGCTTAAAGGAGGTAAACAGAGAATTTGGTGCCTGTTTATAAAGCCCCTCCAGATGAGCCATCCGCTGATCGACTAAAGCCCGACGTTCAGCCTGTAGTCTGTCGTAATCAGGGCTACCCTTGCTTGCGGAGCGTAGCTGCGCCCCAAGATTCCGGAACTGATCCTGCTGACTGTTTTCGTACCGAAGGGCCTCGTACAAAAGCTCATTGTCCTGGCTACCTTTCACGACCATAGTTCCAACGGCATCCGGCATACTGGCCGTCATGGTGAAAGTCTGGTCCTCCGTAATCAGCATCTGCACTCCGGAGCCGTCCGAAAAGTAAGCATAGTAATGCCCCTGAGGATAGGGTTCGCTTCGCTGAAACACGATGGCGTTACCGTCAATTCTCGCCGTATCTACCCGGTATTGTTGTTCCATCAACTGACCGATCAGTAGTGCTCCGGGAAGCGGAGCGCCAGCCACTTCCACTCGTATATTAGGAGATTCCAGATTAGCAGAACCCGGCGCGGACGCTGGTGCAGTGGACGCTCCCGAGGAAGCAGAAACCGTTCCTCCCGTATCGCCACAGGCCAGGAGTAAAAGAATGGGTAGAAGTAAAGCGTAGAAGCGCATAATTTTCAATTGTGGGGCAAAGGTACGGAAGGGGGAGAATTGATATCCTGCCCTTAGTGTTCGAAGTATAAATGCTTCTATTAACTCGATATCGGAGAGGGCCCAGGCCAAATCCAGACCCTCAAAGGAACTCAGTCCTCCGCTACGCTTCGTGCTGAGCACCTTCGAGGTCTTAAAACATTGGGTAATTGTCAAGGACCTCGAAGGTGTTGGCCCGTAGCCGGAGGCGGAGTAGCCAACTCCTTTGAGGGTCCGGCTTTGGGGCATGCGATGACTCCTTCGTCGTGATCGCTTACGCTCTGAGTTCGAACAATTACGACAAAGAAAAGCTTCCCTTCCCAAAACGCACAAGGGCCATCATCCCGGAGGATAACGGCCCTTTGACGCGTAGTGGAGCGGATTACAAGATGACTCCTTCGTCGTGATCGCTTACGCTCTGAGTTCGAACAATTACGACAAAGAAAAGCTCCCCTTCCCCAAACGCACAAGGGCCATCATCCCGGAGGATAACGGCCCTTTGACGCGTAGTGGAGCGGATTACAAGATTCGAACCTGCGACCTCAACCTTGGCAAGGTTGCGCTCTACCAACTGAGCTAAATCCGCGTCTGCTGGCTGCTCAGCCAAGTGCTCTATTGCTAAAGCGATGCAAATATAGGGCGTTTCAAAAGACCCTTGCAAGTAAAATGGCTTAAAAGAGAATAAAAGTTGCAGCGAAATGAGGCAATTTATTGATTATCAATTTAATGGAAGACAAAAAAAAATCATCCTACATTTGAGCCATGCCGAAAGAATACCCAAAGTATGCTTTTTACCTGCTCATAGTTGCTGGTTTCAGCCTGTGGGTAATTAATTGGTGGGCGGGCCGCCCACTCTTCATTGATGAGGCCAACGTAGCCCGTAATTTATATGATCGCTCCTTTAGCGGGCTGTTCCACCCGTTAGACCACCAGCAGTATGCTGCACCGCTTTATCTGGTGATGGCAAAAGCCTGCGGAGAACTTCTCGGATACGGAGAACTGTCGCTCCGCCTCCCGGCCATGCTGGGTGGTGGTCTGGCCGCTCTGGGGCTCTGGCTCGCCGGACGAACGCTGAAGCTCGGGTGGTGGGCGCTTCTGCCCCTGGCCCTACTGTTCGTCAATCCCTACGTCCTTCGCTACGTAGGAGAGATAAAGCCCTACGCCATTGATCTCGGGCTGGCCTCCCTGCTCATCGCCTTCGCGCTGAAGAATCCGCAGCCGGACGGGAAGTGGCTACTCATTGGTTTGTTGGCTCCCTGGATTTCTTTGCCCGCCACCTTCGTTTTGGCAGCGGTGGGGATCAGCTCTTTCCTCAGGGTGCTGATCAAACCGTCCGCGCCCCGGGCTGAGCTACCCCAGCATAACAGAAGGTCCGTGCTTAAGTGGATAGGACTCGCCGTAATTTGGCTCTTCTCCTTCGCTGTCTTGTATACATTGGTAATCCAGGCATCAATCGGCAACCAATACCTGCATCATTATCATGGTCGTTATTTCTTCCCGCCCCTTAGTGGTGAGGCAAATTTGCTCAAAGCACTTGGTCTGCTCTATTCACTACCCAAACTGGCCTTTGGCTTTACGGGCATAGCCATCGTTGTGGGTGTTCTCCTGGCCGGCCTGGGCCTGTTCAAAAAGTATAGCGACCAGAAGCTACTGCTATTTCTTCCGCTTCTCATCGTAACCATTGCCTCCTACTTCACCCTTTATAGTCTCATCCCCCGCCTGCTCCTCTTCACCCTTCCGGGCTGGTGGCTCCTGGCAGCCATCGGGAGCAAGGAACTGTGGGAAGATTACAGCGGCCGCCCCGTAATAATGTATGGTCTGCCACTTAGCTGGGTCTTCGTATTGGGGTCCACTAATGTAGCACGCCACTTCCTGCAACCGATGACTTTTTCGGATTCCCGGGACTTAGTTACACAGATAAGCGAAGGATATGTCCCCGTTATCCACCGCAGTGTGCAGCCTGCCTGGGACTACTACCGGCGCATACATCCGGCATTTAAGGACCGCCTGGAAGAAGAAGTTCCCGCAACGGAGATTGAACAGCAAACCTTCCCGGGCAAATACGTCCTGCTGTATACGGTGCTTACACAGCAGAGCATCCGGGATCGTTTGGAAACGGATAGAATCTGGGCGACGGAGCGCGGGTGCAAGGTGAGGACAGAGGCCATATATCGGGCCGCTGCGGTATATCTGGACTGTGAATGACCGAATAGGCTGTCTACCCTACTCTTCCAATAAACGCTGAACGCTCACATCTTCGAGCACCGGGCCTACCCGACTTAGTTTTAACTCGGCCATCGCGCGTCCGGCTCTTGTGCAACACTCCCAGCCTAAGCCTTCGTTGTAGCTGGCCAGGAATCCCGACCAGAAGGCATCTCCGGCACCGGTGGTGTCTTTGACGTCCACTTTTCTGGCGGGCAGGTGAAAGGTTCCCTCATCGTGCATCACGAACACGCCGTCTTCTCCCAAAGTCAGGCAAACGAGATGTGCGCCCATATCTTTAATTTTCTTTGCGGCGGAGTGATAATCAATCACCATTTCACCGAAGAGGCGCTCGAAGTCTACTTCGCTGACTTTTACCATCGCACCGAGTCCCGCCAGTTCCTCCAGTGTTTTGCGACCGAGGGCTACGTTGTCCAGCCAGATTTTGTCGGCATAATTGAAGTCGGTGCTCAGGCGAATGCCTTTGGCCGCAGCCTCCCGCATGGTGATCAGGATACTGGTACGGGCGGGGTCCTGGCTGAGGGCGAAAGCAGTGGTGTGCAAAACTCTGGCGGCAGACAAATCCAGCGCTCTGAGTTGTTCCAGCGTGATCTGTCGGTCGGCCAGCCGGTAGGGTTCGAAATTGCTCACGGCCCGGGACTTGGTTACGAGGATGAGCGTGGTCGGGTCTTCATGACGGGCAACGGCAGAGGTATCTGCACCGGATTCTTCTACGGCGTCAATCAGGAGGCTGCCGGCGTCGTCTTGCCCGACGGTGGCGACCAGGCTCACCGGCTGGCCCAGCCGGGCCAGGTTCATGGCCAGGTTGGCCGGGCTGCCTCCGGGCAACCGCTGGTAACGGTCCGCCGAGCGGAAGTCATCAGTATACTCCGTACTGATCAGGTCAATGAGGAGTTCACCTACGCATATAATTTCTGAAGGGGGCATGTCGGGGGGAAGGCTTATGAAGGGCTAACTTACGGAATAGGTGGCGTACGTACTGCTTCGCAAACAAGCTCGTGTGTATAACAAGCTCTACATTCGTAGCGCGGCTGGAAGCCGCTTTGGCCGGTCGCTGCTGGAAGCAGCGTACACCGGTAACCTCACCCTGCACCTGCGGCCGCGCCTGCAAGCTACTGAAAGCCTTATTCCCACTAAACACGGGATGACACAGAACAATTAACCGTCCATTGTGCTTTTGTCTCTATATTCAACGTAAAGACAAAGCGGCATGAAAGCTACTTCCAAAAGAAGCCAGAAACTAGAAAAACTACGGACACATTCTTTTGACCTCCTGGTCATCGGTGGTGGCATCACCGGTGCCGGCGTAGCCCTGGACGCCGCCAGTCGCGGTCTCGATGTTCTGCTCGTTGAACGGCATGATTTTGCTTCCGGCACCAGCTCTAAATCCACCAAGCTGATTCACGGCGGATTGCGTTACCTCAAGAATCTGGAAATTGGCCTCGTCCGCGAAGTAGGGCAAGAGCGCGCCGTTGTTCATGAAATTGCGCCCCACCTCGTCCGCCCCGAAAAGATGCTACTCCCTTTGGTTGAGGGAGGTTCACTGGGCAAGATGACCACCAGCATGGCACTCTGGGTCTATGATTTTCTGGCCGATGTGGAAGGCGATGATAAGCGGGTCATGCTGACCAAAGAAGAGACCGCTGAATACGAACCGCTGGTACGCACAGACATTCTCAAAGGAGGAGGCTTCTACGCCGAATACCGGACCGATGATGCCCGACTAACCATCGAAAACATCAAAACCGCCGAAAAGCACGGCGCGACCGCCCTCAACTACGTAGAGGCGACCGAATTTGTCTACGATGATGACGGGCAAATCACCGCCGTCATCTGCCACGACCGTTTCAGCGGCGAGCACATCACCGTACAAACGAGCCACGTCATCAGCTCCACCGGGCCCTGGGTCGATGAGCTCCGGACCGTCGACAAAAGCATGACCGACCGCCACGTATTTCTCTCCAAAGGAGTGCACATCGTGGTGTCCCGGGAACGACTCCCCCTGAAGCATGCGGTTTACTTTGACGTGCCGGACGGGCGAATGTTCTTCGCCATTCCCAGACTCCGCTGCACCTACATTGGCACAACGGACACCGCCTACAAGGGAGACCCCGACGCTATCCCGACTTACCTCGAAGATGTGGAGTACATCCTGCACGGTACGAACCTGATCTTCCCGACGGTCAACCTGAAGCTGGAAGACGTGGAGTCCAGCTGGGCCGGCGTTCGCCCCCTGATTTATGAAGAGGGTAAGTCCGGCGCAGAAATGTCCCGCAAAGACGAAATTTTTGAGTCCGAGTCCGGTCTGCTCTCCATTGCCGGCGGCAAATTAACCGGCTACCGGAAAATGGCGGAACGGGTTGTTGACCGTGTCGGCAAACAAATGAAAGAAGACGGCAAGAAGCTGAAGCACACCACCACCAAAGACATTGACCTCACCGGTGGCCCGTTCAAAGACTTTGCGGCCGTATTGGCCTACGAAAAAGAGATTGCCGCGCTGCTGGAAGCAGCGAGCCTGTCCCCTGACCGTGCCGCCTATCTGGTGAGCAACTACGGCAAGCAATCCCCCGAAATCATTGAAGCGGCTACTCACCGTAAGGAAGGTACCGACGTTGGCCGGCTGGCCGCCGCAGAAGCTGCCTGGTGCATCGAGCACGAGTTAGCCCTCTACCCCATTGACTGGGTCGAGCGGCGCAGCGGCCGCCTGTATTTCGACATGCCAAGCATCGAGCCCGTGCTCGAGGAAGTGCTGGCCGTCTTCGCCGAAGCCTACCAATACACCGAAGAAGACACCAATCGGGAGCGCGAGCGTATCCGCAAAGCCATCAAGTGGGTGAGTGAGTTTGAGGCTGCCCCGGAAGGAGTGGTGGTGCCGGAGATTGTGGCGGTTTAAGGATAAACCTCTCCCCACCCCCTCTCCGAAAAGCCTTGCCTCCGGCGCGACGGAGAGGGGCTATGAAAACGCCGGGCGTTTTTGGTGGTAGACCATTGGAATTTCGTAGAAAAAACAGCTCGAAGAGCTTCGTAACACAGCACCGACTTTAGTCGGCTGGAATATTGAAATCAACGTGGTAATGATCATCGTGTAGATCGTCCACCAACTTAGGTAGTGCTTTAGCTAAATAAATGCCTCTGGCACGTACCGCTTGTCCGCTTTTCGTAGCGTAAAAGTCATCCTTGAGATCGATCTTGAGGATGACTTTTTTTATGCGCAGACCATTCTTTCGGGCCGCATCATCGAGCGCGAGAATATGCTTACCCATGGTTTCAAAATCGATGGCTACGTTTTCACTCCACCGTCCTTTTTCGTCGAAGGAGAGCAGGTAATGCCACACGCCTAGCCGGTCCAGCCAACGGTATTGTTGCCCGTTCTTGATCTTAGGCACCATAAAATCCACCGACATTCCGATCTGATGCGTGCGGTGCGGCCAAAGCCGCCCACCACAGCAACGGGCGCTTTCCATAATCCTAAACTGAATGCCGGGGCAACTCGTCTCGCAGGCAGCATACGCCTCCACTACCGTTTGATGGACTTTGTGGTGGGCGTAGCCCCGATCCAGTACGAAATAACTCAGCGAACTGAAGTACCGGAAGTTCTCACCTGACCATGGCAGCAGCCAGCCATTTTCCAGGGTCCCACCGGAGACGGAGCCTTTGGAAGCACTCTTGCCTTCGTTTTGGTGAAGGAGTTCCGGAAGGGATAATACAATAAGGAGAATGGCGAATACTGCCAGGGCAATCTTTTTACGCTTAGTCATGCGGGGGGGGGAAGGCTCTGCTAGCTAAACGTCTGCCGGGAAGCCATAGTGCCCCATTACTAAATCAGCGACTTCATCAGCAGTCAGCGATTCATTGTTGATCTTAAATATTTTACGCTCCGGCATTTCTCCCGGCAACGTATTCTCCCGATAGTTTTCATCATCGGACAAAAGGCACTTTTCGGAATGAGCGATGTTTCTTTTCGAAGGTTTCTCCGCCAGACGATCCGGATGCCGGTTCCGCTTCAGTCTGGTTGCCTGACTGGCCGTTAACTCAACATAATGGACTTTAGCCCCGGCATCGGTGAAGATTTTCACTATTTGATCTACGTACTTTCTGTCCTCCGGCAAGCCCATTGCCCAGCAAAAGGTAAAGATGAAGCCGGGCAAATCGCTGTCGGCTACCACCTCGAAGACGCCAAACCGGACCAATCGATCAATCTTCCGGAACGGATCGGTTCCGAAGTCGAAGAAGCGGTTAGCCAGTTCCAGCGAGACGTGGTTATGCATCAGCTTATAGCCCGTTTTGGCGGCCAGAGCTTTACCGACGGTCATCTTGCCAACGGCGGGAGGGCCGAAAATGAGGATGAAGTTCATGCTGTTGGATGTCGGGAATGAGCCATAAAGTTGCGAATCGCACCGGCGTACGCTGCTTCCAGCAGCGACCGGCCAAAGTGACTTCCAGCCGCGCTGCCAATTTTATTGCGCGCGCAGAGCGCTCTTTGGCCCGTTCGCGCGCGGAGCGGCGCGTACGCCGCAACATTCCCTCACACGGTTTATCTTTGCGCCCCGATACCAACAGTTTAAAACTACCAACCTTTGCTCGACCAGCTCGCCGCCATCTTTCATCGCTTCAAGAACCTCGAGGAACAACTCTCTGACCCGGAGGTAATCACCGATGCCAGTAAGTTTACCAAAGTCAACAAAGAGTACGGTAAGCTACGGCCCATCGCGGACACCTACCTGGAGTACAAGGACCTGCTCGACAACCTGGAGAGCGCCGAGTCCATGCGCAAAGACCCCGACCCGGAGATGCGGGAAATGGCCCAGATGGAATTCGAAGAACTCCGCGACCGTAAAGAAGTGATGGACGAGGAGATCAAAGTAATGCTCATCCCGAAAGATCCGGAAGATGAGCGGGACATCATCATGGAGATCCGCTCCGGAGCGGGCGGCGACGAAGCCGCCATCTTCGCCGGCGATCTCTACGATATGTACAAGCGCTACTGCGAAGGGAAGGGCTGGAAACTGGAAGTCATCGATGAAAACGAAGGCACCGCCGGCGGTTACTCGAAGCTCGTCTTCGAGGTCCATGGCGATGATGTGTACTCTCACCTGAAGTTTGAATCCGGTGCTCACCGCGTACAACGCGTTCCTAAGACGGAGAGCCAGGGCCGGGTGCATACCTCTGCCGCCACGGTAGCCGTCTTACCCAAGATGGAGGAAGAGGACATCAACATCAACAAGGCCGATCTGAAGATCGACACCTTCCGCGCCTCCGGCGCGGGTGGGCAGCACGTCAACAAGACGGAATCCGCCATCCGGATTACCCACCTGCCTACGGGCATCGTCAGCGAAAGCCAGGATGGCCGTAGCCAGCACAAGAATAAGGAGATTGCCATGGCGCAGCTCTACCAGCGCATCAAGGACGCCCAGGACTCCGCCGCCCAGAGTGAACTCTCTGCGGCGAGAAAATCCCTCGTCGGCAGCGGTGACCGCTCCGAGAAAATCCGCACCTACAACTACCCCCAGAACCGGGTAACCGATCATCGCATCAACCTCACCCTGCACAGCCTGGACAAGATTGTCGCCGGCGGGCTGGAGCCCGTTATCGAAGGCTTGCAGGTAGCGGAGAATGCTACGAAGTTGAAGGAAGGAGGAAGTGTGGGAGAAGGGTGATATTTCGGATGTAGAAGTTTCGACTTACTCCCCCAGCGTATTAAGGTATAGCGCCAGCACTAAGCCAATGGCGGTAGCCAGCCCGGTCCAGTACTTATCATCTTTGAAGGCCTTCGGGAAAACCTCCAGTGCAAGCGAGCCGACCACTGCTCCTCCCGCAAAACACTTGATGTAATTAAGGTACTCGCTGGGAACATCCGTTAGCAGATAATGTCCCAACAGCGCTGAGGCAGAAAGAATTACTGCCGTAAACACCCAAAGGAAAAGGATTTTCTTTTTGGAATGCTGGTTCTCCGCCATTTCCTTAGCGCCACCCGCTGCCTCCGGCAGGTTAGACAACAGGATTGACCCCGACAAAGCAGCAACGGAAGCCGGGCCGGCACTAATGAGAGCTACGCCCAAAGCCAGATTTTCCGGGATGCCATCAAGGGTAATGGCGGCAAGTAAGCCGCCGCCACTGTCAGAGCCCCATTTTTCTTTGACCAAATAGTCCAATACCGTAAAAGTGACGGCTCCGGCAAAAACGGCAGCCAGGGTAATGGGTACCGAATTTTCCTCGAGTGCAGGATTGATCAATTCCAGTAAAGCCGAAACTAAAAGCGCTCCGCCGGCTAAAGCGACCAAAAAGCCCTCCAATTGCTTAGACAGGCTTCCGTAAATGCCCCAGATTGCGCCTGCAATCAGTGCTCCGGAGACAACAATTATTACTATGGCGGTCATCATTATTGCAGCGTTTATAGCGGTCTGTCTGATAAGTTCCAACGCAACATTAAAGATAGATGTTCCGAATTAGGGCCGTACCCAAAATGCCCAATCAAAGCGTTTATGATTCTCACTGCTTCCCCCACCCTACCCTGCAGTTTTGCTGAAAGAAACCCTTGCACCTGCGGTCCCGCGCCCCTCCAACCAACCCCTCTCCTTATCATAGCGTTCTCTAGGTATGCGTATTTATCTAACGGGCTTCATGGGTTGCGGAAAGAGCTGGACGGGCCGTCGGCTGGCCAAGCTGATCGGCTGTGATTTTGTGGACCTGGACGACTGGATCGAGATTGCCGCCGGGCAATCCATCAACGAAATATTTGCCACTCAGGGAGAAGAAGCCTTCCGGGAATGGGAACGCAGCTCCCTGCGGCAGCTGGCTGAAAAGACCTCCTTCGTGATGGCCACGGGTGGCGGAGCGCCTTGTTTTCATGGCAATATGGACTGGATGAACGAGCATGGCACCACCGTTTTCCTCGACCCTCCGCTGG
This sequence comes from Neolewinella agarilytica, assembly GCF_900110645.1. GTDB lineage: Bacteria > Bacteroidota > Bacteroidia > Chitinophagales > Saprospiraceae > Neolewinella > Neolewinella agarilytica. The sequence continues at coordinate 95,367 of NZ_FOFB01000013.1, forward strand.
AATGGATGCTCGAACGACTGGAAAAAGGCCGTGCTCACCGCCCCTTACTGCAAACCAGCGAAGAACTCGCTGATTTCGTCCGCCAAAAACTGGCCGACCGGCGCCCCGTTTACGAAAAAGCCCACATTCACTTGCAGCCGACAGACCCAAATACCTACATTCCGCGTTTGCTCTACGACCAATTGCTGTCCAGTACGTAATACCTGTCAGCTGTCCATCAAACACGAATTAAGCTACTACACAACTTATGCGTTTATTATTCGCCAGCCTTCTTGGCCTCTGCCTACTCTCCTCCACCCTCTCCGCCCAAAAAGAAACCACCGAAACCGGGATGTACTTCATCGGCTTCTCCGATAAAAAAGATACTCCCCATACCCTGGAGGATCCTTCAACTTACCTGAGTGAAAAGGCGCTGATTCGCCGCGCGCTGCACGATAGCCAGGTGAACGAAATGGATCTCCCCGTCAGCCCTGCCTACGTGACGGCCATCGCAGAAACGGGGGCTAAAATCTGGCTGACCACCAAATGGATGAACGGTGTGGTGGTGGCCGCTGCCGGACCACAGGTGGAGGACATCCGGAAACTTTCCTTCGTCGAAAAGACGGAGTTGGTCGCTCCGGTACAATATGACCGTCCCTCCGCCAGGCCCGTCATCCCGAACATGGACCGTCCGGCGCCCGAACTGGAGCCCGTCCCCGTCCGGAAAAACTTGTACGGTTACGGCTGGAAGAACCTGGACCAGATGGAAGGTGACAGTCTGCACATGTGGGGTTTCCGGGGAGAGGGCGTGCTGGTGGCCGTGTTCGACGGAGGCTTCCCTTACGTAAACTACAAAGACTTTCTGGGCTATCCGGATGCCTCCATGGTCCCCGCCAGCTACGACGTAGTGGAGCAGGACAGCACTGCCTACGACAGCGGAACCCACGGCGCTACGGTGCTGAGTACGATGGCGGCTTACCACCCTTTCTTCTTCATCGGGACGGCTCCGGATGCCCGCTACATCCTCTTCAAAACGGAGAACGGCAAAGGGGAGCACCGGCTGGAGGAGATCAACTACGTGGCCGCACTGGAAATTGCTGACAGCATCGGGGTAGACGTCGTGAACAGCTCTTTGGGCTACACCACCTTTGGGATCAAGGAAATGAATTACACGAAGAAGGACCTGGACGGAAAAACCAGTCCGGCCAGTATCGCCATTGACCACGCCTTTGAACGGGGAATGATCATCGTCACCAGCGCGGGCAACAGTGGCAATGACAAATGGAAGTACATCTCTACGCCGGCCGATGCCAAGCATGCTTTTTCCATCGGAGCACTTAATTCAGACGGCAGCCGGGCCTATTTCAGCAGCTTTGGCCCGACGGCTGACGGACGGATCAAGCCCGACGTTAGTGCCCTCGGCGTTGACGTAACCGCCATCACGGCCTCAGGCCGTGGCATTACCAAGGCTAATGGTACGAGCCTGGCCTCTCCGCTGGTGGCGGGTTTGATTGCCTGCCTGCGGCAGGCAGTGCCCGGTGCGACTAATCAGGAATTACTGGATGCCATCCGGCAAACGGCTAATCAGGCGGATGAGCCGGACAATGAAAGAGGCTACGGGCGCCCTGACTTTGCCGCTGCTTACCGACTGCTGATGATGAGCCGGAAGTAGTCTTCAGCCCCGAATAACCAACAAAGTTATAAGCCAGAAAAAAGGATCAAGCAATGGGTTGCTCGTAAATTGCTTACACCGGTCGCCGAAAAAAATCTTTGCAGATTTTAGAGGCCCGTAAACGGGGCAGATTAAGACATTAAGCTTTTTCAACATACCTAAAAAGCTAATTTAAAGCTCTTTAATCAAAAAAATTACATCCTGTCTTTGGGGCTTTGTTCGTCATTTTTTCGCCCGCTAATTTGGGTAGCCGCAACGGTTGTGTTAGTTTTACCCTACGATAGTGATCAACCTTCTGCAAAACCAGCAGTTAGCTTAGCACCATCGATTAAAGTATTCGGCGTTTCGCCGTCAAGCCTTTATTTGGTATCAGTAAGTTGGAACGAGCCCCGCCGGTATATCTGGCGGGGTTCTTTGTTTTTTTGGCTCATAGCCAGAACACGGACGCTCGCAGGTTGCTTCGCGACGCTACGAGGTCCTAACAAAAGAGCCAGAAGACCTCGTAGCCTCCTGAAAGGACCTTCGAGCGGTCCCGGTGGGAAGGCAATACTAGCCTCCCAGCGGGAAACATGAGGTTACCTACCGATCAAAAGCCAGCCGCTCCCCTTTAATTTCTTCAAAGAAGAGTCCCCGATCGTAGGCGAGGTGGCCGGACACGATCGTCTGCCGAACCCGACCCGTGAGATTCCAACCTTCGATGGGAGACCAGCCTACCTTGTAGAAGATATTGTCCTGAGCCACCGTCCACTTTTCTTTAGGATCGTAAATAACGACATCAGCCCACATGCCTTCGTCGAGGTAACCACGGCGGTCTACCTGAAAGCAGATCGCGGGCGCGTGGCACATTTTTTCGACGATCTTTTCCAATGAAATATCACCGGCCTGCTCCAGTCGCATCATCATGTCAAGCGAATGCTGCACCAGCGGCAGGCCACCGGGGGCTTTGAAGTAATCCGTCCGGGCTTTCTCCTCGGCGGTGTGTGGGGCGTGATCGGTAGCGATGACGTCGAAATGGTCGTCGAGCAGGGCGGGTAGCAGCGCTTTGCGGTGCTCTTCGGCCTTGATGGCGGGGTTGCATTTGATCTTATTGCCGAGGGTCAGGTAATCCTCCGCGTTGAAGGTCAGGTGGTGGACACAGACTTCAGCGGTGATGCGCTTTTCTTCCAGCGGGATATCGTTGCGGAAGAGGGCTACTTCATCGGCCGTACTGATATGCAGAATGTGCAGGCGGGTGTTGTGTCGCTTAGCCAACTCGATGGCCAGTGAGCTACTTTTCAGGCAGCCTTCCGCTGAGCGGATGATGGGGTGCTGGGTGACGGGAATCTCGTCGCCGAAGCGTTCTTTTGCCGCAGCGGCATTGGCCCGGATGGTGGCTTCATCTTCGCAGTGTGTAGCGATGAGCAGCGGGCTCTGTGAGAAAAGACCGTCGAGGGTTTTCTCATTGTCAACCAGCATATTACCGGTGCTGCTTCCCATGAAAATTTTGAGCCCGCAAACCCTGGTGGGGTCCGTCTTCAGGGCCTGTTCCAGGTTATCGTTAGAGGCCCCCATGTAGAAGCTGTAGTTAGCGGGGCTGACGGCTGCGCCGATGTCGTACTTGGCCTGCAGCAATTCCTGGGTAAGCGAAGCGGGCTTGGTGTTGGGCATCTCCATGAAGGAGGTGGTACCGCCGGCTACCGCGGCCCGGCTTTCCGTTTTAATGTTCGCTTTATGCGTCAGACCGGGTTCCCGGAAGTGCACCTGATCATCGATTATACCCGGCAGGACGAAGCAACCCTCGGCATTGATCTCCCGGTCTGCGGGCCGGTCGATGGAGCTGGCAACGGCTTCGATGAAGCCGTCTTTAATAAATACGTCCGCCACCTGTCGCTGTCCGCGGTTAACGATGGTTCCTCCTTTGATGAGAATAGTGCCTTTGCGCATGAGTTGCTTGTTTGACGGCGAAGGTAATATGCAGGGGGGCGGGGTGCAAGTTGCAGGGTGGAGGTTGCGGGTTGCAGGTTGCAGGTTGCAAGTTGCAGGATGCAGGGGGCATGGTGCAAGTTGCAGGATGCGGGCAGGGAAAGGATAAATTGGCGGCGCGTCCGCAGGTGCAGGGGGAGTTGCAGGGTGCAGGGGGTAGGTTCCAGGTTGGAGGGTACAGGTTATTGAACACCCTCGAACACTTCCTCATTCACTCAGCTGGCGGACCGACGACCTTCGTTCCTCAGGAATCGGGCCGACGGCTTTGGAGCAGGTGAAGCCGTCCACCGGCTCGAAGCGCAGCGTAGGCCGTCGGCCGGCTGGGCGGAATTCACGATGCGACCTTCACTCCGCCTATTGTCTGCAAAAACGACATTCACGTTTACTGAAATTTGGGCGGGTAGATTATTCTCCGTTAGCTCAATAAAGCCCTCATACCTGTTGCCACTTACATCGCCAACGTAGTCATTGCATAAACTTAGGTTCTGATGTTCGTCACATCCAACGGATAAGCAGGCAACAGACATCATCACGGCAAAAATTATCTTCACTCTTCTATCTAAGTTAATGTGTCCGATATTCCAGATCAGATTAGGAAAATTATTCAGCAAAGCCCCTAAGTCCCTCCCCTGCACCTGCGGCCCCGCGCCCGTGGGAACCAATTTTCAGGTTGCAAGTTGCAGGTTGACGCCCCCCGAAACCTGCAACTTGCAACCTGCAACCCGCAACCCGCACCTTGAAACCTGCAACCTAAGACACCTTAACCTCTCCTTAATTGCCCACCCCTAAGATTTTAACAGTCAAATGTGCAACCTTTGGCCATCGGTAACCGCCCTTATCAGCAAATCACCCGAAACTATGCCTTTGGCCTGATGGTCCACCGGCTCTCGTTTTGCCCCTTACTTTAAACCTTACAACCATTAAAACTCACTTCCATGAGACTTCTGACTGTTCTTTGCTTTTGCCTTTTTGCTACATCGTTTGTTTCCGCCCAGAATGAGGGATATGCTGAAACAACGGTACTGGCCCATCAGGCCCAGGAAACCACATACGACGCCGACCTTGGTCTTCACCAGGGACGTGAGCGCACGCTGTTGGGCGATCTCGACCTCAGCGGTGCCTGGGGTGGCCCGACTTACAATTACTCCATGACCGGAGACGACTGGGCGCTGGTTCGCGGTGGCTTCGGCGGACTGGAGTTCGGCGAAGAGTTCTTCCTCGGCTACGGTGGTTGGAAAGGCCGTGAATCCTTCACGGTGGACAACCCTACGGATGCTTCCCCTGATTTTCAGTTCCAACATTCCGGTTTTATCCTCGCCTACTCTCCCCTTAGCGATAAAGTGATTCACCCACGGATCACCACCATCATCGGCCCCGGTAAGATTGATATTAACCCACAGTTTGTACCTGCGGGGGAAGACAGCCGCGACCGTATGCTGGTCGGCCAGGCTATGGTCGGCTTCGAGCTCAACCTCTTCCAGTGGTTCCGCCTTGGTGTTGACGGTGGTTACCGTTTTGCTTCCGGAGTTGATACCCCGACCATTACGGCTCAGGATGTTTCCGGCACCGTACTGCAGATCGAAGCCCGCTTCGGCTTTAGCTGGTAACGTTACGAGTGCTTTAAACACAAAATCGCCCTAACCTGCTGAAGCAAGGTTAGGGCGATTTTTTTTTGGCCCAGGATTAGTGGCTCACCAGGAGTAGGGTGTTCCATCGGGTTTTTACCACGATTCCGGAGGAATCGGGGCCGGAAAAAGGCCAAATTACAGAGGCAAGGCATGCCTTGCCTCTGCAATCTCCGTCCCTTCCGTCAGTGGTCCTACCTCGCCACCGTAAACCGAGCCGTAGCCTGATAAGCCTGCTGGCCATCGATCCGGAGCAGGTAGGCACCTGTGGGCAGGTTCCCGACGGGAACGCCAAGACGTTGATTGCCGGCGCTCAGCTCCATCTTCTGCTGTAAAAGTGTACGACCACGCAGATCAACAATGCGGAGAGTGGCTGGCCCGGAAGCAGCTGTCGTCAGGTCAACGTTAACCTGATCTGAAGCGGGGTTCGGGAACAGTGTCAACTGCTCCATGACCGTGGAGGTGGTAAGCGGAGTATCGTCCTCAATGGCCTGTCCTTCTTCCGTTAGCAAAGCGACACAAGAGCTGCCTTCATAGATACGGATATTGCGGAAGTAAGACGTACCGTTCTGCGCGCCGCCGTCATGGTCAGCCGTAAAGAACAAGCGGTTAAAATCGCCCCGGTAAAACTGGCCGACGGGAATAGTGAAAGATTCCCAGGTTCCGATGTTCGTGTAGGTGTCAAAATTACCCCGCCCCCAGGTTTGGCTACCATAGAGCCGGAAAGTCTGGTTAGAGCTGATCCTGTTATCATTATCAAAACCGATGCCATGAATTTCTCCCTGGCGGGTTGATCCGAATTCAAATTCAATGATCGTGTTGGCGGTCACTGTATAGTCCAGCATCAAAGCTTTCCAGGCGTTATTCTCCAAGCGGATGGTGGTACTGTTCATAACAGTCACCGGACCGCGGTCCTGGCTGGAGCCGTAAGAAACAGGTGGGTAGTCAATGAAGCTGATAGCGTTACAGGCAGTATCATCGCCGCCATTATCGTCATCACCACCTTCATCTCCACCACCGTCGCCGTCGCCATTGCCGTCATCGCCGGAGTTGGTGATACAGAAGTTTTCCGTCGTGGTAAAGCGGAAGCTGCCACCCGAAACCACGTCAGTGCCCTCAACATTGATATTAAAGGAGCCATTACCGTAAGCGCAGCAGATGCCGTCGCCGTAGGTATCGTTAATCACAAAGTCATAGCAGCCGGCGGGCAGGCAGAGCTCCTGAGTAAAGGTTGCTCCAAGGGTCGCATATGGGCCTCCACTGGCAAGGGTTGATCCCGCTGCGTTTTTCAGCGCCCAGGTGGTTTCCCCTGGGTAATTGTCCGTCTTAATGGTAATGGTCGTTACCGCATCCGTACAGCCAGAACCACCGCCGGAACCACCGCCCGAGCCACCGCCGGAACCGCTGCCGCCGTTACCGCCGCCGCCAGTTCCACCACCTCCACCACTGGAACAGTTGGACAGGCAAGAGCCGTTATAAGCCCGGTTACGCATCAGGTTTCCGGGTTGGGTACCGAATCCTTTGTTGAAGTTTACGCCAACAGAGGTGAGGTGACAGTAACTCATAATCGTGCCGCCGCCACTGGGACGAGACTCCGTAGCAGCACAACCACCTTCGGTAGTCCGGCAGGCATCCAGGGCCGTATTGTTACCATTCCACACACAAGCATGGGTATGCTGAGAGCCAAAGTTATGACCAATCTCGTGAGCCATTACGTTGACCGACCAGCTGTAAGAAGGTACACTCTGGTAGCTGTTGTTGATCGAGCTGAAGCCATACGCAAATTGGGTTGCGCACAGTACATCAACGTAGGCAACTCCACCACTGGCCTGAAAGGAGACCAGGTGAGCGATGTCTCCATTGAAACTACTACGGTTATTCATGAAGGCATTCAGATTTCCGGTACTGCTGCTGCTGTTGTAGGGGTCGTTGCTTGTCCAAATGTACAACTCACTCATCACCAGATTGATATTCTCATTGGCGTAGAGGGTAGCTACCTGATTGAACAGGCCGGTCATGAAGACCGTAACGTTGGCAGAGTTACTTCCCCGTTGGGTGTAGATGCTATTGTCAACCTCCAGATAGACATTGACACAGTTATTGGCATCCTTCTGCTGAGTATCAAGGTCCAGCAATTCTTTGGGGCTGTAGGGTATTCCACTATCCTCCGTTGCACATTCGCCCAGGTCAGGCGTAGGCAGGTCTTTATCGTTGTAGAGGACGTGGCTGGAAGACTTCGTCAGTTTTCCCAGCACAAAGTTGCCTTCGGCGTTGGCAATCATTCCACTCACCTCATCTTCAAAGACGGAGAGGGCCACAACGCTTGATTTGTCTCCGGCAACAACGCCACGGTAGTGCAAACCGTAGCCGGCCTTAGTGTAAGTGTTCCCTTCGCTTTCACTGATTCGAAACCCATCAGCGAAGAGGTTTGCCCTTACCAGGTCGAGGCGGTCACCACTTCCGGGCAGGGTAATCTGCAGGGTCGCCGGGGCACTTTTCCGAAGATCGGTCAGGCCTGCGGCATCAAGTTCAAATACGTCGTAATCTACGCCTGCCTGATCGAGAACTTCGATGGGCGCATGGCTTTTAGTCTGGGTAAAGAGGTTAAAGGATTCTTCAAATCCGGTTTCATCGGTGATCTCCTGTACCTGATCAGCAGGGCGAAGTGTCTGGGCAAAAAGCCCGTTCGTGATCATCGCCGTGCAAAGCAGTGAAAACAGTAAAATAGCGTTATGCATATGTCAAAAATTGGTTTGTGTGAATAGAAGGTTCAGGCCCCGCACTACGGTGGGAGCACAAGTATTCAAATGAATACTGTCTGGAAAGAGTCTATGAGGAAAATGCTTCTGTTAGTTTCCGAGGTCCGTGATCAGTGGACACTTAAAAAAGTATGGTCATGAATGTAGACGAACACAAGAACCCAATGGGGGAACTTGCCCTGAAAGCAAAAAATAAAGAGGTTGGTTTCCGAGGTCCCTTTCAAGGACACTTAAAAAAGTATAGCCAAAAACAAAGCTCTGCAAGTCCCGGAGAAATGGGACTTACGAAAAAAATTAAAGAAAGGGGTGTTGGTTTCCGAGGCCTTAAGAGGCACTTAGCAGAGGTGCAGGGGGAAAACTTCTCCACTTGCTGTGGCACCTCAAACGTATGTACATTTCATTAAGTTGTTTACGCAGCAGAAAAAAATGCCTCTCTTTTATTATTTAACAATTAGGCCCTGGCAGAGCCAATCCGCAATTAACTGACGGTTACGGGGTTCCACGATTCTGAGCTGATCAGACGGATTGGTAATATTTCCCAATTCGATAAAGACACCGCTCGTTTTGGTTTCGCGCAAGACATAAAGGTCTCGTGGCCCGACCGTACCGGCGTATCCCCTCCCCTTACGAACCTGATCATACTTTTGCCGCACTACCGTTTGCATTCGATCTGCCTGTTTAGCACCAATCAAATCCGTTTCGTGATGATAAAAGAACAGGTCGATTTTTTTGTTACTGGCACGACTGTCCACGTGAATGGAAACCATCGTCTGATCACTGATCCCCTTGGCCAGATTCTCATCATACAATCGGTTGATGATGTTGGACCGTTGTGCCAGTCGGTTTTTTTGTCCATGAGGGATAGGGTTTCCGCCCCAGGCGGTCTCATCCTTGTCTCCTTTCAGGTAACGATCATCCCGGATCCCGTCGGTATCCCGGACGATCATGTAGGGTGTCCCGCCGTGCTTCAGGATATTTCGGGTCAGGCGCAGAGCGACATCGTAGGCATACTCATCTTCGTGCAGGAAATGCCCTGCCCGCTTCCCTATCGTTCCGGGGTCCGGGCCGCCGTGCCCGGAGACGATGTAAAAGATTCTGCCCGCCAGCTTATCATCTACTTTAGGGACATAAGCGTACTTCTCCCCGAAAATTTTAAAGGTTCTGAAGGCCGTTGTAGTCTGCTGCTCCGGAACTGCTCCTTCGGCGGAGACCAAACCTCCTTCCGGTTTACTAATTTCACCACTGTCCGTGATTTCTTCCGGAGCTGCCTTTAGCTTTTCCTCAAAACAATTATCGATATGGAAAGGAAGGTACAAGACATTGTCTTCCCGAAAGTCCTTCGGGCGAACGCCTTTTGCCAACAACTCCTCGTTATAATACTGGATACTCAATGCCCGGGCATAATCGTCGTTGCCCGTTGAGCTTCGAATACTCTTGCCATTATAGTTAATGGTTTCAATCGGCATTTCATACGTTCGTCCTACAAAGAGGTTCGCGTTTTGCTTAAGACCGTTCAGGCGATAGAACTCCTGCAGGTTACAGGGGTAATCCAACAATTGGTATCGTCGCAGGATAGCATAGACGCCATCACCTTTCTGCGCAACAACCTTGAGTTGTTCCGCCTGAAGGGTTGACAGGGCCACCAGAAGCAGGCAAAGGAGGAGTAAGTGTTTGTTCAAAAGAAAAGACAATTATTAATTCAGCAAAAGCCTGACGGAATGATGGCGCAAGATAGTAAGCGTCCAACTTACCTTTGCAAAATGGACACTCTCCGTCAGATCGGCCACCTCTTTTGGTGGGAGCTTAAAACAGAATGGCGCAACCGCTATGCCCTGGGCAGCGTATTGCTGTACGTCGTTGCCACCACGGTGGTGATTTACTTCGCCGTCCGGCAGTTTAGCCCCATGACCTTTAACGCACTATTTTGGGTAGTGTTGTTTTTCGGAGCCACGGTGGCTTCAGGGCGCAGTTTTCTGCGGGAAGGCGGACGGCGGCATTACTACTTCTACACGCTGGCCAGCCCGGAGGCCCTGCTCGTCAGTAAACTCCTCTACAACACACTGATCATTTGGCTTATCAGTGGTCTCAGCTGGGCACTGCTTAGTTTTTTTGCGGCGGAGAACTACGTGTTCGAACCCGCCTATTTCACGCTGGCCTTACTGCTCGGAGGCATCGGCCTATCGGCCATCCTGACCTTTGTGGCGGCCGTAGCCGCCCGGGCCGGCGGTAACGGAACCCTGATGGCGGTTCTTTCTTTTCCGCTCATCATCCCGCTGCTTTTTCTGTTGGTAAATGCCGGTGGTTATGCGGTTGGGCTCACTTCGGGCCAGGAATCCTCTTATCTGCTACTCGCAGTAGCGATCGATTTGCTGGCCATGGCGGTTGGCCTGGTGTTATTCCCCTTTGTGTGGCGGGATTAAGCGGGCGCGGCCGCGGGTGCAAGGGGGAGTTTTTGGGAGCAAAGAAGCTCCAGCTCCGAACACGAATGGGGCCACAGGCTCCCGGAGCAGGTATGCGCAGTAGCTTTCTTATTGTTGGAAGCCATGGATGAGACAAAATCGCTTCGCTCCCTTGCCCGGTTCGGAGCTGGAACTCCTCCGCCCAAAGACGCTATCTTAGCTCCTATGAAAATCATCCAGCACCCCGACATCCCCACACCAAAGGGGCACTACAGTCCCATTATGGAGCACCAGGGCACTCTCTATGTCTCCGGTCAGCTCCCAACGCTCCCCGATGGGAGTATGCCGGACGGCCTCGAAGCACAACTTCTGCTGGCACTCGGGAAAGTCGAACAACTTCTCCTCTGTGCGGGCAGCGACCGCAACCATGTGATTCAGGCTCGTATCTATATCCCGGACGTGGCTTACTGGCCAGAGGTTAACCGTATTTATGCCGGCTTCTTCGGAGCCCACAAACCCGCACGCTGCGTGGTCCCCAGCAGGGAATTACACCATGGAGCTCTGGTGGAAGTCGAGGTAGTCGCTTGTGCAAAGAGCGATAGCTGAATACTTCATTGCCTCCTACCCTTCTCTGCACCTGCGTACGCGCCCGCTTAGTGACATTTGACCCAACAAAATGCCCGTAGAAGCAATCGACTTCTACGGGCATCTCTGTTTATGCGTCTTGCTGAAAAGCCAGCGTCTACTTCTTCACAAACCGTAAAGACCCTAACGCACTCCGCAGTAAGTAAACGCCCGGAGGCAGGCTGCTAACGGATAGTCGTCCGCCAGCCTTCAGTTGATCGACGCGCATTACCTCCCGACCGCTCAAGTCCAATACCTGTAGGTTATTGACCTTTGCATTGTCCGTTTCCGGAAAGCGGACGGTAAGCATATCTACCACGGGGTTCGGAGACAAAGACCAAAGCGCTTCGCCTGCCAGGGAAGCCGTTACAACTTCAGAGAAAGAAAATTCTCCATCAAAGTCCGTCTGGCGCACCCGGTAATGGTTTAAGCCGGCGTAGGGTGAAGCATCCGTCAGCTCATACTGCCCGCTCTCATTGGGCACTACACGACCGATGGCAGCAAAAGTCGCCCCATTGTCCGTTGACCGCTCAACGGTAAAGTAATCATTGTCCGTCTCCATTACCGTAGCCCACTGTACCAGGATCGTCTTGTCCTGCGGTGTAGCCGTTACGGACAGCCAATCAACCGGTAACAAAGCCTCAAAAGCAGGCAAGGTGTAGCCCCGGTTCGATAAGATGGTATGCACCATAAGCACTTCTGCGTTAGTGCAGCCAGGTAACACCCGGGAAGCTTCGTATACAGCAACCGCCGCGTCGTTCTGAGAAGAGCTTCCACTTGTCATGGCAATCCCGGACCAGAACATCATGTCCGTCTTCATCTTACCTACGGCGTCCCAAATCTGCATCATAGCGGAGGCCCAGATTTGGCCATCGTTGTGGATTTGGCCAACCAGACCACTTGGGTAAGAACGAGAATCATCCACTCTGCGCCCGGACCAGAATTCGTTGTGTCCATCCCAGGTAAACACGTGGTCGTAGCCGTCGTCGGCGGGGTCCCACAACCCAAAAGAGCGGTTGTAAGATGCTGCCCAGTAATCACCGGACCCTTCACTCAGACCATTTACCTGAGAAAGGCCACCGTCAGTAAACCAGTCATGAAGGCCGTGGCCAAGCTCATGGTGAATTACGTCAGAATCCTCTGCATCATCGACTCCGCCGTCTCCGAAGATAATTCGTTGGGTAGTGCCAGTATAATAGGATTGGTCATCATTGTTAACACCCGATGGATCGAATTGGACCCCACCAGTATATTCTGACGGGCTCACATCGAGGCCTAGTGTTTCGTTCAGGTAACGCATGGAGGCATCTACGTGGTAGTAGACATTGGCCGCCTCAAAAGCATTATCCGACCGATTGAAGTTCCAATTGGGGGTGGCTTGAGAAAACAGTCCTCTAAACGGGCTCTCATGGTCTACTATTTCAGCGTACGGACCAATCAAATGGTATTGCCCACCACTAAAAGTGATATCGAGTAAGGTAACCGAAACCTGCTCAGCGACCAGATTAGGGCTGTTAGCATCGTTCGCATCACTGTACCCGCTGGTGAAATAACTTACCCCCGCAGTGGTAAGTGGATCCGGGTCAAAAACGTTTCCGGTGCCGTTTACCATCATGGGAAAGGGCAGCGCTTCGGGCTCCTGCCCGTGTCCATGCCCGTGTTCTTCATCGTGCCGGTAGTAAAAAGCGATATCAGACACTTTTAACAGCTCCCCGGTTTGTGCATCTACGAAAGACTCCCATTCGCCCTGTGGAGCATTGCTGGAAATAACAATACGGTGGGCCAGATAAGGCACTTCCTTTAGGGCTACAATAACAAGATCCTGAGTTTCAAAGTGGATGTCACCCGTAATCTGAAGATGCTGAGCCGCTACGTTACGTGCAGCCGTGGAATTAATGGCGGGGCTGACGGAGGCGAGGTTCACCCCGGCAACGAATTCGTTATTCACCATGCCTACGGACTGATCAGGGAAAACCGTGAGGGAGATTCCTCCCTTCCAAACCGGTACTCCTTTCCAGGTCTGTTTTAGCCGGACCGTTGTTCCGGCCGGGCGCTCGCGGGCGACCTTGAATTCGAGGTTTTCGAGGTCCGCAGTAGTAAGGCCTAGTTTAGCCGTTGACCGGCCAAGGTATTCCATGGCCATCTCCAGAGGCGATGCCTTAGCCACCTTTTTGTCGGTTTGATAAATGACTAAGGCCTTACCGGTGGTAGCGTCGAGCCGTTCTTTCCCTGTAACGAAGCTGCCTTTTTCGGCCTCTACTCCTAAAGTAAGTCCGCGGTCAGCCATTGGCTTTTGTGCAACTAAAGTTGCGGTAAGCCCAACCAGGCTTACTAAAAATAGTAATCGTTTCATTTTAAATTGTACCTGAGTTCCCTGTAAATAATGCCTAAAAGTAGCCCAATTCAACCTATCTGATGATGGTAACTAAATTTAAAGTCGGACAGAAGACACTGGCGCCTTTGAAGTTCAGGTAAATTCTGCAAGGGAGGCGGGGCGATTCCGCGGGTGCAGCGGACGGTTTTTAAAGAGCAGGGTTAATCACTACTCTGACTACCGCAGCAAGGTATATCTTTGCGTATGACATTTGCCGAACTCAACCTGAACCGCCCACTCTGGAATGCCCTTGAAGAACTCGGACTGGAGACGCCTACTGCCATTCAGGCCAAGGCCTTCTCCCCCATCATGGCTGGTCGGGATGTTATCGGCATCGCCCAAACCGGAACGGGTAAGACCTATGCCTACCTCCTACCTGCGCTCAAGTTGTGGCAATTCACGAAGTCGCCTTTCCCTCAGGTACTCATCATCGTACCTACCCGGGAACTCGTACAGCAAGTGGTTACCGAGATTGAAAAACTCACCCAATTCATGAGCGTCGAAGTTGCTGGCGTCTATGGAGGAACCAACATCAAATCGAATAAGGCAGAGATTGAAGTCGGGGTAGACTTCGTAGTGGGAACCCCGGGTCGCCTGGTAGACCTGCTCAAAGACGGCGTTCTGAAGCTGAAGAACGTCAAGCGCCTTATTCTGGACGAAGTTGACGAGATGCTTGACCTCGGATTTCGGACACAACTCAACGACATCGTTGACTTCCTGCCCAAAAAAAGGCAACACCTTTTCTTCTCCGCAACCATGGTGGAAGAAGTGATGGGAACCATCAGGCAGTTCACTGACTACTACGAAGTAATTGAAACGGCGCCCTCCGGTGCACCACTGGAAAATATTGACCAGTTCTCTTTTGAAGTCCCCAACTTCAACTCCAAGGCCAACCTGCTGGAATACTTGCTAAAAAACCGAGCAGAAATGACGAAGGTGTTAGCTTTCGCCTCTACCCGAAAAATGGCCGATGCGCTCTATGAGCGATTAGAACCTGTATTTGGAGAAGCAGTAGGCGTAATTCACTCTTCAAAGTCGCAAAACAACCGTTTTAATACGGTAGCCACCTTTGAGGATGGTACCTATCAATGCCTGATTGCCACCGATATTGTAGCCCGCGGACTGGACGTCTCCGGCATTACCCACGTCATCAACTTTGATGTATCGGACAATCAGGAAAAGCACATTCACCGCGTCGGCCGTACCGGCCGCGCCAAAGAGAAGGGTGTAGCGATCACCTTCTTCTCAGAGGCCGAAAAAGAAGCTAAAGCAGCCATCGAGGAATTGATGGGGCGCCCCATTGAAGTTCGTCCGCTACCGGAAGGCGTAGAGCTGTCCGACGTCCTCATCCCACTGGAAATGGAACCAGAGTATGTGGCGGAGAATACCGAGTTTTTCGACATTGACCCGGAGCGGGCTGCCTTTCATGAAAAGGCGGAGCGAAACCAGAAGGTGAACGTTCGAATGGGCAAACGGGCAACGATGATGCTGAAGTACAAGAAACCACAGTCGCGGGGGGCGAAGCCTAAGGGGAATAAGAAGAATAAGAAGAGGAAGTAGTCTTTTGGTCTTTTGGTTCTTTGGTCTTTTGGGCTACCGCATTTTGGAGGCTTTGGAGGCTTTGGAGGCTTTGGAGGCTTTGGAGGCTTTGGAGGCTTTGGAGGCTTTGGAGGCTTTGGAGGCAAAATAAAGATCGGACAATTACCGTGGATCAAGTGACCGTCAAAATCATACCGGGTACTGCACCAAGATGGTACTGAGCGGAAATCATCTTCCTGCCCACCGGTAATGAATCCGTATTAAAAACAGCCTTCGGAATCGTTAAGCCGGATTCATTCAGACCTAAAGATTGGGTCCCAAATATTTTGATAGTCGTTGAGATTCCCAACTTGTGAGCATTGGCAATATCCTCATCAACAAGTTGATGCTCTATCATAGGAAACTGAGTTGCTCCGTCCTGCAAAAGCGGAGGATGGCCGGACAGTGCCTTCCGGCTAATAACCAGCAATTCAGCTAGCGCTCTGGACTTGACGGTCCCCGTACTACCGTATTCTATGGCAGCAAGGTGCAGACTGATTTCCGCTGGAATCAACAGAGCATCTTCCCGCAGCTGAGGTAACAGATTTAGAGTTATGGCCACCTGAGGTTCCTTTTGCAAAGCGTACTGCATTGTTTCGCTTAGCAGGATGTCATATCTTTCTGGGTCATTCAACTGAAGCGTCGTCGCATCTGCCTGGTAAAGCGCCCTAAGATAAGGTCTGAAATCATCGCCCTCAAAAACCCTCCGGACGGTCTTGAAGCTAACTTCATTAATTTCCACCAGCGTAAGCTGAAGTTCTTCCGGAGAATACCTGAAAAGTAAAGGAAGGGCCAGAGTCGCAAAAGGGCCAGATCCTGCATACAGCAATTCTATTGGCTTGAGCCCCTGGTTGAGCTGATAATCAATCGCTTCTGCGAGACCTTTCACAAATCGCTTAGTGCGCAGTATGTCATCAACACAACGTACGGCCCACTCCGTTCCAATAGCCAACCCCTCAGACAAATGAACATCATTTCTCAGGGAATCGTCATCTAACCCCAGTTGGGTTAGGTCAAGTAAACAGACCCGGAAGTCATCGATAGCCTGATAGAGTTCAGCGAAGTCTACTTCGTCCGCCAAAAATACGGTAGCAATATCACGGAGATTATTCATTGACTACTCCACAATCTCATAGTCAATCTGCAATTTCCGTAGTGAGCGGAAAGCGGAACTTTCGTTAAAGCTTACTTCAATATCCACGGGCGAGCCTTCGATCAGGATATTGGTGAGTTCATTGGCGAGGTTGTAGTCGAGGCCATCGGCAATGTCCTCCAAAGTCCGGGCGATAGCCCGGCGGTCGGGGCGATCCTGTCCGCAAGAAAGTAAATTGAGCTGCATTTTGTTTTGTTTATTGGCAAATATAAACAATTTAGCGCAAATACGCCATTGAACTATCATTTTGTGTACACAGCGAGATGCACGAGCCGTCAATTAACTTTTTCGGCCTCCGCCATCACTACGAGCCGGTCGAAGAACCAAGACGGTAGTCTGGCCCCCGGGATTAAAATTCCTCCTGCCACCTCCCCCTGCTCTTTCACCTTTCCCCTTGCACCTGCGTTCTGCGCCCAAAAAACAATGAGCATCCAAAAAAGAACATTGCCCCTCGTCGAGCCGCTCTATCTTTATGCCGAAATCACCAACCATGAAAATGCGCCTTGCGCTGGCACTGCTAATTCTTGTGCTGCTAGTATACCCATCTGTTCCTGCTGACTCCTACCCAATCGATGGCTACGAACGCTCGGGCATCTCCCGGCTGCAGTACCTGACGACGATGGACAGCAGCCGGCTCGTTCGGCAACTACGCCCGGGTGCCCGCCATCCCTTGGAATATGTACGCCTGAACCTGATGGCTAAGCCCGTGCAGGAACTCCCCGAGCCGGATGAAGCGCTGCAGAAAGAGCTGGAAGACATCCTTCCCATTTTCCATAAGAGTTATTCTCTGGCGGTGTACGACATGACCCCGGGCCGGGAACCCCGCTACGCCGTTCGCAACCCCGATGCTGGTTACCAACCCGGATCTGTCGGCAAACTGGCCGTGGCCACTGCCTTTTTCTGTGAGCTCGAAAACCTGTACGTGGACGACGTTGGCAAGCGCTTTGATCTGATGAAAAAGAAGGTCGTCAAAGCCGGCCCCTTCGGCGTCTATGATCATCATACCATCCCCAGGTTTGACGTGGAAAAAGAACGCTATGCCAGAAGCAGAGTAAATGAAGGAGATGAGTTCACCCTGTATGAATGGGTTGATCACATGCTGTCCGTGAGCAATAACGGTGCGGCAAGTATTGTCTGGCGGGAAGCCATCCTGATGCGCGTGTTTGGAGACAAATACCCCGAACTGACGTACGAAGAGATGATGGACTACTTCAAGAAGGTGCCCTGGGCCGAGAAACGGGACATTGCCGAGGACGTGGTGAACGGGCCACTGAGGGACATGGGCATCGAGCACGAAGAATGGCGGTTGGGCACAATGTTTACGCGGGGGGCCAGTGGTATTGTGCCGCCCAAAGGCGGTAGCATCGGTACCGTTCATGGCCTGATGAAATGGATGACAGCGCTGGAGTCTGGCAAAGTCATTGACGCCCCTTCCAGTCTGGAAATCAAGCGTTTAATGTACATGACCGACCGACGGATTCGCTACGCTTATTCGAAATCGCTGGACGATGCGGCCGTGTACTTCAAGTCCGGCTCTCTCTACGGTTGTAAACCCGGCACCAGTTGCGGTAAATACCGGGGTAACCGGATGAACTACATGAACTCCATTGCCATTGTGGAGCAACCCGACGGTACGCGCTACGCCGTAGCGCTGATGAGTAATGTTCTGAGCCGAAATTCCGCTTATGATCATCAGCTGCTGGCTACCCGGATCGATAATGTCCTGAGAAAAACAAATAATGCAGATCCTTCGGAGAGTTTGGGGGACGGGACGGAGTAAGGGAGTAAAGGAGAAGGGATAAAGGGAGTAAAGAAGGGGGCGCGGTCGCAGGTGCAAGGGAAAAGTTTAAGGAGCAGAGAGGTCCTGCCCATAACTATCGGATAAAGACATCCTCGAATTGTCTAACACAACTATGCTGCGCCAAACGGGTTTTCCTTACTTTCGCCCAAAATTTATACCCCCATGAGTAAGGAACCATTAAAGACCGTCATCATCGGCTCCGGCCCTGCCGGCTACACAGCTGCCATTTATGCCGCCCGGGCAAATCTCAGCCCCGTGCTGTATACCGGTAAAGAGCCCGGAGGACAGTTGATGATTACTACTGACGTAGAGAACTTCCCTGGCTACCCGGACGGTATTCAGGGGCCTGCCATGATGGAGGATCTACGCAAGCAGGCAGAACGCTTCAACACGGAGGTTAAATATGAGTTGATTGACAAAGTTGACTTCAGCGGACCTATCCATAAAATTTACACGGAAACCGGTGAAGAGATTCAGTCACACACCGTCATTATCTCTACGGGTGCCAGTGCCCGCTGGCTCGGTCTGGAAAGTGAGCAACGCCTGATGAACAATGGCGTAAGCGCCTGTGCCGTCTGTGACGGTTTTTTCTACCGTGGTAAAGAGACGGCTATCGTTGGTGCTGGTGACAGTGCTGCCGAAGAAGCACTTTACCTGAGTAACCTGTGCCCGACCGTTCACATGCTCGTCCGCCGCGATGAAATGCGCGCGTCTAAGATTATGCAGGACCGGGTCAAGAAGCAGAAGAACATCAAGATTTACTGGAACACGGAGACCGAAGAAATCCTTGGTGACGATGCCGTAACGGGTGTTCGGGTCTTTAACAATAAGACTGGCGAAAAGCAGGATATCCCCGTTGAAGGCTTTTTCGTTGCTATCGGTCACGTTCCTAACACAGCGATGTTTAAAGACTGGCTCGACATGGAAGATACCGGCTACCTGATTCACCAGCCGAACTCAACCAAGACGAATGTTCCGGGAGTATTTGTTTCCGGCGACGCGGCCGATCACGTATACCGCCAGGCCATTACGGCTGCAGGAACCGGTTGTATGGCCGCCCTTGATGCAGAACGTTACCTGGGAGAGATAGGGATTATTTAAAAGCCTCCGGCTTTTTAGACACGCTTCGCGCTTTTAGGGCTTCGGTAAAGACTGGACCGGAACTCTAAAAGCGCAGCGTCTAAAAACCGCGAAGCGGTGTCTAAAAGAAAGAGGAGCGCAGCGATCTCTTTCGTCTAAAAGGCGAAGCCGTCTAAAAAGGAGCGCAGCAACTGTCTAAAAAGCGAAGCGTCTACCGTACCTTTGCGTCGTTTTTAAGCATACACACTACCAATTAAAATTTCAACCATTATGGCTTCTTTTGATCTCATCGTTATTGGCAGTGGCCCTGGCGGCTACGTTGCAGCAATTCGTGCTTCACAATTAGGCATGAAAGTAGCCATTGTGGAAAGAGAAAATCTTGGTGGAATCTGTCTTAACTGGGGTTGTATCCCGACGAAGGCACTCATCAAAAGTTCCCAGGTATTTGAGTACGTGGAGCATGCGGCTGATTACGGCATTAAGGTCGGTAAGCCGAAGATTGATTTTGGTGCTATGATTGGTCGTAGCCGCGGCGTTGCCGACGGGATGAGCAAGGGCGTCAACTTCCTGATGCGTAAGAACAAGATTGAAGTGATTGAGGGTGAGGGTAAGCTCCTTCGCGGTAAGAAGGTGGAAGTCAAAGCCGCCAGCGGTAAGGCTACTGTTTACGACGCGGAGCACATCATCATCGCCACCGGCGCGCGTGCCCGCGCGCTGCCTAACCTCCCCATCGACGGAGAGAAGATCATCGGCTACCGCCAGGCGATGACCCTGGAGAAGCAACCCAAGCGTATGGTCGTAGTGGGAGCCGGTGCCATCGGTGTCGAGTTTGCCTACGTTTACGCCAGTATCGGCACGGAAGTGACGGTAGTGGAGTTCATGCCCGGAGGCCTCGTGCCGCGCGAAGACGCGGACGTGAGCAAAGAGCTGACCAAAATTTACAAAAAGAAAGGCATCAAGGTACTGGCTAACACCAGTGTTGAGTCCGTTGATACGAAGAACAAGACCCTCAAAGTGACGACCAAGGACCGCAAAAGCGGCAAAGAATCCGTCATTGAGTGTGATGTGGTCCTCTCCGCCGCCGGCGTAGCTCCGAATACGGAAAACATTGGCCTGGAAGACCTGGGAATTAAGACCGAGCGCGGCCTCATCGAAGTCGATGAGATGTACCGCACCAACGTCCCCGGCGTTTACGCCATCGGTGATGTACTTCCCACTCAGGCACTGGCTCACGTGGCAAGTGCTGAGGCAATTACCTGTGTGGAAGCTATTGCCGGCCTTAATCCGGAAGCCATTGATTACAACAACATTCCCGGTTGTACCTACTGCATCCCCGAAGTTGCCAGTGTTGGCTACACGGAAGCTGCCGCCAAAGAGGCGGGCTACGAACTGAAGGTTGGGAAATTCCCCTTCAGTGCCAGTGGTAAGGCGAGTGCCGCAGGTGCAAAGGAAGGTTTTGTGAAGCTGATCTTTGACGCCAAATACGGTGAGCTCCTTGGTGCCCACATGATCGGTGCCAACGTCACCGAAATGATCGCCGAATGTGTCTCCATCCGTAAGCTGGAAACCACCGGCCACGAGATCATTAAGACCGTTCACCCCCACCCGACCATGAGTGAGGCAATCATGGAGGCTGCCGCAGCGGCTTATGGGGAGGTGATCCATTTGTAGGGTTACCCCAGGAACAAATGTGAGGCTTCGTGTTTCCCACCAAGACTCCGTCAATACTTCAAAACAGATCGAATAGCAAAGCCACCAGTTCTTAGGTCTCTTAAATGCAGGAAGTAAGTCCCGGGAGGTAGTCCACCCAGTGAAATGGTTGGGGAGTTACTGGTCGTCTGTCCTTCAAGAATTTTCCTTCCATCTTGCGAGAAGATAGCAAGTCGGAGGTTACTTCTATTACTTACCCCGTCAAGGTTAATTGTCAGTAGATCAGCGGTTGGGTTGGGAAATACATTTAGTGCTTGGTCAAGAACTGTGTTTAGAACATTCACCGTGGTATCGGGCAAGGCGGCACAGTGAGCGACTATAACATCGGGATCGCCGACTGTTCCAGTATTTGTTGGATCACTCGGATCGAAACGAAATAGTTCTTGCCCATATAATGTATCCCTTGCCGAGAAGTATAGGAATCCATCATGTGTATACAAGCTTGATGGAGCAAAGGCGGTTTGACTATTTGAGATACTTCGTACTAAAACGGTACCGTCAGTACTGCCATCGGAAACATACAGGTCACGGTTTCCATCACTAGCCTCAGCGGTAAAATACAGGCTTCCAGAAAGCAAGGTTAGCTCCCGAGGAAAAGAAGCGTCAGGGCCTGCCCGAAGATCAATGAGTTGACGCGCTAATTGACCAGGGCCCGGGATGATCCACAACTCCGCTCCCGCAGCCTCAGTGGTTGCGGTAAAAAATATTGTGTCTCCCTTCGCCACTGCATTCATAGCAAACCTACCGGCACCGTTGAACAGCGCCGTCCGCCTGATAATTTGATTTGTGGAGTCAATACGGTAAAGGTTAGTTGAACTGAATTGGTCAGCAAAAAAGTGGAGCTCTCCCTGATAAGTGAATATTTTCCGGATATTATCAAAGCTTACATTATTGAGTAAGCGGGTACCACCGACTGTGCCATCCGTTCTAAACAGGTATTCATTAAAAGAATCAACTATTACCTTGATATATCCAACTCCATTGACAACTTTGCTAATTTGAATACTTCGCGGATCGAAGATATTATTCAACGGCAGCACTACTGTACCTTCAGAAGTGCCATCGGTACGGTACAGAACTAGGCCGTTACTACTACGATTCGTGAAGAGGGTAACAGAGTCCGTTAAGGACATAAAGGGGCTATTCGAAGAATTAAACCCAATGTCACTCAATCGCTTTAGAGAATCAATCTGACCACTTAATGGATTGTATCGATACAAAATTTGCCCTTGCGATACGCCACTAAAAGCAGTGATTAATAATTGATTGCCAACTCGCCCGGGTGGTGATAAGCTTTGAATTCCTAACTCTACGGAATTGGTAACAATCTCTTTTGTCCCAGATTCAGTGCCGTCACTTTCTATCAAAATACCCGTTCCGCTCGCTGTGAAATAAAATTTATCCGCAAGCTCTAACTGGCCGAATATAGAATAGCCCTCACGGCCCAAAATAATATCCCGGACCAACCGAGTAGTCGCAGCAGAGCCACCACTTTTATGCAATTCACTACCATTGCAGCCGTTATTGGCCCGAAAAAACAAGGTATCCCGGAAGGTAAAGAAGCTTCCAGGGTTAGAACCGGCTTCTTTAGTATTAATATCTGATAGTAGCCGGGTCCCCACTTTACTGCCGTCAGAAATTAGAACTTCTTGTCCGAAGTTTATGGTACTGGCCGTAAACATTACTCTTTCACCAACTTTAGTAAGTTGGTCAATAAGCGCGTCATCTACTCCCGGAATTAAATCATCTACAGCCTTAGTTCCTTCTACCGTACCATCGCTTACCCAAAGTTCTTCGCCGGTTTCAGTACGAAATGCTTTAAAATAGAACTTACCATTAACCAGTTTATTACTAGTGCCTATGTTAGCAATGGAGGCTCCGGCGGGTTGAACGACACCAAGAACAAAGGTGCCAGCTTCCGTCAAATCCGAACGATATAGACTCACACTTCCGTCTGTAGTCTTTCGCCCTAAAAAAAACAGAAGACCGGACTCTGAATCATAGGTGTGAGCAAAATATCCAACTGAGTCTTGGCCAGGATTCAGATTTACCACCGTGTCCAAACGAGTAGCAGATGTATCGGTGCGTAATAACTCATGAGCAAAGTTTTCCCCATTACGAGTATAATAAACCTGATCGCCAGAGATAAAAGCAGTGCGTAAAAATAGCGTATTCGTATCGCTGGAAAAAGTGGATAAGCTTCGGAATTCAGACAAACCAGGATCCGCAAGCAGGTGTGTAAAACTATCCCTGCTAAAACCAGACAGTAGTACTTTATTGCCAAAGGGAGTTACTTCAAGCCCAAAGTCTGTCTGCAAAGGCAAATCGACGGGTGTAGTATTTACTCCTTCGTTGAGGTAAAGAGAAGCGGGTCGGCCTTCAAAAAAATCAGCCGGGTAAACCAGATACGCAAATGTGCCTTGAGTTGCGATTTGACTAACAAACTGGTTATCGGGCAAATCTGTCAAATAGTGAGTCCCCTCACTCGATCCGTCCGTCCGGAAAAGCTGGAAAGTATAAGCCTCATTCCTATGAATGAACAACACTTCTTGCGTTCCATCATCTAAGGGAGTAAAGTTGTTAATTCCTGAGGAAGATCCAGAGGCACCTAGTTGCGCAAGCGTAAACAAGCTATCTGAAGTAAGGTTAGCTCGGTGAAAGGTTTCTTCCGCTCTTTCAAAATTAAATGTTCGAAAATAAACATCATCTCCGATCAACTTACTATCCCAGATTATGTCGTCGATTTGAATTGGTATATCTGTACCAAAACGTTTTAAACTGTCACTAGCAGTATCCAAAAAGAACAACTGAAAGGCAGTGTCGTCAGGACGGGCAAAAAACACTCCGTAATTGGCATTTCCCATTAATTCATCCGGCCGGCTTCCCCCATTGGTTTGATTAATATTAGCAACAAGGTGCTGCGCACTAACGTGAGTGAAGAAAAACAGAAACAAAATGGACATCCAAGCGCGAATCATATCAGGTTTTTTGGTGTGTAAGAGAACAGACTTCAACGAACTATATCGTCAAAGCAGGGTGAATATAGTGATTTTTAATAGCGACAATGGTATTCCAGCTCATTTCACCGACTTGAGCCCGTCTGACCAGAACAACCATCAACACAAAAGAAGCCAGCCAGACGACGTCTCACCAGAAAAACTAAAAAGCCGTCACTGACTTCAGTCAATGACGGCTTTTACTTTTCACTTACTGCCGGGAATGAAGCCCGATAGTATTTCCCTCCGTGTCCTGTAGTATCGAGACGAAGCCGAACTCACCGATGGACATCTTAGGACGGAGAACTTTACCTCCTGCCTGCTCTACCCGCGCTTCTTCCGTTACGCAATCGCCCGAAACGAAGTAGACGACGGTGTTGTTGCCACCGGCTACCCGGTCAGCTTTTTCAACCAGTGCTCCCGAGATGTTCAGCCCTTCGAAGTCAGCCGGGAAAGCGGATTGTTTGCCCCACTCTGCCGGAAGGTCCGTCAGCTGGGTGTTGAATACGGTTTGGTAAAATTTTTTGGCGCGGTCTATGTCTGAAACATAAATATCGAACCAACCTACAGGATTTGTCATCTTCATCGTTTAATGATTAATGTACTTTGCTATATCGCACTGCAAATATGCCGCGACACCAAAGCCTGTAATTGTAAAAATGGGACAAGCCTATTTTTTTCGGTCGAAAATCAGCGACATTTTGAGGTGATCACCGTAAAAATCTTTGGGTGTCTGCCCGGTAAACTCCTTAAAGTCCTTAATGAAGTGTGCCTGGTCATAAAATTCGTTTTCGTAGGCCAGGTCGGTAAGCTTAACCGTTTCCTCGTTCAGCAAAGTCTTGAGGGTTGCCTGTAATCTTATCGTTTTGGATAGTTGCTTAGGGCTTAAACCAATGGTTGAGGAAAATTTGCGGAGCAGGTTCCTTCGGTTGACGTTGTTCTGCTTTGAAAGATCATTTACGGATAGTCGCCCGTTGGCCGTCAGGATGGTTTCAATCGTAGACTTAACGATCAGGTCTACATTTTGGGCGTCCGTTAAGCGCTCCAGTAAGAAACGCTCCATGAGGCTGATCCTCTCTGAAGTAGTGCTGGCTTCCAGAACCTGCTGCCCGATTTCCCGTCCGGCACCACCAAAAAGCTTCTCCAGAGGAACGGCCGTGTTCTCCATGTCTTTGATCGGATAAGGGGCAAAGGGTAAAAAGCCATTGGGATGGAAGCAGACAAAGAAGGTTCCGGTTTCTCCCATCGGCTCCACCTCATAGGGCTGAGTGAGTTGTCCGATCAAAAAGAATTCCGGCAAAATTTGAGCATCCCCGCTTTTAGGATGATGCTTGTAAGGATCCCCGTAATGGAAAATTAACTTCATGCAACCGTCCGGGACGATGGTATTTCTTACTGGTGTGTTTTCCTGCTCACTTTCCAAAGTCCAATAGCACTTGACGAAGGGAGCTAAGTCAGGGCAGGGCTTGAAGATTTGATGGTCCATGGGGGCTGAACTTTGAAGAGGCTTTTAAGAGAACAGATTGATAAAAGCGAAATACGGCATTTTACCCAAGAACGCCAACCAAATCATCTGCTAACCGCCTGAGGGCGTCTATCAGTAGCGATGGTTGACCGAGTTGGCGAAGCCGACGAGGAAGCCCATCGCACGCAGGTTCCCGGCTCAAGCCGGTACTGTGTTGCGAAGCTCTTCGAGCTCTATTCGCTAATAGATCGGTACTCCTGTGGACGCCCTTCCTGAGCTACAACCGTTAGCCCTGGAAGGGCGTCTACACGTAGCGATGGTTGACTGAGTTGGCGAAGCCAAGGAAGGAGCCCATTGCAAGGAGAAGCAAACCCTATCCCAACATCCCCTCCAAACTCCGCTCCCACTTCAAATATGCAGTTTCCAGCGCCGAAACATTCTCTCCCGGCGTAACCCGCTCTAACACCTCCTGCCGGCCCACGGCGCTGCCCAGATCAGGGGCAAGGCCAACGGAGACAGCAGCCGCCAGCGCAGCCCCTACCGCTCCCGTCGTATTGTGCACCTCGATGGTGGCACCAGTCAGGGTAGCAATGGTGGAGCTGAATACATCGCTCTGAAAGAGGTTGTCATTACCGACGCGGATGGTGGACAGGTCAACGCCCAGCTCCTTGAGCACTTTCATGCCGTAGACGAAGGCGAAGGCGATGCCTTCGAGCCCGGCGCGCACCAGGTGCGCGCGTTCGTGACGGTTCAGGTCGAGGCCCAGCAGGTGAGCACCGATGTTTTTGTTGCCGAGCATCCGCTCGGGGCCATTTCCGAAGGGCAGGAAGTGAAGACCATCGCAGCCAGCGGGAGCACTTTGGGCGAGGGTTTCCATATCTCCGTAAGTGAGGCTGTCTCCGCCAATCATATTTTTCACCCAGCGGTGCAGAATGCCCGCGCCATTGATACAGAGTAATACCCCGATCCGGGGTGCTCCCCCCTCATGATTAACGTGGGCGAAGGAGTTGACGCGCTGTCCGGGGTCGAAGGCCAGGCGGTCCGTGACGCCGTAGACAACGCCGGAGGTGCCACCGGTAGCGGCGACCTCGCCGGGGGCGAGGACGTTGAGACTCAGCGCATTGTTGGGCTGGTCACCCGCACGGTAGCCAACAACGGTGCCGGGGGCAAGGCCAAGTTCTTTGGCGGCTGACTCGGAGAGGCGGCCCTGTTCACCGACGGCAGGCACGCGGGGTGGCAGCAGATCGGCATTGAGCTTCATTTCGTTGAGGATGAGGTTGGCGGGCGTGTTGTCCGCAAAATCCCAGAGGACGCCTTCGCTTAGCCCCGTAACCGTCGTAGTCGCCTTTCCGGTCAGGCGAAGAGCGATATAGTCTCCCGGCAACATGGCAAATTTAGCGCGGGCGTAGTTGTCGGGTTCGTTGTCAGCGACCCACTTCAGCTTGCTGGCGGTAAAGTTGCCGGGGCTGTTGAGGCAGTGCGTCAGGCAGGTGTCCGCGCCGATGGCGTGGAAGGCACGATCGCCGGTTTCGACGGCCCGGCCGTCGCACCAGATGATGGAGGGGCGAACGACCTGATGATTGTCATCCACCAGCACGAGACCGTGCATTTGGTAGCCGATTCCCACGGCTTTTATGTCCCTTGCCTGCACCTGCGTCCGCGCCAGAATATCCTGGGTCGCCTGCACCACATATTTATACCAGTCTTCCGGATTTTGCTCGGCCCAACCCGCTTCCGGCGCGTCCATGCCCATTTCCGTCTCCGGTGCCGTTACGCGGGCTAAAACCTTGCCGGTTTTGGCTTCCACGAGGGCTGCTTTGATGGAGGAAGAACCGAGGTCGTAACCGATAGTGTACATGGTGAATAGATGAATGAGAGAATGGGTAAACGGGGTAACGAGGATAATTTTCGCCAATATACTAATCGGTGAATAAGGCAATCGTTTGTTGCCTTTAGAAGAGCAACATTTGGGCGCGGACGCGGGTGCAAGGAGAGGCCCCAGAAAGCAAAGCCGGACCCTCAAAGGAATTGGCTGCCTCGCCTTCGGCTACGGGCCAATACCTTCGAGGTCCTAGGATAAATCCTGCAGTATAAGGACCTCGAAGGTACCCAGCACGAAGCGGAGCGGAGGACTGGGTTCCTTCGAGGGTCCGGTCCGGCAACGGTATTCAGCTACCTCAAAAGCATTTTACAAGAGGGCTAAATACCTTCGAGGTATAACAGGAGGTCCGGGAAAACAAAGCCGGACCCTCAAAGGAATTGGCTGCCTCGCCTTCGGCTACGGGCCAATACCTTCGAGGTCCTAGGAAATAAATCTAAATTTCCAGATCCCCATCATTGAATAATAAGTCCTCTATTTCATGAGCGGCAACAAAAGCATCAATACCGCCAAATTTATCCCAAAGAATATCCCTGGCTAGAAATGTGGACATCATTGGTGTAGTTAATTCATGAAAAGATGTCCATGGGTATTCTTCTAATCCTCGACAATAGCCGTGTTTAATTGGATTTCTGTGAGTGTAAAGAACAACGTTCTTAAAATAACGCAAATCCATGACTTCCTGTCGCTCAAAACTTCGTTCGAACAAGCCGCTTACCGTTCGGTATTTTCCATTGAAATATTTCGCATATGCATTTTGCAAATGGCTGAACTGACGGCCGATTCTTCTCTCGTCGGTTAAAAACCATTCCTCTAGTTCTGTTCTACCTTTAATACAAACTACCAAATGAAAATGGTCCTCCATTAATGCATAAGAAAATAAGGAACCGACAGGCAGGACGTATTTCCTAAGTAAATTCAAGAATCGCTTAAAATCTTGCTCTTCCTTGAAAATAGTACGTCTATTCACTCCCCGATTAAATATGTGATAGTACTTCGATGGGGAAATGGTTGTTTTTTGCTTTTGAGGCATGATGTAGCAACTAATGATCCAGGACCTCGAAGGTACCCAGCACGAAGCGGAGCGGAGGACTGGGTTCCTTTGAGGGTTCGGTCCGGCAACGGTATTCAGCTACCTCAAAAGCATTTTACAAGAGGGCTAAATATCTTCGAGGTATAACAGGAGGTCCGGGAAAACAAGGCCGGACCCTCAAAGGAATTGGCTGCCTCGCCTTCGGCTACGGGCCAATACCTTCGAGGTTCTAGGATAAATCCTGCAGTATAAGGACCTCGAAGGTACCCAGCACGAAGCGAATCGGAGGACTGGGTTCCTTTGAGGGTCCGGGCTTCTATAGAAAAACTCTCCACCACGCCGTAACTTCACCCTCACACCCAATACAAACCATGCTCCTCCGCCACTTTCTCCTCTTCGGCTGCCTTTTACTCAGCAGCACCCTTTTCGCTCAGTCTGAAACGAATCCAAAATCCAAACTCGACGCCGTAAAATACCGCCACGTAGGCCCCTTCCGGGGAGGCCGGGCCAACGATGCGGTTGGCGTTCCGGGCGATCCGATGACCTACTACATGGGTAATACCGGCGGCGGCGTTTGGAAGACAGAAGACGCGGGGCAGCACTGGAGCAACATCTCCGACGGTTTCTTCGGCTCCAGCTCCATCGGTGCACTGGCCGTTGCGGCCAGCAACCCCAACATCGTCTACTGCGGTACGGGCGAACACGCCGTGCGGGGTGTGATGACTTCCTCCGGAGACGGCGTCTATAAATCAACCGATGCCGGTAAAACCTGGAAGAAGATCGGGCTGGAGAACAGTCGCCACATCGCCCGCATCGTGGTGCATCCTACGGATGAAGACATCGTCTACGTCGCCGTGCAGGGCTCCCTGTACGGCCCGTCTAAGGAGCGAGGTATTTACAAAACGACTGATGGCGGTAAGAACTGGAAGCAAATTCTGGCCGTCGACGAGCGAACAGGCTGCTCAGAGCTGAGCATGGTAACCAGCAATCCGCTCATCCTCTACGCCACCATGTGGGAATACGGACGCAAGCCCTGGCAGGTCATCAGCGGAGGCCCGGGCAGCGGGGTTTATAAAAGCACCGACGGTGGTGAGAGCTGGAATAAAATTCAGGACGGCCTGCCGAAAGAACTGGGAAAAATGGCGATCTCGGTCGCTCAGAGTAATCCGGACAAAGTCTACCTGCTGGCAGAGTCCGACTCCGAAAAACAGTTAGGTGGTCTGTTTGTGTCCAACGATGCTGGCGGCAGCTGGTCGCGAGTTAGTGGAGACCATCGCCTGATCCAACGCGCCTGGTACTACATCGAGGTCTTTGCTGACCCGAATAACGAAAACACGGTTTACGTACTGAGCGCGCCGATGCTAAAATCCATTGACGGCGGTAAAAACTGGGAGGTGATGTCTGGTCCTCACGGCGATTATCACAATCTATGGATCAACCCTAAGAACTCGAAGAACATGGTCGTAACCGACGATGGAGGCTGTGGCATCACCTATAATGGCGGCAAGAGCTGGTCTCGGCAAGACAATATGCCTACGGTACAGATTTACCGCCTGAACGTAGACAACCATTTCCCTTACCGCCTATATGGCGGTCAGCAAGACAATACTTCCGTCCGGCTGGAAAGCCGGGACCTGAGGGGCGGTGGCATTGGCCCGCGTGCCATGACGCCTTCCGCCGGAGGGGAGAGTGCCTTTCTGGCCTTTGACCCTGATGACCCAAGCTACGTGCTCGGTGGCAGTTACCTGGGCACCATCGGTTCACTGGATACCAAGACGAGTACTTACACCAACATCATGTCATCGCCCATTCAATACCTTGCGCTTGATGCCAAAGACATGAAGTACCGCTTCAACTGGAACGCGCCCATTATCTGGTCACAGCATGAGCCGAACACTTATTACCATGCTGCACAAGTCCTGCTTCGCACCCGCGACCGCGGCAAAAGCTGGGAAGAGGTATCGCCTGATCTGACACGTAACGAAAAAGAGAAACAGGGCAAGGGCGGAGTTCCCTATACCAACGAATCGGTTGGAGCCGAAAGCTATGGCACCATTGCCTACGTTATGGAGTCTCCCCACGAGAAAGGGGTGATCTGGACGGGTAGCGACGACGGGCTCGTTCAACTCACCCGCGATGGTGGCAAAAACTGGAAAAATGTTACTCCCACCGGCCTGGCGGAATGCCTGGTTAACGCCATTGAGGTCTCCCCACACGATCCAGCAACGGCTTACATCGCCACTACCCGCTATAAATTCGATGATCATAAGCCAGGGCTTTACGTTACTCACAATTACGGTAAGAGTTGGTCGGCCATCAACGCTGGCATTCCTGATGGCGCCTTCACGCGCGTCATTCGTGAAGATGACAAGGTGAAAGACCTCCTCTTCGCTGGCACGGAAACCGGCGTCTATGTCTCCCAAAACGGCGGCAAACAATGGGACGCCCTGCAACTGAACCTTCCCGTGACACCGATTACGGATATGGCCGTTCGCCACGACGACCTCATTCTCTCTACTGCTGGCCGTGGCTTCTGGATTCTGGATGATCTTGGTCTGATCCGTCAGCGCCCGGCACCTAAAAGCAGTATGCACCTGTACGATCCGGAGCCAGCTGCTCTGGTGGGTGGATACAGTCAGCTAAATGGTAATAACCCTGGATTCAAAGGAAGCCACCCTCTACGCGGTGTTAACCCCGCTAACGGCCTGGTGATCTACTATCAATTACCTGCGGAAAAAGACAGCAGCGAATTAATGCTGGAGATCAGGGATGGTAACGGAGAGCTGATACGCAGCTTTTCGTCTGTAGCTACGGGCTTCTCCCCCTGGGATGGTGGCCCCGGCCGCCCGGCTACCCTTTCCGCTAAACCGGGTTTGAACCGATTCGTCTGGGATTTACGCCATGCTCCTCTGATTGGTGTCAACCAGGTCTATATCGAGGGGAGTTACCGGGGGCACAAAGTTCCCGCAGGCGACTACCAGCTGATACTGAAGAGAGGCTCCACAACAAGGTCAACAACGGCAGAAGTTCTCCCCCATCCGCTTCTGAAAGTTGAACCTGAGGCAGCAATAGCCTATGACAAGCACCTCAAGGGCATGGCCGCTGAACTTAATAAGATGCATCTGTTGACCAATCAGCTTTTCAGCGCAGCGCAGCAATTATCAGCTGCCACCAAAAAGTTACCAAAATCCATGGATGCTGATCAATTGCGTAAACAGGCTGCGGCCCTTTCCAAAGAATTAAAGGCATGGGATGAGCTTATGGTTCAGCGCAAATCCAAAGCTTACGATGACGTTGAAAATTACGTAAATGGCTTCACGGCTGACTATCTGTTCCTCTTGAACCAGAGCGAAAACAACATTGGTCAGATTGGCGAGCCTTCCTTAAACCGTATGCAGGAATTAAATGCTCAATGGGCCAAATATGAGCAGACCGGAGAGGTGCTGATGGAGCGCCTCGAGGCTTTCAATAAGCGCTTATGGGCGATGGGAGTCGGGGCGATCCAGGTGAAAGATTAAGCTTACAAATCGTAACAAGCATTTAAATTAATTGGGCTACTTGCCTTTAAATATACCCAGCAAGCCTATATTTAAGGGTGACTAAGAAAAAAAACATCCAAACTAACACTAAGCGAATTGAGCAGGAAGACAAAAATCTTCTTGAGTTTTTCCTTACCGAAGTATTCATCAAAAGTATGGTGCAGGGCGTAAGCCACGTAGCCGGCGGTATCGCCCAGCCGTTTGTTCGCCCTACTATACCGCCTCGAACATCAGACTCCCCTCCAGCTCCGTAAACTGAACGGGTAGCACACCACTACCCTGCTGCTCATTGGTATACACACCATAGATGGTATCCACGGCTTCCATGGTGAGCTTATTGTGGGTCACGATGATGAACTGGCTCTCTTTGGAGAACTTCTTAATGATCTTGTTGAATTTGGCAATGTTGGCATCGTCCAGCGGAGCATCGACCTCATCGAAAATACAGAACGGGGCCGGCTTCAACAGGTAAAGCGCGAAGAGCAGGGCCGTAGCCGTAAGCGTCTTCTCACCACCGGAAAGCTGGCTGATGGTCGTAGGCCGTTTGCCCTTGGGCTTGGCAACGATTTCAATCTTCGATTCAAGCGGGTTTTCCGGATCCAGCAGGATAAGATCACAGTTGTCATCCTCGGTGAAGAGGCTACGGAACACATCGATGAAGTAGGTCCGGACCTGCTCGAAGGCTTTAAGAAACTGTACCGTAGCGGTTTCTTCTATTTCTTTGATCGTTTTGATCAGGGTTTCCTTGGCGCTCACGATATCATCCCGTTGTTTGGTGATCGTATCGTGGCGTTCCTTCATTTCGTCGTAGGCTTCAACGGCCATCGGATTGATCTCGCCGTAGTTACCAATGCGCCCGCGTAAGCGATCCACTTTCATTTCCAGGTCCCCAACGGCACCTACCCATTCTTCAATTTCCATCTGCCCCAGTTCTTCGAGGCCAATGTTAAACTCGATCTTGAGCCGTTCCGCCAGACCGTTAATCTTGAATTTGATATCAGTAAACTTCTCCTTGAGCTGATTAACAAGAATCTGTCCGTCCTGCCGGCGGCGGTTTTCCCGCCGCAGGTCATCCTCCATAGCGTTAATGGTCGTTCGGGCAGAGAAGTAATCCGACTCGGCAGTGTTGAGTGTTTCCTGGTAGGCCGTGCGATCCGCGTACATCTTCTCCAGGTTTTTCGCCTGAAGTTTCTCCTGCTCCTCAAACTGCAGGCTCTCTTTGGCCAGCTTTTCGAGCTGCTCTTTATTGGTGCTATCCAAATCTGCCAGCTCTTTGAGTCGGTTACGGCGGAAGGTCACTTCCTGTTCCAGTGTCTGCACCAGGTTCTGCTGGCGGATGAAGTTGATGTTTTCTTCGTTGTAAGCTGCACTGGCGGCACTGAGTTGCTCACTTAGCTGCCGGTAATTTCCGTCGGTTCCCGCTAACTGCTCCCGGAGTGCTTCTACGGCGGCGGAAGCATTCTCCAGGTCTCGTTCAATCAGCGAGTTAGCCTTAACGATCTCCTTCACCTGCTTATCCAGCACATTGTTTTTCTCTTCCGTTTCCGTGAAGTAATTCGTGAAGCTTTCCACCCGGGCCTTCAGCGCTGCGCGCTTCTGCTGAAGACGGCTGAGTTCGCGCTGCTTCTCCTGAATGTCTTTATCGACGCGGCGTTGCCGCAGCTCGTTGAGCTTATTGCGCTCTTTGTAGAGATCCTTCTCAATGGCACGCGCTTGCTCCTCAGCGGCAGCGATGGCTTTTTCCAGAACCTCCAGGTTCTTCTTCCGACCAATTTTCTTTCCTTCAAAGAGACCAACCGAACCGCCACTGACCGAATATGGGCGGCGAATGAAACGACCGCTGCGGGTCAGGACCGTCAGCCCTTCGGCGGGTTGCTCCGGCAGCTTATCCTCATCCGTCACCAAGACGTTGTGCAGTAGATGATCCAACAGAGGCTGAAAGACTTTGTCCACTTTCACGACGTCCGTCGCCGGGCGGGTTCCACCGGGGAGGAGCGCTACCCCACCCTGATATTTCGGGATGGCG
Organism: Neolewinella agarilytica; assembly: GCF_900110645.1. Lineage (GTDB taxonomy): Bacteria > Bacteroidota > Bacteroidia > Chitinophagales > Saprospiraceae > Neolewinella > Neolewinella agarilytica. The sequence continues at coordinate 129,021 of NZ_FOFB01000013.1, forward strand.
TCCAGCAAGAAGAAATTAGCCTTGCCTTTCTGGCTTTTGCTCAATAGAGCAATCGCTTCCCGGGCTTCGCTGGCATCCGCTACGACATAGTAGTTCAGTACACCTTCCAGGTAATTCTCGATGGCGACACGATAGTCCTGATCCACCAACACCAGATCCGACAGCAATTGAGGGTCTTCTTTCCACTGCTTACTCTGGCTCAGAAAGCGGATGGACTCGGGGAAGCCCTCCAGGCTATCAATCATGCTTTTAGTAAGCTTGAATTCGTTGCGGCGGGCATCCAGTCCACGATTTATTTTGCTCTGCTCGTTCTGCAGTGCTTCAACGGCTTCCGTGGCTTCTTCCAGGGCTTCGCGGCGTTCGGTTTCTGCTTGCTCTAGTTTTTCAAGAGCGAGCAATTCCTTTTCCTCTTCGGCTTCCAGCTCTTTGAGGGAAGCTTCCAGGCTGTCTTTTTCACCGCGACGATCATCCATCTCGCCAGCATTTCTTTCGATCTGGAAGCGAAAGTTTTCCACCTTATTACCGTTGATCGCCCGGTTCTTTTCCAGTTCAAAGATCTTTCTTTCTTCTTCCTGCTGTTGTTTCAGGCCTTCCTCCAGGCGTCCCTTAATGGATTCATGCCCGCTACGGATTTCCTTCAGGGCTTCTTCTGCGGCGGAGAGCGAAGTCTGCCGCTCGGTTTCCTTCGCTTTCTCTTCTTCAATTTGAGCTACCATCCGGTCAATCTGCCCGGTGTAGTCCGTCAGTTGGCCAGTGGCGGTTGCGATATCCTGCTGCAGTTTCTCCGTCTGGCGGCGTACGAAGGTCTTCCGCTGCGCCAGCATTTGCTTTTCATTCTCCAGCCCACGAAGCTCATTGACCAACTCGTTGAGTTTCTTCTGTCGCTCGCCGAGTAGTTTCTCTTTATCGACGTGCTTTTTACGCTCTTCTTCCAGCGTAGCCTCCAGCTGGCGAATCTTTACGTCTACGTTCCTGTACTGGTCTTCGGCAGTTGTGATTTCGCTTTTCAGCTTACCGTAATCTGCGCGCAGAGCAGAAACTTTCACCTGAGTCAGCTGCAGGCTCAAACCTTTGTATTGTTCCTTGAGTTCCAGATAACGACGGGCACGCTTAGCCTGTTTCTCCAGGCTGACGAGGTTGTTGTTAATCTCGTGCAGCAAATCCTCAATCCGGTCCAGGTCACCTTCCGTATTCTTGAGCTTATTGAGTGTTTCTCGCTTGCGGGCTTTGTATTTGCTTACACCAGCGGCCTGCTCAAACATTCTCCGACGGCTGTTATCCTTATCTGCCAGGATGTCATCCACCATACCCAGAGCAATGATGGCGTAGGAGTTTGAGCCAATTCCGGTATCGAGCAGTAAGCTGGTAATGTCCTTCAAACGGCACTGGACACCGTTCAGGCGGTATTCTGAGTCTCCACTGCGGTAGAGCATCCGGGTGATCGTCACTGATCCGTACTCCGTTGGGAGTAGGCCTTTGTCATTGTCAAAAGTCAGACTGACACTCGCCAGATTGCCCGCTTTCTTCTTCTTGGTACCGTTGAAGATTACGGAACTCATCTTATCCAGTCGTAGTTCCCGACCTTTCTGCTCACCCAATACCCAGCGTATGGCATCAACGATATTGGATTTCCCGGAGCCGTTAGGGCCCACGATACCGATCACGTCCTCGTCAAAATTGACGACCGTCTGATTGGCGAAGCTTTTAAAGCCCTTTATTTCGAGTTGGCGTAAGCGCATATGAAAGGCGAAGGTAATTGGCTTCTGTCTTTCTTGGGTATTTTAAACAGGGTAGTTTTCCCGACGATTTCCACAGGGTTTTACACATTTTGCCCAAGGATGCTTGCTGAGCGTATCACTAACCCACGGGACCGCATGGCTATCATTAACTTACACCGGCAGTAAGTACAGGCAGGTGGGCAGTCATTTCAGGGCTATCCGGTTGGTGCCCATGCCACCAGGCAGAAGGAGGCCTTTTGGAGACAAAGCCTGCCCTGCTTTTAAACCTCCCCTTGCACCTGCGGCCGCGCCTCCATCCATACTCAGGTGGGCGCAGCCGCAGGTGCAATGAAGGACTTCAGAGTGCAGGGAGTCCTGAGCGTGTTGTTTTTTTATCCGCAGAAACAATCTGGCATCTCCTCGATCAAGTTGAAAACCGATTCAAAAATTCTTTCCCCCCCAACGCCGTACCTTAGAGCCGGAAAATCACCAACAGACGTATGCCCCAGACAGAAACGGTAGGGATCATCGGAGCCGGATCCTTCGGAACAGCCATGGCTAATCTGTTGGCACTCAACACTGATGTGCTGGTTTACAGCCGGAATCCGGAGTTGGTAGAACAGCTGAAAAAGGATCGTTTTCGCTTCGGGGTGCCCTTACACGAACGGGTGACGGTAATTAACGATTTTGAACAATTGGCGGACCGTTGTCAACTTATTCTGCCCATCGTTCCGTCCAATAATTTTCGGGAAATGATGCGCTCCGTGACGGATTACCTCACGCCCGGTCACGTACTGATCCACGGCACGAAGGGTTTTGACATTGGCGATGTGGTGCTGGAAGACATCCCCAAGACCGGGATCGAGCGCCGGCAGGTACAAACCATGACGGAAGTAATTCTTGAAGAGAGCGTCGTGGTGCGTGTGGGTGCATTGACCGGTCCGAATCTGGCGCGGGAATTGTTAGACGGACAACCCTCCGCCTCCGTTATCGCCAGTAAATTCGACGAAGTCATTCAACGGGCTGATGCTGTCCTGAGCTCTCAACAGCTACACGTTTTCCATACGCATGATCTGCTGGGTGCAGAGCTTGCCGGCGTCCTTAAAAACGTTGTTGCGCTCGGGTCCGGCATCCTGAAAGGTCATGGTTTGGGCAAAAACATTCAGTCGATGCTCATTACCCGCGGCCTTCACGAAATGATCCACTTCGGGCGCGCTCTGGGCAGCAGCAACAAAGCCTTTTTAGGAACGGCAGGTATCGGAGACCTGATCGCCACGGCAACGTCCAGCAAAAGCCGGAACTATACCTTTGGCTACCGCATTGGTTGTGGTGAAAAACTGGAGGAGGTCCGCTCCACCAGCCAGGAGCTTGCCGAAGGCGTCCGAACCCTGATGATTACCCGTAACCTGGCCCGTGGCATGCGCCTCAGAGTTCCGATTACGGAGATGTTATACCGTATTGTTTTTGAAGATTTCCCCGTTAAAGATGCGATGGATTTCCTCATAACTTATCCGTACGAAATAGACGTAGACTTTTTATAAGCTATTTACATGAATTTGAAGAAAGCACTTCCCCACCTACTGGCCATCGGCATATTTCTACTTACTGTCGTTGTTCTGTTCAGTCCGCAATTCCAGGGTAAAACCCTCCGGATGGGTGACATTACGAGTTTTAATGGCTCCGCCAAAGAATACGCGGACTACCAAAAGGAAACGGGTGAGCGGGCAAACTGGACGGGCACCAGTTTTTCAGGTATGCCAACATTTCAGATCTCAAGCGTGAGGGCCGGCAATCAGATCGGGCTACTGGAAAAACCGCTTCAGGGGTTTTTACCTCGTCCGGCGGGCTATTTCTTTGGAGGAATGCTCTGCTGCTATTTATTGCTGGTCTTATTGGGAGTAAGCCCCTGGCTCAGCATTGTTGGTGCTTTCGGGGCAGCTTTGGCCACGAATCATATTGTGCTCTTTGAAGCGGGCCATATGTCTAAAATCGTGACGATTTTCTACCTCCCGCTGATCGCCTCGGGTATACTGCTGGCTTACCAGAAAAAGTACTTGCTGGGTGGAGTGATTTTCGCCATTGCTCTGGCTCTTTCCATTCGGGCCAATCACCCGCAAATGTTGTTCTACTTCGCCATGACCCTACCGATTTTCGGTGCGGTGCGTTTTGCCTCAGACCTTAAAAAGGGCCAGCTCGGGCATTTTGCCAAAGCTGCCGGTGTATTGGTTATCGGCGCAATTCTTGCCCTTGGCTCGGGAGCAAGTAACCTGATGACGACCCTGGAATACACGGCTTCTTCGATGCGGGGCGGTCAGGTTTTAGAGACCCCTTTAGCCGCTCCAAACGGTAAAGACGCGCCAAAAAAAGGCTTGGAGTGGGACTATTCCATGCAGTGGAGTAACGGCTTTAAAGACCTGGTAGCCACTTACGCTCCGCTCGCTGCCGGTGGTGGCAACGGTCAGGAGATTACGGCCGATACTGATCTGGGTAAGGCCCTGCGCAGAGCGGGCCTTAACGTCAGGGGAGAATTTGCCGCCCCCATGTACCACGGTTCTCTGCCGTTTACGGAAGGCCCCTCTTACCTGGGGGCAGTCGTATGGGCACTCTTTTTGTTTGGCCTCTTTACGGCCCGCCGGAGCATCGCTATCTGGCTGGGAGGCGGTACTTTGTTATTGTTTTTATTGTCTTTAGGTAAGAACTTCGAAGGCTTTAATCATCTGCTCTACGATATCCTTCCCTTTCTCAACAAATTCCGTGCACCAAGCTCGGCCCTGGGCGTCGCTTCTTTCATGATGGTTTCTTTGGGCGTGATTGGTATTCATGATTGGCTCAAAAAAACAGACGATCAGCCGGAGGCCGCCAAAAAGCAGTTGCTTTATTCAGGCATTACCGCTGCGGTGCTAGGACTCATTGTAGCCGTATTGCTTCCTGGCTTCATTACTTTCGCGGGGGCTAATGACACGGCTTTACTACAACGGTTTACGGGCGGGCAAATTGAGGTAGCGTCACTACTGGATGCTCTTGAATCCACCCGCGCCTCCCTTTATAGCGCGGACGCCTGGAGAAGCTTCCTTTTCGTCGGCCTGACTTTTGGCGTACTCTTCCTGATGTGGCGAAAAACCGTTAGTCCGCTGATTGGCGGCCTGGTACTGGCCGCTTTCCTGCTTTTCGACTTCTCCGGGGTAAACGGACGGTATATTGCAAAAGAAGACTGGAGAAAAACTCCACGAAACGCAGCGCCATTTCAGGCAACGGCAGCAGACCAGCAGATTCTGCAGGATACTGACCCACACTTCCGGGTTCTCAATGTGGCGGTCAACACCTTTAATGATGCCTCAACGAGCTACTTCCATAAATCAGTCGGCGGTTACTCCGCCGTTAAGATGCGTCGCTACGATGACCTGATAAAAGGTTACCTGAGCAAGCGGGACCCTAAGGTGCTTAGCATGCTCAACACGAAGTACTTCATCCTACCCGGTCAGGATGGACAAGTCCAGGCACAACGAAACCCCAACGCCTTCGGCCCCGCCTGGCTGGCGAGTAACCTTCAGATGGTCAACTCCAATGACGAGGAATTTGCGGCTTTAGGAAGCGTTCCTGACCTGAAGGCAACGGCCATCGTCCACAACGAATTTGCCGATGAAGTCAGTGGTCTCTCCCCCAATGGGCAGGGTACGATAACGCTCACGAAATACAGCCCCAACGATCTGAGCTACCTGTTCGATTCCCCTTCGGAGCAACTGGTCGTATTCTCGGAGATCTGGTATGGCCCTGATCTCGGTTGGGAGGTAACCATTGACGGGGCACCGGCAGAGTTAATCCGCACCAACTACCTGCTGCGTGGCCTGCGGGTTCCGGCCGGACAGCATGAGATTAAGATGAGTTTCCGCCCTTCCAGCTACAGTACGGGTAAGTTAATCTCCATGATCTGCAGCCTGCTCCTGCTCATTGGATTAGCGGGCTACATTGGCAAAACGATAATGGACCGGAACCAAGGACAAAAGACGGCTACGCCTACGGAGGTACTCTGACGTTAGCGGCTCTTCCGGGTTTTTATCACTATCTGCCGGCGATCTGCTTTAGCGACATCGACAAAAAACTGCCGGTAGTCTGCGTAGGCTTCAGCAGGCAGCTCAACGGGAACGAGCTTGAGTGTACGTATCCAGGTCAGCTTTCCGGGGCTGCTCTTCACTTCGGCACGGTATTCTCCGGCAGCATGCTCGAGGGTGGTCAGGGCTTCCCCCAGGCTTTCAATTTCCATCTCCTCGGGGTAGGTAAGGTTAACCGTATCAACATAAAAACGAGCAGAAAGCTGGTGGATGGGGTACCTGCGTTCCGTTAGTTTATCCGGCACATTATCGAAAGAATAGAACTTATTGATGGGGACGAACATTCGGGTACCCAGCTTACGGGAATAACGGCGAAGGTTGGTTTGGTAGGTCATTTCAACCTTAGGCTCATCAGCGGCAACGGTAAGCGAATAGTTAGTGCCGTTTACGTCAGGCAGGGTACCACGTCGGTTAAACCATTCCAGTTGTTTTGCCTGGTTGCGTTCGCTGTTGGCAAAGCCACGATACATTTCCTGGGAAGCCCCGTAGAAGCTGCCGTGCAATTTAAAGTCAGCGTTACCATCCGGCTGAATGGAAAGATCAACGGTCCGGGTGTAGCCATTGTCTGCCGGTTCGCTTTTAGGAGTTCTTACCAGTTTACCGCCATTCGGGGTTACCAGCAGAACGTTTCGGTCTTGCGTTCCTTCACTAATATATCCCGTTGGAAAATCATTACTCGTACACTCCAGGTACATGTCCTCAGATGGAACATACAATATCATATGGTTGAAGGCGGAGGTAGCAAAGTCTTCTTGCACCGGAAAAAATTGCCGTTTGCTAGAAGAAATGAGCACGTGGTAGGACTCAATTCCGATTTCATCCAGCATCGCCCCCATATAATTGCTTAACGCCTTACAATCTCCATACCGGTTAGTTTCTACATATTCTGCCGAAAATGGCTGAAAGCCCCCAATACCCAGCTGCACCCCAACGTACCGAGTTCTGCCCTGAAGCAGTCGATAAAGCGCGTCGATCTTTTCCTTGTCCGTAGGGAGGCCAGCAGTTGTTTCCTTTACCAGGGCTTGTAGTTGTGGAGGAAGTTCAGAACGCCCTTCGACCAGCTGCCACATGAATTCCCCGAAGCTCTCCCAGCTCTGCATATCCCCTTTGTATTCTCCCGTATCGAAATTGCGAAGAACCGTCCGCAAATAAGGAAGTGTTTGACTCATGGGCGGCGCAAGAGCTTCCGATTTCCGGGCGGGCATATTTTCGGCCAGCCAGCGATAGACCCGTCGGCCATTTTCTGTAGCTGTTTCAGGGTCGGGCAATTCATTTGAACGAAAGAGGAGTTCATTATCCATTGGTACCCGAGCGGTAAAGGAAGATGACATTACGGACTGATTGTATCCCATCGGAAGCCATTGCGGAAACTCAAAGACGCCGAAATTTTTCAGCTTCTTCTCATACTCGAAGGCTACTGTATAAGGATAGCTCAAATGCGTGAGTGTTGTCGTCTGTACCCGGGAATCTGTGTAAAACTGTCCGCCACTAATGGCGCTCACGTCTTCAATTTCTGATTTTTTCGCGGAACGAACTTTGTCCCCCATCGCATCATACAGCGTAGCTTTAAAGCTGGTGATCTTCGAATCTTCGTCATAGAAGACAACGAACTGATTTTCCCGGTCGTGGTCATCATTCAGGATTGTAATCACCTTCCGTTCGTAGATCGTTGCCGTATTTGCCGATAGTACGGTGTAAACTATTTCGTGGCTGCGAACAACTGAACCGGCGTTCTCCTTTAGTTCGTCGGGGATGGCCAGAACGGACATATTGAGGTCTTGCCCCATAAGCGCAGATCCGGCCAAAAGGATTAATAAGGCTATTAGATTTTTCATTATTTAGCGCGCTTTAATACAATGGTAGACTCCTGCAACTCGATAATTCGCTTGAACATCGTACGCAAAGCGCCGTATTCTGAAGCCTCGTAAACCGTCCGGTCAATGCTCACGGTAAAGTTGATCGAGATGGTTTTATCCTCTTTTTCCGTAGCAGCGAAAGTGCAGCTCATGGTGCCATCTTCGGAGCGTAACCGGATGGATTCCGGCAATTCTTCCACAGCATAGCCTTCGGGAACAGAGATTGTGGTGATGTAGCGCTTTATCCAGGGGTAGGCAAAGTCTACCGGATACAAGCGGTATTCTGCATCCGCCAGCTCATTATGCAGCACGGGGCTTAAAATGGGTTGTACGTACAGATAATCATCCATCGCCTGCCCCATGGGGACCTTAAGTTTAAAATCCATCGAAAGCGGGCCGCTCTTCACTTTTTCTTCTTTTACCAAATGGTTGATGACTTCCGCTTCGGGGAAGCTTTCCATCATATTTTCCACGATGGGTAGCTCCGCGTCTTCTTCCATCTCCTGTATGCGGTTCCGGCCGTTGAAGGCATAGTAGCTGGACATACGGCTTTGAACATCAACATCCGCCATCCCTTCCTCGTCCAGCGCTACATTGGCCATAATGGTTTGCGTGGCCCTGGGTACATCAATGCTGATCCAGTGTGGGTTGTCGGGGTTGGCCACAAATACCCGGTGATTGAGTGCTGCAACCCGGGGCAGGCCCGGCGGGCGGTTCAGGTCGTTAGGGTCCAGAATAATGTCATTGCCGTCTACCGTAGCGAGTACCATCAGGTGGTCAAACTGGCTGATTAGCGGGTAAAGCTCCAGAGGGGAACCATAATTCCGCAGAGGTACCAGAATTGGCTGTGACTCAATGCCCGCATCCCGGAGTAAGGCCAGTAGCAGCATACTGATTTCACCGCTGGTCCCCTCTGCGGCATCGTATACTTTGTTGGGGGTCCGCTCGGAAGTCCAGCTGTAGCTCCCGTTCCAGGATATTTTACCGGCGACGAAGTCATACAGTAGTTTGGCCTTATCCGTTTCGGTGCTTGCTTCGGCCAGGTAAGGCTCTACGGCTTTCCAGACTTTACCAGAATTTCCTTTATTGCGGTAGGCTTTGCCGAATTGGGCCCAACCGTCCATTTTCGTTGTCGTGTCTTTCCAGTCGGAGAATACTTTGTATACCGGCCGACCAGGATATTGAACCGTCTGTAACTGCAGGCGTACCTGCGGAATATAATCGCTGAAATTATTAACGTAGGGCTGTTCCTTATAGGCCGGTAAATCTTTATACGCCCACTTGATAACCGAGTGCTTAATTTTTTCACTGCCATAGAGCCGGTTGGCCGTGCTTACGTTACTAACGGTATAATTACTGGCATTTCCCAGGCTAACGTAGTTAAAATAATAGGGGATAGAAGCGTTGTACTCTGCCCAACGAACAGGAATACTTTCCTGAAAATAATACCGGCTGGGAACCGTAATCCCTTTATCCGTTTTCAGATAGGTATATTCGATGACAGCCCCTTCTGCTACATTGGGGAAAGTAAAGCGCCAGATATCCCGGTCATCGTCATAGCGTTCACGAATAAAGTCCTTACCGCTTAGTTTGAGAACTCCTCCTTCAGGCAGGTGAATAAAGGCCCTGAGCTGAGAAATTTTTTCGGACTCTCTATAATAGCTTAACTCCACGTCTGCCCGGTCAAACGCTGACTCGCGAAACAGTTTTACCCGTCGATGTCGATACTCATGTAACATCGGCGCACCATCAGGGTCCTGCTTAATCTGCATATCCATCAAATCATACAGCACGTAGGCATCAGCCGTGGAATCTCCGGGAGCTTCAGTGAGCCGGCGATCTTCTACCGATATTTTGCCAAGTTTGATTTTTTCCGGTGATTCTTGCGAGTAGGCAAAGGAGGTGACCGTAAACAGGGCCGTCAATAAAACAGAGAGGCGGAAGAACATTGAAAGGTAGTTATAGGGTGGTTTATGGCTTATACAACCAGCGAAAAAGCTGATAAATAAGCTATTCAGTACAGAGGTAAAGTTAATAAAACCAAAGAATACGGAGACCACTAATTACCACGTGCGTATCACCACACTAATATGTATTTGCCGCCGTTCACTCGAAAAGCGAACTTGCCACAAGTCTATATTCAGGGCACAGATGCAGGTGCAATGAGCGTACTGTAATAGCAGAGGGAAGCTCTTTACATTGCTCTTAAAAAAGCGCTCTTTGCACCTGCAGTCGTGCCTTACCTTATTATTTCACCAGGCTCGCATAATCCAGCCAGTACACCATTTTCAGGGAGATAGAGCTATTGCGTGGCGTATCTTGCCAGAGGTCATTAAAGCTTTTGCCATAGCCCTCCGCTCGGGTCAGATCGAAGTCCGTAACGTTGGATTTGTAGATAAAAAAGATATCGCTACCCGGCGCAAAGCGCCAGCGATAAATCAGGTCAACGTTGAAAGCATCAAAATCCTGGTCGTGGTTATTTTCGTAATCCGTATACTTTAAATTTCCTTCTTCTCCTAAGAGAAAAAAGTCGTTGTAGCTAACACCTGACCAGTAGTGGCGCACCCGCAAATTAAGCGTCATATTGGCCGTAAAACTATACTTTCCGGAAAAGCCCGCTTCCACACTCGTTACGTCTCGCTGCCCCATGAAAACATCCGTCCGTTGCCCACCGTCCGGCAGCTCCACCTGCTGGCGATTGACGTAGCCTACCTCATTTTTTTCTCTCCCGCGGAAAGTAAATGCATTGAGGCTCAAGCGGTCACTCAACCGCCAACGGGCATTGATATTCATGTACAAATCAGAGCGGTCAGCTCCGAAATATCCATTTGTATTCGCGTTCATGCTCAGCCGTACCGCCTTACGGCTGTCGGTTCCGATCCAACCGCCCAAATTGCGAAAGCCCGGATTGCGAAGGACCCGGCCGGGGACTCTGGGTTCGAAGTAGTCATATTGGTCCGAAAGGCTCATTTCTGACCAAAAATTCACGTTCCAGAAGTGCTTCGTCTGCCCGTACACCCATACTTCAGCAAGCGATTCGGTAAACTCATTGGTATAAAGAGATTCATAAGCGGAACTAAAGCCCGTTCCTCCATTCAGGAAATACCCGTTTAGAAAGGGCTCGCGATGGTTGTAGCTAAGTTGGCCACTGAATCTTCGGGAATTATTGGAAAAGAGGATGCCTAAATCATTGGGATCGTAGGTGTCACTCTCTTCGCCAGCGAATAGAGACCAGGTCCAGTTGCCGGAAATTTTCCGCAGACTTAATTCTGCTACATGTCCTCTCGAAGTTTCTTCCGGCAGGAATCGCTGGCTTAAGCCCAGCTTCCCCCTGATGGCATACTTGTTGGCATTATTATGAATATCAAAGAGGAGACCCGTTACGTTCGCATCCGTTGCTTCTCCTTCCCGCATTACGTTGGTATTGATCAGCGTTAGTGAGGAGTTGTTCTTCAAATTTTGATCAACTACGGCTACGTTATAGTTCGTCAGCGGGTTGGTTAACACCCTGCGCTCCTCCCCTTCCAGATTCCGGATGGTGGCGTAATTAGCTTGTTCTACAGCATTGAAAAAACCAATGCCCGTGCCACCTGCCGTCCGGCCACTGATTTTTGTCGCGTTGTATAATTTCGCTCGCTGGGGATTATCCACTACGGTTTCCCCTTCCAGTATTTCTCTACCCGGGGCACCGGCAAAATGGTTGCGACCACCTACACGCCGGCTATAGAAAAAGCCGCCTTTATTGAAAAGCTCGGTGCCTTCAGTAAAAAAGGCCCGCTGCTCATCAAAGCGTTGTTCGAAGGGGCCGAGGTTGAGTACCTGGTCGTCGCTACGCGCCTCCCCGAAGTCCGGGATCAGGGTCATATCCAGGGTGAAGGCATCACTCAGGCCTACCTTGAGGTCCATGCCCCCCGTAATGCTGCTTCCCGTTGCGGCCTGACCGGCCTCAGCTTGCCGGGACTTAAGCCCATAGGCCGCCAGAAAGGGTGTTGCCTGAATGCGAACGGGCGCCTTCACATTGCGAATCCCCGTCAGTTTTCCACACTGATTAAGATAGCCGTCAATGTTGGGGTCAATCTCTGTCCAAAAGCTTTTCTCGCGGTTCCGCTGAACGTTACGAACAAAATTAATCGTCCATTCCTGCTCGTTCGTTTTCGGGAAACGGATGGCAGAATAGGGAATGAAGTATTCTACCGACCAGCCGTTGGCCAGCCGGGCAGATTTGCTGACCCATACTGCGTCCCAGTTAGAATCTTCCCCCTGAGTTGAGTATTGAGAGTCAAACTGAACATCCGCAGGCGTTGTCAGAAACGCAAAGCCATTCTGGCCACTGTTGTAGGGATCAAGGGAGATGGCAAACCAATCCGTGTTACCCAGATCATCCCGCTCAGTGAGCTCTGCCAGAATACTGTCCGGGCTGGCGTCATAAAGCATAGCACTAACGTAAAAACCCCGATCGTTGTACAAAACCCGTACCTCTGTTTTCTGTGCGGGTTTGACCCCCGGAACGGGCTGTAGATTGGTGAAGTCTGCCCCGATCGGAGCCGCCTGCCAGGCAGCTTCATCAATGATACCATCGATCTTGATGGCCTCATCGGTACGGACAGCCTCCAGGCTTGGTTTCTCCTGGGCAAAGACCATGAGTGAGTAGAAAAAAGAGAAAAGGAAGGCAATAGAAAATTTCATAAGTCGGGGCTAAGAATAGAATAGTGTGGTGACAGGAAGGACGCTTCGATAAAGCCATGGTTGCATCCACGAAAGCTATATTCAAGGTAGCTGACGGCTTTCCGGACTATCAATCGGTGAAATGATTATGTCTGTCGGCAAATTAGGACCTACCTTGCAGCGAATCACCAACTGCAAAGCCTGCAGAGTTGATTTTGACAAGCGTTAATATCTTTTTACAAAAACCACCACCCATCGAACATTTTGCCATAACCACCATGGCCGGCCTTGAGGACCTGCTGGTAGAAGAATTGAAAGCCATTGGTGCCGAAGACATCCAGCCCGGCCTGCGGGTCGTCAACTGTAAAGGGGACAAAACCTTCCGGTACCGGGCCAACCTTGAGCTACGTACCGGCATTCGTGTATTGGTGCAAATGGGGCAGTTCCGGGCGAACAATGAACAGACGATGTACAACCGCCTGCGGGACATCGACTGGAGCCCCTGGCTAAAAAAAGATGGGAACCTTTGGATTGATGCTTCCAGCCAATCCGACCGATACAGTAACAGTGTATATCTGTCTCAGCTTTTCAAGGACGCCATTGTGGATCAGTTCCGGGATAAAACCGGAGAACGCCCCAGTGTGAGTAAGGAGGACGCGGATATGACCTTTTACCTGCACGTTGGCCGGGACAATACCGTGACGGTAAGCCTGAACAGCTCCGGAGACAGTCTGCACCGGCGGGGCTACCGCCGCCGGACGGGCGGCGCGCCCATCAACGAAGTACTCGCCGCAGGCTTATTGGGCCTGACCGGCTATGACGGAAGCGTTCCTTTCGTAGACCCCATGTGTGGTTCCGGGACGATAGTAGCCGAGGCTGCCATGATTGCCACCCGCCAGGCCCCGGGCCTGCGGCGGGAATTTGGTTTCCAGCGCTGGCCAGACTTTGACGCCGGGCTATGGTCTTCCGTCCGCCAGGATGCCCTGAACCGAATTCAGAAGCCCGAGCACCCCATCGTTGGATCTGACATCGACGAGCTAACACTCAATCTGGCAAAAATATCGCTGGAACGCGCCGGCTTACTCCGGCACGTTGAACTCCGTAATGCAGACTTCGCTGACCTGCAGGCACCGCGCCCGGTAAAAGAGGAAGATGGTGGTTTGCTGGTCACTAACCCTCCCTATGAGGTAAGATTGAAAACAGGAGACATCACCACTTTTTACGCTCAAATCGGAGATACGCTCAAGCAAAACTGGAAAGGATATACCGCCTGGATCATTTCGGGCAATCAGGATGCGGTGAAATCTGTTGGCCTTCGTACCAGCCGGAAAATCCCGATGATGAACGGCCCGATTGAAGTCCGCTTCTGTCGTTATGATTTGTATGAAGGGACGAAGAAGGAGAAGAAGAAAGAGGAGTAGACAGCTTTCCGATACAGCCTCCTGAAATTAATTACAAGACTGAAATAAATTGAGTTCTCCGCAGTAGTCGAGGGAGAAGCCTATTCCTATGTCTTGTCCTCAAAGTCTTAGTTGTTCAAAATCGTCTGTTTTAGGAAACAGAGTCAAATTCCACGAAAAAAATTTCATTTTTTTTGCGTTTTTTCCTCAATCGATTGCAGATGAACAACCATGCGGGTTTTCCTTGAAAAGCGCATAAAATAAGGCCTCCGGGTGGATTGAAGCAGTAGAATCAGCAGATAATTTTCCTTATCTTGGCTATAGATCATACAAAGCCATCTTTTAAATCGCTTTTCGAAGCGAACACGCATTCATCTATTGTCGACCATGAAGCAAGCATGCCTGCTCGGTGCTGCCTTATTACTGGTACTCACTGTTCCTTCTACCCTTTCTGCCCTTAATGTTCCGGAAGGTCCTCCATCTTCTGTTCGCACAATAACGGGTCAGGTAACCGACGCTGAGACCAACGAAGCCCTCATTGGGGTTAACATACTGGTTAAAGGATCCACTAGTGGTGGCATTACCGATTTTGACGGTAATTATTCCATTACGGCGGAGACGGGAGATGTCCTGATATTCAGTTACCTCAGTTATATCTCTGCTGAATACAAGATCAGTAATCAGGGTGTACTCAACGTCAAACTTGAGCCTGATGCCCAGCAGCTCGACGAAGTTGTAGTGGTAGGTTACGGTACAACGAAACGATCAGACGTAACGGGCTCTTTAAGTAGCATTACTTCAGAAGAGCTACGGGAAGTTCCCGTTACTGGCCTGGATCAGGCCATTCTGGGTAGGGCTGCGGGTGTACAGGTAACCCAAAATTCAGGCGCCCCCGGTGGAGGTGTCTCTATCCGGGTTCGTGGCATTGGCTCTACGCTAACTGCGGAGCCACTATACGTTATTGATGGTATCCCCGTTGTCAATGACAACAGCGTGAGCCGATCACAGTATGACGGTGTAGAAGGCAACGTTCAGGCTTCTAATACGCTGAACACCATTAACCCAAACGACATTGAATCCATTGAGATCCTCAAGGATGCTTCTGCCACCGCTATTTATGGTGCCCGCGGTGCAAACGGTGTCGTGTTAATTACTACTAAACGAGGAAAAGCCGGGCGAAGTAAAGTAAGTCTGGAGTCTTACGTAGGCACGCAGAAACTTGATCGTCAGGTAGACGTGCTTAATCTAAGAGAATACGCGGCCTATTATAACAGCAATAACTTCAATGCCATCGAAGAGTTTCAGGATCTGGACCTGCTGGGAGAAGGCACCAACTGGCAGGAAGAGATCTTCCGCCGGGCATTCAATTATAACACCCAGCTTACCCTGTCCGGAGGTGGAGAACGGACTCAATTTGCTGTATCCGGTGGTTTCAACCGTAACGAAGGCATCGTGATTGGCTCCGCATTTGAGCGCTTTAGCGGTAAGATTAATCTCGACCACCAGATCAATGACCGCGTCAGGCTGGGTAACAGCCTGTTGGTGGCCCGCACTAAAGAAGACATTACGCTACAGGACAACAGTCGCGGGGTGGTTTATACCGCCCTGCTTTTTGTCCCTGCAGCACCCGTCCGGAATGCTGATGGGAGCTTTGCCGCTCCGCAGGATGAAATTGAGCTCAACTTCATCAATCCGGTAAGCCGCGCACTGGAGACCTCGGACATTAACCGCAAGACCCGCCTGCTGGCAAACTTTTACTTTGAAGCTGATCTTCTCCCCTTCCTGACTTACCGGACGGAATTCGGCACCGACCTCCTTTTTGCGGGCCAGCAAACCTTCCAGCCCGCCTACGAGCGCGGGCAGATCAGCCAGCGTTCCAGCCTCCAGGTTTCCAAAAACGAAAACCGATTCTGGATCAACAAGCACTTGCTGACCTTAAAGAAAACCTTTGCGGACAAGCACAACATCAACCTGCTGGCGGGCTTCGAGGCCCAGGAAGGAGGCTATGAGTTCCTTTTCGCCAGCCGCAACGACCTGCCCAACAACACGAACCTGGCCATTAACCTGGGGGATGCCGGACAGCAGAACAATGGCGGGGGTTCGGGTGACTTTGCCCTGGTTTCCTATTTCGGACGGGCGAATTACTCCTTTAGTGACCGCTACCAGCTAACGGCGACGGTCCGGGCTGACGGCTCCAGTCGTTTCGGGGCAAACAATCGCTACGGAGTATTCCCTTCGGCAGCTTTCGCCTGGCGGCTAAGCAACGAAAGCTTCCTGGCTAATTGGGAAAAGCTGGATAATCTTAAGTTTCGCGTTGGTTACGGAGCAGTGGGTAATCAGGAAATCGGTTTCTACAGCTTCACCTCTAACGTAGGCGCCGTTACGGCCGTACAGGGAGACCAGATCATTACAGCTTTCGCCCCCAGCAACATCCCTAATCCCGATGTAAAGTGGGAGAGTTCTTTCCAGACCAACTTCGGCATTGACCTCGGGCTGTTCAACAACCGGATTGAGATCATTGCAGATTATTACAGCCGCCGGGCAGATGGCAACCTCTTACCGGCCCTGCTTCCCGCCACTACGGGCGGTTTAAGTGCCCCCATCGTAAACGTAGGAGAGATCGTAAACAATGGTTTTGAACTCACTCTGAACACCCAAAACACAACGGGCAAATTTGACTGGAGTACTTCCTTCAACTTTAGCCGGTCCACCAACGAAGTAACTAACCTGGGCTCCAACGGCAGCCTGGTGGCTACCGTTGAAGGACTACCCGTTACCCGGACGGAAGTAGGCCAACCAATTGGTCAGTTCTATGGCTTCGTCGTCGACGGTATCTTTCAGGAACCCAATGATGTGACCGAAGCTCCTTTTCAATCCATTGACACCCGGGCGGGCGACATTAAGTTCAAAGACCTCAATAATGACGGTATTATTAATGCTGAGGATCAAACCTTTATCGGTAATCCACTGCCCGACTTTACCGCCAACATTTCTAATCGGATCAGTTATAAAGGCTTCGACCTGAGCTTTTTGTTTCAGGGCGTTTTTGGCAATGACATCCTGAACATGGTTCGCCGCCGCACCGAAAGCTTCGAAGGCTTCGGCAACCAGTCCACCACCATTCTCGATCGTTACACGCCAGCTAACCCCAGCAACACCATCCCGCGCGCTATTGCTGCTGACCCCAATGCGAATACCCGGATTTCCACCCGCTTCATCGAAGATGGTAGCTTCATCCGCCTTAAGAACCTCTCCCTCGGGTACCGGCTACCGCAGAACGTCATTAAGCGCTTGAATATGGAGAACCTGCGGTTTTATGTCTCAGGCCAAAACCTGATCACCTTTACTGACTATACGGGTTACGACCCTGAAGTAGGCTCTTTCAACCAAAACCCCCTGATTAACAACGTAGACAATGGGCGCTACCCTATTTCCCGCGCCATCACTTTCGGGCTGAACGCCAATTTTTAAACTTTAAAGTCGTGCAAAAAATGAAACTGTCCAAAATCTCGCGTGCTGCGTCCACGCTGTTTATATCGGCTATTCTACTCGCTTCCTGTGGAGAAGAATTTCTGGATCGCCAGCCCATCGACCAGATATCTACTGAGTCCTTTTACCGGACGGAGGCGGATATGGAGTCTGCTTTGCTGGCGGCCTACACCGCCATCCAGTCTCAACAGTATTTCGGCGAAGGTTGGCGCATTGATGAAGTACCCAGTGACGATTCCCGGCAAAATTTCGGCTCGGCCATTGACAACTTCAGCGTTACCGCCGGAGCCGGAGAAGTCCTCAACTACTGGACCGGGCGCTACCGCCTGATCACACTTGCCAACGTAGTGATTGATAAAGCCCCGAATGCTGAAATCAGTGAAGAAGTAATGAACCGCGTGATCGGCGAAGCCCGTTTCCTGCGCGCAATTGCCTACTATGACCTGGTTCGCATCTTCGGCGACGTGCCATTGGTTACGATCCCGCCTGGTTTAGAGCAGGACCTGCTGCTGCCCCGCAGCCCGGTGAGTGAGGTGTACGACCTGATCAAAGAAGACCTCGCCAATGCGGCCAGCTTTTTGCCCGCTGAACGCGACAATGGCCGGGCTACCAGCGGTGCCGCCAAATCTTACCTGGCCAGTGTGCACCTTACCCTGCGGGAATATGAATCGGCACGGGACCTGGCCCTGGACGTAATCAATTCCGGGGTTTATGAGTTAATGCCGGATTACGGAGATCTCTGGGTAAGAGAAACGGCAGACAATAACCGGGAATCCGTTTTTGAAGTCCAGTTCGCTGGCTGCGAAAGCTGGGGCACGGGAAATATGCGCCAGGCCTTCTTCGCCCCCTGGAACCAGGGCATCACGAAAGGAACCGATGGTTGGGGATCACTTGTTCCTACTGACCCGAGAGAAGACAACCCCAATACGACGGCCACGGACATTTGGGAAGAAGGTGATCAACGCCGGTACTGGTCGATGATGGAGCCCGGAAATTATTACCCTACGCTCAACCCCGGGGACGGCGGTTATCAATATCCTGACGATGGAGCCGGAGGCGCCAGCAGCAACATCAAAAAGTACGTCATCGGTGGTGGAAGTGATGTATGCTTCATGAGTACCTCACAGAACGGTAGCATGATGCGCTACTCCGAAGTAATCCTGATCTACGCGGAGGCAATCGTAGCTCTGAGCAGTGGTTTATCGCTCAATCAAAGCGTCGTTGACCTTGTTAACGGTCTCCGCACCAGAGCCGGCGTAGAGCCGCTTGAATTTCTGGATCAGGAGATTATTGAATTAGAACGCCGTCGGGAGTTCATGTTTGAGTCCAAGCGCTGGTTCGATATTCTGCGCAAAGGAGAAGCTGAAGCTGTGATGTTGTTGCGCCTTCACGGACGAACGCTGGACGAAACAAAATTACTCTTCCCGATCCCGGCCAGTGAACTGGAGATCAACCCGAATCTGACTCAGAATCCAGGCTACTAATGTTCATTCACTGCCTGACACTGTGAATGGTCAGCAGGGCGCAGCCGCAGGTGCAGGGGGAGGTTTTTTAAAAGCAGAGATTGAAAGCTTTTCTCTCCCCTGCTCCCCAATCCCCCCACTGCACCTGCGGCCGCGCCCTACGCTACTTTTTATCTCTACCCAATCTACCTTCATGTTTTTACTCAAGTCTTTCCCTTCCTGGCCTCTCTGTTTCCTGCTGCTCATAGGCATCTTGGGGCTGAGCAGCTGTGACGACAAGCCCGACCCGCCCCAGTTCATTTCGATTGAGCCTGAACGGGGGGAATCGAAAACCCTGGTGGTTATGAAGGGCGAAAACCTGGCCAATATCAAAGAGCTTCTCTTTAATGATGAGCTTATTCCCTTCAACACCGCTTATAATTCCGACGTAGCCCTCCTGTTCCGTGTTCCTACGGACATTTCGCTGGGAGAAAAGGTGGTCACCGTCCGGACGGACGGAGGTTCTTTCACCACCAACTTTCTCGTTACCGAAAAAGCCCCCATTGTCATTCGGCTATCTCCCCGGATTGCGAACGAAGGCGACCTCATCACGCTGATCGGGGAGAATTTCTTCGCTCCCCTCGACGTGACCTTCAAGACCGGCGAGTTCGTAGACGGAGCCTTCAATGACAGCATCTCAGCAGAAATCGTCTATGAGTCGCTCGACAGCCTCATCGTCAGAGTTCCCGAAGGCGCCAAAACCGGGTTCATCCGCGTTGACGCCAATGGCGGCAGTGCGCAGACCAACGTTACTTTCCAGATTTTTGAGCGGAAGCTCATTTCTGATTTTGACGGCAATGGTATAGTGGCCAATGATGAATTCAGCTTCCGTGGTTTCACCGACCAGGGAAATGGAGCTCCTTATATCCGAAGCAGTCTGCCGGCTCCGCTGGAGGGCAACTTTCTGCAACTCAGCGGGACGGATGCCCTGGGCACCGTCTGGCTCGGCGGGGCTGAGTCTCCGGGCGGAGACATGGTGGATTCCTTTGGCATCACTACTGACGTCAGTTCCACTTTCCTCGAGATGGACGTCAACAGTAACGGTCGTACAAATACCTGGTTGCTGCTCGTATTACGGGAACAAAACGGTAGCACTTCAGACTTTACTGCCCGCATTCAGCTTAACGACGAAGGCTGGACCCACGTAAGCATTCCCCTCGTCCGCTTCAAAGATGCAGCAGGGTTTGTGGTTGATCCCCAGAAGGTAAATCAGATCAAATTTCACCTTGAAGACCGGGACGACACCGACCAAAGAATTGAGGCGAACATCGACAATGTCGAATTCGCCGAACGCATATAAATTAATATGGCCGCGCGTTCCGGACCGACTTATCATTCAGCTCTTACATCAACTAATTACTATGAAAAAGCTTCTACTTATCTGCAGTCTTGCCTTCTTTTCGATGGCTCTGGCAGCACAGCCACTTTTCGTCGATGAATTCGACGACGGAACGGTAACTCCCGACACGGATAAATTTGACATCTCCGAGCTCAATGGCGAAATGATCGTCGCTGGCAACGGCACTAATGGTGCCTGGGATGGCGTCTGGTATCAACTCCCTCAAAATTTCGACCTTACGGCCAGCCCTAAGTTGTACGTTCGCGCTAAGACCTCCGTACTGGGAACCAGCCTGCGGATGGATCTTGCCGATGGAACTAACTTCACGAGTGTAGCCCCCATTACCCAGACGCTGACCGATGAGTACCGCGTATTGGAGTACGACTTTTCCACCGTAGATGTGGGAGAGATTGACCTGACCTCGATCACCGCTATTTTCTTCTTTATTGACGGTGGAGTAGGCGGTTTTACCGGCCAGGTTGCTTTTGACTACTTCGCCCTGGGCGAAGAGCCGGAAGGAACGATTATGTCCGACATTTACCAGGACCATATGGACACCGACTCTTCCCTGACAAGTTTCACCAACGACGTACCGGGTTACACCCGAATCCGGACGGAAGATGACAACGGCGACAGCACCGTCGTCACCATAGTTGGTGACGGTACGGCAGGCCCCTGGACCCCGCACGTTTACGCCCTGCGTCCAGCTCCGGAATTCATCCAAACCTCCATTGATATTACCGACAACCCGAAGTTTTACATCAAGGCTCGTACTTCGGTTCCTGGAACTTCTTTCCGGATAGATGCTCAGGACAACGACAACATCGCATCCATCGGTCTTGCAGTAACGCGCATCCTTACGGAAGAATGGGCGGTATACGAGTACGATATGACTGGTGCCTTTCAGAATTTCGAGAATGATGCCTGCCCTGATGCCATGGCGAACCCCTGTGACGTAGACCTGGAAGCGATCAAGGAAATGCTCATCTTCATCAATGGTGGTACCGGGCAGTTTGCCGGCACGATTGATATTGACTGGATCAGCTTCGGTGTAAACCTCGATGGTGAAGGCCCACAGGCACTGCTTATGTATCAGGATGAATTCAGCAACGATCAACTCACCTTTACGGGCGAAGCACCCGGGGTGGCGGTCAGTGAAGTTGATGGCGCACTAACCCTTACCGGTGACGGTAGCTCAGGGCAATTCGCAGCAGTTACCTACAATTTCCACGAAGCGACGGATGATCAGGACACGGCCTACGTAGAGCGTACCGTTGATTTCTCCGCTGAAGCAGGCCAGGGCAAAGTATTCATCCGTGCCCGGACAAACGGAGAGGCGCACCCCATGAGAATTGACCTGGTGGATAGCTCAGGGCTGGCCACTAACCTCGTGGGTCTGACCAAACGAATCACCAGTGAGTGGAGCGTTATCACCTACGATTTCACCGGTAATTACGGAGACGCTGGCTACGGTGGTGCAGAAGGCTGTACACCTGAAGACCCTTGCCTCATCGATGAAACTCAAGTGAGCTCGCTTTTCTTTTATGTCCGCCCCGGAGAAGGACTCTTTGACGGTCAGATTGAAATCGACTGGGTTAGTGTTGGCCAACCACTGGAAGAACAGATGGAAACGGCCGTCGGGGTAGTGAACTATAGCGACACCCTGGTGGGTGCCGGAGAATTTTTTAGTGGAGCTCCTGGTGGAATTACCTACAACGTATCTGAAGAAGGCTTCTTCACCATGACGGGGGATGGTTCCTCTCCTACCTATCAGCAAATTCGTTACCAGTTGCGGGATGATGCAGGAAACGCAAACAAGGCCGACGCTGCGGGCTCCGGAGACAAGCTCTACATCCGTGCTCGCATCCGGAATGCAGACAGTGCTCCCTTGCGCATTGATCTGGCCGATGAGGCTGGCTTCGAAAGCACTAATGCCGGAGCAGCCAACGTCATTACCGGAGCAGAATTTGCCACTTACGAGTACGACTACGCAGGCCGCTACGAAGACGGTGGATACGGAGGTACCAGCTGTGCGGAAGCAGCCGCTCCCTGTGATGTTGACGCGCAGCGGGTAACGGAGATCGTCTTCTACCCTGCCCCGGACAATGGCGCCTTTTCTGGTGACATTGATATCAACTGGATTAGTTTCGGCCAGGAGATCAGCGTTAATGTGAGCAACTTTGCAGAACTCGACAAACTGATGGTCTTCCCGAATCCGGCTACTGATGAGCTCGGTGTAGAATACAACCTGCCCGCCAGCAGTCAGGTAAGCGTAAGCCTGTTTGACGGTCTTGGCCGTCGGGTATTGGTTCGCGACTTTGGCCTGCGCGCCGCCGGAAACAACTTCAACCGCCTTAACGTGCAAGAGTTACCAACCGGGACTTACCACCTGCAGGTAACGGTTAATGGTCAGCCCGTTCGGGCACAGACCATCCTTAAGCGGTAAACCATTTTAGAAATGAAACGATCGTTGACCCTGGTGGCCGGCGCTCGTTTCATCTTTTAAGCTAGTTATTTGACATCAGCATTCCAGGCCGTGAGGTTTGGGGTGCTGTTTTTTTGCGGCCTGTCGCTAAGCAATGGTTTTATGGGGTTTCTTCGTGGAAGTTTCTCCTATATGAGCACAAGCACTTTGGCGAGCGCTGACCGCAGGTGCAAGGGAAGGATTACCGGAGCACGCACCCAAAGCAGCCTACACCGGGTGACGCTCCTTTTCAATAGCGTACACCACCAGACTGCCCCGCCGGGAATGTTCCTTCATCCCATTCGCCATCATAACCCGGGCGGAAGCGATGTTTTCTTCTTTGCAGTCGCCGTAGATGAGATCAACATTAAGGGTGTCAAAACCAAATTCCAGCACGCTGGCCACGGCCTCCGTCGTCAGGCCCTGATTACGAAAAGGCTCCCCTGTCCAATAGGCTAGCTGGGCATGAGGGTTAACTTTATCAAGAAGATGCAGGCTAATCTCCCCGATCAGCTCCTGGCGGTCTTTGTGGATCATCGCAAAGATGAAGCCCGTTTTAGCGTTGAAAGCTTTCAGGACGGCCCCAATGCGGAAAGCGGCATCAGGCTCGCGATAGGGATAGGGAATGTTCACGATATTCCCCCCCACGGCAGGGTCGTTGGCATAACGGACCAGGGCCGGCAGGTCTTCGACTGCAAGCTTTCTCAACGTGAGTCGTTCGGTACGTAATTGCGGAAAAACAAGCATAAACAAATGTACTACCGCCTCACCATTATCGGCTTAACAATGCTTTGCCTCCCTGCATGAATACTAAGCCAGTAAAAACCATTAGGGATAGAATCCGGAAGACGCATTTCTCCATTCAGTAGTTCGCCCGACCAAAAGACCCGCCCCAATTGATCATACAGTTGCACCGGTGGTGATATCTCTCCAAATGGCAGGCCCGTTACCCAAATCCGGTAACTGGCCGGATTAGGAAAAACCCGTACCCCGGAAGCCTTGACCCTAGCGTTTTGACTACTAACGGAACGTCCCGGATAGGTAACAGAGCCACTTGTCACAACAGCATCCGTTTCGTTTAAGGAATAAGTTGTAGTCACGTTAGGGAAATTGGGGTTAAACCAAATTTCGGTCCCTCCCGGAAGCTCTTTAATAATTCTAAAAGTAATGAAAAAGGCCAGAGAATCCTTCTCCGCCTGAATGATATTAATACCACCTAACGATGGCGTCATCAACACCCTAAGCTGTCTTTCTCTGATAACGTTATAAAGAGTAGAGCCTGCTTCTAAGAGCGTCGGAGAAAATGTAATGGTGTCAAATTTCAGGTAAGCGGAGTCCCAAAGAATACTCAATTGCATGCTTACTGATGAGTCCGGCCAATCGATGTAAACGGGCACATCGACAAAAGAATCATTCTCTCCCACTACCAAATCTGGAATGGTAAAACGCTGGGCAGAGAGCGGATTACTACTTCCCAAAAAGAAGATTATTTGAACAAGAAGGATTGCTTTCAGGCTAATGAAATTCATGGATGGGTGTTTATTTTCAGGGCAAATAGACCAAGGCTAAAGATGCTAAGCAAAAAGGTCGTGTTCTTAATAAAAACGACCGGCCAAAGCTTATTCCAAAATGTGCTAAAAATGGATAGCACGCCTGGAAGTTACTTTGGCCGGTCGCTACTGGAAGCAACTTAGGCCGGGCTTACTTCCCGCCAGAAGCGGTAGGCTTGGCTAACTCGTGCGCCTTCCGTGGTAGCATCTCGTCCCGCATGGCCGTATGCATTACGAAGGAAGCAATGATGGTCGCTGCCTGGGCAAGATCGTCTCCGGAGAGATGATCGAAGTTATCCATGTTGGAGTGGTGCGTACGGGCGAAGTAGGCCATCGGCTCCTGAATGAACTGAAAACCGGGGATGCCCACCGCGTCAAAGGTCAGGTGATCCGTACCGCCAGTATTGCCGAGGCTGACCGTATTGGCGTCCAGGTCTTTGAATGGCTGCAGCCAGGCGCGGAAGATCGGTGCAACGGCTTCGTTGCCCTGCAGGTAGATGCCACGCACTTTTCCCGTTCCGTTGTCCAGGTTGTAGTAAGCAGAGATTTTCTCCTGCTCCGGCTTCAGGCTCTGGGGCGTGTAGGTACCGGGAGCAAATTCTGCGAAGTGATCTTTGGCGTATCCGCGCGAGCCGAGGAGGCCCTGCTCTTCTCCCGTCCAGAGGGCGAGGCGGAGTGTCCGGCGGGGTTTCACCCCGCTTTCTTTGATGGTCTCCAGCAGGATACGGGCCGCTTCCATCATTACCGTGGAGCCGGCTCCATTATCCGTTGCACCGGTAGCCGTGTGCCAGGAGTCGAAGTGAGCACCGAACATGACGACTTCGTCCTTCAGGTCCGTACCGGGGATTTCGGCGATGATGTTGTGCTCCATCTCGTCCGGATTAGTGTAGGTGGCTGCCAGGTCAACGGTCAGCTTGACCTCAACACCGCGCTGGAGGTTACGCAGGATGCGGTTATAGTGCTCAACGGCTACGGTGAATTGTGGAACGACGGCTTTGTCCTTGTCCCGGGACCGACCCTCAGCCGTACGCGCTCCGGAGACGAATACCGTGCCGTGGTCGCCCTTGTAGCTGCGGTCAAGAATTGCCAGCGGCTGCTCGTCTTCCATCATTTTCCAAAGCGCAGTACGGAAACTCCGGGCGTTCAGG
The DNA here is from genome assembly GCF_900110645.1 of Neolewinella agarilytica. GTDB lineage: Bacteria > Bacteroidota > Bacteroidia > Chitinophagales > Saprospiraceae > Neolewinella > Neolewinella agarilytica. The sequence continues at coordinate 154,261 of NZ_FOFB01000013.1, forward strand.
TTGTAGTTGCGGCGTGGGCGGGGCGTTGGCACTGGCGCATTGGCCAGCCCGAGCAAACTCTCCGCGTCGTGGCGCTTAGCGTTGGGTTCCCAGATTTCTTTCACTTCGCGAATGGTGTCCAGCAGGATAAACTTACCCTTGAGTTTACCTTTGAATTTAGCGAGGTCTTCCTCAGTAGAGGCATCCATGTAAACAACCTCGCCGGTTCCCTTTACGGAAGGAGACCAGGCTTTAGGGTAAGCAATGACCGGCCAGTAGCCTGGTGCATTGGCGTGCATCTCGAAGTTAGACATCTCCCAGCCGCGGCCGAAGGGGCCCCAGCTTTCGAGGTGAACATTCTTCATGCCCCAGTCTTTGAGCTCTTTTTCGGCCCAGCTGGTGGCTTTGTCCAGCATGGGTGAACCGGTGAGGCGCGGCCCGTAGACGTCGGTCATCCAGCCAGCAATTTCCAGGGCCTTGCTCTGGTCAAGGCCATGCTTACGGATGATGGTATTGAGGTCTTCGTTGACGGCCTCCTGGGCGGTTACCTGGCTGAAGCAGGCGGTGATCAGGAGGGTAAATAACAGGAATTGGTTTTTCATTGTGTTTTTTTAGGTACATTGATTGAGGCGAGAGACCCGAGCGAAGGTGCTCTCCTACCGCACAAAGTAATGATTTTGAGTGATGATCATTGTGTGACTTCCCTCCGATTGAGGAGGAGGTGGCTGCACGACAAAATTTAGTGCGCGCATAATAGCGAGAAGGAGCAGAGGAAAAAGAGGAGCGCTATATGATGGGTTTTTCGGCAGAGCGGTCGCGGTGCAACTTTTATTTTATAACCACCAAGTTGCGCTAAGGTTATCACACAGGTCTAAGGAGGCTTTTGCGCAGGGCTTAGCTTCTAATCCCACTCCTGACTGGCCGGATGTGCGAAGATGATTGCTGCGCAGCTGTTGATCATTGATTTGCACTAATTGTTTGTCGGAAGGCTTCAGGAGTGAATTTGAATTTACAATTTTCCGGGGACTTAAGTCTTGTTCTATTAATTAAATATTCCATTACTAAGGACCAAACTACCGGTGTACGTACCACTTTAAGCCAAGCAGTAATCTACCGGGGAGAACACGTACCGTACGGGTTTCGAAATAATTTTGACTGATCGTTGAATAAGCCCGAGTATCAGCATTCAGGTTAAACAGGTCTACTGCCTGGAGAACAAGCTCTACGTTTCTGAAAACCTTTTTACGTGTATACTTTACATCGAACTGGAAATAAGTATTCGTTTCAGTTCCATAATCGTTGTACCTCAAATTATTGTAAATCGCTAATACACTTCCGGGACGTACGTACCTGACACCAATCTGAGGTACAATCGTAATACTCTCATTTGAAAAGCCATCAACAACTTTTCTGTTTTGATAAAAGGCCTCCGTCCTTATGTCCATAAGAAAGCTACCGATATCTTTAAAAGTCACCCCGCCACTGAGTGAGATAAACCTGTCAGATAGGGCTGTATCGTCTAGTTGAAAAGAAGAGCTGTTTATAAATAGCTTAAGTTGAAAAGAAGACGCTCGGTTGTTTTTGTAAAAAAACAAGTCACCGACACACTCATTATTTATTTCTGCGTAGGAGAAAGTAGTTACCTGGAAGCGATCAAATTGCCGGGTAACAGGCCGGGGAGCCTGATAAGCGGGACTGTACGCAAATTTGAGATTAAATAGTGCCCCTCCTCCTAAAGAAGCCGTTATTGGTTTAAAAAAGGAGAGAGCAAGGGTCTTTTTTAATGTCGGACGAATAGATGTAATACCTCCAGACGAAAGCTCTACCTGACTTTGCTGTAGTGCCAGGGTATTGGTTTGCTCCAAATTGGGTAGTTGAATTCCTACCTGATAGCTGGTTGAAACGTGGAGACTTCTGCTCAACTTATAGAGAAAAAAAAAGCCCGGGTCAATACGAAAACCGCTGGCCTTTTGCTGTGCTGTAGCCGTTTGATAGGTCTGGACATTAGCTCTCAGACTGTATCGAATTTTCTGATGGTCCATCCGCGCACGTAGCCATAAAGAATTAGCAGCGAGAGACCACCTGCTCTGTCCCGAAAATGGTCGTTGGTCCGCAGCAGCCGTTACCACCTCTAAATCGTCCTGATAAACCAGAGAAGCGGCATCGGCCTCCACTAATAATTCACCAAATTTTCGACTCAGCCGCAGGTGATTTTCCATGCTGGCACCTTGGTATTCGGACTGCTGCAGGGATAAAAACTGAGACTGGCCAGCCAGAAACTCACTAGGTAGCGCGATAGAATCGTTACTCTGTATTGTTTGCGCCTTGTCGAACCGATCCACACTCCCTCGTCCAAACACGGACAACCACCAGCCAGAAGAATAATTCCACTTAAGCTGATAGAAAGGGCGCAGATTGATGTGGTTGTTCGATTCTTGTTGACGGTTATTGAACTGGCTACCGGTTAATAACAAGCTTTCTGTCTGACTCAATCGCTGACGGTCTGTGTTTAGAGGAAGGCGCACTTCTAGTTCACCGTACTTGCCTAAAGTAGCAGCAAAGTCCATTTTAGCATTGATGGCTACTTTACCGGGCATGCCCACTCCCCGTACGTTCAGTTGGGTGCCTTGTTGAAAATAATTTCGGACTCCCTCTTGCTCCGTTACGCCATCTGTGTGCTCGAATTTGATATGTGCATTCAGTCGCCGATCCCCACTCGCAGGTTTGGCTTCATAATATAGTTGGAACTGCTGCTGCCTGGTAGATTGCCCTTCAGGTATAGGTAGGTTACGGCTAAAGTTGGATTCAAAGGGCCTGAGCCAGACATACTGCCGACTAAACAATCCCTCTCTTACTAAGTCTTCCAGCCCCCCGTCATCACCCTTCCGTATTTCCTGATCATTTTGTAAGCCAGCTACCTCAACACGCCAACCTCGACCAGGGCCCACATTCAGATAGCTACCCCCCAAATGATAAACGCGGTTGTAGCCCCCAATCGCCCGAAGGCTCAATTGTCCCGTGTTTTGGCTTTCCTTTCGCAAGCTGATACTTAATACTCTTTGGGTATTACTGCTATCCGGGTTTATCCGTCCTAATGGAGTATAGTTCTCTACTATCTGTATACCATCTATGTAATCATAGAAAATACCATCTGTCAGTTTTTTCTGGTCTTCCCCGGAAAGGTTGAGGTTATCGATCAACACCAAATCAATGGACTTTCCCTCAAATTTGTAGCGATTCGCCTGAAGCTCTAATCCCGGTACAGACTCCAGTATATCCGTAACGGACTGTTCATGGCCCCTTTCAAGACGCTCGTAATCAATTTGCGTTGTATCTCCCCTACGCTGTAAAATGACCGCCCGGTCAATTACTGAAATTTCATCTAAATCAACCGATAAGGGCACAAGGGTATCCGGGCCAAGCGTCAAGGCACCTCCTTCAGCGCAGTTGAGCTCATACACCGTATCCTGGTAACCTAGCTGTGATAAGCGAATGGCAAACTTCCCCGCCGGAACCTGATCAAATCGATACTGCCCCCTTTCATCAGAGACCTTGAAGCCTAACAATCGTACTTTAGTACTGTCCAAAGCCTGAACCGTTACTCTGCCATCCCTGCTACCTCCTAAATGAGCCATGCCCTCCACCATGCAAGTCTGAGCAAAACAAGGAATAGTGAGGCTCAAAACAAGGAAAACACAGACGACCAACCAATTCATCACCTCTACTTGGGAAATACAAGCCAAACACCGGAAGGGGCATTCTTATCGACAATTATTGCCTCATCAGGCCCCATATCTTTACGCTCTTCAATTGTGCGAAATACGCTTGCCCTATCGTCTGGGTCAGAATGTTCAAGTGAAGGCACCTCAAAGCCAAAATCACCCGTGGATACATCTATTGCCTTTATTTCATAATCCTGATTTCTGTATAACAATACCATGCCTGGAGCAGGAGCCCCTTCATCGAAAGGGCCATCTATATAAGGAATTTCGGTGGTCACCCACGCTTCACTACCCTTACAACTAACCGATTTTTGACATTTGAATCCTGCAACAACCCTGTATTCAGGTTCGAGCGTAAAACGGCATGTTTTTTCCTGACCGATAATATTTAACTTACCAGATATTCCGTACCCATCAATCATCTGCCCAGTCCTGTATAAAAAAGTTCCGTCACTAAAGTTTTTGTAGGAAACTTCCGATGTATATCTGCCTTTATAAGTCCCTGTTTTGCTTACGTATTTGAGCATCAGACTGTCATATGAAAACCTTGACTTATCACCAGATAAAACCAGGCTGTACCTTTTTGCCAGAATAGAGAAGTCAGGAATAGGATTTAGTTCTTCATACGGAAGATCCCCTAATACACCTTGTTTCATTTCGTATACAATCTTGACATCCTGAGCATATAGTACACTATGCGCAACTCCTGCAGTAAGCAACATACACGTTAGAAAAAATTTGCTTAACATATTTTTTTTGGATTTAATTTTGAGTTAAAAACCACTCAATTTGATTTTTAAGACAAAAAAAATATTCGTGATTTTCTATAAATTATGATGGCTTTTTTGAGCCTCATCAATGTTACAGCTCGTGTAAAATTAGTACAATAGATTGCAAGCTACCTATAAGAAGGCAACCGTCAAAATATTTACATTTTGAATTAGAAATAAATTACCAATTCACAGCCATTACCATAGAGCTATGACAACTTAAAAACAATACGGAAGTGAAGTCCGTTACTCTGGTTCATTTCAGAAGTCAAATAACGCACTTACTTCCGTATTTCGAAGTATTTAACTCAAAATCTCACTAAGAAGGACATTAAATCTCTATAGTAGCCTGATTGAGAAATCAATACAACTAGCAATCCTTACCACTAGTGACGGTACCACCATCATCTATAAGAATAAAGCAGTCTGCACCATCTTCGTATTCAGTCCTAGTGCATTCTTTACTCTCTCCTTTCCCTGTACAAACCTTGATTGTTGACATAGTCCTGTCGAGGATCTCAAAGGAAACCGGTTGTGGAGAGTTATTTGCGACTGCTACTGGCCCTAAAGCTGAGGAAAATAAACCCAGAAAGAGCATAGAAAAAAAGAATTCATGTTAATAAATTAAGGTGAAGAATCAGCAGACCATTTGACATGCCTGCAAGTTTACAGTTTACAGTAAACCGAATTTCACGATTTACCATTGCAAATGTACATAACATATTTAATTATTACAAAATCGTTTAATATTCGAAACTATTTTGGATAAAGCCCTACACCTGATTAAGCGCATCAATAGGGAGCCACATTGATGTGAAGAGCATTGACGAACATGACGATGTAGCAAGTACCTGGCTGGCGTTCATACCACTTCTCAACCTGCTCCACGTAGCGTTAATCACTTCAGACAAACGATTAGTGTTCATTACAGCGCCGTACGTCTTCTTAAAATACAGACCAATATTCTCCCCCCCACGAGAGAGTAAAAAGTAATAGGCTCTATCCTAAAAGAATTTCTTCCCCAATATCAAACACAAATAGGAAAGAAACACCCCCCAGGCACTTAGCTCCGGGCGGGGAGCTTTATCTTTCCCCAAGCGTTTGATCTGGGCTTCGTACCAGATAATGTTCATAAAACCGTCGACGGCCTTTACGCCCGTCGTCTGATGCTGAGCGGGGAATTCCTGCCGGCTTCCGGAGAAAATCTCTTCGGGTAAGTTTGGGTAGAGGGTGAAAGGGCGGGCCAGCCCGACGACGTCCAATGCGCCGGAGGCGGCAGCCTCCTCCATCCCTGCGGCGGTGCGGAAGCCTCCGGTAAGCATTAGGGGCGTATCGGTTATTTGGCGGGCCTTTTCGATGTAATCCATAAAATAGGCCTCGCGTTTTGCGGTACTGTCACGGCGGGCGCCCATCATGGCAGGAGCTTCGTAGGTACCCCCGGAAATTTCGATCAGGTCAATGCCTTCGGCGGAGAGGAGACGGATGACTTGCATGGATTCTTCTTCCGTGAAGCCGCCGCGCTGAAAGTCGGCGGAGTTCAGCTTGATGCCAATGGGGTAGCTCTCCCCCACTCTGCTGCGAATATTACGGTAGACTTCCAGTACGAAGCGGGCGCGGTTGTCCAGGCTTCCGCCCCAACGGTCTTCCCGGACGTTGGCATCGGGGGAAAGGAACTGGCTGACCAGATATCCGTGAGCGCCGTGGATTTGCACGCCGGTGAAACCGGCGTCTTTAAGGATTTCTGCCGTCCGGCCGAAGGCATCAATGGTCGCCAGGATTTCCTCCTCCGTCATGGCGCGAGGGATTTTCCCGGTGGCGTCCTTGCGCCCGCCCAGGCGCAGGGGCACTGCTGAGGGCCCGACTAATTCTGCATTCACCTGCTCCATAGCCTGCCGGCCGGGATGATTGATCTGCGGCCAGAGGTGCGTACCGGTGCCTTCCACCGTTTTGGCCCAGGCCTGGAGTAGCTCGAAGTTGCTGCGGTCTTCCACCACAACATTCCTGGGTTCGCCAATGGCTTTGCTGTCTACCATCACGTTTCCGGTGATGAGTAAGCCGGCTCCACCTTCAGCCCATTTGCGGTAAGCATTAATGAGCGTCTTTGAGGGAGCGTGCTGGCGGTCGGACAGGTTTTCGCTCATCGCCGATTTGGCGAGGCGGTTCGAGAGGCGGCTCCCACCGGGGAGAAGGAGTTCTTGTTGCAGGTGATTCATATTGGTTGGGCTTCCTGGGAGGAACGTTTGTATCAGGTAAATTGTTAGGGCGCGGACGCAGGTCCAGGGGGAAGTTTTTGGAGCAGAGGATGGGGCTTGAAAACACCGCTATTTTCTCAACCATCATTGCACCCGCGGCCCCGCCTGAGCTCGCCAATGGGCGCTGGTGCCCCGGAATCAAAACAGGCCACCGCAGAAATCACTACGGTGGCCTGAAAACGGAAACTTAGTCTGCTAATGGCAGGTTTAGCCTAACTGCTCCAGTAGCAGCTCCGCCACCTTTTCGGAGGAGGCAGGGTTCTGTCCGGTGATAAGCAGGCCATCTTCCACGGCATAAGCTGCCCAGTCATCTCCTTTGGAATACTGGCCGCCATTCTGCTTGAGCATATCCTCGACGAGGAAGGGAACGACGTCCGTTAACTGCACGGCTTCCTCTTCGGAGTTGGTAAACCCGGTCACCTTTTTACCCTTCACCAGGGGTTGGCCATCCGCTCCTTTCGTGTGCCGGAAAACGGCTGGCGCATGACAAACGGCGCTTACCGGCTTACCACTACCATAGAAGTCCTCAATGAGGGCAATCGAGTTTTTATCCTCCGCCAGGTCCCACAGCGGGCCGTGGCCGCCGGGGAAGAATACGGCGTCATAGTCCTCGGCTGAAACTGAAGACAACTTCACGGTATTAGCCAGTACTTCCTGAGTCTCTTTATCCGCATAAAAGCGAACCGTTGCCGGCGTCTGTGAATCCGGGCTTTCGCTTTTAGGGTCAATGGGCGGCTGACCACCTTTAGGGGACGCCAGGGTGATATCCATACCCTTATCTTTCAAAAAGTAGTAAGGCGCGGCGAATTCCTCCACCCAGAAGCCGGTCTTTTCTCCGGTGTCTCCCAATTGGTCGTGGCTGGTCAGTACAAATAAGATCTTTTTCATTTTTAAATAATTTTGGTTGTTCGTAAAGGAAGCAGCTCCGCCAGGCGCAGCTACTGATTATTTTGGTTTTACCCTTCAGGGGTCTGGCCTCGGGCATAGTACCCGGGGCTTAGGTAGCGGTAGCAGGGGACGAGTGCTTAGTCCGCTGATACAGAAATCAGTTAGGTGGATTTAGTAGGACATTTCGACAATCTGCTCCACATCCGCAGGGCTAACGATGCCTTTTTCTCCTAGTTTAGTCATCCCTCTGGCGGCGAGGCGGTCAGCAACTTTAGCTGCCGTGCCTTCGCTTTCGGAGGTATAGTCCGATAACTTTGTTTTAATGCCCAGAGATTGGAAAAACTCCGTCGTTTTTTCAATTCCGGCTTTGGCTTTCTCTTCGGTAGTACCTTCGGTAATGCCCCATACGCGCGTTGCATACTGGGCTAATTTTTCCTTCTTCGCCTCCAGGTTATGGGTGTAATGAGAGGCCGTCAGAATGGCCAGTGTTCTGGCGTGATCGATGCCATAGAGCGCCGTTAGCTCGTGGCCCATCATGTGTATGGCCCAGTCCGTCGGCACTCCTTTCTGGATCAGTCCGTTGAGCGCCATTGTACAGCTCCACATGAAACTGGCGGCGGCTTCGTAGTCTGCCGGATTATCCAGAATAACCGGTGCAACTTCGATCAGCGTCTGTAAGATGCTCTCCGAAAAGCGATCCTGTAGCAGGGCCCCGACCGGATAGGTCATGTACTGCTCCAACACGTGGGTGAAGGCGTCCGCCAGCCCGTTAGCAATTTGGCGCTGTGGAACGGAAGCTACCACTGAAGGGTCGAGGATGGAAAAAACCGGGAACAGGCCTTCTCCGCCCATCGAAAGTTTCTCCTGGGTTTCGGCTCTGGTGATGACGGCTCCGGAATTCATTTCCGTGCCGGTTGCCGGCAGTGTTAATACCGTACCGAGCGGGATGCCCTTACTCGTCCGGATGCGCTTACTGAGAATATCCCAGGGTTCATCTCCTTCATATAATGCTGCGGAGGAAATAAACTTGGCACCGTCAATCACGGAGCCTCCACCAACGGCCAGTAGAAAGTCGATGTTTTTAGCTTTGACGATGGCCAGCGCTTCCAGCAAGGTCTCATACTCCGGGTTAGCAGTAATGCCACCAAACTCTTCATAGTCAATCCCATCCAGGGCAGCCACGACCTGATCATAAATGCCGTTTTTCTTAATACTCCCGCCGCCGTAAAGCATTAGAACTTTTGCGTTTTCTGGGACTTCATCAGCTAATTTGCTAATCTGATCTTTGCCAAAAATTATTTTGGTCGGATTCTTAAACTGGAAATTTTTCATCATTATTTTATTAGGTATACGTAAGGGAGGGCCCCTCTTGTTCTGTTATACCGGCAAAATTATGGCTGAGACCTGAAGTAAAAATTGATCTATGATAAGATGGCAAAAAAAAGTGGATCCGGGAAATTCCTGCCAGGTCCTCCCTTACTCTTTCGCTAACCTCTTTCTTATCCTGCTCAGGGTTTCGGTTGCAATGCCCAGATAGGAGGCAATATGATAGTTTTTTACGCTGCGGTCCACTTCGGGGTAAGCCTTCAGGAACAAAAGGTATCGCTCCTGGGCAGAATCCGCCATGGTAGAAAGGATTCTGTTCTGGAAACTCGCGAAGGCCCTTTCCAGCTTTCTCCGGAAAAAAGACTCTACCTGGGGCACATCACGATAGATCGACTCCAGTTGCTGATAGGTCATACGGTAAACGGTAGCATCCTGAATACATTCGATATTCATGATAGCTTTCCTTGAATTAATGAAAGCCGTATAGTCGCTGATCCACCAGTCATTTACCGCAAACTGCAGGGTGTGCCCTTTGCCTTTTTTATCTTGGAAGAAGGTGCGTAAGCAACCGTCTTCAACGTAATACTGATAGGGCACCTCCTCCCCCACCTTTAGGATGATGTCTCCTTTCCGGTAAGAAACCTTCTCTAATCTTGAATCGATCAGATCTAAATCGGCCTTACTTAAATCCAAGTCTTTGAATATTTTCCTGGCAACCATAGCTGTACTAATTACTTGATTTTGTGTGACAACTGAAGTAGGAAAGCATCCTATATCACCGGCGAACTACTCCTTCTCTGCCGTTTTCGCGATCTCATTTCTAATTCGACTCAGGGTCTCAGTAGTTACACCGAGGTAGGAGGCTATGTGATAGTTTTTCACGTGTCTTTCCACTTGCGGGTAATCCTCCAGAAAGGCGAGGTAGCGTTCCTGCGCCGAGTTGGCCAGGTTCGAAAGGATTCTCTTTTGAAACGTGGCGAAGGCTCGCTCCAGCTTTTTGCGAAAAAAACTCTCAAGACGTGGAAACTCCTGAAAAAGTGATTCCATCGTTGATCTGGAGGTTTGATACAAAACTGCATCCTGAATGCACTCGATGCTCATGATGGCAATCCCCCCCGTAAAGTAGGCCGTGTAATCGCTTGCCCACCAATCCTTTACCGCAAATTGCAGGGTGTGCTCCCTCCCCTTTTTATCGATGAAGAAGACTCGTAAACACCCACTTTGGACGTAATACTGGTGTTTGACGGCATCTCCAATATCCAGAATGACGTCTCCCTTTTCATAATTAACCTCTTTAAAACCAGCCTCGATATGGTCCAGTTCCTCCTGGCTCAAACCAGCACCTCTAAATATCTCTGCGGCATTCATAACAGCTAATTTTCAGGGATAATCTGGTAAAACCACTTCAAAGCAGACTGAAGGCTATTGAAGGATCGAGTAAGTATGAAGGCGCATTAGCACCTTAGTCATCCACTGATCAAACAATGGATTGTCACAAAAGTAAGTTCTTTTCCGTCAATGAGCACTATTTAGGTGTGCAAACACTATTCAAATTCTGCGGTCTTCGATGATCAGCCCATCAAATCTTATTAAAACAGGCGTAGCTGCGGCTTCCGGCACAGCTCAAAAGCTGAAAAGTCATAAGCTGGCCATTCTGCCTTTCCGTTGGGGAAATACATTCGTTCGGCCAACTTATACTGCTGCCAAATCATCTCGGCGATCTGCCCTTCTCCCCGATGACGATGGCCAAAGCGTTTTTCCTCAAGGGTCCCTCCCCGACAATCTTTAATGCGATTGAGGATGCGCTCCGCCCGATCGGGCAAGGCCTGGTGGACCCAGTTGGTAAAAATCTCTCCGATTTGATCGTTGAGCCGGACGATGGAATAACCGATGCGTCGGGCACCGGCGTTGCGGGCGCGTTCGGCAATGCCCAGAATTTCGTGTTCGGTCAACCCGGGAATAATGGGGGCAATATTGACCGTAACCGGAATACCGGCCAGCGCCAGTTCTTCCACTGCGCGGAAGCGCTGGGCAATACTCGCCGTGCGGGGCTCCAGCACTCGCCTAACGTCTTCGTCGAGCGTCGTGATGCTCAGGCAGGCATGAACGAGATCGTCCTGGGCCATTTCCTCCAGGATGTCAATATCCCGAACGATGAGACTGTTCTTCGTGATCAGCCCCACCGGGTGGCGGAGATCCTGTAAGACCTCCAGGCACTGGCGGGTGAGTTTCATCTTCCGCTCGGCGGGTTGATAGCAGTCCGTATTGCCGGACAGCATGATCGGCATGGGTTGGTAAGACTTTTTAAGCAGCGCCTCGCGCAGCAGTCGGGGAGCTTCGTCTTTGTAGAGAATCTTTTGCTCGAAGTCAATACCTGCGCTGTAGCCCCAGTAGGTGTGAGTGGTGCGGGCAAAACAATAGACACAACCATGTTCGCAGCCCTGATAAGGATTAAGACCATAGCCATTGCCCAGGTCCGGGCTGGTGATTTTGTTGAGAATCGTCTTTGGGTGAGTCGGGATGAATTCCGTCCGGAGTTCGTCTTCCGGGTCGGGCAATTCATCGTAGCGAAGGTTGTGGTACGGATTAACGGTATTGATCTGAGCACCACGGCCAGCCCGGTAGGTAGAGGGATTTTGCACACATCAAACATAGTTATTGTTTCATGTTCTTCAAAACAAAACAAATAAAAGTTCTCGAGCTTCGGCTGATGTCTCGTGAGCACCCTGCTTTATTGTCCCTTCCCTTGCACCTGCGCTCCGGCGCACAGAAACCGTCAGGCCACTGCTGAGTAAACGGAATTCACATGCTCTTTTTGCGCCGGTGCGCAGGTCCGGAGGATGGTTATTGAAAGCAATGTGACCGTAAAACTATCACGCCAAAAGCGACGGTTTTCGGAGTATAGTACCGACATAAACCATTACGCCAATTGCGAGACCTGGCAGGGGGAAATCACCAATGACGAGTTCCCCGACAATGATCCCACCAATGTAGGAGCAAAACAGAAAGAACCCGACATTGCTGGTTGTAGGAGACCAGTAAAGGAGAACACATCCAATTTCAATCAGACCAATGAGAACAGCATGGTCTGCCATTCCCAATTGCTCAAGCAACAGGTGGATCTCCGCGTTCGGAAAAAACTTGATGAACCCTGAGCCCAATACTGCCAGAGAGGGAAGCAAAGAGAGGACATAACCAGTAATTCGCCGGCGCTTGCTTATTCCAGCATCGTGTAATTCAAACATTTTCTACGGGATTTAACGGGGGGTCCGGGGTTAAACCTTTCCTTACCAAAATGGTTCTGACATTTCCGTGCCGGCAGGAACAAGCCATACTGCAGCTTGCTAACTTCAGCTAAACACATCAATACCAATGGACCTCCCAACTCTGGTTACCTTTTTTTCCGGCATCTCTTTTTTGTTCTTCGGCACAGCCTGCCTGACCACTCCTTACATGGAGCGTGAATTTATCCGGTACGGCTATGACCAACAACGGGCCCTGACGGGTTATTTGCAGATACTTGGCGGGCTGGGACTGCTGGCAGGCTACTGGGCATTTCCACCCTTAGCCGCTGCTGCTGCAATGGGATTGTCCTTAATGATGATGGTTGGTTTCGGCGTACGGCTAAAAATCAGGGATAGCTTCTGGCAATCCTCTCCTGCTTTCATCTATGCCGCCATCAATTTGTATCTATGCCTTTACTACTTCGGGCTGATTAGCCATCAGGTATGATTCAGATCAAATCATTACCAAAAGCGATGATGAGGCACATCGTCAGAAAAAGCGCTGCGGGAAAGGACTTGAACAATGGGTCACTTATTTTAAAGTGCATGAGCACGGAACCCGCCAACAGACCTGCCAGCCCCAGGGCCGCATAGAACTGGAATGCGGGGTACCAAATGCTTATTATCAGCAGTAGAGCAAGGATGACCTTCAACGTACCAACTGCGTACATCATCCACACTGGTAAGCCATAAGCTTTAAACTCCTCGGTGAGGGTGGTGGCATCTCCGCCACGCCAGCGGGTATTTTTCTTATTCTGAACAAGCCAGACATTTAGGATACTGAGGCCAACAATGACCTTTAAAGCGATAATTATGTAATTCATTTCTCAGGTATTTGTGCCACATCTAATACTGGCTATGGCCGCCGGATGTTCATAACACGAAAATCCCAATTGTGTTACAATTTACCGGTAAGACACCTGATAAATAGTCACATAGCATCAACAATTACTCCACCACCCTGATGTTAAACTCCTCCCTGATTTCAGCAATTGGCTTGTCCAGGTAAGGCTGATAATCAGACCAGGCCCAGGGCTTCTTCATCTGCCCAGACCTGATGATGACCGTCGGGATAGCCCACAGAAACCGGAGGATATTTCCCGCAATGTGCCTAAAGCTGTAGGCTCTGAATAGCTGAAAGGCGTTGACCTCATTGTAGCCACGAATTACCTTCCAGAAGCTCAGGGTGGTTCCGAAGGTCGTCCAGACTTTCACGACTCCTTCACCGTAAAGCGTAGTATCACAGCCAAACACAACGTGTGCGATATCGTGGGATGACAAGAAAGTTCTTGCTTTCCCGGACATGGGCCTGGTGGAGAAAAACTTCTTGTTTTTCTGTTGAAAAATATCCAGACCTTCCCGAAGAGTAATTTGATCAGCCATTTTTTGGGGCCTTGAAGGAGAAACAGGCTAAGTGAGCTGTACGAATTTACGGAATCTTCAAAAAATAAGGGGGTGATGCACATTAGTGTCTGCCGTCACATCAGTACAAAATGATTTTCCCACCAACGGTCAGAGAATAAGGACGAAGTTGAGAGACCATGTAGGGGCTGCCTTTAATCCGCTCCAGATCACTCTTTGCGTATAGCCCCTTTAATGACAAGCTGTGCTGTAGAAAAATGGCTGTTTTCAGTCCGAGTTGAATAGTAACACCAGCTACTGCGGCAAAATCAAAGTCCTGAAATTCAATCTCTGCCTCCGTGTAAGCGGGGCTTTGAATCAGCTGATCAAAAAAGCCCCGGTTTAGGGTCCGGGAACTGATTAGCCGGGTCAGCTTCATCCCTGCCTGTAAGGTTGTACTTCGATATAAGGCATGGTTATCTTTCCTTTTCGTTGCTCTTTCATCCCCCAGGCGATAGTTGAATAATAAGGGGATCTCGACCATAGCTAATTTCAGAACGGTAGCATTGCCTCCTTCCTTGTCTACTTCCTGCAGGTTCGGACGCGCGCCCTCCTGAGAAAAACCGATTCCAACGCTTATAAAGTACTTAGGCTGCAGCAGGTACTGAGTCTCAATTCCAAAACGTAGCCCGGTGTTGTTGTAGCCGAAGAAGTTGTCCCCATGAATCTGGCTAAAATTGGCACCAACGTAGCCCGCAGCGGCAAACTTTTGATTTCGGTCAGGCTGGGCGCTCAGGCCGCCGGCCATAGCCAGGATTAAAAAGACAGCAATTACTCGAACCATTTTTAGTGCTTTAGGGTGGAAGGTAAGATGGCTGTTATCAATTGAATATCCCATCAGGCGAAGCTTCAACACCACACACTCATCGATTTCGATATAAATTGATCGGTTGCCACTGTACCTAAGACGGGCAGACAATAATATCCCTATTCCATCATAGTTACCGGCAAGAGAGTACTTTATCACCCCGTTTTGTCTTCTCTACGCTATAAAGCTGATAAGAGTTGGTGGAGGCCAGCGGGCGATGAAGGCACTACGGCTTCATTCAGAACTGTCCGTTGAATGGCTAAGCTGACACCTTAGTCGTCAGACCAACGCGGTTGCCATCCGTACATCTGTTGCATTGCTAAGCTTAGCATATATGTCAACACTAATGTATCTGCCATTTTTAATCTCGCAGTCCTTCATTGTTCCTTCATGCTCGAAATCAAGTTTTGCCATCGCCTTTCTACAATTTTGATTAGCTGAATCTACAAAGCCTTCAATCCGGTGCAGCCCTAATTCATCAAATCCATAACTACAAATCAAAGGCATTACCGTCGTCATTATTCCTTGCCCCCAGAAATCAGGAAGGAGCCAAAGTCCAATCTCTGCCTTTTTATTCGTTAAAGAGAGGTCGTTGAGTCCCCCAGCGCCAAGAAACGTTTCTCCATCAGCGGAGCAGATGGCCCACCAAACCTGTTGTGCATTTTCGTACCAGGCCATTTGCTCTTTCGTTGCCTCCAGGCTATCATAACTGACCCCGTAGAACTCTGTAACCAGCGGATTGGAAAGACCAGCATAGATGTTTTGAATATCTGCCCCGACTACTTCCCTTAGCAGAAGTCGCTCTGTTTGTATGGACGGAATTTCTCTTTTCACCTTTCTTGTTTATACCTGTTACTTCACGGGTTCTGGTCTAATTCATCTTGTACCGTTCTCTGTATTCTGTTGGGCTAAGTCCTTCCTTCTTTTTAAAAAGTCTTGAAAAATAAGACGGGTATTCAAAGCCTAACTCGTAGGCTACTTCGGAGATAGACTTATGAGGATCCAGGAGAATGTTCTTCGCTTCATCGATAAGGTAAAGTTGAAGATGCTCAGTCGATGTTTTTCCTGTTTCCTTTTTAAGCGTATCGCTAAGGTAGCGCTGCGAAACGGGCAGTTCAGCCGTAATTTGCTCTATGCTGGGAATTCCTTGTTTTTGCAATAGCCCAGAACTAAAGTATTTATCCAGTTGCCGGTTGAACTGCTCCAATAAGTTGTTAGAAAGCTCCTTCCGATTAATGAACTGTCGCTCATAAAACCGGTTGGCATACTTTAACAAAGTACTCAACTGAGAAACAATGATGTCTTTGCTGAATTCGTCCTGATTGTTTTGATACTCAATATTAATACTTTCCACGATCGCCTCGATCTGTTTTTCCTCTTTGGGGGACAGGTGCAGGGCTTCATTGGCGGAATAGGAAAAGAAACCGAACTTATTTATCTGATGGGCTAATTCTGTTCCTTTGAGGAAATCCTCATGAAAGTTAAGAGAGAAACCTTTCTGTTCGTACACTACGCTCTCGTCCCATTGCAGTACTTGCCTCGGAGCGATGAAGATCAAAGCACCATTGGTAAAATCATATTTTGTTCTCCCGTAATTCAGGTTACCCTTCACCACTTTCTTCAGGCTTATAGAATAGCAGTCGTTAGTAATGGGTGGGGAGCTCTCTTTAGGGCATGGTAAAAAACCGTCACCCGTAGCGGAAAAGACACTTAACATTGGGTGTTCCGGGGCAGGTAGCTCCAAATACTCTAGGTAAGCCGATAGAGTTTTAAAATGCTGCATCTTATTTTTATAGTTCTTCTTCTACTGACAATAACTGCTTTTGGTAGCCATCCATTCTCGCATGCGCGTTGCCATCAATCAACAAGATAACCACCAGCATCGCAATAGTTGTGATCAGGCTCGCCCTCCAGACGGGTGTACTTAAAAATATAAGGCCCAGTGCACAGGCGGCAATGATGACCGGAATAGCTGTAAAAACTACGTTTGCATATTCCTTCAGGGTTCCTTCCGTCCGTTCCAGTTCTGACGCGACAAAGGCAGATGCATCGCTGTTGTAAGCCTTTTCGAATTGCGTGACCCGGGATTTATTGGCAAAGAACAACCCGAGCCCGATGATTAACAGCAAAGCCCCGGCCACCAGGGTGGGAATGATGTAAGCCCTTGCCAACTCCGTCTTACCCAACTGCCAGAAGCCCAGACTTGTCGCCATGAATATCACGCCGAAAAGAATGAAAAACGGTGTTGAAAAAAGTTCTGCTTTTGCCCAGTCAAGGGCGGCTTGTAATATGTCCATATCCGGATCTTTTAAAGAGTTTTGGTTCAAAAAACACATTGACAACCAGTCACTGCTTCGGACACTTACCACAGCTTAACCATGGAAGCTCTACTCTGAGCCTTTCTTGCCATTTCTTGTGAATGCATCCTTTCTTCCTTTGAGCCTTCATGAAGAAGAGGACAATACAAAGGTAGGATTGAAGGGGCCTTTACCACTTATACAAAACTTCGAATCTTGTGTATTTTTTGGTTTCCTCCTTCTGGGTAACGATCATAGCAAATAATTCCGGCATCGGGCTCAGCCACCAAACGACAACATCACTTACAGAATCCCCTACGCTTTCCGCCCCTTCAGCCGTATGGCATTCCCGATCACCACCACATCGGAGAAAGCCATAAAGAGTGCGGCCCACATCGGGTTCAAAAAACCGAGGGCTGCGAGGGGTATGGCGACAATGTTGTAGCTAAAAGCCCAGAAGAGACTCTCTTTGATGGTACGCAGGGTTAAGGCCGCTACTTTGCGTCCTTCGGTGAGGAGACTGAGGTCATCACGGAGTAATACGACCTGAGCGGCGTCCAGGGCGGCGGCGGAGGCGCCGCCGAGAGAGATGCCCAGATCTGCGCGGGAAAGCGCAGCAGCATCGTTGATGCCATCACCGACCATGGCGGTGGGTTTCTCAGCGCTGAGGGCAGCTATCTTTTGCAACTTTTCATCGGGGAGCTGTTCGGCGAAGACGGTGTCAATACCAAGCTCTTTGGCGACAGCATCGGCTTTGCGTTGTTGGTCTCCGGTGAGGAGAATGGTTTCAATGCTCTCTTTAGCCAAACTTTGCACCAGCGTCCGCGCCCCCACTCGCACTTCATCGGCAAGGCTGAGCCAGGCCAGCAAATGGTCGTTCTTTAGCAGTACCACGGCTGCCTCTTTCGGCACCTCTACCCCTGGCGGGAGTTTTCGCGCGGCCCCCAGGTAGTATTGGTCACCGGCTTCATTGGTGGCCCGCAGTCCTAAACCGGGTGTTTCCGTCACGGTCAGCTGCCCGCCGGCTTCGTTCATGTCCTCTTTCAAAAGGTAAGCACGTACGCTCCCGGCAATCGGGTGACTGGAGAACTGCTCCATATCGTAGATGAGCCGGCGCACGGCCCCTGGGTCTTCTCCCTCGCTTACCATGAACTGGTCTACCTGCAGGTCGCCCGTGGTGAGCGTTCCCGTCTTATCGAACACCATTCTTTCGATGTCCGCGAAACGTTCCACGGTGCTACCGCCCCGTATCAATACTCCAAGTCGTGCCAACCGGCCCACGCCTACCATCACGGCCGTTGGCGTGGCCAGGCCCATCGCGCAGGGGCAGGAGATCAGCAACACGGCGATGGCATTCATCAAAGCCTGAGTGGCCGTTGCGTAGCCCGTGCCCCAACCCAGCAGAAAAGTAAGGATGGCAATGCCAATCACTACGGGCACAAAGATGGCACTCACCCGATCTGCCAGACGTTGCAGGCTGGGCTTGTCGGCCTGAGCCGTTTTCACCAACTCGATGATTCTGGCAAGTGTACCGTCTTTATAGCCCGCCGTAACGCGGTAAGTAGCTTGCCCGGAGGCAATAATGCTTCCGCCCAGCACAGCCTCCCCCACTCCGCGCTCTACGGGCAGGCTCTCCCCGGTGAGCATGGCTTCGTTGACGGTAATATTGCCATCAATCAGTTCTCCGTCCAGGGGAATTTTGTCTCCGGTGTTGACGCGAAGGTGCTGCCCGATGCGGACTTCCTCCACCGGCAGCGACACCATCGTTCCACTCTTTGTCATCACATGAGCGCTTTCCTCCTGCAGGTCGGTCAGTGCGCTGATGGCCGTTGTGGTACGCTCCACGGCGCGGGCCTCCAGCCAGTTTCCCACCAGTACGAGGGTGATAATGGTGGCGGCCGTCTCGAAGAAATAATAATCAGGATTCTGCCACACGAAGCCCACCATGCTGTAAGCAAAAGCTGCCGTAGCGCCGAGGAAAATGAGCACATCCATATTGAGCATCCGTTCCCGGAGGCCGGCCAGGGCAGAGCGGCCGAAATAGAGGCCGCCAACCAGATATACCGGCCCGGCCAGCGCCAGTTGCAGCCAACGGTTGTGCATCAGGGGTAAATGAACGCCAAAGGTCATCAACAGGTGCCCGATCAGGAGCGGAGCCGTAAGAATAGCGCAGAACAGCAGCCGACGACGGGCTTTGTCTTCATGCTCATGAGCGTGGTCGTGGTGCTCGTGCCCGGTCTCATCATGAGTTTCCACTACCGTAAAGCCCAAACGCCGGATGCCGGAGCGGACCCCCTCAACGTCAAGCAATTCATCATCACGGCGATAGCGGACTTCCCGCGTCTGAAAGTTAACGAGTACTTCTTCCAATCCCTTCCGTTCCAGGAATCGTTGAATCGACATGGCGCAGTTATTGCAATCCATCCCGTCTACCCGCATTTCCACAATTTCCTGGCTGGTTTTCACGAACTTAGTTTGATTTAAACGTTTATAGAGAGAACGCTCCATTGGGGGCTTAGGTTAAACCAACACAACTCACTATGCGAATTACCAGCTTTTTTACTTTACTCTTACTCGGTCTGTTCATCGTCTCCTGTGGCGGAGCCACCGAGACGATGGAAAACGTGGCGGAAGATGCCATGGACAAAGCCGGAGAAACGATGGACAAAGCCGGAGACATGATGTCCGGCGAGGCCGTCACCATCAGCCCCATGCCCGCTACTCAGGAATTTCCCGATGCGGCCATCACCGACTGGCAATATAAAGGAGGCAAGTTCATGTACACCACCACCGGCTATGAGTTTGCCCAGCAAACTCCTGATGCTGATGCCCTAATGTGTGCCAACTCCGGTAAAGGTCAGCACGCGCACCTGATCATCAATAATGAGCCCTACATCGCCAAGTATGAGCCAACTTTCGAGCAGGCACTGCCCGATGGCGACCACTACATCCTTACTTTCCTTAGTCGTAGTTACCACGAATCCATCAAAACCGACGCCGCACACCGCGCGGTGATGGCAACCGTAAAGGATGGTGCTTTTGCCAGCACGACCGACATCGAAGAGCCGATGCTTTTCTACAGCCGGCCCAAAGGCAGCTACGTTGGTAAAGCCAATACGGAGAACATTATGCTCGACTTCTACCCCGTCAACGTCACCCTCGGGGAAGACGGCTATATGGTTAAAGCAGAAGTGAATGGAAAGGAAAGTTTTGACATTACCGAATGGCGTCCGTTTTACCTCAAAGGTTTACCCATGGGCGAAAACACCGTTAAACTCACCCTGATGAAAGACGGCAAGGCCGTGGAAGCACCGCTTAATCCGGTTACCCGGACCTTTACGGTGGAGGCGCTGCCTACGGGAGAGTAAGGTAGTTCGGTAGTCTGGTAGGCTACCGCACGAGACAGGCGAGATAGGCGTTACAAGAGTGAAAGAATCACTTTTGTAACGCCTTTTTTATTTGATTTTCTCATCGGATGCATCTTTTGGCCTGACGAAGTCGGACAAAAGTTCATCCGATGTGTAAAATCAAGCTACACAAGATATTCGCTACCGCGCACCCACGCTTCGAGAGCCTTCGGCCCCGCTCGCGCTCAAGACTGAAGCCTCTCTGCCTAAAGCCCCCCTTGCTACCCTCTCCTCTTCTCCGTGATTTCCGCGCGCAAAATCCCCAGCTGCGAAGCAGCCAACTCCGTGCACATATTTGGTTCCCCCTTCAACTGCAAAGCAGCCCCCCTTTACTACCCTCCCAAATGCGGCAGCCTACCAGACGACAAGACCACAAGGCTACCCTTCCTCCTTCACCACCACCGTACCGCCCAGCCGGTCATGCAGCGCCCGCCGCATGGGGTCAGAGAAGATCCACATAACGGAGAAAAGGGGCAGGTAGTTAATGATGGCAATGATGATGTTTTCGCCCAGCACATGCTCACGGGAGAAAACAAGATAGGCTTCGATGGAGTCAACGTCGGCAAAGTCAGGCGACTGAAAATGGCGGATCAGGATGAATACCGACGTAAATGCAATTGCGGCCCAGGGCAGGAATCGCATCAGGCCCTGATTGGCGTCGATCTCCCCCTGGTCTTTTTGGTTGACGACCTTGATTTTGCGCAGGCGCTTGCCGATGGTTTGTCCGCTATTGATCTCGAAGGCAGGTTTATAAACGGCTTCGGCAACGACACACAACAATGCCAGAGGCATTGATCGTAAGACGGCAATGGCGTAGAGCATTACTAAGGTAATCGGCAACGTGACAATGGCCACATCAATAATGCGGGCAATGAGTCGGTCGACAAAAGTTGCGTACGGTAAGGGAGTAGAATCTGGCACGGGGCGAAGATAAAGTGAGCTCGCTAAACTTAACCGCTTATCGAGCGGTTATTCCGCCTGACTGCACATTCCAACGCCCATGCCAATCGACCGTATTCCTTTCCCGGAAGTCCCCCAGTTTTCAAAACGAGACGTAGCCTACGCTACCGCAGCGGAAAGCCTGCGGCCTTTCTTTAAATATGAGGTCAGTCTGGACTCTTTTGCCCAGGTGATGAAAGACAAAGCGAAGGACAATACGAACCGGCAACTACTGGTAAAAGAACTGGAGCAGCAGTACGCAGGCTTAAAACATACGGAGACGGCGCTGACGCAGGTGCAAAGGCTGTTGGAGAGCAATGCCTTCACGGTCATCACCGCTCACCAGCCCAGTCTGTTTACCGGGCCGATGTATTTCATTCATAAGATCTGCTCAACGATTAACCTGGCTCGGCAGCTCAACGAGCGGTATCCGGATCAACATATTGTGCCCGTCTTCATCATGGGCGGCGAAGACCATGATTTTGAAGAAATCAATCATACCCGCCTGCACGGAAAGATGATTGAGTGGGATACGGAAGCTGGCGGCTCCGTCGCCCGGCTCTCCACGGCTTCCCTGGCACCTGCGCTGAGCGCCCTGCAGGAAATTATTGGTAGCGAGTTCAGCCCGGACGACATCTACCGTCGCCTGCAAAAAGCCTACAGCAGCCACGAGGAATACGGCGCCGCTACGGTCGCCTTCGTACACGACCTCTTTGGCAAATACGGCCTCGTTGTTGCTGACATGAGCCGCCCGGCCTTCAAGGCTTCCTTCCGCCCCATAATGGAACGGGAGATTTTTGAGCAGCTCAGCCAACCACTCATCGAAAAAGCACAGGCAGAACTCACCGCTGCCGGTTTCTCCGGGCAGGCGCACGCCCGTGATATCAACCTTTTTTACCTGAGCCCCGGCCGCCGCGACCGTATTGTGTTTCAGGACGGCGTTTACGGCGTCCTCGATACCAATAAACTGTTCTCTGAAGCAGAGTTCCGTCAGGAGCTCAATGATCATCCGGAGCGCTTCAGCCCCAACGTTGTTATGCGACCGCTCTTTCAGGAGCTCATCTTTCCCAACCTCGCTTACATCGGCGGCGGCGGAGAGATTGCCTACTGGCTCGAGCGGAAGGAACAGTTCGCTGCCTTCGGCCTCAACTTCCCGATGCTCATCCGGCGCAACTCCGTCCTCTGGATCGACGCTAAGAGCCAGAAGAAACTCGACCGCATCCATCTCGACTATCGCGAGCTCTTCCGTGAGCCCGATCTCATCATCCGCGACTACGTGGCCAAACATTCCGCCAACGAGCTCTCCCTGGCTCCGGAGTTGGCCCAACTCTCGGACCTCTTCAACAGCATTGCCCTGAAGTCAGTCGCCATCGATCCTACCCTGGAGAAAGCCGCTCTGGCCGAACACGCCCGCCAGTCCAAAATCATCGCTCAGTTCGAGACGCGGCTCCGCCGCATCGAGAAAACCAAATTCTCCGACGCCCTCGACACCATCCGTGAATTAAAGGACAAGCTCTTCCCCAAAAACGGCCTGCAGGAACGCACCGATAACTTCCTCAATGTTTACCTCGAAGAAGGCGAAGCCATGTTCGAAACCCTCATCGAAGCATTAGACCCGCTAACGGAGGGAATGGTAGTAATCCGGTGACCCAACTCAAGCAGAGATTAGAATGGGAGAATTATAGAATGTGGCCCGGAGAGTAGAATCTTCAGGATTGAAAACAGGATGATCCTACTGAAGGACTCTCCTATTACTCCTCTCCTCTGCGATCTCCGCGCGAAAAAACCTCAGCTGCGTAGCAGCCTCGGAAAACCTCTCCCCCGGCCCCCAGGGCTAACGCATACTCGAAGCCGGACCCTCACCGCGAAGCAGCCCCGAAGGGAAAGGAACATTTTATCCTTCGCTCCGCTACGGAAAATGCACACTTCGAGGTCCTAAATTGGCAGTCTAGGACCTCGAAGTGTGCTCAGCCATGGAGCCGGAGGCGAAATTGCTGAGTTCCTTTGAGGTGCTATGTAAAGATCCAAGCTTTTGAGCGGAAAGTTTTATCTTTAATGAATAAAGCCGCCGGCTTGCGCCGTCGAGCTACTGCAGGCAGTCCATCAGGGCTGCCTGCTCTGTTTTCGTGTTGTTGTTGTTGTTGTTGTTGTAATTCGGATCGTAGAGAGTATCCGTTTTGAACAGCGCATACGCCAATAGTAAGAGCTTCCGTTGTACGGGCATCAAAGCTTTA